>JADKAL010000001.1 GCA_016715325.1 Methylococcaceae bacterium
GAGCAATTCACCAACCGCCTCATGTCCTGGAGTGCGGATGATTTGAATAGCATGTTGCGGAAGCCCCGCACTAACAGCCCCTGCAATCATGGCATCAGTCAAAATGCTATTAGTTTGTATCGCGCCCGATCCGCCCCGTAAAATGACGGCATTGCCGCTTTTAATACAGACGCCAGCGGCATCGGTGGTGACATTAGGGCGCGACTCGTAAATAATACCGATCACGCCAAGTGGCACCGATTTCTTGTAAACCCGAAGTCCGGCAGGATTGGTATGGCCTTCCAGGATACGGTTTAGCGGGTCAGGTCGTTGGGCGACTTTTCGTAGCCTAGAGAGCATGTAGTCAAAAACTTTATCGTCAAGGATCAAACGCTTAATCATTGCATCCGATTGCCCGTCTTGCCGGGCTGCCAATACTTCCTGGGCATTAATGTCCAGAATCTTATCCTTAATCGATACCAGAGAGTCGGCCATGTTCGACAGGGCAAGATTCCGAAGTTTTTCGGATGTTGAGGATAGCTGGCGCGCCGCGAAGCGGCTTTGTTTGGCAATGTCTTGAACGGTACTCGTAGTCATATTTTCGATAGGATGATTTTTATAACAAAAATTTACAGCGAATTTGATGATGCTTACTATCTAACAATTTGTCGATTCATTATTTTGGGCAAAGGTTACTCCCAAGCGAATATACAACAGAACATTAATTCACTATGTCCCTTAAAATGATAGATATTAAAGCAACCTGATACCAGATTACTATTGCGGCAGCTGATTAATCATATGGGTTGCCAGTTGCTGTAACGCATTCTGAATATTGATTTTCAGTTGCGAATCCATGGCTACATCCGCCAGGGCTTTATCCATGCACAGCATCCATTGGTCGCGTTCAGCTTCGCCGATTATAAAGGGAAGATGGCGGGCACGCAGCATCGGATGACCAAATTCTTCAATGAATAAGTTGGGACCGCCCAACCAGCCAGACAAAAACTTAAACAGCTTGTCTTTGGCTGAGGTTAAACCGTTCTGATGCAATGCGCGTATCCCTTGTGATTCAGGTAAGGTATCCATGTAAAAATAAAAACGGTCAACCAAGTGGAGGAGGGCGTTTTCCCCGCCAATGGCGTCGTAGGGTGTGCTGTTTTGCATGGCAAATTATTCTGTAAGGTTAATGTTTGTTCCCTTGATAGGTAGCCAATGATTTTAGCATTTCTTGCTTGATACAACTTTGGAATGAGACTACGAGCAGGGGAAATGAAAATCATGCTATCATTGATAGCGATTTATGTAAAAAGGTGGAGGTTAAAATGCCTAGTTTAGTCGTCCGAAATTTGGATGAAACCCTAATCAAAGCACTTAAAACAAGGGCGGTGATGCACCATCGTTCAAGCGAGGCAGAACATCGTGCGATTTTGGCTGAAGCATTGTTACAACCAAAACGGAAAAGCTTTGCCGAAGCTATATTGAGTATTCCCAACGTGGGTCTCGATAGTGATTTTCAGCGCGAGAATGAGTTAGTCACGGCATCTGATGTATTTGATTGATACCAACGTTATCAGTGAAATTCGAAAGGGGAAAAAAGCCAATCCTGGTGTCCAGAGTTTTTTCCAAGAGGTTATCCAATCCGGTGAACTCACCTATCTATCGGTGATAACCCTCGGTGAACTGCGTCGTGGAGTTGATCTTATTTTTCATCGTGGCGATCTTCATCAAGCCCAGTTGTTAGAAAACTGGCTTAATGTCCTATTGATTCAATATCAGGACCATATTCTGGGAGTCGATGGAGAAATCGCGATGCTGTGGGGTAATTTGTGCGTACCTGACCCGAATCACATCCTTGATAAATTGATTGCCGCTACTGCATTAATTTACGATCTAACGGTTGTAACCAGAAATTTGGATGATTTCAAATACTGGTGCACGACTATTGAATCCATTTAAAAGGCGAAAAAAATTAGCCTTGTTTTTCAGCATAGCAGTCCAATATTTAACATAAAATTTGCTGTTGACGCTGGCTTTTTATCTTGAGTTTTAGGCTTTAGCATTCAAACAACTTTTAAGTGTTGTGGGTAAAAGTTGGGTAAATCGGATGTGCAAACATATGCAAAGATATACAACGCAACGTGAAGGTCATAGTAAATAATATATTAAAAACAATTAGATAAAATAAAATACAGCTCTTTTAATGCGATGATCATGCTTTTCGTTTCCATATGAATCTTACTGAAAAGGAAAAGAGAGGGTAGGGTGGTTTACTCAATCAAAAGAAGCTTGGTTTTTATATTAGCTCTTGTGGAATATTCTCTTGGCACACTTTTTGGCACATTTTAGATTTATCTTGGTAAATCATAGTTAATTCTGATTACCTAAGTTATTGATTATTTTCATCATGGGTAGTCACTGTATTTTTTGACACGGGTTCAATTCCCCCCGCCTCCACCAATTTAGCATTTCAAGAAATATCATAAAGATTATAAACCCGCATGATTAAAGTCATAGCGGGTTTTTTATTGTCTAATGAAGTGTCAAGAAATACCATAATATTCGACATTTTGTGCAGTAACATTTACAGTAGCCTCTAATTATTACTGTTCCTACAAAGGGAGTTACTGCAATGGCTAAAGAATTACTGGTAGATGTCACCTTACGTAACGCTAAGCCAGACTCCAAGGATAAGCGACTCAATGATGGAGATGGATTATATTTACTAGTCAAGCCAAACGGTTCTAAATGGTGGCGATTTGATTACACCATAGAGAGAAAGCGCAAAACATTATCATTGGGCGTTTACCCAGATACCGGATTAAAACAAGCTAGGGAAAAGTTAGGTATTGCTAAGCAGCAGGTAGCAAATGGTGTTGACCCAAGTGATACCAGAAAGCAAATTAAAGTAGCTCAGATATTAGCAGCTGAAAATGAAAGTCGTATTGATGCTGGATCAACCGTATTAGGGAGCTTTCAACACATTGCTGAAGAATGGGGGCAAAAGAAAATTGACGGCTGGGATGATAACAACAACCGCTCAAAACGAATGTTAGAGAGAAATATCTTCCCTTGGTTGGGATGTAAGCCCATAGTGGATATTAAGCCAATGGATATTTTATCTTGCCTAAGACGGGTTGAAGCGCGCGGCACGATTGAGACAGCGCATAGAACACTGCAAATAACAGGGCAGGTTTTCAGATATGCGGTAGCTACTGGACGGGTTGAACGAGATATAACGACAGATTTACGCGGTGCGTTACCACCCGCAAAAGGCAAAAACTTTGCATCAATGACAGACCCTAAGCAAGTTGCACCACTATTGAGAGCAATAGACGACTATAACGGCTCTTTTGTCGTTAAATCAGCTCTTCAGCTTGCCCCGTTGGTTTTCGTTCGTCCCGGCGAACTTAGGGCGGCGGAATGGGGGCATATCGACCTAGAGGCTAAGGAATGGCGTTATCTGGTTACAAAAACCCAAACTCAACACATAGTGCCGCTATCAAAACAGGCTATTGAGATATTAATTAACATAAAACCGTTAACCGGGAATGGGCGCTATATATTTCCGTCTGCTCGAACACCAAACGGCTCACGGGCAATGTCAGATGTGGCTTTATTGGCGGCACTTAGGCGTATGGGCTTTGATAAAACCGAAATGACTGTTCACGGGTTTAGAGCGGTAGCTCGAACCATCTTGGATGAGGTCTTAAATTTTCGCCCTGACTTTATCGAACACCAACTGGCACATGCTGTCCGTGATCCAAACGGACGCGCCTACAATCGTACCGCCCACTTACCAGAGCGCCATAAAATGATGCAGTCTTGGGCAGACTACCTTGATGGCTTGAAAGTTGGGGCCATAGTTATTCCGTTCCGTAAGATTAGTTAAGGTCGTCGAACTAAGGGTTAAGTGACTTTGGGCAATAAAGATTTCGTTATTTTCCGAGCCTCGCGTACGCGCGCGTAGTGGACTCCAGAAATTAACCGCAACCTTGTTTTCTAATTTAATTATTACAATAATAAACAATAAGATATGTTTTTCAGAGTGACAAAATAGAGTAACATTTTGGTTGAGGCAAATAGTGACTCGCAAGAATGAATTTCAAGTTAATTCACCATGCGAATAGATAAATAGCTCTGTCAAACAATACTACCGAAAGCCACTTAAAGCTGATATAGAAACTCACTTTCATGTTTTATCCAATAAGCATTTATTGCGCAACTAGAGTCGTTGTTTCTAATTCCCTTAGAATATTCAGGGTGATAAATGGTTGGCTGAGGATAGTGCATGGCCGAATCAGTTTGAATTGAGTATAAGCACATTGCTGCTGATGTAGGTTTTGGCCCTAATGGAGCAAAGGCTAACCTCTTAGCCGGAGTGCCAGAAAGCGAACAGATACGATCAAAGGCTGCTGACATATCAAGTGTATCAACCCGAAACTTCTCAAAACGATCAGAAGAATTGCTTTGCTCTAGCCTGCATATCTCACGAGTACTGAAAAACTTCTGTTAGAAAGTTTCCGAAGATAGAATTGAGTATGTATTGTTCCTTAACTGAGGCAATAGGTCTGTAATGAATGGCATTTGCCTTTTTTCAGGCACAGCTTCCCCTTACCCCATTATTTAACGTGCCGGGAACAGCACACTTTAGGATTATTCAGGGCATAGTTTTTGGCAGACCGAATGAAACAACGCTTGACAAGGATAACTGCTGCTAAGCAATAGTTTCACCCGCCGGGTGTTACGGATCACCACCGCTCCGACCTTAAAGAGTTTCAGCCGAATTGTGCAGCAAGTAGCGTGTGCCAGTTCGGTATGGCGTAGGGCTATCCTGCGAATGGCCGCCATCAACGTATAGGCTAGCGTCGATAGCAACAAGCGAAATTGATTCGGCCACCACAGGCTGCAACTGGTTCGGTCGGCAAACAAGTCCAACTGTTGTTCTTTGATCCGGTTTTCCATCTCGCCCCGGGCGCAATACACTTTTTCGTAAAGTTGTTGCGGGTCACCCGTTAAATTGGTCACCACATAGCGTGGATTGCTGCCTTGGCTCATGTGTTCGGCTTTGAGGATCACCCGGCGTTGGCGCTTCCAGCTCCCCGCCTTATAGTGCAGCTCGGTGAACAACCGTTGCTTGTGTTGCTGGGCTTCAAATTGGCTTTTGGCCTGATCTGTCCAGGGCTGGCTTAACTGGTTGAGACGCGGGTTTTTGGCTAATCCGACAATATAATTGACCTCGTTGCGCTCGCACCAGCCCAGCATTTTATGCCGGCAAAAGCCGCTGTCCCCGCGCAAGGTAATCGAAACTTGAGGCCAAGCGCGGCGCAAGCGTTTAACCAACAGCGCCAGGATCGCCCAACTGTGTTTGGCACCGTCAATATTGCTGGGGCGTAAATAACTCACCAGGCATTGGTCGCCACAAAGACATAGAGCGGCAGAAAACAATAGTGCCGGTAGTAACCATGAAAGAACCGGCCTTCCTGCTGCCCATGCACGGGATCGTCGGTGGCGTCAAAATCGAGGATTAAGGATTCCGGGGGCGCGGCAAAAGAGTCGACAAACTGTTCCAGCAATTGCCCGTGGAGTCGCCACATGAGCATTCGATCCGCCTGTTGTTCAAATCGGCACAAGGTTGAACGACTACCCAAAACCTGATCCTTTTCGACTGCGGTCTGGAAGGCAATGTCGTTGCGCAAGGTATCGTGATCGTTTAGGTCTTCGTAACCGCACGCCAACCCATAAATCCGTTGCCGCAGCAAATCAACCACCTGATGCCGGATCTTGTCCGGATCCCTGGGGTCGGTGATCTGGGCAGCAACCTGCTCGGTTAGTTTTAAACGCTGGTCAATGCTCCTCAACAGCAGCACACCGCCGTCACGATCGCTCCGCCGCCAAAATTGGCTTCAATTTTTCGACGTTTTAAGGCTGGAAATTCTATTTTGGTTGCGGTACAGTTTGTCACGGGCAAGTCCTTGTTCAAATTCAATGTAAGCAACTGAATTTTATCGAACTATACAGGGCTTGTCCGCCTTTTTTATGTGATATTCAGGCTAGTTCCGCTACTGATTGCCATCTTCATATAAATGATCGTCAGTACGTGTCGCCTTCGTATTATCAACTGCTCGACTGTATTTGCTGATCCAGGTATGCAGCGTATTCTCATTGACACCAATATCCCTCGTAGTTTGGGCGATCGGTTGGGATGATTCATTGGCTAATTTTACGGCTGACTCCTTAAATTCAGCCGTATAGACTTTCGGTTTTTCTTGACCCATTAATAGACACTCCTTCTTGAAGATATTTTAAGGAATGTGTCCGGTTTAGTGTAGCCACATCAAGACAGTTCGTGACAGAACTCCACAGCGATGGAGTGGAACGACCCGAAATTGGCAAAGAGTACACGCTGTTCACCTTAATCCTGATAAAGATGACACTGACCATTACCCAAGCACAAAGGTGAGAATACAGAACAAGAAAGCAGCTTAAGATTTAACCGTCGAGGCGACAACTACTCTGAAATTTTCCGATAGGAAGGCTGTCCAAATAAGTGTCCGGTTTTAGTTGACCATTACAGTGGCACTGCGATTTAGCGACAGGCAATCTAATTTCAATGTTGAAAAGAGGCTGTCTGGTGTCCACAGTTGGCTTTGAGGAATCACAGATTCGCGCCTAAATCAAAAACCAACAACGGTTGGACAGAAAGGGAAGAGATGATCAGAGTAGGATTTAAGCGTGACTTTGGCAGATCTTGGGACACCTAACAAACATCAAGCCCCTCGCTTCGGGGGGTGGGGGCTATGACTTTTTTAAACGAAGAATTTTATTAACTTGAAAGCATGATCATTTAGGTCTTCATTTTTTATGAAGATCACATTTTGTGTCTATGACCAACATGATTCGGGGTTAATTCAAGTTTCAATCGTCATTGCTTTCAAAATAAGGATTCAAAGAAGTCGTTCTACGTCTTAATGGATATGCATCTCACGCGATTTAGTCGTATCGCCTCGTCTTAACGTAAAATCGTCCTGATCTCCGGACATTGCTGAGCCATCCAGATTAAGTTGAATTAACGTGGCTTCGTCTACAATGCGGTATTGTTTGCCGGGAATGTCGTCTTTCGGATCGAGTACAACGGTACGCGTATTGTCGTTCCAGGTAAATTTGCCTTTCTCATAAAATTCCCGTGAAGACGGTTTTGCCGGTTGCGTCACTAAAAGATAATTATTATTCCGCTTTAACGATAATGTCATTTTAATACCACTGCAATCCTCTTCTTTACAAGGGAAATAGCCGTAATAAACACCTTTGAAATCCGGACCTTTACTGGCTTCCATTTGATGCCCGGAATGTTCGCCGTGTTGTAACGCTTCACGCTGCCTGAGCAGTTTATCTTGCATATCTTTGTCGGAATTTGCCGAAGTGGGGTAAACGGTAATGAGTAGTGTGCCGAAAAGAAACGACGACAGAATATATTTAATGGAGAAAGGCATAACGTTCCTTGGTTTAACGTGTGTGGTTTTTATTTTAAAAAATATAGAAAAGAGTATCAGGATTATGTTTAAGGTCAACAGAAATAGCCTAGTAGTTTGAGATGAGCTTTAAAGCCGTAAACGGTCATTAATTCACAAAGTAAATATTAGTTCGGAACGATAAATACTCTGCTACAGCACTAAAAGGCTTTACTCGACGAATCGTAGCATTTTGCCTCGTATATTGGTTTTCATGCGACGCCAAACTTCGCATTTCGGCTAACTGTGAGTGGTGGAGAGACCTATCAATGTCGTTAAGTTAATCCAACTTACCCCTTTGAAAAAAGGGGATTGAGGGGGTAGAAAATATTCCATAACCCTCTTTTTCAAAGAGAGGAACGTATTTTGATAATACTTAACTTAGCAGCATTGGGTGATTTTAATCGTCACGAAGAAGATGAGTTTAATAAGATTTGTATTTATTGATTTTCAAAATTTGTCAAGGTAAAACATCCTATGAAATAAAATTACAAAGGAGTAAAGTATTTAATCGATTGAATAGTCTTTGTTACTTCTGTATTTAGCTAAAGTTTCAATTTAAACCGAATAAAAAACAGAATTAATTGGTTTATTAAAATCTATTCCGGAGAATAAAATGGCAGAAGAAATTTCAGATGTTTTTATTAGCTATGCTCATGCCGACGACGAGCCGCCTTTCGGTTTAACTTTCGGTTGGGTGACTATCTTTGTTGATGAGCTAAAAAAACGGCTTCGTAGTAAGTTAGGAGGAAATGGAGCGAGAATATGGATGGACTATCAATTAGCCGCGAATGATAAAGTAACTGATGCATTATTGAATGCTATCAGTCAAAGCCGCACTATAGTGCTATTCATGTCGAATGGATACGCGAGATCCGAGTGGTGTCAAAAGGAGTTAGGGACTTTTCTCGATCACAACAGCTCCCACAAACACAAGGAAAGTGTGTTCATCGTTGAGCTTTACCCGACAAACCGCGAAAATTGGCACCCAAGGCTTCAAGAACTTACCCCGATTCAGTTCTGGCGGAAAGATTTAGATGAAGTACCGCAATTGGTTGGTTGGTATGCCGGTTCCTAAGCCCGATCAGGACGATCTTTATTGGCGAAACCTTAATAAATTGTCCCACCTTATTGCTAATCATCTTGAAATTGTTAAGGAAACAGAATCTTCACCCAAAAAAGATCAGGTAACCCTTACTACGCAATCGATAATAGTAACATCTATAAAATCTCAAACTTCATTAATTGTCTCATCTGATTCAAACTCTAAACCTACGCTATGGATTGCGGAACCTACTGAGGATTTGATTGATCAGTGGGAAGCATTGGCGGAAGCCGTAAAACAGGCAGGCTATAATTATCGGCCTTCCGGTCTTGAAACGTATCCGCGATCATCGGAAGCGGATTTTCTTTCTAAACTTCGATCCGACTTGGGAGGTGCTCACCTTTTTGTTCAACTCTTAGGACAAACTTCCGGTCGACGCTCTAAAGAAAGTAATATTTCTTTTACAGCACTACAAAACGCTGCTGCTTTCGAATTTGCAAAGCAACAAATTAATTTTCTTCAATGGCGAAGCCGGGACATAAAGCTTGAAAATGTTGTTGACGATACTTACCGTCAGCTGCTTACCGGGGCTATCGCCTGCGGTTTTGAAGAGTTTCGCCAGCGGGTTTTGACTACGCTACAGAACTTGAATTCAGATTCGACCACTAACAAATATCCCAACACTTCCGATGGGTCTCTAGCTATCTGTATCAGCGCAGATGTAGCGGACAGGGATTTAGGCCATCGGATCAGCGATATTTTAGTTGAATTAGGCGCAGATGCGCTGACTGCCCCGACACCTACTCAGGGTCAAGTATCATCGGTTTTCAATGCACAATTAGATGAGGTTATTTGCGGTAGCGAAGGAGTCATTATCGTCTACGGACAGTCCCATCCTCTTTGGGTTCAGGCACAGTATAATCAAGCACGAAAAGCGCTGCTGGCGCAAAAACGAAAAGGAATCTGGGGCGCACTGTTAAATGGGCCTCCTCATGATAAATCGGACGCCGGTGTCGCTAGTAAAAATCTGATGATGTTAGATTGCCGCGATGGACCAGAACGTCGGCATATCGAGCAATTCGTGAATGCCTTGCGGGAGACGAGCCATGCTTGAGTTTCATGAAAATACACGTCCGTATCCAGGCCTTAGACCGTTCGAATCCTGGGAAGGCGAAATATTTTTTGGTCGTGAAGAACATACCAACCGACTGCTCGATATTCTTCAACAACAACGTTTCCTGTCGGTAATCGGGCCATCGGGTTCCGGTAAATCCAGCTTGGTTAGGGCCGGACTGCTTCCTGCACTGCCGTTAGGTTGTATGGGTACAGGTTCGGACTGGCGTATAGCCATAATGCGTCCCGGAAATCGACCTATACAGCGTTTGGCGCAAACATTGCTTAGACGTTCGGTGTTGGGCATCGAACTCGTGGGGGAGGAGCGGATTCCCGAAGATGAGCTAACGCTCACATCCGATGTAGCGATGATCGAAGCGGAATTGCGCCGAGGACCACTAGGTCTCATCGACGTTGTGAAAGATGCCCGAAGCCGGCAAATAAAGAATGATGCTTTTAATCTATTAGTGCTCGTAGACCAATTCGAGGAAATTTTTACTTATGCCGATGCAGGCGGGCGTCAGTCCGACGAATCGGAGGCTTTTGTCAATTTGTTGCTGGCATCACGCATACCGTTAGATGCCAAGATATATATTGTATTAACCATGCGTACCGATTTTCTGGGAAACTGCGTGCGCTTCCTGGAGTTACCTGACGCTATCAACCGTGCGCAATATCTCACCCCACGGCTCACCCGCGAACAAATCGAAAGAGCAATTACCGGTCCGGCACAAATTTTCGACGGCAGTATAGAGCCGACCTTGGTTGTAGAATTGATAAACGCAGTCAGCGACGATCCCGATCAATTACCAATATTGCAGCATGCTTTGGCGCGCATGTGGGAGATGGCGTTAGAGCGTAAAGACGAAAACACTGAAATTAACTGGGACGATTTTAGAAATGTAGGTGGAATCGCCAACGCACTTTCCGGACACGCAGATGAAATTCTGGCATCGCTGAGTCCTAAGAATACGATTGAAGAACCGCTTTCGCCTATTCAGCAAACTGCGGAAGTATTGTTTCGGGCAATAACCGATCAGCGGAGTGTGGAGGCTGGCGGTCAATCCGTCCGTAGGCCTCAATCGTTGGAACGTATTGCGTATTGGTCCGGCCGGTCTTGGGAAGAATTCAAGCCGGTCATAGAAGCGTTTACGCATGAAGGTGTTAATTTTTGCACATTAATGCCGCATTCGGCAAAGACACCGTCGTCGATATTTCGCATGAAGCACTCATTCGACAATGGAAACGATTACAGGATTGGGTTTCTCAAGAAGCCAAGTTTGCTAGCGAATATAAGCGCTTACTTGAGCGTACGCAGGATTGGTACAGCGCCGAATTAGTGCAAAAAGGTTCCGGTTCACTTCTTACAGGAGCCGACCTTGCACGCGCGCTCGAATGGGAAGGCGGTTACTTAGCCGACAACACGAAAACAGATGCCATTTGGCGACCGAATTCGCTTTGGGCCAACCGCTATAAAAAGGTTGGTGAGACTGCATCAGGCGAGCTGTTCGCGAATGTCATTAGATTTATTAATGAGAGTCACGAATTGATACTTCGAGAAGAAAAGAGAGCGCGTACTTTCAGAAATATACTGATTGGGATCACATTATTTTCTTTTGCATGTATGGTGACCGCTGGCTGGTTTGCTCGAGAATCCAGTATTAGCGAAGGTATCGCCGAAGCGGCTCAAGTTAAAGCAGAAGGTGAACTGTTATGGATGCCCCTGGATTTTACAACTTCAATAATCAACAACCAACAAGCTAATGGGTTATTAAAGCTTGCTAAGACCGACGATACAAGGAAACACGTTTTTTTCAAAAAACTTTTGACGAATGAATCGTTAGCAGAACATTTTAGTCATAAACCCGATGCTATCATTCGCGCGTTAGTAGGCCTTGATTCTTACAAGAGAAACGAGTTACTCCAGATGCTAGAAGCTAAGTCGTCCGGAGTTGAAGTGAACGATATATTTCGAATTGCAAGGGTGCTTGCCCAATTGGAATTGGGCCGCGAGGTATCCATCAACGATATTCTGGATGCGACTGCAGATAAGGAAGGACAAAAAACCACAGGTGATGTACGTGAAATCCTCGCTAAAAAACTGTCTGAAAACATTGCAAAAGTGCCGGAGGCAAAGGTTAGTGAAGTATTTAAAATATTCATCGACGCAGAAATGGATGCCATTGCCTATGACAACTTCTCGACAGCGGAAAACATGTTAATCGAAAAAGCAAAAGGAGCACAGATTGAATCGATTATGGATAACTACATAACCGCTATAGTGGAAGCGAAGACGCCGGATACTAAGAAAACCCTTGGATACGATCTGGCAAGGGTCGCTGAGAAAGTGTCGGATTCACAGTCAGCTAAATTTGTTAACAAGCTGTTAGCCAACATGAAGGATCCTGGTAGCAGTCAATATTTTAACCGCGGGCTGGCAGCACTGGCCGGGAAAGTGCAAAATGAGCAAGTCGAAGCGATTGTCGGCACGTTATTTACTGCGATTAACGAAACAAAAGATCCCGAACAGCGCTGGTACCTTGGTGGGGTATTGGCGAATATTATCGATAAAATACAGAAAGAACAAGCATCTAACTTCATCGATAAGTTTTTAGCCAATATTAAAGATCCTGACAGCAGTCAATATTTTTACGACGGGCTGGCAGCGTTGGCTGGTAAAGTGCCGGATACACAAACCGAAGCAATTATAGCCGCGTTTTATAGCGCTATAAGCGATACAAAAGCTCCTGAGCAACGCCGGAATCTTGGTAGACTGCTTGGGACTGTCGTTGAGAAAGTATCGGATGCGCAGGCATCTAAATTCACCGGCAAGCTGTTAGCCGAAATGAAAGACCCCGACCGTGGTCAATTTTTTTACGACGGTCTGGCAGCACTGGCCGGGAAAGTGCCGGACGCACAAACCGATGCAATGATCGGCACGTTTTTCACCGCAATAAACGACACAAAAGATCCTGATAAACGTCGATACCTTGGGGAACTGTTGGCGGGGATTATCGGTAAAGTAAAGGCTGAACAGGCATCTAAATTCATCGACAAGTTTTTAGCCAACATTAAAGATCCTGAGCGCAGTCAATATTTTTATGGGGGATTGGAGGCGCTGGCTGGGAATGTGCCAAGTACGCAAACCGAAGCTATTCTCGGCAAGCTTTTTAGTGCTATAAACAATGATACAAAAGATCCCGAACAGCGTCGGTATCTTGGCGGCGCGTTGGCGAAGTTTTTTGGTAAATTACAGGATGAACAGGCATCAAAATTAGTCGACACGTTATTAGCCAACATGAAAGATCCGAAGAACCAAGATAATAAACAATACTTTTATGACGTGCTGGCAGCACTGGCTGTGAATTCGCAGGATGCGCAGTCCGAAAAAATTATCGGCGAGCTTTTCGACGCCATAAAAAATGTGAAAGAGTATTATCAACGTGAGAATCTTGGTAAGGCGCTGACGATTGTCGTCGATAAAGTTCCGGTTGAAAAGATACCTAAATTAGTCGACGCGTTATTAGTCAACATAAACGATCCGAAAAACCAAGATATTAAGCAATACTTTTATGGCGGTCTTGCAGCACTGGCTGAGAAAGTGCAGGATTCGCAGTCAGATATGATTCTCGAGGGGCTTATCGATGCTATGAAAGATAACAATGATTATAACCAGCGTGAGAGTCTTGGAAAGGCGTTGGCGGCGGTTGTCGATAAAGTGCCGATTGCACAGCTATCTAAATTAGTCGATACGTTAATAGCCGACATGAAAGACCCGAAAAACCAAGATAAAAAGCAATTCTTTTACGCGAGTTTGGTAGCGGCGGCTAAATCGTCACCGGAACAAGCTACGATCATAGCGGATAACCTTATCGAAACTATCAAAGACGCCAGCGTAAATCAACCATTTGAAGCCTTCGGCGATGGTCTGAAGAAGGTTGTTCAGAAAATTCCGGAACGTCAAGCAGGAGAAATGGCTAACCACCGACTCATAGATTCAATGAAAAACTTGATAGAACAAAGCTCAGTGTCAGAACTGACAAAGAAATTGAAGTCGAAAAATTTGTCGGAAGACGAAGAAAAAATGATAAGGAAACAATTATTAGCTATCGCAAATGGTAATTCTCCTTCTAATCAACAGCTTGAAGCCCTAAGTCAGGGTTTATTGGGACTAGTACCAAAGTTAACTGAATCAGAAGCCGATTCGCTCGCACAAAGTCTGGTTGAAACAATCCAGAAAAACACCGATTCAAATCAGTTAGAAATGCTTTCTCGCAGTATTGCCGCTGTATCGGCCCGGTTAAAACCTGACAATGCTGGCAAAATCTTATTCCAATTACTGAAAAATCCGTTAACGCCACGTGATATTTTGGCAGAAGCGATTCGCGGTAAATTTCCGGGCGATGCTCCTAAGGAAGATCAAGGGTACTGGAGTCTTATAGAATGGGGTACTAAAAAACAATTAATTCTCTAGTAGCGGAAAGTGTTTTTTAGAAAAATTGAGGCAAATATTGAACCTGGAAAAATGGATTTTTATATTTATTACAGTAATTTACCCGAGTTGATTCTCATCGATTGAATATGGCCCATTTTTACCGCTTACCTAGAGTTGAAATAAGACGTTTGCCTTGAAAGTGCTCAGGCTAACGGTTTTGAAAAGAAATAGTTCGATAAGTTGTTACATTAACCATTCGCGGTGATTAGTTTTTATTCAAGAAGATTATTATTTTATACAATACAAATCTTATTGGCATTGTAAAAGGGCGTCTTTTTACGTTGACTACGGGAATACAGGATGCGACTTTACTCCCTGGCGTGTTTTGGTATGATCCTGATACACAATCCACTAAACGGATTATCGTTGTTGAACTGATTGACCGAATCGTCCGGCTTGAGCATTGGATGCCATCGACTTTGATTGGATTGGACAATGCCGCAAGCTATCAACGCTTCGATCCAGGTTCATTTAGCATCAATAGGTGTTGATGCATCTGACACCGAATAGACCAGAACTAAATCCCATTGAGATTGTCAAAATGCTTTTGGCGGCGCTTCAGTGACAGGGTCGAAAGAATAATCAATTATATAAGTACAAAATTTCATTCATGGCGTGGGAAAGCGCTTAAATTTATTCAGTCGTAACTACTTTGTTTAAGATGATAATTCGGCTTTAAATATTTGCCGGTAAAATTCTACAAATTCAAAATAGTCACGTAAAACTGTCATCAAAGCAGGCTATGCTAAAGTTTCTATAGAACTGATTCGAAAGATTTTGGTTTGAAATCTCCCTATATACCTTTAGTCCTTATCGCTAATAAACTCTCAAAAGGATTTCAAAATGACCGTGACTGATAATTTCAATATAACCTCAGATATCAACCCACTCACCGATGATGAGCTAGAAAAACTGAACGCTTATTGGTGCGCCTGTAATTATCTGGCTGCGGGCATGATTTACCTCAGAGAAAATCCGTTATTAAAAGAGCCGCTTAAGCCCGAGCATATCAAGAATCGTTTACTGGGACATTGGGGTGCAAGTCCGGGTTTGAGTTTCGTCTACATCCATATAAATCGACTCATTAATAAATATGGACTAAATGCCATGTTTATGGCGGGTCCCGGACACGGCGCGCCGGGTGTTTTAGCGCCCGTTTATTTGGAAGGGACCTACTCGGAAATTTATCCGAACAAAGGCGAAGATGAAGATGGCTTGCAAAACTTCTTCAAAGAATTTTCTTTTCCCGGCGGTATTGGCAGCCATTGCACGCCGGAAACGCCCGGCTCTATCCATGAAGGCGGCGAACTAGGGTACAGTATTTCTCACGCTTACGGTGCAGCCTTCGATAACCCGGATTTAATCGTAACGGTTGTTGTGGGAGACGGCGAATCGGAAACCGGGCCGTTAGCGACATCCTGGCATTCTAATAAGTTTCTCAACCCGATACGCGATGGAGCGGTTTTACCCATATTGCATCTCAACGGTTATAAAATTAACAATCCAACGGTGCTATCGCGAATTTCTCATGAAGAATTGGAACAGTTATTTCATGGTTACGGGTATACACCGTACTTTGTGGAAGGCAGCGATCCTGCGACGATGCATCAACGCATGGCCGATGTGTTGGAACAATGCGTGCTAAACATCAGAGAAATTCAACGAGAAGTCCGAACGAGCGGTATCCCGCTTCGTCCGCGTTGGCCGATGATAATCTTACGCAGTCCCAAAGGCTGGAGCGGTCCCAAAGAAGTCGATGGACATAAAGTCGAAGGGTTCTGGCGTTCGCATCAAGTGCCGCTTTCTTCCGTAAAAGAAAACCCGGCTCATCTGGCCATATTGGAAACGTGGTTGCGAAGTTATAAACCGGAAGAATTGTTCGATGCTACCGGTAAGCTGATACCCGAACTAAAAGCGCTAGCCCCTAAAGGTAATTTTCGGATGAGCGCCAATCAACATGCAAACGGAGGCTTGTTACGCAAAGCCTTACGAATGCCTGATTTTAACGATTATGCTTTAGCGTTAGAAAGTCAGGGAAAAACTGTCGCTGAAAATACCCGTCCTTTGGGGAAATTTCTGCGCGATATTATGCGCGAAAACATGAGCAACTTTCGCGTGTTCGGTCCCGATGAAAACAGCTCCAATAAGCTGGACGATGTTTACGCAGTCAGCAAGAAAACCTGGTTGGCCGACTATTTACCGGAAGATGCCGATGGCGGAGAATTATCGCCGGATGGACGGGTGATGGAAATCTTGTCCGAACATACGTTGGAAGGCTGGCTGGAAGGCTATTTGCTGACAGGTCGCCACGGTTTCTTTTCAACCTATGAAGCGTTTGTGCATGTCATCGACTCGATGTTCAATCAACATGCGAAATGGTTGGCCATGTCCAGGGCTGTGCCTTGGCGTGCGCCAGTTTCATCGCTTAATTTGTTAATTACTTCAACGGTTTGGCGGCAAGATCATAATGGATTTACCCATCAAGATCCCGGATTTTTAGACATCGTCCTCAATAAAAGCCCGTTAGTCACCCGAATTTATCTGCCGCCCGATGTCAACTGTCTACTTTCGGTTGCCAACCATTGTTTAAACAGCACCGATTATATAAATGTTATTGTCTGCGACAAACAAAAACACTTGCAGTATCTGGATATGGCAGCGGCCATCAAGCATTGCACAAAGGGTATCGGAATCTGGGAGTGGGCAAGCAATGATCAAGATCATGAACCGGACCTCGTGATGGCGAGCGCAGGCGACATCCCGACAAAAGAGGCGTTAGCCGCAACGGTATTGTTACGAGAACACTTTCCGCAGCTTAGAATCCGTTTTATCAATGTCGTCGATCTCTATAAATTAGTGCCGAACAGCGAACATCCTCACGGACTAGCCGATCGCGATTTCGATAGTCTATTTACATTGGACAAGCCGATCATTTTCAATTTTCACGGTTATCCTTGGTTAATTCACAGATTAACCTATCGCCGCCATAATCATTGCAATTTGCATGTGCGCGGCTATAAGGAAAAGGGCAGCATCAATACTCCTTTGGAATTGGCTATTCAGAATGAAGTCGATCGCTTCAGTTTAGCGATTGACGCCATCAATCGCATTCCTTCGTTGCTGGTTTCAGGCGCTCATGTGAAGCAGAAACTGCGCGATCGCCAGATAGAATGCCGCAATTACGCTTATGAACACGGGATCGATAGGCCGGAAGAAGATCATTGGCAATGGCCTTATTAACTTTTTAAATAAGGATAAAATCTTGTGAGTTTAAAAATATATTTTTTGCGTCATGGTGAAACAATCTACAGTCAGCGAGGAGCCTATTGCGGAACGACAGATCCGGATTTGACGGCTGAAGGCCGCCAGATGGGGCAGGCATTTGCCGATGCGTACGCTAAAACGCTGGAGTGGGAAGCCGTCTATGTCAGTCCTATGTCAAGAACCATCCAAACCGTTCAACCTTTTTGCAAGGCTTCAGGAATTGAGATGCAGATTAAGGAAGGACTGCGCGAAATCGCATACGGGGCATGGGAGAATAGGGAGCAAGACGATATCAAAGTGTACCACGAACAGGATTATATTCGTTGGTTGACCGAACCCGCCTGGAATGCCCCTACTGGAGGCGAAACCGCTTTTCAGGTTGCGAGCCGGGCGCTTCCCGTGATTACTGAAATAGAGAATAAGCATACAAACGGTAATGTGCTGGTAGTATCCCATAAAGCGACAATTCGAATAATTCTTTGCAGTTTGTTAGGAATCGATCTGGGTCGTTACCGGGATCGCATCGATGCTCCGGCAGGTTCTGTTAGTGTTATAAAATTCGATATTCATGGGCCGATGCTGGAAACTTTAGGCGACCGTAATTATATGCCGATGGTGTTACGAGAACGGGCAGGCACTTAACTGATTATTCTTAAATAACTGAAATCGTCTAATGTTTAATTACCTTTTGGTAATTAATGCCGGATCGTCCAGCATTAAATTCACTCTTTTCCGGATAGAATCCTCAGGTCGGCTCGTTGAGGAATTGAAGGGCCAAGTCGATGGTATAGGCAATTTCCCACAGTTAAAAGTCATACACTCGGATGGTGGACTGTTAGTCGATAAACGCATAGATACGTCGGTAGCACCCGATCATAAAAACTGCTTAAATGAAATCTGTTCATGGTTATTGCAGTATATAGGGAAAGGAAAATTACAGGCGATCGGGCATCGCGTCGTTCATGGCGGACTGGATTACATCACTCCAGTTTTAATTAATCAAAAGATATTAAGCGATTTAGAAAACCTTATTCCCTTAGCGCCACTTCATCAACCGCATAATTTGCTGCCAATTCGCACGTTTGAGGAAATCATCCCCGGCGTACCCCAGATCGTGTGTTTCGACACGGCATTTCACCGGACACAATCCGAAACGGCGCAATCTTTCGGACTTCCTAAACGATTTTTTAACGAAGGCATACGGCGATACGGTTTTCATGGTATATCGTATGAATTTATTGCCTCGGAATTGCCTAGATTAGGATTAGAAATCCACGGTACACGTATTATTGTCGCTCACCTAGGCAGCGGAGCGAGTCTATGCGCAATCCAAAACGGCGTCAGTATTGCGACTACAATGGGGTTTTCACCGCTCGACGGACTTGTAATGGGAACGCGGTGCGGCAGTCTCGATCCGGGCGTTATGCTCTATTTAATGGATCGCTATAAAATGAACGTTAGAGAGTTGGAACATCTTCTCTATTATGAGTCCGGTTTGCTCGGAATATCGGGTGTTTCCAACGATATGAGGACGTTGCTTGCGAGCGAAAGCCCCTTAGCGGCAGAAGCGATCAAATTATTCGTTTATCGTATCGGGCGGGAAATCGGTTCTTTAGCTGCAGCCTTAGGCGGTTTAGATGCTTTGATATTTACCGGTGGAATTGGCGAGAATTCTGCCGAAATACGGGATCTCGTCTGCAAACAAGTGAGTTGGCTAGGTTTGGAACTGGATCGAGACGCCAATCGAGCAGCCGCTGAACGTCTTTCAACGATTCAGTCTAAAATTTCCGCCTGGGTCGTTAAAACCGATGAAAATTTAATGATTGCAAAACATACTCAAAACTATTTGGGAATGTCTCATCAGTTGTAACTCAACCGCTTTATTGTTATTCAGCGAGACGATAGTTCTCTGGCTATACGATTTCTGAGGTGATGGGGTACCGTTTCGTTCATCACAACGGCAAAGGGTTGCCACTCGTTATTTTTTACAATAAAACCAGCCAGGGCGCTGACGCCGGTTAACGTTCCGGATTTCGCGTAGATACCTGGTTCAATTTCCGGTAGCAAATGCTTCCAACTTCGAAGAGCTTGTAAAAGTTCGGTCAATTGATGCGGCGAAAGCCGATTGTTACGGGACAAACCGGCGCCGTCTTCTAACGAGAAGTTCAGCCAGCCGAAATGGCTAGAAAGGGTATCTACCATATAATGTTTGACATCGTCTGCATTGGCCGGGCGTTTGAACGTTTCTGCACTCAACATCAAAATCAACTGGTTAGCGACAAAGTTGGTGGAGTATTTCAGCATGTTGCGTAAGATTTCACCCAGCGTTTTATTGTTAACATGCGTATAAAAAACGCTCAAATGATCGGGTACTCGACCGAAAATCAATTCCGAATCGGTTGAAACTCCGTGTTTCTGTAAAAAAGTATGTAACAATTCGCCGAAATAGAGTTCCGCATTATGAGGATTCGGTCCAGTGTTGATGCGGAGTTCTCCATTACTTGTATTTACTAAACTTTTTGCATACGCAGTTAAAGGCGTGTGCGGTTCTAAAGATACGATTTGACCGCCGATTTTTTTTATGGCGACAGTATTGAAATTTGCAGCAACGGCGGTAGGAACTGCGTCGTAAGGATTATTCGTCGTACCGGTTCCCGGCAATATCAAATCCGGTTGAAAAAGAGAGCTATCGATACCGACGGCTTTAATTCGATTGACGCCTTTTTGTTTAAGATTCTTGGCTACAACATCCAGCTCTTCAGAGACAAGATAAGGATCGCCGCTACCTTTAATCCATAGAGTTTGAGTCGATTCGTCCAGATAAAACTGGGTTCGAAAACGATGCTGTTCTCCCCAATGTGTTAACGCCAGCCAGGCAGTGGCTAATTTGGTGGTCGATGCGGGCATCAAAGGCATATCCGGATGATTCGCAAAAACCGAATGACCTTTCGAATCCAAAACAATGAGGCCCGCTTTATTTAATTTGGAAAATGCAACTATCGCATCATCAGCGTAACTTAAAACGGGAATTAAAAATATTAAACAAATCGAGCATATAAATTTTAGATTTGTACCGGCATGATTAGACGGGATTAACATATATTAAGGATCTAAAAAAGCGAATGTGAAAAAATAAAGCCTCCGAATGGTAAACAAGTTGGACAAGTTGATTACGTTCTTACCCTCAAGTACGGAAGTAGGACGAAAACCTCACCACGAACGAAATCGATATCTTATCGTTAGTCCTGAACTTCTTAAATAATTATGAAATCCAGCGAAGTTAAGGCAGGAATCCCCGTTAAAGAAACAAACTCTATTTGCTGACCTGAACCATTTGCATCTGCATCGTAATATAAAGTACCGTCTGAGGTGTCGTATATCAGAAAATCATTAGAATCCAGCGCAGTTGCTCCATTACCAATTACAAAACTATCAGCCGCAAGTCGACCGTTCGTAAATTGAGTAAAAATTTTGTTATCTAGTCTGATTCTGTCATCAGAATGATTAAAATCAGTCACTGTATCAACGTTGTTCAAACTGTCTAGAGTTGTATTGAATAGAAACTTATCAACACCTTCACCGCCTGTTAAAGTGTCGTTTCCTTCATGACCGGAAATAACATTGGCGGTGGCATTGCCGGTTAAGGTATCGTCGAATCGGCTTCCACTTACGTTTTCTATATTGATTATGCTGTCAATTCCTGCCCCGATCGTATTTTGCGGGGTTGTTATAGTTAGATTAACGGTAACGCCTGAAGTGGCTGTGTTATATTCGGCTCTGTCAATTCCAAAACCGCCATCCAGATTGTCATCTCCCACACCACCAACGAGAACATCGTTGCCCAAACCACCAGCAATTGAATCGTTACCGCCAAAACCACTAATTAATTCATTCTTCTCTGTTCCAATTAATGTATTGTGATCCCCTGTACCATTTACGTAACTTAAGATGTTTATCTGATTCATGAAAAGCCTACCAAAGCCGTAACCGATATCCTCGATATCTAGAACAATATTGTATAGATTTCCATTCAAATCATTTAATCTCAATAAATGAGTGTCTATTACTGGTGAAAAACCTGAAGAACCATCATCGAGTTTGTCTCCTTTATAGCCATAATACTTCACACTCTCGATAACCTCTTGATTAAAGTTATCTGACCACTGTGTTAATTGAGTCTCTTTGCCGTAATAATCTAATCTATAAGTCAATGAGGTGTTAAGTAAACGGAAGCCATAAGCTGGAACTGGGCTTCCAAAGCGACTAGCTATTTGAAAAATAATATCCGTTACACCGTCATTGTCTATATCGATTTCCTTAGGTTTCATAATGCTCATTGAAAATATCTTATCCCATTTTAATTGATCTGGATTGGACATGGTTTCACCTTTGATTCATTTTGCCGTGAAGGATTAACGCAAAGAAGAATTGGAGTCTCTGAAAACAATGCTTTATCCCGCATGACGCAGGACAAAGCATATAGGTTTTAAAGACGATTAACGCGTATTTTGCAAGGCGGCAATACGCTCTTCAAGTGGAGGATGCGTCATGAATAGCTTTTGAACGCCGCCGCCATTGATGCCGAAAGCCGCAAATTGACCGGGTAATTCTTGCTCGTCATGACTGCGTTGTAAAGCACGCAGGGCGCCAATCATTTTTTGACGTCCGGCTAGATTTGCGCCGCCTGCATCGGCCCTGAATTCTCTTCGACGAGAAAACCAGCAAACTAAAATGGAAGCCAGGAAACCCAATGCAATCTGGGCAATCATCTGTACGATGTAATAGCCCATGCCGACGCCGCTGCGCTCATCATTGCCGGATAAGGCGCGATCGACGACATGACCGATGATAGTGGCGAAAAAGTAAACAAAGGTATTGAGTACGCCCTGCATCAAGGCCATAGTGACCATGTCCCCGTTGGCAACGTGCGAAATTTCATGGCCGACGACGGCTTCTACTTCATCGGGCGTCATACTTTGTAGCAAACCGGTGCTGACGGCGACCAGTGAGCTGTCTCTACTCATCCCGGTTGCAAAAGCATTGGGCATACCGGCTTGGAAAATACCGACTTCAGGCATATCAATGCCTGCTTGCTGAGATTGTCTGGCGACGATATCGTACAACCATTTTTCGGTTTGATTTTGGGGTTGTTCGATCACCATTACGCCCATCGATGATTTTGCCATCGTTTTCGACATTGCCAAGGAAATCACCGAACCGCTCATACCGATGACTGCGGACATCATCAATAATGCTTTCAGATCTATTCCCGTTCCCTGTGCGTTTAGATAATTACCTAAACCTAGCAGGTTAAATAGAATGCTAATAACAATCATCACAGCGATGTTAGTAGCGATAAACAGTAATATTCGCATCATGGTGTAGCCTCTTTCGTTAGTGGTTATGCCGTTGTTATGGGGATTGAAGATAATAAATTCAACGCCCTGTTAGAATGATAAACTGTGCATTAGTTTAACAGTGGGAAGGTTATTTTATGTATTTTATAAAAACCCTATTCATTTTTTTGTTCGCATTTTATTCGATGCCGGGTCTTGCCCAAGATGCACATCATTCTGATTTACTAGATAAACTTCATCTTCCTGTCGGATTCAAAATTTCCATTTTTGCCGAAAACCTGCCCAATGCCAGGAGCTTGGCGCTTGGCGATAAAGGCGTTGTGTATGTCGGAACAGGTGCATCAGGGAATGTCTATGCGGTAGAAGATAGTAATAACGATGGCGCTGCCGATAAAAATTATACGATTACAACCAATTTGTACATGCCGAACGGTGTGGCGTTTAAAGATGGCTCGCTTTATGTCGCCGAGATCAACCGCATTATCCGATTTGATCGAATTACTGACAAGCTGAACAAGCCGCCTAAACCGGTAGTCGTTTACGATAAGCTGCCTTCCGATAAGCACCACGGCTGGAAGTATCTGCGGTTTGGGCCGGACGGTAAGCTTTATTCTGCCATCGGTGCACCGTGTAATATTTGCAAGCCCGATAAACCTTATGGCTCGTTATTCCGGTTAAATTCAGATGGCAGCCAATTTGAAATCATCGCTGAAGGTATCCGTAATACGGTTGGATTTGATTGGCAACCCGAAACCAATGTGTTGTTTTTTAACGAGCATGGTCGTGATCATCTAGGTGACGACCTGCCGCCGGACGAGTTGAATCAATGGTCGAAAATAGGTGAACATTTCGGATACCCTTATTGCCATGCAGGTGAAATTCTAGATCCCGAGTTTGGCGCTGGTAAAAGCTGCAAGGATTTTACGGCGCCGGTTTGGAAATATAAGGCTCACAATGCGCCCTTAGGTATGCGGTTTTATCGCGGGAAACAGTTTCCGGCTGAATATAAAAACCAACTCTTTATCGCGCAACACGGTTCCTGGAACCGCACAAAGCCAGACGGCTACCGCATAGCTTTGGTTCGATTCAGGAATGGTAAACCGGTTTCTGAAGAGGTGTTTATCGACGGATGGTTAACTAAACATGACAAAGTGCTGGGTCGTCCGGTCGATATTCTGGAGTTGCCGGATGGCGGTTTGCTGATTTCTGACGATCAGTTAGGGCTGATTTATAAGGTTGAATATAAAGGCAAGTGATGGAAAAAAAGTTTGAAATCATCGGTAAAGAAACCGTATATGAAGGTTTTTTTGTGATGGAAAAATACCGCATAAAACATACACTATTTGCTGGCGGTTGGAGCGGAGAGGTCAGCCGTGAATTGTTCCGGCGTAGCAATTGCGTCGCAGTGGTTTTGTACGATCCTGATGCCGATAAAATCGTATTGATTGAGCAATTCCGGGTCGGTGCCGCCGCAAATTCGGATCGAGCCTGGCTGGTTGAGATTGTTGCCGGTGCAATCGACGAAGGAGAAACAGCGGAGCAAGTCGCCATTCGTGAATCGAAAGAAGAAGCGGGTTGTGAGATTTTGGAATTAAAACTTATCAATAAGTTTTACACCACGCCCGGCGGTTCGTCCGAAATGATCAGCTTATTTTACGGACGGGTTGACAGCAGCGAAATCGGCGGTATTCACGGTCTCGACCACGAAAATGAAGATATTCTGGTATATACAGTTTCATTCGAGGAAGCTTATCGAATGCTGGAAGAAGGTAAAATCGAATCGGGTATCCCGATTATCGCTATACAGTGGTTAGCGTTAAATAAGTTGAATTTGCGGGGAAAGGTTTTTTAATAAAAGACTTGGGTTTGCAGCAGTAAAATTTACATCATTTTCGCTAGAAACTGCGATTTAATGCAGAAAGACAAATAAACAAAATATAATCGTATTGAGAAACAGAATATTGGACGAAAGGAAACTTACGATGTCGATTGAGATAGCATCGAGTTCAATTTTGTGAATAGAAAGCCAACCAAAAACACCGGTGAAAAAAGCCGAATTAAGTGAAATGGCGTATTATCGGAAGGTATTAACCAATTTATGGTGGTGATAGGTGGAATCGAACCACCGACCTGAGGGTTATGAATCCTCCGCTCTAACCGTCTGAGCTATATCACCGTTTTGATTTTATGTGATAAATCCGTAGTTTTATTCACATAATGTTAGATTGTTTAAATGGGAGCATTTAAACCCACGATCAACCTATACGAAAACTCGGCAGGCAGACCAACAAAGAGGGCGCATTATAGATTTCGTCTATGGCTTTGTCAAACGTTGAAACGGAAATGCACAACATCGCCGTCCTTAACAACATACTCTTTGCCTTCAAGCCGCCATTTACCGGCGTCTTTTGCGCCTTGTTCGCCTTTGTAAGTAATGAAATCCTGGTAGGAAATGACTTCGGCGCGAATGAATCCCTTTTCAAAATCGGTATGGATGACGCCTGCGGCTTGCGGAGCCGTCGCTCCGACGGGAATCGTCCATGCTCGTACTTCCTTGACACCGGCAGTAAAGTAAGTCGATAGATTTAATAGAGCATAGCCCGCTCTAACGACGCGATTAAGTCCGGGCTCTTCCAATCCGAGATCGTCGAGGAATTCCTTCTTTTCGCTCTCTTCCAGTTGCGCTATCTCTGCCTCAATAGCCGCACAAATAGCAACAACGCTCGAACCTTCTGTTTCGGCAAAGACTTTTACTTTGTCCAATAAGGGATTGTCGGTAAAGCCGTCATCCTGAACATTAGCGACATACATGGTGGGTTTTAACGTGAGAAGGAATAAATCTCTGACTAACAGTTTTTCTTCTGCGGTAAGGTTTAACGTTCTGGCCGGTTGTCCCGCGTCTAATTGCTGGTAAATGCGTTCTAAAACCTGTTTTTTTGCCAAATCGTCCTTGTTGCCCGATTTGGAGGCTTTGCTAACCCGTAACAATGCCCGTTCAACGGAAGCCATATCGGCCAGCGCCAATTCTGTATTAATGACTTCAATATCGGATAGCGGGTCGATTTTTCCCGCAACGTGAATCACATTGTCGTCTTGAAAACAGCGCACGACGTGAGCGATAGCATCGGTTTCACGAATATTCGCCAAGAATTGGTTGCCTAACCCTTCGCCTTTTGAAGCACCGGCGACTAGCCCCGCAATATCGACGAATTCAATCGTGGTCGGGATGATACGTTCAGGTTTGACAATTTCCGCCAGCTTGTCCATTCTAGGATCGGGTACCGGCACAACGCCGACGTTGGGATCGATGGTGCAAAACGGATAATTTTCAGCCGCGATTTTTGCCTGAGTGAGTGCATTGAATAAGGTTGATTTGCCCACGTTCGGTAAACCGACGATTCCACAATAAAGCGCCATAGATGTTCTTAAGAATAGGTTTTAACGGGTTAAAATCCGGGAATCTTTCACGACTTGATTCCATTTCAGCCGCCCATTATACCGGCTTGATGGTTGTTCCGGCTAATAAATCTGGTTCGGGATTAAGAGACGGTCATTTTCAGCCATACAATCAATTGTCGAAAATCCCTTTCATCCAAGGCGTCTTAAAAAATTAGAATAGGCGCTTTGTTATTTAAGTGCAGGAAAATTACGCTTGTAGAAATAAAGGACGAGCGCACAATCTCAACCGCTTCGCGACCGACAGCGGTGCTTATTTCCCATCCGCTTTTTCCAGAATATTTGATTTGTCTGGATTCGGATTTAAGGTTTCGGTTTAATCTTATAAAATTAGCCGTTATAAGCGTAATAACCCCTAACTTGATAGCGGTCGGTAAAGCATTCGCTAAACAAGCGCCTGTTGCTAGTAAGTGAATAACCGCAATCAAGTATTGAAAGCGCCGCGACGGTTTAAGTTCGGCAAAAAAGGTTGCACTTTGTTTGGTAAGTGTCATTAACTTGTATGGAAATGCAATACAGCAAGGACGACAATTCTTTTCATAAACTCCTCAATGATGACTTACCGGCAAGGTATAATTTACCGATCATTTTAAGGTTTATTTTATATGAATGCAGAATGGGAAACATTTTTGTCGAGCAGACAAGATTTGATCGATACCTCAACCGCGCCGCCTTTAACAGCCGGTCATAGCGTCAATGAGAAAAGCCTATCGCCGTTAACGCATTTGGGTGTGTTAAAGGTGTCGGGTAAGGATGCGGCAAAATTGCTACAGGGTCAAATTACCTGTAACGTTAACGACATAAGCGAAACGTCAAGCCGGATTGCCGCCATGTGTAATCCGAAGGGCAGGGCGATTGCTACATTTTTGGTGGTCAAAAAAGCCGATTTTTTTCTTTTGGTCGTTCCGACGGACTTGTCGGATACTGTCAAAACCAAATTGAAGCTGTATGTGTTACGTTCGGATGTCAAAATCGAAGAGGCGAGCGACGAATATTGCATCATGGGTTTAAGCGAACATTTGCCGGGCAGTGATAGCTTCGTCACCGAGCATCTGCAAAATGCGATTTTTGTTAATCTTCCAGAATCTTCGGCGCGTAAGCTTGTGATAACGGATGTTGATAACGCGATCCAACACTGGATTCGGTTTGCCGATTCGGAAGGTTATCGAGCAGCAAGTCCCGCCGAATGGCGGTATTTAGACATCGTATCAGGATTTCCCTGGGTAACGGCAGCCACCTCGGAAGCGTTCATTCAGCAAATGCTCAACCTCGATAAATTAGGCGGCATCAGCTTTAACAAGGGCTGCTACACCGGTCAGGAAATTATCGCCCGTACCCATTATCTAGGCAAAATCAAACGCGAACTTTGGCTGGCGGAATGTCAATCCGCTCAATCGCCGGAACCGAATACTGCGGTAATTAATCTCGATACCGAGGGGCAGGATGTTGTGGGGACGGTCGTGCAATCCGAGCGCGTTTCTGGTAAACCTGAATACTTTATGCTGCTGATAGTTCTGCAAATCGCCGAAACTTCTTATAAAACATTGGGCTTGACCGGGGACGATCAAGCTCGGCTGACATTACAAAAGATAACTTATGATCGATGAAAACGCTGTCCGTTCATTCCGGCGATTGGCATTCCTCACGGTTTGCGCCGTTTATTTTTTAATATTGGTCGGCGGCATCGTCAGAGCGTCCGGCGCCGGAATGGGTTGTCCCGATTGGCCGACGTGTTTCGGACGCTGGATACCGCCTACCGAAGAATCGCAACTACCTGCCGATTATCATGAGCGTTATGCCGTCGGCTATGAGAACACGCAATTCAATCCGGTCAAAACTTGGACGGAATATCTTAATCGATTGACGGGAGCCAGCATCGGGATTCTCATTTTCCTGACGGCGTGGCGCTCGCGGATTTATCTAAAAGGCGATAAGGCCGTATTCTATTTATCAATATCCGTATTTCTTTTGGTCGGATTTCAAGGCTGGTTAGGATCGACCGTGGTTGCCAGCAATCTCAAGCCGGTGGTCATTACGATGCACATGTTGTTGGCTTTGGTGATTGTGGCTTTGCTGATTTATATTCTGGCAAGATCGCAAAAAGTGTATTGGCGGGATTTGGACCTTAACGTACTGCCGGGCAACTACAAAAAAGTGCTGGCGATTGCGATGGCGATGACGTTAATACAGGTCATGATGGGGACGCAAGTGAGAGAAACGGTCGACTTTATCTCGCACGGTCATGCCTATATCGACCGGCAATACTGGCGAGATGATTTTCCGGTGATTTTTTACGTCCACCGCTCGTTCTCATCGATTATTTTGTTGACGAACGCGTGGCTGTGCTGGAAAATTTTCAAAGCCTTTAACAGAGACGCTCTTATTTACAAAGTATCAATATTATTAATTAGCTTAATAGTCACCGCCATTCTTGCCGGTATCTCGCTCGACCGGCTGGGTATGCCGCCGGTTGCCCAGCCAATTCATTTATTGATGGCGAATTTAATTTTCGGAACGCAGTTTTTCTTATATTGCTATGTCGGTTATTCGGAAAACAAGGCGGAAATTGAATAAGTGTCGTAGGACGGTTTCGACGCGAAGCGGCAAACCGTCAAAACCACGCCACCACCGTAAAGTCCGTAAGGCAATGGGATGGACACCTCCCACCTATCGGCATCGAGGTGCCAGATTGATAAAATTAACTTATCAGATAACATAGTGCCGTAGCTCCGATTAGCGAAGCGTAATCGGAGGAATGTAATCAACACAATCTCGTGCGTACGATTACGCTTCGCTAATCGTACCTAGTGTGCCCAGCATGGGCTAAAACTTGTTATCTGAAAGGAGATAACCGGAAGTAGTAACAACAACCGTAGCGAAACGCAAGGGGGAAGCCGTGAGGCGAGCCTGAAAGCAGCGCGTAGCAAAAGCACGACCGCAGGGACACGAACAAGCAGTGAGGCCTGGTGTGGGCGATAAGTGTGCTAGGGAACACGAAATCCAACCGTTACCGAAAGACGCATCAGGTAGAGCTTGGCGGCACGGGCAGAAAGTTTTAGCGCCTTACCTGGGGAGATCTCCAGTATGAGAGTATTGGAGAAGTCAGCAGAGGCTATAGTAGCGAGGAAATTCCTGTAATGGGGATGGAGCGAAGGGCTGAAGAACCAAAAGACAGGCCATTTTGAACATCTCCGTGGTAGGGCGGACAGTATTCCGAAATGGGCGGACGCTGCAACTGCGGCAGCTATCCGGCCAGCGGCTGTGTGGGGTTGGTGGATTCCAACCGGAAGCACGGAAGCGGGATGCAAGCCTGACACGGGCGGAGGAGAAAATAGAAGGTGCTGAATGAAAATCTGATGGGAAGCATACTCTCAGGCGATAACCTGAGGTCAGCTTACGAGCGAGTAAAAGCCAACAAGGGGGCGCCTGGCGTAGACGGCATGAGCGTAGACGATTTCGCCGGCCATGCCCAACGGCATTGGTCGACAGTAGCGGAGAAGCTCAAAACCGGCACCTACCAACCTGGGGCTATTCGGGGTGTCAGCATCCCGAAACCGCAGGGCGGTGAGCGGCGCTTAGGCATACCCAATGTCCAAGACCGAGTGATCCAACAAGCGGTTGCACAAGTATTAAGCCCGATATTCGAGCCGGAATTTAGCGAACACAGCTACGGATACCGGCCTGGGCGCAGTGCCCATGATGCCGTTGGGGTGGCGCGAGACTATGTGCTATCCGGCAAGACCTGGGTGGTTGACATAGACATCAGCGCCTTCTTCGATGAAGTCAACCATGACATCCTACTGGCGAAAATCAGCAAGAAGGTGTCGGATAAGCAGGCATTGCGGCTCATTGGGGATTACTTGAGAGCGCCAATACGCAGTGAAGGCCGACTTGAAAAGCGTCGCCAAGGCACGCCACAAGGCGGGCTTTTGAGTCCGCTGCTGGCCAATATTTATCTGGATGCTCTGGATAAGGAACTGGAACAGCGGGGGTTAAGCTTCTGTCGCTATGCGGACGACATTGTCATTTTTGTGGGAAGCGAACGTAGCGGTGAACGAATGCTGTCCAGCCTAACGGACTGGATCACTAAACACCTAAAGCTGCGGGTCAACCTCGCCAAAAGCGGTGTTGGGCGACCCTGGAACGGCAAGTTCCTGGGTTTTCGTATTAATAGCGATGGACGTATTGCACCGGCTGAGGCTAGTTTGGACAGGCTCAAGGAGCAAGTGCGAAGCCAATGGAATGCCCAAGAAAGTATACCGTTGGAAGACCGCATCAAGCGCTGGCAAGACTATATCCGAGGTTGGTGGAATTACTTCAGCGTCTGCCAACAACGGCGAGGCATAAGGCTATTGGAATGCTGGATACGTCGCCACATGCGCAAATACTTCTGGCAACGCTGGCACAACCGGCAGGGCAGATTGAACGCGCTAATACGCTTGAAAGCCAAACCGTATCACTTAAAGCAAGCGAGCGGCTCAGTAGGGACATGGCGTTTAGCGCGGAGCCCTATGCTGCAAACCGTGCTGAACAACACACGGCTTCGGCAATGGGGTTTATTTGTACCATCAGATTTTGCGACGCTTTGAGTCGCTGGGTTCAACCGCCGGATGCGGAAAACCGCATGTCCGGTGGTGTGGGAGGGGTGACGGGCGCAATCCCGTCTCCTAGACCCGATCGTTATTGCACTATACTCCTAATAAATTAATGGCTTGGGGTGGTTGGTTTGGCTGATTATCGGCGTTTCTATGTGCCGGGCGGGTCTTATTTTTTCACGGTGGTGACCGAACGGCGGGCGGCAATCCTGGCGAACGATATGGCGCGGGACTGTTTGCGGGCGGCCATCCGGCATTGTCAACACGGCTTGCCGTTCCATATCGATGCCTTGGTGATCTTGCCTGACCATATCCACGCCTTATGGTCTTTGCCGCCCGGCGATTGCGATTATTCCATACGCTGGGGCATCATCAAAAAACATTTTACCCAACATTGGCTGGCCTTGGGCGGGGTTGAGCAACCGGTATCTGAGGTAAAGCGGCAATACCGCTGGCGCGGCGTATGGCAAAGGCGCTTGCTTCGGCAAGCTCAGCACAGGCTTGGGAACATACGCTGCGCGACGAACGGGATTATCAAAACCATTTCGATTACCTGCATTTTAATCCGGTTAAACACGGTTTGGTGGATATGGTGTTCGATTGGCCTTATTCGTCGTTCCATTATTGGGTAAAGCAGTGTGTATATCCTGACGATTGGAGTTGCGGAGTGGAAGTTGACAAGTTAGCGGGCAATGCCGAATCTTATGGTGAATATCGTAGGGTACGCACCGCGTACCCTACCAAAAAACCGTGGGGAAATTGTCCTTCTCAAACGTCTTATAGCAGTAAGACATTTCCCTTTTTCATTCCAAGTTTGATCAGCCATGAAGTTACGTCCTGTTTGGGTATTAATACATCGCTATACCGGTTTGGCGATGACGGTGTTTTTAATCATTGTGGGCTTGACCGGCAGTTTATTGGCGTTTTATGCGGAGTTGGAACATGGTGTGAATCCGCAGTTTCAGGTTGTTTCAAGCACGTAGGGCGGGTCGAGACCCGCCTTACAGTTACCCACCGTACGAAGTTACATCATAAGGCGGGTTACGCCGCGCGGGGAGGTCTGTGGTTGCTTGGGGTCAGAGGGGTTGCGCGGCTAACACCGCCCTACGTGCTACGTCCCTCGGGGGCTACACAGGTTGAAAAACAATACCCGTTACGTTGATTTTTTCTAGTAAACTTTTTACCTGACCATCTACGATTAAGGCTATCTTCCATTCGTTGATTCGAAACATATTGTGACTCCTTGCTTTTTCCTGATCAATAAATAATCTCGTAATCATTCGAAACTGTCCTACTTTATCTGACCTGCCATCTCCTAGCGCCCATTTTGTGAACTCCGATTTTTCTTCATTAACACATTCTACTGTATCTAATACATTCAGAATCTCGTATAACGTATTGCTCGCTTCTATCTCAATAGAAATACGCTGAATCGAGTCTCCCACCAGTTCTTGAAGTGCTTCATTCAAATGTTTAGGTGTTACAATCAAGTCGAAATCACAAAAGTTAAAGTCGACAGGTTTTCCTTCGCGCCGTAACGGTAGCTTCAATGGGAGTTCACCATCATATCTAGTGCCAGAGGTAAAAATACGTGGATCAACCTCTCTCCCATTAGAATTTACTGGAGCTTTCAAATACAACCTATCTGTCGCATTCGGATCAACTAATACTCTGTAAAATTGAGTCATTCGAAAATCTCTATTGCTTGGTTAGTAAATTATTGAGTACGGTACCTGGACGACCGTACGGCGGGTAAAAACCGCCATACGTGGGGCGGTGTTAGCCGCGCAACCCCTCTGAACCCAAGCAACCACCGACCTCCCCGCGCGGCGTAACCCGCCTTATGATGTAACTTCGTACGATGGGTAACTGTAAGGCGGGTCTCGACCCGCCCTACGTGCTTTTGGTAGTAGTAAAAGCGTAGGTAAGAACGTAAAGAATTAAAGTAGATACAGTAACGATGGATACTGAATCTGTTAATTCTATTATCTCTCTATCTTCATAAGAGTATTTAATATAAACATTAACCATTTGATTAGTCGCTAGTGCCTGATTATTAACAAAATTATGGACAGCAACTTTTGGGGCATCCGAAGATGGGTCGGCATTATAAACACGTACAACATCATCCCCAATTGGATGCCCTTCGGCTTTATGAAAACGAATGACTACAAATTTAATATTAAAAAACAAAACAATTAGCAAGCCTGAGATTAAAATTGGGCTTCGAAATTTATTTACATTCATTAATGACCCCAATTTTGGTTCCAAGCTCCCGGAACATTTGGAACAGATGCACCAGTAAATTCAATTATATTGTCAGTCATGTAGGGTGCGTTCCACGCACCAATCAAACCAACATCATATCCCAATCCATATTAAGGTGCATGGAATGCACCCTACTGGACTATCGGGCTTGTGGCTTTATATTATTCGGTTGTTCAATTGATTGCGTTTTAACCTCGTCCCACAACATGATAGATTCTTTTCCGGTTGCGATTTCCTGCTGATGGCTTTCTTTGTGTTGAGTGAAAGCGCCGCTCCGGTATTCCCACAGCAATACACACACATTCGCTAAGATGATTAAGAGGCAAAGTATTTTCATCATGGATTTTGTATGGACAAGGCTAGCCCGCGTAAAACTAAATTCGGCTCAATCAACGCGGATCTGTCGAGTTGAGCGGCAATAATGCCGGCATCGCCGCCGGTTAACAGCAATTGTAATTCCTCGGTTTGGTGTTTTAGCGTATGTTCGATTAAGCCGCAAGCAGCCGCTAAGGCGCCGTTATATATAGCAGCATCGGTGAAGTTGGCTAACTCGAATGGAAAGTTTCGACTAACGGATTTAAGGTTTTCCGTGCCGTCTGCCAGTGCATGTCTCATCAATCGCAACCCAGGACAGATGAGTCCGCCAAGGTGTTTGCCCGATGAGTCCAACCTATCTAACGTAATCGCCGTGCCGCAGCCGACGATACACAATGCCGACCGGTAGGTATTGAAACCGGCGATCATACTTAGCCAGCGATCGACGCCTAATTTTTCCGGTTCTGGATAAGAATTATAAACACCCAAACAGTGAGCCGCCGATTTCGCTTGATAAATCGTGATGGCAGGCCAAAGCGTTGTTGCGACCGAGACCACTGTTTCTAATAATCGACCGGAACCGACGCAAGCAATGCCTAAACATTCAGGCGTCGGCGCTAAGTTGCGCCAAGCTGCAAACAGTGTGTCCGGGTTGATCTCAGTGTTATTAATCGGCGGTTGATCGGCTAAATCCAACGTATTTGCGATAGCCCATTTGAGACGGGTGTTACCCAGGTCGATCAATAACTTCATGCTCAGCTGCTAAAACTGACTTCGCCGGAAGCATACGCTTGAATGCTGCCGTCGTTACGCGCGAGCAGCAGCAAGCCTTGATCGTCGATCCCTTTTACGATGCCTTCGTAACGACGTTCGCCGATGTAAAGCGTTCCCGGTTTATCTTTAAGGCAATCGTAGGTTCGCCATTCATCCAGATAGGATGGGATTCCGCATTCTTCAAATTCGGCAAGAATCTGTAACAAGTGGCTTAACAATGATCCTACTAATTGATTCCTGTTGATTTGCCGTCCACCGGCAATGTCGGCTAAATCGGTCCAAGCTTGTGTAATTGTCGCTGCTTCGGTTTGCGATAGCGAAATATTTAAACCTAAACCGATAACGGCTGCGCACGGCCCGTCGGATTCGCCGGAGACTTCGACCAAGATGCCACCGAGCTTTTTGCCCGCTAAATAAATATCGTTCGGCCATTTTAATTGAAATGTATTCGGAAAGTGATATTTAAGCGCGCGTATGACCGCCACACCGATGACAAGACTTAAGCCTGAAATTGCCATCGGACCAGCTTGAAATCGCCACAATATCGAAAGGTAAATATTTTTTCCGAAGGGGGAAACCCAATTTCGACCGCGCCGTCCTCTGCCGTTTGTCTGTTGTTCCGTCAAACAGATCGAACCGGAAGGCGCGTTTTGCGTCGCCTGCTGAACTAAATGCGTATTGGTCGAATGAATCCGGTCGAATAGTTCGAACAATTGGATTAAAGTTTTGGCTTTATCGTCGACGTAACTCAAGATTTCGGCTTCGTCCAACAACTGTAAAGATTTATCCAGCCGGTAACCTTTTCCGCTAACGGCGATATACGCCAGACCAAGTTCATCCAAACTTTGTATGTGTTTCCAAATTCCCGAACGGCTGATGTTTATTGCTTTCGCTAATTCGGTGCCGGAGTGGAAGTTACCGTCTGCGAGTAGGGATAAAATTGTTTTTTGAGAAGGAGAGATATACAAGCCGATGTTCTCGAAAAGCCGATTTCATGACAGCTAATTTATCACTATTGCTTGCTGCATAAAGCATTTAATTCGGTTAAAACCCTTAAATATTCTTGTTTCATGGATTCGAGCAATTGCTGAGTATTGCCGAGTTCGTTAGTTTTTCCGGCTTGTTCCATCGTCATACAGAGTTCGGTCAGCTTTCCGCTACCGACATTGGAACTTAACGATTTTAATCCGTGCGCCAGTTTACGAATGCTTTCCGCATCTTCGTTTTCGATACTATGTTGCAGATTACTGAGTGTTTGCGCTGCATTTTGTTGGAAGGCTTGGGTTAATGAAGAGATAAAAGCCATATCCTCCTGGTTATCCATTTTGAACTGTCGAGTAAAAAACTCCAAGTCGATTGCAGTCGTGTCCTCAATAACATTAATGGCTTTAACCAGCGTGTTAATATCGGTTTTAAGTGCCGGCTGATCTGAGATAATTAACGATTCAGGCAGCCATTGCTGCATCACTTTACTGAGATCTTGGCGCGTAAACGGCTTTGTTACCCAGCCGTCCATACCGGCCGCTTTGCATTTAGCTTCATCTTCGGTTAAAGCATGCGCGGTTAATGCAATGATTGGAATATGTTTGCCTGTGTTTTCGTTTAGCTCATTTTGCCGTATTTCCTCTGTCGCTTGGTAGCCGTCCATAAAAGGCATTTGACAATCCATAAAAATAAGATCGAACGGCTGGCTTTTCAACGCCTTGACGGCTTCAAAGCCGTTATTCACCACATGGACTTGACAGCCTAAATCTTCCAGAAAACGCTGCACCACGAGTTGATTTGCCGGATAGTCTTCGGCAACGAGCAATTTGGCTTTAAATCGGTAGTTGGCAGCGGTTTTCGGAAACTTTATGGGTTTTTTCGATTTTTCCAATTCGACCCAAAACCAAAAGCTTGAACCGATACCCGGTTGGCTGTTAACGCCGATTTGTCCGCCCATCAACTGGACTAACTGTTTAGCGATGGCAAGACCCAGACCGGTGCCGCGATAAATGCGAGTCATGGAATTGTCGGCTTGAGAAAACGCGTTAAAAATAAGATTCAATTTGTCTTGAGAAATACCGATTCCGGTATCGGTTACTTCGCAATACAAGCGCATTTTTTGAGTTGCCGTGGAACGGCAAGATACATTCAGATTAACTTCGCCCTGAGCGGTAAATTTTACGGCATTACTCAACAGATTAACCAGTATCTGGCTGATTCGCACGGGGTCGCCGACTAATATGTCCGGTAACTCGGTATTGAATTTTAGTCTGTAGCGCAAACCTTTCGATTTCGCTTCGAGCTGTAATAATTCGAAACTATCGTTTAATAAGTCGCGGCAATTGAAAGGTTGTGTCGAAAGCGGTAACTTTCCGGATTCTATCTTGGAGAAATCCAGAATGTCGTTAATGACGCTAAGTAACAATTTCGACGATTGTTTCATAACTTCGACCGAACGGCGTTGATCGTCTTTTAAACCGCTTTGGTATAAGAAATCGGCCATTCCCAAGACGGCATTCATCGGCGTTCTGATTTCATGGCTCATATTCGCCAAAAATTGCGATTTAGCGAAGTTTGCGGCTTCCGCTTCTTCTTTAGCAGCAAGCGCTTCGGCGGCAACTTTTTCCAGTTCCAGGTTTTTTGTCGACAGTTCCAATGTGCGATCATCGACTTGGGTTACTAATGTCTTTCGCTGCCACTCAAGTAGTTCGTCGCGGTTGTGGATTTCATCCAGCATTTCGTTATAAACATCGACTAATTGCCCGAATTCGTCGTTGGTGGTTTTAGCAACGCGGGTCGTGAATTTTTTCTCTTGCGCGACAGAGCGCATCGCTTGCATTAAATGCATCATCGGATCTAAAAATATCCGTTGTAATCGATGGGAAACATAGACGACAAAGGGTAAGGTAAAAAATACCAGCGTACCGGTTATCAGAAAAAAGCCCGAAATGAAGGCGTTGATACGGCTGATGTCATCGATAAGATGCAATGTGCCGATAAGGTCATGGTCAATAAAAATAGGTCTGTACAAATGTAAACGGCCTTGATTGTCGTAAAGGGTGACCTCTGAAAAGCCGTTATTTAAAGTCCGCCGTGACGAATTGCCAAGCAAAGCCTTTATTTTGTTTTGAATCGTCTCCCAAAACGGTTTATCTACCGGTTCCGTTTTCGCGGTAATACCATTGTCTCGTACGATATTCTTTAATTGCTTGACTTCGTTAGGTATAGATATCTGTAATTTAGTTATATAAGCTGCTGCGAGTTTATTTTCATCGTCGAACAAGAAAGCGGAGATACTGCCTTGTTGATTTTTGAGTGTTTTTAAGGATTCATTTGCGGAATCGAAATCTTTAAATGCCAAGGCTGCCCGGCTGTGCCATGCAACAATACCGGCAATCGACGATAAATATTGTTCGTTTTCGGTTCTTTGATTGATGTATTCCCGAAGAGAAAGAACGGACGATACGAGCATTAAACCCATTATCGCAAATAAACCGATCGCCCAAGTTAATTTGACTCGGATTGAGGCGTTTCTAAAGTAACTTTTGATTCGGGATAGGCGGAGCATCGTCTAAACCTATGAGGTAACCATACTGTGCTTTTCCCAGTATGTTCTAAATTCTGCTTGCGGTATCGGTTTTGAATATAAGTAGCCTTGAACCGAATTGCACGTTGTGTTTTGCAAAAACATCTTTTGCTGCGCCGTTTCCACACCTTCGGCAACGGTGCTTAAATTTAGCGCTTTTGCTAAGGCTAATATGGCGTTCACGATAGCGGCAGCATCCGAACTAACCGGAAGTTCTTTAACGAACGAGCGGTCGATTTTTAATATATCGAGCGGAAAGCGGTTTAGATAACGAAGCGACGAATAGCCGGTCCCGAAATCGTCAAGCGCTAATTTTATACCCAGATTTTTTAGATTTTGTAATTTTTTCAACATGTTATCCGTGTCCGCCATAATCATGCTTTCAGTCAGTTCAAAGGTTAAAAACGCCGGATTAATATCGAACTCTTCAAAAATGCCGCTCACTGTGTCGATGAACGACGATTGATTGAATTGAAGACTGCTTAAGTTCACGGCAATACTCAACCGTCCTAAACCCAAAAGCTGCCACTCTTTGTATTGTCTGCAAACTTCCCGGATAGCCCATTCGCCGAATTGATTTATCATGCCGTTTTCTTCGGCCAGCGGAATGAAGTCGTTCGGCGGTAAAAACCCCAAATGGGGACTTTCCCACCTTAATAATGCTTCTGCGCCGGTTAATTCACCCGTCGTTATATCGATAACAGGTTGATAATGTAAGCGTAACTCGTTATTAGAGACGGCCCGGTACATAAAAGTTTCCATCTCGAGCCGTTTTTTGGCTTTTAACGCCATGCCTTCGTGAAAGAACTGGTAATGGCCTTTACCGATTTTTTTTGCGTGATACATCGCGATATCCGCATTTTTCAGCAAAGTCTCGGAATCTTCGCCATCCAAAGGAAAAATGGCAACGCCCATGCTAACGCCGATATGCGCTTGCCGGTCTCCAAGTTGTATCGGTTGGGTAATCCAGCACTGAATTCGTTCCGCCACAGTTGCCGCATCTTCGGGACGCGCTAACTCGTTTAGCAAAATAATGAATTCATCGCCGCCTAATCTCGCCACATCGACTTTTTGGTCGATATGATCGTAAAATCGGGATGTTAAGTCGGAGCAGCGCAATCCATTCGTCAATCGGGTTGAGATTTCTTTTAAAAGCAGATCACCCGCTTGATGACCGTAGGTATCGTTAATCCCTTTAAACCCATCCAGATCCAAAAAAAGAATAGCGAAAGTTTTATTGTTTCGTTTCGCTAGTTCTATCGTTTTTGATAAAAACTTAAGAAAAAATATGCGGTTGGGTAATTGAGTGACTTCATCGTAATACGCTAAGTGGCGAATTTTATTTTCTTGGTTTTTTCGCTCCGTAATATCTTGTATCGTGCCGATTAGTCCGATGAAGTTGGATCTATCGTTTGCAACCGGTTCGATCTGTTGCGAAACAAAGCGTTCGTGGCGGTTCGCACTGATAATGCGAAACTCGATCGTTTCGGGTTTTTTTGAAAAGAACGATTTCTTTAACGACCGCATGACATAAGGAATGTCGTCTTTGTGAATGTATTCTTTAAAGTTTTCTAAGGTGGGCGTAAAGTCGTCGGTTGTGCGTTCAATCAAGCTATAAATTTCATCCGACCAAAATACGGAATTGCACGATTGCTGCCATTCCCAGTTGCCGAGGCGAGCCATTTTATTGGCTTTGGATAACCTGATTTCGCTTTGCGCCAATTTAAGCAAGTTATTGTTTGCTTTTGTCATATACTGTAAGCGATGGGTCAATACCTTCCAATTAATCGGTTTAATAACGAAATCGGTCGCGCCAGCGGCATAGGATTGAGCAATTTTTTGATGATCTTCCGTAATTGTCATCATGACGATGGGAATATTGTCACTCATTGGCAATTTGCGGATTTCGGCGCACGTTTCAATTCCGTTCATAATGGGCATTTCAATATCGATCATGACAATGTTCGGACGATTTTTTTTGAAAGCTTCGATGCCTTCTTTTCCGTTATAGCAAGAGATCAATCTAAAATTGTCTTCGGATAGATTTCTAACGGCCCATAAATGCAGCGTTTGGTCGTCGTCAATGAGTAAAATAACCGGAAGACGGGTATCAAGGTAATCCATTTACTTCGGAAGCTGAGTGTTATTGAAATAAGGTATCGAAATTAAGATTAGCACAAATGTAAAGAGCGTGTGGTTGGCGGGCGGAATTCGTATAATTCGATTGACAAAATGAAACAAGATATTTTTTTTCTATGATGGATGGACGCGTACGGATAATTTTCGAAGGGGTAATCATTAAGCCGATTCTTCAAAATAATCGGCGAGGGAATAGATCGAGAAGCATTAAACTGAGTTTTTTCTGCTTTATTTTCTGCTTATCGGCAGGTTGCTCGGTTTCAATAGAAAAAGTGCAGCCGCCTGTTAAATTAAATCCAACATTTTCCGATTCCGGTTGGCTTAAACCAGCGGATAAATGGTGGTTGGCTTTTAACGACCAAGTTCTGAACCGGTTATGCGAAAAAGCGCTGGGGGGCAATTTTTCATTATTGGCGGCTTATAACCGCTTGGACCAAGCGAAGGCGATCGCAAAAAAAAGCGGCGCCGATTTAATTCCTCAAGTTAACGGTAGTCTGTTAACGACCGGCAGTACCGGCCAATCATCTTCCTTGAACGATTTTGCCGTAGGCTTGGCGGCAAGTTACGAATTGGATCTCTGGGGACGGATTCGGACAGCATTAAATGCCGCCAAACTCGACGTGATGGGGGCGGAAGAAGATATTGACGCCGCCGCTATTTCGCTGACTGCGGAAATAGCGACTGCTTGGTATCGGCTTGTCGAGCAGCGTCAACAGCTAAAACTGCTGGAGCGGCAAATAGAAGTCAACAGAAATAATGTCGCGTTGATAACTGTTCGATTTCGAGGTGCGCAAGCCTCGGCGGCAGACGTATTCCAGCAGCAACAGTTACTGGAGTCCGTCATCGGTAGTCGATATACCGTGCTGGCTACGATAGCGGTATTGGAAAATCAATTAGCCGTTTTAACGGGGAGTTCTCCCGGAACTTACTTCTTACCGGTAGTTGAAGAATTTCCTTCGTTGTCGTCGTTGCCGTCAACCGGTTTGAGCGTGGATGTAATGCAACGCCGTCCCGATATTCGAAAAGCGTATTACGCAGTGCAAGCCGCCGATCAGCGCATCGCTTCGGCCATTGCCGACCGTTATCCTAAGTTCAGTTTATCCGCAACTGTTGAAGCGAGTTCGCCAAACTTTCAATCCGTGCTTAATAATTGGCTGGCTACAATAGCGGGTAATATCGTTCTGCCCATCATCGACGGCAGAAGACGAGTGGCGGAAGTGGAACGAACTCAAGCGGTTTCTGCGGAAGCCTTAAATAATTACGCCACGCTTTTACTTAATGCGGTAAACGAAGTGGAAAATGCGTTGGTGCAAGAACAGCAACAGCGTTTGTTCGTCGACAACCTCGAACTACAAGTCAAATTGGCAAGAGAAGCGAGCAGTTTAATCCGTTTACGTTATATCAACGGTGCTATGGATTTCTTAAGGGTGTTATCCGCCATATTAAGTCAACAAAGTCTCGAACGGAGTTTATTGCAAAACCGTCAGCAACTTATAGCCTATCGGATTAGTCTATACCGGGCTTTAGCAGGTAAATTCCCATTGCCAGATTTAGCAGGAAAAAGCATTAACGTGCAGGAAACCCATTAGTGATAAACGAGTTGATAAAAAAAGTGGCAAAAATTCTGCCGTCGCTGATATTAGTTGTCCTAAGTATCGGACTTTCATCGTATTGGCTAACCCATCAACCGAGAGCCGAACGCGCTACGTCCAAAAAATTAGCACCGCTCGTCGATGTTATCGGCGCTGAAACGACCGACCATCCCACCACAGTCAACGCAATGGGTAATGTGATTGCTGCACAAAGTGTCAATTTGACACCCCGAATCAGCGGTATGGTGCAATGGATAAGTCCTGATTTTATCGAAGGCGGCTTATTAAAAGAAGGGGAAGTACTGGTCGAACTCGATCCGACCGATTACAAACTGGCTATCGTCCAAAGCGAAAATGATTTAGCCAAAGCCCGGTTTAACTTAAAGCTCGAACAAGGCCAGCAAGTGATAGTTCGCCGTGAGTACGAATTGTTAGGTTCGGAACTCAATGGGCAAGAACGCGAACTTGTTTTGAGAAAGCCGCATCTCAACGCGGCGCAAGCAGCGTTAGCAGCCGCTGAAGCGAATCTCAAGCAAGCACATCTGAATTTGGAACGAACTCGTCCGGTTGCGCCGTTCAATTCCATTATCGTAAGCCGTAACGCCAATATCGGTGCATGGATGTCGGCATTTTCCACCGGCACGCCGTTAGCTACATTAGTTGGTATCGATAATTTCTGGATTAATGTTTCCGTTCCGGTCGATAAGCTAAGCTGGATAAATATTCCCGGCATTAATAGCCGGAACGGATCGCTAGCTAAAATAAGCTACGACGCTGCGTGGGGCGAAGGCGTTTACCGGTACGGCACAGTTAAGCGATTACAAGCCGAACTTGAGCCTGAAGGACGTATGGCGAAATTGATAGTCGAGGTTGACGACCCGCTTTGTCAAAAAACAGAAAACAAAGCCTTGCCGCCGTTGATGTTGGGTACCTATGTACGCGTTGAAATCGAAGGGCTAACACTGAAAGACGTTATCAAACTGCCGGAAACCGTCCTGCATGACGACCGCCAACTCTGGTTGTTAAACGACAACCAAACGCTGACGATACAATCCGTGGCACCGAGATGGACGGAACAAGGCTTCGTTTATCTGGATAAGGATCAGTTGCCGGAGCACAGCCGAATCGTTACCAGCGAACTGTCGGCGCCATTTACGGGAATGTCCGTCAGAACCGAACCGGCAAAAAAACCTCGTACACATTAATAATATGCAATCGCCGGGACAATTCGATAATAAGGGCGCTATCGGCTGGATGGCCGCACATCCGATTGCCGCAACTTTAATGATGATTATTTTCCTTGTCGGCGGGCTATTATTCATCGGCGTTATCAAGCAAGAAGTTTTTCCCGAATTCGAAACCGATGCGGTCAGTATTACGGTTGTTTATCCCGGCGCAAGTCCTGAAGAAATCGAGAATGGGGTTTTACTGGCAGTTGAAGACGCAATTAGCGGGGTTGACGGTATTGATGAAGTGAATGCCACCGCAAAAGAAGGTCAAGGAAAAGTCCTAGTTGAAGCCATGCGCGGCACGGATATTCAGCAACTGACGCAAGATATACAAAGGGAAGTTAGTCGTATTACCACCTTTCCCGTCGATGCGGAAGAACCCAAAATCGCCCCCGTGAGTATGCACCGGCAAGTGCTTTCACTCGTGTTGTACGGGCAAACTAAACATCATGACTTACACGAATTAGCCGAACAATTCCGCGAACAGCTTTTGCAAGACGCTGCGATAACGCAAGTCGAACTCGAAGGTATCAATCCGCTCGAAATCAGTATCGAAGTCAGTCAAGATCATTTACGGCGTTATCAATTATCGCTGTCGGATATTGCGCAACGGATACAAAACGCCAGTATCGATCTTCCGGGCGGCAGCATCAAAACCGATGGCGGCGAAATCTTGGTCCGTATGAAAGAACGGAAGGATTATGGGCGGGAGTTTGCCGACATTCCGGTTATCACGACCGCTAATGGCAGTGTTTTACGGTTGGGCGACATCGCCAGCATTAAAGACGGTTATGAAGACAGCGATTATTCCGCTAACTTTAACGGACAACCGGCGGTCATGATGCAAGTCTACAGCGTAGGGGAGCAAACGCCGATAGAAGTTTCCGATGCCGTCAAAAAGCATCTGGACCGAATTAAGGCTGTATTACCTGAAGGGATTAACGCCGAAATCCGTTACGACTCGTCGGATCAATATGCGCAACGAATCGATTTACTGGTCGACGACAGTATTACCGGCTTAATCCTGGTCTTTATTTCCTTGGCCGTTTTTTTAGAATTACGCCTCGCCTTTTGGGTCATGATGGGTATTCCGACAGCTTTTTGGGAACCTTTCTGCTACTGCCCGCGCTGGATGTGTCGTTGAATATGATTTCGCTGTTCGCGTTTCTGATAGCGGGCGGAATCGTGGTCGACGATGCTATTATCATCGGCGAGAACATCTATCACCATCGCCAGCAAGGTATGCCGCCGTTGCAGGCCGCAATACAAGGTACGCGGGAAATGGCGGTGCCGGTGAGTTTCAGTATTTTGGTTAATATGGCGGCCTTCGTGCCGATTTTTTTTATTCCCGGTCAAACCGGAAAAATTTTCTACATGCTTCCGTTGGTAATAATCACCGTTTTTCTGGTGTCGCTTGTGGAAAGCTTATACATATTGCCGCATCATTTAAGTCGATTAAAAGAGGTACAACGCACTGGCTTAGAAGAATGGGTGCATGTAAAACAACAGGCTTTCAGCGACGGGTTTAAACATTGGATTCATGCATTTTACGAGCCCTTAATCGAGGTCTTGCTGAAGCATCGTTATCTTACGCTTGTTGCGGCGCTGGCGTTGCTGATGACAACGTTGTCCTACGCTATCAGCGGACGTATGGGCATGTCTATGTTCCCGAAAGTCGACTCCGATTTCGCCCGTGCAACACTGACACTTCCTTACGGAACATCGGAAGAAAAAACCAAGGCTGCTGCCGATTCCGTCATCAAGGCTGCGCGTGAAGCAGCGAAAAATATAAAGGGCGGCGACCAACTCATTCGCGGAATATTTACCGAAATTGGAATAGGCGGAAGCCATAAAGCTATCGTTCGGGCTTATCTTGCGCCGCCCGATATTCGTGAAAAAATCGTCAGCACCGAACAATTCAGCCAGCGCTGGCGTGAAGCGACCGGTGATATCGTCGGGGTCGATTCGCTGAATTTCGAATCGGACGCAGGCGGGCCTGGCGCGGGTTCGTCGATTACCATCGAATTAAACCATCCGGATAGCAAAACGTTGGAAAAAGCCGGTGAACAACTCGCCGATGCCTTGCGCGGGTTTTCGATAGTTAAAGATGTCGATGACGGATTCAGCCCCGGTAAGCAACAAATGGATTTTACGGTTCTTCCGGAAGGTAAAAGTCTAGGGTTAACGCCGCAAGAAGTCGGTCGCCAAGTCAGAAATGCGTTCTACGGTGCGGAAGTTTTGCGCCAGCAACGCGGACGTAACGAAATCAAAATCATGGTCAGACTGGCGGAAGACGAACGTTTATCGCAGAGCAATATCGAAGACTTGCTGATCTGGACCAAAACGGGGAAATACGTTCCGTTAAAAGAAGTTGTTCATGTCGAACGGGGTAGGGCGTATACCGAAATCAACCGGCACAACGGTAGACGGAATATTCAGGTAAAAGCCAATGTTATTCCCAAAAGCAAAGCCGGTGAAATCCTGAACGATCTCGAAGCCAGCGAATTAAAAGAGTTAATGACGAAATATCCCGGCCTACAATACAGCTTCCAGGGGCAGGCGGCGGATATGTCGGAAAGCATGGATAGTTTATCGTTGAGCTTTATTATCGCGTTGCTGGCAATTTACATCCTTCTAGCAATACCCTTACAGAGTTACAGCTTGCCGCTGGTGGTGGTTTCCAGTATTCCGTTTGGCGTCATCGGCGCGATATTCGGTCACTTTATCATGGGCTACGATCTCAGCCTGATCAGCGTACTCGGCATGGTGTCGCTGGCCGGTATTGTTGCAAACGACTCGCTGATCTTGATCGACCAAGCGGTCTATCTAAAAACGAAAGCTGCGAATGCTGGGAAATCGGCGATCGACATCATCAAAATCGCCGCCACCCAGCGGTTCAGGCCGATCTTACTGACGACTTTTACCACCTTTTTCGGCCTGATTCCGATGATCTTCGAAACCTCGCGGCAAGCGCGTATGTTGATCCCGATGGCGATATCTATCGGTTTCGGTATCGTATTTGCGACGTTGATTTCATTGATTTTGATACCCTCCTTGTATGTGATTGTAGAGGATGTCAAACATTTATTTAGAAGGCGGCATGACCGATGATGTAATTATATACAAACTAAAACGGGTAATGAGTTAAACCCTGTGAATTGTTAGAGGTTGGTGTGAGAAACCTTACCCTTTGAGGCATAAAAGTTTTGTCGCTCCGAAATATATGTGCCTGACCAGTATAAACCCAAGAATAATGGGGAGCAGAGTAAAATAAAACGAAATAATTGGGAGCGCGAGACGAGAAAAAATATTTTACTCTGCTACATTATTCGCACCGGTGGCCACTGTCCAGACTCTCTGCTTGGATCAAAAACCCCGCGCTGACCTATCGGCGAGGGAGCCAATAGCATGAGGAAATATTCAGCATGTAGTCGCCACGTAAGAGAAAAAGTTAATAACAGCCACAGCCGCCGCCTTGTGCTGCATTGCCGCCTGAAATGGTTTAATTAAACCGGGCACTTCTAGAGGCAGATTTATAATGTCATTAGAGGTTACCATGAACAATCAAATAAAACGCCCCAATCCTAAATTCACATTAGAATTTAAACAAGATGCTGCGAAGTTAGTGAACGAAAAGGGTTATACCCACCAGCAAGCAGCCGATAACTTAGGTATTTCATTAAGTGCTATTGGCCGTTGGTCGAGGGCAGAACGAGGCTCCACAACCCCATCAATCACCCATACGGCAACTTTGAACTTAACAAGTCAAGCTGAATTGTTGCGGTTACGCAAAGAGAACGAACAATTGGGCATGGAGCGCGAAATATTAAAAAAGGACTCTGTCTTCCCTTCGGCTTCGCCAAGGAAGGCTTCGCCAAGGAAGTCGAATAAAATACGGGTTTATTCGTGAGCAACAGAAGACTTATCCAGTTACCGTATTATGCCGCGTGATGGAGGTGTGAGTCCCAGTGTCATTTATGCATGGGCAAAAAAGCCAGAAGATATTGATAAAACTCGGTAAAGAGAAGCGCTTGAGGCCAAGGCTAGGCAGCTTTTCAATGACCAAAGCAAACCTATGTTTACCGGCGACTATCCAATGAATTGCACCCAAAGGGCATAAAGGTAAGGCAGGCATGAAATCAGGGCACTACCAAGTGCGCTATTTAATGGTCAGGCTGGGCTTGAAAGCACGCTATCCCAAGCGTTTTAAAGTGACCACTGACAGCAACCATAACGAGGCAATATCGCCCGCCCAACAGCCTGGATCGGCAATTTGATGTGGTGGCGCCTAACCAAGTCTGGGCAACGGATATCACCTACATCTGGACGCTCGAAGGTTGGTTGCCCCTAAAGGGATTTCCTTTGGTCGTATTTAGCCGTTGTTATTGATTTGTTTTCACGGCAATTGGTAGGTTGGGCGGTCGCTGATCAAATGCGGACTTCGATATTTGTCAGTGCGTTACAAATGGCCTTTTGGCGCAGCTTACCGAAACCTGGTTTGCTACATCATTCAGATCGCGGAAGCCAATATGCAAGCCATGAATACCGTAAGCATTTGTCTATCATGAAAATGGAACACAGCATGAGTCGTAAAGGTAATTGCTGGAGAGTCTGCCCCTTGGGCACAATAGCCCGAAGGAACGGTTTTTCAGAAGCCTTAAACACGAACAGCTGAATTATGAGAAATTTAGGACTAAAGCATCTGCCAAACTGAGTATTTTCGATTATTTGGCTTTTTACAATGGCAAACGATCACATTCAAAATTAGGTTATCAATCCCCGTTGCAATTTGAACGGGATTTTTATAGAAAGTCTGTCTAAAAAAGTGTCCGGTTTTAGTTGACCATTACAGTAGGTGCGGTTTAATTGACACTTACGTTCAAACATTTAAGGGCCGGATCAATAAAGCGTGTGGTTAGCATTTTAGAAAGTTGCTTTAATCTTCGAGTCTTCTATTGAAACTACCCAGACTTTATTTGCTCCTATAGAATGGCGGTTTATTTTAAGGTTGTCCTATGCGCGTTCAGGTTCTTCCCATACAACTCATCAATCAAATTGCTGCGGGCGAAGTGGTCGAGAGACCGTCTTCCGTCGTTAAAGAACTGGTTGAAAACAGCTTCGATGCAGGGGCTTCATCGATAAGTATCGAGATTGAGCAGGGCGGTACGCGGCGCATTCGGATTAGAGATAACGGCTGCGGCATAGTTAAAGAAGATTTGCCGTTAGCTTTGTCGCGTCATGCCACCAGTAAAATAGCTTCTTTCGACGACCTTGAACAGGTGGCGACGATGGGTTTTCGCGGCGAGGCTTTACCGAGTATCAGTTCCGTTTCAAGATTAACCTTGGTCTCACGTATCGCCGATGCCGATTGTGCTTGGCGTGTCGATGCAGACGGCACTGAGAAAGATTTCGATCCCAAACCCGATCCGCATCCCCCCGGGACCACCGTCGATATTAGAGATTTATTCTATAACACGCCAGCGCGGCGTAAATTCCTGAAATCTGAAAAAACGGAATTCGACCATATTCACACTTTGATTCAACGTATGGCGTTAAGTCGGTTCGATATTGAATTTTCGTTGAGTCATAACCAGAAGGAAATCTTCCGGCTTCGACAGGCCGAGAGAGAATCCGAACAAGAAGAAAGGCTTGCCGGTATTTTGGGTTCGGCATTTTTAGGCAATGCAATTACCGTTGATGTGGCATCGTCCGGCCTGCAATTAACCGGTTGGGTCGGGTTGCCGACATTTTCCAGAAGCCAGCAGGATATGCAGTTTTTCTACGTAAACGGCCGATTGGTGCGGGATAAATTGATTGTTCATGCCGTTAGGCAGGCGTTTCAAGATGTTCTTTTTCATGGACGACATCCGGTTTTTGTTTTGTATTTGACGTTGGATCCTGCTTTAGTCGATGTCAATGCGCATCCGGCGAAATTGGAAGTTCGGTTTCGAGAAGGGCGGTTGGTTCATGATTTTTTATTTTCAGCGTTGCACCGCGCTATCGCACAAGTAAGACCGAGTCATCAGATTATTAATCCGGTTGCTGAAATTCCGCAATCTGAAGAAATGCTTGTTATGAACGATTCCACTGCAAGTAAAAAAACAGTTTATCCGTCTTATAAAGTGTCTCAATCATCGATTCCATATCAGGTTGAAGAAACGCTCAAAGCCTTTGGTAAACTGTACAGCACTTCGACGCCCGAGACGGAAACTCCCGTGCAACAAGAGCAGGACCAGGACTTTCCGACGTTGGGATACGCTATCGCGCATTTGCATAATATCTATATTCTGTCCGAAACCCGCAACGGCATTATTTTGGTCGATGCACACGCCGCGCATGAAAGAATCATTTATGAGCGCTTAAAGCAGCAATCCCAGCATGGCAAGGTTGCAAGCCAGCCTTTACTGTTACCGATAAAAATCAACGTTAGTCCGGCGGAAGCGGATCTTTGCGAACAACTCGGCGAAACGATGAGCGAAATGGGCTTCGATCTATCCCGCTCCGGACCTGAAACAATCATTCTGCGTTCAGTCCCTGTGCTAATCGGAACTAAGGATGTCGAAACATTAATTAGAGACATGATTGCCGATCTCAACCAAAACGGAATGAGTCACCGCTTAGAAGAACAAGGAAACCGGCTTTTGGCGACTGTCGCTTGCCATAGTGCGGTAAGAGCGCATCGAAGACTCAGTATCGATGAAATGAATGCACTGCTTAGGGATATGGAAAAAACCGATCGAAGCGGTCAATGTAATCACGGCAGACCTACCTGGGTGGAGTTGTCGACCCGCGATCTAGATAAATTCTTTCTGCGGGGAAAATAGAAAGAATTATCAGGGATAGCTAAGTTATTACGCAGTCATTGCCAACGTAAAATCCGGTATTCCTTTAAGGGACGATTTTTCCATGTGAAGGTATTGTAAGCCCATTAATGTATCTCCGTTAAAGAGCTGCTCTAGCCATTTCACTTCGGCTTCGCCATCCAAATCGAGACGCTCGAAGTTAAAATGAGTTACTAAACCCGGCTGGATGCTCACAGGTTCGTTTAAACGGATCATAATGCCGTCGACAGATACGTTGACGGCATTAAATTCAAGGTAACGACCATCGATTAAAATTTGTCCGGGTCCCGGTAGATTTTTTCGATAAGCCTTTCTTTTGTAAAGCGCATCATTAACCTCGTAGGTTACGTTTTTATATTCTAATGCGATTTGAATGCGATCATCTTGTAAATCGGCGCGAATGATGTGCGCTTCACCGGCTATCTTCATTTCCGGTATATACAAGTCGATTACGGACGAGTCTGATAAGCTATCGAAAATAGCTTTTATATCCTCACTGCCTTTTTGTCCGTCCAGTTGGGCAAGAATTCCGGAAATCGATATGTTTTTAATCGAAATGATTTGTTCTTTTCCAGCCAAATAAATCAAGCCGTACATAGAAATATTTTTTCTATAGGGTCTTAGCAACATAATATTCATGGAAAACGCCTCGATTTTATTGTTATTCTGGAAGACCTTTGTTTAATATTTTCAATCATTTAAATTAAAGTTGGCTTAATTTACCGATTTATTATTCTCTATGCCTAAGCTTTAATTCCAATAGTCGTTCAAAAGGTTCAAAGGAAATAAAAAATATTTATTTAAACATTGATTTTGTGAATTAAGAAATGATTTCAGGATCGTGCTACAAGCTGAATGATTGAGATCTAGTATTAAAACTCATTTGCTGTCATTAAATCTTCAAAAATCCGTCATTTATTTGTCACATGCGCCACGTATTCTCTCCTCTGTAATAGCTAAATCATCAATAAACCTTTACTGCCTGCGGTAAGGCAGTTCCTAGGAGAGAGACTATGAAATTGCTTTATGCTATCCATCGCTACGATGTTTTTATGTTTTTTTGGCTTAACAACGCCAATTTTCATAGGCGATTAATAAGGTTTTGCCGGTTTATATCGAAATCCGGCGACGGCGGTTTATACGTTTTAATCATGGCTTTGCTTTATTGGCAAGAAGGTATGAAGAGCTTCGCGTTGCACGCCATCTTACTGGGATTCATCATTGAAAGGCCGGTTTATTTCATATTGAAAAACGGCTTTAAACGAAACCGCCCGACTGCAGCGTTAGAGAATTTTCGTAGTGTAATCATCCCGTCGGATAAATTCAGTTTCCCGTCAGGCCATACGTCGGCTGCATTCATGATGGCGACATTGTTAGGACATTTTTACCCGTCACTATTTCTTCCGCTTTACTTCTGGGCCGGATTGGTCGGATTTTCTCGCGTGGCCTTGGGTGTGCATTTTCCGACCGATACCATGGTCGGCAGTGCAATGGGTATTTCGATTGGCATTTTCAGTATAGGACAAATCATTTAATGCGAATTTTTTACGGAGTTCAAGGAACCGGTAACGGACATATCACTCGCGCCAGAGTCATGGCGAAAGAGCTTTTTCAAGCTGGGATCGAAGTTGATTTTCAATTTACCGGTCGCGAATTCGATAAATACTTCGATATGCAAGTCTTTAACGGCTACCAGCTTCGCCACGGATTGACATTTTCGGTTGAAAAAGGCGAAGTCAGCTATTTTAAAACCTTGTTAACAGCAAAACCTATTTCGTTTGTTAAAGATGTCAACAAGCTGAATTTGAAAGACTATGACATTGTTATCAGCGATTTCGAACCGGTGACGGCTTGGGCGGCAAAAACCCACGGCGTACCGGTTTTGGGTATCGGTCATCAATATGCATTTCGCCATGACATTCCCAGAAAAGGCGGTGATCCGATAGCCGAGATGGTAATGAAATATTTTGCCCCGGTAACAAAAGGGGTAGGTTTACATTGGCATCATTTCGGGCAGCCGATATTGCCGCCGATTATCGAGCTTCACGACAAGCCGAAAACCGTTAACGACAAGAAAATCATCGTCTATCTGCCCTTCGAAGATACCCATACGGTTATTACGCATCTTATGCCGTTCACAAACTTCGAGTTTCATATCTATACGCCGGATGTCGTTGAAACCCGTTGCGAACATATTTTTTGCAATCCCCTATCCCGAAAAGGTTTCCAGGACGATCTTCTAGATGCGGCGGGTGTTATTAGTAATGCCGGTTTCGAACTACTCAGCGAAGCGTTGCAAATGGGCAAAAAAATACTGGTAAAACCGCTACATGCCCAAATGGAGCAAATCTCAAATGCCGCGGCATTGCATCAGCTCGGTTACGGTCACACGATGAACGATTTGGAAACGAAGGCAATCGACCATTGGCTTCATACGGCACACGCCGTGCAGATTAATTATCCTAATACGGCTAAATTATTAGTTGAATGGATGCAAAAGGGGATGCCGGATATGGATGTCGACGCCATTCAAAATATCTGGAGTCAGGTCGATGTCGTCCATGTTCGTTAATCTGACTAGCTCAACCTAAATTGAAGTTCGCCGGCTTTCTTAAAAGTCGGCACTTTGTATTTTTGCTCGTAAACGATTATCAGACTCTGTTTCTTACAAACCGGCATGACCGGCAGCTTCCATTCTATCAAGCCATAGTTTTCTTTCGCTTTCATCGATGGATTCTACCTTGCCGATTAACGATTCTTCAATCGTGTTGATACCGGCATAGGCTAGGATATTTCCTTCCAGGCTTTTTTACTCCGTGACCCAAGTAATAAGAACGATAAATTACCTCAGACATGCCCATCGTAATCACAATATGCGCTGTTTTTTCGCTGATTAATCGTTCCCAAGATTTTTCACCATCGGATTTAATCGCCGTGAAACCGGGTCTGAAAACTTGCTCAAAGAACGCTTTCAAATAGGCCGGCATCGTTCCTAACCATAATGGATAGACGATGAGGAAGTGCTCCGCCGATTGGATGGAAGCTTGCGCCTGCTTAATCGCTTCAACGGCATTGCCCTTGGCAAAATCAGCTTGAGTGCGCATGATGGGAAACTCAATTTGAGCGATATCCAGAATCTTAATATGATGACCTGCCGACTGCGCGCCTTTTAAATAGGCATTCGCCAAAGCATGACAAAAACGATTGCCTTCAGGGTCCGGGTGTCCTTGTATAATAACAATTTTTTTAGCGCTCATAATTTTAAAATTATACGATTGGATGGTGATTAACGTTAATAAAACTTTTTTGAAGCCCTTCAACCATTTCTTGATCCGTTGTTATTTTTCCCAAAAACTGTAGTTTCTGCGTATTATTATGACGCAAAAATAAGGCGAGCTGACTTAGCCCGTGATGACCAAAAAGGCGATACAGTAACACTTGATCGCGCTCGACAATGGTACGACGATGGATTATTTGCCGGTAAAGGACGTCCACCGGTTGCAAAACTAGTTGACGACTACTGTCACGCGAAGGTATTACCTGTTTGACCATTTCAAGCGATGGCAGTGACGTGTATTGGGGGTGAACACCGGGGCGGTAAACGGGGTCGGGGCTCCCCCAACAAAACACCCTTTGCGGTCGCTGTGTCAGTCAACGAAAAGGAGCGTCCTATTGCCATAAACATTAATGTAGTCAACGGTTTCAGCTCCAAAGAAATCGCGAAGTGGGCCGTGCGCCATCTTGATGCCGATAGACTCGTGGTTTCGGATGGGCTGACCTGCTTTGCTGCGGTTTCTGATGCAGGATGTCAGCACATCGGTATCGTAACCAACGGTGGCCCTGGATCTGTTTCATTGGAAACCACTTGGGTCAATACGATTATAAGCCATGTTAATAAGGTCTATTAAAGGCGCTTATCACGCTATTAATCACACGTATTTCCCCCGTTATTTGGCAGAGTTCTGTAATTGTTTCAACCGACGGATTGTTCTTGAGGATATGTTGCCCCGTTTATGCTTTGTTGCAGCCAGAACGCCGCCCATACCCATGCGGTTGTTGAAGATGGCTCAGTTTCATGGGTAATCAGCAAGTTTATTATTAGTATTTTTGAATAATAACAGTAATTTTCTGAGTAGAGACAAACGGATTTGGATTGATGTTATCTTTTTGTTAAAACTGAAATCAGCTTAAAAAAATTAGTAAAATCAGCGTTGTAACCTGAATTTACTATAAAAGCTAATCGTCAGTATCGATCACCGAAGTCATCAATTTAGAGTTCTTGCTATTCCGAAAAACCAACGGCTTTTCATCACTCTTCGAAATGGCAGCAACTTTTGCCGAATCAATCGCTTGCTGAATAACTCCGTGCTCCGGCGATTTGCTGCACACCGGATCGGCCATGTACATATCGCCCGTTAATAGATACGCCTGACAGCGACAGCCACCGTAATCTTTTTCCTTTTCATCACAGCTACGGCAAGGCTCTTTCATCCAGTCGAAGCCGCGGAAGAAATTAAAGGCTTTAGATTCGTGCCAAATTTCCTGAATGCTATAGTCATTGACATTCGGGCATTCCAAACCGGGCAGGTCGCGGGCGGAGTGGCAGGGTAGTGCGACGCCGTCCGGGGCAATGGTTAAAAAAGTCGTACCCCAGCCGTTCATGCAGGCTTTGGGGCGGTCTTCATAAAAATCCGGCACGACATAATAGATTTTCATTTTACCGGCGACTTTTTCTTTAAACGCCTGGGCTATTTCTTCCGCTTGCTTGAATTGCTCTTTGGTAGGCAGCAATAAATCGCGGTTAACATGCGCCCAGCCGTAATATTGCGTGTTGGCAAGTTCAAGATAATCCGCGCCGAGTTCTTCCGCCATTTCCAGGATTTGCGGCATTTGGTGAATGTTCTCGCGGTGGATGACGACGCACAACACCATCGGATAACCGTGCTTTTTAACCAGATGGGCGACTTCTTTTTTGTGATTAAACGACGTTGTACCGGCAATATGGTCGTTGAGTTCCTGCGTGCTGGCCTGGATGCTAACTTGGATATGGTCGAGTCCGGCTTCCTTTAAGCTGGACGATCTTGTCTTCGGTCAGTCCATAGCCTGAGGTGATCAAGTTGGAGTAATACCCCAATTCCCTAGCATGTTTGACCAGTTCAACCAAATCTTTGCGCGTTAACGGTTCGCCGCCGGAAAAGCCCAATTGGACTGCGCCCATTTTACGGGCTTCGCTCAATACCCGTTTCCAGTCGTCAGTGCTGAGTTCATTAGGATATTTGACGTAATCGACAGGATTAGAGCAATACGGACACTGCAACGGACAGGCGTAGGTAAGTTCGGCAAGAAGCCAGCGCGGTGGAGTGATAGGCATGTTTTTAACTTCAGTGTTACTGTTGAATCCAGCCATTGTTTAATGCGATTTCCAGAAAATGGGTAATATCGTTGCTTAAACCTTTTGTGGCGAATTTTTCTTCCAAATCATCGATGATTTTCGGTAGTGTTCGAGAGCCGTCGCAGCAAAGAAGTATTTCGGCTGAGCTTTGATTAAGCTCCACCATGCCTTCGGGGTAAAGAATGACATATTTTTGCTGGGCTTCTTCCCACTGGAGACGGTGTAAAGGTGAGAAACGGATGGGTTGAACTGCGTTGAGGGTCATTTTTATGTTTTCAGATGTTTAGAAAATAATACCGTAGCGGTTTAGGTCATTTTTCAACACCAACAGCCTGAAAATAAACCCAAGAAGTTCGATAATCGATAACCTTTAAAATTATCCGCGTCGGTTTAAAGGCACTAAATTTAACAAAACCGACGTTAACTCTACTGAATTAGCAATGGTTAATATTTTAATTTAAAAACCATGAAATTGTATTAGTATTAATTGTGTTAATGACATCCATAGCCGAATATTTACGGCGCGATTTTTACGTTTAATTTGGGTGTTGTTAACGAGATCAACGCATTTTATAAATAACCGAAATCAACAAAGAAAGCCCAGGGTTGTCATTTCGAGATCGGTGGCCTTGGATATATTATTCATGATCAACTTTAGAGGTAACGTACATGAACAAAATGTCAACATTAACCGTTTTTATTGTCCTAATGGAAATATTATTTGCCGGAAATGCGTCGGCCGTAGTTCCTACTGTTGAAGATAAGGGTGTAGCCGCCATTACCACCTGTCCTACTTCACCGACCGGCGCTCTCATTCCCGCAACGGCTTATCATTCGGATAAAATTGTTTTTACCATTCTAGGTACTTTGCAAGCCGCGCTTGCTGCAGATCAAGGGGCGCTTAGTAAGTTGCTGCAAAACACGGAAATGGATATTAAAGTCAGAGACAATCCAAGACAAGTTGCGGATATAAAAAGCAAAGTGCTTAGTTTTCTCGGTGCGGCTGTAAATCCTAACAATGCAGGCTTAATAAAAATCATCAGCGTTGAATACGCCGCTGTTGTTTGTCCAAAATCACCCTAATCAATTTGTCCCTTAAATGAACCGAAACACATCGGGCGATTGACGTGTTTCGGTTCTTCGAAATAACTCAATTTATTTATATAGTATGCCCCCTTTAATGAGAGGCTATTGGATTAATGTCCGGTATGTTTTTCTTGCGCTTTAACTACGTCTTTTCTCTTCAATATAAAGCGGTCGGCGCCATCTTTGGTAATGCGGTTGCCGTCTTCGTCCAATTTGATCAGCATATCGTCGTCTATTAAGTACTGATGTGCAACAGTACCCCCTTTTTTGGGCGTCAACACAACAGTATCGCCGTTTTCGCCGATGGCGAACTTACCTTTCTCGATGAATTCACGATCGGACTTACCGACGTAGATGGTGATCATGACATAGGTATTATTTTTATTTAAAGCAAGCGTTGTTCGAATACCGTGGCAGTCGTCGCAGGGATAAAAGCCGAGATAAAGCCCCGATAGATTGAGGTTTTTTGCAGTATGAGGGCTATCAGCCGTTTCAGCAAACGCCGGATTAAAGCCGAGTTGAATCGATAAAATCAGTAAGAAAGCAGGAAAGAATTTAATTATTTTTTTGAATGTTTTCATGGTCTCTGCCCATATAAAGAAGTTGATAGGGATGAACTAAGTACGTTTACCTCAAGTTCGAGATTGTAGCATTGTTGTTGATTTAAGTACCTCAAACTAAAATATCGAACAACAAATGGTAGAAAAAATGTTAATGCATGACGCCTAACACTTGATAAGTTCCAGTTGTTTTTAAATCTATAGTAACCGGGCGGCTCGTTTCATTTTCCCAATACCAGCCGTGTATGCCTTCGAAGGGGGCGGTTAATGCGCCGCTGGATTCGCTTTCCATTTTTTCCAGGTAGCTTTTGAAATAACCGTTCGTTGCGCCTTTAGGTTCGCCGTGAAAATCGAAATAAATTAATCCGCCGTCCGTATGCCATGAAAATTCGAGCACAGCGCCTTTATTCATGCCGAATTTGTATTCCAAGCCTTTTTTAGGAGGAATAACGATTTTGACGCTATCTTTCCATTGGATTTGTTTAGCGGCATCCAGCGGTTGAAGTTCATTTACAGGGATAATACTTTTGATTTCAGGCGAAGATTGCGTTTGGCTTTGCTGGGTGGGGGCACAGTTTTCAGTGCTTGACGGCGTTGTATTCCGTCCAGCGTGAGAAAGCGCCGTCAGACCCATTTTAGCGCCCAGGCCGGTCGGGTCGATGCCGTATTCGGCAGGTAACACCGCCACAAACAAGACAGCCATAGCCAACAAAATAGCCGTTAAGCTTGTATTGATTAGCGATTTAACCGACTGAACCGGTAAGTTTTCCTGAGTCATACTTTATCCATTAACGTAATAACCGGTTAGTTGATAGCCTGTGAGTACCCATCCGGCTGACATAAGAACAATATTCGCTGCTTTAGAAAAAGCATAAAAACCGACGACCTTCGCCAAAAAGCCTAACGCAATCAAAATTATAAAAAGCGCGAAGAATTGACCGATTTCCACGCCAACATTAAACGCCAGCAGATTTTTCCATAAGCCGTCTTGCGGAATTGCAAATTCCTGTAGCTTTGTTGCCAAGCCGAAGCCGTGAAACAGCCCGAATACCGCCACAGCGATTTTAGTATTCGGTTGAAAACCCAGAAGTTGCTTGAAACCGCCTATATTATCGAAGGCTTTATAGACAATCGATAACCCGATAACCGCGTCGATTAAAAAAGAATTGACATGAAAACCGAGCAATACGCCCAGCAATAAGGTCAAGCTGTGCCCAAGGGTAAACAAACTGACATAAATCAAAATGTCCCGCAGGCGAAAAAGAAAGAAAATAACGCCAAACAAAAAGAGTAAATGATCGTAACCGGTGACCATGTGTTTGGCGCCGATATACAAAAACGGGCCGATGGCGACGCCTTGATTGAGGCTTAAGAAATTTTTCGTCGTCGAATCGACGCCGTGCGCAAATAAGTTTCCCGGTAGCGAGGCTAACAAAACCGGAATGAGAAAGCCGAAGAGTATTCGTTTGTTGGCGGTCATGTTCAACCCAACCCGTTATATACGCCCACCTGTTCTTCCCAGATTAGTGGAGCGAAAAGACTAATATTCAAAATAATTATGCAAATCATGAGGACTAATTATTATTACCTTGTCCCACATTGATTTAATTTTAGGCAGTGATCGAAGTTGATTTAAATCATCAGAGTCCGTATGTCCCCAATTAATGAGGTCAACTAAAATTAACCACCATTCAAGGTATTTATAATGATAATTAGAAATTTTAAGTTCTTTCTTTGAAATAAGGATTTCTAAATTACGATAAATTTCATCGACTACAAAACAACCTATTTCATCTTCAGCTCCGCCGCCAAGAACATAATAATCTTCACTTTTTGAAATACGTTGAATGAAGCCAATCGATAAACACTCTAGAATTCTATAGTTTCGATTGATTTTTTCATCAGAGTTTTTAAAGGCAATTAGTAATTCCTCAACTTCATTCTTTACGTTTGACCAACCCTTAAATGGATGAATCAAAGAAAAATCAACATACCATGATTCGCCATCGATAGCTGGGCCGAATTTTTTTAATAATTTCTCTAATCCTTGCCATACCTTAGGAAAATATTCTTGATGAGCGTATGTTTCATGGAAATCTGATGTATCTTGATAATGCGAATTGAGCCTAGTGACTTCAATTGCGATTGAATTGTTGATAACAAAATCTGGAGGAACCTTTCCTTCTGGTTCGTAAACTATATCGGTAAAGCCGTTAGCTAATAGATATTTACGAACATAAGCTTCTGTTATATCCATCAGATTTCTGAAAATATTTAATTATTTTACATTAAAATAAGGCGGCATGTTATTGATATACGCCATATACATTGCATCCGCCATTGTCCACAACACATCCAGTTTAAACTGCAATATTTTGATCATGCGGTCTTGCTGTTCGCGGGTCTTGTACCAGTCCAGGGTTATAGCCAAACCGTGTTCGACATCGCGGCGGGCTTCGGTTAAACGCTTCCGGAAGTAGGCGTAGCCGTCCTTGTCGATCCAAGGATAGTGATCGGGCCAGTTGTCCAGGCGTTGCTGGTGGATTTTCGGCGCGAACAGTTCGGTCAATGACGAACTTGCCGCCTCGTGCCATTCGGCTTGCCGTGCGAAGTTGACGTAGGCATCGACGGCAAAACGCACGCCGGGTAAAACATGCTGTTCTGACGTGATTTCTTCACGGGTTAAGCCTACCGCCATGCCCAATTGTATCCAAGCTTCGATGCCTCCGGGGTCGCCGGGATGTCCGTCGTGATCCATGATGCGTTGAATCCATTTGGCGCGGGTTTCGCGGTCGGGGCAATTGGCGAGAATATTGGCATCCTTGCGCGGAATGCTGACTTGGTAATAATAACGGTTAGCCACCCAACCCTGGATTTGCTGTTTAGTCAGTTTTCCATCATTCATTAGCGTGTGGTAAGGATGATGGATGTGGTAATACTTTTCCATGCCGCGCAATTGCGCTTCGAATTCGGTGCGGGTCCAGGGGTGTTGTTCGTTATTATTCATCAGCTTATATATAGAAAGTTTGCAATCATAAGTCAAATTTAAGGATTACTGACTCGGTGACATTTAAGGAATGTTCATATCGCACTGTGTCTCGGCAGTTAGGTGTGAAAAATTACCTTTATTTCGCATTCTTTGACAGTACAATTTTTATTAAGGCGTACAGAATTTTTTCAAATTTTTTATGCGCAAATTAGATTCTGGTGTAAATAAATTTTATATTTTAATGTGGAGTACCATTATGCGTAAATTTTCAAAATCCATATTGGCGGGTATTTTAGCCTTAGTGAGTTTAGTTGTCTCTAATAGCCATGCAGCAATAGTAGATTGTCAAAAGCTAACGCCTACGGCCTACAACAATGCAATTAGGGAGATAAATTCAAGCCTGACCCAAGCTACACTGGATTTCAACAAGCACGGAACCACCGGAGCCTATGCTGTGGCGGCTAAATATAACCGGGATAATATCCAAACCGCTCTCGGTACGATGCAGCAATTAATTAATTGGTTACAGTTAAATAACTTTTTTGCGCCATATGTTTCCATCGCATCGGCTTCATACAACACCTATGGACAAGCAAATGTTGCGATTGGACATTTACACGCAGCTAAACATTGGGCGTCAATTAGCGCCGTTTATCACGGAAGTTTAGCGGCTAGAAAGTCGATTGATTATTCAACTCGTGCGATTAGCGCACTGGAATTTCTTAATATAAACGGTACAAAATGTTATGTTGACCAGTACGGACCTTTTGTGAATTAAGAGTTGTGGAGCTGATTAACTCGCGTCCAAACTAAAGTGGCAATCATACCTAACCATGATGCTTGGGCTTTTATGTCCTTCGGAAAAATCGGCCTACGGAACTTTAGATAATCAATAATAACAAAAACTTTCAAATACATGTTTTCAGGAATGGCTTGTGTTCCTTTATAGTTTAAGTTTATTGTATTAATGGACTTTAACGTTTTGAATTTATAAGGGCTATTGCTTAACTTACTCACCTTAGGACCGTAGGGCGGATTAGCCGTGCAACGTGGATGGGTTTTGATTTACCACTTTTTTTTGGGCGCGGTGTAATCCACCGAATGTGTTTTGACCTCGCCATGTGGCGGATTACGGCGCACGGAAACTCCTTACAAATCTTAATGTTAAACTTATTGTGCGCCTAATCCGCCCTACATTTAACTTATTCAAACACCACATCCTCGTAAATATAATCCAAGGTTAAGGCGGCTTGGTAAACGCCACAGGCAATTTGTAAAGTTTCCCCGGCTGTGAGTGAGCCTAATTGCCAAACGCCATTAGCGTCGCGTTGGTAAAATTCGACTTTTTTTCGTTGCGAGTCGGCCAGCAAGTAATAACGAAGACTGGGGATTTCGGAATAAGTTTGCCGTTTTTCGTGACGGTCAACACGTTCTGTGCTGGGTGATTGCACTTCGGCGATGAAACAGGGGTGTTCCTTATAGAATTGAGCGTTGTCGTTCTTGTCGCATACCAGCATGACATCAGGGTAGTAGTAAATTTTGCCGTGTTCGGCGCGGCATTTCATGTCGCTTGAATAAACCGCACATGGATTGGGTTTGCCTTGCATTGCCAAACGAAGCCGGAAAAAAATGTTGCCGGTAATGCGGATATGTTGGTCGCTCGCGCCGGACATGGCGTAGCAATCGCCATCCACGAATTCGTTCTTGATTTCGCTGGTGGCTTCCAATGTTAAATAATCTTGCTCGGTTTGCGTTTTTTTTGCAGGACGGCAGGCATAGTTGAACCTCGAAAAGTACCATAGGATGCGCCTCGTGCCTCGGCACATCCTATCAATTATCTTTAAATATCAATCTCCAACCCATCATGCGCCAATTCAATCCCGGCTTGAAGGAGTTGCCGATGCGGATCTGAATCTTCATCCAGAATTGGATTGCTGTTGTTGATGTGGATCAAGATTTTGCGCGCTTTCGGTACGCCATTCAAAATTTCTATCATGCCGCCTTTGCTCGATTGCGGCAGATGCCCCATTTCCGCTGCCGGTTTCTTGCTTAAGCCCAAATCGATCATTTCGTTTTCCGACCAGAACGTACCGTCTACCAGCACACAATCTGCATTCAGCATATTCGCCATAACGTGATTTTCGATTTCGCCCAATCCCGGCGCGTAATAGACCTGTTTTCCGGTTGAAATCTGCTCGATAACCAGTCCGATGTTGTCGCCGTCATGCGGATCGTGGCGGTGCGGCGAGTAGGGCGGGGCTTTGCTTTTTAGGGATTGGGTGTAAAACCGTAGGTCGGCAATGGCCGGGATGGTAAAGCTGCCGCCGTCAATCGGAACCGGATGATGATTCACCGTGCAGTAATGCGAAAGCATGTTGAAAATCGGGAATCCGGTGGTTAAATCCTGCTTGACCATTTCTGTGCAATAAATATCTAAAGGCTTGCCTTCACGCAACATCAACAAGCCGGTGGTGTGGTCGATCTGGCTGTCAATGAGCAAGACGGTCTTGATGCCAGTATCGCGTAGGCCGTGCTTAGGCTGGATGGCTGGAAAAGCTTCCAATTGGGTGCGGATGTCGGGCGAGGCATTGATCAATAGCCAATTTTCATTGTCGCTACTGACTGCGATGGACGATTGGGTGCGTTTTTTGCCGTTCATCTCGCCGGCACGGATGCGTTTGCAGTTGTTGCAGTTGCAGTTCCACTGCGGAAAACCGCCGCCCGCGCCGGAGCCGAGGACTCTTATTTTCATGTGATTGTTCGTAATTAGGTTAAATGAGCAAATGATAGAGGATTTGCCGTAAATTAGGCAAAAAAAAGGGGCTATGTAAGCCCCTTTTTGTTTACAACCGATAAACGCTTAACGGTTGTAGATGTACATGGTTACTTCAAAACCGAAACGCAGGTCTGTGTAACTTGGTGTTTCCCATTTCATTGTCAACCTCCAGAAGTTTTAATTTGTTATACGCTAGCTTGATCAAGAAAGCTAACCGAAGTATACGACGATCTTTTTAATTTCGCAACACTTGCAAAGGCTCGTTGCGTTCATAATTTTCTGCATGTATCGGGAGAGATCGGGCTTCTTTATTTTTTAGTAGAAAAGAGTATCATCAAGGATCATCTATCCTTTAAATATAACAATTCAAGCAATAAGGCTATGAGGAGGAAATATGGGTACCGTAATTGAAATTTTTGTAGTGATGTTAGTTGTCGGCGCCGGTGCTTTTGCGCCGTTAGGCTATTTTATTTATAAGTTCGGTCAAAAAAACAGCCAACCCTTTGGTGAAACAGAACCGCACGGCGACAGTCCGTCCTTTGTTAACGAGCTGGTCGAAAAAGTGATTGCTTTGGTTAAAAGCAAAACAAGCGGCAGTAAATCGAAGTCTTAAAAGTATGCCATTAATCCTCCAGGTTGCCGCAGGTCGGGCAACCTGGATTTTTTTTGAAGCGCATTGTCCTTATATTCATCGTTAAACCGTCGATCAACAGCAATCTGCCTGTTAAAGTTTCGCCCGTGTCGATAATCAACTTCATGGTTTCTAAAGCTTGAATGCTGCCGATGATGCCCGTAATCGGGGCGATTACACCATTGGTGGCGCAGTTCAGATTTTCATCGTCCGTATTTTTGTATAAACAGTTGTAGCAGGGGCTATCGTTTCGGCCCGGCGTATAAACCGACACTTGTCCTTCAAACCGGATTGCCGCACCCGATACCAAAGGCTTTTTTGCGTTTACACACGCCTTATTGACGGCGAATCGCGTCGTAAAATTATCGCTGCAATCCAATACGACATCTGCATTTTCGACTTCTTTATCCAACGTATCGTCTGTTAATCGCTGTTTATTCGCTTTTACTGCTACTTCGGGATTCAATTGAAAAAGGGTGTTACGGGTTGAAATTACTTTATCCGTCCCCACATCTGCCGTGTGGTGGGCAATCTGCCTTTGTAAATTGGATAAATCTACGTCGTCGTTATCGTAAATCGTAATATGGCCGACGCCCCCGGCAGCTAGATACATCGCCGCTGGCGAGCCCAAGCCGCCCGCTCCGACAATTAAAATACGTGCGGAAAGCAGCTTATTCTGCCCGGCAATATCGCAGGCGGGCAACATGATTTGGCGGCTATATCGGAGAAGTTGATTGTCATTCATGAGTATACGGAATAAGTAAGATTACGCGGGGATGATGCCAAAGAACTTGACAGACTGCAAAAGCTCATTATCATTAGCACTCATTACTAGCGAGTGCTAATAACAAATTTACAACCTTAATTTTGATCCATAGGAGATATTTTAATGAACATACGTCCGTTACACGACAGAGTGGTAGTCAAACGTTCTGAAGAAGAAACTACAACCCCAGGCGGTATCGTATTGCCAGGTTCCGCAGCTGAAAAACCAAGCGAAGGCTTGGTATTGGCGGTAGGTAATGGTAAGCAACTGGACAATGGCTCAGTACGCGCTTTAGAAGTAAAAGTCGGCGACAAAGTGCTGTTTGGTCAATATTCCGGCAACAAAGTTAAAGTTGACGGCGAAGAGTTGATCGTGATGCGCGAAGAAGACATCATGGGTATTTTGGGCTAATCGGCGACCAATCTCTTTACACGTACTAACTAACTCATAGGAAATAAAAATGGCAGCAAAAGACGTATTATTTGGTGATGACGCTCGTACCCGTATGGCGCGTGGCGTTAACATTTTGGCAAACGCTGTAAAAGTAACATTGGGTCCTAAAGGCCGCAACGCAATTTTGGACAAGAGCTTCGGTGCTCCAACCATTACTAAAGACGGTGTTTCCGTTGCAAAAGAAATCGAATTGAAAGACAAATTCGAAAATATGGGCGCGCAAATGGTGAAAGAAGTTGCCTCCCATACTTCAGACGTTGCCGGTGACGGTACTACGACTGCGACAGTATTGGCGCAAGCTATCGTTAACGAAGGTTTGAAAGCGGTTGCCGCAGGTATGAATCCAATGGATTTGAAGCGCGGTATCGATCTCGCCGTGACTAAAGCCGTGGATGCCGTTGTAAAATCGGCGACACCCTGCGCAGATAATAAAGCAATCGCTCAAGTAGGCACCATCTCTGCTAACTCTGACGAATCAGTCGGCAAAATCATCGCTGAAGCGATGGAAAAAGTAGGTAAAGAAGGCGTGATCACTGTTGAAGAAGGTTCAGGCCTCGACAACCAATTGGATGTCGTTGAAGGGATGCAATTCGACCGCGGTTATTTATCGCCGTACTTCATCAACAAACAAGACAGCATGAGCGTTGAACTCGACGATCCGTTGATCTTGATTTATGAAAAGAAAATTTCCAACATCCGTGAAATGTTACCGATTTTGGAAGGCGTGGCGAAATCAGGCCGTCCATTATTAATCGTTGCGGAAGATGTCGAGGGCGAAGCCTTGGCAACATTGGTAGTTAACACCATTCGCGGCATCGTTAAAGTCGCTGCGGTAAAAGCGCCCGGTTTCGGCGACCGTCGTAAAGCCATGCTGGAAGACATCGCGGTATTGACCGGCGGTACCGTCATCGCAGAAGAAGTGGGCTTAAGCTTGGAAAAAGCGGAGCTTTCACAACTCGGTACGGCAAAACGTATTCAAATTACAAAAGAAAATACCACCATTATCGATGGCGCAGGAAAAGAAGAGCAAATCAAAGGCCGCGTAACTCAAATCCGCGCCCAAGTTGAAGAAGCGACATCCGACTACGATAAAGAAAAACTGCAAGAACGTCTGGCTAAACTGGCTGGCGGCGTAGCGGTTATCAAAGTCGGCGCTGCAACTGAAATCGAAATGAAAGAAAAGAAAGCCCGCGTTGAAGATGCTTTGCATTCAACCCGTGCGGCTGTTGAAGAAGGTGTCGTTGCAGGCGGCGGTACCGCACTGGTCCGTGCTTTAGGCGCATTGAAAGATTTGGAAGGCGCTAACCACGACCAAACTGTTGGTATCAACATCCTGCGTCGTGCAATGGAAGAGCCATTACGCCAAATCGTAGCAAACGCAGGCGACGAGCCTTCAGTAGTTTTCAACGAAGTTCAAAAAGGTACCGGTAACTTCGGTTATAACGCTGCCACCGGCGAATACGGCGACATGATCCAAATGGGTATTTTAGACCCAGCGAAAGTGACCCGTACCGCGTTGCAAAACGCCGCTTCTGTTGCCGGCTTAATGTTGACCACAGAAGTCATGGTTGCAGAAGCCCCAAGCGAAGATAAACACAGCCACGGCGCGCCTGATATGGGCGGTATGGGTGGCATGGGCGGTATGATGTAAGCCTCCGCTTTTACCAAAAGCGTTGTTGTAAAAAGGAAAACCCGGTTGTTGCAAATCAGCCGGGTTTTTTTATGTCGAAAATTCGTGTGATAGCTTTTACATCTTTAGGTCCAAATATAAAAGGCTATAGATTCAGCCTTGTGAAGCCTCAACTCGCGTTTGCTCTTATGCCTTTTGGCAATGTGGTATGTGCTTCGACATGATCAGCACGAACGGTTCAGCCTTTTAAAGGCCGAATTTAGGTTTTATGAGATTTTGGTCTAAACAATTAGAGCTACCGTAATTGAGCCTTGGAAAAGATTGGCGCCGTTCGGGAAAAGTTAAGGGGGCAATTTCTTGGAAGTGTCTTTTTTACAAGAGCGGTATTGGACGCTATGTCAGCCAATATTATTTTTGGTTAGGCATGATAGGGTTTTCAACACACAAGATACGTCAAAAAGTAACGTAGTTGTAGTCTATTAAAATATAACTCATTGGTTTATGAGCAATATTTATGATATTTGGTGCCGAGAAAAGGACTTGAACCTTCACGGGGTTGCCCCCACCAGCACCTGAAGCTAAAACTTCTTCCCTTGTAGAAACTAGATTATTTCAATCTCATCATCTACTTACAGTAATATATTAATAATTATATAGATACCTAAAAGCCCCTTTGTCACGCTGTTGTCACAGCAAGGGGTTTATTTCATGGCTACCATCAGAAAAGATGTGGCAAATACCAAGTACAAGTTAGGAAAGATGCTACCAACATTAGCCGGACTTTCATCAATAAAGTTGATGCTATCAAATGGGGTAAGGAACAAGAAGTAAAGATCGAACAAGGTAGCTACGTTTCCAGAAAAGAATCGGTAACTCTTGGATTTTTGCTGAATCGGTGGGGAACAAGAAGATTAATTCACCTGAAAAGCTGGAAAGCGGAAAGATATAAGGTCGGAATGATTGCTAGGGAGCTTGGCAATCTTTCTTTAGACAGGGTTAATAGTGCCTTGTTGGTGGAATATAGGGATAAAACGGCTTGGTGTAGTTGCTAATCAGACTGTTAAGCATGAACTAGGCATTATCCGTAGAGCCATGAAGAAAGGTATTGAATGGGGTTACATTTCTTCCGTACCTTATTTGGCTTCACCTTCTTTGAAAGGGCAAGCCAGAACTAGACGACTGAAAGAACATGAAATAAATTTACTGCTAGACAGTTGTGACGAATATTTACAGCATGTCGTCATTGTTCTAATAGAAACAGCCATGAGAAGAGGAGAGCTAACATCAATCCTAATCACTGATATTAACCTAGAACTTAGGCTAATAACGCTTAAAGATACAAAAAACGGTGAAAATCGTATTGTTCCTGTCAGTAATAAAGCATTAACTTCTGTAAATTACCTAATCAAAAACACAAATTCACAGCACCTAATAAACTATAAGAAAGAATGGTTAACAGAGAAATTTATTACACTCTGTAGAACTATAGGAATAGAAAACTTTAGGCTTCATGATCTAAGGCATGAAGGTGTTTCCAGATTGTTCGAGAAAGGCTTGAACATGATAGAAGTTAGTACAATTTCAGGGCATAAAGATTTATCTATGTTGAAAAGGTACACACATATAAATCCAGAAACTTTAGTTTCAAAGATTTGATTAAAGGTTAAGTGTCATTTACTTACTTACTGATCTATCATCGAACCTTAATATAATATCGAATACATACTAATTATGTCATTCCTTACATAAATTTTTTTTTATTATGGTATGGATTGACATATTTTTAAAAACAATAATAATATATTTAATATCAATATATTATGATGTTTTATGGTTGCTTGCAATACATTAAAAGTCGGTCAATCCTTTCCCAATTACATAGCGCTATGTAAGTTTCTGGATGAACCAATCAAAAAAGGTGGGGCAAAAATCAATCAACTGAAACACTGGCAAACTTGTTTTATTTGGGAGAAACAGAAACAAAAATACATTATTGTCCATATTATTAAACCGTTATGCCGCCGTCCACATCTACAAAGAGAAAATTCTAAATGGTATAGAGAAGTAGCTATTATTTTATTAAATAAAATTGCAGAAACTATCGCTAATGGAAATAACAATGATGGATTTAACGAACTTGTTTTAACTTCCATAGAAGCATACATGATTTTAGGTTTATGTAACGGTAAGTTAAGAAATATTAAAACAGAAGACTTCCTTCCTGAAATACCAGAACATATTAGGATAGGTTTTTATAATGAAGCTACAAGTGTTTTCAGAGACATATTAAGGAATGTTTTAGAAAGTTTGGATCGCCAGTTAATTATAACTTATGAAAAAACATATAGATTTTCTAAAGAAAATACTAAAAATACAAAAGTCGCATGTTTTGAAGAGAAAACAATAATTCGAAAAATAATTAGAGAATTATTAGATAAGAAAAAATTAAAGAATGAACAAGCGGTGTATCTTCTACATCAAGAGGTGTCTTTTTATAAAGAACTACAACAATTATTAGAAGAAAATGGATTTTATAATTGCTATAAGGTTTATCGTATTGGTTTTACGAAATCTTGCTTACCAAGTTTTCAGAATTACGTAAATAGTCTAACCGAACAAGATTCTGCTAGATTGAATATAAACTCGAAAGTTTATAATGAGTTAAAAGATGAGAAATTTATAGGTTCAATACGTTTTAAAAGTGACAGTTTAGAAAACTGGTTGGACGGCATTTCACGGATAAATAAACTCATTGAAATTACTATTCCTTTATTAGACTAATTATATTGTTACCACCAACAAGGCACTATTAACCCTGTCTAAAGAAAGATTGCCAAGCTCCCTAGCAATCATTCCGACCTTATATCTTTCCGCTTTCCAGCTTTTCAGGTGAATTAATACTTCTTGTTCCCACCGATTCAGCAAAAATCCAAGAGTTACCGATTCTTTTCTGGAAACGTAGCTACCTTGTTCGATCTTTACTTCTTGTTCCTTACCCCATTTGATAGCATCAACTTTATTGATGAAAGTCCGGCTAATGTTGGTAGCATCTTTCCTAACTTGTACTTGGTATTTGCCACATCTTTTTCTGATGGTAGCCATGAAATAAACCCCTTGCTGTGACAACAGCGTGACAAAGGGGCTTTTAGGTATCTATATAATTATTAATATATTACTGTAAGTAGATGATGAGATTGAAATAATCTAGTTTCTACAAGGGAAGAAGTTTTAGCTTCAGGTGCTGGTGGGGGCAACCCCGTGAAGGTTCAAGTCCTTTTCTCGGCACCAAAAAAACTTCAATATATCAATAATTTAATGGATTTTCCGTTAAGCCCAAAATAGAAGCATCATTTTAATCTGATTTCAATGGCTGTGACAATCGTGTGACATGCCGAACAGATACAAAGATCACAGAAAAAGTGCCTTGTAGCAGTAATATTGCAACAGAGTACAGAAACTTGAGTTTTTAACCTAACTTTACAGCTTTAAGAAGTTGTCTTAGATCAATCCAGATTGCGTTTTTCTTCCAGATTAGGTTTTCAACGTGATTTTAACTATTCGCCACTAATATTCTTATAGATATTTATATAATATATAAAATAATAGAATGATTTAGCTTGTTTTCATGGAACATAACCATGAAGGGTTTATTTATTCCTGCAATTGGCTTTGTTGCTCCGTCTACAAGGCTTTAAATGGCAACTTTAACCGGAAAATTGTCTTTTTGTAGATTGTAAAGCCGCAAAAACAGGCTATTATCAGCTTTAAATTGTCCCTTGTAGTTGCAAAAGCTGTAATCAATGCTTACTTACCTGCAATTTTCGATTTCCCGTGGGATGCTAGATAAAAAATGACAGCCTGTTACAGACACGCACACCCGTGAAGCCTTGAGAAGTACCTTGGGTTTATGTGGATAGGTTGTTGTAGATGTTAATGCTTATTGGAAATTTAAAATCTAATTTTGTTGTTATGTCTGTAAATTAAATCACACCGTATAGTTTGAAGAGGGAAAATGAAAGTATCAAAATTTATGTTAAGTAAATTCTTTTTTATATTGCTTATATCTGGTTGCAGCACTGTGGATAGCAAAATAACTAAAGAAAATAGTAACGACTTAGCCAGTTATAATGAATTAAGAAAAAAAACGATAAATGATTCAGTTCAATCAGTCTTTAAAACTTTTCGGGAAGATGGAGAACCTGGAGTAATCAAAAGCTACAAGATTGCTATTCTGATCAATCTTGGAAAGGCAAAGCTCTAAATCATGAGTTGGAATCTTGTATAGCACAGGATTGGGTATTTTCTCGAATAATTGCAGACGCTTATCAGAAACACTTTTTTAATAAATTGTCCAAGAATCGCTCTGATTTTCAGAACGAATATACAAGTGGGAACCTCGAAAAACCCGCATAAAATAACTGAAATAGGGTAAGACGTTTGTAAAATCAGCTTTATTGTCGGGGCACCCTGCCCGACTTTCCCCCGAAACCGCCAATTAGCGCGGTTTCGGGCGCACCTCGCCCGTCAACAGGCGAAGGCGGGCCTGATCCCGCATGCTTGCAGGCTGCAAAGACGACGCAGGTTGTAGACGGCCGCCTTCAGGTTCAACTGCAGGGTTGCCCTGGCTAAGCCGATGGTGCGCACGCCGTTGCCGCCCAGGTGTTTGAGCCCGGCGAACACATGTTCGACACGCGCCCTGCTGCGAGCGATGCGGGTGTTGCGCCGCCGTTGACGCACCGACAAGGGCTTGCCCTTGGCTGCCTTGCGCTGGATGTGCGTCCTCAGCCCGTTCCCCTTAAGCCGCGCTTCCCGTTCCGCATCGACGTAACCCTTGTCGGCGTAGAGGTCGCGGCTGGTGTTGCCGTCGTCCAGCACGTCTTCAAGATGCAGGGTGTCGTGTTCGCTGGCGGTTGTCACCTTGAGCTTCCGGACCAGCTTGTAACGCTTGTCGGCGTTGACGGTCACCTTGTAGCCGTAATAAGACTTGCCGTGCTTTTTCGTCCAAGTGGCATCCAAGTCCTTTTGCCTTCGCTTGGCGGGCGTCCATTCGACCGGCATGGCATCGTGTTCAACGATGGCCTTCTCGTCCTTGTCAAAGTGCTGCCTGGGCGCGGGAACGAGGCTGGCGTCCACCATCTGCCCGCTCCGGGCAAGGTAGCCGTGGCGGTTCAGTTCACGGTCGACCGCGTCGAACAAGACCGTCTCCGCGCCCGCCTCAACGAGGCGTTCGCGGAATTCCCACACCGTGGTCCGGTCTGGGATTTGACTGCTGTCCCTAAGCCCGACAAAGCGCTGGAAACTCATCCGATCCAAGAGTTGGTATTCCACCTGTTCGTCGCTTAACCCTTGGAGTTGTTGCAATACCAACACACGCACCATGAGTTCCGTCGGGAACGGTGGCCGCCCGCCCAACTCCCGGCTCGGGCGCGGTGACGCCGCATCGACTTGCGCCGACAACGCGGCAAAATCCACCATCTTCCCGATGGTCTGCAAGATATCCCCAAGCTTGTCCAACTTCGCTTCTCGTTCTTCGGCGGCAAATAGGCTTGTCTTAATCATTTCGGCACCTTGTTTCTATTACTTTTGCCTATTATCTCAGATTGGGTGGTTTTTCGAGGTTCCCAAGTATACCTTCTATGGAAGAACGTGTTGTATTAGCTATGCAATCAACTGGTTTACAAGAACCAGAACTTTCAAAAAAAATGCTAGAGATAATAAAAATAGCTACAGAATCGGCAGGAAATCAAGTTAAAACCCTTGATCTCAACGAAAATCAAATTGAAAAAAAAGCTCTTTCTACACAGGAAACAAAAGAAAAAATTACTACAGTTTTAGAAGAAAGAAATAACTTGATGTTTATGCCGAATCAAAGTGAACCTTTTACAAGTATTCATCATGGTTATTTTCCTAATGGAAGTAAACAATTTGAATCTCAATACAAAAACGGAAAAAAAGATGGATTTGATTCTGTTTGGCATGAAAATGGTCAAAAAAGATTCGAGATTGGATATAAGGATGGAGTATTAGATGGGTTATCACGAGTTTGGCATGAAGATGGATCGCTATTAGGGGAAGTCGTTCATGTTGACGGAAAAATAGTGAAAAACACACTCCCAGCAGATGTAATAAATGAAAATGAACCAAGAATAGTTAAAGATATAAAATTGGTAGTAAGGGATGATATAGCTCATTTACCAGATGAAAATAATCCATTTACTGGTATACAAGTAATGTATTTTTCAAATGGACAAAAAAGAAGTGAAACAAGTTATCTAAATGGAAAAAAAGATGGAGAAGAAAAAATATGGTTCGAGAACGGACAGAAACGATTTGTAGTAATAAATAATAAACAAGGAAGACGAAATGGGCTTTTTACTATGTGGAATGAAAATAGTCGTAAATCTATGGAAGGAAACTATATAAATGGAAAACAAAATGGAGTGACAACATTCTGGTACGATAATGGACAGAAAAGAGCAGAACTAATATATAAAAACGATGTTGAAATTGAGTCGGTTATTTGGGATGAACAAGGTATTAAACTTGGTTCTGTAGATCATAAAACTCAAGATAATAACTTTAATATTCAAGAAATAATCCAGCGTTGCAGAAGTTCAATGGGCGAATATGGATCAGCTATGGTTAAAGCTTGTGTAGATCAAGATATTGAAGCAGAAAAAGCCCTTAGAAAATATTGAGAATAACAAAAAAAGATATATTTCCCCTCTTTCAAAAAAAGGATGTGATTTAATTTACAGACATAACAACAAAATTAGATTTTAAATTTCCAATAAGCATTAACATCTACAACAACCTATCCACATAAACCCAAGGTACTTCTCAAGGCTTCACGGGTGTGCGTGTCTGTAACAGGCTGTCATTTTTTATCTAGCATCCCACGGGAAATCGAAAATTGCAGGTAAGTAAGCATTGATTACAGCTTTTGCAACTACAAGGGACAATTTAAAGCTGATAATAGCCTGTTTTTGCGGCTTTACAATCTACAAAAAGACAATTTTCCGGTTAAAGTTGCCATTTAAAGCCTTGTAGACGGAGCAACAAAGCCAATTGCAGGAATAAATAAACCCTTCATGGTTATGTTCCATGAAAACAAGCTAAGTCATTCTATTATTTATATATTATATAAATATCTATAAGAATATTAGTGGCGAATAGTTAAAATCACGTTGAAAACCTAATCTGGAAGAAAAACGCAATCTGGATTGATCTAAGACAACTTCTTAAAGCTGTAAAGTTAGGTTAAAAATCTCAAGTTTCCGAACTCTACCGCTATTTTACTTCTACAAGGCGATTTTATGTGATCTTTGTATCTGTTCAGTGTGTCACACGATTGTCACAGCCATTGAAATCAGATTAAAATGATGTTTCTATTTCGGGCTTAACGGAAAATCTATTAAGTTATTGATATTTTGAAGAATATTTGGTGCCGAGAAAAGGACTTGAACCTTCACGAGCTTGCGCCCACCAGCACCTGAAGCTGGCGTGTCTACCAATTTCACCACCTCGGCTGAGGATACTATAAGCGAATGGACGGCAAAATATACTCGCCGCGCCTTATTTTGTCAATGTAGCGGGAATTCTCTTTACGAATCTATTTTTACGCCATTATCCATACTGATGTATATTGCGATATAAATTAAGGTAATTATTGTTCTCAGATGAGAGATTATCGTTTGAAACTATTTTTAGCTAAAATCATCGGCGATTTTTAACTTTACGGTATCGAAAGATTTTTATGATAGCTAAATGATTTTTGCCCATCTACGTACTGCACCTACATGACATCAAAGTCCAAAAAAGAAGCTGCTTTCAGCATCAAAAAAGATCCTTACCTTAAGCGCGAAGCCGAAAAATACGAGCAACCGATTGCCAGCCGGGAGCATATTCTGCAACTCCTGGAACATCGTGGGAAACCGTTGCGGCGTGCCGACATCGCCGATGCGTTTTCAATATCAGAAGAAGACCAAATTGAAGCCCTGCGTCGTCGCCTGCGGGCGATGGAGCGCGACGGACAATTATTGTTCAACCGGGCACAGCAGTATTGTTTAGTCAATAATAAAGATTTAATTGTCGGGCGGGTTTTAGGCCACCCCGACGGCTTCGGTTTTCTTAAACCGGACGACGGTTCGGATGACTTGTTTTTAACTCCGCGCGAGATGAATCCGCTGCTGCATAACGACCGAGCGATGGTTCGTATCGTCGGCATCGACCGGAAAGGTCGCAGGGAAGGGGCGGTAGTTGAAATCCTGGAGCGCAATACCAGCCAAATCGTCGGACGGTTGTACAAGGAAGACGGCTTTACATACGTCGTACCGGATCAGAAAAATATTGCCCAGACGGTATTGATACTAAAAGGTGGAGCCGGAAAAGCTAAACAAGGCCAAATTGTAGTTGCTGAAATTACCGAACAACCCACCAAACAACGTCAACCGATAGGTCGGATCATTGAAGTATTGGGCGACCATGGCGCCCGGTATGGAAATCGAAATGGCGTTACGCTCCCATGCCTTGCCGCATCAATGGCCGGACGAGTTACTGGAAGAAATCAAGTCGTTAACGCCGGAAGTACCGGAATCGGCTAAAGAGGGCCGCACCGATTTGCGTAAAACACCCTTGGTCACTATCGACGGGGAAGATGCCCGCGACTTCGACGATGCGGTGTTTTGCCAAAAGACCCCGAAAGGCTGGAAGCTACTGGTCGCTATTGCCGATGTTTCGCATTACGTCAAAATCGGCACCGAGCTGGATAAAGAAGCGCAAAAGCGCAGTACCTCGGTGTATTTTCCAGAGCAAGTCATCCCTATGCTGCCGGAAATCTTATCCAACGGCTTATGTTCGTTGAATCCCGATGTCGATCGGCTATGCATGGTCTGTGAATTATTGATAGACCTGGAGGGAAAAGTCACCCGCTCACGTTTTTTTGAAGCTGTGATGCGCTCCCATGCGCGTATGACATATACGGAAGTTTCGAAAATTCTAGTCGATGGCGATAAAGCGTTAAGCGAAAAATACAAATCTTTATTACCCCACCTTAAGCAACTCTACGATTTATATAAGGTTATGCGCGTCAGCCGGGAAAAACGCGGCGCGATGGATTTCGACACCCAGGAAACCAAAATAATCTTCGGCCACGACCGCAAGATTGAAAAAATCGTACCGACAGTGCGGAACGACGCTCACAAATTAATCGAAGAATTCATGATTACCGCCAATATGGCGGCGGCGAAATACCTAAACGGCAAAAAAATGCCGAAATTACTTCGAGTGCATGAAGGCCCGAGCGCCGATAAATTATTAAGCTTGAAGACATTTTTAGGAGAGTTGGGCTTAAGATTGGGCGGCGGCGACAAACCGACGCCGTTGGATTACATGGCGCTGATTGAATCCGTGAAAGATAGAGCGGATACTCATTTAATTCAGACCGTTCTGCTTCGATCGATGTCGCAAGCGGTTTACAGTCCTGAATTGAAAGGGCATTTCGGTTTGGCGCTGGATGCCTACGCCCATTTCACATCGCCGATACGGCGTTATCCCGATTTGCTGGTGCATCGAGCCATCAGGCATTGTTTGCAGGGCCATAAGCCGGAAACATTTGTGTATGGATTTCCGGACATGATAACGCTCGGCGAGCTATGTTCCGCGAATGAGCGTAGGGCTGACGATGCCACCCGCGATGTGGTCAGTTGGCTCAAATGCGAATACATGATGGATAAAATCGGCGAGGTGCTTCCCGGTATTATTTCGGCGGTCACTTCGTTCGGATTTTTCGTCGAACTGGCGGAGATCTATGTCGAAGGCTTGGTTCACATCAGCTCGTTAGGCCAAGATTACTATCACTTCGACCCGACCAGTCATCAGTTAAAAGGCGAGCGTACGGGTACTAAATTTCGTATCGGCGACCATGTAACTGTTAAGGTCACAAGAGTAAGCCTGGACGATAAAAAGATAGATTTTGATCTAGTGGTTAAACAATCCGGAGCAAATAAGAAACAAGCTGCAAGTAAAGCGATCAAGAAACGTCGAAAAAAAGGATAGGTCTGATTCGTACTTGAATATTTTAATCGTTCGAGCAACGCTTGTCGAACCGCTTACGAAAAACAGGGCGGGTTTAAGTCCGCCCTGTTTGGATTGTTGTGTTAAAACGTTTTTTGATTTAGCAAGTCCTCGGATGATCAAGGATTAACGGTTGTATTTGAAATATTGCCGCTTCTGAATACTACCGGTACGATCATTTGATCCGCCGAATTTTGCGTTCCCGCACTCAATTCCAAATGATGCTTTAACGGATTATTGTTAGGGTAACTGTAGATGGCTTGTCCGTAAGCCGTATCCACATACTCGACATTAAAATCGGTTTCTTGGACAACAACATTGCTGGGGTAACTGTATATGGCTTGCCCGAAAGCCTTGTCGGCGTAAGCAATTTTCGCAAATTCAACGATTGTGTCTTTCGCAGGATTCGGCGCGTTATGGATAGCATGGACGTAAGCGCGGTTGTCGTAATTTAACGTACCTCCGTCTTGAGTAACTTCAGCTTGCAAGTAGCCTATATTGAAACTGCCTACTAACCATACAGTCATTATTATTAATTTTTTGGCTCGTGTGTTCATAATTTTTCTCCAATGGTGTATCACATAGTTCGACTCGCCGGATACAACTTAAGTTTAAAGTTTCTTAAGATTTATTCGGCTTGGTGACTACTTTAGAGAAAAATTATCTATATGTATAATCGATTGTTTATATGTAAACGATATATATTGTGAATTTATAGAAGTTGTAAGTTACGAGCGCCCAAGAATTAATTCAGACCGCCTGCAACAGCTTTTCAAGCCGCTGCCGCATTTTCTTCGACAGCAGCCAGAAAATCTTGGCACTCTGCTTCAATCAATTCGAATCCGATGCGCGCAGCAAAACGTCTTTCTTTATCCGTCGGATGTTTTCTAAGAAACCAGCCCCGGTGCTCGTCCGCGTCGTAGCTGATGTCACTCATTACCATACGCTCGGAATCGCGGTTTAGCGGCAGCCCGATCAGCAGGTATTTTTTGCCTTTACGATATTCTTTTAAAAATCTTGGAATGCCGAAGCCGCCCATCAATTCGGTAATGTAATCGACATAGTCGGCATCTGAGGCAATATAATTAGACTCCGGTTTTGGCGTTCCCATCGGTTTAAATAGGATGGGCAGCGCAGGATCGACTTGTTCCTGGGTAATTTCCGCATAGTTTTGATTGTCGTACTGATAGAGCTTGAAACGGAAATCGGTACCGGTAATTCGCGCTAGGCCGACGATCAGCGTGTGTTTAACATCGGCGTAAACGTCCTGTAATTGAGTATCGCGATTGATGTCGATGATGTAATGCGGTTTTTGTGCCGCCAGCCAAGTATGAAACGACGCTTTTGTCCATTTGCTGTCGCGGTAGGTTTTGTCGAGGAACTGGCTGACAAAAGACCGTCCACGTTTTAATTCCTGGTTCATGGCGGCGCGAGGGAATTCGTACATCAATTTGGGTGCCATCGGTTTGCCGCCGTTCATCGATAGAATCAGGCTGTCGCTGTCGGCAGGTATCGGCATACCGTTAAGTTTGCTTTTTACGTCGAACAACACTCCAGGGCCCAAGTAAGGGACAACAAGATTATTACGTAAGCCGTCGATAATTACAGAAAAATCCGGATTGGTCATGGTTAAATCCTATAGGTAATGAACTTAATTCAGGATAAGCAATTTTCAATCCAACTTGGTATAACTAAATTGGCACTTTATTAAAGCTATTAAATTCAAAGCAATAAAGGATTTTCTTCAATACAGAAGGTTGGATTTATTGCGTAAGCTTTGTAAGCTTTCCAACAATCCAAATTTGATTATGTATTTAATGTTTGTAAACAATGCGAATTTTCACACCTTAGATCGAGGCTCGGTTTAGATTATTTGCTTTTTCTATTGTGCACAGACGATAGCTAAGGGTAGCGGGTAAAACTTGTATTTTTTGTTGGTCTTGTTGGTCTTGTTGGGCTTGTTGGACTTAAGGCTGTGAGAAGTGTAAATCTTGAAGTGATAAATCTAGATTTTTTACTCCGCCTTTTATTAATCAAGTTACAGGTTTTACCTGTTACCAGCTAAAAAAATTAGACACTTTGATATAAATTATTTAACGCGCGGATTCAAATGCAAGTCTAAAGAACCTTAATGGACCGAATCCATAGCACTTATTGATCCGGCCTTTAAATGTTTGAACCGTTCGTGCTGAGCTAGTCGAAGCACATAAAGCCTTTCGACAGGCTCCAGGCAAACGGAAGTAAAGACTTCATAAGGCCGGATCAATAGATTGAAAATACATTTTACGTCTGTTCGTACAAGCGGTTTCTAAATATCTCATTTTACCAACCTAAGGGTATGGTTTTTTGTCGTCTTGGCAACCGATTTTCAAATTCGCTCCGTAGTAACTTTGCTTGGTTATTTACACTGTTTTACAACATTTAACGGGTATATTTCGAGCGACGTTTGTAGTAGTCTTTAAAAGCTATTAATAAAATTGAATTACGTGAAATTATGCGCTTTTGTCTTCGAGACAGTTCGAGTAAGTGTTATTTGAGATTATTGATTCGGCCTTTTATAGTCTCATTCGTTCGTGATAATTAAGTCGAAGCATAGATCGCTTTTCGACAGGTTCTCGGCAACTGCTCCGTGCGTTGCTCTACCTCTTGCATCACTCAAGACTTCACTGAGCCGTATCTATAAATATTTGAAAGTCGTGAACATCAACGGGAGATAGTTTGTGCATATCGGCTTACCTAAAGAAATTAAAGATAACGAGTTTCGAGTCGGCTTAACGCCCGGTGCGGTAAAAATGTTGGTCGCTAAAGGCCATCGAGTCACAGTGGAAAGTGGCGCGGGTGAGGGCAGTTTTATCAGCAACAACGAATACCTTGCTGCCGGAGCCGAAATAGCTTCCCGTGCAGATGCCGCTTGGTCGGCAGATATGGTGGTAAAAGTTAAAGAACCGCTTAACTCGGAGTTCGCTTATTTACGCCCCGACTTAATCTTATTTACCTATCTTCACCTCGCGTCTAACAAGGTGTTAACCGACGCATTAATAGCGAGCGGAACGACGGCGATTGCTTACGAAACCGTCCAAACACCGTCTGGCCAACTACCCCTTTTAATGCCGATGAGCGAAGTAGCCGGACGAATGGCGGCGCAGGTCGGTGCCGATATTCTTCAAAAGCATCAAGGCGGTCGTGGAATATTGATGGGCGGGGTTCCCGGCGTCGCACCGGCGGATGTGGTTATTCTAGGCGGCGGCACGGTCGGAGCAAATGCTGCAAGGATTGCCGTTGGGATGGGCGCGCGAGTGACGATTTTAGATGTTAGTCATGACCGGCTCGCTTACTTCGACGATCTGTACAAAGGAGGAATTCAAACTCGAAGAAGCAATACGAACAGCCTTGAAGAAGCTGTTTATGAAGCTGATCTCGTTATTGGAGCGGTGTTGATTCCGGGACGAAAAGCGCCTTGGCTGATAACCCGCGATATGCTTGCAAAAATGCGAAAAAGTGCGGTGATTGTCGATGTGGCGATCGATCAAGGCGGGTGTGTTGAAACGTCTAAGCCGACAACTCATAGTAATCCAACGTACGAGGTCGACGGTATCGTGCATTATTGCGTTGCCAATATGCCCGGCGCGGTGCCTCGAACAAGTACGTTTGCGTTGACGAATCAGACTATCGACTATGTGCTATTACTCGCGGATCACGGTTTGGCTGCAATACGCACAAATCCGGCTTTGCTACATGGGGTTAATATTTACCAGAGGACTGTAACGCATTCCGGTGTAGCTGCGGCATTCGGGATGGAGTTTGTGCCGATTAAAGAATATGCTGATTTTTAGAGTAATAGCATTGTAAAGACAACTGATTCAGAGCGGTTTAAACTTTGGATTAGTTCGAATGGTGGTTATTGCCGTTACTCTGTATCATTTAGCGTGGTTATTGTATTTCCGACCAAGTCCGCAATTGCGCTGTTGGCGACGCCGACGACTTGTATATTCTGCTTGATGATCTTTTTATAATTTTCGTGAAGATGTCCGTGGAAAATATGTTTAACACCCATTGCTAAGGCAAGTTCACCAATGACAGAAAACCCGTATTTATGCGATCCCGGTGCTTCATGTGTAACAAGGATATCGGCTTTTAGTTTTGCCATCTCATGAAATTCGTCGTGCCATATCGCACTCTGGTATTTTAGCGGCAACTCGTTATGACGTGTATGCGGATGTTGTGAGTTGATAAAGTGGTTTTTTGCCGTCCACTTCGGCGTTTTTGGCGGATACCAAACTCTTCCTAAAAAAATACCGCTTAATCCGGCGATTCGGATTCCGGCAATATCGAAAACTTTTAAATGCAAATGATTATTTGCCAGGGAGGAATGGAATAAAAAACGGTGTTTATCGGGTGTTTCAAAATCGTGATTACCGGCAATCCACCAAATTTCCGTCAATCCGATGATTTCATGCAGTAAATCTTCCAGCGGTTTGTCTAAATCGTAATCGCCCAATAACACAACGGCTTTAGGTTTAAAGCGCTTAACTGCGGAAATAAGCGGCCTAAAGTTTCCGTGCGGATCGCCGGCGAATAATATTTTTTTAGACAAGTCCACAATCTTGGTTAATGTTACGGGTTATTTCAAAAGCAAGTTTTGGCATCTAGCCGTTCTCTATAAAATTAAAACAAAAATGTATTTCTAGCACCTAACTATTGATCCGGCTTTAATGCCGGTTCATGCTTCGAATAGCTCAACATGAACGGTTCAATCACTAACAAGCCGGATCGATAAGAAGAACGTTAAATATTCGACATACTAAACTTAACTGTTATCCTTAAATTCGCAAATTGCTATAAATAATCAATTTGATAGAATTAAAGCACAAATTAAAATACCGACAAGACGAACTTTGAAATTAGATTTGTCGACATGCTACTTTAATATGTCACTAGTGTAACGTCCTCAACATATCTTTAGCTTTGTCTACTTTAGCCAAGATCGTCTCTGGTTTGGCTGTCCAATGGTAAGGTTTTGGGTTGCTATTGCGGTGGTCGAGATACTCCTGTATCGCTGTTTTGAGGTCGTCAACACTGTGGAAAACACCACGCCGGATACGTTCCTCGGTAATGTCCCGGAAGAAACGCTCGACTAAGTTGAGCCATGAGGCCGAGGTTGGCGTGAAGTGTAAGTGGAACCGGGGATGCTGGGCCAGCCAGTCCTTTACTTCGGCATGTTTGTGCGTCGCATAGTTGTCGACGATCAAATGCAATGCCAAGGTTTTGTCGGTTCGCCGGTCAATTGTCTTCAGGAACCTGAGGAACTCGTCGTGGCGGTGCCTGGGCTGGCATTGCCCAATCACCGTTCGGTCTGCACGTCGAGTGCCGCAAACAAAGTTGTGGTGCCATGTCGCTTATAATCGTGCGTCATCGTCCCGCATTTTCCCGGCTTCATCGGCAGGCCGGGTTGGCTACGATCTAGCGCCTGGATTTGGCTTTTCTCGTCGACGGAAAACACGATGGCCTTCTCCGGTGGGTCCAGGTAAAGGCCCACGACATCGCGCAACTTTTCGGCGAACAGCGGGTCGTTCGAAACCTTAAAGCCCTTCACTTGATGGGGCTTCAGTTTGTGCTCCGCCAGATGCCGTGCACCGCCATCCGGGAAATGCCGACCTGCTCCGCCATCGTCCGGCAACTCCACTGCGTCGCGGCAGCCGGTTTACCGGTCAATGTCAAGGCCAGGACTTCTTGGACTTTGTCAGTCGGCAGCGGCGGTATCCGCGACGGGCGGGTCTTGCCTTTCTTGAGCCCTTCAACACCACTTTCGAGATAGCGATTCCGCCACTTGTTCAAGGTCGGGTTGCTGACCCCCAACGTTGCCATAATGACCGTTGTTGACAAGCCCTCGGCGGTCATCAGTACCATTCTAGCCCGTAGTCTTTGTTTAGCCCCAACAGACCGGCTCTTCACCCAGCGTTCCAGTTCTGTTCGATCCTCTTCAATCAGTGTAATTTTCATTGGCGTTCTCATGGACACCAATTGTATCATATCTTAATGTTTGTTGAGGACGTTACACTAGAAGTGATCGGCTGCACAATTCCGGAAATAATCAGCCAACGCTGATCAAAGTAACATTAATAGGCCTTTGCGGTATTATTTTATCTTCAATTCATAAGTGTAACCGAATGTTAGCATAATATTATTTGAATGGATTTGTGTATTTTTATAAGAAAAGTAGGTTAAAATAGGCGGTTTTAAAACTTGGCTGGACAGGATTTAAAGTTGTCATACAGAGTCAAGGACAAATCTCAAATGAGCCGTGTCGTAAGTGCGGTTACCAGATAAGCTTTTCGCCAACTTTAGAGTAAAACTATGACAGATTTATCGCTTTACAGAAATATCGGTATATTCGCGCACGTCGATGCCGGTAAAACTACTACAACCGAACGGATCTTAAAGCTCACCGGAAAGATTCACAAAATCGGCGAGGTGCACGACGGCGCGGCGACAACCGACTTCATGGTTCAAGAACAAGAGCGCGGGATTACCATTCAATCGGCTGCAACGACCTGTTTCTGGAAAGATCATCGTTTTAACATTATCGATACACCCGGCCACGTCGATTTTACGATCGAAGTGTATCGTTCATTAAAAGTATTGGACGGCGGCATCGGTGTATTTTGCGGTTCCGGCGGTGTAGAACCGCAATCGGAAACCAACTGGCGCTATGCAAACGATTCTAAAGTATCCCGCGTTATTTACGTCAATAAGCTGGATCGATTGGGTGCTGATTTCTACCGCGTTGTTAAGCAAGTCGAAGATGTCCTTGGCGCCGTTCCTGTGGTCATGACTTTGCCAATCGGTCGCGAAGATCAGTTCGCCGGCGTTGTCGATTTATTGACCCGCAAAGCCTGGATCTGGGACGATTCCGGGGATCCGATGAAATATGAAATCAAAGACGTACCAGCGGATATGGAAGCGGATGTTGAAAAATGGCGTGAAAAATTGATCGACCAAGTTGCCGATCAAGATGACGACGTTATGGAAAAGTATTTGGGCGGCGAAGAGCCGACGATCGACGAAATCAAACGTTGCTTGCGCAAAGGCACCATCAGCATGGCGTTTTTTCCGACTTATTGCGGATCGTCTTTCAAAAACAAAGGCGTTCAATTAGTGCTGGATGCTGTTATCGATTATCTGCCCAATCCGACTGAAGTGAATCCGCAACCGGAAACCGACCTTGAAGGTAATCCAACCGGCGAAAAAGCTATCGTCGATCCCGATCGCCCGGTTCGCGCCTTGGTCTTTAAGATTATGGACGACCGTTTCGGTGCGTTAAACTTCGTACGAATCTACTCGGGCCGCTTGAAAAAAGGCGATACCTTATTGAACACCTTTACCGGTAAAACCGAACGTGTCGGTCGTATGGTGGAAATGCATGCGGACGATACGAAAGAAATCGAAACTGCGCAAGCCGGTGACATCGTGGCCTTGATCGGTTTGAAAAACGTGCAAACCGGCCATACCCTATGCGATCCCGACAAACCGGCAACCTTGGAGCCGATGGTTTTCCCCGATCCCGTTATTTCTGTGTCGATATCGCCTAAAGATAAAGGCTCGAACGAAAAAATGGGCGTTGCTTTAGGCAAGATGGTTAAAGAAGATCCTTCTTTCCACGTGATGACCGACGAAGACAGCGGCGAAACCATTCTGAAAGGGATGGGCGAGTTGCACTTAGATATTAAAGTCGACATTCTAAAACGGACGCACGGCGTTGATGTTGTTGTGGGTAAACCGCAAGTTGCATACCGCGAAACGATTACCAAACGGGTTGAAGACGAATACACCCACAAGAAGCAGTCAGGCGGTTCGGGTCAATACGGTAAAATTAACTACATCATTGAGCCTATGGAGCCGGGTAGCGGCTTTGTGTTTGAATCTGCCGTAACCGGCGGTAATGTGCCGCGCGAATACTGGCCTGCGGTTGAAAAAGGCTTCAAAAGTATGTTGGACAAAGGCGTACTTGCCGGTTTCCCATGCTTGGACTTCAAAGTCACCTTGACCGACGGTGCGTTCCACGCTGTCGACTCGTCGGCAATTGCGTTTGAAATCGCAGCGAAAGCGGCCTTCCGTCAATCCATACCGAAAGCAGGACCGCAATTGCTGGAACCGATCATGAAAGTGGATACCTTCACACCGGATGCTCACGTGGGAGATGTCATCGGCGACCTTAACCGCCGCCGCGGCATGATCAAATCGCAAGATCCAGGTGTTACCGGCGTTCGTGTAAAAGCGGATGTGCCATTAAGCGAAATGTTCGGTTATATCGGCGATTTGCGCACGATGACTTCAGGTCGCGGTCAATTCTCGATGGAGTTCTCACACTATCTGCCATGCCCTAAAAACGTATCGGAAGAAGTGATTAAAGAAGTTAACGAGCGTAATAAAAACAAGTAGTTATAATTTTTATTTCATCTAAATCTCTTCTCTTGCAAAGGGGAAGAGATTTTTTTTGCGCGATATTCTGGGTTATTTTCACTCCATCATCACTATAGATTCGGCCCTATGAAGTATTTACTTCCGTTCGTCTTGAGCCTGTCGAAAGGCGGTCTGTGCTTCGACTCGCTCAGCACGAACGGTTCAGACTTTAAAAGGCCGAATCAATAGCTTAAGTTGAGCTTCATTCCATTCAACCCAGCCTATGGCCCTTCAAAACAATAAATGGGGGCAGGGGACCTCGATTGATTTGTCTTGCCCACCACGTACGGCGGATAAAATTGTGTTCGCTTAATTCAGCTTTTTCAACGCTTCCGTAACAGCTCTAATATCGTTCATGACCCAGGTCGGTTGATAGTCGGAGGCTTTAAGGTCTTCGGCTGTGGAAACGCCGGTCATTACCATCAAGCTTCGGATTCCGGTGCGGATAGCGCCTAAAATATCGGTTTCCAGTTTGTCGCCGATGGCAATGGTTTCATTCAACCCGGAACCTAATTTAGCCATCGCTTGCCGATACATGATGGGTTCTGGTTTGCCGATAATTAGCGGACTTACGCCGGTTGCTGCTTCCAATGCCGCCAAAATAGCACCGTTGCCGTGGGTTAAACCGCGTTCGGTGGGTAAGGTGGTGTCGCCGTTAGTGCCGATAAATTTTGCACCGGCGCGGATATTCAGCGTAGCCGTCGCCAGCTTATCCCAGTTGATGCCGTGGTCTTGTCCGCTGACAACGACATCGGCGCCCTTAGTTGTTTCGCTATCCAATTCGTAAATACCGGTTAAAGTAAAGCCTTTGTCCAGCAAGGCTTGCTTAGCGCCGTCTTCGCCGATCAGAAATATGCGTGTGTGTTTCGGGTCCATGTGCTCGGCAAGATACATCGCCGTTGCCATCGCCGACGTCATGATGTCCTCCAATTCGACTGTAACACCCATGCCCGCCAGCTTTTCCACATATTGCTGCGGAGTAGAACTGGCGTTATTGGTAGCGAGAATAAAGCGCAGATTCTTATCGCGCAGGGTTTGGAAAAAGTCCGTTAAACCGTCAATGGCTTGGTTGCCGTGCCAGAGCACGCCGTCCATGTCGATGATGAGGGCTTTAATATCGGTAAAGGGCGTCATGAGGATTGTTCCGAAAAATGGGGGTATTGTCGGAGTAATTCGGCTTTAGTTCAAGATCGATTCAATTCTGAAATCTTAGTGAATGATGGTTTAACGTCCTTCCACTATCGTTGCCTTACTGTTTTTTGGTATTATCTGCGGCCTAACAATGATAGTGCATTCGTTACAAGATGCTTTTTAATTGAGACTCTCAGATTCAATTCGTTTATTAGCATTCAGGGTATGATGTCCGATTAGCTTGAAACCAAGCCTACTTCCGGCTAAAAATTACCGTCACAAATTTAATACCTAGCCGTTATAACGATGACTGAAAATTTTGCGTTCGATCAAAACTACGATTACGAATCGTTAAAAATTCCGCCCAATTCCATTCAATCCGAGCAATCCGTGCTGGGCGGTTTGATGCTGGATAATATGACGTGGGATTCGGTTGCGGATAAACTCGGCGAAAACGATTTTTACCGGAAAGATCATCAATTAATCTTTCGCACGATTGCCAAACTGGCGGAAGCGCAAACACCGTTCGACGTGATTACCATTTCCGAAGCGCTGGAAGCGACCGGCGATTTGGAAACCATCGGCGGTTTACCGTATTTAGGGATGCTGGCGCGGGATACGCCCAGTGCGGCGAATATCGTCAGCTATGCGGCTATCGTCAGAGATCGTTCGGTATTGCGGCAGTTGATCCATGTCGGCACCAAAATTACCGATTCGGCGTTCACTACCGAAGGCCGGTCTACCTCCGAGCTATTAGAAGAAGCCGAGCGCGAGGTTTTTAAGATTGCCGAACAACGTCAGCGCGGGCAGGGCGGGTTTATCGGGATTAAACCTTTATTGGCTAAAGCGGTCGATAAGATCGAGATGTTGTTCGAGCAGGAAGGTCATATCACCGGTGCGGCGACGGGATTTACCGATCTGGACGACCTGACGTCCGGTTTACAACCGTCCGATCTCATTATCGTTGCCGGACGTCCTTCGATGGGTAAAACGACCATCGCCATGAATATGGCGGAAAATATCGCAATTAAAGGCGGTAAGCCCGTCGCTATCTTCAGTATGGAAATGCCGGGCGATGCGCTGGCGATGCGGATGATGTCGTCGCTCGGACGGATCGATCAACACAAAGTCCGGACCGGTAAATTGGAGGACGACGAATGGCCGAGGTTAACATCCGCCATTAGCATTCTCGGCGAAACCAAGATGTTCATCGACGATACCCCGGCATTGACGCCGACCGAAGTACGCGCCAGGGCCAGACGGTTAACGCGCGAACACGGACAGTTAGGGCTGATCGTGCTCGATTATTTACAACTGATGCAATCGCCTTCCAGCGGCGATAACCGGGTGCAACAAATTTCGGATATTTCCCGCGGCTTGAAAGCCTTGGCCAAAGAGCTGAATGTGCCGGTCGTGGCCTTGTCCCAGTTAAACCGTAACCTTGAGTCCCGGCCGAACAAACGGCCTATGATGTCGGATTTACGCGAATCCGGTGCGATCGAGCAGGATGCGGATTTAATCATCTTTGTGTATCGCGACGAAGTTTACAATGAAGACAGCCCGGATAAAGGGATAGCCGAAGTGATTATCGGCAAACAACGGAACGGGCCGTTAGGGACGGTGCGTTTAACCTTTTTGGGTCAATACACGCGATTCGAGAATTACGCGGGCAATTCCTACAGCAGCGAGGGTTATGAATAATCGCAAGGTAAGCCGTTGAACCCATCGGTGCAAGGGATTGCTTATGCCGAGATCGACCTGGCTGCGGTCCGGCACAATCTGAACATCGTACGAAACCATGCACCGCAAGCTAACATTATGGCGGTTATTAAAGCGAATGCTTACGGTCATGGGATGGTTAGGATAGCCAAAGCGCTTGAGAATGCAGATGCTTTTGCCGTCGCCCGAATAGATGAAGCCGTGCGATTACGTCAAGCAGGCATTCGTCAGCGGATTGCGGTTTTACAAGGTTTCAGCACGGATGAAGAATTGCAATATCTTATCGACTTTAACCTAGAAGCCGTTATTCATTCCAATCATCAGATCGAAATGCTTGAAAATCGACAGGACCGAACCGCTTTGACGGTTTGGTTAAAAATCGATACCGGCATGAATCGGCTGGGTTTTAAGCCAAAAGAAACCGATAAAGTGATTCAACAATTAAAAGATATTAGCGTCGTTAAACAGCCTTTCAATTTGATGACCCATTTGGCTAGTGCGGATGATCAGGGTAGCGACTTTACAACGCAACAAATCGACCTATTTAATCAAGCTTTGATAGGTGTTGAAGGGGAACGTAGTATCGGTAATTCAGCGGGATTGATGGCTTGGAAAAGCGCTATTAACGATTGGGTCCGGCCCGGAATTATGCTTTACGGAATTTCGCCGTTTCCGGATTCAACCGGTTCTTCGTTCGATTTAAAACCGGTGATGAGTTTTCATTCCCGGTTAATTACCGTTAAGTCCTTAGAGAAGGGCGAATCTGTCGGCTACGGAAATAGCTGGGTTTGCACCAAGCCGATTCTACTCGGTGTAGTGGCAATCGGTTACGGCGACGGTTATCCCCGTCACGCTAAACCCGGAACGCCTGTACTTATAAACGGGCAGCGCGTCCCATTGATAGGCCGGGTATCAATGGATATGTTAACAGTCGATTTATCTTCACTACCTCAAGCTAAGCCCGGCGATAAAGCAACTTTGTGGGGCGACGGTCTTCCGGTCGAAGAAATCGCAAGCTTTGCCGATACCATCCCTTATACCTTAGTGTGCGGGGTAACTCAACGCGTTCATATAATCGACCATGCCGGAGAAGCGGCGGTATAGTTTGATAAAGCTAAGATAGGGCCCGAAAATTATCTCATCCGGGGAAGGTGTGCATGGTGATTTTAGTAAATCGGATTATTCGTTTAGCTTTAGTCTTTAGCTTGCTTCATACGGCAGAGTCGAGCGCTTGGGAACAAATCCGTTGTATTGCGCCAATGAACAAAGGCTTGAAAAAACATTGGAAGACAATGGTTTATAAGCCCGTTATTGATCCGGTTACTATCCCGGAAGGTTCGCCGCAATATTTTGCAATTCTTGAAGCCCTTGACCGCATGAATCGAAATCCCAGTAACTTTCGTTACGAATTCGGCGGCATGGATAACAATGACGGAATCGCTGCAAACAATGGCGAAAGTGAAATCTCAATGCAAGATTTAGGGCCGGATTTTTCTAAAAATTCTGCGGTTGAGTCTAGCGATTCCGACTATTCGCCGACGTGTACGGCGACCGAATCAGACATCGTTATCAATACCCATTATCGAATGAATCGTCCTCCTAACGATAGCAATAAGTTATCCGTTAGTAAGACGAAAAATCAATTATTCGCTTACGGTGGAAGTTATGCCAGTTTGGTTTCTACGGTGATGCACGAATTAGGTCACAGTGCCGGACTGCATCATGAGTGTGATGTTCTAAACCTCATGGGAGGTAATAATCTGCTTACGGCAAACGGCAATGAATTCGAACCTTATATCGGAGAAGACGCCGCTACTGGGTTAATAACGTTGTTCGGTCGCTCAGTAAGCGCGTTGGAAGATGTGAGCCTTAGTCATTGGCGTTACGGGGATAAGCTGGCAGCGAAGGACGGCAGTATTTTTAGCATTCATCATCGTACTCGGGTTTTCGATTCGAATAAAAATGAATTAAAAACGGTCTGTCCTTACATCAATTCCGATCTGGACGGACCGCCCATATCGAATTGTCCGGAGCCGGTCTATCGAGTTGTCAAAGGTCAGCCTGTCAATATCGAATTGACCTATGAAAATGCCGGAAAAACAACACCGGTTAGTATTGAGGCCCGCTATTATCTTTCTAACGACAACAAAATCGATCAGTCTGATACGCTGATAAAGACTCGAACTTATTCAATTAAACGAGACGGAAAACCGTCTACCTTTACGACAACACTGATAATTCCGAAAGCTGTAATTTCGAGCCGCGACTATTGGCTGGGTTGTGTGATTAAATTAAGCCAAAAGAATTTAATCGAAAGCAATGAAGCCGATAATCGGACTTATGTCGGCATTAAAGTTGACTAGGTCTTTTAGATTCGTCCCTGTGTAGTCTTAACTGCTCTGTTCGCTTTGCGCCGCAAGAGCGGGGCTTTTTTTGCACAGCACGAACGGTTCAGCCTATAAAAGGCCGAATAACTAAGTAACCGATCTAAAAGTCAATTTCAACAGAAATGCGCTTAAAAATAAACGGGCTGCAATTAACTGAAGCCCAATCATAGCGAAAATTCTATAATACCGTTCTACGTTTAAAGAGCGATCCTAAATTTCTCCCTAACCGATCCGAAAAGGAAGATAAATGTCATTGGAAATCATGCTTATTGTTATTGTGACGGCTGTGGTTCAGTCGGTCTTCGGTGCGGGTATTTTACTTATCGGCACTCCGCTCTTACTTTTACTCGGCTATTCGTTTGTCGACGTTTTGATTGTATTGTTGCCGATATCGTTAGCGATGAATGTGATGAAAATTACGAAATATCATGCCCATATCGATTTATCGTTAGTACGTAGGGTTATGGTGTTGACGCTTCCGGCTATTGCCGTATTTCTATTTTTGGTAACGCATGTGCAAATCAACATCGGCCTGATTATCGGGCCTTTTTTAATATTCATCGCGTTTAAGTCGATTTCGGCAACAGTCGAACATATCCTCGACCGCTTAATGCGCTATGAAAATCTGTATTTGCTGACCGTAGGCATTGTGCACGGCACCAGTAACTTGGGCGGTTCGTTATTGACCGCTTTAGTTCACCACAAACATTATCCTAAGGATGTGGCAAGAGTCACTATCGCCGCATGTTACAGTACATTTGCTATTGTTCAGTTAGTGACATTGGCGTTATTTAGCCGTCAACAAGTCGATATCCCTATATTTGGAAATATAATTTATATCTTAGTCGCTACCGTTATTTTCGAGTTGATCGACTCGACTTTCTTTAGCCGGATCGAACAGGATAGATATAGGCATATTTTTGCCGGTTTTTTGGCATTCTCGGGTTTGGTGCTCATTATGAAATCGTTTATGCATTAGAGCTTCAAGTCGGCTTCGTAGGATGCGCTTTCCTGATCGGCGTCATGAACTATTGGTTACAAAACATCGGCTAAATACCGTATTTATTAAATAAATCAATTTACTATGTCCGTACCTTATTGGCGGCTGTCCGGCTTCTACCTTTGCTACTTCGCCACCCTAGGTGCTTTTATTCCGTATTGGAGTCTTTTTTTAAAAGAACACGGCTTTGATCCGGCTGAAATCGGTCAGTTATCGGCTTTATTGGTAGGCACTAAGATCATCGCGCCGAATGTATGGGGTTGGATTGCCGATCATACCCATCAAACGCTTCGAGTTATTCGCTGGACATCTTTTTTAGCGGCCTTGCTGTTTGCCGGTTTTTTAGCGGTTCACAGTTACAAGGAATTCGCTTGGCTAACTATCGGTTTTAGCTTTTTTTGGAATGCGCCATTACCTTTATACGAAGCGACGACCTTATCGCATTTGCAAGCGGAATCTCAACGTTACAGCCGAATCCGCTTATGGGGGTCGGTCGGGTTTATCTTGGCGGTGTTGGGTGTCGGGAGATTGCTGGAATACCAGCCGATTTTATTGTTGCCTGTTTTAGTCGCCGTATTGTTAGGCAGCACATGGCTTGCCGCTTTAGTTACGCCGCAAGCGCAAACCGTCCGGCAAGAGAACATTCCGGTAAAATTGGGCAGCATTATCTTAAGACCGGAGGTTCTAGCGTTTTTATCGGTTTATGTGCTCGTTCAAGTTGCTCATGCGCCTTATTACGTGTTTTATTCCGTTTACCTAAAGGATCATTTGTATTCGTCAACCGTCACCGGGTTGCTCTGGTCGTTGGGCGTTGTTGCCGAAATTGTTTTGTTTCTGTTTATGAAAAGTCTGTTAAGACGCTTTACCTTACGGTCGCTATTATTAACGAGTCTATTTTTTTCCGTCGTGCGTTGGTTGCTGATCGGTAATTATGTCGATAATTTAGGCTTATTATTGTTCGCCCAAGTGCTTCATGCTGCTACGTTCGGCGGAACGCATATTGCCGCAATTCACTTTGTGCATCGCTTTTTCGATCAAGAACATCAAGCCAAGGGGCAGGCGTTGTACCATAGTTTAAGTTTCGGCGTCGGCGGTATGATCGGTAGCTTATTCAGCGGCGAATATTGGGATTTGTTCGGTTCTCATTTCATCTATACTGTTGCAGCACTTTGTTGCGGTTTTGCATACATAATCGCTTTTATTTGGGTAGGCCGAAGCAAGAAGGTAAGCCGTTATTAGCGCGGAAAAAATTTGCACCTTCAATGCTGTACGGGTAATTTATTAAATTTGAAATTGTTTGGGAAAGGAAGTGTTTGAAATCATAAAAAGCGGGGGCTGGATGATGCTGCCAATCATCTTGAGCTCGATTATCGCGATGGCGATTGTCGGCGAACGTTTTTGGTCGTTGCAGCGGAAAAAAATACTGCCGCCGGATCTATTGCCGCAAGTTCGCAAGCTTTACATGGAAAAGAAAATGGACGAGCCGACGTTACGCCGGTTAAAGATCAGTTCTCCCTTGGGCTATGTTTTAGCTTCCGGTCTTGCAAATGCGCATCATGGACGGCGGGTAATGAAAGATTGTATGGAAGAAGCCGGACATAAAGTCGCCCACGATCTGGAACGCTATCTGAATGCCTTGGGTACGATTGCAGCTGTCGGTCCTCTGTTGGGTTTACTGGGTACGGTATTCGGCATGATCGAAATCTTTTCGTCTATGATGAAACACGGTGCAGGCGATCCGGCTTCGCTGGCGGGTGGGATTTCGGTGGCGTTGATTACAACTGCCGCAGGTTTGACGGTCGCGATTCCCAGTCTAATATTCCATCGTTATTTCGAGCGCTTGGTCGATGAGTTTGTCGTGAATATGGAAGAAGAAGCTTTGAAGCTGATCGACGTGCTCCACGGCGACCGGGACGAGACCGCCTAATGAAATTCAAACGGAAAAGACGGGAAAAAGTCGATATTACCTTGATCTCGATGATCGATGTGCTATTTGTACTGCTACTTTTTTTCATGGTATCGACCACGTTCAACCGGCATACCGAAGTCAAAATTAAACTGCCGGAAGCGAGCGGAGCTGAGGCGGAAAATCAACCTGAAGGCGTTACCGTCACCATCGATGCGAAAGGTGTTTATTACATCATGGGGAATAATGAAGAAAGCCGGAGGCTGCCCGATCAAAATCGGGAAACGTTGGAACGCGAACTATCGAAATATGTTGCCGGTTCTAAAGAGCATCCTTTCATCATCAGCGCCGATGCAAAAACGCCGCACCAATCGGTGATGACGGTACTTGATGTCGCAGGTCAACAAGGCTTCAATCATATTACTTTCGCTACGCAAGAGCCGGAAGCAGCAGAATGAAACGGTCGTTGGCGCGTTGGGCGCTCGACATTTGGTATAAGGACGCCTTTCTGGGTATTTTACTGTTACCCTTGGCGTATATTTTTTCCGACATTGTCAGAATCAGACGGTATATATATAAGTGTGGCTTAAAAAAATCGCACACCATGCCAGTTCCCGTGATCGTGGTCGGCAATATCACGGTGGGCGGAACCGGAAAAACGCCGCTCGTTATCTGGTTAGCGAACCTGCTTAAAAATTCAGGTTATAAGCCCGGTATTATCAGCCGGGGTTTCGGCGGACATTCCGAGATGTGGCCGCTTGTTGTGAATGAAACCAGCGATGTTATGCAGGTCGGCGATGAGCCTTTAATGATGGCAAGGCAAACGCTGTTGCCTGTCGTTGTCGGCCCTTCCCGTGTCGATTCTGCGAAAAAATTATTGGCGGAGTTCGATTGCGATGTCGTGTTATCGGATGACGGTCTTCAACACTACAAGTTGAATCGCGATATTGAAATTGCCGTTGTAGACGGCGAACGCCGATTCGGTAACGGTTATTGCTTGCCTGCGGGACCGTTGCGCGAACCTATCGAGCGTTTAGGTAGCGTCGATTTTATCGTAGTGAATGGCGAAAAATACGCCGATCATGAATTTGAAATGCAGCTTAACGGCGACGTAGCCGTTAATATCAAAACCGGCGAGCAAAAAGCGCTGCAAAATTTTACAGGCATTGATTGTCATGCCTTAGCGGGAATCGGCAACCCTGATCGATTTTTTAAAATGCTACAATCGTATGGATTGGCTTGCACAACGTACAGTTTTCCAGATCATTACCTTTTTAAACCCGGCGATATTGAATTCGGCGACACTAAGCCTGTGCTGATGACTGAAAAGGATGCGGTAAAATGCAACCGATTTGCGAACCGGCAGCATTGGTTTGTACCCGTTAAGGCCGATGTTGAAGCGGTATTCGGACAAAAACTTTTAGACTTATTAATGAAGAAAAAACATGATAGATAAAAAACTACTCGATATTCTGGCTTGTCCGCTTTGCAAAAGCCGATTGATTTATAATAAAGCTAATCAGGAGTTAATCTGCCGTGCAGACCGATTGGCATTCCCGATTCAGGACGATATTCCCGTCATGCTAGAAGAAGAAGCGCGCGAATTAACGTTGGAAGAAACGGACGCTTTGTACAAATGACGGTAAAGTTTAAAGTCGTTATTCCGGCACGGTATGCGTCGACGCGCTTACCCGGAAAGCCCTTGCTGGAGATAGCAGGCAAACCCATGATCGTCCATGTCTGTGAGAAAGCGCAGCTAGCCGGGGCGGAAGAAGTTGTCGTAGCTACCGATGACGAACGGATTTTGCAAGCGGTTAGTCATCTCGGGTTACGTGCGGTAATGACGAGTCCGGATCATCAAAGCGGAACGGAACGAATTGCCGAAGCCGTCGAACACTGCGGATGGGCAAACAACGCCATTGTGGTTAATTTACAAGGCGACGAGCCGTTAATACCGCCGGAGATTATCCAAGAGCTTGCCGAGGTGTTAGCGAGTCAACAGCAAGCCGGAATCGCAACGCTAGCGGCAAAAATAATCGACTTGGAAGAAATCTTCAATCCCAACGCCGTCAAAGTTGTACTGAATAAAGATGGCTATGCCTTATATTTCAGCCGTGCCCAGATTCCTTGGGATCGCGACGGATTTAAGGACCAAGGTAGGAACATCTCAGGCAAGATGCGTTATTTACGGCATATCGGCATGTATGCGTACCGGGTCGATTTTCTCCAACGTTACTGCCAATGGGAACCTTCCATTTTGGAGTCCATTGAATCGTTAGAGCAACTACGTATTTTATGGCAAGGTGAAGCAATTAAAGTAAAGGTAATCGATAAAACACCGGCGGCCGGTGTGGATACCTCCGAGGATTTGCTTAGAGTTGAGCAAATCATACGCGCTCAACTGTCTTGAGTTTCATAACTTCAATCCCACGAAATGAAGGCCTTCAGTGTAAGTGACTCGCTAAAGCCCTTCTTCAACTAGATACTCCTGTCGAACGACTTTTGTTAGTGAGTAAAATCTGTGACCCGACATGGCGGAGTGATAAGCGCCGTATGATGAAGTTTGTTACGCCAAAATGCCAGGAATCCCAAAGAGGAAGCTGACAAGTTCAGAAAAAATACAGCTTTATCCACTACCCGGCTTTTCAATAAGTTCATTCAGGTCAAGCTTCGAAAAGCTGAGTACGACTATTATTCGAGGGTGCTTGTCGGCGAACGAAAATAGTGCCCTCTTTTTTAATCGCTTTCGCTATGAAAAAGTTCACACGGTTTCATTAACTATTAGACATTTAATCTCATCGAAAAAAATTAAACTAACATTGTGTTCAAAGAAAGTCTTTTAATTTTACCACTATGACGCCTATCGGATTTTTCGATAGTGAAATAATTAGTTAAGCGATAAAAAAGGAATATAGGTAATCGTACCTATGTATTGTTTTTGCTTAATCTCGTATCGTTATATTTTGAGGTGTTTTAGAACGTCTTAATGAATACGCTTCCTTGTTGTCGTAAATAGTCGATTAATGTAATGAATTGAGAGGTGGAAAATGAAAGTCTTTAAGAGAAAAAAATATTGGTCGTCCGGTTTAATGGCGATCAGCCTTCTGGCTTTCAGCCAGTTTGCGAACGCCGATGAACCTTCGGCAGTCTCGTGGAAAATTTTAGAAGCAGCAAAGTCCGGGGTCGCTCAGTTAGGCGCCACTCCCGGGGGCGATGCTCGTGTGATTGTACAATTGAGTCCGTGGGAATTAAAGCCGACCGTACCCTCATTAGTATTGTTTAAGAACTGTGGGGAAGACTCTCAAGTTGGCGGCAAGCCCATGTTGAATTTCGATGCCTATATGGCAGGCAAGGAAACTTCACCCATTTATAATCCCGATTGGAAAAACCCTGGCCCTCGCTGGCGTATTTGTCCGAAAGCGGATGCTTTATTGATTAACCCAAACGATACAGCGCCGCAACAGGCTCTTTTTGAAGTCGACTTTATCCGCTTGCCGAATGAAGGGATGAGTCCTCACATCGATATGGATGTTTATCGTGTTTCCGCTGCCGATTTAAAGTTATGGCCTACGGTTGAAGAATTGGCGCGCCATTTCAGGAATCAATCTCCAGACTCAATAGTCCCCTTGTCCTTAAACTACCGTTTATCGAGAGGCAATTTTGTGCTAGGGACTTACGGCGAAATTTATGGCACGCCAGGTAGGAGCGAGTTCCAGGGTGGTAAACCAACCGGAGATTTTGCAAAGTTCCAAGCTTCATTGCCTGTCAATCTTGAATCTTTCCGTCGAAAAGCACCTATCCCTGGAAATACTAAATTCGATAATTTCGAAAGCATTAAAGTGTCTATCGAGAATGCTAAAATTCTCGGCTCAGCTGGCGAGGGAGAACAAATCTGTTTTCCTGAAACACCTGTTAAAGCGGCTTTCTCGCCAACAATCTCTCCTTCAGCTCAACAGTCCTTAGTTGGGTTCAGCCACACCATTACCGGTCGATTCTCAACTAAATGGACATCAGACCACAGTTTGCATTCCGGATTCGGCTTCCTGGTAGAAGTTTACCGCGCAGGGACTTCGACTTTATTGGGCTCATCCTGGGTTGAATCCAATGGAAGTTGGACAGTCAATGTGCCGGATTCAGCGGGCTTTTTGACGGGTCAGCAAATTAATGTGGATTACCGTTCCTATAACAGTTACTACGCGCCGCAAAATCAAGCCGGCAGTAAATACTGGTGGATCGATCCGGTTTGGACTGTAAGCAGCACTTCATTTAATGTCGGTCATCGCTATGCCGATACCGACGGCGGAACCTATAACGGTGTCGGTGAGTTGGTGGACAATGCCATGACCATGTGGTCAAGATTGTATTGGGATGCTGAAATCAATCCTGTTGCAGCGACTCCTATCCGGTTCTTTTTCCCTAATACCTGGGATAATTGCGGTGGTTCCAGCCCTTGGAGCTGTGCATCCGGCAATGATATTTGGTTGATTGCCGATCACGGTGTACAAGGCGATGTCGTTAACCACGAAATGGCGCACGTCTTGAATAACAAGTTCTGGGGTAATAAGAGACCTGCCGGTTCCGGTGGTGCGCATAGCTTAAATACTTGCTATCCTACCCGTTTGGGAATGACGCTACGCGAAGGTTTTGCAGACTTTATGGCGGCTTGGGTTGGTTATCCAAACCGAAATGTCGGCGAAGGCGGGTTTAATTCAGGTCGCTGGGCGTTGGGCTGGGATGCGGAAGACCGTAACAATCCGCCGAACTGCGCCAATGGCTGGGAAAACGAAGTCTGGGTTGCCCGTACTTTTTGGGATTTACACGATAACCGTAGCGACGGTAGCGATATTCTATGGTTTAACCATCGCGGTGCGGTAATTTCCTTGTACCTTGGTAACGGTATTGCAAATGACGGCGATGCGCGAGATATGCGGTTTTATGAAACTATCTATCGCGATGCTGCTTCTCCAGGTCATCAAGGATTTATCACCGATATTTTCGAACAAAACCATCATTAAGAAAGAAAGTTGATCTGTTGGGTTGCACGGAATGCAACCCAACAATTGCCTTCATAGTTTCGTATTAATACCGGCTAAATTAAGCTTTCAATTAAGGCGGAATTTACGAAAATCCTATCTTAGTCAGATTCGCAGACTAAAATCACATTTTTTTCTGCCAGCTCTTTTAGAATTTGCAATCCCCCCGCAGTGATAATCTCAGGATTAGGATGATTGCTTTCGGTAACAATAAAATTCAAACAACTCGAAGCAATAATTTGCCCCTGATCTTGAATGATTTCCAACATTCTGTAAGTGATTGGATTGATTTCAACGAATTTAACTTCATCGTTTAAATCCCTGTAGGCGATAAGGCAAGTCGGTTGTTCGGGAGGCTCGGAAGGTAAATATTCCGGTGAAATTAGCTGAACCGGATAACTATAAACTAAGGGCCAAGCTAACGGCGACAGTTTAATCGTGCAAGAAATCAAGTCATCTATTATCTGGTTGGGAGTATCGATGTCTTCTTTAGCGATTGATAACGCCATTTCAACCCACTCGTAATGCGCCAATTCAAGTAAGAAAGGAAAATCATCGGTTTGATTGCCTTCATTCTCTAGATAATCCAGGAATTCTTCTGCAATCTCAGAAAAATAGGGCGTTTTACAGGTGTGTTTGGAAAAAAAATCCTGCGCCAATTCGTACCAACGGTTATCGTCTAGTATTTGCCTAATGACCGGAAAGTTACTGGCTAAAAAACCGTCAATGTTGTTGAAAATCAATTCCCGGTACATCGCAATCCGTTCCGGCTTCACATCGGAGGGTGCCGCATTTGCTTTGGGATCCCGAATATATTGGGTAAATTCCTTTTGCTTGGCTTTAAAGTCTACGGGTACAGTCATCATGCTGATTTTTTTTCGTGCTGTACACGCCAGTTATTTTGAATGGTTTTGATGGTACTAACTTCTTTCAACAATTCCTCCAGCGGGGGAAGATTGAAATCCCGTTCCAATAAGGTTGGAAATACGCCGAAAATTTCATAGGCTTTGCCTAGTAATTTCCAGACAGGGTCGATAACATCTGCTCCGTGGGTGTCTACGAGAAAATCTTCTGCTTCAACATAATGTCCGGCAATATGGGCATAAGCAATCCGGTGTCCGGGCATGGCTTTTAAGAACGCTTCGGCATCGTAGCTGTGATTTACACTGTTGACGTAAATATTGTTAATGTCCAACAAGATGTTACAGTCCGCTTCATTGACAACGGCGTTGAAAAAGTCGATTTCGCTCATTTCCTGGCCCGGAGCGGCGTAATAGGAGACGTTTTCGATGGCAATTTTCTGTTCTAAAATGTCCTGAACCCGCTTGATTCTTGTCGCAACGTGTTTTACCGCGTCTTGGGTAAAAGGGATGGGCATCAGATCGTACAAGTGTCCGTCTTGACTGCAATAACTTAAATGTTCGCTATAAAATTTGATGCTGTGTAAGGCTAAAAATTTTTTAACTTCGAGTACGAAGTCTTCGTCCAGTGGATCGGTACTGCCTATTGATAATGACAACCCATGACAGATGAAATCGAAACGTTCAGTCATCGCACGGAATTGCCGGCCTGATTTTCCGCCGATGGTGATCCAGTTTTCGGGTGCGACTTCGTAGAAACCCACCTCGTTTGGCGGGGATTGTACCAATTGATTTAGTAAAGAACGACGCATGCCTAAGCCGGCATCGCGGACTAAATAAGGATTTGTGCCCATGAGAACACCTTTATAGTTTTGAAAGAAGAGGGCAGTTATCCTGCCCTCCCTATTAGATAATTAGCTCAAAACGAGCTAACTTAGCTTATTTTGGAGCAGCAGGAGCCGCTGCTGGCGCAGCCGGTTTCACATTCGCACCGCAAGAGCCGTCTTTGCTCTTTTGCATTTCGGTACAACCTTGCATGCCTTCTCCGCAACCTTTCATTTGAGCGCCGCACGCGCCTTCAGTTTTTTTAGCGGCTTCGCAATTTTTCATGCCTTCCGCACATTGCGCGCCGCAGCTGCCTTCTTTTGCCTTAGTCTTATCCATGCCACAAGCGCCTTCTTTGCCTTTCATCATGGCGCCGCAAGATTTCTCCATGCCTTCTTTCATTTTGCCGTCTTTCATCATGGCACCGCAGGAACCATCCGCTTTTTTAGCAGCTTCTGCACCTGCGGTGGTTTTAGCGCCAGCGCAAGCGCCTTCGGCTGCTTTTTTAGCTTCCGGCATACCCATAGATGCACCGCATTTCATTTCGGCTAACTGCATGTAACCTGAAGAAAGTTCTGTCATTGCAAATGGGTTAGCTTCAGCATTGGCGGCAGTTGTTGCAAATGTTGAAATAAGCGCTGCGCCCATTGCTGCTGCCAAAGGGGTTCTATTCATTTTCTTCATCGATTTAACTCCAGAGTTGTTATATTAAAAGTTCGATATTTTGAAATATCGAATACAGCTTACAGTACTCTCCTGCAACTTAACGCGGGATGAATAAAGCAAAAACCGTCCTTATAAACTGCCGCTTAACTATACAGTTTGCGCAAATTTCTTTCCAGCAATGATTACTCGAAAATGCTTTTATGCTCGAACTCGCATAAATCAGCAATCACACAGGCAGGACACTTCGGTTTTCTTGCCACACAAGTATATCGTCCGTGCAGAATTAGTAAATGATGGGCGTCTTTCTTATGGCTTTTAGGCAACCACTTCTCTAGGTTTCGTTCGACTTCCAGCACATTTTTTCCGGGAGCGATTTTTGTTCGGTTAGATACCCTAAAAATATGGGTATCAACCGCAATGGTATGCTGTCCGAAAGCCGTATTTAAAATCACATTCGCGGTTTTCCTGCCGACACCGGCTAAGGCTTCCAGTTCCGCTCGAGTTTGCGGCACTTGGCCTTGATGTTTTTCCAATAGCTGACTGCAAAGCGTGATGATATTGGCGGCTTTTGCGTTAAATAAACCGATGGTTTTGATGTAAACCTTAAGCCCGTCAATCCCTAATGCCAGGATTGCTTCCGGCGTATTGGCGATCGGGAAAAGCTTAGCCGTTGCCTTGTTAACGCCTTTGTCGGTTGCTTGTGCGGACAGCACAACCGCGATGAGGAGTTCAAACGGGTTGGCGTAATTCAGTTCGGTGTTCGGTTCCGGGGTGGCTTTTGCCAAACGGTCGAAGATGGCCTGTCGTTTTTGCTGATTCATTCGTTAATATAATTCAGCTAGACGGACTGCTCAACGTTCTGTTTTGTAGCAGAGCGGCTTTTTGTTTTTTTAAGCGTTCAGATTTTTCTGTAGCCTCATTTTCCTTGCGTTGCAAACGAGCCTCGTAGCGACGCATGGAAAGCAGTTTTCGAGCTGCTTTTTGTACAAGACTGAAATTATTTTTGGTTGGTTGTATGACGATGCAATCAACCGGGCAGGGCGCAACGCACAGCTCGCAACCCGTACATTCCGACTCAATCACCGTATGCATCAATTTCGCCGCGCCGATAATGGCGTCAACAGGACATGCCGCAATGCATTTCACGCAACCGATACACTCTTCTTCGACAATAAACGCAACCTGATCCGGTTTATGCTCGCCGAATTCAGTGTTTAAAGGTTTCGGTTCTAATCCCAATAAATTCGCAAGTTCCAAAATCCCTTCATCGCCGCCCGGCGGGCATTGGTTAATATCCGCTTGACCCAAAGCAATCGCTTCCGCATAAGGTTTGCAGCCCTTGTAACTGCATTGTCCGCATTGGGTTTGGGGGAGTATGGCGTTGATTTGGTCGATTGAAGTCATATTTACAGATAAGACTCAGCTACAATTGCATTACGATTTATAAAAATTGGGATTATTCACGAAGGGATATAAACCCTTCTTTCTGCAAGGCATCAATTACGCCTCTTAGAAGATAGTTATTAGAAAAGTTAATAACATATTTTCGTCCGCCTTCCTTGATAGGGGCAATTAACTTATCATCCTTTAACTTAGCAAGAACGCGCGATCTCTCGGATGGAATTTTCCCGGGCATTACTGATTCAATATCGGAGGATTGAAACACGATTTTATCTATTGCTATCTTCAAAAGTTCAAACTCTAACTTGGTAATATATTCTCTAGCCCTACATACCACTAAAGCGGGTAAAAGAATTTTATTTGCTAAGTAGTCGTGATCGCATAATTTATCGACTTTACTGATTTCGATGTTTAAGCCATTAAGTACATAGGTGCACCAATTTAATAGCCCTTCATCGGTTCCTTTATCGCCTTCGGAAAGCATTTCATAATATTTGTCACGGTCGCTGCAAAAGACTGCCGTTGGGTTAAGTATACGTCCGGTGTTTACTTTAAATCCTTGTTTTATAAGCATGGCATAGGTAAGTAATCTTACAGACCTTCCATTGCCGTTATTAAACGGGTGGATCCAGCAAAAACGGTGATGCGCCAAGGCTGTTTTTAAAAGATCGTATTTTGGTTCTTCCCTTTTGTTTATAAAACAAAAAAGTTCGTCCATATAATCATTTACATGTAATGCATCAGGTGGAATATGGTTTGAACCTGAAATTTGGACATTGCCTTTCCTGAATTGTCCAGGTGTCTGGTCACCTTCACGAGATAAATTATTGACCGTTAGTTTATGTAGCTCGAAAACAAAAGCACGATCTATAGCTACATCATCATCCAAGATTTCTTCTATGAAGGTCATCGCTTTTTCCATGTTAGCGATCTCTTGAATGTCTTCGTCATCCCGAATACTGGGATCTATTTTTGTTTCAATGTATTCAGCAATTGTTGTATTGTTACCTTCAATCCTAGCCGAACCAATGCTTTCCAATAAATGAAATACGTTTTTGAGTTGAAAGAAAATTCCTGGATGCGTTGTGCCTTCCAATCTTCTTTTTCGTAGATGTTCTAAATTTATGATCGAATCTGTGAGGTAAGAACTAAATGAAGGTTTGATAATTCTCAGCTCGTAATCACAAAATTTTGTCATAATATTTAACAGAACAATTATTTTTATTTAACAGTTATTAAAAATTTATTATATTTATCATTACCTTAATTAGTTTATCAAAATTTTGTTATTTAACAAAACTTACAGGAAACAATTGCATGTTTTTAATTTGTTAAAGAACTAAATTGTTACTTCACCCGCATCCCCGCAACTGCCCCCTCATCTGGGTTTAACACAAAAATATCCTTTCCGCCCGGCCCTGCCGCCAGCACCATACCTTCGGATACTCCGAACTTCATTTTCCGGGGCGCAAGATTAGCCAACACCACTGTTAACCGGCCTTCCAGTTGTTCCGGCGTATAAGCGGATTTAATTCCGGCAAACACGGTGCGCGTTTCGTCGCCGATGTCGACGGTGAGTTTCAAGAGCTTTTCCGCTTCCGGCAGCGATTCTGCTTTGACGATCTTGGCGATACGTAGGTCCAGTTTGGCGAAATCCTCAATCGATACGGTTGGCGCTACCGGTTCGAATTGTTTCGCTTTCGCCTCGGTCTTAAGTTTGTCGCCGGTCTTTTCCAGGCTTTCCTTGGAAGCGTCGATGATGGCGGCGATTTTGTCCGGTTCGATGCGAGTCATCAAGGGTTTGAATTCATTAATGTTATGGCTAAGCAACGGTTTTAATTCATTAATCCAACCCTTATTTGGGCTATTTAAAAACTGTTCCGCTTCGGAAACTAATGCAGGCAAGACGGGTTTTAGGTAGACCGCCAACACGTTGAATAAATTTAAGCCCATCGTACACACATCAAGCAACTCTTGGTCTTTGCCGTCTTCCTTGGCAAGCAGCCAGGGTTTTTTATCGTCGATATAAGCATTGGCTTTATCCGCCAGCCCCATGATTTCGCGCATGGCTTTAGCGAATTCGCGGGCTTCGTATAAGTCGGCGATGGTTCCGTTGGCGTTAATGAATTCGGCAAACAATGCGGGTTCCGAACAGTTTGCGGATAAGCGGTTGTCGAAACGCTTAGCGATAAACCCGCTGCAACGGCTGGCAATGTTCACGACTTTGCCGACAACATCGGAATTCACCCGTTGGCTGAAATCGTCGAAATTGAGGTCGATATCATCTACGCCAGCGCTGAGCTTGGCGGCGAAGTAATAACGCAGATATTCCGGATTAAGATGGTCGAGATACGTTCTGGCCTTTATAAACGTACCTCGGGATTTGGACATCTTTTCGCCGTTTACCGTTAAAAAGCCGTGAGCGAAGATAGCGCTCGGCGTTCTGAAATGCGAGCCGCTCAACATGGCAGGCCAAAACAAGGCGTGGAAATAGATAATATCTTTTCCGATGAAGTGGTAAAGCTCGGCATCGCTGTCTTTACGCCAGAACTCGTTAAAATCCAGTCCTTCTTTATCGCACAAGTTTTTAAAACTGGCCATGTAACCAATCGGCGCATCCAGCCAGACATAAAAATATTTGCCCGGCGCATCGGGAATTTCAAAGCCGAAATAGGGCGCATCGCGACTTATGTCCCATTGCTGTAAGCCGCCTCTCAGCCATTCCGCCATTTTGTTGCTGACTTCCGGCTGCAAATGTCCGGGCGTCGTCGTCCATGCCTGTAGCATGTCGTTAAAGTTTTCCAGATTAAAAAAGTAATGCACGGACTCTTTAGGGATAGGCTTCGCGCCGGAAATCGCCGACACGGCATTCTTTAAATCGGTAGGCGAATAGGTCGAGCCGCACACTTCGCAGCCATCGCCGTATTGGTCCACAGCGCCGCATTTAGGGCAATCGCCCTTGATAAAGCGGTCGGACAGGAACATCTTCTTAACCGGATCGTAACCCTGGGTGATGGTACGCGAGTTGATATGTCCTGCATCGCGCAGACGTTCGTAAATCAGGGACGAAAATATCTTGTTTTCTTCCGAATGCGTGCTGTGGTAGTTGTCGAACGCCACACCGAATTCGGTAAAATCGGCGAGATGTTCCTTGCCGACTTGTGCGATAAGTTGTTCGGGTGAAATACCTTCCATATCCGCCCGCAGCATAATCGGCGTGCCGTGGGTATCGTCCGCGCAGACGTAATAACATAAATTGCCGCGCTGTTTTTGGAAGCGCACCCAAATATCGGTTTGGATATATTCGACCAAATGACCGATATGGATAGGGCCGTTGGCATAGGGTAGGGCGCTGGTAACCAAGATTTTACGATTCGACATAAAGCACAATAAACAGGCAAAAAATAATCGTCCATTATGGCATAAAACCGGGCTTTCTTGGCAGCTTGGTAAGCGTTCGGCAAGCCGAGTGGATTTTCGATAGAATAAAGCTATCTTAAAAATGAATACAAAATTTTCCCCTTCTTAAAACAATATCGAAATCCATGACTGAACTAAGCAAACCCGATATAGAAAACTGCCTCAAATCGTTTATCGACCCCAATCACGATCTTGACTTGGTGGCTGCCAAATCGGGGAAGTCCACCGTCGTTGAAACCAATCAGGTGGTCGTCAAAATTGAGCTGGGCTATCCCGCCAACAGTTATCATGCCGAATTGAAATCTGCGGTGGAAAAACACTTGAAAACCTTGCCGGAGTTAAAATCAGTAACGGTTGACGTTTCCTCTAAAGTCATTGCCCATGCCGTGCAACAAACCTTGAAACCCCTCGCGAATATCAAAAACATTATTGCCGTTGCGTCCGGTAAAGGCGGCGTTGGTAAATCGACTACCTCTGTTAATCTGGCTCTGGCGCTGGCGGCGGAAGGTGCGCAAGTCGGCATATTGGATGCGGATATTTACGGCCCCAGCATCCCGACGATGCTAGGTTTATCAGGCTTGCCGGAAAGCCGCGACAACAAAACCATGATGCCGAAAGAAGCTTACGGCATCCAAACCATGTCCATCGGCTATCTGGTGGAAGCGGACCAGGCCGTGATCTGGCGCGGGCCGATGGTGACCAACGCCTTGCAGCAGTTATTACGGGATACCAATTGGAGCAATCTGGATTACCTGATTATCGACCTGCCGCCCGGCACCGGCGACATCCAATTGACCTTATCGCAGCAAATCCCCGTCAGCGGCGCTATTATCGTCACCACGCCGCAAGATATTGCTTTGATCGACGCACAACGCGGCTTGGCGATGTTCAACAAAGTCAACGTGCCCGTGCTTGGCGTCGTCGAAAATATGAGCATGCATATTTGCAGCAATTGCGGTCATGCCGAGCCGATTTTCGGCGAAGGCGGCGGTAAAATTATGGCGGATACCAATCATGTCGATTTCCTAGGCGCATTGCCGCTGGATATTAACATTCGGATGCAAGCGGATTCAGGCTATCCGACAGTCGTAGCCGACCCTGATGGTCAATCTGCGCAGATGTATAAAGCCATTGCAAGGAAAGCGGCGGCAAAACTGGCTTTAAGGGCGAGGGATTTTTCGAATAAGTTTCCGAATATTGTGATTCAAAATACTTAATGATCTGTATAAATTGCATCAATTTATAATCCTTGGTTAATAAATTAAGTTGTTAGGTTATAAAATAAATTCATGAAAGTCGAAAGTACAACTGAAACTCAAGATGATGAACATTATATTAATGAACATCTTATTCCTCCTGAAGAACTTGGACGTTATAGTGTAGAAAGAGATTTTCACTCTGAAAGAGACATTGCGAATTACGTCGAAGGTCAAGCTAATGATGAAACCGTACAGCAAGTCGAACGCATAAAAAAAGAAGTGGTCATCGGCGATGTATACGAGATTTGGGATGTCACTACTGACAAAAATCGTTGGTGGGTAATTACAAATCTAACAAACTTATACTCTCAAAAGCATTTTCCAAGTCTCGATTACACACTTTCCTTCCACATTGGTCTCATGATGCGTTTACGGAACCGATCCGAAGGAGCAGATGCCGCTGATCCAAATCCCTTCGATGAAGTATTAAGAAGGATAGACCAAGCCGAGAAAAGACACGACAATGCTATAGAAGCAGAAGACTTCCAAGCAGTTGGTATGCTTCTTAGAGAAGGGCTCATTTCATTAATAGCTGCACTTAGACGCCGCACAGAATTGTCTGTGGACATTGAACGTCCACAAGACGCAAACTTCAATGCATGGTCTGCAATCTTAATGAACCAATTATGTGGCGGCGGGAGCAATAAAGAGCTTCGGCAACACTTAAAGAACACAGCTAAAGAAGCTTGGCAAATTACCAACTGGTTAACTCATACAAGAAGCGCTAATAAAACAGCATCATCAATTGCCATACATTCTTGCCAAACAACAATTGGACACTTTTTACAGCTTTTGGAAAAAAATCGTACAGACAAAACAGAAAACTGCCCTGTATGCAAATCCCGTGATATCAGAACACACTTTGATATTGCCATTCACCCTGACGGTGATTATTACAAGAGTTGCGGAGTTTGCGACTGGGATAGCCATCCAAACTCGTGAAAACCTTACCAGAGCCGTAAGTACGATTAGCGATAGCATAATCGTACATATAAGTTTTGTTGGTTATATTCCTCCGATTACGCTATCGCAAATCGGAGCTACGTTGGCTTTAGGTACTGATTAAAAGCCTAATCGATTTCGTTCGCAGTATTTGGCGAATACGTTGGATATCGGCAGGGTGTCAATTCATGAATTCGGTCAAGGCATCGTTGCCCTACGATGCTACGCCATACTTTTAAAGAGATAAAGATTTGACATCCCGTCAGAATAAGACCATATAGATATGGGTGGGTATGATTTCTAATTAATTGATCGTAAATTATTACGACGGGAGAACGACATGTTGAGATTCGTCTTTGAAGCAGTGATGGTCATCGCCGTCGTTTCCTGTCTGTATTTTATGATGAAACTTGGAGAAACTAGCATTACCTCCGATGATGAGACGTCACCTGATAAAGAGCATGGTAAATGAATCAATTATTGTATTCCGGCTATCTTTTAAAAGCAGGTAGGACGCGATAGCTGAAAGGCATTGCGCAATATGTTTAAAGTCCACACGGCGCTACGCTATCTTAATTTGAGAAGGGAGATAAATGTCTGCTTTTAAATTAATCAATCGCTGTACTCGTTTGACGAATATCGCCAATTTTATGTCGGCCTTGTTGTTGCTGTAAGCAAGCACAGCGTCTTTTGCCGCAACGAGCCAGTACTTGAAAATAGACGGTATAGTTGGGAGTTTCGTTGTTAAAGACCATGAAAAATGGAGCGACATCAATTCGTTTGCGTTGAGCGTCTCGGCGAATAATCAAGCGTTTGTACAGTCGCCGTAAGCAAATCGCTTGATGCTGCAAGTCCTTTTATTTCATTTATGGCTATTAATGGGAAAGCACGTAATGCGAAGATTGATGTTATGTCGGTTGCCCAGGTACAGCAACTTTTGTCAACATAGTCGAAACGTTTAATTTTAATATTTTAACCTTATATCTCGGTTATCGATTCAGAAATGTCCGTTTACAATTCGGTTTCGGCAGTCCGCCACGCTAAACATGAGCTACTAGATAAAATCCAGAAACCTTTGAGTGATCTGAGTTTAAACAGGTAAAGCTGAAGTGCAAATCAGCGGAATTCAAAATATAACTCAGTAAAATGAGTTCGTGAATTTAGTAACGATATTATGTCGCTTCGGCATATAAGTATTTTTACGGATATTCCTGGACCGAATTTAAAAATATACTATCTACTCTTAATTTTAAACTTAAATAGGGATAGATAATATGAAACATACAGTTATGATTGTTCTGATGGCTTGTTTTTCTATGAATGCATTCGCGTGGACTTCAACTCATTCAGCATGGGATAATGATTCTTACAGCTATGTAAAAAAACGTAGAAGCTGTCCGGCTAAACCGGTAACAATTCAAACTGCCTGCGATTTAAAATCCTACGCTGCCAGCACCCCCGGCTCAACCGCTTATGGTTTTTTTCAAGGCTATGTCGTAAGCGCATTCAGAACTCAGCAGCCGCTTCAACCGACTTGTTCTTATACAGGAACAGATCAGCAAGCAATTGACGCCGCAATAGCTTTCTTGAATACCATTTCAACCCAGCAATGTGCAACTATTACCGCGACTGCTGCGTTAAATAATGCTTTTGAAGCAGCAAGTCTTGTTTCTTGTCCTGTCGATTTTAGGATGACGGTCTGCTTTAACACCTTCCTGTAAAATCAGCAATTCCGTTCCGAAATTCATTTAGTCAACGAAGTCATTGAAATGTTGAGACGACGATAGCAATTCGTCGTCCAATTTGCTGACCGATTTATCGTTTTCAAACTTTAATCTAACGCAAGAGAATAGATGCCGGATGTCAAAGCTAGCGAATAATCTAGATTTTTCTGACGCGGCAGACAGATGACGGGCTTTAATCGTCCGATAATTCTTAGTGTTGGCATTCTCAATGCTGTTAAGTTAGCTTAAATTAACAGCATTAGTTGGCTTCATCCTTGCGACTTGTAAAAAGTTATCGAATAGAGCTTATATTTCTGATAATGGATATTCTTTGACTTAAGTCAAAGAATAAGAAGTATATAAAGAAATAATAACGCTAGTCATTATGGGTAGACAGGCTAAAAGCCAATATTTTTTACCTAACGTTTGTAAAATCCGTCTTTTGGCGAAGCTGGAGCTATGAGCTTATCTGTATTAATAATGGCGTTGGGTTAAGCGCGGATTCGAAGCTTCGTAACGATTTCACTCATTTCTTGGTCGTATTGATGGGGTTACTATTGGGATTCTGGTTTGTCCTACTATTGATTCGGCCGTTTAAAGTCTGAACCGTTCGTGCTGAGCGAGTCGAAGCACAGACCGCCCTTTCGACAGGCTCAAGACGAACGGAAGTAAATACTTCATAGGGCCGAATCTATAGTAATAAAATTAATTAAGCAATTGAAAGCTAAATTAAAAAATACAATATCCCTGATGAGGCAAATAAGAAATAAATTTCTTATTAATGTTTCGTTAATATAACTGGGATTACTCTAATCCCATGTTACGGCAATAATGACTGGTAACGGAGATGTTTTATCGACAAAGCATTAGTTAGTAACAATAAGACTTTATTAGTAGATAGCAATGTTTATAGAAGAATACTACTTAAATAAATAAAGGTGTAGGAGGGTGTATGGATAATTTAGCTTTTTTTTCGATTTCATTTTTATTGTTGGTTTTGATTTTTTTAAGCGACAGTCCGTTATTTGGTTAGCGGTTTAAGTTTATTTGGAGTGGATAGGATAAAGGCAGTTAAATATAACCGATTAAAAATCTGAAGCTGCCCCCAATCTCCCGTTTCAGTTTTCGTTTCAAAATAAAGATGCGGCAAATGACTTTATGCTTTGTAAAAGTACGATAATCAGGTTAGCCAATTTATTCGCACGAGAAAATTGCGTGTAAAAATAATGAGTTAATAGTTTTTATCATTTTTGTAGTTGTAAAGTTATTCGTTTGCGGTAAACAGGGAAAAGATCGGAGCAAACGGAAAAGGATCAATTTAACCCACATATCAGGAAAATATTCTTTAATTATAAAAAATGCTCTAAATCCTAATGTTAATCAATTACTTGCTTAAATCGATGAATCAATCGTCGTTCTTTTTTATTCGGCTTATGGTCGATGCCGGTGTAGTTGAATAATTCCTTATTTTCGCGTTGTTCCTTGATTTGTTGCTGACGTTTGGCATGGCTTTCGGGGGATTCTTCATAAAGCAGAACGGCTTCTTTGGCGGATCGCCGTTGCGGGTTGAGTGCGGTAACGGTGATGTCCCAGGTATAACCGTTCTTGCTAATCTTGATTTCGGTGCCGATTTTAACTTCTTTTCCCGGCTTGGTACGCTGGTCATTGACATGGACTTTACCGCCGTTAATGGCTTCAGTGGCGAGACTCCGGGTTTTGTAAAACCTCGCCGCCCAAAGCCATTTATCGAGACGTACCGATTCGACTTCCGCCGACATGATTTAAGCGGTTTTCTTTAATCCTTTAGGCATTGAAAAGACGACTTTTTCTTCAATACCTTTTAATTCGACAGCCGATTTGCCGCCCCATGCGGTCAGTTGATCGATAACTTCTTGAACGAGCACTTCCGGTGCGGAAGCTCCCGCCGTTACCCCGACGACTTGACTGTTTTCGAACCAGTCCTTTTGCATATCTTTAGCGGTATCGATCAGGTAAGCCGGCTTGCCGAGTTGTTCGGCTATTTCACGCAGACGATTGGAGTTAGAGCTATTGGGCGAGCCGACAACTAAAATCGTATCCGCCGTTTTGGTCAAGTCATGGACGGCGTCTTGGCGGTTTTGGGTGGCGTAGCAAATGTCGTCTTTCTTCTGTTCCTGAATTGACGTAAACCGCGCCCTTAACGCATCTACCATCACTTTTGTGTCGGTCATGGATAGCGTGGTTTGGGTGACGTAGGCCAAATTATCGGGATTTTTGACTTTTAAATTGGCGACATCTTCAGGGGTTTCGACAAGATAAATACCGCCGTTTTCGTTGGATCTGTCGTATTGTCCCATGGTGCCTTCGACTTCAGGATGTCCCGCATGACCGATAAGAATAACTTCTTTACCCGATTTTGCATGTTTAGCGACTTGCAAGTGAACGCGCGTAACAAGCGGGCAAGTGGCGTCGAATACGGTTAGTTTGCGTTCTTCCGCTTCTTTTTGCACTTGTTTGGAGACGCCGTGTGCACTGAAAATGAGGTAAGAACCGACAGGAACATCGGAGATGTCTTCAATGAAGACCGCGCCTTTTTCTTTTAATCCGTCAACGACGGTACGATTATGGACGACTTCATGGCGAACGTAAATCGGTGCGCCGAAGGTCTCCAGCGCTTGATCGACGATGTCGATCGCCCGGTCGACGCCAGCACAGAATCCACGAGGGTTTGCGAGTACGATTTGCATAGTTTGAATTCCAGAGTTTGTTAGTATGTTATTATTTTAACTCAATAACGCGTCGGATACGATGATTCCGTCGGCATCTGCATAAACATAATGATATTTTCTGAAATTGGCGCCGGCGATAGTAATTAATATATCGCGGTCGCCGCCGTCTTTACTATGACAAAGCAAAGGGTGTGCGTGCAGCGCCATAATGCCGATTGGAATTTGCGCTAGCAAGACGGTATCTCTAACACAGCCGTAAATAATCAGTCCTTGCCAGCCGTTTTCGAACGCCGTTTTCGCAAGCTCGGCTCCAATCATAGCGCTACGATGAGAGCCGCCGCCGTCAACGACTAAAACCCTGTCCGTTCCCGGTTCGGACACTATTTTTTGAATCATCAAGTTATCTTCAAAACATCTCAACGTCGTGATTGCTCCGTTGAAAATCTGAATACCACCGAATGAACGAAACAAAGGTTCGGCAATATAAAAGTTTTCATTGCTCGAATAGTTATCGCAAAGATACGCGGTGGTTAAATTCATTTTCAACTAATGCTTAAGCAAACATTCGAACGCTCAGAAGCTCAGCCATCCCGACCCGAATGAAGTGGCGAAGACTAGGCTGACAATCGTCATCAATTTGATCAAGATATTGAGCGACGGACCGCTGGTGTCTTTGAACGGATCGCCGACGGTATCGCCGACAACGGCCGCTTTGTGCGATTCCGACCCTTTGCCGCCGTATTCCCCAGTTTCGATGTATTTTTTAGCGTTATCCCAAGCACCGCCGGCATTCGCCATCATGACGGCTAACAGAAAGCCGGAGAGCAAGGTCCCGACCAATAAGCCGGCTAATGCTTCTTTACCCAAAACATGGCCGACCACAATCGGTACAACGACGGCTAAAGCGCCCGGTAAGATCATTTCTCTTAATGCGCTTTCTGTGCTGATACCGACACAGGTTTTATAATCCGGTTGTCCGGTACCTTCCATAAGGCCTGGAATTTCATGGAATTGTCTGCGAACTTCCAACACGATTTCATGGGCTGCTTTACCAACGGCCATCATTGTCAGTGCGGAAAACAGGTAAGGCATCATGGCGCCGATTAATAAGCCCGGTAGCATAGTGGGACCTAAAATATCCAAATTTTGGATTTTAGCAGCCGTCACGTAAGCCGCAATCAATGCCAATGCAGTTAAAACCGCAGAGCCAATAGCAAAACCTTTCCCCGTCGCGGCTGTGGTATTCCCCAAACTGTCGAGTGCATCGGTACGTTGTCTCACTTCTTTGGGAAGATGGCTCATTTCAGCAATACCGCCGGCATTGTCGGCAACGGGACCGTAAGCATCAGTTGCCAAAGTGACGCCTAAGGTGCTTAGCATCCCGACTCCGGCCAAAGCAACAGCATAGAGTCCGGCCGCAAGCGTGCCGTCGGCCTTAAAGCCGAGCCAAATACTGATGAGAATGGCGAAAGCAGTAATAAGAACAGGCAAAGCGGTACTCATCATACCAACGGCGAAACCTTGAATAATTGTAGTTGCAGCACCGGTTTGGGTGGCTTTTGCGATGGCTAATGTCGGTTTTTCGGTATAAGACGTAAAGTATTCGGTGGCATAAGCTATTGCATTCCCCGCAACTAAACCCGTCAAGATAACCAACCAATAGTTTAAATGCAGTCCTGAAAGTAAGACTGCTAAAAGCGAAAGCCCTAAGATAACAACCGAAGCGCCCCAGACTGAACGGCGTAACGCGGTCAATAAATCTTCTAAAGAGGCATTTTCATTTATTTTGGAGACGTATTTGCTCAAAAAATAAATCGCTTTGGAGGATAACGTATTGTTGGCGATCAAACTGGCCAATTCGCTTTCGTCCCGTTCTTTACCTATGACCATGTACACGCCGAAAAGGCTTGAAACAACTCCGACGGCGGCTACCAGAAAAGGTAAGCCTATAAAGGCCACGGTCTCATTTTTGCCCAACGCAGCCCCCAAGGTCGCAGCCGCAATGATCGAGCCGCTGTAACTTTCAAATAGGTCCGCTCCCATACCGGCGACATCGCCGACGTTATCGCCGACATTATCCGCAATGACGGCAGGGTTGCGCGGGTCGTCTTCAGGAATGCCTTTTTCGACTTTACCGACCAAGTCGGCGCCGACATCGGCTGCTTTGGTGTAAATGCCGCCGCCGACACGGGCAAATAGTGCAATACCGCTCGCGCCGAAACCGAAGCCGGTGATATAAACCAATTGGTTGGGATCGCCGCTGAAGATGAGATATAACAAGGTCATACCGATCAAACTGAAACTGACCACCGACATGCCCATGATAGAGCCGCTACCGAAGGCGACTCTTAAGCCTTCGTGAAGACCTCTGCTGGCGGCGGCAGCCGTGCGGGTGTTGGCGCGCACCGCCACATACATACCCAGGTAGCCCGCGCCTGCCGAAGCAATAGCGCCGACAACAAAACAAAATGCTGTTTGCCATTGTAAAAAGATGCAGATGACAGTCGCGACGATAGCGACGAAAATCGCAATAACGCGGTACTCGCGGCCCAAGAAAGCAGATGCACCCTCCTGAATTGCTTTCCCGATATTCTGCATAACCTCATTGCCTTGGTCGTAAGCGAAAACCTGTTTCAATTGCCAAAGTACATAAAAGACTCCGGCAATACCCATCATTAAGGCTATTACGATTGATGCTGACGTAGGTAACAGCATAGTTTTCACTCCTCTGGTTTATTTAATTATTGTTATGTATGTGATAGACGACCAGCTATTTACGAGCAAGGCTTTTAGCAGTGCCGAAGATGGATTATACCTTGTCGGGGGGAGCTGTATATAGCTTGTATAAGGCGGCGGCGACTTTTAAATAAAAGCAGTAAGCCTGCTCAAACGACCGACATTAGAGTATGAGCAGGAAAAAAATGGGAAAACGCTATGTATTATTTAAGAATATTCGAATAGAAACGGCTACGGTTTCTACAATTGTGATGAAATAATCGATACGAATTTTATGTTTTGGAAATTAAATATCCATAAACATCATCGGCAAGCCGTAAGTCAGCACAAAGTAGCTGAACGCCGTGATAACGCTTTTGGTCATAGGAAACAACAACATTTGCCGGAAGATATAGCTGACTATGGCGATGTACCATCCAACCAAGAAAAAACCAAGCGCAATAGAAATCTCTTCGGCACTTTCGTTGTGTTCCATAACCATCCAAAAATACAGTCCCTCGGTAACGGTTGCCAGCGTCATAATAAAGTTTTCACAAACAAAAATTGCGGTATACAACTGATTGTAATAATGCCATTTTTTGGTCGTGAACAATAAAGTGGCAACTGTGGAAAAAGCCATTATTGTTCTAAGAAATACCTCAAGAGAACCGTCCGCGGGATCGGCGATCAACCCTTCGACAATACAGCCTGAGATAAGATAGAAAGCCACATTTTTCCACATAAACGATTTGGGCGGAACGAGGTTAGCCGGGTTATTAATGAAAAAACAAAGCGCGAGGTATTTCAATAACAATTTCATGATTTTTCTAATTTTTCAGCCTTGAAAAGTTAAGGCGGTGCGAGCAGGTTACAAAAAAGGCGAAATTATAACCTTTAACGAACGATTATTGGAGAAGGATAAATTGAAACTGAGTTTAATCCTGAATTAATGCGGGTTGGTTCGAATAACTTATTTGTTTGACGCAAGTGCAGCCAATGAATTCCTCCGAAAAGTTTATTGAGTTTTTAGAAAATCCGCCAGCACATCGGCCATCGGTTTACCGTTCGCAACTTGATTAACCGACGCCCAACTGGCAACCGAATATGACTTTTTAGCTTCCAGTAATGCACCGTTGGTCAGGCGGATTTCACTGATTCTTTGGCCGAATTCGGCAGATGGTTCGCAGTGAAAGCGCAAGCCGCCCGCTCTTACCATATCGCCACCTTGTCGGAAATAAGGATCGGGATTGAATACGTTATCGGCAGCGTCTTCCAAGATCGCTTTAATCTCAAGACCGGTTAGGGTGCGTCGCAATGTATTCGGGTAAGTAATAGCAGTATGGTTCATGACATCTTCGTAGGTAAACGTCTGCCCCGGTAATAATGTCGTACCCCAACGAAAACCGGGTGAAAAAGCGATTTGCGCGTCGTTGGTTTTAAGCAATGCATCCAATAGCAATTCGTCGAATGTGCCTTTTAAAGTGTCGCGGCGGTAAAGCAACCGGTCCGCCGTGCCTAAGGGTTTCTTCAATTGCTTGATATAGGGTTGTCTGACGTTTTCAATTAACCGGACCATGTCGGCATCCGGTTCCAATAGATTGGAAAATACCGGCAATAAGCGATAGCGTAACTCTCGCAGCCCGTGCCGGTTGATGTCTAAGTCGAGAACGGACAGAAATTTGCCGTGACTTCCGGCGTTGGTGACGCACGTTTTTCCTGTGCTGTTTTCGACCCATACTGGTTTCGGGACGGCATCATGGGTATGCCCGCCCAAAATAATATCGACCCCGGTTACTCTGGATGCCAATTTTAGATCGATTTCCATGCCGTTATGAGAAAGCAGGATAATGGCATCGGTGCTTTTTTGCCGTTTAATCTCGTCGACGGTTTGCTGTAGCCGCTGTTCCTGGATGCCGAACTGCCAATCGGGGAATAAGCGTTTGGGATTCGCGATTGGCGTATAAGGATACGCTTGGCCGATGACGGCAATGCGAACGTCCTTGAAATCTTTAATCACATACGATTTGAAAACTGAATCCGTCTCCGATTCCGTTAAAAACTGCGCTTCTTCCGATAAAGCGATGTTTTGGGCGACAAACTCCCCGTTAAATTGTTTTAAATTCGCTTTTACTTGATCGCTGCCGTAGGTGAATTCCCAATGCCCGGTCATGACATCTACACCTAGCAGATTACAGGCCGAAACCATATCCGCACCGTGGGTCCACAACGATGTCGCCGAACCTTGCCACGTATCGCCGCCGTCTAATAAAAGTATATTGCCGTGCGTAGAAGTGTATTTCAGTTGTTTAATTAAGGTCGTCAAATGCGCAAAACCGCCCATTTTGCCGAAAATAGACGCCGCTTCGGCAAAATCCAACGAAGTAAAGGCATACGCTTCTTTAGAGCCGGGTTTAAAGCCGTAAAAATCTAAAAATGCTTGACCCGCTAAGTGTGGAGGACGATTGTTGGTCTGACCTGAACCGGCATTAATGGACGGTTCGCGGTAATACATCGGCAGCAACTGCGCATGACAATCGGTAAAATGCAATAAAGTGACATTTCCGAAGGATGCGGCGGGATAAAGAATGTCTGGAATTGACGATAAACACGAACTTATGCCGGGAGTTAAACCCAGCCAACTTAGATATTGTAAAAATTTCCTTCGTCTCATTCAGGCGTTTGCTCGGATAATTTGAAAAGAGTGGCTGTCGCAGCGTATAGTTTGGAAAAAACCGGTGGACTTGAGATGCATCTTTTTAGTCGAAACAATGATTTAACGCTATGATGGCGGATTATACAAGACCTTTTTCAGCCCGATGTTTGAATCTATTCTGAACCTGATCGAGCGGCGTTTTGCATTCATTCTGACCGCCGTGCTGATTTTGCGAGTTAGTTATTTAAGCAGCAGCGATCTGGATTTAATCGGCGATGAAAGTTACTACTGGGACTGGTCGCGCCGGTTGGATTGGTGTTATTACAGTAAACCGCCGATGGTGGCTTGGTTAATTGCGGCTTCAACGGCTGTATTCGGTGATAACGCACTCGGCGTGCGATTACCCGCCGTCCTGTTGGGAACACTCGCCCTCTATTTCTTATATGAAACGGCCAAAGGATTTTATTCGTCCAGGGCAGGGGCGTTGGCGGTGTTGATCGCATTGGCGATGCCGTTTAATGTCTTAGCCAACTTTCTGATGACCATTGATGCGCCGCTCAATTGTTTTTGGATCGCGAGCATGTACTTTTTACGCAAAGCGTTGTTCGATCATGTGTTAAAGGCTTGGCTTTGGGCAGGCGTTGCAACGGGTGCGGCTTTGCTCAGCAAACAGGTTGCTATCCTTATTCCGTTGATGTTGATGGTGTTTTTGTTAGCGGATTCATCGCGCCGTCATTTGTTTAAGCGAGAATTCCTACTTTATTTATTCCCCGTACTTGTTTGTCTGACGCCGATTTTGTGGTGGAATCAACAGCACGATTGGGTCATGTTCGGTCATAGTCAGGGGCATTTCGGCAACCCTACACCGGTTAATTTGCAAACGCATCTTCAAAATGCAGGGGTCTTTTCTTTATATCAATTACTGCTAACTACGCCCGTTCTGTATACATATATTTTAGTTATATCATTTAAAAAGTTATGTATTTTTAATCGATTGATTGCCAAGGAACAGTTTCTGCTTTTATTGGGACCTGTCTTGTTATTAGGGATCTTAGGGCTGAGCTTCTTACAGAAAGTGCAAGGGAACTGGCCGATGCCTTTCTATTTGAGTTCAGCAATTTTAATAAGCGGTCAATCTCTGGTAGGGATTTGGCAAAAATCGCTTAAAATCGGGTTAACGATAGGCGGCGTAATGGTACTGTTAACGTATGCTTTACCGGTAGCTATCGATAATTTGAAATTGCACAATACCTCGCTCGACCCGCTTTCTCGTTTCAGGCATTGGAAAGAAGTCTCCGATTCCGTCGAAAGTATGCGTCGACAGGTGACACGCGATTACGAGGGAACGATACTTATTACGCGTGGGCATCGATGTTTGACCAGCCAACTGGCTTTTTATTTGCCAGACCAGCCTGTTGTTTACCATTATGAAGCCAGCGGAAAAACGACTTCGCAATACGATGTTTGGGACGGTCCGGAAAAAATGCTCGGATCGACGGCGTTAATTGTTACAACACAAAATAATGCAGCTATTCCAAGTGAACTGATAGCCGCCTTTCAAAGTTTCAACTTAGTAGGTCATTTTACGGATCCGATGAATTTGAATAACCGTTACGATCTTTATTTAGGGGAAAAATTAAAGTACTGGCCTAAGTCGTCCGATCAGACCGGGAATATAGATTGATGCTTTCAAAATATGCGCTTCATCATCGAGAAATCTTTGTTCTTTTCGGATTGGTGATTGTGACGACTCCGATTTTTTGGTTAACCGATATTGATTGGCAAGCCTCGGCCTTCTTTTACCGGCCCTACGGCGGCCCGGATGCGTGGCCTTTTCAAAATTGGTGGCTTTGGGGCTGGCTATATCGTTTTGCTCCCGTTTTATCGTTCGGTACCTTAATCGGTTCGTTGTTAACCGTTCTATTCAGTTATGTTTTACCGACGTTATTACCCTTTCGAAGGCCGGCGCTTTACATTTTTATGGTGATCGCCTTAGGACCCGGTTTGGTGATTAATCTGGTCTTTAAAGAGCATTGGGGAAGGCCGAGGCCGGTGCACATCGGCGAATTCGGCGGCAAATACGCTTATATTCCGCCGTTACAGAAAGGAGATACCGACGAAAAGTCATTTCCTTGCGGACATTGCACGGTCGGTTATATGTTTTTCGCTTTGTATTTTTTATCGCGAAAACGCAAAACACTTTATTTTATTTTATCGCTTAGCATCGCTTTGATGATAGCGTTGGCGCGATTGACAGCCGGCGGACATTTTATTTCCGATGTATTGTGGTCGGGCTATCTTGTATTTTTAGTCGCGTGGCTGTTGTATTACGGTTGGTATGACCGGAAAGTCGGTTAGCTAAATTTGAAAGAGTCTTGATATTGATTGAATGCTACTGCGAAGCATTTGCTCGTCGGGTAAATCTAACTGAAAATTTTTTCGGGATAATTTCATCTTAAATTAAGTTGTAAATTATTGTGATTTTAGAATGGTAGTCGTATGATTCAACCGGTTGCCGGTTCGATGATGGGCAGAATGCCGAGGAGGTCTCGTGAAAGGTTACAAGCATATATTGCTGGCGGTGGATTTTTTTGAATTAGCCCATACCGTATCGAGTAAAGCTAAATCGTTAGCGGAAATGTACAATGCAAAGCTTAGTTTGATTCATGTCGTGGATAACATGCCGGTACCGGACATCGGTTATGGCTGGGATGCGTCTTTCGATGTCGATTTAACCAGTGAAATGATCGAAGCGGCAAAAAAACGTTTGAACGGCTTTGCCGGCAGTTTGGGTGTCGATGAAGCCGACGTTTGGGTCGAATTAGGAAGTCCTAAGTCGGAAATTACCCGCGTTGCGGAAGAAAATAACGTCGATTTAATCGTCGTAGGCTCGCACGGGCGTCATGGCTTGGCATTGATTTTAGGATCGACTGCGACGGGCGTTCTTCACCATGCAAAATGCGATGTCTTAGCGGTAAGATTAAAAGACAAATAATGCCCGTTTATTGAGAACGGGGTTTTAAATGCGAGAAGTGAGCTTGCGAGCCGGATTCCGCAAAAAATAATAAGGCGATAAAAGTGATAGGTGTTATAAAAAACTACGATCCCGATAACCAATCCGGGACTATTTTCAACGGGAAAGAGCAATTCAAATTCGATTTAAAAGACTGGATCGCCGGTGCGCCGCCGGAAGAAGGCGACCCTGTAAAATTCGATTTAAGAGGGGTTACGCCCTATAACATCAATCTCTATGCAGCAACGCTAGACAAAGGAGAAGCCGTTAAACGCAAATGGATAGCCTTACCGCTGGCTTTATTTTTCGGTTTGGTGGGTATTCACCGGTTTTATCTGGGCTATTATCGAATCGGCATCATACAGATTATTGTCAATACCCTGCTATGGGTTGCAGGATTGCCGGGTTACGCGTTTCTTTGGGGCTTTGTTGAAGCGATACTGATTTTGGGTGGGCATCTCGATAAAGATGCACAAGGGCGTCCGTTGAAATAGATCCGGGCTTTTAGCTATAAATTGTTAAACGCATAAAAAGGGCTTTATGAAATTTTCATAAAGCCCTTTTTTTAGCCGGGATGCCGCTTATTTAGGTACAACATTCACTGCGGTTAAACCCTTTGGTCCTGATTCAATATCGAAATTGACGGACTGACCTTCATTCAAGGTTTTGAAACCTTTGCCTTGAATAACGGAATGATGGACGAAAACATCCTCTCCACCTTCAGCCGGGGCAATAAACCCAAAACCTTTGGTGTTGTTAAACCACTTTACAGTGCCTGTGGCCATATCGAAAACTCCTAAATTAATAACTTACGGTTAACGCAGAACGACAACATTGATAACCGGGTAACCCTTGTTTAGCGGTCATACCTTCTCAACATCCCATTTCTGGTCGGGCGCTATTGTACTGATATTTTTAGCTAGATGCTATTTATTGAATGATTTTGTACAAACCGTCCAATACCAACGAATTCGGACTGACGATTCCTATAACGGTTCGGTTTTCGATAACCGGTGCACGTACCAAATTGTAATCGGCAAATAAACGGGAACAATAGCGAATATCCATCTCGGGGTGTACGGAAATGACCGGTTTGCTCATGATTTCGTAAACATTAACGCGGTTCGGCGCGCGGTCTTTCGCCAATACATGACGGGCGATATCGCCGCTGGTGATTAAGCCGTATTCATCGTTTTCATGGCGTTTGTTGACAACGAGGACGGCTGTTTTCAGCGATTTCATTTTTTTTAAGGCATCGTCCACGGTCGCAATGCCGTCAATCGTACCGAAATCGGTTTTCATGACATCCTTTACCCGGATGACTGTACGGTTTTCAATCATAATTTCTCCTCGAGTTCCTGTGTTAATTCTTCTACTTGGTGTAACACGCCGATGGCGTCTTCGACATCGATTTGAAACGCTATGCCGGTACCCGGTTTACTGTCGAATTCGCCGGCTTTGGCAATGGTTTCCAGTATGTGCCGGCTTAATCGTTCTTCAACCAGAAATAACAGAACATCGCGTTGCGTGTCCAAGGTCAAGCCGAAAAATGTTTTCGATTGTTTAATACCTTCGCCGCGGGCATGGTTAATAACAGTTGCCCCTTTCGCTCCGTTGGCGCGGGCGGCATCTAACAGTAAATCGGTTTTATCATCTTCGACGAAAGTAACAATTAGTTTGAAGTGCATGGTAAACCTTATTTTATTGGGGAAATGTTTTTTTGGTACAACCAATGTGCAATTTGCGCATAAGCCAGTACGGTAATGATGGGAAACAGGCTGGCAAAGGCAATTAAACCGAAGCCGTCCAAAACCGCATTACGGCCTGGAATGGCATGTGCAAGTCCCAGACCTAAAGCCGTCACTAGCGGCACCGTAACCATTGAGGTCGTTACGCCGCCGGTATCGTAAGCTAATCCGATGATCGAGCGCGGTGCGAAAAGCGTTTGTATCGTTACTATAAAATAACCGGCGACAATAAAATAATAGAGTTCTAAGCCGGTTACAATTCGGAAAGTCCCCAGCGCCAGTCCTAAACTTACGCCGATTGCAACCGCAATCCGCAAGCCCCAAGGACGGATGGTGCCGCCGGAAATAGCTTCCGCCTTAAGGGCGACTGCCAGCAGGGAAGGTTCGGCCAATGCCGTCGAAAAACCGATGCTGGCGGCAAAAATGTAAACCCAGCGATAGGTTTGCCAAGACGAAGAATGAAGGTCGGGGTCGATGTTGATAAATTCCGGTGCGGTCAATTGGGACGCCATTAAGCTACCTAATGGAAATAACGCTTTTTCAAGACCTTCCAGAAAAAACACAATACCCAATAGCACGAGTATAAAGCCGAAGAATGTCTTTTTGTAATGAGGTAAAGGCCTTCGGATGACGAACAGTTGGAATCCGATTATGACCGAAGCGATCGGTAAAATATCGGTACAGGTTTCCGTGAGTTTCAATACAAAATGCTGAAGCCATTCGATCATACCGCCATCCCGTAGGCCATAACAAAAATGGTGGGAGTTAAGGAGGCGAACACCACGAGTCCGAAACCGTCGGTCATCGGGTTTCGTCCTTTAATTGCTGTGGCAAGGCCTACCCCGAGCGCAGTTACCAATGGAACGGTAATCGTTGAGGTGGCGATGCCGCCCGCGTCGTAAGCAATGCCGACAATTTCCAGCGGGGCATAGGGCGTTATTGCCGCTATGCAGCCGTAAGCTAAAAAAACCGGATAATAGACAGGCCAGCCTTTAAGAATCCTGAACACACCGACCATGATGGCAAATCCTACCGATAACGCAATAGTCACTCTCAATCCTAACGCGTAATTTTCTCTTGCAGCTTGGGTTTGTTCAATAACCTTACCGGTGCTTGCGATATTAGCGGCTTTTTCGGCTACGGCCATGACCGCCGGTTCTGCAATGGAAGCGCTGAATCCTAAGCAAAAGGCAAAAGCCAATAACCAAAAAAGACTGCCTTTACGGGCAAAAGCATAAGCCATCGATTCACCGATCGGAAATAGACTAAGTTCAAGTCCGCGAATAAAGAAGGTTAAACCCAAAATAACAAACAAAGTCCCGGCAATCAAATTCGCAACTTCGGGTACCGGTTGTCGAATAACGAATACCTGAAAAATCAATACGACGGTAAGAATCGGGGCGAGATCGAGGAAACTACTGAATAATTGTTTGGCGAACGGCTTAATCAGTTTAAACATTTGACAATCTATGTGTCCGGTTAAGTTTTAACCTAATCAACCGCACATTAGGAGAAAAAGTTTTATGACCGCGCTATACCGCGCAGTCAACTAAAGGTTTTAAAATGAGCAAGAAAAATTATTTGGTTCAGACGACCTTATACAAAGATGGAGTTCATAAATCCCGACATATGACCCATTTCCTCAGCACAAACCGAATGTTCCATCAGATAATCGTGCCATTGAATGGAATAGCCCATTGCCGATAGCTTATCGAATGTCTTAGTGCCGGCTTCAATTGCGATAATCGCGTCGAGAATACCGTGCGCCATAAAAATCGGCGTAGACTTACCTGTTACCGAACCTTCCTCGCCGAGCTTGTCTATGGTCGGCATATAGGTGGAGAGCGCCATAATGCCCGCCAATTTGTCCGCATATCTCAGTCCCAAATGCAATGCGATTGCGCCGCCTTGGGAAAAACCGGCCAACATAATATGCTGTGGAAGGATACCTTTCGCTCTTTCGGCTTCGATCAATTGATGAACCAGTTCGCCCGAGCGGTAAATCCCTTGAATGTCGACCTCATGGTTTTCAGGTGTGATATCGAGAATGTCGAACCATGCTCTCATGGACATTCCGTTATTGATTGTCACGGGCATGATAGGGGCATTTGGGAAAATGAAATGGATATTCGATTCGGCTTCTAAATGCAAACTGGGCACGATACTTTCAAAGTCATGACCGTCCGCGCCAAGGCCGTGCAACCAAATGACCGAATATTTGTGGGTTGAGGAAGGGGCGATATTAATGGTGCTTAGTTCAGAGTGCATGTAATGTCCAGAGTGTTTTGTCTTTATGCTGGAATAATAGCTTATTTCCAAGGATTTCCGGCAAATTTCGGGAGTTCGGGATTCATGACGTCCCAATGTTGAGCTTCCGATACCCAAATATCTTTTTCAGGCTGGTATAGGGTTGGGTCGTCCAGCGTCACCGCCGAAACCGGCCGAATATTGGTAAATCGGCTATTTCTGCCAAATAACGAGGTCCCGCATTCATGGCAAAAACCTCGGAACATAGTGTTTCCGCTGGCGGCTATGCTGGCAAACTCTTTGTAGTCGCCGGTTATTTTAAGCGCGGAAGCCGGTACGAAAAGCGCGGCGAAATAAGGCGCACCCACCGCTTTTTGACAAGTCCGGCAATGGCAATTCGCTGTCCACAGCGGTTCTGCCAAAATTTCGTACCTGACTTTACCGCATAAACAACCGCCCGTTATGGGGAGATTCATAGCTATCCTTCTTAGATCGAACCCGATTTTTAGTCCTTGAGGTGTGGAAAAAAGTTCAAGCCGTCGTTTGGTATTGCAAAGAAAAATTCGGCGCTTGTTGATTAGGTTCTGTGAAGTATTAACACCGGTTAACCTTGAGTCAGTCGAAAGATGAAATTTGTTTAGATTTGTTCCTCATTTAAACGACCGAATCAATAGATTAGGCTTTCTCATTGCCGGAAAACCAAAGTGTATTGTAAACTGCCGAAACTCAAGCACTTTGCATCTATTATGAAGCCCGACAGTACTGAAATCCAAAAGCGTTACGACCGGCTTGCGCCTTTTTTCGATCTCATCGAAGCGCCGATGGAAGGTTTTTTTTTCAGGCCGTGGCGTAAAAAATTATGGAGCAGGGCAGAAGGCCATCATATTTTGGAGGTCGGTGTCGGTACGGGCAAAAACTTTGATTACTATCCCAAAGATGCCAGAGTGACTGCAATCGATTTCAGTCCGCAAATGCTTAAACAAGCCGAAAACAACAAGGCTAGAAAAAACATTAACGTCGATTTGGCTTTGATGGATGTGCAGTCCTTATGTTATGCCGATAACAGTTTCGATACCGTCATCGGATCGTTCGTATTCTGTTCGGTACCCATGCCGGTCAAAGGCTTGAAAGAACTGCACCGCGTCTGTAAACCCGGCGGTAAAATTATTTTACTTGAGCATGTCATCAGTGCGAAACCGGCTGTTGCAAAAATTATGGAAAGCCTAAATCCGGTCGTTCTCAAGTTGTTCGGTGCCAATATCAACCGCGATACCGTAAAAAATGTAAAATTCGGCGGATTTTCAAGTGTCCGGCTTGATGAACGAAGCGGCGATATTCTTAAGTTGATAATAGCGAAAAAATGAAAATCGTTTCTGCACTAAACTTTGCATCACAGTGAAAAATCATTAAATATCAATAGTTAATAATGCCGTTGTAAAAAATCGCAAAGCTTATTCGACAAATTAGGTAGAATACAACCGACATTATCGTTTTAACCTTATCTGTGAAATCACACATCGAAGATTTAGTCCAAACGCCTATTCCGACGCGCCACGGCGAATTTATACTACATTATTACGCCAACGATATCGACGGTAAGGAGCATATTGCGCTAGTAAAAGGCAACGTTGCCGGAAAGGAAAACGTCCCGGTGCGTATACATTCCGAATGTTTTACCGGCGATGTACTAGGCTCAAGACGTTGCGATTGCGGCGAACAGCTCGATATGGCCTTACAGCTCATTAGCGAATCGACTGCCGGTATATTGCTTTATCTGCGTCAGGAAGGCCGCGGAATAGGGCTGTTAAAAAAATTGCAAGCCTATAATTTGCAAGATCAAGGCTTGGATACCGTAGACGCAAACATCCATCTAGGCCATCTCGCCGACGAACGCGAATACGATGTCGCCGCCTTGATGCTGGAAGACTTGAAAGTTAAATCCATCCAGCTGATAACCAATAATCCGAAAAAAATAGACGCATTAAAACAATTGGGTATTAATGTCGTCAAACGCATACCAATCGAGGTCGTCGCCCATAAAGATAATCTTGATTATTTAAAAACGAAAGCCAAAAAAATGGCGCACATGTTGTTTGAGCCGAAGAAATAAAGCGTCAATTTTCTTAAGTTTCTCTTATATAAATAAATTTAATTGAGCAAATTAAATTTATTACAGTCATTAAGATAGGCGGTATCTAAAAATAATAGTCTTTCTAACATTCAACTGATTACTTATTGAAAGTGCCTTTTAACCAGTGGTTTGTTTATAGTAATGTTGGTTCATTACAAAGCAATTGAATAGTTTCAAGAGTTGATAAATTAAGTTCGAAATCTTTTTGAATCTATCTATTGTGCTGCTATTTGCCAAGTAAATTTAATATTTTTTCCAACCGCTTCACACTTTGAATCATTACCCATCTCTTGTTCTTGTCTAATTATTTTTCTTAACTATGTTTCACAGAAGAATTAAAGAATGTAAAACAAGGATCGGCAATGATTTCCCTAATAATCGCACTTTTTATCTTATCTTTTATCGTTTTTATCGGCGTCTTAATGAAAGAAGACGTTGTAAAAACTGCAAACAAAAACAGGTTTCGAAATACTCGAATCAATAAAAATGCTCCAGCAGATGAGGGATTAAAGGCTACTAAAGTATGGTCTTGGCAGGAAAACGAATCAGGAAAGAATTATCCCAAAGAGCTTACTTCTACGAAACAGATTCAATGGGATAAAGCATTCTTAAATAAAATTGAATGGAAGCTATTTGAAGATATTTGCATGGAATATCTGCGAATAAAACACTGCGATGCAAACGTGACTTGCAGCGGGGCCGATGGTGGTATTGATATAACAATTAAAGATAATCAGGATAGGATTATTGCATTTGCGCAATGTAAGTCATGGAGTAAGCCAATTGGGGTTAGCCATATTCGTGAATTGTTCGGGGTCATGGCATCAGAGCGAGTCAAGGTTGGTGTTTTTTTAACGACGTCTTTTTTTAGTAAAGAAGCTAAACAATTTGCTATTGATAAACCACTAGTTTTAATCGACGGTGATGAACTCATTAGGTTAATCAATCTTCTTAGCCCGGAACAAAGGGAGCGTATTGAAAAGTTGATTAATAAGGGCGATTTTTCAACGCCTACCTGCGTACACTGCAATGTTAAATTAATCCAGAGAACAACAAAATCCGGGCCTAACGCGGGGCGAGTTTTTTGGGGCTGCGTTAATTATCCGCGTTGTAAAGTTACGATGCATATTTCAAAAAAAGCCGCCTAATAGAGCGTGTAAATAATTATGTATAATTCTCTACGTTAAAAATCCCCTTTAAGTCATTATTAAAAATAGAAAAAAATGGTTTAAAGCTAATTTCTAATCGGCATTGTCCATTTTTGAAGGATCATGTTTCTATATTTTAAATACGAGCAGTTGTGTTAATTGGACATGCTGTTTCCATTAACTTCACCCAATAAGCAGCCCCAACAGGCAAAATCTCATCATTAAAATCATAATGCGGATTGTGCAATAAACAGCTATTTGCCGACGAACCGTTGCCGATCCACAGATAACACCCCGGTTTTTATTGCAGCATGAAGGCGAAGTCTTCCGAGCCCATGCTCGGCGTCGGTTGGGTTTGAACGGCGTTTTCGCCGGCAACAGCAACGGCGGCTTTTAAAGCCAGCGCGGTTTCCGCTTCGGCATTAAAAGTTACCGGATAGCCGGGATTTTCCGGGTTGAATCTAACTTCATTATCCAAATGGAAGACGGCGCAGGTTGTGTTGACGATATGGCTGATTTCATCGGCAATCAAGGTTTGTACGGCACTATCAAAGCAACGGAAAGTACCGCGCAACACAACAGAATCGGGTATGGCATTCCAGGTATTGCCCGCATGAATTTGAGTGATGGTAACGACAGCGGAATCGGCAGGATTAACATTGCGGCTGACGATGGTTTGCAGGTTGTTGATTAATTGTGCGGCGGCGACGATGACGTCGTTCCCTAAATGCGGCATGGCGGCATGGGTCGCTTGGCCTTTGAGGATGATTTCAAAACAGTCGAATGCGGCCATCATCGGACCCGATTTGATCGCAAAATGCCCTGTGGGGATGTCGGGGAAATTATGCATACCGAAAGCCGCATCAAGGAAGTGCAGCTGACCTGTTCGGCACGCGCGCCAGTTGCCATACGTTTCTGGCCAACTGGCTGCGGCTGTTGCTCGCCGCCTTGGTCTATATACCTTGATGCAGCGGCTGCGCACGCTCGCGCTGGCAAGCACCGAATTCGCTCATGCCCAGGCCGCAACCATTTGGGTAAAATTACTCAAAATAGGCGCCTCAGTGATTCGCAACAGTCGGCGCATCCGTATCCTATTAGCCTCTCACCTCCCAGAGCGAGAGACTTTTCTGTTCGCCTCTCGGGCGTTAGCCCCTTGATTCGCGACAGTGCTGTTCCCGGCACATACAAATAACGGGGTAAGGGTAACTGCGCCTTACGCATTGAAAAATTCCTTTTTTGCCCCATCCTTAAGCCCTTAGTGCACCAAAAGCCAATGCTACACATACAAACCGCTGCCCTGGCTTGTAATGGTGAAATATCCGGGCTAACCAGACGGTCAAAGGGGGGTACATACTGACATTGACATTGCAAATCCAAATCAAAAATGGCTTCAATCGAAGTTGGATGAGTTTTTTCTAAAGATATTTGGAGACTATAAAATTGGTTGAAGAATGACCTTAAAATCGGGGTAAGATCATTATTTAACGAATCATAAAAATTATATTAAACTATCACTTATGTAAGCAAAAAATATCTAATAAATACAAAGGTAAACATAAGAATGAAACTAGAGGAACGCGATAATGATTTACGCGCTAAGGCAGAAAAAATTGTAAATTTTACGCCACAAGAAATCAGCAATATTACCCATGATGAAATCCAGCGGATACTTTACGATCTGCAGGTTTATCAAATTGAATTGCAGATGCAGAATGATGAACTGCAAAAAGCGCAACTTGAAATTACGCAAACAAACAACCGTCTGAATTTTATTTACCACCATATACCGGTTGGTATTGTTACGCTGGATTTTCAAGGCTTTATACTGCAAGCCAACCACACCTTTGGTCTAATGCTGGGAATAAACTCTAATGCGTTGGTAAAAAAACATTTTTCTAAGCTAATTGTTGAAGAGGATAAAAATATTTTTATCCAACGATACGAACCGTTCTTAAAGTACCCGCAAATAAAAGTATCCAGTTGCGGTTGTACGGCGAAAATAGTAAGGTTTTCGAAGCGTTAATAAAGGGAAATGCCGACGATGGTTCGGATGCAATTTATGGTAACGTTGATATAAAGCAGAGAAAACTGGTGATTGCCGTTACGGATATAACAGACGCAATTCAAAGATAAGATTTGCTTGAGTAAGCTAGTCTTTGAATTAGCTTGGCATCAAACTCTACCCTCTATTTTGCGCTTTCAACCATCATTCAACAAAATTTTTATACGTAAATGGTGCAATCTGAATTGCTAGAATATAAACAAGGCCAACATTACGTTGTGGGTATTGGTGCATCTGCGGGTGGTTTGGAAGCAATAGAGGCATTCTTTAAACAAATGCCGTCTGATAGCGGACTTTCATTTGTTGTTATCCAGCATTTGTCGCCTCATTACAAGAGCCTAATGGTTGAGCTGCTTTCTAAACATACACGCATGCCGGTAATGCGGATTGATGACGGCATGAACATAGAACGCAACGTGGTGTATTTAATACCACCAAGCAAGAATGTGACGGTTTTCCATAACAAACTCTTATTGACCGAACAAGACCATACTTCTGGCATAAATCTGCCTATCGACATATTTTTACGTTCTTTAGCCGAAGATGTCGGTGAACGAGCCATTGGCATTATTCTTTCAGGCACCGGCAGTGATGGTACCCGTGGCATTCGTGCCATCAAAGAGATTGGCGGCATGGTGATGGTGCAAGATGAAGAATCCGCGAAATTTGATGGTATGCCAAAAAATGCATACGCAACCGGTTTAGCGGATTTTATTTTGCCGCCGGAGAAAATGCCCGCCCAGTTGCTCGCTTTCGTAAAACATCCGTATGCCACCTTGCAGGAAAAAAACAGTGTTCCTGATGATGATACGGAAATGAACCGTATTTTTTCGATGTTACGCGAAAAATGTAAAATTGATTTTACCTATTACAAACCGAACACAGTTGTTAGACGGATTGAACGTCGGATCACTATCAACCAGCTACAAGATTTATCCGAGTACCTTAAATTTTTACAGACCAATCCGCATGAAATCATGGTGCTTTATCAGGAATTGTTGATTGGGGTAACCAATTTTTTCCGTGATGAATTTGTGTTTGAAGAACTCAAGGAAAAGCGCTTTAAACAAATCGAGAAAATGCTTCAAGGTGATGAGTTAAGGGTTTGGGTAACGGCTTGTTCGACAGGAGAGGAAGCATACTCTCTAGCTATGCTGTTATCGGAATTCCGGGAAGCCTGCGGACGCTATTTCCGAATTAAAATTTTTGCGACAGACGTCGATCTCACGGCCATAGAAAAAGCCAGCAATGGCAAATATCCAGAAAGTGTGATTGCAGATATACCTTCTCATCTCTTATCTAAATATTTTTTGCGTAAAGAAGATTATTTTCAGGTCAACCAGAAAATAAGGGAAATGGTGGTCTTTGCCCAACATAACCTGATTAAAGATCCGCCTTTTACTAACATACATTTTTTAAGTTGCCGCAACGTACTGATTTATTTACAGCCAGTATTACAAAAAAAAATCCTGGAATTATTTAATTTTTCCTTGGTTAAGGAAGGTTTATTGCTATTAGGCACTAGCGAAACAGTCGGAGACATGGCGGAATATTTTGATGTGGTTAGCCCAAAATCTAAGCTATATATGTCAAAGGGCAAACAAAAAATGGTCGGTTTTGCTTCGACCTCGACTACCTTATTGAATTATCCGACCTACCCAACAAGTTTGTCTCGTCCTATTAATAATATCCATGCCCAGGAAGACCGTGTTTTAGACCGATTTATTAAAGCAGTGGCAGACGATATATTGCCCTTTACCCTGATCGTTAATGAAAATATGGAGGTTTCCCATATTTTCGGGGATGCCAAAGATTATTTGACCTACCCGAGCGGCAAACTTGTGACTAACCTGACCAAGATCGTCAAAAAAGAATTGTCGATTCCCATTGCAACGGGCATGCAAAAAAGCGCTCAAGGGTAATAAGGAAATCATCATGTCGAATATCCGTAACCGGGAAAAAGACGTGTTGCGGACATTTAAGTTGTTGTTTAAACCGTTGCCGGGCAGAAAAAACCAAGAAAACCTGGTTGCTGTGATGCTAACGGAAACGGTAGAGTCATCGAAGTTCGTTGAAACGGAGCCTTTAACCTACGATGTCAGCCAAGACGCCAATCAACGCATACTCGATTTGGAACAGGAGTTGCAATTTACCAGGGAAAACCTGCAAGCCACCGTGGAAGAGTTGGAAACGTCAAATGAAGAACTTCAGGCGACTAACGAAGAGCTCTTGGCGAGTAACGAGGAACTGCAAAGTACTAACGAGGAGCTGCAATCCGTTAACGAAGAACTTTACACCGTCAACGCAGAACATCAAGGCAAAATTGTCGAACTGACGTTATTGAATAATGACTTGGATAATTTATTCAATAGTACCAATATCGCAACCTTATTTCTCGATGAGAATCTGGACATCCGTCGCTTCACCCCAAAATTACAATCGATTTTTCATATTTTGGAAAGCGATTTGTATCGTCCTTTTTTCCATCTCACACATTCGATTCAAAACCTCGATGTTTTGGCGGTAGTTAAAAGGGTCAATGATGATCACATCAGTTTCGACCAGGAAATCCAATTGACCAACGGCCACTGGTATCTTATGCGGGTCATTCCTTATGCGATCTCAGAGCGGGAAAATGCTGGCGTTATCTTAACTTTTATCGATGTCAACCAATTGAAAAGGACCCAATTCGAATTGCACAAGCGGGAACAAGAGGAGACGAAACGCTTGGCTCGATTTGTCCAGTTTTCGAGCGATGCGGTCTGTTTGTTGGAAATGGACGGCAAAATAATTACCTGGAACAAAGGCGCGGAAAATCTGTACGGATGGACCGAACAAGAAGCCTTACAGATGAATTTTAAACGCCTTATTCCTAAGGCAGAAAAACAATACGCCAAACAAGGAGTTGATCAATTATTAGAGGGAAAAACGATGTCCTCTTTTAAGGCTAAACGGCTCACCAAATCCGGCATTGTCACCGATGTCCTGGCATCGGCATGCATCTTCTATCCGGAAGATACGTCCCGTAAACTGATTGCCCTGACCGAGCGTGATTATTTCCGGCAACATCAGGAAGAAATCAAAGAATGTGTCAGTTGCCTACATAAGCTTGTATCCGTCATTATGGATGCCGAAGAAGCGATTATATTATTTGACTTGAATGGCAGCATTGTAGCCTGGAATAAAGATGCGGAGCATTTATACGGATGGGAAAGTAGGGAAGCTTTAAACATGGCCTTTCTTGAAATTGTGCCACAGGAAGAACAAGCTAATGTCCTATCGCTGAATAATGAAATCCTGTCTGGTGAGGGATCGAAAACGATTAAGTCGAAACGCCTAACAAAGCATGGCAAAACAATAACAGTTACCATGACCGCTTCCGTGTTAGGGTATCAATCAGGTGAAATCTTATTGATTATTTCTAATGAAAGAATTATTAATTAAGCGTCTTTCCATTTATTTAAAATATCGAATATTTTTAGAACTACGTATTAATTGGAATAATAAATAGCTTTATGTAAAGATTAGCGCTTTTCGATCACAGTCAATTTATCCGACTGTATCCCAAACAGCAGCTCACCCTTCAGTAAGCCGATCAATTCTCTTCCTGCCATTGTGTAACGCCACCCGTGTAGCAAAGGGCAGTCCTCGTCTTCGTTAAATAATAATGTTTCCAGGTCTTTGCGGCTTGCAAGTATCGTTGGATTTAAGGCGTTTTCTTCGGCGCGAATTCGAACGAGCGCGGTTAATATGTCTAGGATGGCTTCATGTTGTTGAGATTTTTTATTGGACCGGTCTTTCTCTTTCAGCGGTATCGGATCGCTGTTTTTTGCTGTGCTAATTAAGTCGCACAGTTTTTTGCCGTGTCGCTGAACCGTTCGCTCGTTGATCCCTCTGATAGCCGATAAGTCCGATACCGTTTCGGGTTGCAATTTAGCAATATCGAAAATCAGATCGTCACGCATTAACCATGTTTTGGGGCGGTTTTCGATTTGCGCGGTGGCTTCTCGCCATTTCGCTAGGCTTTGCACAATCGATAATTGTTTTGCGGTCAGTTTATTTTTGCCTCTGATTTTGAGCCAAGCTTTTTCCGGGTCCGCTTTGTAATGTTCTGGATTTTCTAGTTCTTTGAAGTCTTGTTTTAACCACTCCGTCCTGCCTAAAGCGTCCAATTTTTGCAGCATAATCTGATAAATTTTACATAAATAAATTACGTCGTCCGCTGCATATTGGATTTCATCTTCCGTTAGAGGACGTTTACTCCAGTCGGCTCGGGTATGGGCTTTATTCAGATTTATATTCAATAAACTCGATACCAACATGGCGTAGCCCGGATTATCTTGATAACCCAGCAAGGGGGCAGCCACCTGAGTATCGAATATCGGTCCCGGCACGCGCCCTGTTACTTGGAAAAAGATTTCAAGATCTTGATGGCACGAATGAAAGACTTTTGTGATCGAAGGACTGTAAATAGCCTCGAACAGTTTATCCAATTTCGGTAAGGCAATTGGATCGACGCAAACAACCCAATTCGGTGTGGCGATTTGCAGCAGACAAAATTTAGGATAATACGTTTTTTCTCTTAAGAACTCGGTATCAAGCGCTATCCAAGAGGTTTCTTCAATCTGGCGGCAAAGCGAATTGAGTTGATCGTCGCTGTTAATGTATTGAATGTCTGTCATTTTATTAGTTGAGACGTAAACCAATGGATGGTTACTAAGAGTTTTTTGTCGATTTCAGATAGGGTGGAATACAGAACGCTTAATTCATCACGGCTGGCTGTGATGCCATTTTAGGGTTTTTATACCGTCTGGTGTTCTTTTTTTTATTACGCGGTTTAACTCGGCGAATATCGAGTTTTCGACCGTTTAGTTCGACCGATTTAAGGTGGTGAAAAATCTCTTGAGGCATTTCATCAGGTAAGTCGATTAAGGTATAGGTGTCTTGAATTCTTACGTTGGCTATGTTTTTAACATCAACCCCGGATTCTTCAACCAGTATTTTTTTAAGTTCGATTAGGTTCAGTGCATGTTGATTTCCAACATCGAGCCGGTAACGAATGAATTTAATGACCGGTTGTAGAGTAGTCGGCAGCGGTTTATCGACAGCATTAATGATGCCAGAGGATGCATTTTTATCGATAAGGTTTTTTTCGCTGAGAACAGCCATTGCCGCTGCGCAATCCAAAACACTTATTTTTAATTCGCTTGCGATAGCTTTAATTAAGCGCCGTTGGTTATCCAGGTTTTGAGAGATAATTATCTTCTTAACCTGCTCTTTTAACAGCTTTTTTTCTCCGTTTTGTGGAGTTAAATGTACTGCCGGGATATTAATATTCATCCTGAGTTGTTATACAAGGCAATCAGTTGTTTCGCAAATCGAATTAAAGCCGATCTTGAAAGATTTCGACATAAGATTCATCGCGTAAACGGCGTAACCAAAGCTCGGTTTCTTCTTCAATCTTTCGTTTACGGATAATGTCCTTGATTTGGTTCTTTTTAAAATCGCTGGTATTGTCTTTGTTTTCTCTTTCCAAAACTTGGATCAAATGCCAGCCGAATTGGGTTTGAACCGGATCGCTGATTTCATTGATAGCCAGTTTTTCCATCGCCAGTTGGAACGGTTTAACCAGATCGTCAGGACCTACCCAATCGAGCAAGCCGCCTTTTAATGCCGATCCTTTATCGTCGGAATGAGCGCGGGCAAGCGTTGCAAAATCGTCGCCGTCGGCAATTCGCTGTTTGAGCGAAAGCAGTCGTTTTTGCGCCTCCGCATCGTCGACTAATTCGTTAGTTTTGATAAGAATGTGCCTTACTTTAGATTTAGTAATCATTTGAGCGCCAACGCCTTTGACTTCAAGCATTTTTATAATATGAAAGCCGCTGGGGCTGCGGATGGGTTCGGAAACATCGCCGGCGCCCATCTTTGCGACTACATCGACAAACAGTGTCGGTAAGTCGTTTTTGTTGCGCCAGCCTAAATCGCCGCCTTTTAGCGCGTTATCGTCGTCGGAATCGCTCATCGCTGTCTTGGTAAAATCGGCCCCGGAACGGAGAGCCGATACCAGCCCGTTTGCCTTAGCCAAGGCTTTTTTGATGACGTCGGCGGAAGCGCCTTCTTTGACCGCAATCAAAATATGGCCGACATGGTATTCTCCGATACCTTCGCCTGCTTTGTCTTCGGTTTCGATAAAGTGTTCGATTTCACGATCCGTTACTTTAATCCGGTCGGCAATTTCTCTTCCTCTGAGCTGATTGATAACGATTTCATTCTTCATATTGTCGAGAAAGCTTTTGTAGGAAATACCTTGGTTTTGCAGTTCCTGCTTAAACTGATCCAACGTCATATTATTGCGCTGCGCAATGTCGGTCGCCGAGTTGGTTAACATATCTTCACTGAGTGTTATTCCGGCTTTTTCCGCTAAATTTTGCTGGAGCCGTTGAATAATCATTTTTTCCAGCACTTGTTTTTTTAAAATATATTCAGGCGGCATTGCTGTGTTTCCGGCTTGAATTTTTTGAGCAATAGCGGCGACTTCATTCATGAGTTCATGCTCGAGGATGACATCGTCTTCTACAACGGCAACGATTTTATCTAATACTTCGGCGTTAATTTTTTGGCTGATAATAATCAAGCTGAACAGAATTGATAAAGCTGCAATTAATTTTTTCAACATACTATGATTCATCATTATTCGGATTTCCGATAGCCATAAATACTTTGCGAGAAGAAGTCGTCCAGCTTTTCGCCAATACCCGTTAAGCCCTTGAATTCTATCTGAAAGAATACGCCGGTTTGGCTGTTGGCTGGGGTGTCTTGATTGATAGGCGAGTTAGCAGCGGCTGTAATGTTGTTGACATAACGTCTTCCGATGATTCTGAAACGCCAACAACAGGTCTCCTTTTCCAAGCCCAAAAAGCCTTCTTGAGTTTGATTATAGAGTAATGAATATTGCCAGCGACCGATTGCGAACCAGTCATTGACAACCGGCCATCGAAAGGAGACATCGCTTTGGATGATGTCGTTGCTTCGTATTAAGGCGGTATTACTTCTAAGCAATTGCGCAGAGGCTAGATCAATGTCAAGCTCGCTCGCTAATTGTGTATTGGTTTTGCTGTCAAACGTATCTTGGATTAAGGTGTTTTTCCGGTATAAATAGCCGAGGTTGACGATTTCGCCGGGATTGTTTACAAAATGCAGAATCGCTTTTCCTCTTACAACATCATTTCGTTCGGGATCCCACTGCATTCCCGTTTCCACAGCAAAATGTTCATTGATTTGACTACTTAATTCGCCGACCAAAGGCGAGAAGCTACTTGTTTCAACTCGGCTTTCAAGAAATCGTCTGCCGATTCTGACTAACGGCGCCGTCACCTCGCGATCTTGGAAATAAAAAATATCGCCGATACTCAGTTTAAGTCGTTCTAAACCGGTCTTCGAATCGACCAGACGAGTCGTTAAAGCAGGCGTGATTTGGTTGGCATCTTGGACTCTATCGGTACCGCTGAATCGATTTTCCCGGAATAAACTGTTGAATGAAAAGTCGTAGAATGACGTATCAAAGATAGGGATGTCGCTTTGACTTACTTTGGGAATAAATAGATAAAACAGTCTCGGCTCTATCGTATGTAACATCGAATTTCCGCTCAAGGAGACATCTTTCTCGAAAAACATGCCGCTGTCGATGGAGGCAATCGGAACCGTTCGGCTTACCGAATCGGGTTGACCGGGGTTTACATTGTCCAATAGATATTGGGTGTATTTGAATGACAGTTTTGGGGTTACGAAAGCGCTAGCGTTATGCCACGGCAGGCTGGCATAAGGCTCGATGTTAAAGCGAAGGCTGTCAGGGACGGAGTCGGCAACTAAAGAACTCTTGTCGTGTTGGAAGTAGACGAATTCGTTGTTTATGCCAATCTCTGACGGTATCGCATCAAACGTATGATTAAGGTTTAAATTTAGTTGCGGTAAACGGCGATACGGTCGCAAGCGGCCTGTTAAATTCGGGTCGATAGTTTGGTAATTTTCTAACCGGCCAATTAAAGAGATGCCTTGATCGATATATGAGACGTCCGCGACGCTTCTGACGTGACTGAAATTTGGAAAACTTAATGCGTTTCCAAGTTCGGCAAAGTAAAACTTATCCGAGACTAAATTCAAGTCGACATTGGAATTAATATGCGGAGAAAACTGGGTTTTGTTTTTGATCGACGCCAAATATCTGGAAGTACTTCTGATAGGGTCGTCGGCGGATACGGTGGTATCTTCCGGCATATATTCGGCGCTAACACTGCCTTGAGAGCTTTTGGTCAGATAACGGAAATCGCCCGCTAGCATCACGCCGCGTTTCGTATAGTATCGCGGTCTGAGTGTAGCGTCATAATTGGGTGCGATATTCCAATAAAAGGGCGCTGAAAAACTAAAACCGCCGCTTTGGGTGTTGCCGAAGGACGGCGCCAGAAACCCGGTTAAACGGCGATTATCCAGCGGAAACGACAAATACGGCGAATAAAAAACAGGGACTCCCTTAAATTCCACCCAGGCATTTTTTGCCGAACCGTATCCCGACGTTTTGTTCATTTTAAGATCGTTGGCGTGTACGATCCAATCTTGGTTTCCCGGCACACAAGCGGTGTAAGCAACGCCTTTGTAGCGGGAAAGTGTATCGCTATCGCGATAAACGGCCTCGGCTTTTCCCCGAAGCGGTGTTGCGGGCGATATAAACAAGGTTTCCCGCAGACGCGCTTCATCGCTGGCAAGCTTAAGGCTTGCGGATTCTGTATGAATAGCCAGATCGTCCTCGCTATAGTAAACATTGCCGTGTAAATCCAATGTTTCGGAAACCGAGTCGTAATTGGCGGCATTCGACGAGGCTTTCTGATCGGCCCGTTTCATCTCGACATTGCCTTCATAATTGCCGATTTCGTTGTCGTAGATTTCGGAATAATTCGAATTCATGTCCAGATCGGCCTTGGCTCTTAATTTTTTATTGGCTGTGTCGAGATTTTGTTTGCCGACCTGAACGGTGCAACTCGCCCAAGGATTGGTTTTGAAGCGTTCGCGTAAGCTATTGAAAATAAGCTCTTGTTTGCTGTCGAAGCTAGGGTCCAAGATTCTGAAGCCGAGATCTTCGGTTTCTACCGCGTGCGCTTCGCCTTGCGGATCGGCGCCAACCAACTGGCAGTTCCAGTCGCCGTCTTTACCTTTAGCGTCGCAATTCCAACCTTTCGGTTTGTTGCCTTGCGTTACCGGCAATTTTTCCTTTGCCGAGTAGACTGCGGACGCTTGGGGTTTTTGGGTTGCCGGTAAGACAGGCGTCGCTAATTCGTAAACGACCGGTTTAGATTCAGATCGCTTTACGTAAGGTTCGGCAGGAGAAATGACGGGAGATGGGGCTATTTTTTCCTCGGTAGTTTTTAAAGCGGCTTCATCAGCGTGTATGGGCGGGTTGTTAGCTTGTTCCTTATCGATTCGAGAAGGTTTATTCGGTATTAATTCCTCAGATTTCGGTGTTGCCGTTGTCGCGACTGGAGTTACCTCCGATTTTTCCGGTGAAGTTAGACCATTATTTTTTTTGGATTCTTGTTCGTTTATTACGCTGCCGTTGTTCGGTGCTGAGGAGCCGACACAAACCCATTCCTTTGTGTTTTTGTCTTGATGGCAATTCCAGTTTGCATCATTTGCAAAGGTTATTGACGTGAATAACGATAAGAGAAAAAACAGATAGAGTCGGACGAGCATGTGTTACGGAAGATTATTAGCTTAACAGGTCAAAAATCGAATAGAATGCCAGCGCGAATTCTACCTCATTTGTCACCACGATTATAACTTATCTACCTTCAGCCTCATGATCCTTGACGATTTTCGACTCATTGCTATGCTAGATTGGCTAAAAAACGATCTTCTATTGACAGTTAATCGTTGTGAACCCGCTTCCAGCGACGCCAGTTTCCGCCGGTATTTCAGAATTTCGCTTCCGGATGAACAATTGATTGTGATGGATGCGCCGCCGGAAAAAGAAAATCTCCCTGCCTTTATTAAGGCCGATGAGATGCTCGCCCGCTCCGGCGTTAGAGTTCCCGCCATCCATCATAAAAATTTAGAAGACGGTTTTTTGCTACTGGAGGATTTCGGTTCCGAATCGTTTTTAGATAAGTTGACCGCTGACAATGCAGCAGACTTATATGGCGGAGCCTTTGACGAGCTTTTGAAGTTGCAAACCAATACATCCATACAAAACATTGACCTACCGCGCTATGACGAAGCTTTGCTGAGAAGAGAGCTCGGTATTTTTGAAGAATGGTTTATTCGTCAATCGATGGATATCGATTTACCAGAATCAATTTGGAACGGCGTTTGCGATCTGTTGGTGAAATCGGCGTTGGAGCAGCCCCTTGTGTGCGTTCATCGGGATTTTCATTCGCGAAATTTAATGGTATTGGAAAATAATGCGCCCGGTGTGATCGATTTTCAGGATGCGGTGATCGGGCCGGTTACGTACGATCTCGTGTCGTTGTTGCGCGATTGTTATATCGCCTGGCCGCAAGACCGTATTAATGGTTGGGTTGCGGACTATTGGCAAAAGCTGCATTCGAACGGCCTGATCGGGTGCGAACTGACTGTATTTAATCGCTGGTTCGATTTGATGGGCTTGCAACGGCATCTTAAGGCTATCGGGATTTTTTCACGGCTTAACCTTCGAGACGGCAAAACCGGCTATCTAAAGGATATACCGCGCACGTTGAATTATGTTTTAGCGCAAACTGAAGCGTACCCTGAATTAGCCGAATTCCACCGTTTTTTGGTCGATAACGTTTTAACGCACACCAGGGAGCCCATATGAAAGCCATGATACTCGCCGCCGGACGCGGCGAACGGATGCGGCCCTTGACCGATCACACCCCAAAGCCCTTATTGCCCGTTGCCGGAAAGGCATTAATCGAACATACAATTGGCCAATTGGTATCGGCTGGTTTTACTGAAATCGTGATCAATCATGCGCATTTAGGGTATCAAATCGAAGAAAAGCTGGGAAACGGCAACGCATTAGGCGCCGACATCGTGTTTTCGCCCGAAGGCGACGGCGCTTTGGAAACCGCGGGCGGTATCGTTAACGCCTTACCGCTATTGGGCAATGATGTTTTTCTGGTAGTGAATGGCGATATTGCGACCGATTTTCCGTTTGCTAAACTCAGGGATGTTAACGTCGACTTAGCGCATTTGGTCTTAATCGAGAATCCCGTTCATCATCCGCAGGGCGATTTCGGTTTGGATAGCACGGGCAGGGTGGTTGAAACGGATGGTGAAAAATTTACCTTCAGCGGCATCGGGCTTTATCATCCCGATTTGTTTAAGGATACGCCGCCGGGTAAAAGCAAATTAGCGCCTATATTACGAGCGGCAATGAAAGCGGATAAAGTGACGGGCCAATATTATTCCGGTTTTTGGATGGATATTGGCACGCCGGATCGTCTAAAGGAACTCGATAATCGGTTGAAATCCGCGAAATGAACCTGCTAATTATTGCTTAAAAGCGATGAAATCGCGGTAAGGCGAATCTTTCTGCCAAGTCAACGATTCCATGTAATAGTGCATCAACGCCAAATAACCTAAAATTCCAATCGTAATCATCTGAGTAACTTCCACGCCGAATAAACGTTGCGTAATCCAGGCTGCGGCTTCGTCGCCGTAAGCTTGCAAAACAAAGGCTAAACCGAATGAAAGTATCGGCAGCACCAAAAATATATGGATATTGCATCTTTTGGCGGCACGGTAAATAAAGTTTTTCGGCATGGTGTGATGTTTGTTGTAATCGTGGCACACATAAAAAACATAAGCGGTCGCATCATGGACGAACCGAGGTACCAAAATAGCCATAAAATACTGCTGTTGAGAATAAAGATAAAAACTTGTCAGCACTAAAAATATGTTCGACCAATAGAACAAACGACCGAATCGCCCCGTTACTTTATCTTGAAAAATCATGCCGATCAGAAACAGCAACAGGCAGCCTGTACCTGCTATATGCTTGATCCAATAAGCATGATCGGCTTCCAAGCTGTTTCTAAGAAAAATGCCGAGATAAATAGAGAGACCGGCGATAACGCTAATGGTTAATAACGTGGTATACAGCCAAACAGGTAATTGGCAAACGCCGCGAGCAATACCGTATTGTTGTCTTAAAACATGAATAACCGTCCAGCAAGCGACAGCGGCGTATAACAAGCGATAGGGCAAAAACATACTGCCGACAAAATAGGCGAATGCGATGGCTATCGTGATAAGAATAATATGATTACGATAATGCTTGAAATAGTCGGCGTTGCTCGCCAGCAGGATATTGCTCGCAACAATGTGCGGTGTTCCGAACAAGATTTGGAACAAAACAAAATGATAGGGACTGCTGGGTAAACTCGATTTAAGAAAATCATTCCAGAGCAGGCTGTCTAATCCTTGCAAAACCAAACATAATGGAATGATCGAATACAAACCAAGGATAAGCCGGAATGACACGGCCAACTTTTGTTCGTTAATTGCTTGGTGCATAGTAAAGGTTGGCGCAGACATATAAATATTCTCAGCTTGAGGTTGAAATGGGAAATAACCATAATTAAGAGGGCAAAAAATTTTAAGAGTCTTTTAAACCTTTTACAAGCGAGAAATTGATGGAATTCGATTTACACCCGCAACTCGAGAAAGATTGTCTATATGTCGGGCGATTTTCCTTAAGCCGTTTGATTTTAATGAACGACAAACAATTTCCGTGGTTTATTTTGGTACCTGAGGTTTCGGACATTACCGAAATTTATCAGCTAAATAAGCAAGAACGGCGCTTATTGATGGACGAGTCGAGTTATCTTGCCGAGCAGTTAGCAAAGTTATTTAAGGCGGATAAAATCAATATTGCCGCGATCGGCAATCTCGTGCCGCAACTGCATGTTCACCACGTTGTTCGTTATCGTACCGACCCAGCATGGCCTGCGCCGATTTGGGGGAAATATCCGGCAATTCCTTACTCTCAAGGCGATAAAACAACACTATTAAGCCTTGTCAGAGAAAATATGGCGTTTGATCGTGAGGAATATTGATTTTTTGATATGGCTGCATGAAATAAGTATTTTGCATTGCCTTCTTCCTTGAAGCTAACAATTTTTTTTGCGGTAATCTTGGGTATGTTCTTACTCGGGGTGTGGGCGTTTTGGCTTGAGCCTTCGAATTTCGTTACGACGAATACGACAATAAAGCTGTCTCGATGGCCCAAGGAATGTAAAAACCTAAAAATCGTACTTCTTTCCGATTTACACGTCGGCTCACCGCACAACGACATCGACAATCTCGTAAAGGTCGTCGCTGCCGCAAATTCGATTCATCCTGATTTGGTTTTATTAGCCGGCGACTATGTCATCCATGAAGTTGCCGGGGGGCATTTTGTCGAGCCGGAGCCGATTGCTCAGGCGTTGAAAAAACTGAGTGCGAAGTCTGGCGTGTATGCAGTCCTAGGTAATCATGACTGGTGGTACAGCGCAAGCCGAATAAGCAAGGCATTTAAGGAAGCGAATATTCCGCTGCTGGAGAATAAAGCGGTGCCCATTCAACTGGGGAAATGCCATTTTTGGTTAGCCGGTATCGGCGACTATTGGATGGGACATCACGATTTTTATAAGGCTATGCAGAGTATTCCGGAACAAGCGGCGGTAATCGCGTTCACTCATAACCCCGATGTGTTTTACGAAATTCCGACCAATATTGCAATTACCTTTGCAGGTCATACCCACGGCGGTCAAGTTTATCTGCCGTTTATGGGACGAATGATTGTGCCTTCACGATACGGCGAAAAATTTGCCATCGGATTGATTTCAGAAGCCGGACGTAACATGTTTGTAACAACCGGTATCGGAACCAGCATTTTACCAGTCAGATTTAGAGTGCCTCCTGAAATAGCTGTTATTGTTTTGGATAACTCCTAGTGGTATTCAAGCTTTATCTAAAAAAGCTAATAAAAAATTGAAGTGTAAAGCAGATAAAACACTAAGTTTTCAATTCCTGTTTGAAATAGCTCTGCAAGTGAAAAGTTCACTAAGAATGAGTGGAATTAATCACAGATATTGTAATTAAACAGTGTAAAATTATTCCTGCATTAAATGTTCCTTGTCTGTGAAGGCACAGGCTACAAAGTAAAGCCGTTAAATTCACTGATTATGCTAATTGAAAGGGAGCGATAAGCAGATTGTTTCGGTGAAACAAAACACAGAGAAATCAAATCTGTCAAGCGCACTCTACCTTGAGAAGAAATAGAGGCTTAATAAACAAATACGAATATCTGTATTCCTACTTGACTAAGTTCAATTATTGCAATTAAGAGTATTTCATGAGTCAGCATGAAGCCTTATGGAATTCTAATTAATCCGAACACATGCCTTTTAATTTATGAATAATTCTGGGAAAAAAAGAGATGAAAACATCTTATAAACTTAACAAAACGCTGTTCTCCGTGTCTATAACGACATTATTAGCGGTCAGTCCTACTATCTTTGCTGCCGGGAATACCGTTGTCACAAAATGGAATGATGCCGCTTTAGAAGCCATACGCGTAACCCATCCCGGTCCGCCTATCGTTGCCAGAGCGCTAGCCATTACTCACACCTGTATGTATGATGCGTGGGCAGCCTACGATGCTAGAGCGAAAGGTACCCGTTTTGCCGGTAATCTACGCCGTCCGATCGGTGAACGTACGGACGCCAACAAAGAGAAAGCTATCAGTTTTGCGGCTCGTAGGTGTTTAGCCGACCTGTTTCCGACAGAAGTGGTCAGTTTCAATGCCTTAATGACAAGCTTCGGTTACAATCCCGGTAATAACTCTACCGATTTGACTACGGCGGCGGGTGTGGGTAATGTTGCTGCAAAAGCAGTAATTGATTTCCGTCATCACGACGGCTCTAACCAGTTGGGCGATTTGAATCCGGGGGCGTATTCCGACTACACCGGTTATACCCCAAAAAATACACCAACCACCATCGTTAACCCTAACCGATGGCAACCGTTGGATGTTAATGGCAATGTCCAAAAATTTATTGCCCCGCATTGGGGTAACGTGATTCCGTATGCGATGGCAAGAGGCAACCTATATCGCGCTACTTTGCCGAAACCTGCAAACTATTTTACCGAACGGGCGCGTTACGAACTGCAAGCAAAACAGGTCTTGGAATACAGTTCCCATCTGACCGATGAGAAAAAAGTCATTGCCGAATACTGGGCGGACGGTCCGTCATCTGAATTGCCTCCAGGGCATTGGGCGTTATTCGCTGAATTCGTCTCCGAACGCGATCATCACACCGTAGATCAAGACGTAAAAATGTTCTTTGCGATGACTAATGCGGTTCTCGACGCTAGTATTGCAAGTTGGGATGCTAAACGTGCATTCGATTATGTCAGACCGGTAACAGCCATCCATTTCCTTTACAGTGGTCAACAAGTTGAATCATGGAATGGAACGATTGACGGCGCAGACTGGAAACCTTATCAAGCCGCCAACGTCGTAACACCGCCATTTTCGGAATACATTTCAGGTCATAGTGTATTCAGTGCAGCTGCCGCAGAAACCTTGAAGTTATTTACCGGTAGCGACAGCTTCGGTCACAGCGTTACTATTCCAGCTGGTTCATCCCGTGTTGAACCCGGTTTAGTTCCGACTAACGACACTGTGCTCTACTGGGCGACTTTTACCGATGCAGCCGATGAAGCTGGTATTTCGAGACGTTTTGGCGGCATCCACTTCATCGACGGTGATTTGGAATCCCGTAAGTTAGGTCGCGTGATCGGCCAAAATGCGTGGAATAAATCAAAAGTCTACTTTAACGAATTGTTATAACAACTATTCAAGCATAGGGCTATTTCGCTGGCCCTGAAAATAAAAGGCCGTTTGTTAATCCTTAGCAAACGGCTTTTTTTAATGCTCAAATCAATTTTTTCATTAAACCGGTAATTCGTTCAAGCTTACTATTTAAAGCCACGTTAAAAATCGGTTTAACCGCCGCGATTTTGATATGGCGTTTGGCTCTAGTGATCGCTGTGTACAGCAGTTCTTTACTTAAAACCGGATTTGAAGTTTCCGGCAGGACAATCAACGCTTCATCGAACTCCGACCCCTGCGATTTATGGATGGTCATTGCAAATACACTCTCACAAGTCGGCATTCGTGCAGGCAAGTGTTTTTTGACGGTACCGTCAGGTCGAAGGAAAAATACCATTAAATTGGCGTTACATTCAAAGTCAGGCAGACAAATGCCGATATCACCGTTATAGAGATGCAATGCGGGATTGTTTTGAGTCACAATGACAGGTCGTCCCGGATACCAATATGTGGCTCCGAATTGTCTATAATCACTAAAAAGCTCATGCTCGACACGGGCGCTGATGGCCAAAGCGCCGTTAAGTCCGTGACGATTGGAGCATAACACTTGGAATTGAGTGAAAGCGCGATAAATGTCCGTAAAGTCGGCTTTGTTTTTAACCATGTGGGCGTATTCTTCGCGGCGCTTCAATATATAAGATATAAGCTTGTTTTGTTCGAGTAATTCAATCGTTTCATCTTTATCATTCAAAATATTCCAAGCCGTTTCATGATCTTGTCGATTAACCGCATCTGCAAATTGTTTGATGGCGTCGTTGAAGCGGTAGGACAGCTTTAATTCCACTGTATTATTTGGCAATCCGGCGATCAAGTCGGCAAGTACCGCACCGGATTCTACTGAGGATAATTGATCCTTATCGCCCAATAAAATCAGCCTTGCGCCGGGTTTTAAGGCATCGATCAACTTACTCATTAGGGCAAGATCGACCATTGAAGCTTCGTCCACAACAATTAAATCGAATACCAGCGGAGAAGCGGAACTATGTTTGAAGGTTGGCGATAAAGGATTAGCCCCCAACAAACGATGCAGGGTGATAGCCGTTTGCGGCAGATGCTGTTTGATCCGTTCCGGACAATTCAATACGGCTAAATTCTGCGCGACCGCTTCCTGCAAGCGCATGGCCGCTTTTCCGGTAGGGGCAGACAGTGCGATCAATAAAGGTTTATCGGCTAATTCTTGCAATACGGCTAGCGTTTTACAAACGGTTGTCGTCTTGCCGGTTCCAGGGCCGCCGGTAATGATAGTGAATGCCTGTTGGCAAGCGATTTTGTCGCTTCCCGTTGCCAATCGGTTTGCGTAGCGGTGACAGGAAAATAGCGGTCAAGCAGATTATCCATGTTAGGTGCGACGAGTTTAATTTGCGCAAGCTGTTTGATTTTCTTTGCCAGCCGGTCTTCATAAGCCCAATAACGTTGCAGATAAAGACGGTTATCCTCGATGATCAACGGGAAACTTTGCGGAGAATTTAACGGAATCTCGCAACTAAAGCCCGAATCCAGTATTAGTTCTTTATCGACATCGCTAATTTCAATACACGTATGACCCTGATGCTGTTGTTGAGAGAGGAAAGCAATCAGTGTTTCGAATCGTTTTTTATTCAGGTTTTCTAAACGTGAGCGTTGGCTGAGAAAACGGGCGAAGGCGTAATCCAGCCGGCTGTAAACGTCATCTTCATTCGCTATCGACATATTTAATTCCCGAATAAAGCGGACAAGGATTCGATGATGCTTAAGTCCGGTTTGTCTTCAAAAACGCCGTTCATTGGCGTTTCTGATTGCATACCGCGAACGAATAAATAGCGCACACCGCCGAAATGATCTTGATAACGATAGTTAGGAAGCCGGTGTTGTAAATAACGGTGCAATACCACGGCATAAATCCAGTACTGTAGACCGTAGTTGTGTTCGCGCATGGCTTGTATTAAGGATTGACTCTCGTAATTTGCTAAGCTGTTTGTCTTATAATCCATAACATAAAATCGGTTATCGTATTCGCAGATCAGGTCGATAAATCCGGTCAGAAAGCCATGCAGTTGCTTGTAAGTTAAGGTTTGGAAAGTCGGTTGATGCAGAAGTATTTCGTTTAACTTTCGGGTATTGAATGCAGACATCGATAAGTAAAACGGCATTTCCTTTAAACACTGCTTATCGGCAATATTCATCAAACAGAAATGGGTGTCGTCTGCAGATAAAGGTGTGCCGACGCATTGGTATAAAAGCTGGTCGATAACATCCGGTTTTTCCAATTTTAATCCGTAACGCAGGCAGACTTTATCCCTTAGGGCTGAAATATCGCATTTGACGGCTAACTCATTAAATGAGATGTTCTCCAACAGTTCATGAATGATATTACCGGTTTGAGCACCTGCCGGTAAGGCTTCGGTCGAGTCTTCGATCGGGCTGTAAATTTCGTCGGCCTTATCGGTCGGCAGCTCTGGATAATCTGACAGGCTTAAGGCCGATAACGCGGTGTAGCTCGTCATTTGCCAATCGGTATATAACGATCTTCGGCGTTTAAGTGCTGATAATTTGTTGGTCGTATCCGGTTGATGGTAGCTTCCATCAATTTCGGCGTTTAATTCCAATTGTTTGTATGAAAAGGCATTTCCGTTTTCGGTTTGGAGTTGTTGTAAGCGCTGTTGTTGTTCCGCAAAATTCAGTTCGGATAAGTTCAACAACCTCGCCAAAGCGGATTCATTTGGTTTTTCTTCCGTGCGTACATTCGCCCAGGCCACATAACAACGGTATTTTGCCCGCGTTAACGCGACATAAGCTAAGCGGATATCTTCCGCTCTTTCTTCAAAGGAGGCTTGCGTTTGATGGTGTTCGAGCTGTTCCGAACCTAAATCGACAACTAAACGGTAAGATCGTCCGTTTTCGTCGGAATAATGGCACTTTACGAGCGGATTTTTTCCATAGCCGCGATGGTTGAATTGCCACAGATAAGGGCAAAAAACGATAGGGTATTCAAGCCCTTTGGCACGGTGCATCGTAATGATTTTGACGGCATCGGCATCGCTTTCAAGCCGCAGTTGCTGAGCTTCGCTGCTCCCTTTGTTTTCGTGAGCAATAGTGATTTCCGTTTTCAGACAGTTTAAAGCCTTATGAAGCCCTAAACGCTGGTCGATGACCGCTTGTTGTAACACTTCCAACACATGTTGAAGATTGGTGATGCGACGTTCAGCCCTTACCGATTGCGATAACACGTGGAGAATTTTTTCCTGTTTCAGCAAGGATTGCATCATCGCCATTACACTCTCATTCTGCCACAGCTGGTAATAACCTGTAAATCTGGACAGAATGCTGTCGAGTTCGCTTTCATTGTTGAGCGTTTGAAAGAGCGCTTGCCCATCGTAACCGAACCAAGTTAAAGCAAGCGCTTGACCCAGCAGTTTGGTATCGCCGGGATGGGCGACGGCTTGCAATAATTTATACAGTTGCAAGGCTTCTTCCGTTGCGAATACCGATTCGGTGCTGTTCAACACCGATGGCACAGAGGCTAGCCGCAATGCGTCTTGATAGTCCTTCGCTTGTTGATTCGTCCTGACCAAAATAGCAATATCTTGCGGTTTAACATGCCGTATGCTGGATTCCGATTTGAATTCAAGCTGATAATCGCCGCTCAGTAATTCAACAATTTCATTGACCACGGCAGTGCGAATGGTTTGTGCAGCATCGCCGCGGTTCGGTTGCCAATAACCGGATTTGCTGCCGCTTTCCGGGAGTTGCCACAGCATCATGGGCGGGCAGGACTCAGAGTGATGAATTAATGTGCCGTTGTTTTCGGATAAAGCGGGACGGGTCGCATGAAAGGTAATATCGGGTAGTAAAAAGGCTTCTTCACGCTGAAATAGGCGGTTTACTGCGGCGACCAGTTGGGGGTGCGAACGCCAGTTTTTGCCGAGTGTGAATCGTTGCTGGGCTTGGGTTTGCGCCTCAAGATAAGAGTAAATATCCGCGCCGCGAAATTTGTAAATGGCTTGTTTAGGATCGCCGACTAAAAACAGATAATGGCTGTCCGCCGCGAATAGCGTGGAAAAAATATGCCATTGGTTATTGTCGGTGTCCTGAAATTCATCGATTAAGGCAGCATGAAAACGTTGCCTGAGTTCATCGATTAAAAAACCTGCACGTTCGCTGTGTAAAGCTTTCGCTAAATGGGTGATTAAGTTATCGAACGACCAGACATTCAGTTGCTCAAGCTGTTTATCGAGCTCCGAACGCAAGATTTCCAGCAAATTCCTGCGTAAGATAACCGATATTTCTTGTAGTTTTACTGCTAAGTCGTCAGATGGCTGGGTGTAGATTTCTAACGTAGCTATAAATTCGGCTTTACGTTCGTCCGATTGCTGGGATTTGTTACTTTTAAATTGCGTACCGTTCAGGCCTTCGAGCACACCATTTGAAGTAAATAATGCAAGTGCTGCATTCGTGGGCGTTTGCAGCGTGTTTCCGTTTAGCCATGCTGTCAGCACATCGATATTCGCCAAAAAATCGGCTTGATAACTGGCTTTAAAGTGTGGGCCTTCAAAATAAGTTTCAATCTTTGCCCGATTGTCTGTGAGAGTGTCCTTCGCAAACTCAACACTTTGCCGCAATTCTGTTAACACGTCCGCCAGATTTTTATTATCCGGGTAAATAAGGGCGTCTTCAGGCACAAAAGCAATGCTATCGAGCAATTGATCGGGCGCGATAAAGTCCTTGGTTAATACGGCGACCTCCCAGGGACAGCGGTTTTGAATCTGCCGCCGCCAGAAATCGTCGGCGCATGATTGTTTGATAGCCGAGAGATCCTCGGTCAATTCGGCATCGAACAACTGTCCCGAAGACAACGCATGTTCTTTCAGGATGCGCTGACAAAAACCGTGGATGGTAAAGATACCGGCTTGGTCGATGTCGAGCAAGGCTGAAGCCAGTCGCTGCTTGACGGTTTCCGGCGGTATATCGATTTGATCTAGCCATGTGCTGATAGTCGCATCGCTAATGCTGTCGTCGCCCGCCAAAATGCGTTTAGCATCTGCCAAGCGGTTGCGGATACGGGCTTTGAGTTCTTCTGTCGCCGCTTTGGTAAAGGTAACGACCAGTATCTTGTCAATCGGTATGCCGGACTCAACTACCAATCGCAAAACTAGCATTGCAATGGTATAGGTTTTACCGGTTCCCGCACTGGCTTCAATCAGGTTGACGCCTTTGTGCAACGGCGTATTAATGGCGTCGAAGGCGTTAAAGTCCATGCGCAGCCTGCCATGCCGGTAGTAATAAGCTTTCGCACTTGTCGGCGAAGTCTTCTTGTAATATCAAACCTAATTCGGCAACATTGCCGTAAAGTTGCCGCAGTTCATGTTCGTTTTCATAGTCAATCGATTTGGTTAAAAAGTCGATAGCCGTTTCGAGCGGCGATTTTTTAGCTTTCGAGTTTGCCGCTTGTTTAAGATAAGCCAGCGCCGCTTCCACAAAAAAAGCATTCGGATGTTGTTGGCCTAATCGGTAAATATCAATTAATTGCGGTAAATAAAAGGGTTCGGCTATTTTAGCGGGGAAATGAAGTTGATCATCTGCGCTGATGAGATGTGTATCTTGTGCAAACAATCGATTGATAAGCAAATGATGCAACCATGCCGCCATAAAATCTTTACCTTTCAGATTGGCGTAACGGTAAAGCAAGCCGCCGTTTTCGTACAGATTACCGAGTGTGCCGATTAATCTCCAATGACCGATGTTCAGATCGACCGCAACATCGTCTATCGGCAATCCTATCTCAAGCGCTTTTATATTATCGGCGAAAGTGCGCATCGCAAGCGCGTGTTCTTCGAACTCCAGTTCGCCGATGGCGCCAGAAGGCCATAAGCCCTGGGCTTGAAGCTTCTTCAACGAAAAATCGGAGTCAGCCAATAAATGTTGCAACCATTCTTGTTGAATGCCGTATAAATTAAGTTCGCGGGTCGAAAAGGGTTCGCGCTCCTGCGTTTCGGCAACCACGCCCGATAGTTGCAAGTTCAATTGTTGACGCAAGAAATAGCGTTGCGGGTGCTGAAAAAACCGGAATAAGTCGGCAAGCTCTACGACATCTTCTGCCGTTTCAGTTTTCGTTTGGATGGCGCCTTGCCACCATAAGCCGGATTCCGGCTTGGGTGTTGTTAAGGCTTTGGCAGTTTCGCAATCCGCTTCCGAAAAGCTGAACAGTTCATGGTTTCCGTCGAAATAACGTGTACTAAAAGGCTGCAACGGATGGCGCGTAATCAGATTGTCTAAATGATAATAATCGCGTAGCACATCGAGTAATTCGGTGACGACAACCGAAGGCGGAATGATTTCATTGGTCGCTTGCGATTGTCCGATGTAGGTAATAATCAGTTGCTGCCGTGCGGACAGCAAAATTTCAAGAAACTGGTAGCGATCATCCGACCGGCGCGAGCGGTCGCCTAAACGGAAATGCTGCGAGATTAAATCGAATGTCGGTTTGCGGTCTATTTTGGGGAACTCGCCTTCGTTGATACCCAATAAAGCGATGACTTTAAACGGAATCGAGCGCATGGGCAGCATGGAGCAAAAGGTTAGCTGTCCCCGCAAAAAACCGTTTGAAGACTTACGTTCCGCAATCATGCCTTCCAGCCAATAAACGATGACTTGCATTTCGACCGGATCGTTATGCACCACCGAAAAACTGTCCTGTAATTCGAGCAGTAACTCGTTCAGTTGCTGGCGTTCGTTAAAGTTGGTCGCCGAATCGGACTGACCGAATAATGTTTCCGCAAATGCGTAAAGCCTTAAGCCCCATGATTTAAGCGTCTTAGCCTGTTTAAATTCAGCTTTAGCCTGAAAAAGTAAATGCAGGAAATCATGCAATCCGCCGAGCGCTTCCGCAGATGTGCCTTCAATGTCTTGATAAGGCAAAATGCCGTCGATAAAATCGTCGTCATGCCCCACAGCATAACCCATCAACAATCGGTCGAGTGCGGCTTGCCAGGTGTGTTCGTTCAGTTCGGGCAGTCCCAATTCCTGTTTATGCTTGCCCGATTCTCCCCAGCGAACATTAGTGTCTTGCACCCAATGTTTGATTAACTCAAGATCGGCTTCGCTTAACCCGAAGCTTGGAAAAACGTTTGGACTTTCAAGCAGGTCGAGCACCGATTGCCAACCCAAACGGCTTTGGCTTAGTTCCAGAAAACGGATGAAAGTATCCAACGCTTGATTCTCCAAACGCAAGCTGCGGTCTGCGACGGCATGTTGAATATCGTTGAATACGGCGGAAATAAAGGGCTCGTAAAGCTCAATGTCGGGCGACATGACCGCAATATCGCGCAGTTCCAATGTGGGGTCGTTTTCAAGCGCAAATAATAATTGGTCGCGCAAGACTTCAACTTCACGCTTTCTCGAATGGCAAGCATGGATGCCGATAGAACTGTCTTTTAATAAAGGCCGTCCGGTCAGCGTATTATTCAAAATATCGTTTTGAAGCTGCTGAAGATTGTTCGGCTTTGAAATTATCTCGAAGCTTTCCGGCTCGAAATCGAATTGCGTAAAATCCAGTAACATCGCCTGAAATTCCCGGCCTTGTTGTCCCAAACTTGCCAACATGGGATGGCCGTTAACCTCCTCATCGCTCGATAACTGGCGTTTGCTCGCCAGATCGGCCCAGAAACTTTGCGCCGGATTCAACAAATAAAGATGGATGTCGCAATGCCGGGATAAGCTTTGCAGATAATTCAGAAATAGCGGCGGCATGGTGTTAACGCCGAATACCGAAATGCGTTCCGGTAATTGCTTAGTAAAAGCGCCTTCGTTAGCATTATTTAACTTAGCGATAACATCCAACCATAAAGCGCCACGGTGTTTTTGCCCAATCAGTGCACTCAATAGTTGCCAGAGTGCTTGTTGCCAGCGTTCAACCTCACTGTTGTAAAGAAGTCGACCGTTTTGCCATGTCGCCAGCAGATCAGGCCGCATGATTTGATATTGGTCGAAAATTTGCGCCAGTTGCTGCGCTAATTGATAACGTTTTAAGTCTTGATTGCTGCCCGATAGGTATTGCTGTAACGGCAAAAAAGCATCGTTATCAAGATGTCGTAACAATGTTTCCAACCGCCAGAGAATAAGACTGCGGTCGAAGGCGGCGTCGTTTAGTCGGCTATCGATTTGTTGCGCGATAAAGCTGTAGAACTTGCTGGGGAATAAAAATTGATAATTCGCCCAAACCTGAAACTGGTTAGCCAATTGTTGCGACAACCAGCGTTCCATCCCTTGGCTTTGGATTAGGAACAACTCCTTGCTGAACGGCGAACTCAGAGGCGCATGTTCCAACACCGTTGCCAGATGCGCAACCAGATTCTCAGTTTTGTTGGAGCTGTGTAGAATAAACATTCAAATATTATCAAAGTCGGTTGCCGGGCATTATCGCCTTAAGCACTTACACCGGCAATCGGCTTGTTGCGATAAGCTATTTAAATTAGATCAAATCGAGAGGCACCATGAAAACAGGCATCATAGGATTAGGCGCAATGGGGCAGGGCATGGCAAGGCGGGTTGCCGGTGCGGGTTTTTTAACTGCCGTTTACAATCGTACCGTTAGTAAGACCCAAGATTTTGCAAACGAACTCAGCGTAAACGCTTGCCTTAAACCGGAAGACCTCGCTGCACAGGTGGATTTGGTATTGATCTGTGTGTCCGCCGATCGGGATGTACTGGAAATGATCGCCGCGATTAGTAAGACTATCAAACCCGGTTCTATCGTTGTCGATATGTCCACAGTCAGCAGCGAGACGGCAATAATTGCTGCAACTATGCTTGCTGAAAAGCAGGTCGCGTTTTTGGATGCGCCGGTTTCCGGCGGCGTTGAAGGCGCCAAAAACGGAGCTTTATCCATGATGGTCGGCGGCAAAGCCGAAATAGTAGAGCAAGTTCGCCCCGTATTGGCAACCATGACCTCACGTATCACTCACATGGGCGAGGTCGGGTCAGGGCAAGCAACCAAAGCCGTCAACCAGATCATGTGCGCAGGCATCAACCAAGCGGTAACGGAAGCGCTCGCCTTCGGTCAAGCCCAAGGCTTACCGATGGACAAGGTTATCGAAGTCACCTCAGCAGGCGCGGCGGGTAACTGGTTTTTAGATCGGCGCGGAAAAACTATGACTAACGGCACGTATGCCCCCGGCTTTAAACTGGCCTTGCATCATAAAGATTTGCTGATCTGCCAAGCGATGGCCGAAAAACTAAATCTTGAAATTCCGGTCAGTGAGATGACCATTGCCGATTATGCCAAGTTGATGGCGGAAGGTTATGGGGATGAGGATATTTCGGCTTTGTTTAGGTTGAAAAGATTATAGCCCGGATGAAAGTGTAACGAAATCCGGGAAACTAAAGTAATGAATTTCCCGGATCCCGCAAGCTTTATCAAGGCTTCTCCATAACTTACTACATTATGCTTAGTATTTAATTGTTTATAATTTCGATCCAATACCTTGTTGAAAGTCTTCAATAACGCGTCTTTCGAAAACCCCATCAGCAAAGTTACTTAACTCACTGTTTCGTAGTTTTTTAACAACCGCATCCAAGTTGTCATCCTTGCCAAAAAATTGTTTAGCTAATAATTTTTCTGATATTTCAGTGGGTAGCCCATACTCTTCCAATGAAGAAAATGAGTTGGGTTGAAACAAATGTTCAATTGATGTAGCAAAGGGGATATAGTTACACCCTTGTAATCCTCTCCTAGTCAGAACAAGATTGGCAATATCACTAAGTACAATCAAGTATTTTGGATAGTTAAATGATGCCCATCCTCTAAGAAAAGCGAGTACATTTTCCACAGAATCATCAGGTGGAGTATTACGATTTATTTGGTTTTGAATCATTTTTTTTCGAAACAAAGGTACATTTCGAGATTTATACAATTCCCAAACCCAAAGTGTCATCATGCTTGCGGAACGCATTGAGCTTTGGCGAGCAGAATTACCACCCCCTAACTGCTCCCAAATTAAATTGGAGGAGAACTTTATATCCTCATATTGCGGACGCGATGACCATGAACATTTATTAAGTTCACGAACATCCAGGTTGAGCAGATATTTTGCGGTATCGAGTAAATACTCCGGTTCGATACTGGAAAGTTGTTTTAACATGTCGATTGGTAGTACATCTTGATGTGTGAATTTTTCTACTTTCCCCCTAAGTGATTCCGGTATTTCATTTTTTGAAAGCTGTATCAATATGCTACTAGGTGTTGTTTCAGTTGGATTTATAGCAGGCATATCTACAAACGGCAGTTCTTCTTGAGGTGGTTCATCAAAAACGTATACATGACCAATGAAATGCCTGAACATGCGTCCTGATCGCCCCCTAATGTTGTTAAAAGTAAAAAAATCTAGTGATTTTTTATTTAATTTATTGTCATAAACAATGACATTTTTTGCTGCGGTATTCACACCTTCAATTAATGTTGAAGTACATAGGAGCATTTTTAATTTTCCTTCTTCAAACGCCCTCACCATAAATCGACCTAGAGATCGAGGAAGCCGACCATGATGTATCCCAATTCCGTGTCGGAGTGCAACTGATACGAGCCATTGATCGTGATAATGATAGGCTGTCCATTTCGCCGCTTCTATTAATTCCTCATCTCTTGTCGGTTCGATTTTGCGTAGATCCAAGTATTTTTTTAGAACCTTCCGTGTACTAGCGGGTGACTGGCAGTAAATCATCGTTTGCCCATCTAACGTATCTAAAAGTTTTGCAAGTGCCTCTTCTTTATTCGGCTTTTTAGATATTTGATGTAGTTCAATAGCTACGGTTTGAAAATTTTCAATTAAAAAGCTGCAATCCAGCTTACTTTCAACCATGTCTGGGATTGTTCTAATTGAGGGGCCTAGAAGATAAAATTGTGCGCCAGTATTTGATAGTTTGAGAAAGGCTTGATTCAATTGTGTAGCGCGATTTCCTTCATTAGAAATGGACAATTTGTAAAACTCATCAATTACGAAAAAATCTATTTCTGGTATTTCATCCTCCATAGAAAGAAAGCGTTCCTGGGTAAATACGAATATGTTTTGTAGTCCTAATTTCTGATTGTTTGATGTGATTATTGAATATCTATCCATGAAGCGTGACATACGCCGCCTCGTTTCCTCTGCCAAAGCTAAAGTCGGTACTATTAATACAATATTTTTGAAGTCTTTTGCGGAAATCGTAATATCAATTAGTAAGCTTTTGCCAAATGAGGTTGGTGCGCTGAGAATAACGGACTTGCCAGCTATGAGTTTACGCAAGACTCTTGCCTGTGAACTATGTAGTATGTAGTCATCCATTACTCCATCAGCACGATGAGATGCATGAAGGATGGCGCTTCGTAAAGAAATGTTTAATAAGTCAGTAACATATGGATAGAGGCCAACTTGCATCGCTAATTCGTCAATAATTTCTTGGTATCCTTTTTCAAGGTCTTCACGCTTTTCTAATGCACGGATTACAAACTCGCGGCCTAAATCAGAATTCGATGAGGCGATAGTTGAAATAGCTGATAATAAGTGAAATGGGTTAGTTATCCATTCTGATGATTTAAGTTGTTTCTTTGTATCATAAGCACTAATCATGATTGCAATGCCTTAAGGCGCGAATTGAGAGCATTTATCAGTTCTTTTTTATCCTTCAACGGTATCAAAATCACATGTACAATTAGAGGAAGTGGTGCTTTAAATCGAGCCTCATACTCGTTATTTAACTTTTGTCGCATGTTTATGTAGGCAGATTTACTTCTGCCCGAATTTTTTTAAGATATTCTTCGTTCTCTTCAGTGCTGTTTTTAATAACAGAGCTGTCATAGGTAAGTAGAACAGGAATGCAGACCTGTTTAAATACTTTATCTAAAGAAACATTTTCTTCTAACAATTTCTTTAATTCGCTAGCTTCAGGCCATGTTGGATCAATTTTGTTTTTGATTAAAATAAACTCAGACCTTAAGTAATCAGTTTCTAAGTGATCTATTATTTCTTTAGTTACATCATAAATAGCTTTAATTATATCTTTGTAGAATTTTGTTTCACCAATCCATAGCTCAAGACCATCATCTTTTTTCACTACATGTACAGCATCAAAACCTTTAACAGTATCATTTATTGCACTTTTGTAGTAAATCTTACTAACAGCTGGAATTGTTTGATAAATCTGTCGTATTGCTATGTGGAGCAATAGTTCTCCGAATTCTCCCCTTGAACCATATTTTTCCGTTTGGTAGACGATTTGTGCTGCTTTTTTTGTCATTCGCACAGCATTGTGATAACCGATTTCATTCAATTCTGAATGATTTAAAGTAAATTCAGGCAGCCATTCCATAACATGGTCAGCAAATTTGTCCTTTCTCCATTTTCCACGTTCGAATCCAGCACAAAGAGCTAAGTTGTCACCAGGGATATTAATGTCGTGGAAAACGAGATTGAGAAAATAATCTGGGTGTTTCATTTATGCGATTTTATTTATGAAAGTCATTGCTTATTAAAGATAAGCGCTATAGGAGATAAATGTGCGTAATCGGATATTTAGGATGATTTTCAATTAAACTATCAATGTGTTAATAAACATGATTCGACTGTTGGTTCCTAAGAGAACTTCAGGAATGAAGATTGCTTTTAATTAATGGAACTGATTATAGTTACTAGCAATTTTGATACAAGTATTGATGTGAGGATTAACGCACAAAATCAAAAAATTAATTCGCTTTAATCAAAGTGAGCGATTTGAAAACTTGTCCGGTAAAAATGGCTAAGAAATCTGTTTGCGACCTAATAATTAATCGGGCATATCAAGTTCAATATTCGAAACTTATGTTGTAACAAGAACGCAAGCTTGTTATAGTTCAATTTGTAGCAACATGCCTACATTATTTGTTCAAAGGTGACTATGAGTATCACAACCATTTCCAGTCGAGAGTTTAACCAAGATGTGAGCAGGGTAAAACGTGCCGCGTCTAATGGTCCGGTTTTTATTACTGACCGTGGGCATCCGTCGCATGTGTTGTTGACTATCGAGGACTATCAAAGAATCACCGATAAGAAGGAAAGTATCGTCGACTTGCTGGCTATGCCCGATGCCGCCGATATTGACTTTGAACCCGCCCGTATCAACAACCCATTGTATAAGCCTGCGGATTTAGCTTAATCACCGTGTATTTGCTGGATACCAACGTTATTTCTGAATTGCGCAAAGCGAAATCGGGCAAAGCCGATAATAATGTTATCGCGTGGGCTAATGGCGTTTCGGCTGCGACACTTTTTATATCGGTGATGACTGTTTTAGAGCTTGAAACCGGCGTGTTGTTAGTTGAACGGCGAGATCCCGCTCAAGGCGCGGTGCTGCGTTCCTGGTTAAATGCCCATGTATTGCCAGCATTTTCCGAACGCATTCTTACAATCGATACCGCTGTGGCGCAACGCTGCGCCAGATTACATGTTCCCGACCCGCGTTCGGATCGTGATGCTATCATTGCGGCGACCGCGTTGGTACACGGCATGACGGTTGTCACAAGGAATACCGATGATTTTAAATTAACGGGTGTAGAATTAGTGAATCCTTGGATTTAAGGCGTCGTAATAGGTTAATTAAGCAACCGATTTCGGACTAATGACACTTTGCAAACCGATATAACTTCAACATTCTCTGAGAATAAATTAATTAAAGCGCTTTGTGATAAAGCAGCTTATCCTCATGCTGTCGATACAATCCAGCTTATCGAAACTCATATTTCCTGGGTCTTATTAACCGGAAAATCGCTTACAAAATCAAAAAGCCGGTGAATTTCGGGTTTCTCGACTTTTCTACTTTGGAAAAGCGGAAATTCTGTTGTGGGGAGGAAGTCAGGTTGAATCAGCGGCTGGCGAAAGCGTTGTATTTGGAGGTTGTAACGGTTACTGGTTCGTTCGATTGTCCAAAGATTGGAGGTGATGGCGAATCTATCGAATACGCGGTTAAGATGCTGCAATTTCCTTCGGCGCAAACGCTGAGTCAATTTGCCGAGAACAGTAATCTAACCTGCGCTGACATTGACCAAATCAGCTGTATAGTTGCCGATTTCCATCAAGCGATTGAAAAGGCCGATGTGGACTCGCCTTATGGTGAAAGCTGCGACATCAAACGTTGGTTTGATGAGAATTTTGTACATATAAGGCCATGTCTTAATGATGAACAGGATTTACAGCAGCTTAATATTCTCGAATCCTGGGGAAATATTGAGTGGGCGGAAAAGTTGCCACTCATGCAACAACGTAAACAGTCTGGCTTTATCCGCGAATGTCACGGCGATTTGCATTTGGGTAATATGACTCGGATCGGCGGCGAAATTATCCTGTTCGATTGCATTGAATTTAATCCGATGTTGCGATGGATTGATGTGATTAGCGAGGTTGCTTTCGTGGTCATGGACCTGTTGCATTTGGGCTACGAAGGTTTTGCCTATCGCTTTCTGAATCAATATTTACAACACACCGGCGATTATGAAGGCTTGGGGATGCTTCGGTATTACGTGGTTTATCGTGCTTTGGTTCGAGCCAAAGTCGCTTTATTGAAGAAGTCGCAGGAATCGAATGCGCTTTCGGCTGACAAAGCCGATTACGAGTATCGGCAATTTGCAAATGTAGCGGACGGAATTATCAAAGATAAACCCTTTATGCTAATCATAACTCACGGATTTTCAGGCTCCGGTAAATCTACCGTTGCAAGTTTGCTGGCTGAAAAATTGGTGCGATACAGGTACGTTCTGACATCGAGCGCAAGCGATTGTTCGGCTTTTCGGCTCAGGCATCGACCGAAAGCGGTATTTATTCAAGCGATGCAAGCAGCAAGACTTATAAGCGTTTGGTCGAGCTAGCGGAATCCATACTCAATGCCGGTTTTTCAGTGATTATCGATGCCGCTTTTCTTAAAGCGGAACAACGCCGGCTTTTCAGTCGGCTCGCCGCTGCCAAAAAGGTTAAGTTTACGATTATCGATTTTCAAGTGCCGTTGGAAACCTTATGTAGGAGAATCGAACAGCGCCGGAATGATCCTTCCGAAGCGACGATTGAGGTTCTCAATCAACAATTAAAATCGGCTGAACCCTTGGCTAACAATGAAATGAGTTGTGTTATCACATTCAATGATGTGATTGCTAATTCTACTGATGAGCTTATTGATCAGTTAATAAGCACAAAATTAAATTAAGCCAACTTTGGCGGGCGACAAAGCCCCGCACAGATCCAAAGTAAGTCTCACTCGAAGCAGCATAACGCAAAACCTGTCCGATAATTTCAAGCTCCGGTGCTTGCGGGTATATTTGAAATTAGTTGGTTTAGAGATTCCTTAAAGGCAACCTTGTTAACACTTAAAAGCTAATATTCCCTTGTACCCAGATTTTTTGCGTGTCGGTGCCGAAATGGTCTGCGCTGTAATTCGCATATTTGGCTAATACCGAATAATGTTTATCGATTTTCCACAAGGCTTGGAAATCCCACTCGTCGCCGTAATGGATATTGCCGGTGTCGTCGCTGAAATCATGGAACACGCCGGTCAGGATCACATTGCTGCGATAAAATTGCACATGTGCGGTGCCGAATACATCCCTGATACCGTTGTCGGGAGTGATCAGGAATAAGTCTGCCCAGCCTTGGAAAGCGTGGTTAGTGCCGATGGGGGTATCGAACGTTTTGCCTTTACCGTTGCCATCCAACTGTTCCATCGCGCCCATCAAGGTCACATTCCATCCGTTCATACCGCCCATAAAATTCCACCGATCAACTTCATAAGCGGTCTTGCCGTGACCGTAGTCTTGTTGGTGTGCCCACTCGGCAGTATATATACCACGCCTAAGTTTTCGGTAATCGGAAGCGTGTCTCCCGGTTTCTGCCAATTCGTGAAGCGCAAGCCATATGTTTCACTCGATTTTTCGAAATTTTCGATTTCCGTATAATCCAACCAATAACCGTAACCGATGATGTTGCCGTAATCGCCGATTTTATAATTGACGTTTAAGAAAGGCGCATCGATATTTTCGGTGGTGGAGGTAATAGTCTGAACATTGCCGATAAAGCCGGCGTTTACCACTAAGCCGAATAGTTGCTGGTTGGTGTGCGTTACCAACACGGAGTCGTAGGTATGCTCCATTTGCCGCCAGCCAACGTTGCCGATATAACGGTCATCGTCAAGCTTAATACGTTGCCGACCACCCTTGATGATGGTATCGGGAATGCCTGCGTAACTAATCCATAATTGATTCAGTTCCGCTATTTCCGGGTCGGCAACGGTGGAAAACTGGGTTTTCCCGTTGCGGACGCTATTAAAATCGTGTTGCATGGCCCAGTTGCCTTCAAATTCGGCAAAACCCTGGAAGTCGAAGATTTTAGGCGATAACAAGCCTAACCTTAAGCGGGCGGTGTTGGCGTTTGCGGTTTTCGGTTGTTTAGTGGCAGGTAAGCCTGTGGTCGAATCCAATCTATTGTCTTCATTCACGTTTTCCCAACGATAATTGAGATCCAACTTGACCGCGCCATTGTTTCCGTAATGATAGAAATTGAGGGCATCCTCAACCGATTGGGTAACGCCGGCTTGTGCTGGATGATGATTGAGAGCAATAAGCAGTGCCGAGACTAAGGCGGTTTGTGGAAATTTGGACATTACTTTCCCCTTGACCTATTAAGGCCGTTTTTTAAATAATTGATAAATTGGATATTAACTACTAATGCGTATGATCACATTCCGATAAAAATCGTAGGATACTTTCCCGGTAGCGGTAATAATCGGGATGGCTTAATAATTCCTTTCGAGAACGAGGTCTTGGCAGGTCGATGGTTTCAATTTTACCGATTTTGGCTTGCGGTCCGTTGGTCATCATTACAACGCGATCTGCTAATAAAATGGCTTCATCGACATCGTGGGTGACGATCGATAGCGGTGACATGGGTGCGTTCCCAGACTTCCATCAACACTTCCTGTAATTCCCAGCGGGTTAAAGAATCTAACATCCCAAAAGGTTCGTCCAGCAAGAGTAACTTCGGCGATAATGCAAAAGCGCGCGCAATCCCGACCCGTTGCCGCATCCCGTTGGAAAGATCGTTGGCCTTTTTCTGCATCGCGTCCGCCAACCCGACTCGGCTGAGGTTGTATTCGACAATATCGTTGCGTTCCGATTTACTGGCGTGAGGATAGACTTTATCGACGCCTAACATGACATTTTCAAAAGCGGTCAACCAAGGGAATAAACTTGGTGCCTGAAAAACGATGCCGCGATCAGGTCCGGCATTCACTATTTCGCGGTTATCTAAAATAATCCCACCGGCGGAAATTGAATTTAATCCTGCCGCCATCGACAACACAGTCGATTTGCCGCAACCGGAATGACCGATAATGGAAATAAATTCGCCTTTCTTAACCTTCAGGTCGAAACCCTCAACGACATTTACCGAACTGTTGCCGTCCGATGTGGGGTAGGTTTTGACGACTTGGGAAAATTCGAGGTATCTCGGCTGCGGTCGTTCTGGTGCTTGGGAAGTTATTGCCTTATCCGATGGTTGTACTTGCCAATCGCTGCTGGTATTGGGGCGAACGTTAGGTAATGTGATTTTATTTAAGCTATCAATGTTTGCTTTATCCATACCGATGTCCATCAAGTACTGGGTTATCTCGGCGCGGCACTTTTTAAAGACTTCGTTATGATTTAATTCTGTACGGTTTCTGGGGCGGTCGATATTAACGATGAAATCCGGTCCTAAGGTGGCGTTTGGTCCTGGATTAAGCGGAATTACTCGATCCGCCATGTATATTGCTTCATCGACATCGTTGGTAATCAAGATTACGGTTTTCTTTTCCTGTTCCCAGATTTGCAGGATTTCGTCCTGCAACATGCCGCGTGTTAAGGCATCCAATGCGCTGAGCGGTTCGTCCAGCAAGAGAATATCGGGATTTGCGGCCAACGCTCTGGCCACATTTACTCGCTGCCGCATACCGCCGGATAATTCGGCGGGTTTTTTGTCCATCGCCGCACCAAGGTTAACCATCCGAACATATTTCTCAGTGTGGGCTTTTCGCTGCGCTTTCGGCCAGTCCTTGAAAATTTCATCGACTGCCAGCGCTACGTTTTCATACACTGTTAACCACGGCATCAACGAATAATTTTGGAATACGACGCCGCGATCCGGTCCGGGCGCGGTAATCGCTTTACCTTGTTTTAGTACGTCGCCGCCGTCGGCTTGAATTAAACCGGCTATCGTTGAAATCAGGGTGGTTTTGCCGCTGCCCGAAAACCCGACAATGGCAATAAACTCACCTTCTTTGATGCGCAGATTGATATTGTTAAGAACCTGTGTTTCGCCGTAGGCTTTACTGACGTTTTTTAGCTCCAATAAAGCCGTATCGGTCACCGTACTGACTTGGACTGTGTTAGCAGGTTTTAGTGCGCTCCGGTAAATGCCAGTACGTTGGCGGATTTATTTATGCCGGTGGTTTCTGATGTATGAAGTGCCAGACTCATGATCTTCTCCTATTAAATTGCTTTGCCGAAAGAGAAGATTTTTTGCAACGTGAGCATAACCCGGTCCAGCACAAAACCGATAATACCGATGGTAAATACCGCGACCATGATACGTCCTAACGAGTTGGAACTGCCGTTTTGGAACTCGTCCCACACGAACTTGCCTAAACCGGGGTTTTGCGCCAGCATTTCCGCCGCGATCAACACCATCCAGCCCACGCCCAAAGATAAGCGCATACCGGTGAAGATATAAGGCAAAGAGGATGGAATCACGATTTTGCGGACCTGCGTACTCCAGTTAAGGCGAAGCACTTTACCGACATTTACCAAATCCTTGTCGATAGACGATACGCCGACCGCCGTGTTGATTAAGGTCGGCCACAGCGAACATAAGGTGACGGTGATCGCCGAGGTAATGAACGATTTTTCAAACCAGGAGTCATCGGTTGTGACATACGCTGCACTGACCACTAATGTAACAATCGGTAACCATGCCAGCGGCGACACCGGTTTAAAAATCTGGATTAGCGGATTGATCGCGGTATTGATAACCGGACTCATGCCGCATAGCAAACCCAGAGGTACGGCAACTAATGTCGCCAGAATAAATCCGGTAAAAACGGTAATGAGGCTGGTGCAAATCTGGTCGAGATAAGTCGGCTTGCCGTTGTAAGGGCGAACCTTGATTTCCGCATTCGGATCTTCCGACTTGGCTTTAGCAATCCGGTCTTCCTGACGTTGGTAGTAATCGATTTGCTTTTGCTTTTCGACGTAATGTTCATCCACTAAACCACCCGCCTCATGCCAGACATCAGCAGGTCCGGGGATCGTACCCAAACTGGTATTAACCTTTGAGGCGGAAAAACTCCATGCACCCAAAAGAAAGCAAACGCAATGATCGGAACGCCCATGATTAAAAATAATTGCCTAGCTTGCAGCATGGGATTCTCACCCGCCGCAATTTTCACAATCGGTACAAACCAGGTCAGCCCGGTTAGGTTAAAAAACTTGATGAGTTGGTTACTCATAATATTCACCTAGAATTTAGTTTATATCTATCTTGACTAACGCATTTTTTCGCCCTTCGAAAGGGCATAAAGACGAACGGTTAGATGTTGATTCCAATCATGGTGAGCTTGTCGAACCATGAGTGGAATCAACTTAAAGCGTTTTCTTTACGAGTTACTCAACAATCTTCCCACCTGAAACTTTTTGCTTGCCTTTCAAGCCGATGGCAAACTGTTTAAGGTAATCGTTCGGTTTGTTGCTGTCGTAAGCAATCCCGTCGATAAAATCGCTGGAAGCCGGTTTAAATCCGGATTCGCCTTCAGCCGGAAAATCGCTGGCTTTCGCTTTGCCTTCCGCGATCAAGGCTTTTGCAGCCGTCATGTACACGTCGGGGCGATACACTTTTTTAGCAATGTCCATATACCAGGAATCCGGTTTTTCTTCGTTGATCATGCCCCAACGGCGCATTTGGGTTAAGAACCACACTGCATCGCTGTAATACGGATAAGAGCCGTTGTATCGGAAGAAAACGTTGAAATCGGGCAAATCGCGCTTGTCGCCTTTTTCATATTCGAAGGTGCCGTTCATACTGTTGGCGATCACGTTGTAATCCGCGCCGACATATTGCTTTTGCGACAGCATTTCTACGCCTTCATTGCGGTTCTTGTTGCCTTCGGCATCCAGCCACATCGACGCACGGATTAACGCTTTCACGACGGCAACGTGTGTGTTGGGATACTTATCGGCAAATTCCTTACTAACAACGAAGATTTTTTCGGAACTGTTCTTCATCAGCTCGTAATCGCTGATGACCGGTACACCAATGCCCTTAAACACGGCTTGCTGATTCCAGGGTTCGCCGACGCAATAACCGACAATCGTGCCGGAATCCATTGTCGCCGGCATTTGCGGCGGCGGAGTTACCGACAGCATCGCTTCAGCATTAATATTGCCGGAGGTGTCGGCGGGCGGTTCATAAAAACCGGGGTTGATTCCGCCAGCGGCTAACCAATAGCGTAATTTGAGATTATGGGTGCCGACCGGAAACGTCATGCCCATATTGAACGGCTTACCTTCCGATTTATACTTTTCCAGAACAGGTTTTAAAGCATCTGCTTTGATCGGATGAACGGGTTTGCCGCCTTCCAAAGGTACTTGAGGCTTCATCTGTTTCCATACATCGTTGGAAACCGTAATGGCATCGCCGTTCAAAGTCATAGTAAATGCACTGACCAATTCCGCTTTGGTGCCGTAACCGATGGCGGCACCCAAAAGGCAATGGCGCCAGCATGTGCGCGCCGTCGAGTTCGCCGCTCACCACGCGATCGAGAACGACTTTCCAGTTAGCCTGTGCTTCAACCTGTACCGACAGACCTTCCTCTTCAAAATAGCCTTTTTCGAAAGCCACCGCCAGCGGCGCCATGTCGGTCAACTTAATAAAGCCGAATTTAAGGCTGTCTTTTTCCAGTTTCTCGGTAGCAAACGCAGCCGTCGTAAAAGTCAGAGATAAAGCCAGCATTGCTGCGGGTACTACATTTGCAACGTTAATTTTCTTAGGAATCATCTTAGGTCCTGTTTATTAATTTTTTGAACAAAAAAAAACGTCGATAAACAACGTGCCCGAGGGAACACGGTATTTAATCGACGCCTTTGTCAGATTGCTCAACGATGAGCTAAAACGGAGACTCCATCATCGGAGTCTTTGCAGATAATACAGCAGATTTTATGCCATAAATAACACAATGATTGCGTATATGAATAATTTATAACAATAACAATAAGATAAGATAAATTGTGAGGGCATTCCTTGAGTCTATTAACGATAGTTTATTCAACGCACAAAAAAATTTGCCCGTTGACTGTGCAACGATTGAAAAACTTTGCACCATTAAGGGACTTCCAACGACCATCAAACCATTCGTTTTAAGCCGTGTCGGAATCGGGGGGTATCTTAAACACCGTATCCCGCACCCGTAGGCGGGATACTTTTTTTCGGTTAACTAACCCGAATTAAATCATCCCAATTTGTGGTGTACTTTGGCGACCTAAATTCTTGCTTCATTTTCCAGGGCGTCTTAAGTCTTGGCTTGCCAACTTTAAGGTTTGCCTTCCGTAACGTTCATTAGTTGAATCGAGCGTTTGCATTAGTTTTAGTTATTTCAAAAAGCAAATTTTTTTCGTTCGTCTTGAGTTTATCGTAGGACTCAGCATCAACGGTTATGACTCTAAAAGGCCGAATTAATAACGTGGTTACTTCGGCGAACTATTCTGTCCTCATCTAGCCCCGCCAACCTCTCGCTTTGCCAGCTTAACCCACTCTTTATTGGTCTCATTGAAAAGCTTGCTGGCGCTCAAACTGCGTTTAACCACGGATTGAAACAACTCATCCGCCAAGGCTTGATTGCCTTGTGCTTTGTAAATCTGCGCCAAGCGGCAAGCGGGTTCCGGGGTGGGGTAATTATTGCCCATTGCTTCGTATTCGTGGATGGCTTCCGGGATGCGCCCTGCGCCTTCCAAGGCGCGGGCATAGAGTAAATGGCCTTCGGGCGATTTGAACGTGGGATTGGTTGCTTTCAATTTATCTAAGACGTTAACCACAGCCTCGAAATTGCCCACACCTAATTCGGCTTTCGCGAGTCCTAACATGATTTGAGGATCTTCGGCGTAAATACCGGTCATACTTTTGGTGTAAAGCTCTCGTGCTTCGTTATAACGGTTTAACAGAACATATTGTTCCGCCAGCTTCATCAGGTTTTGTATCGAATCGACCTGTTCGCAGGCTTTTTGCGCTGCTTTCAGATTTTTTTCAGGGTCTATTTTATTGCCGATGGCGTTTTTTACCTGCCGTCCGCCGCGGGAGGCCCACCATTCCGGCGCTAGCTCTATGATTACATAAGCTAAACAGCCGATCAACGATGTCAAGATAATGACGAGAACCCAGACAAACGGTCGCCCGGTTTTAATGGCATGAATGCCGAAAAATATTTGTACAGCGAGCGATAAATAAACGATCCACATGGATGACTCCGGTTTTATTCTTTACAGTTATAGATTCGGCCCTGTGAAGGCTTAACTCACGTTCGTCTTGAGTCCGTCGAAAGGCGGTATGTGCTTCGACTTGCTCAACACGAACGGGTCAGACTATAAAAGACCGAATCAATAGCATTGTTGTACCCGTAAACGTAAAAGGAAACAATCCCTTGTCAAGATTAAAACCTAAGAAATTACATAATTACGTCATCCAATGGACTCAAGATTCAGTGCAATGTTGCGTTCGTTCCTACACAGGCGGAGTAAACAGTGAACTTATAGATTCCGCCGTGTAAAGTCTTAAGTTCCGTTTGCCTTCGACTGCATGGATGTAGGAGGTAGAGCATCGCAAGGAGCAGTTGCCGAGAGTCTGTCGAAAGGTGGTTTTGCTTCTACTAGCTAATCACGAACTGTTCAGACTTTTAAAATCCGAATCGATAATCGAACCAAGATCGTCCTTATTTTTAAACGACTAAAATAAAAACGTCACAATGGCTTTTAATTTGCCGTTCTCAATCACGGGTATCGCTAGCATACTGCTTAAGTTGTCTAATTCCGGGTTGTAGAGAGAATCGTTTGCTGCCCCGGTAATCGAAGGCATGCCTGTTAACCAAACTCGGCCTAGAGCGCCGATCCCTTTCTTGATTGATACGGTTTCAAAAATTTCGGCAAGGTCGTTGCTGTGTTTACTGTAGCCGGTTTGACAAACCAGTTTGTCGCCGTCCGGTCTCCAGATTTGAATGCGCTTGGAAAGCGGCGTGGCTTTGGCGGAAAGAAAGGTCATCACATAGACTTGATCGTTTCCGCTGGCGACAGGTATGCTTAAACCGGTGGTAATTCCGGCCAGCTTTGCATCGGATGCGCGTTTAAAATCGTCCGCATCTGCAATGTTTTCGATTAGAACCGGCATTCCCGATTGCCAAGCCATGCCGGGTAATCCTTGACCTTTGAACATACGGGTAATTTTGGAGATAGCTTCAAAGTCATGCAGTGTGCCGTAGTAACCGTCCAGGACCTGAAGGGAATCCGGGTTAGTGCTATCGTTGCACCAAACCTCGATGGCGCCGGCGTGTTCATCGTCGTCTCCGCAGAGAAATACAACGACTGCCAGCAAAAATTCGCCGGAAAATACCGGTAGAGCAATCCCGCAAGTTAAACCTGCTTTCGTTGCAGCAAGGGTTCGCTTGAAATAGGAATCTTTAAATTCTTTAAGTACGATAGGATGTCCGGCAGCCCAAGCTTTACCCGGCAAGCCTTCGTTATAGGGAAAACGTTGTTGTTCGCTGGCGGCTTTGAACTCGGACAAGGCGCCGTACAATCCGGAACCGAATTCAAGTTGGGTTCGGTCTTTGCCCGGTATCCAGATTTCGGTGACTTTAATAAATGTTTTCATGGGTTATTTGTATTTTGTTGCAATCGCGCTTATTTGAGTAAATCGGCCATAGCAATGACGTTCCGAGCCATTTCGCCTAAAGTGATGTTGCGTCCCATCGCTAACTTTCTAAGGGTGTGATAAGCCTCATCCTCGCTGAAATTGCGGGTTTTGATCAGAATTGCTTTCGCGCGGTCGATTTGTTTGCGGTCTTCAAGCTGGGTTCGTGCTTCTTCAAGTGCAGTTTTCAGTTTTTGCAGATGGTTAAAACGGGCAAAGGCAATGTCTATATGGTTATTTATAGAAGAACAAGAAAAGCCGTTAATGCTTAAAAAGCTCACTTCAGCGTTAATCAGATGATTTATCCGGTTGATGCTGCATTCTTCGGTATAAATAATGATCGGAACGGATTGTGAAGACAGGTTGTTAAGCTCGGTAAGAATTAAGTCCGTTATGGTTGTGAGATTTAAAACGATAATGTCCGGATTGAATTCTTTGAAATGCAGAATGAATGAATAAATATCGTTAATTTTCCGGACACGATAATCGTTGCTTATTAAGTCGTTAGCTGGAAATGGATGGGTCTCATTGTTTTCTATTAGTAATAGATTTCGCATTGTTAAAAAAGAAGCGTCCTTGCTGACATGGCTAACTTAAACTCTCTGTATGATTGCGGTATCGAGTATCTAGTCTTGGATATGGAGGTGCTTGTTAATGTTTCATGGTAATCTCGTTAACTCGGATGATCGTTAGCTTGAAGGCTTTAAAATTAACAAAGCAAAGCTTATGCCATATATCTGAAACGGCTATTTCGGAGCATCTGAAGTTTATTTCAGAAAAAAAATCGATAGCGCATCCCGTTTTGGTGCGTCGACAGGGTTAATTGCACAAAATCTGTTCAAAAATTTGTTTATGGATTAATTTTCGATCTAGCTTTAATGTAATGAAAGCTACTTATCTATCTGTTTATTAATAATTACTTTAAATTAAAAATAAAACTGGCTTGCTAATTGCTTTGATAATATTGAGTTACTCATATAGAGTCCCTGATATAGCTCAACGTTGAGCTAATTGACAACGGCGTCGACTAAATAACGTGTTTTACTGACATGTTATTTATCGGCGCTTTTTTTTGTTCAAAATTTCCGGCTGCTTTAAAAATCGGCGGCATGACATTGACAAAGAGATACGCTGTGAACAACAAAACATCAATCGTAGTCATCGGCAACGGCATGGTCGGGCAGCATTTTCTGGCTTCCTTGGCCTCGAATCCCAAAAAAGCATCGTTTCAAATAACGACTTTTTGCGAAGAGCCGCGTCCGGCTTACGACCGAGTGCATTTATCGTCGTTTTTCACCGGCAAGACCGCGGAAGACTTGGCGCTGGCGGATGAAAGTTTTTTTGCCGATAACGGTATTTCGATACATTTAGGCGATAAAGCCTGTGTAATAGATCGTACGAATAAAACGGTAACTTCGGAAAAAGGCGTCACTTTGGCCTACGATAAGCTGGTGTTGGCGACCGGTTCTTACCCTTTCGTTCCGCCGGTTCCCGGACATGACCGCAAGAACTGCTTAGTTTATCGTACAATTGAAGATCTTGAAGCAATTGCCAATGCGGGAAAATCTAGTAAAGTCGGCGTGGTTGTCGGCGGCGGTTTATTAGGCTTAGAAGCTGCAAAAGCGTTGCAGGATTTAGGTTTGGAAACCCATGTCGTCGAATTTGCACCGCGCTTGATGGCGGTGCAGCTTGATGAAGGCGGCGGGGCGATGTTACGGCGTAAGATCGAAGCTTTGGGCGTTAAAGTCCATACCGGCAAGAACACTACTCAAATCATCGACGGCGAGCAGTGTGTTAATAAAATGTGTTTCGCCGACGGCGAGGAATTGGAAACGGACATTATCCTTTTTTCGGCGGGAATTCGTCCGCGCGATGATATTGCCCGTGCTTGCGGCTTGGAAGTCGGCCCGCGCGGAGGCATTGTGATCGACAATCAATGCAAAACTTCCGATCCGAATATCTACGCCATTGGCGAATGCGCATTATGGAACGGCATGATTTTCGGCTTGGTTGCTCCCGGTTATACGATGGCGCGGACGGTAGTTGCCGATCTTGCCGGCGAAACGGCCAGCTTTACCGGCGCGGACATGAGCACCAAATTGAAATTGATGGGTGTCGATGTTGCCAGCATCGGCGATGCCCACGCTAAATCGCAAGGCGCATTGGTTTATACCTACCAAAACGGTGCGGCGGAAGTGTATAAACGTCTGGTAGTCAGTCAGGATAAGCTTAAGCTGCTCGGTGCGGTACTGGTCGGCGAAGTATCCGGCTACGGCACCTTATTACAATATTGCTTGAACGGCATCGATTTACCCGAAAATCCCGATTCATTAATTCTACCGCACCGCTCAGACGAATCGGTGGGTTTGGGTCCCGATGCTTTGCCCATGTCGGCGCAAATCTGTTCCTGTTACGATGTTACTAAGGCCGCAATCTGTCAGGCTATTGATGTCGGTTGTACTTCGATAGGTGCGCTTAAAGCCGAAACCAAAGCTTCAACGGGCTGCGGCGGCTGTGGAGCCTTGTTGAAATCGGTGATGGACTGCGAATTGAACAAGCGCGGTTTTGAGGTTAACACCGACCTTTGCGAGCATTTCCCTTATACCCGACAAGATTTGTATAACCTGATCGTCGTCGAGCAAATCAAAACCTTTGATGAACTGCTGGAAAAGCACGGTAAAGGCCGCGGCTGCGACATCTGCAAACCGACGGTGGGTTCGATCTTGGCATCTTACTGGAACGAGTATGTCTTGGCCGCCCCGCATTTAGGCTTGCAGGACACCAACGACACCTTTCTTGCCAATATGCAAAAGGACGGCACGTATTCCGTCGTGCCGAGAATTACCGGCGGCGAAATCAGCCCGGATATGCTAATCGCATTGGGACAGGTCGGTAAAAATACAAACTGTACACCAAGATAACCGGCGGTCAACGGGTGGATCTCTTCGGCGCGCGGGTCGATCAGTTGCCGCATATCTGGAAAGAGTTGATCGACGCCGGTTTCGAGTCCGGTCATGCCTACGGCAAATCCCTGCGCACCGTGAAATCCTGTGTCGGCAGCACTTGGTGCCGTTACGGCATAGACGACAGCGTGGGTTTGGCAATCGAATTGGAAAACCGTTACAAAGGTTTACGTTCGCCGCATAAGCTCAAATTCGCCGTCTCCGGATGCACCCGCGAATGCGCGGAAGCGCAGGGCAAGGATGTCGGCGTCATTGCCACCGAAAACGGCTGGAACCTTTATGTCTGCGGCAACGGCGGTATGAAGCCGCGGCATGCCGATCTGTTCGCGACCGGACTCGACAAACAGACCTTAATCAAATACATCGACCGCTTCCTGACCTTTTACGTTCGTACCGCTGCCCGATTGCAACGCACATCGGTCTGGATGGAAAACATGGAAGGCGGTCTGGATTATCTGAAAGCGGTCGTTATCGACGACAAGCTCGGTATTTGTTCACAGCTTGAAGATCAAATGGCACATATCATAGATACCTATCAATGCGAATGGAAGACGACGATTAACGACGAAACCAAACTTAAACGCTTCCGACACTTCGTTAATAGCGATCAACCCGACGAAAACGTGGTTTTTGTGGAAGAGCGAGGGCAAATTCGCCCTGCCGACGAAGAGGAACGCAAGCACTTCAAATTAATGGAGGTGGCGTAATGCCGCGTTGGGTTAGTGTGTGTAAGATTGACGATTTACAACCGGACTCAGGCGTTTGCGTGTTGGTTGAAGGGCGCCAAATCGCTATCTTTCATATGATTAAAGATAATACCGTCTATGCTATTGATAATTACGACCCTATCGGTAAAGCGAATGTGCTCTCACGCGGTATTGTCGGCGACATCAAGGGTGAGCCGGTCGTTGCCTCGCCACTGTATAAACAGCATTTCAACTTGCTTACAGGAATCTGTTTAGAAGATGAAAGCATTCGTGTTGCCGTTTACGGCATTCGTATAAGTCAAGGCCGAGTTGAAATTCAAATGTTTAACGATGAAGCTACGCAGACCGAATGCTCCCGATTTGGAGCGGAGGCTAAGGTATGAAATACGATTATTTCATCGCCGATGTTTTTACGTCGAAATTATTTAACGGCGCCCAAATTGCGGTGTTTCCGACAGCAGAGGGATTGAATGCTGAAACTATGCAACTCATCGCACGCGAACTCAATCTATCCGAAACAATATTCATTTTCCACCCGTTAATTGGCGAGTTAAACCGCAGAATGCGGATATTTTCGCCCTTCAAAGAAATTGATTTTGCCGGTCACCCTACAATTGCAGCGGCTTACGTACTAGGGCTATGCGGCGATATTGCCTTAACCGATCCTGTAACTACCGTTTGCATTGAACAAAATGCCGGATCGATTGAAGCCAATATCAGCAGTGTCGACGGCAAACCGACGTTTATTCAATTCAGCCGCACGGTAACGCCGATTATCGACCGGTTTGCACCGACCGATGAAGAATTAATCAGTTTTTTGGGCTTGCAGCAATCCGAACTCGATCACCATAAATATTCACCCCGTTTGGTTTCCTGCGGCTTTCCGTATCTGGTCGTACCGGTTTGGAATTACGATTCAGTGCGTAAGGCGCGCTTTAATTTTGCGGCGTGGAGCCAGTCGGTCGCACCGCAAACCGCCGCGCAGGAAATCCTTTTGTTTGCGCCGAAATCGCCTTTTCAGGATGCCGATTTTAACGCACGGATATTGGGTTCTCGTATCGGACTTTATGAAGATCCCCCTATCGGTAGCGCCATGCCTGCCTTTTGTGCTTATTTATGCTCCTTCGAACACACCCGAAAGGGAACTCATACTTTTGCGGTTGACCGCGGCGATGCTAATAACCGGCGTAGCGTCATCAACTTGGAAATGGATAACAAACAGGAAGCGAACTTAACCGTTCGTATCGGTGGGCAAGCCGTTTTAGCCGGAAAAGGCGAAATCTATGTACCCGAATAAACAGGATAAGAAGCGTTTAGTGGTCGTCGGCAATGGCATGGCGGGTATTAAAACAGTTGAAGAAGTATTAACAGCCGTTCCCGACGACTATGAAATTACTGTATTCGGCAATGAACCTTACGGCAATTACAACCGGATCCTTTTGTCATCGGTGTTGAGCGGCGAGAAAGCCGTCGGCGACATTTTCACTAACGACCGGCAATGGTATGCCGATCATGGAATTACCCTTTATACCGGGGATGAAAAGACAGTAGAAATCATCGACCGCAAGCGCAGAAAAGTAATTGCCAAAGACGGAACCGTTGCCGAATATGACCGGTTGCTTATCGCGACGGGTTCTAAACCGATTATCGCCGATATTCCCGGAAACAAACTGGCCGGAATAGTCAGCTTCCGTGATATTACCGATGTGACTACCATGCTGACTTATGCTGAAAGCCACTGCAATGCTGTTGTATTAGGCGGCGGTTTATTAGGGCTGGAAGCCGCTAGCGGCTTGGTTGCGCGCGGAATGAACGTCACCGTCGTGCATAACAAGCCTTTCTTACTCAACCGTCAGTTGGATGAGGCGGCGGCTAAAATGTTGCAATCGGAACTAGAGAAACGGGGCATCCGGTTCACACTGGCTGTGGGTCTTAAACGTTTGATTAGTAACGATAGCAATCATATTTCCAGTGTCTTGTTTGAAGATGATACGGAAATTCCTTGCGATCTATTTGTCATGGCGATTGGCGTGCAACCCAATATTGCGTTGGCGCAAAAAGCCGGGATCTATTGCGAGCGCGGCATAGTCGTGACCGATACGTTACAAACCTACGATCCGAGTATTTATGCTGTGGGAGAATGCATCCAGCATCGCGGCCAAACTTTCGGCTTGGTTGCGCCTTTGTTTGAACAAGCCAAAGTCTGCGCTACGCATTTAAGCGGACACGGCGTCGGCAGTTATTTGTCTCTTCCGAATGCGACCAAGTTAAAGATCACCGGCATTAATGTTTTTTCCAGCGGAAATTTTTCGGGTAACGACACCAGCGAGCATATTCGTTTTTGCGATCCAGAAATGGGCATTTATAAAAAAATTGTCGTAAACAACAACCGAATCCAAGGTATCGTGCTTTACGGCGATATCGCCGATAGTGCTTGGTATCAAACCTTATTCGAGGAGAAAGCCGACATTGCGCGTTATCGCCAACATCTGGTTTTCGGTCTGGCCTATGCAGCCTGATTAAAGTAGCGCCATTTCGCTTAAGCAAAATAATCTAGCAAATGAATGATCTCATCAAAACAACCTGCCCCTACTGCGGCGTAGGCTGCGGTATTTCGGCACGGTCGAATACCGAGCACCGCGAGCTGATCGTTAAAGGCGATGAATCCCATCCGGCAAATTACGGACGATTGTGTTCTAAAGGTTCCGCGTTGGCTGATACGGTCGGTCTTGAAGGCAGGTTATTAACCCCGTATATCGCAGGCCGATCTTGCGATTGGGATGAGGCGCTAACCTTGGTTGCCAATAGATTTAGCCGAACGATTTCGGAATACGGCCCGGATGCCGTCGCGTTTTACGGATCCGGTCAACTGCTTACCGAAGATTATTATGTCGCCAATAAGCTAATGAAAGGCTTCATCGGCAGCGGCAATATGGATACGAATAGCCGTCTTTGTATGTCGTCATCCGTTGCAGGGCATAAAAGGGCATTTGGTTCCGATACGGTTCCCGGTTGTTACGAGGATCTGGAATTAGCCGAGTTGATAATTTTTACAGGTGCAAATAGTGCGTGGTGTCACCCTGTGCTTTATCAACGCATCAAAGCTGCGAAGCTAAAAAATCCCAATCTTAAAATTGTCGTGATCGATCCTAGGCGAACAGCAACCTGCGAAATTGCCGATCTCCATCTGCCGTTGGCTATCGGTACCGATGTATTGTTATGGAACGGCTTATTAACGCATCTGATACAACATGAACTTACTGATAGTGGGTTTATTAATCAATATACCGAAGGTTGGTTGGCTGCTAAGTCTTTGGTTGAATCTGGGTACGATATCGAAAACATTGCTCTGCAATGCCGGTTACCGATTGAAGACGTAAAGACATTTTTCAATTGGTTTGCCGACACTGAAAAAACCGTCAGTTTGTTCAGCCAAGGCATTAATCAATCCTCATCAGGTACCGATAAGGTGAATGCGATCATCAATTGTCATCTCGCCACCGGTCGAATCGGCAAACCCGGCATCGGGCCTTTTTCATTAACCGGTCAGCCGAACGCGATGGGCGGCCGGGAAGTCGGCGGTTTGGCACATCAACTCGCTGCCCACATGGATTTCAGTAACCCCAACGATCTTGATCGGGTAGCGCGCTTCTGGGAAAGCGAACGTATAGCACAAAAGCCCGGATTTCCCGCTGTTGAACTTTTCGACGCTATCCACGAGGGCAAAATCAAAGCCGTTTGGATCATGGGGACGAATCCTATTGTAAGCATGCCGAATGCTGATAAAGTTAAAGCAGCGTTACAACGTTGTGATTTTGTCGTCGTATCGGATTGTATCGCCAAAACCGATACCACAGCCGTGGCGCATGTCTTGCTGCCGGCGCAAGGCTGGAGCGAAAAAGACGGTACGGTGACCAACTCGGAACGCTGTATTTCGCGGCAACGCGCCTTATTCCCTCCCGCTGGCGAAGCCATGCCGGACTGGTGGATTATCAGCCAAGTCGCTCAACGGATGGGCTTTAAACAGGCTTTCGATTATCGAAAAGCCGCCGACATTTTTCGCGAACATGCCGCGCTTTCAGGTTTTGAAAACGACAAAAAACACGGTCTGCGCGATTTCGATATTTCCGGTTTAGCAATGCTGACCGACAATGGCTATGAGAATCTGAAACCGACGCAATGGCCGGTAAACGCCAACTATCCCAATGGATGTGAACGTTTATTCGCCGACAAACAGTTTTTTTCAAAATCAGGCAAGGCTCAAGTCATTCCTGTCAGTTTTCGTCCGCCCAGCAATACTCCGAATGATCGCTATCCGTTCATTTTAAATACCGGGAGAATTCGCGATCAATGGCACACCATGACCCGAACGGCGCTTTCGGCAAAATTGAACCAGCATACACCCGAACCGTTCGTCGAAATCCATCCCGAAGATGCTAAGCATTTCGATTTACAAGAAAACGATTTGGCGGAGATCGAAAGCCGTTGGGGCAAACAACTAGCTCGTGTTGTGGTGACGAATGAACAGCAAGTGGGGCATTTGTTTATTCCAATGCATTGGTCGGATCAATTCGCCAATCTGTCGAGGGTTGGTTCATTGGTAAATCCGGTTACGGATCCTCAATCCAAACAACCGGAATTGAAACACACACCGGTCCGGATCAAAGCATTCAAGCCTGAATGGTATGGGTTCATTTAACTCGACAAGAAATCGCGCTTCCGAACCTGGATTATTGGGTGGTTAACAAAACTAAACAATGTATCCGTTATGAATTGGCGCATTCTATAAAACCCAAAGAGTGGCAGAAGTGGGCTAAATCCAGGTTAAATGTTCCGGAAAATGCCCCGGCTTGCTGGCAAGAATATTTCGATACCGGGCGCGGGGATTATCGGGCAGCTCATATCGAAGCAGGCCGCTTGATGGGCGTAATACTTATTTCACAGACGAACAACCTACCGGAACGAAATTGGCTAAATAGCCTTTTCGATCGAAAAAATTTAGATATATCGATTAGAAAATCCTTATTAACCGGATTGCCTTCTGCGGGTGAAACCGATCAAGGAAATATTGTCTGCACTTGCTTTAACGTCGGTGCTAAAACGATAAAGTCGGCGATTAGTAAGCAGCAACTACGTACCGTCAAAGAGATTACTACCTGCTTAAAAGCGGGCGGTAATTGTGGTTCGTGTATACCTGAAATTGAGTCGATTTTAATAGCGGAACTTCGTTAATTAGATCAAGGTGTTCAAGTACTTGAATTGACGAACGACAATCTTGTTACCGCTATCGGCAACCTCAGATCGGGGCGTTGATTTTTTTCGAACTGTTGGCTTTTGAAACGGATGTTAAGGCTAAATGCTCCTGTCATTTATCGGATTGCCCGTTTAACCCAGTAAATGTGCTTTTTGCTAAAACAGCAACATAGTCCATTTCTATAGCACCGCCCCGATGCATTTTAATATCCGAGATGGTGCATTTTAAATAAGCGACGCACAATAACAAGGCGTTCAGGTAAATAAAACTAACATTGAAGGCATTTAAAAAACTTCACCATCCGTCAGAACAGCAGATAAGAGCAGAAAGTTCACACTAATTCAATGGCATATTATGTGCTTAATAGATCATAAGGGTGAGCATGGATGACATTACCAAACCCGGAATATCTCAGTCAGAACTCGCTGCTGTAACTCAATAAGCATGTAGCGTGTTTTTCTTGGTAAATGCAATAGGAATTAATACCGCTAAGCTGGACGAAAAATGCCCGAAATAACTAATTACCTAACGTCAGCTTTGAATTCTGAGACGGAATGCCTTCAACTTCTCAAGCAAGTTCTCAAAGAAAAAAACCTCGAACTTAAGCTAAAATTCGATCCTCAAGCGTCGGTTTCCGGTCTATTAAAGGAAAAATCCGATTTTATCGATGCGCTGCTAAATTCTTGCTGGCGTCATTTTCTTGGGGATTTTGCTGATAGATTGTGCCTGCTTGCGGTCGGCGGTTACGGCAGAAGAGAATTATTCCCCCATTCGGATATCGATATTGTTATCTTACTGGATCAGAACGATATTTCTTTATATCAAGAGAAGTTAACGAATTTCTCTACTTTTCTTTGGGATATCGGCTTAACGCCGGGGCAAAGTGTGCGTACGGTTGATGAATGCGTGGCAGCGGCAATCAACGATCAAACTGTTATGACCAGTCTCATGGAAAATCGGCTGATTACCGGTAGCGCTGGCCTTTACCAAAAGCTGCGGCAGGAAATTACGCCGGATAAAATTTGGCCATCGGACCAGTTTTTCGCAGTCAAAATGTGGGAGCAATTGCTGCGTCACGCCAAATACCATGATACTGCTTATAATCTTGAGCCGAATATAAAAGAAGGGCCGGGCGGATTACGGGATTTACAAGTGATAACGTGGGTTTTTAAGCGCCACTACAATTCCGATACTTTGCGGGAGTTGATAAAGCACGGTTTTTTACCTGAATCCGAATACAATCAACTGTTTGATGCCTTACATGTACTGTGGCGGATTCGTTATGCCTTACATTTGCTAACCAATAGTAGCGAAGACAGACTGATTTTCGATTACCAGCGCGATCTTGCTAAGCAATTCGGGTTTAGTAACGAAAATCAGAAATACAATGAAGATGTTGAACAATTCATGCAGTTCTACTTTAAAACCATCCTAGAATTGCAGCATCTAAACGAAATGTTGCTGCAGTTATTCCAGGAACGATTTGTAGCTGCTGAAACCAATAAGGAAACCGAGCCGCTTGATGATAATTTCACCATTATAAGCGACTATCTTGAGGCCAAAGATGACGGCGTTTTTGAACGGCAGCCCTTGGCACTATTTAAAATTTTTTTAATCCTGCAAAAAAATCCATCGCTGAAAGGAATACGCGCCACAACCATACGACTCATACGGAAAAGCTTACACCTTATCGATGATAGTTTTCGCTTAAATACTGCCGCCAATCACCTTTTTATTGAATTATTCCGTCAGCCTCACGGATTGACCACGCAGCTTCGGCGCATGAACCGGTACGGAGTTTTATCCGCTTATCTTTCCTGTTTTGCCAATATTGTCGCCCGGATGCAATACGACTTGTTCCATATATATACAGTGGATGAGCATACCCTTTTTGTTATTCGTAACCTGCGCCGTTTCGCTCTCGAAAAACACCGGGACGAATTCCCTTTTGCAACGAAATTTTTGCCTTAATCAATAAACCCGAAATTTTATATATTTCCGCGCTTTTCCACGATATTGCCAAAGGCCGAAACGGCGATCACTCAACGTTAGGCGAAATAATAGCAAGGGATTTTTGCCGCCAGCACGGATTTTCATCTCAGGACGTAAAACTCGTTACCTGGTTGGTGCGTAACCATCTGCTAATGTCCACGACCGCCCAACGCATGGATATTAGCGACCCGGCTGTTATCGAAAAATTCGTCCAGCACGTCGCTAGCATCGAATACTTGAATCATTTGTACTTATTAACCGTTGCCGATATTCGTGCGACGAATCCAGGCTTATGGAATACCTGGAAAGACTCCCTTCTCAAAGAACTTTATAAAGCGGCAAGAAGTAATTTAAGGCGCGAGTTGCAAAATCCGCTGGCCCTAACCGACAGAATCCAGGAAAACAAAAAAGAAGCGGAAGATGAATTGCGTAAGCTCGGTTTCACCGATTCGGCATTGCATAAAGTTTGGCTGCATGTCAGCGACGATTATTTTTTACGTTATTCAACCGATGAAATCGTTTGGCAAGCGTCAGCTATCGCATCGGTCGATGAGAGCGACTTGCCGCTCGTTATTTTGCGTCCGCAAACGCGCAGAGGGAATGCTGAAGTCTTTGTTTATGCAAAAAATGTCGAAACATTATTTTCAATCAGTACGGCAACGCTCGACCAACTGGGGCTGAGCATACTCGACGCCAGGATTATGACGACCAACGATAATTATGTTCTCGACTCATTCAATACCTTTCAAGTTCTTGAACATACCGGTCAGCCCGTTAGCGAAGAATATCGGATTACACATATTTGCAATACCTTACGCAATAATCTAGTACATCGGCAGGTTAAGGATCACGTCAATATTCATAGACTTTCCAGACAAGCCAAATACTTTCCCATACCAACCGAGATAGAGTTTCACGCCGATTTACAGAATAATCGAACAATTCTCGAACTCATTTCCACCGACAGGCCGGGGTTGCTTTCACAAATCGGCAAGGTGTTCAATAATCAGGGAATCAATTTACACAGTGCTAGAATAACGACAATAGGAAGCCGCGTTGAAGATATGTTTTATATAACCGATCTTCAACTACAACCGTTGACAGACCCGGACAAACAGGAACGGTTAAGAGAAGAATTGATTGTTGTCTTAGATGAAAAAATGCCGGATAAGGCGACACTTACTTCTTTGCAGTAAAGATTTTCCAAAATTCATTGAAAACTAATGAACATTCATAAACAAATTCAGATCTATCCTGCACGATTTGGTGAAGATCATTACTTCTACCTGAGAATTTCAAAAAAGGTTAAAAAATTCTGTGACAATGTTATTACACTTACCAGAGGATCATCCGCAACGTTTTGCTCTCCATAATGAAGTTCACGCACGCGCTTCGTTTAATATCAAACTGCCGGTAAGGGCCAGCCATCTTGCATTAATGCTGTCTGCCGATGAGAAAATGCAAGAACGAAGGCATTTGACGCTGCTTTGTGAACGCTTCGGTGTTGCTCCGCCGGAAAAAGACACCGATCACTTTAGCGCTGCGTTTAATTCTTTTCAAATACGCTGGGAACAACACGGCGAATTTAGCACTTACAGCTTCTATGTCCACGATAGTCCGAAAGATCCGTTTGCAGATTCCGCCCTTAATCAGGTGCCAGCGGATTGGATGTCGCAATTATCCGGTCAAGTGATTGTTGCGGCGCACACCACGATTGTTTCCGCGGGCGATATTAATTTTAACGAGAATTCCGATATTACGTTGCTATCTGCTTACTTTGTAGAAAATCCCATCATCGGTTCTAAGGTCACCGGCGGTGCTGCTTCGGTTTTTACCGATTTTCGGATTCATACGGACGGTTTTAGTCGTTTTTTGATTATCAATCACGGATTAAGGTCTGAGCAGGCTGGCCGTTTATTACAAAGGCTATTTGAAATTGAAGTCTATCGGGTTATGGCGCTTTTGGCCTTTCCAATCGCTCGTAAATTGTACCCGGCATTAAATAAGTCGGACCGCCAGCTATTTAAGATTACGAGTGCGATGACGTTACCGGAAAATAACGATGCCGAATTATTGGATGAATTAACAACGCTGGCAGCCGAAGTAGAAAATCACATTTCCACAAATCATTTCCGGTTTGCGGCGGCCAGCGCTTATTACCAGCTTGTGGAACAACGGGTAATCGATTTACGAGAAGTCCGCATTCAAGGTATCCAAACGATTGGCGAATTTATCAAACGGAGGTTAGAGCCGGCAATGAATACCTGCTCATCCCTTTCGCACCGATTTACGTTGTTATCGGAACGCGTCAGTAATGCAGGCCAATTGTTGCGAACCCGTGTCGACATTATTCTTGAAAGGCAAAATCAAAGCTTGCTTTCGTCAATGGCGTTACGCGCTAAAATGCAGCTGCGCATGCAGCAAATGGTTGAAGGCATTTCGATGGTTGCTATCACTTACTATGCCGCAAACTTAATCGGCAAATTAGCCGAAGCGCTTCATATTTTAGGCTGGAAAATCAATCCACAGCTCGTAGAAGGCGTTTCCATTCCTCTTATTTTGTTAATCACCGCCATTGGAATCAGACAAGTTCATAGCATTATTGCCAATACTATGGATTAAATAAGAACCGTTTATTGAAAGAAGCTCATAACAAGTCCATCGATAAACGGTTTCTATCTTGTAAGCTATGATGCCAGCTAATTGGCGCTTTGGTTTTTAAAGCACTCCCCCCCCTCTGCGGATGATTTGTCCGATAAATCAAAAATATTCTTTAAAGAATGATGCATTTTTTAAAAAGAATAACTAATCTTTAACCTAAATGATTCTCTACCCTGAAAATCAACAAAAAATAAAGATAATATTTTCGGTCAAAGATTAATTAAAGAATCGAGGAGCACGCGTTATGAGCAATTTTCAAGAATTTCCCGTTTACGATGAAGTACATGTCATTTCCGACATCCATATGGGCGGCAAACCCGGGTTTCAGATTCTCAAGGAAACCAAGCGCTTAGCTGGTTATGTCGGATGGGTAGCGGGACAATGTCCGCAAGGGCAGGTGGCTTTGGTATTAAACGGCGATGTATTCGATACGTTAGCGGAAGATTCAACGGACTATGTTGCGGCAAATAACGCGGTACAAGTCGTTCAAAGGATAATGGACGACGTCTCGTTTTCCTGTATTTGGGATGCGCTAGCGAAATATGTAAGCACTGAAAATCGACATTTGGTCTTTATGATCGGTAATCACGACATCGAAATGGCTTTCCCTAACGTGCAGCGTTTGATTCAATGGCGGTTGGCGGGCGACGATCCGGTAAAACGCGCGCGTCTCCAGTTTTCCACGGTCGGCTCTGGTTTTACTAGCATTGTCGGTAATGCCAAAGTCTATTGCACGCATGGGAATGAAGTCGATGCGTGGAATTTTAATCGTTATGAAGACTTAGCGAAGGTTTCTCGCAGAATCAATGCAGGACGCACGTTAGCCAAGGACGAGTGGACGCCTAACGCCGGAACGCGAATGGTTAAAGAGGTGATGAACGAGATCAAAAGGACCTATAAATGGATCGATTTACTGCAACCGGAAACCAAAGCGGCAGTCAGTACATTGGCCGTTATCGATCCGGCGCAAGCATCCAAAATAACCGATTTGCTGTCTATTGTCGGGGACAAAATTAAGGGTAGTTTTCAAGTCGATCAGCGTTTATCGGTGGACGGTTTTCAATTACCGACGCAAAATGCCGCAAAACCGGTCACACTCGATCAATTACTGGGGCCGAATGTTAAGGAAGGTCTCTATCAACATACCACGTCCGATGTCGACGAAATGCTTCTTGTCGCCGAGCAACAATTGGGTAAACCGGGCGCTAAAATCGATCAAGTCAACGGCTCTTTAGGAACCGGACAATTAATCTTCGATCGTTTGACAGGCTGGATAAGCGGTGTTGGGAGGGATGAGGCTTTACGAAGAGCATTAAAGGACTGGTTGACGGACGACCAAACATTTAATATCGAAAATCGCGACGATACATTCAATGAAGTCACCAAAGTTGTCGGCAGTAATCTCGATTTTGTAATCACCGGGCATACGCATTTGGAACGTGCTATTGCAATGGGCGGCAACCGATTTTATTTTAACTCCGGCACCTGGATACGATTATTGCGGTTTACCGATGCTATGTTAAAAGACATTCAAAGCTTTAAACCGGTGTACGATTTACTCATTAATCAGAATGAAGGGATGGAAGAGATCGATAAGGGTTATCAGGATGCACAAGGTAATTGGGTGCCGTTTGTGATGGATCAAACCAGTGCGGTTTCGATTAAAGTTGAAAACGGAAAAGCGGTTGGATGCTTATACCATATTGAAAAAGACGGAACCGGTTCTCCCCTTGAAATTAAAAAATTTGTGAAGGTGTGATATGGCAAAGTCGGATACGAATAAAATTAGTAACGTTAAGCTGGAACTATTACGGACCGGACCGGCCCATAATCAGTTGCTATCGCCCTTAACACCCTATATAGCGCTATGCGGTGAAGACGGACCTGTGACGGTCAATATTCCGTTCGAACACCGGCAATTATTGATGCGGCTGGATCGTTTACGGTATAAGGCGAATACGGATCCGGCAACGGATGAACAACGGCAATCGGAAATCCGCGATATCGGTGAAGCGATCGGCAATGTATTAAGCCAAGTACCGGCGTTGTTGACTGAATTGGGGAATGCTGCCAGTGAAGTCGGGTCGTTCGTTCATTTGAATTTGGTTATCTCGGCGTTGGAATTAGGTATGATTCCATTTGAAGCGACGGTAGCGCCGAACGGCTTTCCGGGATCGGGTTCGCCCTTGTTTTTACAAATGCGGACGCCGATTACCATCACGCGAGAAATCAGGCGAGGAAGCCAGATAAGTGTCAACTGGGATCGAAAACCGCGTATTTTGTTTGCCTATGCGGCGCCGCAAGGTTTATACGTACCGGCCCAAACGCATTTGCAAGCGCTCCGAGAAGCAATAGAACCGTGGATTAAAATTAAAGACAACACTAACGAGCGTATTGCGGAAGTTAAAAAGATGCTGACGGTGTTGCCTAACGCAAGCATTGAAAAAATACGCAAGGAATGTTCGGCCAACGAATATACGCATGTCCACATTCTAGCCCACGGCGATTCTTTATTAAACGCAGGTGTGCAGCGCTACGGCGTAGCTCTTAGTACCGAGATCGATCCCGGACAGAAAGATGTGGTCGACGGAGAACGCCTAGCTATTGCCTTAACTTCAAGAGATTCATCAGGCACAACGCGCTATCGCCCAACGCTTGTGACGTTAGCGACTTGCGATTCCGGCAATATCGAATCGGTATTAACACCCGGCGGCAGTATTGCCCATGAGTTGAACGCGGCGGGAATACCCTGGGTCATCGCCTCTCAGTTTCCGCTGTGGATGAAAGCGTCGGCTATTGCCGCAGAGGTTTTGTATACAGGCTTATTGAATGGAGAAGACCCGCGTTGGGTGCTTTACGACTTAAGACAGCGATTGCGCACCGATTCGCCGGGTACGCACGATTGGGCAAGTATCGTGGCTTATTCAACCGTTCCCCCTGATTTTGAAAAACAAGTCGGCCTTTTCCGGGATAAACAAACGCGACTTAAGCTCGATGTGAAATTCGACCGGATCGACGATCTTGTCGGCGCTAACGAAGAAACGGTTCCTATCGAAGGTAAACAGTTGACGGCAAATCAAACGGCAGAGATTGAAATGCTTTGCAAATCGATACGAGCCGATTTGAAGAAATGGCGAGACGAACTCAAAACCAGTAACTCATCGAAAGATAAGGCCGAACGCCTAGGCGTTAGCGCAGCCAGCGAGAAACGTATCGGAATTGCTTATGACTTAGTAGGTAAGGACTATAAATCGAAAGCAAAAGAAGCTTACGAGTATTCCAGGGATTTTTATCGGGAAGCTTTAGAAACAGAGCCTAGCAATCATTGGGTTGTTACACAATATCTTTCAATTATGTCGATTCCGAGCGTCGTTGATTCCAAAGAAAAACGCGACCATCTCGCCAAGGAGTTCGGTTGGTCATGGATTACCGCTCGCAAAATGGCGGAATGGCACTGTTCGCAATCGGCTGGCGAGGCAAGGGCTTACGCCTTGGGAACCCTATCGGAATTAGCGCTATTGGCTCCCGTTTATGCGACACCCAAAATTAAAACCGTTGAGCTGAAGGCTGAAATCGTTCGTAACTGTAAAGAAATGCGAGAATTACTTGAAGCCAATGCATTTCCGGTCGTTTCAACAAAACGACAGTTTAAGCGTTATCTCAGATTTTGGAAAAGTGAAGAATGGAATGAATTAGCCGAAGCCGCTGTAAATGCCTTGGAAGGTTAACAATTTTATAAATGATTACGTATTGCCATCTCAATGAGTTCGATAACAAACGATAAAATTACCGAACGGCTTTGGGAGCAGCTTCTCGATTTTATCGAAGACGGGCGTGTCATTCCGGTAATCGGTCAAGAACTTCTTTCCCTTGAGATAAATGGAGAGAAGACATTACTTTATCGCTATCTTGCGAAACAGCTCGGCAAAAGGCTGCAAATCGATATGCAACCGGAGGATACTTTAAATTCAGTCGCTTGCCGTTATCTTTCCGAAGGCGGCCAGCGGGAAGATATTTATCCCGAACTAAAGCGAGCGATGTCTGCCCTAGTAGATGTGAATCCGCCTGCTGCCCTTGTCAAACTTTGTGAAATCACGCCTCTAAAATTATTTGTAACGACGTGTTTCGATTCGTTACTTGCCAGTACTTTGAATCAAGTTCGATATAACGGCACGGACAAAACACAGGTGTTATCGTTTTCACCCGGTTCGAATAGCGATCTGCCCGATTCAATCGAACAGCTCGATAGAGCGACTGTCTTTCACTTGTTCGGTAAATTATCCGTTGTGCCCGAATATGCGGTTACCGACGAGGATGTGCTGGAGTTTATGCATGCGCTACAGTCCAGATCATCGCGACCGGAACAATTGTTCGATGCGTTAATAAAGCAAAATCTGATGATAGTCGGTTGTCCGTTATCGGATTGGCTGGGCCGGTTTTTCGTCCGGCTAGGAAAAAAAGAGCGCTTAATCATTTCAAGCGGAAAAACCGATTTTCTTGTTGGGGACCATCTATCCGACGAAGTTCATTTTTCCGAATTCTTACGAAGTTTCAGCAATCGAACGAAAGTGTTTCCACTGTCTTCGATCGACTTTATAGATGAATTACATTCTCGGTGGATTCAACGTCATCCGCTATCCCAACCTGTCCAGGCTATTGTCGATTCACCGATTCAGGTTGTCGAAAAAATGCAAAAGGGCGCCGTTTTCTTGAGTTATGCCAGCGAAGACCGTGCCGCAGTGATGCTAATTCGAGATGCGCTTGAACAAGCCGGTATCGATGTTTGGTTCGATAGAAACCCCGATGCCTTGCGTGCGGGCGATGATTTTGAAGCGAGAATAAAAGCGAATATCGATAAGTGCTCTATGTTTATTGTGATTCTATCTCGCCAGACAACGACGCCGAATCCCCGTTTCTTTCGAATCGAATGGAATTATGCTCAGGATTTGGCTGCGCGTTATCCGGACAACCGGCGCTTTATCATTCCTGTCGTCATTGACGATACGCCGCCGGATGCTTCGACGATACCGGATAAATTCCGCAGATTGCATTGGGAAAAATTACCTAGCGGACAGTCGAATGAAGCATTCGTCAGCGACATCAAAACGTTGTACCGGGAATATCAACGCCAATTGCTACAACCTGCATGACTGCAACCGAACAGATTACAGAGAATTCCGAACAAGCGCTGGTCGACGACGAGCATCCTTGGCCTGGATTGGCGTCGTTTAGGGAGCAAGATGAAGCTTTTTTTAAGGGCCGGAACGAAGATGTCGACAAGCTTTATTCACTGGTCAATCGCGAACGGCTGACTGTTCTTTTCGGTGTTTCAGGTCTCGGCAAGAGTTCGTTGCTTCAAGCCGGTTTATTTCCTTTGCTGCGTGAGGAGAACATCCTTCCAATAACGATACGTCTGAATTTTACGGATTTATCGCAGACCTTCAATGAGCAAGTATTTGCTGCGATGCACCGGCAAATTCTCGAGAAAAGTATTGAGGTTCCCGAGCATCGGCAACAAGAAACCTTGTGGGAGTATTTTCATCGTAAAGACGCCGAGTTTTGGGATGCCCGTAATCGAATTATTATTCCCTTATTATGCTTCGATCAGTTTGAAGAAGTTTTTACCTTAGGCCGCGAAGACTTCAACCGGGGCGTTGAGCTAAAGAAATTCCTCGTTGAACTGGCCGATCTGGTCGAAGGGCGTTGCCCTGAACTTGTTAAGGTCCGCATGGATGAAAATCCGGACGAGTCGAAAAGTTTTAATTTCAGTCTGCATCCGTACAAGGTGCTGCTTAGTCTTCGGGAGGATTATCTCGCCGATTTGGAAGGCTTACGCAAATCGATGCCGTCGATTATTTTCAATCGGATGCGCCTCGCACCGATGAACGGAAAACAAGCGATGGCCGTCGCCGACCAGACGCAAGGTCGTCTGATGGAACATGGCGTTGCGGAATCGGTCGTTCGATTGGTTGCAGGAAAACAGGGTGAAGATCATCGAGACCTAGCTGAGTTGCGCATCGAACCGGCATTACTCAGTTTAGTGTGCCGGGAATTGAACGAACGGCGAATTGCAACACAGACCCCCGAATCGATGCGCAATCCGTCGCCAGCAACCGTGAACAGATTCTTGAAGACTTTATCGGTCGAAGTTTAAGACCTCATAAGCCGGAACTTCGCCGCTTTATCGAAGATAAACTAATCACAGTGTCCGGTTATCGCAATAGCGAGGCCTATGACAATGCGGTCGGCATTTCCGGTGTCGACGCAGTTGCCTTAGACGACTTGGTAAAATGCCGCGTTTTACGGGTAGAGGAGCGGGACGGTATCAAACGCATTGAATTAATTCACGATGTTCTGACCGAAGTTCTCAGGAAAAGCCGCGACCAGCGAAATATTCTTGAAAAGCAACGACAATCGGAACAGGAACGGATCGAGGCGGAGAAAAGGGAGCAAATCGCTAGCGAAGCGCTAAAAGTCAGTAAACGCAGAGGCTTGGCTTTTTTGATTTTAACCGTGGTTGCTTTGGCGTCTTCTTGTTGGGGGTGGTGGAGTTGGTGGGATGCCAAGGAATCCCACAAAAAAGCTCAACATGCGTTGGCAATGGCCGATTTTCGCGAGGCGAAGCAACACTACGAAGGTAATAATCTCACGGAGGCGCTCGCCCATCTTGCCCATTCCGTGCGATTAGATCCAGAATGGATATCCAGCCGGGCATTGCTCGTAAATCTTTTACAGCAAAAAAACTGGCAATTTCCAACTACGATTTTCAAACATAAAGCCGCCGTCAATATGGCGGCATTCTCACCCGATGGACGTAAAGTGGTGACGGCTTCGCAAGATAATAGCGCTCGTCTCATTGATGTTAAAACAGGTCAGCCTTTCGGCGCACCCATGATTCATCAGAAACAAATCTATACCGCGCAATTCAGCCCCGACGGCGTCTTGGTGTTAACCGCTTCGGAAGATAACACAGCCCGATTATGGAATGCCGATACCGGAGAATCGTTAAATATAACCCTAACGCAACAAGATGAAATTTATTCAGCCCGGTTCAGCCCCGACGGAAAGCGGATTGTTACAGCCTCCAAGGACGGTCATGTTCAGTTGTGGGATGCTCAAAGCGGAATCCCTTTCGGCGACCTTATGTTGCACAAAGATTCGGTAAATTCAGCCGAGTTCAGTCCGGACGGTACAAGGATTGTGTCGGCATCGGAAGACAATAGCGTACGTTTATGGGATGCGAATACCGGTAAGCCGCTGGGCCAAGCCATGATGCATCAAGGCGATGTTTATTTCGCTCAGTTTAGTTTAGACGGCGCCAGAGTAGTGACGGCGTCGGAGGATAATAGCGCTCGCTTATGGGATGCATTTACCGGTAAACCGCTGGGCGAAAAGATGCCGCATCTAAGCGATGTTTATTTCGCTCAGTTTAGTCCGAACGGTCAATATGTTGCGACTGCATCGGAAGATAAAAGCGCACGATTGTGGGATGCGTATAGCGGTAAACCGCTGAGCGAAGCCTTAATTCATGATGGTTATGTTTATGAGGTGGAATTCAGCCCTGATTCTAAACGTTTAGCAACGGCGTCCGGAGATAACAATGCCCGCTTATGGGATGTCGATTCGGGGAAGGCTTTCGGCGGCGAAATGACGCATCTAAACGATGTGTATTCTGTGCAGTTCAGTGCTGACGGTAGCTATGTTGTGACAGCGTCCGAAGATAGCAGTGTCCGGCTTTGGGACGTTAGAGGAGGGCGCATTCAAGGTTTGGAAATGTTACATCGCGATCGAGTAAATTCTGCTGAATTTAATTTTGACGGGACAAGCGTCGTTACTGCTTCGAACGATCATACTGCTTTGTTATGGGACGCCAAAACCGGTATCAAACAGGGCGAAGCCATGTTGCATGAAAATCAAGTCAATACGGCACAATTCAGCCCGGACGGGCAGCGGATTGTAACGGCGTCTTCGGATAACAGTGCGCGAATGTGGGACGGAAAAACCGGTAAGGCGCTGAATATAGCCATGATCCATAATAATAGTGTTACTGATGCGCAATTTAGCCCGGACGGTACGCGCATCATAACCGCCTCGTTGGATAATAGCGCTCGGATTTGGGACAGTAATATCGGAACACCTTTAGGCGAAGTTATGCAGCATCGAAGTGCGATTAATTCTGTTCGGTTCAGCCCCGACGGTAGACAAGTTGTAACCGCATCGCTGGATAATAGTACACGGCTTTGGGATGCGTTCACCGGTATAACGTTGTGCGATCCTTTGATGAGTCAAGGTAGTGTAAGTTCGGCTGAGTTCAGTCCCGACAACTCGCACGTCGTTTCGTCGTCTCGAGTCCGAACCGCCAATATTTGGGATGTTAAAACCTGCCAAGCTCTATTAGCGCCTATGATTCATCAGTCGAGCGTAAACAGCGCACGATTTAGCGGCGACGGTAATCGGGTGGTAACGGCGTCCGTCGATAACAGCGCTCGATTGTGGGAGGCAAGTACTACAAAGCCCTTAGGCGAACCAATGGTACATCGTAACACCGTTAACTCGGCGGAATTCAGCCCCGACGGAAAATGTGTGGTAACGGCATCGGTGGACAATACGGTTCGGATTTGGGATGCTTTTACCGGCAAGCCGCTGAGCGATCCGATGGTGCATCGGCAATCCGTTTTTTCAGCGCAATTTAATGCCGATGGTACACGCGTGTTAACCGCTTCAAATGATAATAGCGCACGTATTTGGGATGTCTTTCCGGTTCTCTCCGATAATGCAGGGCTATTGCCCAATCTTGCAGAAGCTGTAATCGGTTATCGGTTGACGGAGCTATCCGCCATCGAGCCTTTGGAAAATCAATTGGAAGCATTAAGCCAAATCAGGAAAGAAACGGAAAGTGCAACGTTCGGCGAGCCGACTTCAAGCTCCTTTGCGCGTTGGTTTTTATCCGATCCTTGGACGCTCACCGTTTCCCCGCTTTCCGAATTGACTGTTCCCGACTACATTCAACAGCAGCTCGCGGCGGGTCGTCGTAGTGAAATGGAATCACAATTTCCCGGTCATCCATTGTTGAAATAGCTGCACCGATGAAACGATCTTTTCGTTAGCTACCTATTTCCCCGGTTCGCTTCTCAAGCTAATCTTCATCGGTTTTTGATGCAAGTCGGGAATTTAACCGGATCAATAATTTTCTCCTCACCCCAAATCATAAATAGGAAAAGAGTAATCGGTCTAGGGATTATGGATCCAATCCGCACCCAATGTTCCCTGCAATCGATTCAAATAGTCGGGGCTGGAGATATGACTTAACATCTCATCAACCTTTTCCAATTTCTTGGTCATAGTTTCATAGTTTTGCGGATCGTATCGATCTTTGTCGTTGAGACATTGCCCTATGTAAACTTTATGGCGTTGCCAAAGTTGTTGGTCGCGCTGTTGTTTAATTTTCAATCGTTCTAGATACCAGCCGCTTTCCTGTAAATACTCGCAGGTAAATAAGCCTCGAATCGATGGATCGTCGATAGTTTTACCTTCATATTCACCGTGAGCCATGATATGAAGCAAGGCTTTAAGGGGAGGGCAGGCATCGTCGATAGTGCCGTCTTCAAAATATTGAAGGGCAACCCGTTGTTGCGCTTCATAAACATTATTAACGCCGTCGACAAAGCTTTCTAAATCTTGCGTTTCAGGTTTTAACATAGCTTCGTCGAATACGGCCGTTGGGTAGTTGAAAACCTTACCAAAATTCGTATGTATAAAACGCTCGGTGATTCGATATCCCAAGCGACTGGCATAAACGGTTTTGCCCTGGTATTCGAAGTCCTCAAGTTTTTCAAGTTGTTCGTGCTTAATTAAATAATCCGGGGTGCGTTGCTCAACGGGCAGTCTCAACCAGATTTCAGGGATTAGCAAACTAATATCGTGGTCGATTCGGCGTTGCGAACCGATATACCCTGCGGCAGTCGAAAAGCCGTCGTACCCGCATAAAATAAACGAAACCAGCGCTGTATTCAGATCTGCGGTTGCCGAAACCGCATTAAACGGCCCTTTGGTTAATGCGCCCTCTGAGCCGGCGCCGGTTGTCGACGGCGATTTTCCGGTTAAGCTGCAAATAAAATCCATAAACAGTTCAGGCAGTTCCTGATAATGTATCGGATTATAAATAGCAAGCGGACGGATTCCTGAAGCGGCATCAATTGGATTGTTACGGCGACCCGTTAATACCGAATTGACCGGAAAATATACCGGTTGTTCATAACTTAAACCGCGTGCAAGTCGTGTAGAAAGCTCTGCGATATAGCGCATTTTAGGGTCGAGAAGATCGGGCCTCGCTTGCAAATAGCGGACATTTTGGCTGGGTTTACCTTCTACCAGTCGCGGGTGTGCTGAAGAAACAAAATAGTGACCGTTTTTAGAGTGAGCCGCTTCACGAATAACGTTTCGCATCGGCTCGCTGAACTCCTCAAAATGGATAACATCTTCTAATAAATCTTTGGCATCATTGGCATCAAGTGGCTGAAAATTAGAGATAAAGTTATTTTTACCTGAAAAATCGAGTTCGGTTTGCAAGTCTACACCACGATGTATGGCGTCATCCGGGCGTTGAAAAAAGCTTTCTTCACAATTGTTGACCAGTTTGATGCTGGGATTGCTGTAATCCGAGTTGAGGCCAGTCAAATATCGAGTCGGCACAACCGTTGATGCAGTGATGTCGTCTTCCATTTGCAGTTTTTCAGAAGCGATGAAATCCTGTCTTAATTTGAAAATCCGCCAAGCGCCTTTTTGGTCGAAACCGACACGTAGGTAACTCGCCATTAATTTTCTGCCGTGGTATTTTAACTCGTTGCCGGGTTTTCCGTTCACGAGGTCAACTGAAAAATGTTTACGCCAGTCGTTTCCCCATTCTGCCTTATAAAATCGTTTAATCATCAATACCAAGCCCAGAATGTGTTGTGGAATTTTTTCCAGCCATTGGTTGTAGTCGTCGGAATAGTCGGTGGCGGACGGGGTTAATAATTTGATGACCGACCCCAGTGTCCGTTTTTTACTTAACAGGCTACGTTGGTCGCAACCGTGAAGTGCAGGATTGCGAAAACGGTTTGAATAATCGTGCTCGAAAATATTGTTGACGTAATCCATGTCTTTGTCGAAATCTTCGACGAAAAAATCACCTGAAATAACAGCTCCGGATAACGATTTGGATATTTCCGATTTTCCGCCGCCCGAAACCGTACTGGGTTTATGGCAAAAAGTTCCTTCCGGATACGTACCGACCAAACGCCAGCTTGGCGCATGGGGATGACGTTCCAGATTAACCCTGAAGCCGTTTGGATAAACATAGGTTTGATTGATCAACAGTTTTAACGATTGTTGCTGCCCATCAAGCTGCCAACTGATCATTTGCTCCTGAATGTTGATGTGAGCATCCGCCGGAATGAAGATAATATCGGAATGATTTCTGTCGATTCCGTAGCCTGAGTCTTTAAATACGATAGACGGGCCGAGTAAGGACCTCGCTTTTTCAATCGTCGGTTTCGGTGCCGATTCCGACGTGCTTGGAATATGGATTTCACCCAAGATAACGCGTGGAAATGCGAGCGCTCCACCCGAATGTTCTTCCTCGCAATCGCCGAACAGATTGGCGGCATAACTGATGTGGGATTTAATTTCCTTTTTACTGTAACCGAAATAGTTATCGGCGATGATGGTTACGATGACGCCGTTCATATCGCGGCAAACCAGTTTAAACGGTTTGCCGTCGTTATATAGATCATGTTCATCCCGCCAGCACATGCCGTCTTTGCGTTGACGTGCGGTTGCCTCATCGAAATGGGGCAAGCCGAGCGCTTTTTTACGGCAACTGACAAGGTGAGGCGCAAGAATGATGCAACCGGTGTGGCCGGTCCAGTGATCAATATCCAAAGCAGAATCGTTTTCGGGCAGAAAAGGATCGCCTGCATTGCCGAAAATAGACTCGACAAAATCTAAATTCGATACGAGTCCTCCCGGTGCAAAAAAGCGGACTTCCATCGTTTTCGCCGGAATCAAGGACGATAATGCCGGGCGGACAATCGGGCGCAATAAGAGGGAAGTCCAGAGTTTTGCTGGAGTAGTCTGATTGATTGTAAAAGGTAATTTGAGCAGGTCGTCCGGCGGCGATAAGGCTAAATCGAGCAACTTACTATAAGCAATAACAGGAACTTCGTTTTTGTCGGCAGGAACGGGTAAGCCACCGGCAGCGATATGAAAAACTCCTTTTGTCGTCCGCTTGTCGTTTTGAGGATTATGTAGAACACCTTGTTGTATTCGATAAGAATCTACGAAGTTCGAGTGAAATTCATTACCTTCGTATGGCAATGAGAGCTCTCTGGCGAGTCCCGCTTGCTCGAGCACGAAAGTTTCGCCTGGTATCCGGATTTTAATGTCGATTCCGTTGTTGAGCAGGTAACTATTAAGGAAATCTTCAATTCGGCGGTCTGCAGGACAACGGTATTGGGCAAGCAAACGACGTTGCTGAGAATATTTCTTTAGCAAACCCTCAGCAATATTAAGGTATTGCGAATCATCATCTAATTCGCACGTAGGTTGTCCTAAAGCGGCGAGTTGAAGGTTGATGAACTGATGTTGTTGCTGCCGTTTGATTTTTTTAGCGTTAAATTCAGGCGGCTTTAGACTTGCGTTCATTCGTTTCGGCTCCACAGCGAGGTTGGGGTTTATTTCTTCTGAGATTATTATTCAAAAATAGCGGTTAAAGCCAAGAAAATTTTACTACAGCATAATGTCGAATGAGGAAAATGGATACAAAAATTGTTTTTAAGCCAAATACCAGTGACAAACACCATTCTCCTTTGCTGTTGTAACATCTGTTTTCCGGTATAATTCCAGTCATTTTTAACGAAGCGATAGGACAGTATGTCTAAAATCAATAAGGTAGTTTTGGCTTATTCCGGAGGATTGGATACCTCCGTCATTTTAAAATGGTTGCAGGATGTTTATCAGTGCGAAGTCGTCACCTTTACCGCTGATTTAGGGCAGGGCGAAGAAGTCGAACCTGCAAGGGCTAAAGCGCTGTCTTTAGGGATCAAGGAAATTTATATCGATGATTTGCGCGAAGAATTCGCTCGCGATTTTGTTTTTCCGATGTTCCGTGCGAATACCGTCTATGAGGGCGAATATCTGTTGGGCACATCGATTGCCCGCCCATTGATTGCTAAAAGATTGATAGAAATTGCTAATGAAACCGGCGCCGAAGCGATTTCACACGGTGCAACCGGAAAAGGCAACGATCAGGTTCGTTTTGAGTTGGGCGCTTATGCTTTGCGTCCCGACATCCAAATCATAGCGCCTTGGCGGGAGTGGGATTTAACCTCTCGGGAAACCTTGATGGCTTACGCCGAGAAACATAACATACCGGTTGAAATGAAGAAAGGCACTTCGTCGCCTTATTCAATGGATGCTAATTTATTGCATATATCTTACGAAGGACGAGTCCTTGAAGATCCTTGGGCTGAGCCTGAAGAGGATATGTGGCGCTGGACGGTTTCGCCCGAAGTAGCGCCCGATAAGGCGACTTATATCGAATTGACCTACAGACAGGGCGACATAGTTGCCATTGACGGCGTGGAACATAGTCCGGCTGAAGTTGTTGAACAATTGAATAAAATTGCCGGTGATAACGGAATAGGCCGGTTAGATATTGTCGAAAACCGTTATGTCGGCATGAAATCGCGCGGCTGCTACGAAACACCTGCCGGGACTGTCATGCTCAAAGCACACCGTGCAATTGAATCTTTAACGTTGGATCGCGAAGTGGCGCATTTAAAGGATGAATTGATGCCGCGTTATGCCTCACTGATCTATAACGGTTATTGGTGGAGTCCAGAACGTCTGATGTTGCAAACGATGATCGATGCTTCTCAAGTTAATGTTAACGGCAAAGTGCGTATAAAACTTTATAAAGGTAATGTCATCGTGGTAGGACGTTCGTCTGAAACCGATAGCTTATTCGATGAAAGTATCGCCACTTTCGAAGACGATGGCGGCGCATACAATCAAAAAGATGCCGAAGGATTTATCAAATTGAATGCATTGCGTATGCGAATTGCATCGGCAAAACGCAATAAGTCGGGTAAATAGTAGAAGCGAATTTGTTAAAACTTGTATAATCAGTATCATTATTATGGTGAAAGCTTTCGGTTTTTGATTAAATGTCCATAAGAATTAAGCACTCGATGTCTACGGGTTGACACGGGATCGATAATAAAGGGCGGCATGCAAGAAAAGCGCACGGAAATTGTTAAGTTCCAGGGGATTGTGAAAACCATCCCATCCCATCAGCAGTTGATGAGAGTCAACAAAATGCTGATGGGTGCCGTTTTTTTCTTAATGGTCGTGGTATTTATTCTTGGTTTAGTTTTTGTGCCGAATCCTGATATTGTGACTGATTACAATAAAATATATGCCGTCAACTTAGCGGCTCAAGGAATGAATCCGGTCGTTTCAAAAGAAGTCAATAACCTGAAAGGCCAACTAATTGGCATAGTCAGTGGCTCTATTGAGGGAAAATTAATTACCCTGGAAGAAAGTATTAAGTCTGGGTCCCTTAAAAATTCAGTGGGTACGATTGAAGACTTGAAAAACGACATTCGCGTTTTGCGTTCGTACACACAAGCACCCGCTAAGGACGATACGGTTGTTTCCAATCAAGAACTCGTTCAAGAAGTAACCCAACTTAAAGGACTTATCTATATGAGTTTGGTTTCTTGCGGTCTAATGTTTGCGGCTACTGCGAGTGTTTGGATTAAAATTCGAAAATATCTGCCGTACCAGGAAATAAAAAGAATTCTGGGTAAACGCTAAGCTATCGATTTTCGACGGACATAAAAAAACCGCCTGAGTAAAAATTCAGGCGGCTCATTATTAATAAGAAGTGGCGTTTCTTATTTAGTTTCGAGGTATTTCCACAATGCGTCAAGCGCTTGATCTTTACCGTAGCCTGCTTTCGTTACCGCCGCATTTTTCATGATCTCATCGATCGCTTTGGGCATTCCGCCTCTGCCGTTAGTCAGAACTTCTTCAAAAGTTGCGCGGGTCAAAGTACCGGCTTTAATGTTAGCAGTTAACTGTGGGTTTGAAGAGATATCATGGCAAGTGCCGCAACCACGTCCGAAAGCGCGATCATAAATCTTTTTACCGATTTCGATCTGTTCATCAGCAAAAACTGATCCACTCAGTGCAATTAATACTACACCTGCAATTGTTCCTATTGTTTTTTTCATGTTGACCTCTCTGGGTGGTTAAAAAAGAACCTTTTGGATTTAAATTTAAAGGTTCGTTTAATCGTTATAAATCGAACGTGAAAGGATAAGAAATAAAAGGAGATAATTCAAATGTTTTATTTCAAATATCGATTATATTTTTGTCGGATTCATAATATTGTTTTATGAATGAACGCTAACTGAACACGATTTCTGCTTTTAGATATTCGGGTATTCGGAAGACCGTGTGGAAATTCAAAAATTTTACGTTATTTGGCAAGTCGTACGAAAAATCAATTTAACCTGATGCCATCGATTATCGATTTTTAGAGTGATGCACTTCCATACGCTAATATTGACAGAAAACAATATAAGTGTGATAATAAAATCAGCAATTTAGATGAATTATTGAAATGTTAACTTAATCTTTTCTGCTTTACCTAAGTTCATATCCTATCAAAATCATCAGTCCGCAAGTTTTCTCCAGCTTTTCTAATCTGGTTATCTCTGTTGTTTAGGCTGAAGTTTGAAAGCCTTTTTACCCGCTGTTTTGCCAGCTTTTTTTAACGCTTAAAGTTAAGGAATTTGGCAGTAACCGGTTATTTTATATATATTATTTAATCAATGACATTTTCTAATCTCGGCTTGTCCGAACCCCTTTTGCGCGCAGTCAGCGCGCAAGGTTACACGATCCCTACCCCTATTCAATTGCAAGCGATTCCGGCAGTGTTATCCGGTCAAGATTTAATGGCGGCAGCCCAAACCGGCACCGGCAAAACGGCGGGCTTTACCTTGCCGTTATTGCAGCGCTTATCTAGCGGAAATAAGGTACAAGCCAATTCAATCCGCGCCTTAGTACTAACCCCAACCCGCGAATTGGCGGCGCAAGTCGGTGAAAGTGTCGCCACTTATGGCCAATATTTGCCGCTCCGTTCTGCGGTTATCTTTGGGGGTGTTTCGATCAACCCGCAAATGATGGCGTTAAGGCGCGGCGTTGATGTGTTGGTCGCCACACCGGGACGGTTAATGGATTTATACAACCAAAATGCGGTCAAGTTTTCGCAACTGGAAATCCTGGTGTTGGACGAAGCCGACCGAATGCTGGACATGGGCTTTATCCGCGACATCCGCAAGATCATGGCATTGCTGCCCAAGCGTCGGCAGACCTTGATGTTCTCGGCGACGTTTTCCGACGACATACGCGGCTTGGCGAAAGATTTGCTGCATAATCCGGCATTCGTCGAGGCGACCCCACGCAATGCGGCTGCCACGACGGTAAGGCAATGGGTGCATCCCGTCGACCAAAAACGCAAACCGGAATTGCTCAGCCATTTGGTTCGTCATCACGCCTGGGAACAGGTCTTGGTCTTTACCCGTACCAAGCACGGTGCTAACCGCGTTGCCGAAAAACTCGCACAAGACGGCATAACCGCCGCCGCTATACACGGCAACAAAAGCCAGGGGGCAAGGACAAAGGCGCTCGCGGATTTCAAAAACGGCGGTGTGCGCGTGTTGGTGGCAACCGACATTGCCTCTCGCGGCCTAGATATTGAACAACTGCCGCAAGTCGTCAATTTCGACCTGCCTAACGTAGCCGAAGATTATGTGCACCGCATTGGTCGTACAGGTCGTGCAGGAGCAAATGGGCAGGCGGTTTCGTTAGTGAGTATCGACGAAAAGCAAATGCTGTCAGGTATCGAAAAACTGATACGGCAAGTGTTGCCACGTGAGATGGTGGCAGGCTTCGAGCCGAATTCCAGCATACCTGCAACCCTTCCAGTCAAGCGTCAAACCCGTCCAAGCCATAAACCAGCAGCAAAAACCGGCTTCGACAAGCCGCGTTCTACAAGGAACAATAAACAACATAGAAACTTAGCCGGTTAAGAATCAAAACTTGGGCTTTTTGCTATTGAGTGAAAAGCGTATAGGTTTAAGTGAGTCTTGATCCGGTGCTCTGATACAAAGGCATTTCCATCTCGGTGTTTTCGATACGCGCTTAAGGTGCTTGCCGAAGCCCACTATCATGCCGCCAAAACGACCCCGCCTGAATTAGTTGACGAATAGCTGCGGGGTCATCAGCAACTTTAAAAGCGATATGCTTGGCATCTACCACGGTATATCGGCTACTACATGCACGCGTGCCTGGACGAGTTTTATTATCGTCTAAACTGACGATTCTGGAAAAACCAACCGCGTGATGAAGTTGTGCACTACTCACCAACGGTTTTGCCGCTATCTGTAACTTGTCAATAGCAATGAAATATTAAATTCCTGATTGTCTCTTAATGACCGTTTAGTAAAATTTAATATTTTAAGGAATTAATTTTTAGAATGTCCGAGAAGACACCAGTGTTAACGTTCGGGTTTTGTTCCTTACAATTCTTGTGCTTACCTTAGAAACTAACGCATTTTTCCCTCTCTGATATTCGCTTCGCTACCAAGTTCGGTACCTTCCAGTATCTAAATGAACAAAATTATTCCGAGGATAATAACCCACGCCACCTTGGGCCATGACTAAAGCGTTATTTTTAATTGTTTTGCAAGATACCCCTTCAACCCGAATGTCTATGGCTCTGCCTTGCATGTGATAACTATGTTCAGCAACCCCGTGACTATGTTTACGTAACCTGGCATTGGTTAACGGAGAACGATAACCGGAGAGGATTAGAAAAGGTTTATTAAATCCAATGGATTGTTTGAGATCGAACAATTGATCCAGCAATGCCGGATCAATCGGGTGAACGTCGTCGGTTCGGAAGTCGCGAAGCAGATAATTAACTTCCTGCAATGCGTCTTTAAAATACCTACCATGCTCAAAATAGGTTATCTTTAATTTTTCGCCGGTGTGCGTATGTTCGAAGGAAAGCGTTTTGTAGCTAGGACCATGCAGATAGGCTTCCCTTGTTTGCTCGCTATATTCACCTTTGTGCCGGACGGAGGCCGTTTCAATTCCGCATCCACTTAAAGCCAACACAGACCCATAAGCCAGTTTCATTAGAAACTTGCGTCTTGATGCGATCGTGATATCTTCGTCAATCTTCATATTTTTGATAATGGCTCGATTAAAGCTTCAACTTACATAATGCTTTTATTAACTAGGTCAATAAGTTTAGTACGACTCTTCAGAATTTGTATAAGTTCATACCTATTCTATATAGAATGTTATTTTATAGAAATATCTTTCGGGTGAAATTAAATTTACAAATTACTTTTTTCCAGGTCATTTTATCATTGGTATTAGCGGTCACGAGGGCCGGACCTAAGAAATATTAGCCTGATACTGATCGGCGGATAAAATTGAATGATAATTGACCGAATGTTGCTTTCAGAATTTACCCTGGGATTGAAGTGAGAACTGACATAGTTACGTGATCCCACCTAAGGTTAACAAGGTCGAGGGCAACTTAGTTGAATTGGGAGTAGATGGATCATTCTGTCAGAGTTGGAATGACTCTATTCCCATGAATATACCGTCGGTGAATGCCAAAATCGTAAGCTGTAGGTTTATGACCTGTATCATAAACCCCGATCAAATGAGATTTTTAGCGCAGCATCGTTCGAACGTAAAGCGGCTTACTGCTCGGTCTATTCGATCATGCCAGTCCAATGATCTTTCTTTGTTTCATTGCCATTGGTATGACAGAGTATTTTTGGCGTAGACGGCTATGATAAAATATAAGTAATTTAATATGGATAAAACTGATTGAGAGTGCTAACCGGAGACTGACCTTAATCCTAATATCCCATAAGGTTGTCTTGTTGGAGATACTGCTTGGATTTTAATCAATACACTTAATTTGAACGCGCTGATTTAATGAAAATGGCCGGTTATTTTATTACGTTGAAACCCCTTATCCTCTGGCTGGTCGCGGCTACCCTGGCTTTTTCAACCATTGTGCAAGCGAATCCGCACGAAATATTTGTTAGTAAAGACATACTGCCTTATGGGTTTTCCGTAACGGCTTTACCAGGAAAGAACGAAGTCGATCCGCGCAAGGTCATCACACTGGAGGCAGTGGGCTTGGGCGTAAGCTTATCTGAAATTGAACTGCTCGATAGCAGCGGAAATATACTATTTGAGGCGAAGAATCAAACCAAATTGAGCTTGCCCGCGCCTTTGGCTTTTGGAATGCGCCACACTATTAAGGTGATAGCAGTGCGGGGTTGGACTAGACAATCCGAGACTCGTGAAATTAACTTCACAACGGTTGCTGTTCCCAAATTGGAAGGACCGACGCTTAGAACACTGGAACCGGACGCCTCCGTGACCTTGCATTTTGACCGGCCGGTGAGTGAAGTGCAGGCCACGGGCGGCTTGACCTTGAGCGCGAAAGCCGACACCACCGGTCAAAATATCCGGCTGTTAGCCAGTGCTTATGAGCAAGAACATAGTTATCCGGTTCAGTTAAACTATAAAACCGCCACAGGCGTCCCTTTGCCGTCGGTAACCCTGGAATTACAAACTCCGCCAGCCCTCGCCGTTAACACTAACGTCAGGGGATTAAGCAATTTAGGATTGATGCTGCCACTGCAAATGACTTTCAGCGAACCTTTAGCTGATCGAAACAACGTCCCGAGTTATCTCCAAGTAGAAACCCGCGACGGCAAAGTAATCCCTGGAAAATGGCGTTGGATCGGACAGCGCCAACTCAGATTTACTCCCCAACCAGTTTGGCCCGCTTCAAGTAGCATCGAAGTCAAAGCCGATATACAAAAGTTAAGAAGTGAGCGTGGCGGGATGCTAAAGCAAATCTTGGTCGAACAGTTCAGCACCGGCACAGACCGAAGGCTTTTTGTTTACCTGGACAGCCAGCTTGTGGAGGCATTGGAAAATGGCAAAGTGATCCGCACCTTCAAGGTAAGTACGGGTAAAAGCAAAACGCCTACGGTGACAGGAAATTATTACATTTACGATCGTTACCGGCACAAAACTATGCGTAGCGATGTCGACCAGGGGCAACCCGGATTCTATGAAGTGAAAGATGTACCTTATACTCAGTTCTTCTATAAAGACTATGCCTTCCATGGCGCATTTTGGCACAATAGTTTTGGTCGTCCCGCCAGTCATGGCTGCGTAAACATGGCGACAAAAGAACATAACAGACGCTGGCCGAATGTTTCCGAGGATGCCGGATGGCTTTATGAATGGGGAGCGCTTGGCATACCGGTGATTGTAATGCATAAGGCGTCCGAAACTATGCGGGCGGGTCAGGTGGCTGACAATGCAAGTAAAAGCCGTCAAAAAGCTAGCGCCGTATCAGCCGAGGTGGCTATTAGGTAAAAGCTTGCCGGTAGGTTGATTTGCTGCTAAGCAGTCGTATTCAAGTGTAGGGAAGTGTTCAATCGACGCGATATTTACTGAATTGTTTCTCATAAAACGTTTATGCAAAAATCTCAACGCTGTTACCGGTTACTAACCATGACCCATGATGGTTAAATATTTTGATGAGCGGCACAGATCCATATCTCACTAACCGCTGAAGCCATGTTAAATGAATATCGGGTTCTCATGCAGTAATCGGAATTCAAGTTATCGGAGGCAATAGATTCTTGAACGTTCGAAGATCCCAAAAATACTCATCAGAGTATTTTTGACAATAAAGACTATGATTTTTCAATTATTATTTGCTATCGTCAATTTCGCAACGATTGCGGGCGTTCAGAATCAACAGCAAAGCGTATTGCGTCGGCTGAATTAAGACACGTATTCGTCGTAACACGGTTCGGGTTTTTTGCGCCTTTGGATTCTACCTTGTCGGGGGCACTAGATCCTGATAGTCAGTTATTGTTTAGAATTCAGTTGCCCACAAGCGGCTAAGACATCATCGCCTTTAGTGCCTCTTATTAATGTCGGGATTTTAAACCTTTCTAATACAGCTTTAAATTGTTCAATGGTATCTAAACCCGGACACTGGTAATGTGAGTCCGGGAATGGGTTAAAGGGAATTAAGTTAATGTAAGCACTTTTACCGAACAGTATCATGCCCAATTTTTCGGCATCTTCTGGTGAATCATTAAAATCTTTTATCAGAATATATTCATAGGTGATAAATTGTTTTTTACCTAAAGGTATTTGGTCGACAACTTTCAGCACCTCATCTAGCGGATACTTTTTATTGATGGGGATCAGTTCATTCCGCTTTTCTTCAAAAGGTGAATGCAGCGATAGCGCAAGGTTTACGCCAGGAATTTCCTGGCTCCATCGTTTAAGTCCAGGAATATAACCAGCTGTTGAAATGGTAATTTTTTGAAAACCAATTGAAGCGCCGTGTTGTGATAAAAAGATTTCACACGCTTTTTTGACGGCATCAAAATTATGTAAAGGTTCCCCTTGCCCCATAAACACAATATTTAAAATCCGCTCTTCCCCAGGCCTGTTTTGCGCCAACCAACGCCACGCCTGAAGAAACTGGCCAACCATTTCACTGGTCGTCAAATTTCTTTTTAGCCCCTGTTTTCCGGTAAAACAAAAAGAGCAATTCATGGCACAGCCAACTTGCGATGAAAGGCAAATTGAATATTTTTTTTGAAACGGAATCAGGACGGTTTCAACTTTATGATCATCTTTAAGCCTAAATAGAAATTTTACGCTTCGATCTTTTGTTGACTCTTGAACGGTATCAATTTCGGGAAGAGAAAAATCGAAATTATCTTGAATAAAAACCAATGAATCTTTTGCAATATTTGTCGTGCATTGCGCCTTTTCTTTCTTCTTATAATGCCAATTAAAAAGCAGAGACGCTGCAGAATCGTTTAAATCATTCTGACGTAAAACCGTTTCAAAATCGGAAAAATTTAAATCATAAAAGGATTGTTTCAAAAATTGTCTCTCCAAGAAATCCTACTATTTTAACAATAACTAATCGTAAGAAATATTAGATTTGATAGAGCAATACTATGGAATCTGGGGCTTGTTGTAATGATTTAATTAAACCGACACATCTAAAGACAGATTTATAATGTCTTAAGAGGTGAACATGAATAATCATACAAAACGACCCACTCCTAAATTCACATTAGAATTTAAACAAGATGCTTTGAAGTTAGTACGAAAAGGGCTATACCCACCAGCAAGCAGCCGAAAACAAAACATCTAAATGATGAAAAATTTAGAGCTAAAGCATCAGCCAAACTGAGTATTATCGATTATTTGGCTTTTAACAAAGGCAAACGATCACATTCAAAATTAGGTTATCAATCCCCGTTGCAATATGAACGGGATTTTTATAGAAAGAGACCTTTGCACGGACAGCAGAAACTGCGGCTGAATGGTTATAAGCCGATTTTTTGAATTGGCGTTGGCATTAATAAGTAGTATTCGGCTGAATTAGGCATTAGCTGTCAATTTTTCTTCACAATCTTGACTCTTGTCGCCGTTTTCCGTGCATTGGACGGACTTATCCTATGCAAGCCATCATCTCGGCCTGGACAGTTACGCCGCGCTTGATGTTATAAGCCATCGCCGCCAGCATGAACTGGGTTTGGTTACGCTTAAGGCCCAGATAACGCGCCTTGGCGATCGGCCATAGTGCTGCTTAAGCACACCAAACACGCGCTCGACGGTGCTGCGGACGCTTGACCACTGCCGGTTTTGGTTGTTTTTGGCGGTCGCTTAACGTTGGTTGCGTTGGCTTTGTTGAGGATACGGTTGCCGGTGTTACGCTTAGCCAGCAGCCGGTCGTGTTCGGCACTGGCATAGGCCTTGTCGGCATATACCTGTTCCTCGGTATAGGTCAGCAGTTTTTTGAGGGAATGAGAGTCATGTTCGTTGCCGGGAGTATAGTCAACGGCTTTGATGAAGCCGTCCTCATCGACATTGACGTGTGCCTTATAGCCATAGGTGCTGGTCTTCTTGCCGTTGGCCGCGACTTTGACGTTGTAACCGGCGTCGCTGTCTTGGGTGTTTTCCCGTCCTTGCCCTTGCGCGGGCGGCTTTGCTTGGCCTCATGACGGTAGCACCCACGATGCTGACTTCGCCGGACTTGATACACAAACCTTTGGCCGATAGTTGCTGGTTGACTTCGGACAACAAGGTGTCCAGCAATCCCTGCTGGGTTAATGTGTTGCGGAACCGCCAGATCGTACTGTGGTCGGGTACGCCTTTTCGCTCAACCCTAAGTTGATGAAGCGCCGGAACATCAAGTCCCGCGCCAGTTGCTTCTCTAACCCAGGGTCACTCAAGCGATACCAGCTTTGTAACAACAAGGCCTTGACACATCAACGGCGGCCACGCCGCCTCGCCTTGCTTGGCATGGATGCCCGCCATCAGCTCCTATCGCTTTCCAGTCGATCAACTGGTCAATGCCATCCAGCTCCTCCAAGGCTTCGTGGTGCTTGGACAAGGGCATCGCTTAAACTGGTTTGGGTTAGGTTCTTCCAGGACATAGATATTACTCGGGCTTTAATAAAGGCTTATTTTACCAATTTGAGGGCTTGAGTTCGTGCAAAGGTCTCAGAAAGTATGTCTAAAAAAGTGTCCGGTTTTTGTTGACCATTACAAGATCAACTGCGTTATCAATTCAAAAAGTTCTTGAGGGCTGTTTGTTAAGCCTTGCGCCCCCTGCTTCATCGCTTCAAGTTTGTCTTTCGTAGCATTTGATCCGGCATAAATGTAAAAAGGAGTTTGATCGTTTTTGTTGCGTAAATCGTTCAGCAATCATACCCTTCCTTTGGTCCTTCACGCCGTTTCATATCGGAAATAATCGCAAGAAAATTATTTTCTGCTAACACCTGCAGCGCTTCCGGGTAGATTGGGCAAGAATAAAATTACATCCCATCGCTTCAAAAGTAGCCCTTTCATGGATGTTATTATTAGGTTGATCGTCGACCCATAAAATAAGTCTCGGTTTACTGTTAGTTGCTGAACGACTGGGCATGTCTCTGGCGTGTTGCATAACATCAATGACGGTTTTTGCTGCTTGCGTAATATTTTCCGATGTAGACGTTTGACCGGAAGTTCTTTTCATGGCGGTAGCTAGAGAGACTGCGCTATTTATAAGCGATTGTAACTCTTCGGTCGTCATATCACGGACGTATGTTGATGAGTTTTTAGGCTTTTCTGTAGAATTATTGGTACGTATTTCGTCGGCTAATAGATCCCAAGGGCCTTTTCTTTGATCCCGGAAGTCCAGATACTGTAATACGGCAAGTCTGGGGTGCATGTCGCAGTTTTCTCGTAAAAGGGGGATTATTTTGATTCCTTTACCCAGAGCATAAGCCCATTCATAAGTAACATAAGAAGATAGACATGATTGCTGTGTAAGGATAACCAGCAAAACATTCGACGAAGAAATTCCATCATCAATGGCGTTACGCCATTCCTCTCCGGCGTGTAACTCGCTATTATCGATCCATACTTGGATACCCGCACTTTCAAGTTTTAACCTTACAAGATCTGCAAATGTTTCGTCTTTTGATGAGTAGCTCATGAAAGCTCGAGCCATTTGTTCCTCCAAATTTTGTGGTACCAACTAAGTTGCCAAAACATTAGGTTATTACATCAGTTTTATCTTGTTGTGATAAAAGAATGAGGCTTAATTATATAGTTATTAAGCGCGAATGGCATTTATGACTAATTAATCCTAGTTCGGTCATTTTCACCCAATACGCCGCCCCAATCGGTAAAATATCGTCGTTAAAATCGTAATGCGGATTATGCAATAAACAGCTATTTGCCGACGAACCGTTGCCGATCCACAGATAACACCCCGGTTTTTCTTGCAGCATGAAGGCGAAGTCTTCCGAGCCCATGCTCGGCGTCGGTTGGGTTTGAACGGCGTTCTCGCCGACAACGGCAACGGCGGCTTGAAAGGCCAGTGCAGTTTCTGCTTCAGCATTTAACGTTACGGGATAGCCGGGATTTTCCGGGTTGAACCTAACTTCATTCTCCAAATGGAAGACGGCGCAGGTTGTGTTGACGATATGGCTGATTTTATCGGCAATCAAGGTTTGTACGGCACTATCAAAGCAACGGAAAGTACCGCGCAACACAACAGAATCGGGTATGGCATTCCAGGTATTGCCCGCATGAATTTGAGTGATGGTAACGACAGCGGAATCGGCAGGATTGACATTGCGGCTGACGATGGTTTGCAGGTTGTTGATCAATTGTGCGGCGGCGACGATGACGTCGTTCCCTAAATGCGGCATGGCGGCATGGGTCGCTTGGCCTTTGAGGATGATTTCGAAACAGTCGAATGCGGCCATCATCGGACCCGATTTGATCGCAAAATGCCCTGTGGGGATGTCGGGGAAATTATGCATACCGAAAACAGCATCGGCGGGAAATAATTCAAACAGACCGTCTTCGATCATCGCTTTTGCGCCTGCGCGGCCTTCTTCGGCAGGCTGAAAAATAAAATACACCGTGCCGTTGATGTTTCTAGTTTGCGCCAAATACTTGGCGGCGCCGAGTAACATGGCGCTATGGCCGTCATGTCCGCAGGCATGCATAACGCCATCATGGCGGGATTTATGCGCAAATGTATTCTGTTCCTGAATAAATAAGGCATCCATATCGGCACGCAGGGCGATTTTTCGAGCGCTATCTCCAGCCGATAAAGTGCCGACAACACCGGTTCCGCCTAAGCCACGATGTATTTTAAGGCCGAATTCGGTCAGTTTTCCGGCAATAAACTCGGCTGTGGCGTTTTCTTCAAACGCGGTTTCAGGATATTGATGTAAATGCCTGCGCCATTCGCGCATTTCTTCATGCAGGTGTTTCAGATCGATTAGATTTGGCACAAATTCTCCAAGGCGTGTTTCAGATTTAATCGGGCAATGGGTTCGTAACGTTCGATGAAAAGGGGCGTGTTAAAGATAGTCGATTGGCTCATGAAGCGGTCAAGGATTTCAGCGCGTTTGGCGCGAAAAATCGTTTCTGGTACGAAAGCATATTCTTGGCGTATTTGAATTTCGTATTCCTGAAAACGCTGTGGCGATGCCCCGAGAATAGACAAATCGGCATCAAGCATGATTTGTGTATCGCTATCTTGCGGTTTTGTCCGGTGTTGAGTAGCCATTATCAGGGCATGGATTCGGTCGGCAACCGCCGAATCTAAACCTGCCGACAAAATGCTTAATTTGGCCCAATCCGCGCTTAATTCTTCATTATCGTTACGGCGAGGTTCGTAAATAGCGTCGTGAAACCATAAAGCGAGTTCGATCTCGCCGGGATGTGTGGCTAAATGCTCAAGTTCTGCGAGTTTGGCTAAACATTCATCAAGATGTTGAACTGAGTGATAGTGGCGATGCGGTTCGGAATAGCGTTTTATGACGTCATCAAAAAGTGCAATCGGAATGTTCGACGCATGTGCGTCGATCGATTGCCAAGCATTTTGCCATTGAATTAAAGTCAGCATGCGATTTGGATACTATCAGTTTTGATTTCTCCTGATTGTAACAGTAATCAAGAAAATCCAAATAGCAGGGCAAAAGCCTGACAATATCAAAAAAAACTTATGCGATTAAACGATGTTATTCCGGCAAAAACTGTCGAAATTTATTGATCATAGAGACAACCGTGTATCGCACATCCTTGTGCGATGGTTTTCGACAGTCCTTGCCGCTAAGCCGGTTAAATTTTCCAGGGATTTCCGCCTTTCGAAATAAGGGTTGTTTTATATAAAACCGTTATCGAGGATAAACGTCCGACTTGGCAATTTCCCGGTAGAGTGGTGCTGAGGGTTGCCGAGCCGCCGAATACTTTAAGATAAGCAACCGGGCCGTACCAAGGGCAATCCGATATGTTGACGGCTAATACCGAACCATCGGGCAGTTTAACATTCGATAGTTTGATGCTAAAAACGCCGGGGCTGGAGGGATATTTCGATTGATTAACATTCGCGCTGCCGGAAGGTTTTACCCCGCCGATAGTGACTGCGGCGATTAAATCGGTAGAAAGTTTGGCGAAAAGTGCATAAGCCGGCGGAGCAAGCACCGAGATGACAAAAAAGCCAGCGACAATCCAGCTGCGTTTAGCGGTAAAAATCGACATTGTTTTTCCTTTTAATGGTTTTATTGATCCTTAGCTTCTCTAGCTAAGCCGATTTCAGGCATGTATACCTTTGCGTATATTTCAAAAGGATGTCTAAAGGTTCAATCGACAAGAAAATTGATTTTCGGGTGGTGCTATTAATTGATTACGCGTAGTTTTAAAGGTAAAACTCAGACTGTTCGAGGTACTGTTTTAAAGCATTCAAGTATTCCTTTCCTGTTTTGGCTGCAAAATCGAAGCTGTCTTGATTATTAATTAAGCGATGCCGAGATAGCAGTTTTTTTAATTGGGCTTGTTCTGCAAAGCTAAAGCGATATTGTTGCAAAATAGACTCGAAATCGGGCATTTCCTGTTCCGCAATACTTTTTTGCAGAACAGTCAATTCAAAAAGAACTTTCTCTATAGTCGATAAGTGTTCTGCAATCAGCTCGGATACCATCTTCGGTTGTATATTTTGTGCTGGCGATGCTTCGTTATCGGAAACAATTTTTACGCATTGAATCAACTCGCTCGTGGTGAATCGGGTCGCTGTTTCGTAAAAAGCGGAGGCTTCCATGTCGCACAAACTTTCGTTCGGATAAGTTGCTTGCGGTTTTGAAACTGTCACCAAGCTATTGCTAAGGCAGGGCGGCTTATAAACCAAGGGCGGATAAAATCGGCGTTCGGTGTCGGCATCGGTGATTTTGTCGATAACAAAAACACTACCGACAGAATGATTCTTGTGTCCGGCTATGCCGATATTGAGCATTATCGGATAACTGTTTGGTGAGAACAATGCTTGAGTGTAGGCAAGTCCTGCCGCCATTGCAGTTTTGCCGATGCCGGTGACGGTCAGGCAGATAGCGTCGTTACTATATACGGCAAAGGCATGAAGGTTAATGTCCTTCTTAAGACGGTAACGATCAACGATGGGTTTAGCTTCGCAGGGAAGAGCAAGATATAGAAATAGCTTTTGGCAAGCCTGAGTTTTCATCAGTTGAGAAACACTATCAATTCCGTTCATGGTTAGACAAGCTTACCATGAACGGAATCGGCGGTTTAGCTAGGTCCCGGGCCGCTTTATGGAATACGCAAAACTTGGCCCACATTGATCTTGTCGGGATCGCTTAATTTATCGCGGTTGGCATCGAAAATTTTCGGCCAGTCGTTGGCGTTACCGTAAAAATGCTTGGCGATTTTGGATAAGTTATCCCCACTTACTACAGTGTAAGATCTCGCCTGAGCTTCCGGAGCTGGTGCCGCAGCAGGTGCGGATTGAACGGAGCTATCAACAGAAGCATTTGCTACAGCGGCGTCGGCATCGTCTTGGTTGCCGAAATGACCGGCCACGGCTTTGGCAGCCATTGCTGCACCGGCAATGCCGATGCCTCCCAAAATCACTTTTGAGATTGTGCCTAAATGGTGTTCTTCCGGTATTTCACCGTCTGGCGTCATCTTATCGACAACCGTCGGTAAAACTTGCGAAAGCACTTCCGCGCCTTTATCTTCGGGAAGACCGGCTTCTTTGGCGAGTTCGTCAACCTTTTGCTGGCCCAGTGCTTCAACTAATTGGGCGGGTGTTACCGGTTTATTTTCGCCTTTGCCGATCCACGAAGCGGCAACATCGCCCAAGCCCGACTGAGTAAATTTATCGACCAAGCCGGAAATACCGCCGGAATTGCTTACCAGCATCCCGACCACGCCTTTGACTAAATTCTGGGTTTGATTATCTGCGTTGCCACCCAAGGCGCTTTGCAGAGCGGTTTGTACTAAGCTATCAAAAAGACTCATCGTTTTTCCTTATTAAGTTAGTGAACAACAATCGCAAGGCGAAACTACAAAAATGCCCGTCACCGTGATTGTAACAGCCGTATTTGTCGAGTTCAAACACTAAAGGTTTAAAAAATTCTAATAAATTCAAGCAAACAGAATGATTTTTGTAACAAGGATGCGTTTAATAGTGGTGTGAATTGAGTTACTTTTCCCGAACTATGCGATAATTTTACCCCTTAAAATTTGGCCATTATTTTTGGAGCAATGAATGACAGCTTTGGTTGGCGTGATCATGGGTTCTGCCTCGGATTGGGAGACCATGCGCTATGCAGCGGAAACCTTAGAACGTTTAGGGATTCCGCATGAAATCGAAATCGTTTCAGCGCACCGTACGCCCGATAAACTTTTTGCCTACGCAGAAGCAGCCGAAAGCAAAGGCTTGGAAGTGATCATTGCCGGTGCGGGAGGCGCGGCACATCTGCCGGGCATGACGGCGGCTAAAACCCCAATACCAGTATTGGGCGTACCGGTACAATCGAAAGCGTTAAACGGTATGGATTCCTTACTTTCCATCGTCCAGATGCCGGCGGGTATTCCGGTGGGTACACTCGCGATCGGCAAAGCAGGCGCTATCAATGCGGCTTTGTTGGCAGCGGCAATCGTCAGCAACAAACATGAACAATATCGGGCTGCATTGCACCAATTCCGGCTAGAACAAACCGAATCGGTATTGGAAAACGCCGATCCGAGGGTGATGGACGCATGAAAATCGGAATATTAGGCGCCGGACAACTGGCACGGATGATTGCATTGGCCGGATTTCCCTTAGGGCTGGAGTTCGTTTTTCTCGATCCGTCGGCGGATGCCTGCGCGCATCAACTCGGCGAGCATTTGGTCGGCGATTACGACGATCCTGAATTACTGGCGCAATTAGCCGAACGCGCCGATGTCGTGACCTACGAATTCGAAAATGTGCCTGCCGAAGTCGCTAAATTTTTAGGCGAGCGTACGACCGTATATCCGCCGCCGAAAGCGTTGCAAGTCGGCCAGGATCGCTTGGTGGAAAAAACCTATTTCCGCGATTTAGGCATTCCAACCCCAGAGTTTGCGGTCGTTAATTCTGTCGACAATTTGCAAAGTGCCGTTGCCCGTTTGGGATTTCCAGCCATCTTAAAAACCCGCCGTTTGGGTTACGACGGCAAAGGCCAAGTGTTCGTCAAACCGGATACCGATTTGGCTGAGGCTTGGGAGGCCGTGCGCGGGTACGACTGCATCCTGGAAGCCTTCGTGCCGTTCAAGCGGGAAGTATCCATCATCGCAGCGCGCAGTGTCTCCGGCGAAGTGCTTTATTATCCCTTATCGGAAAACCTGCACAAAGGCGGCATTCTTAGAGTGGCCGAATGCAAAGCGAACGATCCCTTGCAAGCCCAAGCGGAAGATTACGTCTCGCGTTTGCTGGAGTCTTTAGAATATGTCGGCGTAATTGCGTTGGAATTGTTCGAGGTCGACGGCAACCTTTTAGCCAACGAATTCGCCCCGCGCGTGCATAATTCCGGACATTGGACAATCGAAGGCGCACAGACCTGCCAATTCGAGAATCATCTACGGGCGATATTAGATTTGCCGTTGGGATCAACGGCTGCGGTCGGTCAAGCAGCGATGGTGAATTTTATCGGCGGCTTGCCCGAAACTAAAGATGTCCTGGCGATTGAGGGGGCGCACATGCATCTTTACGGGAAAAGTCCGCGCAAGGGTAGAAAAGTAGCACATGCGACGGTGCGTTCTATTTCAGAAGAAGAATATAAATTAACCTTGTCTAAACTATTTCAACTCGCTGAAAACTTAGATAATTCATAATAATTTTTGGAGTATCAAATGGGAATGAAACTTAGCCAACCAGATCTCGATCTGTATCGAGCAGTGGATGAGGTGCTTCATTACATCTGGGATCCAATTGGAGTTTCTGAGGTTCCTCAAGCGCGAGACGAGTACTACGGATATTTGCCACAAGTTTTTCAACTTTTAAAAAAAGGGAATGACGAAAAGGCAATAGCTGAATATCTTGGAAAAATTGTAAAACAGAGTATGGGGTTGAGGGAGAATACTCAACACGACTTGAAAATTGCAGAAATTCTACTTAGTTGGAAGAAAGTATTAAGTTAAAAATACTTTGAATAAGCCTTGTGGTGCGTGTTTTACGCACAATTCGGGAGCATAGAAACGCAATTAGTTTGCTTAGAGTTCCGATGCTGTTTTTTAGGGTCATACCCACTCAACGAGTTTTCAGATTGCCAATAGTGAAAACATACACTATTATTTAACACTGAAATAGTCACGCGAAATGTCAACATGCCAAGAAACATCACCCTCAACGCCGACGAAGAAGCCATCGAAACCGCTAGGGCGCTTATGAAGGCCGAAGGCACCTCGCTCAACGAACAATTCAAGCTTTGGTTGGATGCCTACATTGCGGAACACCGCCGTAAACAGCAGGTAGAAGACGCTCTGGCTTGTCTTGAAGCCATGCGCGGAACCGTTCAACTCGACCGGATGCCGACCCGGGAAGAGCGCAATGCCCGGCGATAAGTTTTTTATGGACACCAACATCATGGTGTACCACGCTATCGATCAAGACCCTCGCAAACGAGACATTTCCAGCCAATTGGTCAACCGCGCTATCGTCGAAAATTGCGGCATCATCAGCTATCAGGTAGTGCAAGAATGCGTGCATGTCTTGCTGAAAGACAACAAAACACCGTTACCCCTAACTTTGCTTGAAACCTACTTAAGAAAGGTATTATTGCCGCTGTGTCTAGCTCACTCGACGCAGCAGCTGTATTTGTCCGCATTGTCGGTTAAAACGCGTTATAGCTTCCATTGGTACGACAGTCTGATCGTTGCAGCCGCCCTGGAGACTGGTTGTAAAGTGCTTTATACGGAAGATTTGCAGGACGGGCAGGTTATTGATGGGCTGGTTATTAAAAACCCGTTTGGCTTGGCTTAAGAATCGGTATCGTTCCCATGCTCCGGCGTGTAGGAACTATAGAAAACAATTTGATAATAGTTAGACCCCAAAAAAATCAGAACTATATGACATACGAATATTTCAGTGATAAGGAAACCGGCTCAAAAGATCTAAGTTCGGAAGAAATCTCATTAGTCGTATGGAAAGCCATTGTTGCAACTTACGATAACTTTGTTAGTAATTGTGCATTGGCTGGTGAATTTCGAGATGAGTGTCCAGATGGTTCAATGGTTTGTAGTTGTAATAGAAGACAGCTTGAAGATGTTTTAAAAGGTGAAGTACCAGACTTATCTTTACCCGTGAGTAAAGGTTATTATGACGAGGACGATTTACCAAACAAATATGCCATTTTAGATTTTCTACAATTTCTTTATAGGCATGTCAAAGACCCTATTGAAATTGGTTATCACAGCTTTTATAAGCATAATCATTATTCGTTTTCAGATGGAGGATTATTTAAACTTCAGTTCAGGGAACGAATAAATACAATATTTAGCAGAAACGGAATAGTATTTTTTTGGATGGAGAAGGGCAAATTAAACGGTCAATTCCAGAATCATTAGCGAAAATTATCACTGGCATTAGGTTTAGTACGGGAGATGCACGATTAAATGAATTGCTTGAAATAGCGTATTCTAAGTTTATTTTGCCACGACCAGAAAGTCGAATTGAAAGTTTGGAAAAAATTTGGGATGCTTTCGAAAGACTAAAAACCTACTTTGAAGAAAACAAAAAAGTCTCTGCTAAACAGCTAATTGATGTCGTATCAGAAAATAATTTGTTATTTCGTGAAAACATAGATTACGAATTTAAAGAATTAACAAAAACAGGCAACACGTTTCAAATTAGGCATTTTGAGCGTGACAAAATCCAACTGGAGTCTAATTTACATATAGATTATTTATTCTACCGTATGAGTTGCTTAATTCATTTGTGTGTTGAATCATTAAAAAATGGGCAATTCTAGTCGAGCAGTCTTGTAGGGTGCGTTTACGTACCAATTTACCGTTAAAAGGTGCGTAAAACGTACCCTACGAAATAGAAATAATTCAATGAACCAACAACGAAAGCCATCGCCCTCATCTCCGGCGGACTCGATTCCATGCTGGCGGCGAAGACGGTAATGGAGCAAGGCGTACATGTCGAGGGCATCAATTTTTTCACCGGCTTTTGCGTGGAAGGCCATACCCATGCCATCCGCGAGAAGGATAAGGCCAAACCCAAGCGCAACAATGCCTTGTGGGTGGCGGAGCAGTTGGGCATCAAGCTGCATATTGTCGATGTCATTGAAGAATATAAAAAAGTGCTGATTAATCCCAAGCACGGGTACGGCGCAAACATGAACCCCTGCCTGGATTGCAAAATCTTCATGGTTAATAAGGCCAAGCAGTGGATCAGCGAAAACGGTTTCGACTATATCATTACCGGCGAAGTCATCGGGCAACGACCAATGTCGCAACGTAAATGGACGATGCCGATCATTGCCGAACAATCGGGCGCGGATGACCGATTGCTTCGCCCTTTATGCGCCAAGAACCTTGCGCCCACCTTGCCTGAGCGGGAAGGGTGGGTCGACCGGGAAAAACTGCACAGTATTACCGGGCGTTCGCGTAAACCGCAGATGGCGATGGCTGAAAAATTCGGCTTAAAAGATTACGCCCAACCCGCAGGCGGCTGTTGTTTCCTGACCGATAAGTTTTATTCTGCGAAGTTGGTCGACTTGTGGACAGCCCGGCAAAGCAAAGATTACGAACTGGATGATGTCATGCTGCTAAAAGTCGGTCGGCATATCCGCCCTAAACCGCACTTTAAAATGATCATCGCACGGGAAGAAGGTGAAGGCCGCTTCATGGAAGGCTATCGGCGGGATTTTATCAGCATGGTCTGCACCAGTCATACCGGGCCTATGGTGTTGCTGGACGGTGAGCCCTCGGCGGAAGATTTGTATTTGGCGGCGAGCATTACTGCACGCTACGGACAGGGCAAAAATGCTGACCAGGTCGACATGACAATCAGGGATAAAGACGGTTCGGAACGCACCATTCAAGTCAAACCCTTAGCCGGGGAAAAACTGCCGGAGGAATGGGTGATATGATAAAAGAAGTGCTGAATGCGCGGCGTTTACTCTGTCCCTTGCCGGTCATCCGAACCCAGGATAAGGTCAAGCAATTGCAACCCGGCGATCAATTGGAAGTGATCTGCACCGATCCCGGCGTGATGCAGGATATTCCGGCCTGGTGCCGGATTAACGGGCATACGGTGCTGGAAACCCGTTCCGGCGATCATGAGTATGTGATTGTTTTGGAAGTGGGTAGTTGTTAACTATAGATTCGGCCTTGTGAAGTTTTAATTTCCTTTCGGCTTTGCTCAGGTGACGTGATTTAGTATTCGTGCTTTTCCACAGCGTTCCCTGAGCGGAGTCGAAGGGGACGCATACTCATTTGTTTAAACTTTAAAAGGCCGGATCAATAGAAGGATATTGAATTCATTCATGGTTCGACAATCTCACTACGAACGGTTGATGATAGGGTGGAAATAAATACCGTTCGCACTCAGCTTGTCGAAGTGCGTACGATATAATTTAAGCTCAATCACTATTACTTAAGAGATAAAACAACAATGGCCGTCGGACAAAACGAATTCCCCACTATGCCGCCCATTCCCGGCATCAAGTTAGGCACGACCAATGCCGGTATCAAACAAACCGTTAGAGACGATCTACTGCTTATAGCGATGGCTGAAAAGGCAACGTGCGCGGCTGTGTTTACCAAAAATGCTTTTTGCGCGGCACCGGTGCTGGTCGCAAAAGAACATTTGAAAAATAAGCCAAGATGGCTACTGATTAATTCGGGAAATGCGAATGCCGGAACCGGATTGCAGGGCTATGAAGACGCCAAGGCGACTTGTCATCAGGTGGCGGCAGAGGCGGACGGCAAAGCCAATCAAGTCCTGCCGTTTTCTACCGGCGTTATCGGTCAGCGTTTGCCGGTAGATAAGGTTAAGGCGGGTGTTCCCGGTGCGTTCAGTAAATTAAACGAAGACAACTGGGATAAGGCCGCGCGCGCCATTATGACCACCGATACCTTTCCCAAGGGTGTAACCCAAACGATTATGCTAGACGGTCATGCCGTTACCATTAACGGCATCTCCAAAGGCGCGGGTATGATTCAACCCGACATGGCGACAATGCTGGCTTTTCTTGCGACTGATGCAAAAATCGCCCAACCTTTGTTGCAAAGTTGTTTAGCGAAGGCGGTTGAGCAATCGTTCAACCGGATTACCGTTGACGGCGATACCTCCACCAACGATGCCTGTGTTTTGATGGCGAGCGGCTTATCGTTGGCACCGGAAATTACAGAGAATAGTTCTCAATATCAACAGTTTGCCGATACAGTACTTTCGGTTTGTAAGCAGTTGGCGGAATTGATCGTCCGCGACGGCGAAGGCGCGACCAAACTAATGCGCATCGTCGTCGAACAAGCGCAAAGCGATGAAGAAGCGGTGCGAGTCGGTAAAACAATTGCGCATTCGCCTTTAGTGAAGACTGCATTTTTCGCGAGCGATCCCAATTGGGGGCGTATTTTGGCGGCAGTCGGTCGTGCCGGAGTCGCTTATATGGTGCTGACCGATGTTCAGATTTATCTGGATGATGTTTGTATCGTTAGAAGCGGCGGTGTGGCCAACGACTATACCGAAGCTGCAGGTCAGCGCGTTATGGATCAGGAAGAAATTACCGTTACGATAAAATTGGGTCGGGGGCAAGCCTATCAAGAAGTGTTAACCTGTGATTTTTCTTACGATTATGTGAAGATTAATGCGGAATATAGGACTTGAGATATTGATGTAGCTTGCCCGGAGGTATTTTTTTTCGGACGTTGACAAAAGGTACTCCTGTTCCTTTTGAAACGTGCCTTATCTCCTTGGGCTTCATCAAATTAAATGCCAATGCTCAACAGTGAATCACAACAAGAGCAGGGATTTATTGCGGAAGGGCTACGTTAAGTAGCTCTTCCACAAAACGATTTGAATCGTTGCGTAGCCCGAACTCGCTACTTGTCATGTTTCGAGTTGTCGCTAGATAAAAGCAGCATTACCACTCAACGTACAGCTATCATAAATACCGTCGGTCCTAAGTCTACGGAGTTCCAGCCCCATCCTTGATGATCGTCTTGCCAAGCACGATGACCAAATCCCCAGCCGCGTCTATCATGGTTACAGGGGCTTCCAACTACAACATAACCCGTCTGAGAAGGTATGAAAATATTATTAGTGATTCCTATGTGTAAACCGTTATATGTATTGAAGTTACTACCATTCCAATAGTAAGTGCTGTTAACGGCAGAGCATGTGTAGATTTTATCAGCAGATATAGGGATGGTTAATGCTGCCCCAGTAGCGACCCGTGTGAATCGAAGTTGGGTAATAGCACCAGGAATCCCTGTTTTGTCAACACCCCAGTTACCGGTACCCGGTGTGCCGAAAGTCTTCCCCCAATTAGCTGGATTGTCGCTTCGGAACAGCACTTGCCAGCCGCCTCCGGCGGTGGTCATATCACAAAAAACTTTTACCGCAGGTTGTATCCCTTTGGACACCCAATAAACGCCAGTTAAAAAGGCTGGGAAGCGAAGGTGGATCGCTTTGCAGGATTCAGCTGCAGTGCTGGCGTCCAAACCGGTCTTGACAGGACCTTGCAGGTTTACTGTCATTTTTATCTGGTCGGTTGGGTGGACTACAAGTCCGGCTTCCATGCAGTCCCAGTAACGCATACCGGGTGTGATGGTGATATTTATCGTTTCCGAGGTTGTTAGGTTTTTACAAATAACATTTCCAGTATTTAGGATTATTCCATTAGGCCAACCGCCAATTCCGCCAACTACTGCATTTGATGGTGAAACTACAAGCGTTAATAAAAGTGTAATAATAAATAAGTTAACTTTCAGGTTTCTAAATAACCCGAATAAGGATTGATATTTAAATGTGTTTTGTAATATTGATATATGTTCTTGATAAAACATAGTGTTCTCCTCGTCTGTTAGCAGGGCCGGACTTAATACACATACATTGGCGGTAACGGCTCTTTTCAGCTAAGTGATCTTTTGACTTACAAAATGAATGAACCCTAGCGGATAAAGTCAACCGTCATATTAATAATATGAAATGCTGAATATTGGTAAATGCTAAATTGTCGAAATTAAAATCAAAGTTAATAAAATCAGTTAAATAAAATTTATCCGGCAATTGCCAATTTCTGCAAAATTCCAATCATATGAAAATATGTAAGTAATACTAATCTGTAATTTTTATATCGTTTTGATATAAATCAAGAAAGCTTTGCAATTTATTTCAAGAATCAGAGTGATTTTGAAAGTTTAACCCTTTTTAGTCGTTGACGAATTATTATTATGGTGCAGGTTTCTGATTTAATACTGTAAAGTTTTAGGGTTGATTTGCGGCGCAACATATACAGATGCATCTGTTTTGACTAAATTATGAGCGCGGCGTATTTCGACCATCAGGATTGGAAAAATGCGACTCTAAATTTCACTACGTGACTTTTGATGCGATCAAATATAATTAACATGAACTCTCAGCAAGTAGCCGTTGGCGTAATCAAAAATCCATCCGGACAAACTTTAATTTCACTTCGGAACGAAAAGCTCCATCAAGGCGGTCTATGGGAATTTCCGGGCGGTAAAATTGAAGCTTCGGAAACCGTTGATCAAGCTTTAGCGCGTGAGCTTAAAGAAGAATTGGATATTGATGTTCGCGCGGCAGTACCGCTAATTACTATTAACCATCAATATCCCGAGCTGGCAGTTCAACTGATCGTTTATTCGGTAGAGCAATTTTCCGGCGAAGTTAAAAGCTGCGAAGGCCAGCCGTTTCTTTGGGTTAATCCCGATGATTTGATCAACTACGCTTTTCCTAAAGCGAACAAACCGATAATAGCTGCAGCGCGTTTGCCTGATTCTTACGCCATACTCGACGATGCTGATCCTTCGCGTTTGTCGTCTAATCTCAAGAAAATGCTGGATAACGGAATTAAGCTTATTCAGGCGCGTTTTAAGCATTTACCGTCAGCTCAAATAAAAGCGTTCATCCAAGAAGCTTATCCTCTGGTTCAGGCGCATAATGCCTGTTTATTGATGAATTCAGGAAGCGCCGATTGGGAGCAATTCGAGGTAGACGGCGTTCATTTGACCAGTCGTGATTTAATGTCGACCGACAAACGGCCTGCTAACATGGAATGGGTAGCGGCATCTTGCCACAATCTTGAAGAATTGTGGCATGCCGAACAAATCGGCGTCGATTTTGCCGTCTTGGCGCCCGTTCTGCCTACGCCGACACACCCCGATGCTGAATCGTTGGGTTGGGCGCGGTTTGCCGAGCTGGTTGCGCACGTCAATCTGCCGGTTTATGCTTTGGGCGGCCTTTCTAAATCCGATGTCGTTGTCGCGCGTGAAGCCGGAGCGCAAGGAATTGCAGGAATTCGGGCGTTTTTGTGATTTCTTTGATAAAGTGAGTCGCATTCTAGCCGCTGATGTTTTTTCGTGGCATGATGACTCACTTAATATTTTAAGTCTATGAAATTAAATAGCTTGTTAAAATTTACCTGGATTTTTATGTTTCTGCCTGTTTGTGTATCGGCGGATAAACTCAACGATCAGCGGGAAGCTTTTTTGCAAGCGGAAAAATATCTAACCGAAAAAAACGAAACCGGGTTTTTTGAAGTCAGTTCAAGTCTGACAGACTATCCGCTTTACCCATATTTACGTTATCAATGGGTAAAGGAGCATTTAGACAATAGCGGCCTAATGCTCGCTTTTTTATCCGATTTTAAAAATACCCGATATGCCGGAGCATTGCGTTCAAAATGGCTGGATTATCTTGCGGAGCAAGGTCGTTGGCAGGATTTTGCGCGAAACTATTTGGAAGACGAGAGTAGCGGCGACGATTGCCGATGGCATTGGGCAAAATACCAAACAGGTCAATCGGAACAGGCTTTTTCGGAAGCAAAACGGCTGTGGCTTTTAGGGCAATCCATAGAAAAATATTGCCAGCCGTTGTTTTCGGTTTTTGAAAAATCACCATTGCTTACCCAGGATTTGATTTGGCAACGATTTGAAAATGCAATCGAAAATAATCATGTCGAAGCAGCGAAGACAACCTTACGCTTGATAAAACAACCTGAGCGTAAAAAGGCCGAAACTTGGCTGCAACTTCATCAAAAACCCGATTTGGTTACGGATAAACGGTATTGGGAGGATAAAACCGCTCAAACCGGCCGTTTATTTGCCCATGCTGTTAAACGTTTGGCAAATGCCGATCTCGAAAAAGCCATAATTGTTTGGGACGCCAAGCGGGATGATTTCCAAATTGAGAAACCGGTTGCCGATGCCGTCGAACGCAAGTTCGGTTTAGCGCTGCTCGGTAAGAAAGACAATCGAGCCTATTCGCATTTAAGCAAAGTCTCAGAGCCTGATGAAGAAACCAGATCGGCGGAAGTGAGGGCTGCTTTGCTCGAACAAATTTGGCAGCATGTTAATACGGCGATTTCCGGTTTAACATCCGTCGAACGCCAAGAACCCAAGTGGCGCTATTGGCAAGCGCGGGCATTGCAAGAAACCGGGAATAAGCAACAAGCCGATACGCTTTATAAGGCCCTGGCAACGGACCGCAGTTTTTACGGGTTTATGGCGGCGGATACTGTCAACCTGCCTTATAAAATGAACGATTCACCGGTAAAAGTGAGTGATGAAGCAATTAAGCGATTATCTGATGAGACTAACTTTAAAGCTTGTTGGGAGTTGAAGTGGCTGAGTAAAGATTTGGAATCTCGTCGGCAATGGCAATTCGCCATTAAAAATTTATCGAAAGAAGAACTGCTCATCGCTGCAAAATTGGCGCAGCAATGGCATTGGGATCAACAAGCCATTACCACGTTGGTCAAAGCCGACTATTGGGACGATATGGCAATTCGGTTTCCGTTGAACTATCTTGGCGAGGTACAAAGTAGCGCTGAAAAGCATTCTCTCGAACCGGCTTTGCTATTCGGTCTGATGCGTCAGGAAAGCATGCTGGATAAAAATGCAGAATCTTCTGCCGGCGCTAAAGGCTTGATGCAGCTGATGCCTGAGACTGCAAAAAGAATCGCACAGACCTTGCACGAGCCTTGGCAATCGGATGCGGATTTATTTAAGCCGGAATTAAATATCCACTTCGGCCGGTATTATTTTAAAGATTTGTTATCTCGATTTAATAACCATCTTGCGGTTGCAGGAGCGGCTTATAATGCCGGGCCCAGTCGAGCAATAAAATGGTTGCCCACTGTGTCGGCTATTCCTGCCGATGTTTGGATTGAAACAATACCGTTCAAGGAAACCAGAAAATATGTTTCTACCGTACTTTCTTACGCCATTGTTTATCAACAACGACTGAAAAAAGGCAGTCTTAAATTAAAGAATTTAATGCGCGATGTGCAGCCCGAATAAAAATAGAGCTGATTTTTTCAACTATCTGTAAGATAATAATGTGTTTTATAAAAATTACAGATAACAAGGTTCGGAATATCGTTATGTCGAAACAGCATAGTTTAACCTATGAAGAGTTGCTGAAGTCAGGAAGGGGCGAGCTATACGGACCTGCTAATGCGCAGTTGCCGTTACCGCCCATGCTCATGATGGACAGGATTACCCTAATTACCGACGAAGGCGGCAAGTACGGCAAGGGGCAAATTATTGCCGAGTTGGATATCAATCCGGACTTGTGGTTTTTTGCTTGTCATTTTCAGGGCGATCCCGTGATGCCCGGATGTCTTGGTTTAGACGCCATGTGGCAATTAGTCGGATTTTTCCTATGCTGGATGGGCGGGCCGGGAAAAGGCCGTGCATTGGGGGCGGGGGAGGTCAAATTTTTTGGTCAAGTGTTGCCGACCGCAAAGTTAGTCACTTATCGCATTGACATTAAAAAGTTGATTATGCGTAGCAAAATTAACATGGCAATTGCCGATGCCAGTATGGAAGTCGACGGCAAAGAAATTTACACCGCCACTGACCTTCGGGTTGGCTTGTTTACCGATTTGGCGGCATTTTAGGGGTAAAGATGAAAAGAGTTGTCATCACCGGTTTAGGTATAGTTTCCAGCATCGGTAATAATAAAGCTGAAGTCCTCGATTCTCTAAAACAAGGCCGTTCGGGTATTGTTTTTTCCGATGTTTACAAAGAAATGGGCTTTCGTAGCCATGTGCATGGCGCAATCAACATCGATCAGGATGAGTTTATCGATCGTAAAGTCAAACGCTTTATGGGTGACGGTGCTGCCTACAATTACATCGCTATGCAGCAGGCGATTGCCGATGCCGGTCTTGAAGATTCAGACGTAAGCAATATTAGAACCGGATTGGTGGTCGGTTCCGGCGGGCCTTCTACCTCCAATCAGGTAGAAGCAGCGGACATCCTTCGTGAAAAAGGTATTAAGAAAGTCGGGCCTTATATGGTGACCCGTAACATGTCCAGCACCAATACCGCCTGTTTGGCCACACCGTTCAAAATCAAAGGCGTTAATTATTCCATTACCTCCGCTTGTTCCACTAGCGCGCATTGTATCGGTCATGCCTCGGAATTAATTCAACTGGGTAAGCAAGACATCGTATTTGCCGGCGGCGGCGAAGAATTGCACTGGACCCTATCAATGTTGTTCGATGCAATGGGCGCCTTGTCGTCTAAATACAACGATGCGCCGGATACAGCTTCCCGGCCTTACGATGTCAACCGCGACGGCTTTGTGATTTCCGGCGGCGGCGGAGTGCTGGTCATCGAAGAACTGGAACACGCCAAGGCGCGCGGCGCCAAAATCTATGCTGAATTGACTGGCTACGGCGCGAATTCGGACGGCTACGACATGGTGCAACCGTCCGGAGAAGGCGCAGTGCGCTGTATGCAAATGGCGATGGCAACCGTCAACGACAAAATCGACTACATCAACGCTCACGGCACCAGTACGCCCGTCGGCGACACCAAGGAACTAGAAGCCCTGCGAAGTGTTTTTGGCGCTGACAACGTGCCTTGGGTCAGTTCCACCAAATCCCTCACCGGTCATGCCTTGGGTGCAGCAGGGGTTAACGAGGCGATTTATTCGTTACTGATGATGGAAAACAACTTTCTTAGCGTATCCGCGAATATCAACGATCTCGATCCAGGTGCGGCAGGTATTCCGATTGTGCGGGAACGGCAGGATAACGTTACCTTGAATACCATTATGTCGAATAGTTTCGGTTTCGGCGGCACTAATGCGACATTGATATTTCAGCGTTATAACGGTTAAAAGTTGTGTGTGGGACTGGGACGCCCCCAACAGTTGAGTTAAATCGTTGTTGGGGTTCGCAAGTTTACACCAAGCTGTAAGTAGCGTGTTAATCCGGTCTCGTAAAGTTTAAATGTCCTCGTTTTCTTCGACGTTGAGTTTGTCGAAAGTTTTTAGTGCTTCGACTTCCATCGCACTAACGATTCAAGCCTCAAATATCGAATCAATAGAAAAGTTCGACGATAGATTTCATTTAAAATCGACCAGTAATTTCACAAGACCGGGTTCGGGGTGCTGAACGCTGGGGATTTTAATATCAGCATTAATGTTTAATACGCTATCTCCTTTTTGCCAGTCTTTACCGTCGAAACTAACCCACTCCTTATAAGCATAAATATCTTTCTTTAAGCTGACTTTAGAAGTAGATTCGGAGCTTTCCGTCAACGCCGAGCCGCTTATGGATGTAACGACGGGAATCGCTTTTCCGGCCGGGAAATGGAGTACGAACTCGCCGTTTTTAGGCGGTTTATCGCCGAACTCGACCACGGGAACGGTTGCCAGGGACTCGGCGGTCGGCGGTTGCAGTGCGCATCCGGCAAGTCCGTACAGTAAAATAAGATAACGCCCTTGCGATAAAATTTTCATAATTTAAGCCTCGTGTTAAATAATCAACTGAAGAATTATACTAGCGCTTATGTTAACCGGAGGTTACAAAAACTATTGATTCGGCCTTTTAAAGTCTGAATCGTTCGTGCTGAGCGAGTCGAAGCACAGACCGCCTTTCGACAGGCTCAAGACGAACGGAAGTAAATACTTCATAGGGCCGAATCTATTGTTTAACCGGCGTAAAATTTTGAATTGGTGGCGTTTAGCAAAGTCCGAACCGGTCATGACGCTTGTTAACAGGTTATAAAATAACCGTCAATCCGTCAGATACTCTCGCATGTGTTCGTATCGCGGGGTTAAAGTAGCGATTTCGCAAACAGTCTCTGTGATCGTAAAGGTTGTGTCGAAGTCTTCGTAACTGCGCGCTCGCCATAGCCTTCCCGAAGTATCGATGACCAGCGAATGGCCGACGCCGCCCCTGAAAATCCTCGAGCCATCGGTACCGGTGAAACACCGGCAGGTCCAGGGCCTTTCCGGATAATGCACGGCGACATAGGCTTCGATCTCTGCTGCGAATTGCTCGAACAACCGCGCCCGCTCGGCTGCAGGTGCTTTGAGGGTATTTAAGATAGCCCGCCGCAGCATCGCATCCGCTGGGGAAAATAGTACGCCGGATTGAAGATTTTCAGTATTCAAGCGCTCAACAACATCTATAGCAATCTGTAGTCCGACCACTTCCCATTTGTCCCTCAGCACAACCAGACGCATGAGGTGATATTGGATGCGAGATAGATCAATTTACATCGCTTCGATTAGGCTGTCGCTAATCGGCACTACGCGCTATCCGCCGCTTAGTGCTTGAAAAATGTAAACGACCGATTCATCGGAGACGTAATCTGACAGCGTTTTTCGATCGAACACGATAGTCTCATTGATGCAGACATACACATGGCGACGCAACGCGCCGCGATCATCCAGCACGTAATCGGTAAATCCGGGTGCAATGTCGTTAACATGCTGTAAAACTTGTGCGACCGAACCCGCAGGCACGCTAATAGTCCGGTTTTCCAGAACCGGGAAGAACTGGTAAAGATGGGAAGTCATTTCCACTGTAGGCATGTGGTTTACCCGAATCGAACGGAATACACCGGCGGAAAGTTGTTGCCTAGACACTGCCAGGTTTCACCACGGTCGTCCGATAGGTAGACATTGCCGGACGTACTGGCAAAACACACAAGATCACCCGCCACATCAAGTGCGTGCCGCAGAACGATGTCGTAGGCATGGGCTTGCGGTAAGCCGTTACGCTTTGATTGCCAGGATTGCCCGCCGTCGGTCGTACGGGCAACGCACAAACCGCCGCCGATTGCCATGCGCGCCATATCCGCTCGTGCGGGAACGACCCATGCGGTTCGCCCGTCCTGCGCATCAACTGCAATCGGGAAACCGAAATGCACGCCGGAATCAGGACTACTAACCTTACGCCAGTTCTGCGCGCCATCGTCGCTAAAAAACACACCGCAGTGATTCTGCTGCCAGAGATGATCCGGCTGTCCGGCACAAGCCGCCACAAAATGGGGGTCGTGCCCCCACTCCGCTTCCGGGTTCGGCATGTAATCGTTCAACATGCCGCGATTACGCCCAGTCCAGGTTAGGCCGCCGTCGGTGGATTCAATTACGCCTGCCGAGGATACAGCAACATAGAGGTGATCCGGATTGCGCGGGTCGATAACGATGGAATGGATGCCCGGCTCAAACACGCCGTAGTCGATGCTCGCCGGCGTACCAAACCAGCGGTTTTCGCTGGTGGCATCGCCCGCAAACAGGTCGCCGCCACGACTTTCATGGTTCCACAGCGGTCGGTTGAGTTGCCAAGTCTCGCCGCCATCGTCGCTGACGAACAAGCCGCCCGGAATCGTACCGGCGTAAAGCTTGCCGGGTTGGTCAGCCGTGCCGAATGCAATCGTCCAAATCTTGTACACGGTGGCATCCGCATATTCGGGTTGTCCTGCCGGTGCTAAAGGGTCGAAATCCGGTGTCGGCAGCACCTTGACGATGTAACGCGCACCTTCCGGGTATTTTAACGACAACACATCCTGCCACGTTGACCCGCCGTCACGCGAACGCGACAACTTCGGTCCCCAATGGCCATGATCCAGGGAAGCCCACAACGTGCCGTCACGCGGATCGCGCGCCGCATAACACACGGGTATGCCGGCATGTTCGATGGGTCGGGGCTGCCAAGTGGAATTTGTACGATCGACTATTACAGTGCCCTTTCGGGTGCCAAGCAAAATCATATTGGACATAAAATCATCCTCAGGTTTTTATAATTAATGTTGAGGTTTGTACTTTACCAACTATAGACCTAACTTACAGGTTAAAAAAGGGATTTAGGTAGGGCGGGTTAGGCGAAAACTCCTGTAACCTGCCCACAAACTTAGGAATTTAAGTCTTCCCAGACAAAATATTTCCGAGTTTTTCACCGAGTTCTTGGCACGTCGCCGCTTCGGTTGCAGGAAAATAAAGCGGAATAGGCAAAAGTAGCGCAGGCATCACGCCTGTTCCTTCCGCTTGAGTTTGAACATTACCATCCATATTACCGCTTTGAAGATTCCAGATTTGGGCATCTAACCGCGTATTTCGATCCCACAAACCTAGGCCGATACAACCTCCGCCGCCGTAGCTTCCACCGCAAACAATACCGCCGTTGTAATCCGTTCCGGTTTTGCTCTCGATTAGAGTAATCAAATACCGCACACCCATTGCTTTAATTCGTCGGTTGACTAAAGGATTGTTTAGTAGAGCTTTGTATTCCTCAGGGGTATGCGGGCTAGTGCTGCCGGTAAAGTAGGGAAAGAGCTGATTTCGAAACTCTTCAGGTTTTATGATGGCCAATTTAGGATTAATGTCGAGGATCCCATCGGCTAGACAATCAAATACCTTTTCGTCGCTAAATTCAGATTTGACGTTAAAATCGCCAATCAAGACGACCTTCTCAATCGATTTGAGAGGTTGAACTTGGCTGGCTTCTTGTTGAGTGTGTGTTGATGTACAGGCAATTAAATTGAAGAACAATGAGAAAACAGTAATCTGCAAAAACAAGCGCATTAGCGTTTCAACTCCTTAAGCGTCCTGGTCTCGCTCCTGGCTTTGAGCCAAGTTTGGATTTCGGGATCGTTCTGAAATTTCACCATCAATTGCGCCATCGCATCTTTCATAGCCTGTTCGGTGAGGTATTTGCCAAGATTAAATTTAAAGAATTGTCGTTTCTCTTTTCCAGAAACAGATACTGTATCAATAAGTTGTTTTTGGTTATCGTATACGTTAAAGGTATACGCTATTTCGACAGAGAGTTTTTCAATTTCAACTTTAAAAGCGCGGATATCCGGTTCTATAACGGCAGAAAAATTTTGTGGTATCTCGGTGATTTTTTCCACGGTTATGACCCGGTTAAACATGGCTTTAAGTGTTTTGGTAACAATTTCGACACTTGCTTGACCGATTTCAAATGTCCAACCATAAACTGGATCAATATTGGCTGAAGCATTTTTGAACTCCGGCTTTAAATACAAAACAACGGTTAACGGATAGCTTTCGAAAATGGGTTGCGGCAAGTTGGGTTCAGGACGTGTTGTTAATCCGCAAGAACAACAGAATAAGCCCAGCAAAAAAACCAAAATAAAACGCATTTCCATTTTAGCCTCCTAGATCGTCAGAAAACGCCGATTAATATAATTTAAACATCAGTTTTTCGTTATAAATTTCTCGTTCCTACGCTCCTGCTTGGGAACGAGGTAAAAGCTTTATATTCCTCAGGAGTATGAGGGCTAGTGCTGCCGGAGAAGTAGGGAAAGAGCTGATTTCAAAACTCTTCAGGTTTTATGATAGTTAATTTAGGATTAATGTCGAGGATCCCATCGGCTAGACAAACAAAATCCATAAGTACGATTACGCTATCGCTAACAGTATCTACGGATCTACTAAACCGTTCTTGCCCACATCTCAAACACATGCCAAGTTATGTATAAGAGAGATCCATAAATCAGAAATCGAAATTGCCATGCGCCAAATTTTCCGCATGTATTCGAATCATCCTCAAGAATTTTTCGCAGTACCTGGCTGCCAATTTGGATAGCTTCTGGGTGCCTACCGGAAATAGGATGCCTACCAGCCTCAATCTTTAGAAGCTCTGCATTGTTGTAGAGAGTAGACGATATATACTGCAATTGCTTGCAACCGCAAAAGAAACTAGCGGACCAAGCTAAAACTGCCAGACCTAGGGGAATTTGGGTTGGGTTTAGGGCAAGTTCGCGAGTCTGAGTTAGCCAGAAACCAATAGCGGTAGCTGCGCCTGCAAGCAAGAAATAGGTGTACCTATTTTGCCCCTCTCTATGAAGTCTATAAAGTTCTCTTTCTGATTCGTCTGCCATGTCAAATCCTGGAGCTTTACGCTATAACGTAGAGCATACACCTGTTTAGCTGTATAACAATTATAAAAAAAGGTGTGTATCAAATAAATTGTTATATTTTTTCATTAACTTAACTTAACTTAACTTTGCAATTTGTTTGTTATCTAGTAATTTATCAAAAAATAATCACGCCGTATAACCGAAGACGATTCTCTTGATTTAAAGCTGCTAGGAAAAATCCTTAATGTATCCCCAACATATTATCCAACGCCTTCTTAGCTAACCGCGCATCGTCCTTATCGACCACAATCTTATTAACAACATGGCCTTCGACTAAGTTATCCATCACCCAGGCTAAATGCTGCGGGTCGGTGCGGAACATGGTGGAACACATGCACAGGGTAGGGGACATAAAGTGCACGTTTTTGCCGTCTTTTTTGCATTCTTCGTGCAGGCGGTTGACCAGGTTGAGCTCGGTCGCTACAAGCCAGCGGGTATTGGGTTCTGCTTCGCGGATGGTTTTCAGGATCATGGTGGTAGAGCCGATGTATTCGGCTTTCTCGCACACCTCGAACGGCGCTTCCGGGTGGGCGATGACTTTAGTTTCCGGGTATTTCGCCAGGAAGTTGTCGATTTGCTCCGGTTTGAACATTTGGTGTACCGAGCAAAAGCCGCCCCACAGAAAGATTTTGGCATTGCGGATTTGTTCCTCGGTCAAGCCGCCCATCGGCTTGTTGAAATCCCACAACACCATCTGTTCTAGCGGTATGCCCATGCGGTAGCCGGTGTTGCGGCCTAGGTGCTGGTCGGGGAAGAACAGGACTCTAGGCCGGTTGGCAAAACTCCATTCCAGGATTTTGCGCGCATTCGACGAGGTACAAACGATGCCCTCATGCTCGCCGCAAAAAGCTTTGAGGTCGGCGGCGGAGTTGATATAAGTGACCGGCGTAACTTCGTTATCGACATCGATAATTTGCCCCAATTCCTGCCAGCATTTCTTAACCTTAATTAGATTAGCCATGTCCGCCATCGAACAGCCTGCCGCTAAGTCCGGCAATATCGTAATTTGTTCGGGGCGCGTCAGGATGTTGGAGACTTCCGCCATGAAGTGTACGCCGCAAAACACGATAAACTCCGCTTCGGCAGCAGCGGCATCGCGGGATAACTGCAAGGAATCGCCGACGAAATCGGCATGTTTGAAGACTTCGTCGCGTTGGTAATGGTGTCCCAAGATGACGCAACGTTTACCCAGTTTGGCTTTGGCGGCAATTATCTTAGTGTCGCATTCTTCGTCGCTGAGGAGGGCGTAGTCTTGGATGGGGAAGGGGGTCGATGTCATTCTGTTTTAACCTTTAAATGAGGGCGAAAGGGTTCGCTTTGAATAGTTAGTCGTGGGTTATTGTCTACGATTATATGATAATCTCTGTTAGCGCCCAATATTACGGCGTTTTACTTTATTACAAGCGAGGAGTCGTTTTAGTAAATCGATACTGCACTATCCAGCTTCCAGCCAATCGATCTCGGCATCCGAAAATCCTGCCGATTTACGTAATGTCCTATTAAACGGGCCTTTGGGTTTGCCGCCGCGATAATATTGCCCGATCAATGCTTGAAATTGGCTTTCCGGCTCCAATCCTTCTTGCGCACAGACATATTTAAACCAATACGAACCGCGTTCGACATGGCCGACTTCGTCGGTCAGAATTCGGTTCAAAATGGCCTCCCCAGCCGTATCGCCTCTCGTTTCGAATTTTGCAATGATGGCCGGGGTAACATCCAAGCCCCGCGCCTCCATGCAGCGAGGCACCATCGCCAAACGCGCCAGCAGGTGATCTGACGTTTCAACCGCATGATCCCACAGGCCGCCGTGTGCGGGCAGGTCGCCGTAGTCGATATTCAGACTGCGTAAATGCTGTCTTATGAGCTCGAAATGTTGCGCTTCTTCATCGGCAACGGTGAGCCAATCCTGATAGAATGACTCCGGTAAACCGCGAAAACGGTACAGTAGATCCCACGCTAGGTAGATAGCCATAAATTCGACATGAGCGATGGCATGAAAGAATGCGCGGACGCCTTCTTGAGAGGATAAACTTCGTTTGGGCATGTAACGTGGTTCCAGTAAGACCGGTGTTTCGGGGAATTTTACATAGCTGATAGGTTGAACCGATTGTGCCGATCCAAAGTCTAGCTGGTTGTTGCTTAACAATTCATATGCACGATGGGTTAACGCTAGTTTTGCATCGATATCCGGGGTGTGCAGACAAATTTCGGCTATTTCAAATATATTATTCATAACGAGTTTCTAATCATTATATGCTTAAGGCTTTCGATCTTCTGGCTTTATTAGTTTTTTGTGCGGTGATTTATTGGCTTTCCGACCAATCCTCTCTTCCTGTGCCTGAGTTATTCACACTACAAGATAAAGTCCAACATTTTACGGCTTATTTTATTATGGGGGTGTTAGCTTGGCGTAGTTTTCGTCATGCCGTTAAGCCGCCTTTGATTTTGGCTGTCCTGAGCGTTACATTTTGCAGTCTTTACGGCATCAGCGACGAGTGGCATCAATCCTTTGTTGCCGGGCGTTCGTCGGATAGTTTGGATTGGCTTGCCGATACCGCCGGTGCTTTCGTGGCAATGCTGTTTCTGACGAAATTTTTCCAATTTCAAAAACAATATCGCTAAATCGTGCAAAAACCATTTCGAATCCAAAGTCTATTTCAACCGGCCGGCGACCAGCCGTCAGCCATCGATCAGTTGATCGACGGATTGAACGACGGCGAATTGCATCAAACCTTATTAGGGGTGACCGGCTCGGGCAAGACATTTACCATTGCGAATGTGATTAATCGAGTGCAGCGTCCGGCTATGATTATGGCGCCGAATAAAACCTTGGCGGCGCAATTGTACGGGGAGATGAAGGAGTTTTTTCCCGATAACGCGTGGAGTATTTCGTCTCCTATTACGATTACTACCAGCCGGAAGCCTATGTGCCGTCGTCCGATACCTATATCGACAAGGACGCTTCGCTCAACGAACATATCGAGCAAATGCGGCTTTCCGCCACCAAAGCGTTGATCGAGCGGCGCGATACGATTGTGGTGGCGACGGTGTCGGCGATCTACGGCTTAGGAGAACCCGCCTCTTATTTCCAAATGGTGCTGCACCTTGTGCAAGGCGATTTAATCAACCAGCGCGACATTGTGCGGCGATTGGCCGAAATGCAATACACCCGCAACGACATCGAACTGCGTCGGGCGACTTACCGGGTGCGGGGCGAAGTCATCGATATCTTTCCCGCGGAATCGGAACAAGAAGCCTTGCGAGTCGAACTGTTCGACGACGAGGTGGAACGCTTATCGTTGTTCGATCCCTTAACCGGAGAGATCATCAGCCGGATTGCTCGGTATACCGTCTATCCGAAAACGCACTACGTTACGCCGCGCGACCAACTGCTGGCTGCCGTCGATAACATTAAAATCGAACTGAAAGACAGGCTGAATTATCTTTATTCGGTCAACAAACTGGTGGAAGCGCAACGGCTGGAACAGCGGACATTGTTCGATATCGAAATGATTTTGGAGGTCGGTTATTGTTCGGGCATCGAGAATTATTCGCGGCATCTGTCCGGCGGCAGACCCGGCGAACCGCCGCCGACGATGTTCGATTATTTGGCCGACGACGCCTTAATCGTTATCGACGAAAGCCACGTTACCATTCCCCAGATCGGCGCGATGTACAAAGGCGACCGCTCACGGAAAGAAACGTTGGTCGAATACGGGTTCAGGCTGCCTTCCGCCTTGGATAACCGGCCTTTGATGTTCGACGAATTCGAGGCAAAATCGCCGCAACGGATTTATGTGTCGGCGACGCCGGGGCCATATGAGAAAAAACATTGCAGCGTTGTGGTTGAACAAGTCGTCAGACCGACCGGTTTGCTCGATCCGGTGGTTGAGGTTCGACCTGCCTCAACGCAAGTCGATGATTTATTGTCGGAAATCAATAAGCGGATTGCCGTTAGCGAACGTGTGCTGGTGACTACGTTGACGAAACGGATGTCCGAGGATTTAACGGAATATCTATTCGATCATGGTATTAAAGTCCGCTATCTGCATTCCGATGTGGAGACGGTTGAGCGGGTCGAAATTATCCGGGATTTACGTCTCGGTAAGTTCGATGTTCTCGTGGGCATTAACTTGTTGAGGGAAGGGTTGGATATTCCTGAAGTATCGTTGGTTGCCATCTTAGATGCGGACAAGGAAGGATTTTTGCGTTCGGAAGTTTCGCTAGTGCAAACGATTGGACGTGCGGCGCGCAACCTGCACGGCAAGGCGATCTTATATGGCGATAAAGTCACCCGGTCTATGCAGGCGGCTATCGACGAAACCGACCGACGCCGCGACAAACAACGGACATTCAACGTAGAAAATAATATTGTGCCGAAAGGGGTGCAAAAGGCTGTTGCCGATATATTGCAAGTGTCGATTCCCGGCGCAGGATGGTCGAGTCACAGCAATCGCTACGGTAGCCAAGGTCCGGGAACACGAAAAGTCGCCGAGCAACCGGCGGAATACAAAGCATTGTCGCCCAAGCAGTTAAGCAAGAAATTGAAACAGTTGGAAGACGCCATGTACCGCCATGCCAAAAATTTGGAGTTCGAACAAGCAGCAAAGCTCAGGGATGAGATTAAGTTGCTTCAGGAGCAAGCGATTGTTTAATAGATTGGATGCTATATTAACGAAATAGAAAAGCTGGGCATACTTTATGAATCGATTAATACGGTAGTATTAAGCCACTGTTTTATTGTGACAATGTCGTTTTTATATCAGTGAATTACGTCTATTTTGGAGTGGCAAACCTAGGTTTACCACTCAAGTCAAATCAAAGCTTTAAACCGCGATCAAAAATGGGAATGAAAACACCCTTTATCGAAATTGATTTTGCTTGCGACTGATTTAAAACAATCACATTCTTCGGTGATTATCCCAAAAAGGTTGAACCTTGAGCGTTTAGCTATGTCTAACATGCTGATAGTAAATGCTTTGTTGCAATTATATTTTTTCAGAACCCAAACTAAATCGAGCCGGTTTATTTTAAGTAGGGAAAAATGCTGTTCGCTTGTGTCTAAATTTCGGTTGAATAGGGTAAGACTTCAATAAGAACCATAATAGTTGACTATTCCGATGGGTTAAGTATAGTGACAAATTTGTTAGGTTACTTTTGAGGAAGTTTGTGAGGTTAACCACCAAAGGCCGATATGCGGTAACAGCTATGCTTGACCTAGCGTTTCACGGACGTGATAAAGCCGTCGCGTTAAACGATATTGCGGCCCGTCAAACCATTTCATTATCTTATCTGGAACAGCTATTTGCGCGTTTGCGAAAAGCCGGGATGGTTCAAGGGGTTCGAGGTCCGGGAGGGGGTTACCAGTTGTCCAGGGATGCCAGCCTTATCAATGTCGCCGAGATTATCGCCGCAGTCGACGAGCAAATCGACGCCACGCGTTGTAGCGGAAAATCGAATTGCCAAGGCGACCAAGCCTGCTTGACGCATGAGTTATGGACGGGTTTGAGCGAGCAAATTAAACACTATTTGACCGGTATCAGCCTTGCAGAACTGTTGGAAAAACATCATGTTCAGTCGGTTGCCAAGCGCCAGCAGAATCATATACAACATACTATTCAAATGGATAGACTGGAGCCGAATTTAATTCAGGAACATGATCTATTTCGATCATAATGCAACAACCCCGATAGATGATCGGGTAATAGAGACAATGTTGCCTTTTTTCAGACTGTTTTACGGGAATCCTTCCAGTTTATACCGGCAGGGTAGATATGTGAGAAGTGCAATCGATACGGCCCGCGAACAAGTGGCAGCGTTAGTCGGCGTTCGTCCGATGCAAGTCGTTTTCACAAGCGGAGGAACAGAGGCGAATAATTCGGCTTTCACTGTTCTTAACCCCGGAGACAAATTAGCGATTTCTGCAATCGAACATCCTTCAGTAAGCGAGCCCGCTCAACATTTAGCTCAACTCGGTAATTCCGTAATGGCTATCAAGGTCGACCGTAATGGCATTATTAATGAAGATGAAATCGATCAAGCTATTGAGTATAAACCGACGTTTGTTTCCATGATGTTAGCGAATAACGAAACCGGTGTTATTCAGGATATAGCTGCTATTAGCCGTCAGTTTATCGATAGCGGCAGCTGTATTCATACCGATGCGGTTCAGGCATTAGGTAAAATTCCTGTCGATTTTAACGAATTAGGTGTGAACTTGATGTCCGTATCGAGCCATAAAATTTATGGGCCGAAGGGTTGCGGTGCTTTAATAACGTCAAAAGAATCGCATATCAAACCGATTATCTTGGGCGGTGGACAAGAGCGCGGTTTAAGGTCGGGAACAGAAAACGTACCCGCTATTGTCGGTTTCGGCAAAGCGGCGGAACTCGCACAATCGGAGTTGGTTCAAAGGACTGAAACGTTTTCATATCTTAGAAAGCTATTAGAGGATCGTTTAACGACGATTCCGGGCCTTACAATATTTGCAAAAGAAGCACCTCGATTACCGAATACGGTTCAATTCGGCATAGAAGGGATGGATGGTGAAATGCTTCTTATGAAGTTAGATCGAAAAGGTATTGCGGTGTCCAGCGGTTCGGCTTGCGCCAGCGGCGGCGGACAATCGAGTCCGGTGTTATCAGCGATGGGCGTAGCGGAAGAATTAGCAAAAAGCGCAATCCGAGTCAGTTTAGGCAAGGATAATACCGAAGCAGACGTTATCGAGTTTTTTAATCAGTTAGAAACCCTCGTCAATCAGGGCGTGAGGTAGTGAGGAAATTATGTCAGTATCATTAACAGAAAGCGCCGCAAGGCAAATAAAAAAACAGTTAGAAAAACGCGGTCAAGGCGTCGGATTAAAGTTGGGTGTTAAAAAGTCCGGTTGTTCCGGATATGCCTATACCTTGGATTATTCCGATGGGATCGAAAAGGATGATGAAGTATTTGAAGAATTCGGCGTAAAAGTCATCGTACAAAAAAACGATTTACCGTTTATCGACGGGATGGAACTCGATTTCAGAAGGGAAGGTATTAACGAAGCTTTTCGTTTTAATAATCCTAACGTTACTGGTTCTTGCGGTTGTGGGGAAAGTTTTACGACAAACTAAAGCTGGCTGTAAGCTCAAGTTATAGAATGACAAAAATCGTTAACATTTTGAATAACCCGCATTTTGATTCGCAATTTGCAAAAACCAAGAAGGGTAAAATTAAAAAAATTTTAAGTTATTGAAAAATATATAAATAAAAGTTGGCAAGGTAATTGCTTTAAAGCGTTAACCTTAATCAATTATCGATTTCTCTGGAGAAATATGATGTCAACTTTTATGAATGCCAATACCCTAAGATCCAACATTAACTTTGCCGAGCAGAATTTAAGTAAAAAAGATTACGTAAATCTTATTCACAGTTTACAGTCGAGAAGCGGTATCAATTCGGTATTATCGGTGGATCTGTCTGGTTTACAGTCTTTAACAGCCGATAAATTATCGTTACTGGTTAATTGCAAAAAATACGCCGACGAAAAAGGCGTCAAATTAGTTTTGAAAAGCGTATCGCCCTCCTTGGAAGCGTTTTTCGAACTAACCAGAATGAAAAGCTTCTTTCATTCGTCATCTTCACTGATTGCTTAAACGAGATCGGTGACATGATTAGGATTAACAAAAATCGTTTTCAATTCTTCCCGAAATTAATCGCCTTTGTCGTTTGTTTGTCGCTTTTAACGGCTTGCAGCAGTTTACCGACAGCGCAGAACGCAGCGAAAACGCCAACGCCTGTCTTAGCCAACACAGAAAAGTACGTCGAAACGACAATGCTTACGCCCGATGTTGCAGCATTACCCTTGTCGCAGGGCGACCGCGTTAGAGTGAAAGTGGAAGAAGGCGATATGTTCAGCGGGGTGTTTGAAATAAACCTCGACGGGCAGTTGCATATTCCTTACTTACACCCGATTCCGGCAGTCGGTTTAAGCGTTAAAGAAGCCGAGGAAAAATTAACCGAAGCACTTATCGGTCAAAAAATGTATCAGCCGGGGTTTAACGGTGTCAATGTCAGCATATTGCAATGGTCTAAAATACAAATTTTCGTCAAAGGCGCCGTATTCAGGCCCGGTCGTGTGATGATAAACGATCAACTTGTGGCGGAACAATCGTTTCAACAAACGCAAGAAAGCGGCGATTATTCGGTAAACCGGTATTTGACCTCCGGGTTGAAAGGCGCGGGCGGCATTAGACCGGATGCCGATTTAGAAAACGTCAGATTAATTCGCGGCGGTAAAGCGATTCGGTTAAACATTAGAGGCGTATTTAACGGATCGGTCGTCAAAGATATTCCGCTTATTGCCGGCGATCAGTTGGAAATTCCATCGCTCGGACGGTTACAAGAAGAATTGATCAGACCTTCTCAAATTACACCGCCCGGGTTTCAGATTTTTATGTCGAATTTGAGCCAGCCGATCTCGGGAAACGCCCAAGCCGGCGTATCCAAAGCGGCGCGAGATATTCCTTACGGTTCGCGTCTGCTGGAAGGGGCTTTGGCAGCCAACTGCGTCGGAGGTTCTTGGGTAAATAGCTCGAGAAAAGTGTTATATAGCACCAAAAACCCCATCAACGGACAGATGGATGTAAAATTGTTTGAATTGGATGACGTTGCTGCAAATGCAAACGATCAAGCTAAAAACCCTTATTTAATGCCTGACGACGGGTTAGCCTGCTTCGATTCGAATGCAACGAATATTCGCGAAATAGCCAAGTTTTTCGGTGATATACTTGATCCGATGACGCTCGCGAAACTATTATTCCTGATATGACGGATGACGACCACTCTTTAAAAAATCTAGAACTTTGGCGGCGAATATTATTATGGACGCCGGGAGATCAAGGCCGGGGAAAGCGATACAGCATACTCTGCTTATTGATTCTCGGCCTTATCTGGGGGCCATCGTTAGCCTATCTCAAATTAGCAAAACCGTCGTACACCAGTAAATGGACGTTGATATTACCGGGTACCGGCGTTAATTCTATGGTCAATTTAGAGAGCATCGGACAGGCTTCAACCTCGTCCGCATCAGCTTACGGCAGTCATAGCATCAGCCCCAACGCCAATTATAAATCGATAGCGGAAAGCAACGGCGTGTTGGAAATGGCCGCTAAAAAATTGAAGATGGATGTGGATGCGTTCGGAAAACCGCGGATAACATTAGTCGATCAGACATCGATGATATTCTTTGAAGTTCAAGGTAAAACGGGAACGGAAGCGCAAAAAAAATCCTATGCGCTTTACGACGCTTTGGAAACGATCTTGAACAACTTACGTCAAGATGAAATCAAACGACGGGAAGAAAGCGTTCAAAAAATGTTATCCGGCGTGCAAGATAAATTGAAACAAAGCCGCGATCAATTATTAGCCTATCAAACCGAATCTAAAGTGGTGGCGATTGAGCAATTTAACCAATTCACCACATCGCTTGAAGATGTAAAGATAAAATTATTCGAATTAAAAGCGGAACATTCCAGGCTCATAGGCGAACGGGATCAGCTTATCAAAACCCTAAATTTAAATGCTAGTCAGGCATCGGATGCGCTTTTATTACAAACCGACCCGGTGTTTCAGGAGAATATGAAGCATTTCGCGCAAGCCGATGCCGTTTTAGGAAAGCAAATTCTCAAAATGGGTGAAAATCACCCTGAAGTCGTTAAAGCCAGAAATGAAGTTGATTCAGCAAAACAAAAACTAAACGAAAGGATAAAACATTTGGTGGGTAATCCCGATTCGCATTTGCTGGAGCGATTAACCGTGTCGTCGGATAGCACCCGTGGAGCTTTGTTTGAAAAAATGATTTCATTGGACGCCGAAACGAAAGGTAGCGCCAATAAAATCGAAAAGCTGGAGCAACAAATTGTCGAAATGACGGCGCGGCTCGATAAAGACATGAACTCGGCGGCGACGTTAGATGATTTAAAACGAAATCATCAAATTGCGGAAGCGGTATTCACTTCGGCCTTAGCCAGGATAGATACCGGTAAATCGGATATTTATGCCTCATATCCGCTCATTCAAATGTTGACACCGCCTAATGCGCCTGAAAAGCCGACATCTCCCAATCGATTATTCGTTTTTATCGGCCGCGGGCGCTGCGACCGTTTTCAGTTTATTCGGGATGGGTATTTTATGGACACGCAAGAACTTGCTCCGCAAAATTTTGCTGAACGAGTAATCTGGTTTTCGATTACTCGAACCTACCTATTTTATTTAGTTGGCGGGTTATACATCCTTGCTCCGGTCATCGCCCGGGTTTTGTTGTTTCATCTAGGTTATATCCTTTGGCGGCAAACACCGTTGACGCCTTCCTCAGAGCGCATTTTCATCCCCTTCGGCGTTTGGGTATGGATTGTCTCGATGCTGGTGATGGAATTGGCTTTGTTAGTAGGCCATGCCGATTACGGCTTGGATTTGGGGCAAACGATAAAATCGACTATCGGCTGGGCTAAAGGCTGGGCTTTGATCGCCATCTTTCCCATGATCGGTTGTTTGCACGTCCGTCCCGAATTGATCTATAAAGCCACAGCCATTGTATGTCTGCATACATTGATTATTATGCCTTTTTTGATTGTCGCGTATCTTGTACATTTACCGGCGGATCTTTATGTTTCACCCTTGCAAGCAGTCGGCGGTCCAGGACCCGAATATTTTACCGTAACCCTCTATGGGATTAACCCGGACGGAACGCCAAGGTGGCGCTTATTTACCCCCTGGGGGCCGGCACTCGGTTTCGTCGCCAATTTTTATTTTATCTTCGCTTTGCAACTGAAAGGTAGCCGTTGGTTTTATATCGGGATCATCGGTAGCGTGTTGATGTGTTTGGTATCCAAATCGCGGTTAGCGTTGGTGAGTATCGCTTTCGTTGCGTTTGCCGCCGCTCTTCTGAGTCGATTAACTAAACTTCCGGTCTTAGCGTTCTTGTCTGCGAGTTCTTTACTGGCCGGCATCAATGCGCCTTCGCTGATTGAAACTTTTAATAATTTCAACCAGAAATTCAGCGAAGCGCGAGCCGATTCAAGCCGAGTGAGAAGCGCGTTAGGCCGTATTGCCGTTCAACGCTGGGAATCCGAAGCGCCGGTGTGGGGGCATGGTATTGTTGAAAAAGGCCCGCATCTAGTGGAATACATGATGATCGGTTCCCATCATACCTGGTACGGGTTGCTTTTTGTAAAAGGGCTGGTCGGCTTTTTCGCGCTCGCGGTTGCAATGGCTTATAGCTTTATTGAGCTGGTTTACAAAGCACAGCAAAATCCACTGTGTCGGGTCGGTCTTTGCGTTATTCTCATTTTATTCCTGTATACCTTCGGCGAAAATTTGGAAATTCTAGCTTATTTGTTTTGGCCGGCTTTGGTTGTCATGGGCGCCTCTTTTAAACAACCTATCAGTTCTTCTCAGATTGATACGACTCAGTAACCTGCTTCTAATTTGCATTGCAAAATGCAAAAAATACGCTTCACAATTTTCAATTGCGCTGTGTAATTATATAGTTATGCACGTGTGAAAGGCTTTTTAAAAAGTTGGCCTAACAATTGCTTTCTAACAAGGCGATTGTATTAATAATTTGAGGCCATTGAAAATGAAGTCCTTTAGAAAGCCGATTCTCCTTGAATCGAGTCAGTGTTTATTCCATTGCAGAGCTGTCCCCATCACATTACCGGCGTTGCTGTTAGTTACGGCGCTTTCAACCGTTTGCGAAGCATCTCCCAATAACGAGATTCAGGTCGTCGCTAGTAGCGGTTTCAGCAACTTCGAACGTGTGAACTTGAAAATCGATGTGCCGGCTTATGACATGGCTGGACAATACCGTTTCATCAAGATTTACGACGATTTAAACAATACCTTATTTTTAGGCGCTGTTTCCCCACAGGAGTCGTTTACGATTCCAGTTCATGCATTGAAGTCGGCAACAAAACTAATGGTTGAAGTATTTAGCGAAAATACTTCCGACCAACCGGCCGTTCTATCTGCTCAACTTCAATAACCAGAGTTCAATCAATGAAAAAGATGATTTTAATAGCGGCTCTTTTGGCCCAAACAAACTTGATTAATGCCGGGGAACTAATTTCCAGACGATTCGAAGGCTCGATTCGATCCAACGGCATAGGCGATTTCAGTCTGATGCGACGCTCGACCGGCGATAAATTAATAACCGCAACCGAATTAGAAGCGTTTAGGAAAGACAATAACGGCAATCTAGTGTTTGCGGTCGATGTCAATGAATCTTCAAAAGGATCCGAAAACCGAGATTCTCAGGGTATTGCCGTTCAGTCGGCGTGGATCGATGTGCGCATCAATAACGTCTTGTATCAGTTCGCTAATTTTACTACGCAAACTCGAAGTTCGCTGGCAGCGGTTGGTTCGACAAATCGTCAAATGTATTACACGCTGCTGGGAGAAGCCGGTTCGAGCCGGATCACGAGCAATAATAAAAGCGATATTTACGGCTCTTCATTCGACGGTACGCTAACGATACCGGTGAATATGGATATTTCTAAAGCGACGTCCATTTGGATTCATTTTCGTCTGCTACAAACGAATACAAAATTAGGCGACCCGGAGAGTTTTTACGATTTTAGCGGGGGATTCGAAGATGTTGCTATTGTGACTAAATCCGATGCCGCCTATCTGAATATTTTACAAGCCGGAAGAGATCGTGCACCTCTTGTTGTGGCGAACGACGCAGGATCGGCGGTTGGTAGTTATGCGTTCTATCCGTCTTCGTCCGACTATTATCTAGCCGCTTATGAAGACCAGTTTCCAAAACCGGCGACTACGATTTTAACGATTTGATAGTCGCCTATCGGATTTATTTCGGCTTGGATGCCGACTCGAAGGTTAAAACAATCGAAGGCGAAGGTTATTTATTAGCCAGAGGCGGGGCTCACGAATTAGATTGGTTTCTACACATTCCCTTACCGCAAAATGTAACAGGGATGGGTGAACTAAAAGTCTACGATGCGCATAGTTCTATTACTAAAGCCGGATATCCCGAAGTTATCGGGATTTCAAACGGTATAAACGTAAAAGTTTTAAGTAATATCAAAGTTATGTTTTTCGATCCGAATTTCTCGCAAGTCAATACCCTTTGGAATTCAAACTTCGTTCCCGGACAACGGTTCAAATTCAATATCGCATTGGATAACAGCATTCCTATAAGTAGCATTGGAAGTGCGCCGTTCGATCCGTATCTTTTTGACCAAACGTCGGGTTATGAGATTCATTTACCCGGAAAAACGGCGCTGTTGACTCATTCGTTAACCGTCGTGCGTAAAAAGACAAGTTTTAAAGATAGCAACAATTTTCCATTCGCCATGATTCTTCCTAACGATTGGGTTTGGCCGAACGAATATGTCAACATGACAAAAGCTTATCCGCAATTTATCGACTATATCAATTCCGGAAATCAAACCCATCAGGATTGGTACAAATTCGGAGTGTCAACCGGGATAACGAAAAACGGCGGGAAATGGCGCTGGTAAAAGGAATTTTATCCCTCCTAATTCGGCAGCTTAAAAAGGTCAATCGATTATCTGCAGACTGTGAAAAAACTAGGTCCTAAACCAAGTTTCGTAAAGCAGGGCTTTTGATCGTAAATGAAACGCTAACCACTTTAAATATAGAGATAACTTAATGAAATCAATAAAAAACAAAAATGTATTAATATTTTGCGTCGGTCTGAACAATTATGATCGTATGTATCAACGCTGTATCGAAAGCCATCGAAGGTACGCCGAACGAGAAGGTTATCACTATCAGCTGATTAATAAACCCGGAAAAGCATCGATTACCGCCAGCGCTTGGTTAAAAATTCCTCTGATCATTAAAGCCTTGGAGAATGGTTATGACTGGGTAGCCTTTATCGACGCCGATTGCGAAATCAAATCGGAAATGCCGCCGCTTGAATCCTTGTCGGTCGAAGATAAGTATCTTTATATGGCAAACGGATTTTCTGGTCGTATTAATTCAGGGGTTATGATTATTCGTAATGGTGAAGATGTAAAACATTTGTTTCGTACGATTTACGAGCATAGCAATGATGAAGTTCCAAGTGCCGATTGGGGTGAAAACGGTCATTTGATTCATTTCGCCAGCCGATGGGAAGGCTTGCAATTGCTCGATACGCGTTGGAATAATAATTTCAAGCCCGATCTACAGGATTATATTCGTCATTACAGTGCGGGCGGTCCCATGCGTTCGCTATATCCGGCAAGCCGGGCGGAAAAAGCGGTTCGATTATGCCAATATTTTAAAAATAAATTAAACCGGAAAAAATATTTACCCCGGCATCAGACTTATCAAGCGATTGATAATTTAGTCCAACAAGTGTTGGTTCAGGATGCATTTTAAAATTTTGCAACCAAAATAGACGAAAGTTGGAGTTCGATTGTTTAGATTGACTCCAACCCGTTTACGTAAATTTCAAAGTGCTAATCAAAGATAAAACAGAGAGGTTCTACTATTGATTCGACCTATTAAAGTCTGAACCGGTCGTGCTGAACGAGTCGAAGCACAAACCGCCTTTTGACAGGCTCTCGGCAACTGCTCCCTGTGTTGCGCTACCTCCTGTATCCGTGCAGTCGAAGGCGAACGGAAGTTATGACTTCACAGGGACGAATCTATAGTAAAGGGGCATTCCGCTTAATGCTTTGATATATGAATTGAGAAAACCGACCGGACTGGACTGGATTCCGAAGGCTTCTCTGCAAGCTACGAAATCCAATTTATCAAGTTAACTGCAATACCTCACAACAGCGAAGGGTTACTCTGGATTTACTTACTTACCAGTGTCAGTTTATCCAAGGTATACGACGTGTGGGGAATAGGGCCTGACCGGTTTATGACCACAATAATGCCATCGACATGAGACCAATTAAAATCAGCATGAGCGACTTTATCAAAACCTAGTACGAAAGACAGCGGCCCTCCGGCTGTAGGAGGCGCAATGTTGACGCCGTTAGTAGCGTAATATAACGGCGAATCTTGGTTGAGCGGGGAGCTGGTGTAATAAACAACATTAATATTCATTCCATCTTCAGCGCCTGAAAAATCTAACTGCAAACCGTCGTAAGTGGACAAATCCAGATTTAATAAAGGTCCGCCGACATTCGGTTGAGGTCTGGTAAATGCGCCGTAAGCAATCAGAGTTTCCGCCATAGCGCCGGTCCCTTGCGCCACGCTCAATGTTCCTCTGCCCACGGAGACGGCAGAAATACTCTTAAGCGGATCACTGTATACGTTAAAGGTAGTCCCCCGAATCCCGCCGAGAATACTGCTCGCCAAATTGTTAAAAGCAACCTGATGTGTGCTTGATAAGAGCGTGCCATAGGCTACTTTCGATGTGGGTGCCGCAGGTAGAGCGAAGGTATCCACCACAATCGGCACAGCCGCGCCGGCAAAGGCAGAGTACAAAGCTATCAATGCAAGCAATAAACTTTTAATGGATAGTCTGATTATAAAATTTCTTGCGTTCATTTTTCACCTCGAAACATAGGTATATAAAATTATTTTGGATCTCGATGGGCAATTTGATTGCACAAAAAGAGATCGATAGTTATGGCTGAATTGTTTTCTCAAGCCAATAACATCATCTATGTTTTTTATGAGGCGAGAAAGGTAATTTGTCACATAAGACGAGGGGAAAAATAACAGAATAGGTTGCCAACTAAATCGGACAAGTCCTGTTGTCGACCTGGGTAGCGTGTTAAATCTTTGACTGTAATGATAGGCGGAGTGACAAACCTAGGTTTGTCGCTCTAAAACACAAGCTACTTTCACGGATGAAGCGGTTAAGTCCATCAATAAATAGATTCAACCTACTACCCCAACGCCGATAAGTTAATTCAACTTTCCTCGTACGCATTTCCACGTAGGAGCGCCACTGCCATTAAATTAAGCCGTCCGTGGTGAGCTTGTCGAACCATGAACGGCTTAATTTCGAAGGGTCGGATTTTGCCACTCACCCTTCGACAAGATTCTTCTGAGCGTAGTCGAAGGACTCAGGGCGAACTGGAAAATCTTTAACTTAATGGTAGTGACACAGGAGCGTGGGAACGAGAAAACGCTGTTTTTCAGGGACGACCAATTAGGGTAACCGTGGGGCGGCAACGGCAACAGAAAGGCTTTTCTAACCGTGTGGACATGCTGATGATAAAAACAATCACGCCTTAGGGAATAAAGGCTGTCGAGTAGGGTGCATTCCATGCACCTAGATTGGCGCGTAAAACGCACCCTACTCAACTTACGGGTCAATATCCCCGCACATAGGTTTTCCAGATGCCATGCCATTTCATCCGGGTACGCAGTAATAAAATTACGCAATTTGATGTACACACTACTCATTATCAAAATTCTTGAAAAATAATTTGAACAAATGCGATGCATGACCGGAATCATGGACAAGGAGTGTTAATAACTCGAGGAGTTCAAGAACATGCCTTTAGAAAGGCGAGGTTCTCTAGAGGGAATATTCACACACCTTAATTTAAGGAGAAATTTTTTATTCAACAGGAAAGGATGTGGTGTTTTCTTTCGATAAGGGGAGTAATGAAAGGGCTTAAAAAACCTTGTACTAATCAATCGAAATTTTGTTACCAAAGGAATGTTTAAGGATTCGTTTTTTACTAAATTTACTGGCCAACTGTTCTATCAGAGGTTGGCCTTATTCAACCCTATTGAGATGGAGAAAAACCATGAAACTATCAACAAAGCTTGGCGTTATCGGACTATTTTCAATGTTTATTGGATTCACCGCGACACTCGCTTACGCGCTTCCCTCCCAAGAAGTCGAAACGACCTATTACTCTGGTCCTAACTACGCGACTGAGGTAGGTTCAAAAGTGCTGTCATGTCAGGGAGGCATCTATTCCCAAGGAAAATGGAGTAAGTATGCGGTTAGTACCAAAACGCCATGTAACACGGGCGGAATGGCCTATATGAATTGCTACGCAAACGGACGCTTGACCATCTGTCCGGTGAATATTTGCGACTCCTCGTTGTTTATTTGCAGATAAAAGCGCACAGGTAACCCTTTTTTTGCCGGAAGGGGTATATGTTGCCCTCTACCCATTTTACGGGTTAAACAATAGTTCAACCACTTGCCAGTACGTAGGATGGGTAGAGGCGGTAGCCGAAACCCATCATACCCAAACCAAACAACCATCCACGCCAAGACGGAGTGTCCTTCCCATCAATATCAATGGCATTGTACCGCAGTTCTGATGGGTTTCGTTTCACTCTACCCATCTTACGGGTTGACCTCTCCGATTAGCGATAGCGATGCCCAGCATCAATAGAATGTGTATATTTTGAGCTAACCAGCTTTATATCAGAGAATTTTGTTTTTGATCCGTTACTTTGAAAAGCTCCCTTAATATCAGTTTACTCCAACTTTCCAATTCTTTTTCTCGACCTAAGATGTCGCTAACAGCCAGAACAGTACCACTAATTGTATTACTAGCTGTCATAAACTCATTTTTATCAAGCTTGAATTTTGTTCTAGAAAAATCGACTTCCTTCAGAAAACAAAGTGCTAGATGTTTTTTGCTTTTATCATTGTCTCTTACCCAGATGCACAGTGGATTATTTTCTGAATCGTGCGGGATATAGCTAATTCCAATCTCTTCTTTTATTTCTCTACTCAATGTAAGCTTTGATAATGACATCAAAGTTTTGTCAGATGTGCCAAAACTATCCTCTTCTCTAGTGTGACCACCAAGATAGACAAGTAACTTCTCGGATTCAGGGGAGGTTTTTGATGTTTTGTTCTTATTTTTCTTTACGACCAGAATTTTATTTCGTTCTTTATTTGTAATTACGAGAATAGGAATAGGTTGAACTGAATTTTGATCATGTTCTACTGTGTCTCGTAAATCATAGTTTAGGGGCAAGTCCTCTATTTGTGCATCCTTTAAATAAAATGTTTCTGGTAATTCATGCGACAATTTATTTCTAGGAATAAACCCAACCCTCTCTGTTATATTTTCTCGAATTATATCCAATATGCTTTTGGTAATATGATAATTAGCGTCATTTAATGATTTCTCACTAGTATCAAAAAGCTCAATTTTTTGAAATTTATCTTGGTATTGTTTTGAAATATTCTCTAAGCATTTTTTATAACTATCAAGTACATCAGTACACATGATACTTCCTTCCTTTCTAGTTAATAATGATGCATACTCCCTTTCCATAGAGATTTCTGGTTTAGCTGTAAAGACATAAATTAAGTCAATTACTCTCCTCCATTTATTCATAACCAAAAATGTTTCTAAACTACTGAAGTCATCATCATCTAAACTATTATTACTTTGCAACCAATTGAACCAGCAAAGTGCATCAAATATTCCTCTATCAAGGATAACTACATCGTAATCCTTTGCATTATTCGAAAGTACTTCTGATAGTTCTGCTATAACAGAACAGGCTGTCCATATATTGAAATTTGGATCAAATTTATCTAATACAGGACATACACTTGCTCTTTCAGTGAGGACTTTAGTTCTGAATTTATTTCTTCTAAGAAAAAGACTCAATGAATTAATACAACTTGATTTACCAGATTTAGGAGAACCACAGAATTCAATTACTATTGGCCTTCTTGGAATTGACTCATGTTTCAACTTTAAAACTGTTGCTGCTAGGAGTTCAAGTTCTTTAATAACTGCCAATATTTTCTTTTCATCTTGATACATAGTTAGTTACACCCTAGCCTATCAACGATTCAAGAGTCTTCAAGCCTTTTGACTCAAGTTTCTTTATAAAGTCACCAGACAAAAAACCCACATAAAATGAAGATACCATTGTCAAATAAATGAAACCTTCATCAAGCTTAAGTGAAGGAGATGATGTGAGTATAATACCTGACCGCACACCAGCTACTACAAGAAGGGCAAAAAGGATGGAAAACAGAGGCCTTGCAAAAAAATAAACTATAGTACCCAATCGTTTTAAAAATAACTGATCTTCGCTATCTTGCTCAGATGTAAAATTAAAACATAATTTATATAGTTTTCTAATATATGCAGCAGATGCCGCAGCTAAGGCCATCGAAATTGATCCCAATAGTGCACGCTGGAAGATGGTTAATCCAGTATTGGATTCAATAAACAATGCACTTACTGCACCAATTGAACCCGATATAAAGATAACAAGGTAATAGACTAATATTGCCATAACCCAACTCTTAGTTATGTACAATTTCCTATTTTGATCACTCATTTTTTGTCCAACAATTATGTTTCTTATAAAGTTTCGTAAGTCGGATTTACTCGGTAAGTTAAGCACGTAACCCGTAAGATGCCCCAAGTATAGGATGTGCCGAGGAACGAGGCGCGTCGTTCGCGTGCATTTTGTTTCCTCGACCAATACCCTCTTGGTGGCACAAATGCGCTTCACTTTGTTCGGCATATCTTACATTAGTTTTTCGTCATCAAATAATCCAACCACAAATTCGACAGCTTTTCCTGCACGGTGTTCTGCCTTAACCGAGCATTCAAATGAGAGCGCGTAGCTCCGATTAGCGATAGCGTAATCGGAGGATTGTAATCAACCAACTCATGCGTACGATTACGCTATCGCTAATCGTACCTACGACCCTTCATCCAGACTACCTAATTTTTCGTCATCAAATAATCCAGCCACAAGTTCGACAGCTTTTCCTGCACGGTATTCTGCCGCAAACGGGCGTTGAGGTGCGGAAAATCGACCTTATCCAGATCCTGATCCTGGTTGTAGCAGGAGTAGACGAAGTATTCCTTACCGGTGTCCGGCTCGACATGCTTACATAAGCACTGGGCGCAGATGCCTTTCATCATACATTGCATGGGCGAGTTGATGGAGCCGATGGCATGATGGGCTTTGTTAAGGTAAGGTTTTAGCACATCGTAACGGGCGGATTTGACCGCCGCCATCATCCGGTCGGAACCGATGACGATCAGGTGGTCGACATCTGCCAGCGAAATCGGTTGCTCGCCCAATTCGCCCTTGCCGTAAGCGACCATACATTCCAGGATGTTACCGACAAAGGTCTTGTCTTGCGGGCGGGTTGGGGTGAAAGGTTGCACGTTCTCGCCTTTATCCACCGACCAAATCACTACATCGGCCGCTTCTTCAACATCGCTGATTTTAAAGCGGTCTTGGCTGAATTTGTAACCAGCAAAATAAATCACTTTGTTACCTGCGTTACGCAGGGCTTTGCCGATGGAGAACAACACGGCATTGCCCAAGCCGCCGCCGATAAGCAACACGGTTTGACCGGTCGGGATGTCGGTGGGCGTGCCAGTGACACCCATAATAATTAATGGATCGCCGACATGCCAGCTTGCACACAGCCTTGAAGATGAACCCATTTCCAAAGCAATCAGGGAAATCGTGCCTTTTTCCTTATCAACTTCAGCGCCGGTTAAGGCCAAACCTTCGGCTGTTAGCACGGTATTTTCAACCACAGGCGCATGGGCTTCAAAATTCTGCACCCGGTAAAATTGGCCGGGATGGAATTTTTCCGCCGCCATCGGCGCTTTCACGACGACTTCGATAATCGTCGGCGTTAAGCGGTTAATGGCGACAATCGTCGCGGTAAAACTTTCGTCCAGTTTGGTAAATAATTTGGCTAATGCTGTATCCCGCTCTGCTTGCGATGCGGGATTCAAGCCTGCCAATTCTTTTTCAAACAGTTTGACGACATAGGGGTAGCCATTTTTTGCGCTCGCCATCGCCTTAACCACGTTGCCTGCATAAACCGGGTGGTTATCGCCGTAGAAACTGATGTATTTGCCATCTTTCTCGTACGAAGTCAGCGGTGCGGGTTTGCCTAATTTCGGCGCTTCTTCATCATGCATCGGCACTAACGTCATGTTGCCGTTTTGATATTCCGGCTCATAGCGCTGGAAGAACCATTTATCCATCACAAAGGTATCGGGATATTCGCTTTGGTAAATTGTATTAGGCGATGTCCCGGCGGCTATATAAAGTCCCCGCAAGGCAACAGTGACAGCCTTGCCGGTGCTTTTCCAGTTGCCTTCAATTTGCTCCAATTTATCGAATTCGACGGCTTTCAGATGACCGTATTCGTCTTCGATGGCTGCCACAGGACTCATCCCTTCGGCTAAGGCAATACCTTCTTCCAAGGCTTCGGCAATTTCTTCATGGTTTTGCCGGTATGCGGGCGCATCGTGCATGCCTTTGCGATAGAATAAGGTAACGCCGCCCCAGGATTCGACCAAGGGTTGGAAATTCGGCTGTTCGCCAGCCAATTTTGCGCGTTCGCGTTCGGCTTTTATGGCTTTTCCGTGAGCTAAAAATTCATCGAGAATGCCGATTTCTTCTTTATCGTAACGGTTTCTAACGGCAGCTTCGCCGTAAACACCGACGAGTGTTTCATAACGGTTAAGAATTTTTTCGACTTGTAACGGGTAATACGCCATCAATTCGGTCGCCGTATCGATGGCTGTTAACCCGCCGCCGATAACGCCCGCCGGTAAGCGCACTTCCAGATTCGCCAGCGAGTTTGTTTTCGCCGCGCCGGTTAATTGCAAGGCCATCAAAAAGTCGGACGCCTTGCGAATGCCGCGAGTAAGGTTGTTTTTCAGCCCGATAATCGTCGGCTTGCCCGCGCCGGACGCGATACAGATATGGTGGAAACCCATGTTCCAAGCGTCGTCGATGGTGATCGTGCCGCCGAAACGTACGCCGCCGTAAGCACGGAATGAGTTTCTACGCAGTAAGTTCAAATAAATGACTTTCAGGAAGTTCTTGTCCCAGCGCACGGTTATCCCGTATTCGGCAACGCCGCCGAAACCGGCCAGAATACGCTGGTCGAGGTCTTCGTATAACTCCCTAAAATCGGCGATGGGTTGGGGCAGGGCGTCATGAGTGCCGGTCAAATGAATCGGCAACGGTTCGATTTTTAACGCATCGATGCCCGCCACGCCGAAGCCTTCGTTCAGCAGATAGTGGCTCATCGTGTAACCGGCAGGTCCCAAACCGACCACCAAAGCATTCTTGCCGTTATAAGGCAGCATGTAGGGTCGTTTGACGTTTAACGGATTCCAGCGGGTCAGCAAACTGTAAATTTCAAAACCATAAGGCATGAATAATACATCGGTCAATACATTGGTTTCGATTTGTGGAATGTTGACCGGATCGGTTTTTTGGTAAATACAGCCCTTCATACAGTCGTTGCAGATACGATGACCTGTGCCGGGGCACATCGGATTATCGATAATGACAATCGCCAATGCACCGATATTGTCGCCCCGCCGTTTGACCAAATGCATTTCGGAGATTTTTTCATCCAGCGGGCAACCCGTCGTGGTGACGCCTAAAGGATCGACTTTAAAGAGTTTGGTCTTTTTGTTAATCATGCCTTTCGAGCAGGAATCGGTATCGCGCTCGTGGCAATAAATACAATGATCGACTTCAGACAACACTTCGCGTTGGTTAAAGCGTGGGTCGGTCAGTTTGAAACCGTCGCGGCGGCGGCGATGTTTCAATTCGCCCATCCAGACGTTGAATTCACCTTTATCAACCACATCATGCTCGACCAGATGGTCGAAATCGCGTTTTTCCGGGAATTTGAAACTGAGCCAATGCTCGGCAATCGCGGGATCGTGTTGGGCGATAAAACTCCAGCGCTGAACGATGTCCATCAAACCCTGAACAAAATCGGCAGGTGCTTCAAGCGCAATAATGTCTTTAAATTCACTTGCGGCTTGTTGATGGGCTGACAATTTGTTGCGCAGATTGTTTACCGCGTCGTCCGCATGGGCAAAATCGCTATCTTTACCTTTTGCCACCAATTTGTAATGCGCCGACAGCAAGCCGATAACCGCCCCCACGCGGGCAACACGATGTTCGGCATCCGAATCATTTGCAGCTTCAGGAAAACCCGCCGCCGAGAGCAACTCAAAGCGTTTATTGATAGTTGCCTTATCCCAAGCGGTGACATCTTGATCTTTAAAAGCCAAATTTAATTTATCGACGACTTCGTTTTTATAGGCGAAAACAGTAGAAAACTCGTCCCGAATCTTTTCAGCCTGCGCCAGATGCGCTTCGGTCACATTGAATAAAGTCGCAACAAATTGACCGACGAAAGGCCCCATCTTCACCAACAAGTCGGATAAAGCTTCAGGTGTTAAGCCTTCACCTTGGTTTTGCCGGTAATCGGCATAACGGCTGAACAAGTCGGCGTCGTGTTTTTTAACGGACGCATCGAACACATCCAACAAATCTTTAAGGCGGTTAGAGTCGTAAAGATCAGCGTAAGAAAAACCGGGGATGCCAAGCGTGAGGTTGTTTTGTTCCATAGTTCCTATCATCGAAATGCCCGTTTAAGTTAATGTTTACCCAGGGCAAGCTAAGTACGATCTTGTAAGATCGAATGAAAAGTTTGATTTAACAGGAAATTATAAGCAAATACCAAGTGATTTGCTATTCTAAATACGGGTATAGACCGATAACCTAAAGAAAATAAAGAATACATATTTTGTGTTCAGCGGTGTAAATAATGACATTACAACCGATTGAATAGGCTAAAAACCTGTTTGCTGCAACAGACAAAGACATTCAAAACAGCTCGAATTTATGGATATTCATCTCTCTAGTGTAACGTCCTCAACAAACATTAAGATATGATACAATTGGTGTCCATGAGAACGCCAATGAAAATTACACTGATTGAAGAGGATCGAACAGAACTGGAACGCTGGGTGAAGAGCCGGTCTGTTGGGGCTAAACAAAGACTACGGGCTAGAATGGTACTGATGACCGCCGAGGGCTTGTCAACAACGGTCATTATGGCAACGTTGGGGTCAGCAACCCGACCTTGAACAAGTGGCGGAATCGCTATCTCGAAAGTGGTGTTGAAGGGCTCAAGAAAGGCAAGACCCGCCCGTCGCGGATACCGCCGCTGCCGACTGACAAAGTCCAAGAAGTCCTGGCCTTGACATTGACCGGTAAACCGGCTGCCGCGACGCAGTGGAGTTGCCGGACGATGGCGGAGCAGGTCGGCATTTCCCGGATGGCGGTGCACGGCATCTGGCGGGAGCACAAACTGAAGCCCCATCAAGTGAAGGGCTTTAAGGTTTCGAACGACCCGCTGTTCGCCGAAAAGTTGCGCGATGTCGTGGGCCTTTACCTGGACCCACCGGAGAAGGCCATCGTGTTTTCCGTCGACGAGAAAAGCCAAATCCAGGCGCTAGATCGTAGCCAACCCGGCCTGCCGATGAAGCCGGGAAAATGCGGGACGATGACGCACGATTATAAGCGACATGGCACCACAACTTTGTTTGCGGCACTCGACGTGCAGACCGGAACGGTGATTGGGCAATGCCAGCCCAGGCACCGCCACGACGAGTTCCTCAAGTTCCTGAAGACAATTGACCGGCGAACCGACAAAACCTTGGCATTGCATTTGATCGTCGACAACTATGCGACGCACAAACATGCCGAAGTAAAGGACTGGCTGGCCCAGCATCCCCGGTTCCACTTACACTTCACGCCAACCTCGGCCTCATGGCTCAACTTAGTCGAGCGTTTCTTCCGGGACATTACCGAGGAACGTATCCGGCGTGGTGTTTTCCACAGTGTTGACGACCTCAAAACAGCGATACAGGAGTATCTCGACCACCGCAATAGCAACCCAAAACCTTACCATTGGACAGCCAAACCAGAGACGATCTTGGCTAAAGTAGACAAAGCTAAAGATATGTTGAGGACGTTACACTAGGTTCCGATACCCATCCATATTTCCGTAGGCTCCGCCTTCAAACGACCCCAGTCCTCAATAGTAAGATTTTACCGACAGGGGCTTTTTATTGTGCGTCGTGTCAATCTAACTTTTATAGAGTGGATTTTATTACCGAGAGTGCCTTCACAAATTCTCATGTATAATCGTGGGTTGTAGTTTTTTCACTAAGTCTTGTTCCTATGTACAAATACGATGGTTTGGTCATTTACCAACACCATGACGATGAAGGCATTCTTGAAGTCGTCGAAAGTAACGGTGTCAGATCGTTACATTTCGGGTCAACCGCTAAACAAAGCAGCATCGACATCAACGATCCCGAAACCTTGCAATTACCTTATGCGCGCACAATGTCGAGTTGGCTGCTATTCAAAGATTCCGTCGATAAAGCGATGGTTGTCGGATTAGGCGGCGGTTCTCTTACCCGGTTTTTGTTATACCATTTCCCGGAGTGTCGAGTACGCGCGGTTGAGTACCGGGACAGCGTGGTTAAAATAGCCCGAAGCCATTTTCGGTTTGCCTATGGATTCGCGCTTGAAAGTTATCGTTGGCGATGGCGGGAGCTATGTTAGACAGCAAGCGCAAGCCGGTGAGGGCGGGTACGATGTTATTTTTCTGGATGCTTTCGATGTGGATGGGATGGCGCAGTCGATTGCGTCGGTTGCCTTTTTCGATGCCTGCAAATCACTTCTAAAACCGGACGGAATCCTGGCAATTAATCTTTGGGGATCGGAATCCAACTTATACAGCACCTGTTTGGAGTGGCTGCAAGATATTTTTGTCGATAAAGTTCTTATTTTACCCGTGCGCAAACGAGGGAACATAATTGTTTTGGCTTTTAATCAAGACGTTGGGCGATACGATTTTAAAGCGCTTCAACACAAAGCGAAACAGCTTGAAGAACAATACCATATTGAATTTCCAATTTTTTTTAAAGATTTGAATAAGCATAATCCTTACACCATTCACACGGTTGTTACTAAATGAATATTTCTGAGTTACAGAAAGCCCCCGATCTTTTTAGTTACCGGAAATACTGGGCGAAGCGGTTTGGGGTTGCGCCTATGCTTCCGATGAATCGTGAGGAAATGGAGGCCTTAGGATGGGATTCCTGCGATGTTATCTTGGTAACCGGCGATGCGTATATCGATCACCCGAGTTTCGGCATGGCGCTAATCGGGCGTTTGCTGGAAGCGCAAGGTTTTAGGGTGGGTATCATTTCACAACCCGATTGGACCAGTGCCAAGGAATTCAGAAAATTGGGCCGACCTAATTTATTCTTCGGAGTAACGGGCGGCAATATGGATTCGATGGTCAACCGCTATACCTCCGACAAAAAAATCCGCTCAAACGATGCTTATACGCCCGACGGCGTCGCCGGTAAAAGACCCGATCGCGCGGTGAATGTGTATTCGCACCGTTGCCGTGAAGCCTACAAAGAGGTGCCGATTATCATCGGCGGTATCGAAGCCAGTTTACGGCGAATTGCGCATTACGATTATTGGTCCGATAAGGTTCGTAAATCCGTTTTGCTGGATTCGAAAGCGGATTTGCTGGTTTACGGTAATGCCGAACGGCAGGTCGTAGAGATCGCCCATCGATTGGCGAATGGTGAAGCCGTTGCCGATTTAACAGGCATTCGTGGCACTGTGCATTTTATCAAGCAGATTCCTGAAGGGTGGGTGGTTAAAGATTCAATTCAACTCGACAAACCCGGTGAAATTTCGCCCATACCCGATCCATATCAAGAGGAGCCCGCTTGCGATAAAAAGCCTTCGGCATCGGCAGGAAATGAAACAGTCGTCCGGTTCGATAAGTTGCTTCTCAGAAATCAACGCTCAAAAACGGCGATCAGACTACCGGCCTATGAAGCGGTAGCCGACGATCCGGTTCTCTACGCGCACACATCTCGAGTGATGCATGCCGAAACCAATCCTGGTAATGCGCGAGCCCTGATTCAACAACACGGAATGCGGCAGCTTTGGGTTAACCCGCCACCGATTCCATTGACGACAAAGGAAATGGACGGTATTTACGACTTGCCGTATTCACGTATTCCGCATATGGAATACGGCAAAGCCAATATCCCCGCTTTTGAGATGATTCAACATTCCGTCAACATAATGCGCGGATGCTTCGGCGGTTGTACGTTTTGTTCGATCACGGAACACGAAGGTCGGATTATCCAAAGCCGATCCGAAGATTCTATTATTAAGGAAATAGAGGCTATCCGCGATACATCACCGAATTTTACCGGGCATATATCCGATTTGGGCGGACCGACAGCTAATATGTATCGACTGGCTTGCAAAGATAAGCAAATCGAAGCTTCTTGCCGAAAGCCCTCTTGCGTATTTCCCGGTATTTGCCCCAATCTCGATACCGATCATTCTTCGTTAATCAAGCTTTATCGAAGAGCTCGAGCTTTACCGGGTATCAAAAAAATCTTTATTGCATCGGGTTTGCGTTACGACTTGGCCGTCGAGTCGCCGGAGTACGTAAAAGAGTTGGTCATGCATCATGTCGGCGGCTATTTGAAAATAGCGCCCGAGCATACCGAGCAAGGTCCATTATCCAGAATGATGAAGCCGGGTATTGGAACCTATGATCGATTTAAAGCGATGTTCGACAAGTTTTCCAAAGAGGCTGGTAAAGAACAATATCTGATTTCCTATTTTATCGCCGCACACCCCGGCACAACGGATGAAGACATGCTTAATTTGGCGCTATGGTTGAAGCGGAACGGTTTTAGAGCCGACCAAGTACAAGCTTTTTTGCCATCGCCGATGGCGATAGCCACCGCTATGTACCATTCAGGAAAAGATACTTTACGAAAAGTCAGTTACAAGGCGGAAAATATCTCAATTCCCAAAAGCGTGAAACAGCGTCGCTTACACAAAGCCTTTTTACGTTATCACGATCCCAAAAACTGGCCTTTATTGCGCGAAGTGTTGAAAGAAATGGGACGTAGCGATCTGATCGGTAATGGAAAACATCATCTAATACCAACTTTTCAACCTAAAGGTACGGAAGACGCAAGTACGAAAATTCGATCTTTTAGAACTAAATTTACCGGTGCCGAATACAAAAAAAGCACTTCGAAAAAAGTCCGCGTAAGAAACCTCTAAACTAGTCCTGCGACAAATTTAGCACGAATGCAAAGGTGTTGATTATGTTTATGATGAGCTTTTTGAACCATGAACGGATTCAACTAGTTTAGAATTTCCTTGAGTTCCTTACATAAAAAAAGCGTCACGGATAAGGTTAAAAGTACTAGATCAAAAATAAATGTAGTGTATAATAAGCGGCTAAGCTGGTGTAGCTCAGTTGGTAGAGCAGCTGATTTGTAATCAGCCGGTCGCGGGTTCGAGTCCCATCTCCAGCTCCATTATTAAATAAAGGAATCAATAGGTTATAACGCCTGTGATTCCTTTTTTTATGCCCATCAAAATATCTTGCGTGACTTTTGCGTGAGTAAGATTAAATACAAAATTCCACCGATATTCGAGCACTACATTAAAATGAGTTGCACTAAAGCAGTCGCTTAAATTCAGCGTATTTTTTCGATTTCAAACATACCGGACCGGCCAAGTGCAGACCATTAACAGCTTCCCGTTAATAGCAGATTTTCCTTTGATTCCAGACATCCATTCAGTTTACCGGAAGCAATCACCCTCTTCGATACCAAAAGTTGCATTCACGCAGTGACTCAGGTAGTCTGCCATCCATTTAAAGCTTAACGTAACCGCCGCACACTGTATGCCGCCGACCTTCCAAGAGCATATCCTCGACGATCACCAGGACGAACTGCTTAGGTTTATCTTCCGCAAGGTCAATTGCCCAGATACAGCACAGGACATTTTCCAGGACACTTATGTCCGCTACACCAATTATCCCGAAAAAAACAAGATTGAAAACCATCGGGCGTTTATTTTCCGCATTGCCGCCAACCTTGTATCTGATTATGAGCGCCACAACCGCGTCCGTGAACGGTTCCATCCCAACGAAGAGATTGACCTTGATAGCCTGCCCCAGCAAGACAACCGGCAACCGGAGCAACTGGTTTCCCAGCAGGAACGGCTGCAACAGTTGGCGAAAGCCGTGTCGGCATTGTCGCCCCGCTGCCGGGACGTCTTTATCTTGATCAAGTTTGAAGAATTGACCTACAGCCAAGCCGCCCAGCGGCTCGGCATTTCTGTCAGCATGGTGGAAAAGCACCTCAGCCATGCAATCAAAGCCCTGCAACAGTTAAAAACCAGTGAATAAGAAAATAATTCAAGCGGGACATCCGGTTTTTGGGTTAAGGCACGTCTTAAGGGTATGGGTCACAACAAACCGGAACACTCCAAACCATGAACGCTGACCAGGGCAACACCGCCAAAAACCTAGCCGACACACAAACCCAAGCCAGGGATTGGTGGGTACGGGTGAATGGCGGCAACATGGATGCTCTTGAGCAAAGCCGGTTCCAAACTTGGCTTAACGCCAACCCGTTGCACCAATCAGCCTTTGAGGACATCAACAGCCTTTGGCGGGAGCTGGACGGCATTAAAGACCTGATCGCCGACGTAATGCCTGCCACCAAGCCCAAACCGCGCCGAATTGCACACTGGCGATGGGCCATTCCGGCCTGCCTGCTGGTGGCGGTGCTGTACCCATCGGCCAGCATCAAACTCCGCGCCGACGAAAGCACCGACATCGCTGAAACCCGCACCGTGCGGCTTGCCGACGGCTCCACCGTGCAACTGAACAGCGAATCCGCGCTCTCGATCCACATTACCACTACCGCCAGGGAACTTAACCTGCTGCAAGGCGAAGCCCAGTTCACGGTTAGCCCAGACCCCAACCGACCATTTAAGGTGCGGGCAGGCAATGGCATCGTCACTGCCTTGGGTACCGTTTTCAATGTCCGCCACAGCCGCCAAGGCGTAGAAGTCACCGTAACCGAACACAAAGTTGCCGTCAAACTTGACGGCAATCCCGCAAACCAAGCCACACAAGCTATCGTAGCACAAGGCCAGCAAGTGGCTTATGACCAGGACAACGGCTTAAGTGCCGTCAAAACGGTCGATACCCGTATCGCCACCGCCTGGCAACGCGGCAAACTGGTTGTCCAAGACAAGCCCTTGGGCGAAGTGCTAGCCGAACTGAACCATTACCATCGCGGTTATTTTGTGGTGGCCGACCCCACCATCGCCCAGCACCGGATTAATGGCGTGTTCAACACCGACAACCCCATCGGCGCACTCAACGCCATCGAAAAGTTCCAACACCTGCATTCAAACCGCCTGTCGCATTACTTGGTGCTTCTGCATCGATAATCTTGCACCACATCGTTCCCACGCCGGAACGTGGGAACGATATGAAAAATTATTTAAATATTTTTCATCCCTGACCTCCGGTTTTTAAAAGATGAAACGTCTTAACAATAGACAAGCCATTTTGTTAAAAAACTAAAGAAACGGGGAAACCATGAAAGAACATCTATTCTCGCCAACCTTCAAGCCAGCCTTGTCAAACCGGCTGCTTTACTTAACCCTGTTATTAGGGTTATCACCCTGGCAAACAACGGCCTATGCCAATCCTACCATCAGGCAATACAACATCCCGGCGGGTCCGATGGCGACCGTCGTCAACCAACTGGCTGAAACCGGTGGCATACAGGCGATCTATGACACTCAGGTCACCCAAGGCAGGGTGAGCAAAGGCTTGCGGGGCAGCTACAGCACGGAAGCCGCCTTGCAAAAGCTGCTGTCCGGGACTGGTTTGAATTATACCTTAAGCGACGGCACGGTTAACATCCGGGCGAGGGCAAAATCCGATGCCAAATCATTCTTGCCAGTGGCGAACACGCAAGAGCCGCAGTCCGATATCAGCAAAGGCCAGATGATGCCCAAAGTCACCGTGGAAGCTGACACAGGCAACCCGTATGACGACCCCAATTGGGCAACCGACCCATATAATCCAGACTACAATCGACCAAACGCCAACACAGGGACAAAAACTGATACTCCAATATTGGAGACACCGGTAAATATTCAGGTGGTTACAAGAAAAGTCATGGATGACCAACAAGTGATTTCTTTAAATGACACTGTCAAAAATGTGGCAGGAGTCCAGCCCGGATTCAGCGCAGGGAATTCCTACAATATTTTTACAATTCGTGGTTTTGGTACTGCACCAGCTGATACCTCACAGAGTAATAGTGTTTACCGGGAAGGCATGCTGTTGTCGGGAATTCCTCAGTCGACTTCTGCCTTGGATCGAGTGGAAATAATAAAAGGCCCCGCGGCAGTACTATATGGCCGAATGGAGCCGGGCGGACTAATTAACGCAGTACCGAAAGACGCTTTGGCTAAACCCTATTATTCATTGCAACAACAATTTGGCTCCTATGATTTATACCGTACAAGTGCAGATGCCACCGGCCCCATTACCTCCAACGGCGAGCTTCTTTACCGGGTAAATCTTGAAAATCTGGATAGCGGTTCATTTCGCAACGGGTTATTTAATCGACAACTGAATATCAATCCGAACTTAACATGGAATGTTAACGATAAAACCACTGTAGAGTTAGAATTTGGGTATCAGCGGCAAAGAACCATATATGATTTCGGCATTCCCGCTTTGGGCACACGCCCGGCAAACATACCAATTAGTCGCTACCTGGGGGATCCGTCGATTGGGGAGTCATTTAATCGTGACGATTACTTAGTCGATCTGGACTTGGAACATCGCTTCAATGACAAGTGGAAGCTGAAATGGAAAGGGGGCTACGTGCATTCAGACACCAATGACCTACAGTTTGATGGGGACACCTTAAACGAACAAACCGGTGAGCTAGTGTAACGTCCTCAACAAACATTAAGATATGATACAATTGGTGTCCATGAGAACGCCAATGAAAATTACACTGATTGAAGAGGATCGAACAGAACTGGAACGCTGGGTGAAGAGCCGGTCTGTTGGGGCTAAACAAAGACTACGGGCTAGAATGGTACTGATGACCGCCGAGGGCTTGTCAACAACGGTCATTATGGCAACGTTGGGGTCAGCAACCCGACCTGAACAAGTGGCGGAATCGCTATCTCGAAAGTGGTGTTGAAGGGCTCAAGAAAGGCAAGACCCGCCCGTCGCGGATACCGCCGCTGCCGACTGACAAAGTCCAAGAAGTCCTGGCCTTGACATTGACCGGTAAACCGGCTGCCGCGACGCAGTGGAGTTGCCGGACGATGGCGGAGCAGGTCGGCATTTCCCGGATGGCGGTGCACGGCATCTGGCGGGAGCACAAACTGAAGCCCCATCAAGTGAAGGGCTTTAAGGTTTCGAACGACCCGCTGTTCGCCGAAAGTTGCGCGATGTCGTGGCCTTACCTGGACCCACCGGAGAAGGCCATCGTGTTTCCGTCGACGAGAAAAGCCAAATCCAGGCGCTAGATCGTAGCCAACCCGGCCTGCCGATGAAGCCGGGAAAATGCGGGACGATGACGCACGATTATAAGCGACATGGCACCACAACTTTGTTTGCGGCACTCGACGTGCAGACCGGAATCGGTGATTGGGCAATGCCAGCCCAGGCACCGCCACGACGAGTTCCTCAGTCCTGAAGACAATTGACCGGCGAACTGACAAAACCTTGGCATTGCATTTGATCGTCGACAACTATGCGACGCACAAACATGCCGAAGTAAAGGACTGGCTGGCCCAGCATCCCCGGTTCCACTTACACTTCACGCCAACCTCGGCCTCATGGCTCAACTTAGTCGAGCGTTTCTTCCGGGACATTACCGAGGAACGTATCCGGCGTGGTGTTTTCCACAGTGTTGACGACCTCAAAACAGCGATACAGGAGTATCTCGACCACCGCAATAGCAACCCAAAACCTTACCATTGGACAGCCAAACCAGAGACGATCTTGGCTAAAGTAGACAAAGCTAAAGATATGTTGAGGACGTTACACTAGCTCGCTATTTTTATACATCAACGGGCAAGCGCGATCTCTACTATACATCGCTGAATTTAACTGGACATTTTTCTACCTATGGTTTACAGCACACTATTCTTAGCGGCTTTGATTATTATCAAAATGATAGAGCGGGGGCATTGCAAACACTTACTTTTCCGGCGACCTCAATTAATGTTTTTACTGGCGCAACAAATCCAAACACTCCACCTTCATTTAATGGTGTACCGCTTCGTTTAACCGACTATTTGAATAGTTGGTACGGTCTTTATTTGCAAGATCAGGTTGACATAACCGATCAATTACACCTGTTACTAGGTGGTCGTTACGACAATACCGATTCATTTTTTGGGACAGCGGGACAAACACGTAACAAGAATACGGACAAGCTTAATCCACGATATGGAATAGTCTACCAACCATGGAAATTTCTATCGTTGTATGGACACTATGTGGAATCTATGGGGGGAATGATAAATGGACAATCATTTGACGGTAAGTTATTCGACCCAGAAACCGCCACAGAGTACGAAGGAGGTATTAAAGTTGAGCTTCTAGACGGGCAGTTTTCGGGTACCCTAGCCTACTTTGACCTCACCAAACAAAACGTTCTCACTCCAGACCCAGCCCCTGGCATACCTTTTTAGTGTCGCAATTGGTGAAGCACGTAGTCGCGGCGTTGAATTGGACCTATCTGGGAGAGTGACCGATAACCTGAGTTTGATCGGGACTTATGCTTATACAGACGCAAGGATTACAAGGGACAATCCAGACAGTACAACGCTTCAAAGCAATCAGGGACACCGATTACCCAATACTCCTGAGCATTCCGGCAGCTTGTGGGCAAAATGGTCATTTAGTCAAGAGTCGTTACTCGGTTGGAATGTGGGAGTCGGCATTTATCTAGCCGGGAACCGACAGGGTGATAACCTGAATTCCTACCAAATGCCGGGGTATGCTCGTTTGGACGCAATGACCGGATACAGTTGGAGTGTAGGGGGTGGGCGTCTTACTGCGCAAGTTAATATTAATAACTTACTTGATAAGCAGTATTACGCCGCAAGTCGTTTTAGACGGGAAGCGACGATCACTCCGGGTGATCCTCTGACCGTGCTCGGTTCAATCAGACTTGAATACTAACTGTATCAAGGAGTAACTGGCATTGAGAGAGCTGGATAAATGACACGAAGACATTGGGTACGCTTACACCGCTATGCCGGCCTTTATCTCGCGTTCTTCCTGACAGTTTCGGGCCTGACTGGTTGTCTTATGGCCTTTTATCATGAACTGGATGTATGGCTGAACCCGCAGCTTTGGAAGGTAAACCCCGTAGGTCAAAGGAAAGATATATATGAACTGATTGAAATTGCTGAGCTGATGATACCTCACGGCAAAGTCGTTTTAATAAACTTAGCTGATATAGCGGATGAAGCCTTGAGGTTATCCATTGCCCCCAAAGTCGATCCGGCAACCACAAAGCCCTATGTTCTGGAAGTTGATGACCTTTTCCTTAATCCATATACCGGAGAGAAACTTGGCAGTCGACTCTGGGGTAATATTTCGTTTGGACGCGAAACGTTGATGACCTTGATTTATCGGCTGCATTACGAACTTGCACTTCCGTATAACATAGGCAAATGGTTATTTGGTATAGCAGCGATCATCTGGACCTTGGATTGTTTTGTTGGCTTCTACCTGACTTTGCCAAGAGGGCGACCTTTCTGGAAAAAATGGTTACCGGCATGGCAAATAAAAACTTCGTCAAGTTTGACCCGTATCAACTTTGATTTGCATCGAGCCGGTGGCTTATGGCTTTGGACAATGCTGCTTGTCTTTGCCTGGTCAGCTGTCTACCTGAATTTAGGTGAGGAAGTGTATTTGCCTACCATGAAAAAAATCTTCGCGATACAGAACCCACGCACAGCCGATTTGCAGGAGGTCATCAATCCTGTGGAGAATCCTACGGTTGATTGGCACACCGCTCGCGAGATAGGGGCAGTCCTCATGCTTAAATGTGCTAAAGAGCAAAACTTCTCAATTGAACACGAAGAGTTTTTGATCTATGACAGTAGTCACGGTGTTTATCGCTACGGTGTCAAAAGCTCGCGCGATGTTGGTAAACATGGGTTAACCACTGTCTTCTTCAACGGGTCAAACGGTGAATATAAAGCGTTGAGCCTCCCAACCGGACAGTATGCTGGAAACACAATAACGACTTGGCTAATTGAATTGCACATGGCTTCAATTTGGGGATTGCCTTATAAAATTTTCGTATGTGTTTTGGGGATGGTGGTTACGATGCTGTCGGTAACTGGGGTGGTCATTTGGCTAAGGAAACGCCAGGCGGCAAGAGTCAAGCATAACAAAATAACCCCTGGTGAAAACTTGCCAGAGCTAAATAATTAGTGGGTATACTTTGACCGTCTGCTTTTGGTACTTTTGAAAGCCATCCTTCAAAGACCGGTGTGGGTCGGATAGCCCCTTTCAATTTTCTTGCTCACTATCAATCCCGAACGCCCGCTATCGTTTCCCAACCGTCAATGGCAGATCCGAAATAAAAAAATTTTTGTCATAAAAATTTTGAATGCTGCTGTGGTATCTTTTTGAGCGGTCGCGATTCATTCAGTTTCGGATAAGAAAAATTCAATTCCTTTTAACTGAGGAAACTCGCAATCCAGCACTTTATCTAGGATTTTCAACTGACGGTTAAGTGGCGTTGCTCTAACTGAAAGTTAACAATAATTAGGTTAAGATATGTTTTTGTTGTATTTGAAAAGAATCAACGTGATATACATCTTTTTTTAAAAATGCTGTACACCTTAACAGGTACATGATTTACGTTTAGTCTGAGAGCGTCCAATGTTAAACCTTGAACTCCGAATACCACCACCATTCGTCGCACTCCTCACGATCCCATTGATGTGGCTTTTGTCAAATGAACTTCCCACTACAGAATTCCTTGGATCAGGCCGCATTACGATAGCGTTTGGTATATCTTTACTTGGAATTGCATTTATAAGAACCGGAGTCACGCAATTCAAACGTATGCAGACTACGATTACTCCAAGACGGCCAGAAGAAGCGTCCATCCTGGTCACGAACGGAATCTATATTATATCGAGAAACCCAATGTATGTTGGGTTAATGCTAGTGTTGCTTGGGTGGGCTGCATTCCTCGCTTCACCAATTTCCTTAGCCGGGCCAGTTGCATTCATTGCGTATATCACTCGGTTTCAGATCAAGCCCGAAGAACGAATCCTTCTTGCCAAATTTGATGATGAATACCAAAAGTATTTGTCGAGTGCGCGTCGATGGATATGAGGACTAATCAGCAAATAAAACAGACACCACAGTGCTGCGCACTTTGGTACGGCTCATTGACACGTTAGGGTTCAGAAACAAGCCATGGCACCACGGAAATTCTCCCGGAAGGTTTTGTCCAGCATGGGCGCACCTTACCTCCGGAATATCAGCAGCTATCCCGAACGTATGAAAGGAACAGAATTTCCTTTTACTATCCCGGCATTCCGGCGTGGAATAGCTCTCGACCTGCCTACCCCAGTAACATTCTTTGTCGGGGAGAATGGAAGCGGTAAATCTACCCTTCTGGAGGCGTTGGCAGAAATATGTGGTTTTAATCCAGAAGGCGGCAATCGGGACCATTATCGAGAAGCAAGAGCAGATCGCTCGGAACTAGCTCAGGCTCTCAGGCTCTCTTGGATGCCAAAAGTGACCGAAGGGTTTTTCATGCGTGCCGAAAGCTTCTTCAACTTCGCAAGCTATCTTGACGGGGTTTCGGATTTCAGGGCCTATGGTGGCAAATCACTTCACCATCAATCTCATGGCGAGTCATTCTTAGCCCTTTTTCAGAATCGATTTGAACACGGCATTTATATCTTGGACGAACCTGAAGCAGCATTGTCACCCCAACGACAGCTTGCCTTCCTGAGGATCATTCATGAGCTGGAAACACCTCGCCATGCACAGTTTTTGATTGCAACCCATTCACCAATTCTCTTAGCCTATCCTGGTGCAACCCTTTATCAGTTCGAAGAAGACGGTATACGGGAAGTCGACTACCGTGATACTGAACATTATTTAGTCACGAAAGAATTTCTTAATGGCCCGGAACGTTTTCTTTCTTATCTGTTTTCCGAAGATGACGATTTTGATGCCTAAACAGTTCTAAGAGTTTTAAACCTGTCGGACGTTCTTGTTTCAATTTTTGCGCTATCCCAAATTTTTGAATGTCCGTAATCGTTTCATTTTTACCTCGTATTCAGTTGTGGTGTCTTTGCCGACATTCGCAAATTGAAAATATATCAATAGAGCTAGACACATAACCGGTCGTTCGCAAGCCTAATAAAGTATCGAGTCCAGGATTTGAAAATGATCGAAGCAGACGTTCTCATAGGTTTAATAGTTTCCGTCCATAAAAAACATCTTCAAGATTTCTGATCATTAAAATCCTGTAAATGACCACCTGTGGCGGTCATTTACTACGAGAAGGAAATTCCTTAGACTTCAGTATGCTCAGCCATTTCCAGGGCATCGTCCACCTCAATGCCAAGATAACGGACTGTGCTTTCCAGTTTGGTGTGGCCCAACAGCAGTTGTATCGCCCTTATATTCTTGGTTTGCCGGTAGATCAATGTTGCCTTGGTGCGGCGAAACGAATGCGTCCCGTAATCGGCCGGGTCTAAGCCGATACTGGCCACCCACTTTTCAACGATCCTGGCGTATTGCCGGGTGGTGATATGCGGTGAGTCATGGATTCTGCTGGGGAACAAGTAGTTTTCGCTTTTCAGTTTGGCTTCTTTGATCCAAGCTGACACGGCACTGCGGGTTTGCTCAGTGATCTCAAATTGCACCGGCTGATGGGTTTTCTGCTGCATGATCATGGCCCGTTTCAACACCTGGTCGCCGTGGGCGACATCGCGCACTTTGAGCTTGACCAAATCGCAACCCCGAAGTTTACTGTCAATCGCCAGGTTGAACAGGGCCAATTCACGGCAGTTATGGGCAATTTGTAACCGGATACGTATCTCCCAGACTTCTTTCAGTTTTAAGGGTGGTTTCTGTCCCAGTAATTTACCTTTGTTCCAAGCCTCTTTGTGAATTTCGGCCTTGCTAGAAATCAAAGGTATTGACTGAGATTGATTTTTGATTGATGTTTCAGCTTTCATGTTCATTCTCCCATTTAAAATTAATGGAAGAGCCATGATCGCATATTTACCTTAAAAGTATGATAATATCATACGAATATTAGCACTGATTCAAGGGTTCATTTATGTCCATGCAACGCAAAACGATCACGCTGACCGACCAGATGGACTTCTGGGTTAAAACCCAAGTCAATTCGGGCAAATACGGCAATGACAGTGAATATTTCCGGGACTTGGTGCGCCGCGACCAGGAGCGGCAAGAGGCTGAAATTCGACTGAGATCGTTGTTGGACGAAGCCGAGAAGAGTGGGTTGAGCGATTTTTCTCCGCAGGAAATATGGGACAACGCAGTAGCCTTGGCAGCCAACAACACATAATGGCGAACTACCGGCTCACCAAAAGGGCTGAGAAAGATTTAGGCAATATCGCCGTATACACCTTCCAGAACTTCGGCCTCAGGCAAGCCCAACTTTACCGTGATGGGCTGTTCAAGACCTTGGATACGATTGCAGAGTTTCCATTAATCGGCAGTGACCAAGGCCATATCAAGCCAAAGGTAAGGCGTTTTGTCTATGAATCCCACTCGATTTATTATCGCCTTAATGAAAACGGTATCATGATTTTACGGCTGTTAGGCCCAGGGGAAGACCCCATAAGGCATCTGACGTAGAACACCATTTTTGGCGTGCATTAACGCGGCTTTTCGATAAATGGTCTTTTTTCGTTACCCCTTCTTCTCAGTAGCCGCCATTCGAATAGATTATTTTTGTTTTAATGCGAATATTAAGAAACGGCCATGACCGGTCCTTCAACAGACTCCGCTTGATGGCAGGTCACCCCTTGATACCGGACGCTCAAGCGTACAAAAAATGTGAGCCGAAAAAGTTAACATATCGATCATGCATAACTTCTAATCTCAACAAATAATCTGTTCTGGCCATGTCCCGGCTGCTTCAAATTAAACTGTGTCATATGACGCATTTTTTAATGAACGATTGACATCGCCTACGCATAAAAAAACAAATTTTCCGCCATTCCCCATTAAACCACGGCATTTCAGCCCCGAAACTGCATAATTAACTGATAAATAAGCTACAAAATAAGCGAAACACCCAGCCATCCACTGCGTTGGCCATGCCTGGCATCCGGCGCTTAACAAAAAATCGGTCATATCACACACTTTTGCGTGATATGACACACTTTTCCATACCCGTCAAAACCCTAAACCCTCTGCAACCCCCGCCATTGTTGAATTTGTCATTAATGGCATGAGCTTTGCTTAACACCTTAGTTAGGCTTTTTAAAACTAATCCAGGCATGACCCTCATCAAGATGATATTTGCTTCAAGTCATGTAGAAACATTTAAATAAACGGGGGGAAGTTGATGATGACTCAAACAATAAAGCATGAGCAGAAAACCCGCACACCTGCTTCATTATCGGCATTGACCGCCGCGGCCTTGGTAATGCCCGGCTTATTGCAAACACTAGCCCACGCCGCCGACGACGACAGCGTGGATTTCCAATACAGCCATTACCAGGAAGGCAAGCGGGATAGTTACGGCCCGGTTATAGACGCAGCGACACTAACTAGTAATGTACAAAAGCTGCCGCAAAACCTGAACCCCATCGAGGTGGACAGCATCCACGGCAGCGCAAAAATAACCCTCACCGACCGGATCAAGTTCGCCTTCAATTACACTCAGGATACCTGGGCCGGAGCCACCCCCGTCGGCACCGCGCCAGTGTTAGCCGGGGGCAATTTTCCACTGCCACGTGGCTATTATAATTCAAACGCTGCGGTAACCGGCGCTTCGCCGTTTTTGGATAAAAGTGATACTGGTTTTCTTTCAAACCCAAACGCGAGTGCCTTTTACACGTTTGTGCAAGATGAATTTGGTAATTTAAGGCCGGTTAAATTAAACAACCAATTAACCCATGTGCTGTCCTATGCCTCGCCGGAAACCCGCCAGCAGGGCGACTTCAAGCTCAGTTACGCCTGGAGCGATGAAGTGGCGTTCGACCTCGGCGGCGGCATTTCGGTGGAAAACGATTACGAGTCGCGCTTCGGTAGCCTTGGCGGGCGGATCGACTTCAACCAAAAACAGACCACGGTTAATTGGGGCGTAAGTTACACCAACAGCGACACCAACGCCCAACTGGACCCGGATGCTTTAGGTTTTTACCACTCCGACCAGTATGACAATTCCTTCATAGAAACAAATCCGATTGATAATTCCAGAAAAATCAGTGTAAAACCGCCGGTAACAGCCTCCGGCGAGGTCGAGGTCAGTTACGATGAACTCTTTTCAGCCACCGCCAAAACCCTGCGCGGCAACCGGCAGGATTGGGGCGTACAGCTCGGTCTCAGTCAGGTGCTGAACCGGAATGCCCTGGTCTCGCTCGACTTCGGTTACACCCGCAGCACCGGCTACTTGGCCAACCCTTACAAAATGGTGTACCTGTTTGCCCAAATACCGGAATCTCTAACTCCTGACGGACTTTTCTCAACAAATAGCGTAGAAGGTGGAGCTTTTCTGGAAACCCGCCCGGACGAACGCAACCTGTTCAACTGGCATGTCGGCTACGATCAGTTTGTCGAGCCGCTGGACGCCGCCCTGCACTTCGACTACAGTTTCGCGCACGACGACTGGGGCATCAACGCCCACACCTTCGAGGCTGACTGGGTGCAGCCTTTAGGATGGGGCTGGACCATCACGCCGCGCATCCGCTATTACAGCCAGTCGGCGGCGGATTTTTATACCACCGGATTATTTGTACTAACTAGTAGTGCAGACGAATCCTTTCCTCAGCAAAGATACTACTCCAGCGACCAGCGCCTGTCCGGCTTCGGCACCTTGAGCGGCGGCGTGACGGTGGAAAAGCAGTTCGCCAAGGGCGTGAGCCTGCAAACCGGCTTCGAGTATTACACCCACCAAGGCAGTTTAAAACTGGGCGGGGGCGGCGAAGGCGACTATGCCGACTTCGACTACTGGGTGGCCAACGCCGCGCTCAAGGTTAATCTGGCGGCTTTGACCTTGCCGGGTAGCGGCCATGACGGCCACGGGGAACATCACCATCACCACAGCAACACCCCTGCCGGGATACAGTACGACCACGTTTTGCCCAAGGCGGGTGACTTCATGGTGGGCTACAGTTACATGCGTAACGTGCAGGCGGGCGATTTCCGCCTGGGCGACCGGATGATCGGCATCGACCAAGCTAGAAAAGAAGGTTGTTACGGCGAAGAATGCGCGGTCACCCCCAACAACATGACGATGAACATGCACATGCTGGACTTGATGTATGCGCCCACCGATTGGCTGACCTTGATGCTGATGCCGCAGTGGACGGACATGGATATGACCATGACGCCGAATCCTGATTTCATCCCGCCGCCCGGCGGCCACGGCGGTCATTCGGGCGCCGTGCATGAACACCAGACCGGCGGTATTGGCGACTTCGGACTGTACGGCTTGTTCAAACTCTACGGCGATGATCATCACAAAGTTAACCTGGCCTTGGGCGGCACCGCGCCCACCGGCGATGTCGATATCGTCCAGCGCAAGACCTTTATTAACAATATTTTCAATAACCCCCTGCATTACTGCATGCAATTGGGCAGCGGCACCTGGGACTTCAAACCGGCGCTGACCTATACCGGACAGGCGGATAAATTCTCCTGGGGTGCGCAAGCCAACGCCACCATCCGGTTGGAAGGCCAGAACAAATCCGGCTTCGCCTTCGGCGATATCTTCCAGGGCACGGCCTGGGGCGGCTACCAGTGGGCGGAGTGGCTGGGCACGACGGTGCGCGGCGTGTTTACCAGCCAGGGCGAAATCCGGGGGCGTTACCCAACCATTTATGTGCCGCTCGATGATACAAACCCCACGGGGCCGCAAGTTCCCTTCGTCGACCAGCACATCGACACCTTCGGTCAGCCGGAAAACTACGGCGGCAGTTTTGCCGATTTAGGTTTGGGGATTAACGTGAACATTCCGCACGGCACATTCGCGGGCAATAGCTTGAAGTTCGAATGGCTGCAACCGGTCTATACCAATTTCAACGGCTACCAGCCGGACCGGGATTATGCGCTGAATTTCACCTGGAGTTACGGGTTTTGATAGGAGGGAAAATATATCGATATTATTTGAATAGATAGCTAAAACAATTACTTAATAAATTTTAACCACACGGGAGCTTTACGATGCGTCAAAAAAATATGATGAATGGCACGTTGATTCGGTTAGTCATTGCAGTTTTTATATCACTCACCGCCGTTAACCTATATGCCTTCAATGGCGGCGGCAGCAATGAATTTGCGATGCCCAAACATGATTTTGCTAATGCCGGGGTCGGTAATAATCAGCCTATCACTAACATGGATGAGTTGATGTTTCGCCAGCCGAATCCTAATGTCAACGTAAATGGGGTCGGCATCTTTGTTTATGACGGCATGTTCTCGCTTGATGCGCTGGCACCTTATCAAGTCTTTAAAACCGCGGCGCTTAACACTTTTTTTATCGCCAAGAACAAAGGCCCGGTCACCATGAGCAACGGCATTACGATCAACGTCGATAAATCGATAGCCGATGTGACAAAGCTGGATGTTTTGCTAATTCCGGGCGGGGCGGGTGGCACTGCCATGCAGACTATCGATCCCGAGGTGCTAGCTTGGATTAGGCAAATCGACCAAACCAGCATCTACACCACCAGCGTGTGTACGGGGGCTTGGATACTTGGTTCAGCGGGATTGTTAGAAGGTAAGGATGCCTCAACACATTGGTATCGCGCCAATGAAATGCTCACCAAATTCGGCGCCGAATATACCGGAAAGCGCTGGACGCGGGACGGCAAGTATTGGACATCGGCGGGCGTCACCGGCGGCATTGATATGGCGCTGGCGCTTGTCAACCATTTATTCGGCAAAGAATACACTCAAGCCGTCATGCTGGATATGGAATACGATCCGCAGCCGCCTGTCAAAGGCGGCACGCCTAAGAAATCTGTCCCCATCATCGCACAGCTCATGCGGGATATGTATGATTTTTTCCTGATCAATTTTGTGAATTGCCCTCGGGAGACGCCGGGTGCTTGTTTGTTTTAACTGTTTTAGGAGTCATTTTTCATGTTTTTCGGTTCATTATTTGTATTTACAATGGTTGCCCTGATGGGGTTTTCGATGGTCGGCGATGCCTGGAAAACCCAACCCCAAGGCGGTCCATATCACCCACGCCGGCCTTGCCGTCGCCTGCTATTTGCTCCTAGATTATTACGCATTGAATAAATAGGCAGTTTTCCCGCATGAACATTGCGTCATGCGGGAATATCAATTTGTTTCCTTTTTATTGCCCAACCCGCGAAGAATTTCAATCATGAAGAAATCGCTTACGATAAAACAAAAACAAAGACGGATAAGCTGTACTGAAACATCCTTAGCCTCATTAACTGCCGCCGCTCTAGTATTGCCCGGCTTGCTGCTGCCAAATGCCCAAGCCGCCGAAGAAGACAGCGTGGACTTCCAGTACAGCCACTACCAGGAGGGCAAGCGGGACATAAACCTAATTGCGGAAAGCTTCAACACAGTTACTTTTGAGCCGGTAAAAGTAAATGTCCCCAATAACCGCAATCCAATCGAAGTGGACAGCCTTCACGGTACTGCCAGAGTAAGCCTGACCGACCGTGTGAAATTCGCCTTCAACTACATAGAAGACACCTGGTCAGGCGCAACCCCCTTCGGCAGTGCACCGGAGGGTACGAGTGCCAATCATTTTGAGAAGGTTACATTTGATGACGACGGCTCGCCTATCGTCGCGGGTGCTTCACCGTGGGCGACCACCGATGCTTTTTTAGACAGGCAAGGTAATTTTGTCACTTCAATGACTGATCCTGCCACCGGGAAAACGTCTTACGTCAAAGCCCGTCCCATGCATGTAATGTCTTATGCCTCGCCCGAAACCCGCAAGCAAGGCGATTTCAAACTGAGCTATGCGTGGGACGAGGCGGTGCTGGACGTGGGCGGCGGCATTTCGCTGGAGCGGGATTATGAGTCGCGTTTTGTCAACCTGGGAGGACGCATGGATTTCAACCGGAAGCAAACCAGCGTCAATTTGGGACTTAGTTACACCAACAGCGAGATTAACGCTGTCCTGGACGGCCCCGGTCCAAGATGGATCAATTCATTAGCGTACAAAGACCAAATGACAGATATAGATGCTGACGGTCAAGGTTCAGGCACTTTACACGGCATCCGCCAGGATTGGGCGACACACCTAGTTTTGACCCAAATTATCACTGCCGATGCCCTGTTAGAACTGGGCATCGGCTATACCCGCAGCACTGGCTTTCTGGAAAACCCTTATAAGGCAAGTTGGATATATGGGGTGATAGATCCAAATGCACCTTCACCGCCAGACGGTGCCGATGAGGTGCTTGTCCCAGGGGCGCCTTATATAGAGCAACGACCGGATGAGCGCAACCAGTGGAACTGGACTGCGCGTTGGGCGCATTATGTGGCGCCCTTGGATGCTGCGCTACACCTGGACTACCAGTTTGCTACGGATGATTGGGGCATTAACGCCCATACTTTTGCCGCCAATTGGGTGCAACCGATAGGGGCGGGTTGGACTGTTACGCCGAGAATCCGCTATTACTCGCAAGAGGCGGCAGATTTTTATGAGCCTTATTTTAAAAGGAACTTGGATGCCAACGGCCAAACTGTACTTCCCGGAAGTTTTTCAAGCGACCAGCGCTTGTCCGGATTCGGTACGTTGAGCGGCGGTTTGACGGTCAGCAAGGACTTTGCCAAAGGCGTGCGCCTGGAAACCGGTATTGAATATTACACCCATCAAGGCTCGTACAAGCTTGGTGGCGGCGGGGAAGACAGCTTTGCCGATTTCGACTATTGGGTGGCTAACGCCGCGCTGAAAGTCAACTTGTCCTCATTAGGTAAAAGCCCTTCTGGAGATAATCAAGAACATCTTGAGCATTCAAGTCATGCCATTATTCCGGCAGGACTACTGTTTGGTCATACCTTATCCAAATCTGGGGATATGATGGTAGGCTACCGCTTCATGCATAGTTGGCAAGCCGGAGTTTTTCTGCATGGCGACAAGGTTGTCAGTGAGCAGCGCATCATAGATAAGGCTTGTCCGGGCTATATCAATAAAACAACTGTGGACGACATTAATCAATTTGGCTGTGGGCTGTTGCCGCGAGAAATGGCCATGAACATGCACATGCTGGACATCATGTACGCTCCCACCGACTGGCTGACCTTGATGCTGATGCCGCAGTTTATGGACATGCAAATGCCGCTATTTCAGCCGGAAAGCTTAATCGACGACAGTGGGCATGGGCATGGCGGCGGTCATGGCGGGCATAACCATGAAACCGGCGGCATAGGCGATACCGGCATCTATGCGATGGTCAACTTATTTGATGCTCCCCACCATCATCTGCATGTCACGGCAGGGCTGAGCGCCCCTACAGGTGATGTCGTCATCAAGCGAAAAATCGACGGTGACAACCTTAATCGGGACGGGGCGTACCATCATTACGGGATGCAACTGGGCAGCGGCACTTGGGATTTTAAGCCCAGTCTGACTTATACAGGCAAGGCCGAAGCGTGGTCGTGGGGCGCACAAGTTGGAGGCACAAAACGCCTGGAAGACAGCAATAATTCAGGATATGCGTTGGGCGATCTGTTTGAAACCAGCCTTTGGGGCGGTTACGGTCTGACAAACTGGCTATCCACCACGGTACGAGCGGTCTACAGTTGGCAGGGCCGTATCAAAGGTCATTTCCATACAGGCCGACGTGACCAAGAAATCCTGAGATCAGGCTGCCCAAAATTCACTTTTGTGAGGGCAGATGACAACGATTTTGATGGCATTCCGGACGGCCCGACTTATCTTCATGAAGCGGAATATAACGCATGCCTAAATGATTATAAAGATGTCTTGTCCATGGCCGATGCCCAAGACCGGCCTAGCCCGATGGACGCCACCGGAAATTACGGCGGACATTATGTAGACATCGGCTTCGGTCTGAACGCCACAGTGCCAACCGGGCCGTTAGAAGGCAATCGTTTGGCCGTTGAATGGCTGCAACCTTTATACACCAACGTCAACGGCTACCAGCTTGATCGCGACGGGTCATTGAGTTTTACCTGGAGCTATGGATTTTGATTATTTTAATTTTTCTAATTAAGAGATGACCATGAAGCACAACATTAATCCATTTAAGGCCTTAATCATTAAATTGGCGTTTGCTATCTTGCTTTCATTTAGTACGGTTCAGGTTTATGCCGTTAACACGCTGGGCGACACAGCCATAACGGCCTCAAATTCAGAAGTGGCATCGGCGAGTGCAGCGGCGCAAGTCTCAACTTCTGCGGTAACTGTGGCATTACCTAGGCAACCCATTCCCAATGTCAACATCAATGGTATCGGCATCTATGTGTACGACGGCATGTACGATCCGGATGGCCTGGAACCTTATAAGATTTTTAAGGCGGCGAAGCTTAAGGTGTTCCTTATTGGCAAGAAAAATGGTGTCATCACCACCTATGGGGGGCAAAAGATAAAGGTCACCCGCACGATTGACGAGGTTAAAAAGCTGGATGTCGTCCTGATACCCGGCGGCGGTGACCTCACGATTGCCCTGGCGCAATTGAAAGATATTAAGTTACTGAACTGGGTAAAAGCCATCGACCGCACCACCCGATTTACCACCAGCGTCTGCGTGGGCACCTGGATACTGGCTGCCTCAGGATTATTGAAAGGCAAAAAGGCCGCCACCCACTGGTATCTGGGCAAAGAAATGCTGGCGAAATACGGCTCGATCTATACCGGTAAAACATGGAGCCGCGACGGTAAGTATTGGACCGGAGCGGATGTTGCCCACAGTGGGCTGAACATGCCCAAGGCGCTGGTTAACTTTCTATTCAGGAAGTCCATCCCGGCACCCTGACTTGAAGCCTTCCCACCAATTTCTCAAACCCTCTGCAATGGAAATAAAGCTAAGTCTGTATTTTAAAGGAAGCAATTTTTAATAAGGCCAGATTAATGATCCAATACCAACTCAATAAAAACAAACCTGCTAAGCCATCCCAATCGGTGTTAACTACCTTAAGCACCGCTGCGCTGGTGTTGCCGGGGTTATTGCCTGCGATAACCTACGCCACCGAAGATGACAGCGTGGATTTCCAGTACAGCCATTACCAGGAAGGCAAACGCGATCTGAATCTGGTTGCAGATTATTACGATAACCTAAGCAATGCTTATTTAATAACACCAGTCAATAATTACCGAAACCCTATCGAAGTTGATAGCATTCATGGTAGCGGACGTTTTTCTTTAACTGACCGTATCAAATTCGCCTTTAATTACACGGAAGATACGTGGTCTGGCGCAACACCGTTGGCCACCATGCCGAACCATACGCTCAGAATTAAAAACATCGGCCTAGACAAAAATGGAGAACCCCTCTTGGTAACTGGGGCAACGCCTTTAACGAATTTTATCGATGGCAATGGCCAGCCATACTACGCCTTATACGATCAAGTGACCGGCCAGCCAACTTACAATAAAGATGTAGGGATAGTTCACGCCATGTCTTATGCGTCACCGGAAACCCGCAAGCAGGGCGATTTCAAACTGAGTTATGAATGGGATGAAGCTGCCCTAGATGTCGGCGGCGGGATCTCGACAGAACGGGATTATGAATCGCGCTTTGTTAACCTAGGCGGGCGCATGGATTTCAACCAGAAACAAACCAGCGTCAATCTTGGTTTAAGTTATACCAACAGCGCCATTGAGGCGGCTGTCCATTTTGGCGGGGTTGATGTTCTCGAAGATCGCCGCCAGGACTGGGCGACTCATCTGGGACTTACGCAAGTCATCAACCCGGATGCGTTGTTCGAACTGGGCATGGGCTATACCCGCAGCACGGGATATTTATCTAACCCTTATAAAGCCAGCTTGATGTATTACAAACTGCTTCCCAATGAATTCACTCCATTTCCAGACGGCTTAACTCAAATCAAGGGATTCTTGAGCTCGGAACAACGCCCGGACAAGCGCAATCAATTCAACTGGGATGCCCGCTGGGCGCAATACATAGAACCTCTAGATGCCGCTTTGCATCTGGAATACCAGTTTTCTCATGACGATTGGGACATCAATGCTCATACCTTTGCCGCCGATTGGGTGCAGCCTTTAGGTGAAGGTTGGTCTGTCACTCCACGGATTAGATATTACTCGCAAGATGCGGCCGATTTTTATGGCACGATGTTTGGTGTTGATGCTACCGCTACTCTCGATCCTAATGGCTACTATAACTACGAAATCGGCGAATTGCCAACACACTTTTCCAGTGACCATCGGCTATCCGGTTACGGCACTTTAAGTGGCGGACTAACTGTAGCTAAGGAATTTGCCAAAGGCATCCGCCTGGAAACCGGCATTGAATATTACACCCATCAGGGTAGTCTGAAGCTGGGCGGCGGCGGAGAAGAAAGCTATGCAGACTTTGACTTTTGGGTTGCCAATGCTGCATTGAAAGTCAATTTCTCGGCATTGAGCCAAAGCAGTTCGGGTGGCGATCTTGATCATACCAACCATGACGGACATACTGCTATTCCGGCAGGTGTTTTATTCGGGCACACCTTAGATAATGCGGGCGACATGATGGTGGGATACCGCCTTATGCACAGCCAACAAGCGGGCGGTTTTCTTAAGGGCGATAACTCAGTCAGTGAAAAGGAAATTATCACTAAGGGTTGCCCTGGTGCGGCACGATATGACGAGCAAGGCAACCTAATAATTAACGCTAATTGTTCGATGCTGCCCCGCGAAATGGTTATGAACATGCATATGCTGGACATCATGTACGCCCCTACCGATTGGCTGACCTTAATGCTGATGCCTCAGTTCTTAGATATGAAAATGCCAATGTATCAGCCGGAAAGCATCATAGGCGCTGGGCATTCACATGGTGGTGACGGGCAGACTTCGCACGAAAGCCTGACGGGTGGCATCGGCGATACTGGCTTGTATGCCCTTATCAAACTATTTGATACACCACATCAACACCTTCATGCCACGCTTGGTTTTTCAGCGCCTACCGGCGATACGGGGATCAAAATCAAGGACTACGCCGGTACTTTTGCCAGCCGATATAATCTGGATGGCGCTTATACCCATTACGGGATGCAGTTAGGCAGCGGCACATGGGATTTCAAACCCAGCATCACTTATACCGGCAAGGTCAATGACTGGTCTTGGGGCGCCCAATTGGGCGGCACTCTCCGTATGGAACATAGCAATTCTTCCGGTTACGCCCTCGGCGACTTGTTTGAAACCAGCCTCTGGGGCGCTTATGACTTAACTCCCTGGCTGTCCATCTCTGTTAGGGCGGCTTACACTTGGCAAGGCTCTATCAAAAATCAATACACGCCAGGACGTAATGACTACCTGGCTGGTGAATGCAAAAAGTCCGATTTTAACTATCAAGATGAAACCCCTACGGATGAAGAAGGCAATCCAATTGGCCCGAACTATTTTCATTCTGATGAATATAACCGCTGCCTTATCGATGTCGCCAATTATAAGCGTTTTCTCGCAGCCCAAGACCGCCCTTCGTCTATGGATGCACCTAGTAACTATGGCGGTCAATATGTAGACGTGGGCTTCGGCTTAAGTGCGACTGTACCTACCGGTGCATTTGCGGGCAACCGCCTAGCCTTTGAATGGCTGCAACCAGTGTACACCAACGTCAACGGCTACCAGCTTGACCGCGACGGGGCTTTATCCTTCACCTGGAGCTATGGGTTTTGATGGCTTTTACAGGTCTCACCCAGAGGGTATGCGGGCTGAATCTAATCAACCCCAAGATATTAGGGGCAACTTATGTTGGGGTTTACCCAAAGGTAAGCGCAATCTATTATCAACCCATTTTATTTCTAGCGGGTTCCCATATTTTTATGCCCTTGGCTAGTCAGGCGAGTGGGAGCAAGGAAGCAAACCAAAAACACATTTACCCATTCAACATCATAACGAGGACTTCACCATGACCACAACAGCGTTAACCATCCGCGTCGCCAGTGCCATTTGTTATCTGTCTTTGATCGCCTGCACCCCGGTGCAGCCCTGGGAGCGCGGCAACCTCGCCAAGCCGCAGATGGCGATAGACCCGTATCCCTTGCAAAGCGCGTTACGGGCGCACAACTATGGCAGCCGAGAAGCGGCGGCGGGAGGCAATGCGGCGCAAGGGGGCGGTTGTGGATGTTATTAAAAAAAACTCCGTTTCGTTAAAGGCATTGACGGCAACAGCCCTATCCTTACCTGGCATGTTGGCGCAACCTACCTTGCCGCCGAAGATGACGAGGTGGAATTTCAGTATAGCCATTATCAGGAAGGTAAGCGAAATATAGCAATTACCGACATAGGTACTGTAAAAGATGGAAAGAGTTTCAATCCTATCGAAGTTGACAGCCTGCATGGCGGTGTCAAAATTGCGTTAACTGACCGGATTAAATTTGCTTTCAATTATATTCAGGACACCTGGGGCGGGGCGACGCCAACAGCGACCATGCCCTTTTCCAGTGCGGGGGCAAATTATGCAGTTCTATCTGCCAATCAACCCAACACCGTGGTGGGGGCAACGCCTTTAGTACTCATCTCAGAGTTCTTTACAAACCTTGATTTTAAACCTTTACAGCGAAACTTAGACCAAAATTCTGGCGAATATCAATACAATGAAAATATAAAGTTATGGCTACCGCATCGCCGGAAACCCGCAAACAAGGGGATTTCAAGTTAAGTTACAACTGGGATAATGCTGCCTTAAGCGTTGGCGGCGGAATTTCAATTGAAGACGACTACGACTCCCGTTTCGGTAATATCGGTGGGCGTTTCGATTTCAACCAGAAACAGACAACTTTAAATGTTGACTTGAGTTATACGAATAGTTATACCCATGCAACCCGGGATCATGATAGTTATGTAAATTCCACTTTAGTGCCTGAAAACCAATACAAAGAAGGCAACGTCAACGAAGGTAACTTATTTCATGGTACGCGGCAGGATTGGGCAACGCATATTGGCTTCACCCAAGTATTAAACAAAGATTCCATAGTCGGTGCAGACTTCAGTTATAACCGAAGTACAGGCTATCTTTCGAATCCATACAAAGGCGTCAGCATAGTTTTCGTTGATCCAACGCCAGAATACCAGAAAATTTTCCAACTGCCTTCAGGGGTTTATGCTGGCTCCATCGGTACTTATAATGAAAAGCGACCAGAAGTACGTAACCAGTACAGTGTAGGGGGGCGTTATGTGCAGTATGTTAATGCCTTAGATGCAGCACTGCATTTTAATTATCAGTTTTCCGCAGATGATTGGAACATTCAGTCCCATACTTTCGATGCCGATTGGGTACAACCTTTAGGTAGTGGGTGGACGGTCACGCCGCATATTCGCTACTACTCTCAAGATGCCGCAAACTTTTACACGCCTTACCTTGTTACTCCTCAACTAAGCAATTTGACTTTATTCCGCGGCAGCGATGGCCGGGACTACCGGCAGTTTTTTGATCAGAATACTTTTGAGCCTTATTATGTTGATAATCAAGGCCGTCGGCTACCTTCATCCGTTTCGATTGATCCAAACGGAAAAAACCAAACATTCGACGCAAACAAATTGCCGGCAAATTACTCCAGTGACCAGCGATTGTCGGGTTTTGGCACCTTGAGCGGTGGGGTCACCATTGCCAAGCAATTTGCCAAAGGCTTAACCCTGGAGACCGGCTTTGAATACTACACACACCAAGGCGGCTTAAAAATCGGCGGGGTCGGTGAAGGCAGTTATGCCGATTTCGACTACTGGCTGGCGAATGCCGCCCTGAAAGTGAATATGGATGCGTTGTCATTAAGCCATGGCGGCGAATCAGTTCATGCCGGACATCTTGGCCATCACCACCACGCAACCCATGCCCCGTCAGGTGTCATGTTCGACCACATGCTGCCAACTGGCGGTTTTATGGTCGGCTACCGTTATATGTGGAATAGCCAGAGCGGCAATATGCTCATTGGCAGCAATGCGGTGAACGATGCCACCTTAGTTTCTAACGGCTGCAATGAACCGGATACCCAGGGTTGCTTCCTCACACCGTATTCGATGTCTATGAGCATGCACATGCTGGATTTGATGTACGCACCAACGGATTGGTTGACCTTGATGCTGATGCCGCAATGGGTGGACATGTCTATGGCAATGCGACCGCTAGATGACGGCCCTGATACTGGAAGCATAGGCGATATCTCTAAACATATCACCCATCACATCCAAAATGGACACGAAACAGGGGGATTAGGCGACCTTAGTTTTTATGCCTTGTTTAAATTGCACGACGATGGCGTTCATCATTTGCATGTAACACCGGGTTTTAGTGTACCGGTAGGCGATGTCAATTTACAGTTCCGTAGAGGCCATAAAATAAATGGCGGATATTACGATTATGGAATGCAACTGGGTAGCGGCACCTGGGATTTTAAACCCAGCTTAACCTACACTGGGCATAGCGACGATTTCTCTTGGGGTGCGCAAGCGGCTGGCATTATCCGCATGGAAGACAAAAATGATACCGGTTACCGCTTGGGCGACCTGTTCCAGGCATCAGCATGGGGCGGATACAACTTTACCAAATGGCTAACTGCGTCAATCCGTGGAGTTTATACTGTCCAAGGTCGCATTAACGGTCAATTCACAGGATCAGAAATTGGTCAGTTTATTAATCCAAACAATCCACCAGACCCAGAGACGGGTGGACTTTCTCCAAATAGCCAATTGAAATTCGGCCCGAACGATTACCCCGCCAATTACGGTGGCCGCTTCTGGGATGTCGGCTTCGGTTTAAGCGCAGTCGTACCCGGCGATAGCATGTTGGGCGGTAACCGTGTTAGCGTGGAATGGCTACAACCTGTCCACACTGACTACAACGGCTACCAAATCGACCGCGACGGGGCACTGTCGGCAACGTGGAGTGTGATGTTCTAAGATGGCTAAGCGACAAATCAAACACTAAAAGGTGAGGGGTTGCGATATATTGACAAAACGATGGACTAAAGCTGTGATCATGTCAGCCATACTTGCCGCCCCTGCCCCTCTTGCAACCCTGGGAACGCGGCAAGCTCACTAAGCCGCAGATGGCGTTAGACCCTAATCCATTGCAAAGCGCATTGCGGTCGCACAACTATGCCAGTCTGGAAGCTGCGGCGGGAGACAATGCGGCTCAGGGTGGTGGTTATGGCTGCTATTAATTTAAAATCCTATAGACTCGACATTGGAAATAACTGAATCAACCGCTGACAGTCGGCTATTGAGGTGCGCCGTGCTAAGGCGGCGTTGTTCCAGTGGGTGAGAGACTCACCCGGCTATTGCTCCGGCCGGAAGCAACCGAAGCAGTCAGGGAGGTAACGAACTGGCTGAAGCCTTCGGTGAAACTGTCACGATATACGGTGACGGTGCGAGTGTGCAGGCCGTAATGCGAATGAACGCCGGGCAAGCCTCGAAAAGGACAATGTGCAGGCTGACCCGATTCTCCATTCGGGGAAAGCTGATACGGCTGGGGGAATTGGGCAAATGACGATCCCAGTTGCTGTGCCGGGGTATTGGCGACAGCATGTACACAAGGAATGCGCGCGCAACACGGGAAACCCCTTGGCGTGGTAAGCGATGACCAACTGGACGCCCGTGAGGGACAGGCCGGGCACATTGGGGTGGCGGAGAGGCCCGTAGTACCGGGGAAGCCGGGTAATGCCGGTGGAGGGAAGGGGCCTTAGTTCAAGATCAACGCAACAAGTGGAAAAGGACAGGAGATTGGGCAACCTATCAACTCCGATAAGAGTTCAGAAACTGCAGATGGCGTTACACGCAAAAGCGAAGGCTGAAGCCAGTTATCGTTTCTATGCGCTGTACGACAAGATTTACCGGGAAGACATCCTGGCGCATGCCTATGCCCAGTGCCGCTATAACAAGGGCGCACCAGGTGTGGATGGTCAGGATTTTCCGGATATCGAAGCGTATGGCGTAACTCGGTGGCTTGGCGAACTGGCGCTTGCGCTTAGGGAGGAGACTTACCGACCAAATCCAATCAGACGAGTGTATATCTCCAAAGCCAATGGCAAGTTGAGGCCACTCGGTATCTCGACGCTACGGGATCGGGTCTGCATGACGGCAGCGATGCTGGTGCTGGAACCGATCTTTGAAGCTGACCTGCCACCTGAGCAATATGCCTACCGTCCTGGGCGCAATGCCCAACAGGCGGTGGTCGAGGTGGAAGAAAAGCTGTACCGAGGCTATCTCGATGTCGTGGATGCTGACCTCAGTGACTATTTTGGCAGTATTCCTCATGCCGAGCTGCTGAAATCGGTGGCACGCCGGGTTGTAGACCCGCGGGTGCTGAACCTGATCAAGCAACGGCTGGAATGCACCGTGGAAGAAACCGATAGCCGAGGCCGGAAGACACGCACGACCGAAGCCAAGGACAACCGCCGTGGCATCCCCCAAGGTTCACCGATTTCGCCGTTGCTGTCGAATCTGTACATGCGACGGTTTGTGCTGAGGTGGAAACAACTGGGGCTGGAACGGCGGCTGGGCAGCCGGATCGTGACCTATGCCGATGATCTGGTGATCTTGTGCCGCCGTGGCAAGGCTGAAGAAGCTCTGCATTGGTTGCATGACATCATGGCACAGCTTAAGCTGACGGTGAATGAGGAGAAAACGCGAATCTGTAAAGTGCCGGAAGGTGAGTTTGATTTTCTGGGTTATACGTTTGGGCGTATGTATAAACGGCAAACGGGCAAGGCCTATATGGGTTATCGCCCGTCGAAGAAAAGCATCCGGCGTATGGTTGAAAAGATCCATGCGCTGACCGCGCACCAAACGACATGGCAAGAGACCACACAGTTGGTGGCGAAGTTGAATCGCACTTTACGTGGTTGGGCGAACTACTTTAGTGTAGGAAGCGTAACCAAAGCGTATCGGGCGCTCGACAACTACACTGCGGTGCGGTTGCGCCGGTGGTTACGCCGTAAGTATAAAGTCAAGGGCCGGCGGGGCGGGACCTATCCACTCTCGCATCTGTACGGCTATTTCGGACTTGTCCGCTTGACTGCGCTGGGACGTGACCAGCCGTGGGCGAAGACGTGATGTCTTGTCCGAGAGCCCAGTGCCTGAGATAGGCTCGCTGGGTTCGATGAGGGGGATGTGGAAACGGAGTTATGGTTCTTGCTATTAGGGCACCGCTAAACGAAAGGAGCGGCAACAGACAAGCAAATCCTAACACTACCGCGCCACATCTCTACTCTACAGAGTACGGCATTCGCCAAAAAATAACGTACTTCCGAGAAGGGTCGATCAGGGTAGTTCAATTTGCTTATAAATATTAGTTTTCCAATGTCCGGTATGAAGAGATTTGTATTGTTTATAGGCTTTGCAGGTTCATAGAGTGGGCAAAACTCTTAAACGAATTTTTAAACCAGGACCCGACGCTCATGAAATTTATTCAAATGACCGATCAGCTTTTGATACCCGACATTCAAGTCTAAATATAACAATAAGATTAAGATTCAAATGCAAAACTTACGGCTAAGCTAACGCCGCAAATATGAACGGGCTCGATAAATGCAACTGCCTTATATTGGCCAGCCTGATAGCCAATCCATGATGAAAAATACAATAATGGCGGCAATGCCTATCCAGGTAGCCCTAATTTCTGAATGAGCCGTAGCTGATGAGGGTTGTATTTCGTTGTTCTTGTTCATAATGACCTCACATAAAACACTAGCAATTTACATTTGATTATATCGGTTATTTGTCCGTAAGCGCACAACAGTTTAAGGGATAAACCATCAAAACAAACGTGGTTTGTTGTTTGTCCTTAAATTAATTGCAGCCCCACTAGTGTCCGGCAAAAGTTGAATAAATCCAATTGTTTATCGATTATTGATTATGGTTTTGTATTCCCTGATTGTAAGTGCATGTTGTATTGGTATTTTCTCAAATAGGGTGACTGATAAAATCTGTAGCAAAGTGTATAGCGATGCGTTCAGATTGAGTTGCTTTTTAATGATGGCGACCAAGACATAAACGGACACAGCAATCCAGATTTGTGATTTGACGGCATTCTCAGATGTGCCGTAGAAGCGCTTGATTCGAAGGTGCTGCTTGATCCATTTGAAGAACAACTCGACCTGCCAACGATTTTTGTAAAGTGCGCAGATTGTAGGTGAAGGCAGAGTAAAGTTGTTGGTCAGAAATACTAGCGTTTTGCTGGTTTCTGGATCGTTGAAACGAATGCGGCGGAGCTGCTGCGGATAGTCTTTTTTGGCATAGAAGCCATCAAGTGCAATCGTCTGATCGCAGACAATCCCAGTGGTTCGGTCGGTGGTTGTTGAATAAACGCGATGAGCATCAAGGTTTGACTTGGCTCCCGGTAACAAAGAAAGCGCCAGTTAAATGAAGTGCAAATAGCCTAGCGAAATCAATATAACCTCGATCCATCACATAGATGGCACCTGGCTCAGGTATTAGCAAATCAAGTGCTTTGACATCGTGCATTTTGCCGTCTGAAATATGGATAAAGCTTGGGATGTTGCCACGTAAATCCAATAAAGTATGCAGTTTAACAGCCGCTTTTGTCGTGCGGAAGTTCGCCCAGGGGAACACCGACAGGCACAGATCAATGGTAGTGGAGTCTAATGCATAAACGGTATTGGTCAGATCTATTCCCAGGTCTTCGCAGGAATAAAGTTGTCGGGCTTGATTGATCAATCGCTGAGCAAAGTCGGCATAGATGCGCCAATCTCGATTGGAATTGGCATCAGCTAACGTTGACCGAGATACTGCCTCACGTATGCCCATGTGATAGAGTTTGTTGGCTTGTGCCGATAAACAAGTTTCGATATCTCTTAGACTTTCTCGGTACGTGAGTTGGGCGAAAGCGAGAATTCGAAAATGTTCAGCACAACTGAGTGTCCTTATTCGACAATCGCCGTCGTATCGCTTAACAATGCGGGTGAAAAGTTTTCCAGGGCAAAAAGTCCATGATCTGAGCGAATAAAGTTTTGCCAAGATACATCGAGGCCTCCACCACCAAAAAGCTGATAGACTGCACCACTAAAGGGTAGCCGTTCAAGTCGGAGACACCTTTTGATCCTCTGTAGCCCTCTAAGTATAAGCCCTGCAGGCTTTTTAGGGCATTTTTAACCGGACACTAGTGTTGCAGCCCAAAAGATCTGCATTCATCAGGTTTGCCCAGATTGTTGTTTGAAGCGATCACCCGTTAACCGCCTCCTTCAATGCCTTGCCCGGTTTGAAAGAGGGCAGTTTCGCTGCTGCGATCGTAATTTCCTGGCCAGTTTGCGGGTTACGCCCTGTCCGCTCCGCCCGTTCCTTGACGGCAAACTTGCCAAAACCTACCAGGGTGAGGGATTCGCCTGCTGCCAGGGTAAGTTCGATGGTTTTTAGCAAGCCCTCCAAGATGCGGCCGGTATCGGCTTTGTTTAATTGGCTGTGTTCGGATATGGCGGCTATTAACTCGCTGACAGGTAAGCCACTAGTTTGACTAGTGGACTCATAAGGCTCGGCCTTTAGATTCAGTGTAAATGGTGGCTGGTAAAGCGATGATGTTGTAATTTCCCCTTGGGCTTGACGGTCACAAGGAGAAAATATAATGACAACATTATCTTACGAAAGCTTAAGCCATTCGAAATGGGATTGCAAATACCACATTGTGTTCATACCGAAAGGCAGGAAAAAAGAGTTGTACGGAAAGATTCGAGGGTATTTGGGGCCTTTGTTCCCGAGCTTGCGGCGCAAAGGAACTGCCAGAGATAATGGAAGGGCACATGGTTCAGGATCACGTCCATATGCTGATAAGGATACCGCCGAAGTACTCAGTTGCGGAAGTGGTAGGGTACCTGAAGGGAAGAGCGCCATTTCCGTTGCGCGGCAGTTCAGCGGGAGGCAGCGAAATTTCAACGGCGAGAATTTCTGGGCGCGAGGCTGCGGTGTCGACGGTTGGGTTTGAGGAAACGCAGATTCGCGCCTACATCAAAAACCAAGAGCAGTTGGACGGCAAGGGAAGTAGTGAGCAGGGCAGGTTTTAGGCGGTGACTTCGGCAGCCCTTGGGGCTGCTAACAACCGTCAAGCCCCCCGCTTCGCGGGGGCGTTATGACTCTGCTTTATTCATGCGGTCTCCTTAAAAAGTACTGTTGGTTTTAACGGTTGGTTGACTTTCACCGTAAGCAAGCATAGCCCGATTTTGGCAAAAGTTGCATCCTGCTAATGACTCAGGTAGATTGCCATCCATATAAATCTTATCGCAAACGCAGCACACCGTATGCCACCGACCTTCCAAGAGCATATCCTCCAAGACCACCAGGACGAACTGCTTAGGTTTATTTTCCGCAAGGTCAACTGCCCAGATACTGCACAGGACATTTTCCAGGATACTTATGTCCGCTACACAAATTATCCCGGAAAAAGCCAGATTAAAAACCACCGGGCGTTTATTTTCCGCATTGCCGCTAACCTTGTTGCTGATTATGAGCGAAAAAGCCGCGTCCGTAAACGGTTTACCGGCGTTGAGGAACTCGAAATTGACACATTCCCCCAGGCGGACAACTTCCAACCTGAACAACTGCTGTCGGTCCAGGAACGCCTGGAATTGATGGCGCGCACCGTCGAAGGGCTGCCGCCCCGTTGCCGGGAAGTGTTCATCCTGCGCCGGGTCGAAGGCCTAAGCCACGCCCAAATTGCAAAATGTCTTGAAATTTCCCCGCGCATGGTCGAAAAGCACCTGCACAAAGCATTGGTGGCATTACAAAATGTGCTTGATACCTTTGATTAATAAAATAATCAACAATGAAGGTTCCTATTTTCGCCTCTCATGCGTCTTAAGGGTATGGCCATAAACAAGGCGGAGTCAAATCAACCCATGAATACTAACGGAATAGCCGACGACATCAAGACGCAAGCCAGCGCCTGGTGGGTACGTGTGGACAGCGGCACAATGGATGACAACGAACAGACCCAGTTTGATGCCTGGGTTAACGCTAGTGAAACCCACCGGGAAGCCTTTAACCAGGTCAACCAGATATGGCAGGAACTCGATGGCATCAAGGAGAGGCTTGCCGCCGCCATGCCCTCACCTGCACGAAAACCATCCCGATTTAACCCTTGGCAATGGGGTATGGCTTCACTGGCGGCCATTTACATCCTAGTGGTAACCGCCCAGCCAATCAACATTTGGCTTCAAGCTGACGAAAGCACCGGTATTGCCGAGATGCGGACTGTCCAACTTGTCGACGGCTCGACCGCACAACTCAACAGCGAAACCGCGCTCTTGATCAACATCACCAAAACAGTCAGGGAGCTGACCTTATTGAAAGGCGAAGCCCAGTTCAATGTATCACCTGACCCCATAAGGCCGTTTAAGGTACGGGCGGGCAATGGCGTTATTACAGCCTTGGGCACCGCTTTCAATATCCACCACAGCAAGGCCAGCACCGAGGTGACGGTGACCGAACACAGCGTCTTAGTCCAGCTAGACAACGATGCGGAAAACTCAATAGCGCCCATCACTCTGGCCAACGGCCAGCAATTGGCTTACAACCCAGATAACGGTCTGGGCGCAATAACCAACGCCGACACCCAATTAACCAGCGCTTGGCAGCGCGGCAAGTTGGTTTTCCAAGGCAAACCCTTGGGCGAGGTGATAGCCGAGCTAAACCACTACCATCGTGGTTATTTCCTGATTGCCGACCCCACCATTGCCAACCGCAGGGTCAACGGTGTGTTCAGCACCGACAAACCCATCGCCGCGCTGGACACTATCGAAAAATCCCTCAATTTACATTCCAACAGGCTATCGCATTACCTGGTGTTGCTGCACCGGTAATTTCGTAGGGTACGCAATGCCCACCCTTTTATTTAAAACTTCGCAAAAATATTTTTTCCCCAAGGTTCGGGTTTTCGCAAGTCGCGCGTCTTAAGGAGATGTAGGTCATAAATAAGGCCAACATTTACCAGAACGGGGAAAACCAATGACAGGAACGACCAACGCCTTGCCGCCCAGCACCACGCTTAGCCACCGGCTGTTAACGCTGATCTTGCTGACGAGCCTATTAGCTATCAACACACTGGCCTTTGCGGGCCGCCAACTAGGCAATATAACATTCCGGCGGGTTCGTTGGCCCATGCGCTCAACAACTTGGCAGAACACAGCGATTTACAGGTGATCTACGACACCGGCCTCACCCAAGGCTTATCCACCAAAGGGTTCAAGGGTAGCTACAGCACCGCTACCGCCTTGCAGAAACTGCTGGTCGGCACGGGTTTGGTGTATACCTTAAGCAATGGCGAGGTCACCATCCGGGCGGTGGACAAAACCCCAAAAGCGTTTGTGCCGGTGGCAAACCCGCCAAAAACAGAAAACTTACCGCCAGCGTCCGACACCACCCTGGAAAAGGTTGTTGTCGAAGCGGACTCCAGCAATCCTTATGACGACCCCACCTGGGCGACTGACCCGAAAAACACCGACTATAACCGGCCTAATGCCACCACCGCCACCAAGACCGACACGCCGATCATGGAGACACCGGTCAATGTGCAGGTGGTGCCGCAACAGGTTTTGAAGGATCAGCAAATCATCCGCTTGGACAAAGCCCCTTGAGAATGTCAGCGGTGTGATTTCCCGTCCAGCAGCAGACACGGGCATCGGAGGCGGCGATTCTTTCATGCTGCGTGGTTTTGATAGTTTTCCGGCCAGTGTATATCGCGATGGAATGCGCTTGGTCTTCTCAGGGCAAACCGATCTCGCAGCTATCGAGAGGGTTGAGGTACTGAAAGGGCCAGCCGCTATCCTCTATGGCCGCATCGAACCGGGCGGTTTGATCAATCAGGTAGGTAAGCAACCCCTTGCCAATCCGTTTTACGCTTTGCAGCAGCAATTTGGTTCATTCGATTTCTACCGCACCACACTCGACGCGACCGGGCCTATTAACAGTGAGAAGTCTCTCAAATACCGTTTCAATCTGGCTTTTGAAACGGCCAATTCTTTCCAGGAATTTATCAACAACGAGCGAGTCGTCGCCGCGCCGGTGCTTCGATGGGATATCTCACCCGCAACCCAAGTTACGCTGGAGCTTAATTACCGCCACAGTATGGATCCGCTGTCTCCCGGAATTCCGTTTATCGGCAATCGTCCCGCACCCGTTCCGCGCGAACGAAATTTCGGTGAGTCTACGCATACATTAAGAGGTACTGACGATATCTATACTGGCATAAACTGGTCGCATGCTTTCAACGAAAACTGGTCTTTCAACCACCGTTTCTATATCGATCGAACGAATAGATTTCAACAGGCCAACGTCTTTCTAAATTCCGGCGTTCTAAATGCCGGTGATTTGATTGAACGCTCTGGCGAGGAACCTGAAGGAGATTCCGGTTCTACAGACTATTTCACTACGTACAATCTCACCGGACATTTCAACACCGGGCTTTTTCAGCATACTGTACTTCTAGGCGGTGACTACTACCAGAACCAAAACGATCCAGGCAAAGGTGTTGGCTTTGCTATTCCTCCAACCGATGTTTTTCAACCCGTCCATGATGATGTGTCAACACTTTTCCGGACACAAGGTTAAGCAGATTTAAACTGCATTTCATAGTCCACTGGCGAGCAATAGTTATTGGCGGAATGTAACCGTTCCCGATTATAGAATACCTCGATGTATTCGAATATTTCCATCTTTGCTTCCGTCCTGGTTTGATAATGACGGTGGTGCACCAACTCTGTTTTCAAGGTGTGGAAAACGCTTTCTGACACGGCATTGTCCCAACAATTACCTTTGCGGCTCATGCTCTGCCGGATGCCAAAATGCTTTATTAGCTTCCGATGGCTGGTGGCAGCGTATTGGCTGCCACGGTCACTATGCCATAACAAGTCTTTCCCTGGCTTGCGTTTCCAGAGTGCCATCAGTAAGGCATCATTAACCAGCGATGCGCACATGTGTTCTGCCATAGACCATCCGACGACTTGCCTGGAAAACAAATCAATCACCACTGCCAAGTACAGCCAACCTTCTTTGGTGTGGATGTAGGTGATGTCGCCCACGTAAACTTGGTCGGGCTTTTGTACCGTAAACTGTCGATCCAGAATATTTTCAGCGACCGGCAGGTTATGCTTGGAATCCGTGGTCGCCTTGAATTTTCGTTTGGTCTTGCAGGCCAGCCCCGTCGCACTCATCAATCGGCCGATACGACCTCTACCAACCGACAAATTTTGTCTTAATAACGATTGCCTAATGCGTCGTGTACCGTAAGTGGCACGGCTCTTGGTAAAGATTTCTTGGATGACTGGAGCCAGTTCTGCATCCGCCTGTTCACGCGCTGTCGGGCTACGGTGTAGCCAATCATAATAAGCATTTCGGGGAAACATCCATAAACCGACACATCGAGGTTACAGGGAATTCGTTGCCTTGTTGTTTGATCCACGCGTACCTCACCGTTGTTCCTTGGCAAAGTACGCTGCTGCCTTTTTAATAAATTACGCTCTTCGGTCAGTTGGGCAACCTCTTTTTGAGGCGCTTCAGCTCTTCATAAAGATGGATGTCAGTGCGCACTGCCCCACCATTATTAACAGGCCGACTGTATTTGCTGATCCAGGTATGTAATGTATTTTCATTCACACCAATATCCCTGGCAATATGGGCTATCGGCTTATCCGATTCGTTGGCTAGCTTTACCGCTGACTCCTGAATTCAGCCGTATATATTTTCGGTTTTTCTTGATTCATTTTTGACTCACTCCCCCTTTCAGGTATTTTAAGGAATGTGTCCGGTTTAGTGTAGCCACATCAGACTGGCGTGGTTGCCTCATGGTGGACGACTACGCAGGGTACAAACCGCTGTTCACCGAGGTCTCAGGCGGCAACGCTTACACCGAGTTGGCGTGCTTTGCCCATGTCCGCCGGAAATTCTTCGATCTCTATCAAGCCAACCGAAGCCCAATGGCCTATGCCGCATTAGAACAGATTGCCGATCTGTATGAAATCGAATCCCAAGCTAAAGACCTGAGCATTGAACAGCGTCAATTAGTACGGCAGGACAAAGCCAAGCCCTTGCTTGACGAGTTGTACGCCTGGCTTAAGGACACCCTGGCCAAGACCGCACCGGGCGGTGCCTCCGCCAAAGCGCTAAATTATGCTTTAAAGCGCTGGCCGGCGTTAATCCGCTACGCTGACACCGGTCACCTGCCGATCGATAACAATGCCTGCGAGAACACGATAAGGCCAATTGCTATCGGCCGGAAAAATTATTTATTTGTTGGCACCGAACGCGCCGGCAAGCGGGCTGCCGCCATTCAAAGCCTTTTGGGCACTGCCAAACTCAATGGCCTTGATCCCGCTGCCTGGCTGAAAGATACCCTGGAAAAACTCCCTACCTGGCCGAACAGCAAAATCGACGAGCTGCTGCCGTTCGGTCATAACGAAGCCGCTAACACAACCACAAATTTTAGGGATACGCATAGTAACACCGCTTACGGTACAGCCAGCCTTCGTCCGTCCAGATATAAGTGATGTCCGACACCCACTTTTGGTCGGGCTTGGCTGCACTGAAATCCTGACCTAGCAGATTGGGCGCAACCGGCAAGGAATGCTTGCTGTTGGTGGTCGCCTTGTATTTCTTGGCCGCCTTCGCCCTAAGGCCATTGATCCGCATGATCCGGGCGACGCGGTGGCGGCTCGCCAAAATGCCTTCGGCCTTAAGCCTGCGGGCGACCCTGGGCGCACCGGGACGTCCTTTCTCGTCATCGAAAACACGCTTTATTTCAATCTTAAGCGACTGGGTCGATCGCCCTAGCAGAATGTGGCCTGCGTTCCCAGGCGTAATAGCCACTGCGCGACACCGACAGCAGGCGGCACATCATGCCCACCGGGAATTGCGTTTCATTAGTCTTGATCATGGCGTACTTCACTTGGGCAGTTTCGCGAAGTACGCCGCCGCCTTTTTAGGAAGGCAACCTCGTCTTCCAGGCGGGCGTTTTCACGCTTAAGCCTAGCCATTTCAGCTTGCTGGAGCTTTTGCTCTTCAAAGGGTTGCCCTGTTTGCCGACGTTTTGCACGCCAGGCATACAAGGTCGCCTCTGTAAGCCCTAAATCTTTCGATACCGTCGGAATACCGTCCCGATCAGCACGTTCCAATGCTTGCTCTTTAAACTGTGGCGTGTATTTGTTTCGTACAATCTGTAGGTTTGGTTCTTTTTTGGTTTTCATTATTCACCTCGGTTTTAGAGATTACTCTCTTAGCCGAGTGTCCACTAGAGTGGGGCAAGATCAAATTACTAAATTGTAAGAATCACGACTAAAGCTATATAGTCATAACGATACGAACCCTATTGTGCCCAATCAATCTTTAGGTCTGAGAATCACCGCTGTACGGAGCCTGTTTTTGCCGAAGCAGGACATTCGCTCGAAATCTTCACTGGCAATCGGTATAAATTGACAATCGAGTTCGCTTTGACGTTGTTCGTCAGGGTCGGAATCGTGCATATAAAGACAGTCGTCGTCAAAACCGCTCATCACGACCCAATGCGGGACCTTTTTACGGTCCATCAGATAGGTGCTTATTAAAATCAACGGAATAGCGCCTGATTTGAAGGCGTTGATCAAATCGTTCTGTGTGATATTAGCATAGATGACCGGAATATTTTGGTCTTCGGCTTTGCGTTTAAAATCTTTATCGACCAGTTCGACGATCTGCTTTTTATCGTCGTTGCGAACACCGTCGATAAATAAAGTGCCGCTTTGGTTGATCCAGACTTCGGCGTCGAAATTGCGTAACTTGGCGGCTAACGCCAAACCGACGGGATGGCAGCCGCCATGTCCCGATGTCATGAAAATGGTGGTCGCTTCCCGCCAGATATTGATTTCTTCTTCTTGTGAGGGTTGATAAGCCCGGTTAAGACCGTGCATCGCCATCATGAGGGCTGCCGGTCCGCAAGTAAAATGCGTGGTTTGTTTCAACCAATGTACGGAACGGTGATGTAACGTGTCGCTGTAATGTCGAATGCGTTTTTGATAACGCAAGGCGTCCTTATGATCTTGGTAATAATCGCGATAGATACCGAATTTTTGGTAGCCGAGCGATTCGTATAGTTTAATTGCTGGATGATTGTCCACACTCACCTCAAGCCGTAAATACAAGCGACCGTCGTCGTGCGCGGCTTGTTCGCCCGCTACAATAAGCTGTTTGGCGATACCGAAGCCACGGTGTTGCAAATCGACTGCCAGTGAATACATCCGCGCTAGCCGGGTGCCCGGGTGGTAAATAATCAGCACATAGCCGACGAGATTGTTATCGAACATCGCAACCAATAACGCACGGTGATCCGTTCCGATCCAATGTTTAAAACTGCGCCGGCTTAATTTGTCGGTATTGAAGCTGGCATTTTCCAACGCCACCAAATCCTCCAAGTCGTTAAGTTGTGCCGGTCGAATCGTAATTTTTGCTTCAGCCATTATGACGATAGTCCATGTAACGCTTGGGTAATTACCTGTCTTGCTCGAAATAAAACCGATGCTTTCCAAAACGGGTCGCCAGGACAAAAATGTTGGCGCATCAGTTTGCTATGCGCCAGCCGTGCAGACGTATTGTCGTGCTGCGCCCAAAGTTGGTGATCTTTCACAATAACTTCAAAAAGCCGATCGGTTGAGAATGTGCCGAATTCAAGCGTTACGTGACAACTACGCTCGTTCATGATGCGATGCCAGAGGTAATCGATTAAGCCGTTTTTAGGGACCGAACTGGAAGTCCCGAGCGCCGGTAGCGTAACGGAATCGCCGTACCAATTCTGTGCAACGCGAACCCCTGCGCTATCCGGCGAATGATCGCAGATAATTTCGCCGTAACCGTATGGGCCTAAGCCGCTGTGCAAATCGATGACGGCTAAATCCCGTTCATTTAAACAGTGTTGCCGGATAAGGTGTTCCGTCACTATTCGGCCGTGCGCCGGTTTATTCCCGCCGTAAAACGGTCCGGCTGGATCGCTATATTGACCGCCGCTGACGGCTACTTCAAACGCCGTTCGGCCTTGTTGCCTTTCGAATTCCGCAAAAGCAAGCGTTCTTTGTTGTCCATCGACTGAGAAAAGGGCGTTTTTGAGCAATTCATAACCTGGATTTTCAGGTAACGACTGGGAAAAATCGACCGCATTCCGATTGAGATCGACGCCGTCTTCATCGCATCTCCGCAACCATGCAAAACCCCAGGGAGTTAGAGCATGCACGATTAAGACGGCAGTGTTTTCAGGCAGCTTTATTTCACGATTGGCAAATAAACGCAGAAAATCTTGCTCAATTGCGCTACCGGCTAAACCTTCAACACCGTGTGTGCCGGCTAATAAAACGAATACTTTTTCAGCACTATCAGAACCCAGCCAAAGTGTGTCGGTAAAAAGAAGTTTCCCGTCCGGAGTTTTTCCCGGACAAGAATAATCGTTATGTTTGCCATTTAGGACTTCCGCTATAGAAAGAAAATCGCTTCTTGCCGCCTGATAAGACGGGGGGAAAACGTTAACATCAATCGGCGAATAAGTTAGATAAGAAGCCATTTCGGTAAAGGCGAATAAATGTGTAAAAGACTACCGCAAAATTCTTCAGAAATATTAACGGACGCCAGCAGAAACTCTTTGGAAAAAACAGAGTCTAGCTTGAAAATATAATTGAATGGAATGTTTGGTTCAGTCTCCGGTCAGTTTTTATAGCCTATTTTAACTCACCTCAGCGGAAAGAAATTAATAACCCATTTGTTTCGGATGCAAGCAATTAACGCTTGCCCGAATTTGAAATTCCTTTAGCAGCATAACCTACCAAACATTTCAATTTAGGAGAATTACTTAATCCATGGCTCGTACGCTTTTAGTAGTCGATTCATTATCCGACTGGGGTCCGTATTATCCCAGTAACCAAGTTATCACATTCGAGACGTATCTCGCCACGGAAAAAGAAGATACCGAACAACGCGTTCGAATTATCAATCTTTGCAGTAGTTATTCGTATCTTTCCGACGGATATTATTGTTCCTTATTGGCGGAAGCGCGGGGGCATCATGTCATTCCTTCCGTGAAGGTGTTGAACGATATCGAGAAACAGGCGCTCTATCAATTACAGCTTGAAGATCTGTCCCAAACCTTAGCGCGAGTTTTTAAAGACCGGCAAAAACAGGATGAGATCAAAGTGCTGAGTTTTTTCGGTACAACGAAAGAACCGGAATTTCAGGATTTAGCCCGGCTTCTGTTCGAACGATTTTCCTGCCCGATTATGGAAGTAACGCTCTGCTACGGTCAGCAATGGGAAATCACCGAATTAAAGGCCGTATCTCACCGCGACCTCAACGAAGACAACGAAACCTTGTTCGCATCGGCGTTGGATAAATTCAGTAAAAAAGTATGGCGAAAAAGCCGAACGCCCAAATCTTCGCGTTACGATCTTGCTATCTTGGTCAATCCAGCCGAAACATTGCCGCCGAGCAACCGCGGCGCACTAAAGAAGTTTATGAGCGCAGGCCGGGAATTGGGTATTGAAGTCGAATTGATAACCCAGCAGCATTATGCGCGGCTGCCCGAGTTCGATGCCTTATTCATTCGAGAAACGACGGCGATAGACCATCATACCTATCGTTTCGCCAAAAAAGCCGAAGCCGAAGGGCTGGTTGTTATCGACGATCCGACCTCTATTCTGCGATGTACAAATAAAGTTTATCTAGCCGATTTATTCCGTACACATAAAGTACCGTCTCCCAGAACCTGGATACTGCATAAAGATAATAAAGCGCATCTTGATCAATTAGAAAGCAAAGCCGGATTTCCGGTTGTTATCAAAATACCGGACGGATCCTTTTCAAAAGGCATCGTAAAAGTACATAATCGAGAAGAGCTTGATATTAAAGTAGCTGAACTCTTCCGGAAATCGGCACTATTGCTGGCGCAGGAATTTCTTTACACCGATTTCGACTGGCGAATCGGCGTATTCAACAACAAAGCCTTATATGCCTGCCGATATTACATGGTTAAAAACCATTGGCAAATTTACCGACATGGCGAGAAGCGCACCGACAGCGGTCATTTCGAAACCATGCCGACGTTCGAAGCGCCCAGAAGCGTAGTCGATGCCGCCTTAAAAGCCAGCCAAGTGATAGGCGACGGACTTTACGGCGTCGATGTTAAAGAAAAAGACGGCAAAGGCTATGTGATTGAAGTCAACGATAATCCGAACATCGACAGAGGCGTAGAAGACAAATATCTCGGCGATGAGCTATACCATCAAATTATGGCTGAGTTTTTGCGGCGGATGGAGAATAGTAGTAAGGGGGTTTACTAACAATAATTAATCTTTTCATTTCTTTACAAATTGTTGATCAAATTATTTATTCGCCCTTTTATGTTTAATAGATTCGGCTCTGTGAAGTCTAAACTTCTTATTTAGCCTGAGCGGTCTGTCCTTCGTCTTGTTCAGCACGAACGGTTTAGCCTTTAAAAGGCCGAAGAGTACTCTCTTTGCAAGTTCATTGACTCACGACCTTGGACTTCGCTCAGAAAAGTTTCGACAAAGTAACTACTTAAAAATAAACTGTTTATCAGTTCTTACTAAGCTTCTACAAGGAATTTTTAAGTACTGACACCAGGTTTTGCGTTGCTTTTTAGTCCGCAGAGTAAATATATTTTTAAGCGTAGGATTTTCTGAACCTAGCAGTAGGAAAGCAATGCTCAACAAGTAAGTGTATTTTGATTTAAGTCAAATTCTAAAAATAGATGAAGCAGATACTGAACATGCTTTATTTCTATTTAGGAGTTGAAAATGAAAAAATTACCACATATCACATTCACCGTAATAATCGGCGTTAGCGGTTTATGTTCGATACAATCGGTGTGTGCCGATACGGAAAGCTTTAAATGGCGCACTGTTGTCGATAACAATAAAAGCCCACCGGGCATTGCAGCTGAAAAATACTTTAGTTATAACCAACCTTCATTAAATGACAATGCCTTGGTCGTATTTCGCGCTAGAGCTAAACCGCCGACAGGTGGGCAAGGTGGCGGCGAGCCGACACGTGGCATTTTTACTCGCAATATGTTGACAAGCAGGGCTATCAATACTATTGCAAGCACAAAACCGCCTAAGGATGTCGTCCCGGCGCCAAATAATATTACAAATCCAAAACCGGCGACCTTTAATGAGTTTCCAGCTTTTCCGCGTATAGATAAACTATACAGTAGTGTTGCATTCCGTGGGCAGTCTCAGCCAACTTGGGAAGACCCTGTATTAGGCAAGTTAGGCGGAACAGCAGGAGTTTATGCTAATACTTTCGGGGAATTAAGAACCGGTGTGAGAAATCTTGAAGTGACGGCAGCATTTTCGCAGTACTTTGTACCTACAATTGCTTTAAGTGCAGGTAGTCTTCCGACCAGATTCGACCAGTTTCCAGGGGCTCCGGGTATCTCCGAAAAGAATAGGATTACCTTTAAAGGAAACTATACTGATAATACTGTTTCAAAAACCGGCATTTTTTATCGCAGTAGTCTAACTAGTACGAGTACCGTTAAAGCTATTGCATGGACTGGACTGAAAATACCTGATGAAAACGGATTACCCACCGTTGCTGTATATGGATCGACTGCGCCGCCGAGCACAGCAAATAGTCAAGTTGTGTTTGCAGGTTTTGACAATGAAGAGAACCCTTCAGCCGGTGGAATTTATCATGCGAGGTTAGGGTTTGCCACACCAAGACTAAAGGCTTTAGTCGATATTGGCACTCCGGTACCCAATATAGCGGGCGCGACTTTTAACCGTTTTGGCGAAGCCCTCTCATTCGACGGTAGATATGTTTCATTTTGGGGAGCATGGGGAATTACGGGTGATCCTGATCCGACAAATGGAGGCAATGGGTGGAAGCCTATTGATCTGACGTGTCCAAAAGACGGAAATAAGGATGTTATTAAGTCATGTCTCGATCAAGATACAAGCGAGCCTAAAGACGGAAGTTACAGGCTTTTTGAACCAGAAAACCAAGGAATGTTTGTTTACGACATTGTAAGTAAATCATTGAAAATGGTTGCCAAAACAAACGATTCAAACGGCTTTAACGACTTTCTATTCTGGAGCTTTACCGGTGCGCCTCCCGGCGTAGGTGGTGGCGATGAAGGCAGTACCGATGACCGCGAACTGCCAAGATGGCGTTCATCTGCATTTGCAGCGGTTAATAGCCAAAATGTTGCTTTTAAGGCAAAGAAATTCGATGGTAGCAACGGAATTTATCTAAAGCACGAACAGGAACCTATTACAACGGTATTGGATTCTACGATGACAGGGAATGTCTTAGATAATAAAACGATCATTGTGGTGAATAATAATGACGGCTCAACTATAAATGTTCCATTGTCCCAGTTGTTTATTACTGCCTTAGGCTTAGAACGGGACGGCTTCCGGAACAACAGGTTAGCCATAAGCGCAAGCATGTCCGATTTGACCGCCACGTATAGCTGGGCAGGAATATATATTGGCGAAATGGATGATGATTAATGAAACTAACGATTATTAACCCCGCAATACATATTATCTTGAGAAAGGTAAGGAATTGAATATGAATCGCGGAATATATCTGCTTGCGGTCTTAATTTTTAGCGGTAATACAACAGCGGCTGAAGCTCGGAAGCAAACGGAGGAGCGTGCGCAAATCCAACAGCAAGAGCAGATTCGTGCAAGTCAAACCGAACAAGAACGTTTGAGAGAACAAGAGAGAATCCGATCCGAGCAGTCCGCTAAAGATCAAGAGCGAATGCGTTACGAAAATAACGAACGCATGCAGGAGCATGAACGGCATCAAGAGCGGTCAATTCCTGAGAATCCTTCTTTTCGGGGAGGCAATTTCGGGTCTGGTCGCGGCCAGGGAGGAGGCGGGCGTAATCGATAGCTGTCTAAAGTAAAATGCAGTGATTAGGGATGCCGGATTTTTACGATTCGACATCCCTTTATCAAACGTATTCAATTATTCATCTTAATCAGACACTCAGAAGAATTAATGACCGAAACAGCGATTAGGTATTCTAAGCTTATGATTTAAAAAGATGGCAAGGTAATTAAAAATGTTTGCAAGTTAATGTCGTGAAGTAAAAAATGTATCTCCGTACCTAACAAGTTTTTAGAGTAATGCAGAGTAAAGTCTAAAAAGCATTTACCAAGTAATAGGTTAATTATTATTTTACAGCTCCTTCAACCCACGCCCTAATTTCCTTAACGACTTGTTCAGTCGGATCGGGCGGCGTGTATGTCCACGGTTCGTAGAAACCGCCAAGCACTTTGGCTGCACCGTAATCGATAAGTCTGCCGACGATGTCGCGGTGGTAGCTTTCGGTTGCGCGTTGACATAGATCGACTAATAAAGGCTTCCCGGTAAAGGCCGCTTCCGAACACATGGACAAGGAATCGCCGGTGACGATGAATAGATCGGCGTTTGCAAGCAGGGCAGGGTAGAAGGTGCTTTCAACGGTTTGCCAATCGAAAAAATCGCATTGATGTCCTTCTAGTCCTTGTAATAACGCAGATAGGGCGTCGGATGGCGTTCTGCGGCTATTGGTGATGACAATACAGGCGTTTAAAGCGGTCGCAATCTTGGAGATACGTTGTGCGAGTCGTTGAGCGTGATGTTCGTCGAAGCCGTCGCAGTAGCGGGTGTTTCCGCCGATCAACAATCCGATAATAGGTCTAGGTAAAGCCTTAAAGTAAGCCGAGTGATGTTGCCGACTTAATGCCAGTTTCTCTTGCGTCATTTGATGCGGTACGCCGGTCAGCGTGACGATTTTATCGCCCTCTAATTGTGGCGATGCAATCAAATCGTACTCGTTCAAGCGCGGATGCCGGTCGTCGGGTAATATGGAGGCGAGATAAATATTGAACAATCGATCCTCAAATTCCTGACGCAAATCGGCAATTTCAGCCGTTGTTTCTTCGCCGGTTCCGCTGATAACCATTAAAGGCGGTTCATGACCATTGACTTTTTCTTGATATTTTTTCTTAAGCGTTTGACGATAGACATGGTCGTTCCCGTTGGGTAAGGGAATTATCTCAAAACCGAAACCTAAACGTTCTGCGACACCGATCCGAGCATGTAATTCTCCCGTATAAGCACTATTGACGACCCAAACCAGCGGATGTTTTTCGTTATAAGATTCGGCAGTAGCTTCTTTCATAACCTATCGCTTATATCCTGAGCGGCAACGGCGCCATCAGCGATAGCGGCGACCAACGATTGATATCTTGGATTGGCAATATCGCCGATGGCGTAAACCCAGGGTATGGAGGTTCGTTTTTTGTCATCGGTTTCGATATAACCGCCTTGTTTATTTATGCCGGATAAAGCTTCAAAGGTATTCATAAAATCGCTATTGGCGGCAAATCCGGCTCGCACGAAAACACGGTCGACCTCGAGTCGTTCGGTTGACAGATTATTTCCTGCCACATGAATCGCCATTCTCCCCCCTTGTTGCCGGAATTCGCTGACTTGAGATTCCGTAAATACCGTTATAATTTTCTTTTCTATAAAGAATTCGGCTTCTTTTTGTACATGATTTCGAGCTTTCGGTTTCGATCGGACCAATAAATAGACCGTTGCGCCCGATTTAGCGGCATCCAATGCAGTATAGTACGCATTATTACCTCCCCCGATGACTGCGACGGTTTTTTGCTTTAGCAGTTCCAATTTATCGAGATGATCCAATGGAAAAAAAGAAATAAGTCCCTTTTCGTGAACAGATTGAAACCCAGGTATGTCATTAAAGCGTTCGTCACCTATTACACGAACACCGGTTGCAATCACCAATCCGCGTACATCTACCGGCCGAACATTACAGGCCTGATCTATTACTAATTCAAATCCTTTGCTATCGGTCGTCAGTGAAACTATACGGGATTGAGCCATAACGTTTATCCCTTCAGAATTGATATGGTCAATGTAAGATAGACCAATCTCCCGGCTGGTTTTGTTTACAACGCCCAGTACCCAGCGGTTGATCCGGTCTATTTGAAGCAATTGACCGCCCAGGGAACTATTCATTTCAATAATAATCGGGACGAGTCCGAGCTGCTTTAACCATAACGCACAGGACATGCCTGCCGGGCCACCACCGATAATGCCTATTTTTATCCTATGGTTTGGATCGTACATTTCGATGGGGTAACGTTAGTAGGTTCATTCAATGAGTCTAATGAATGATAATTTTCAGCACGAATTCCATGCTTTATAGTTAACATGCTTTCTTGTTGATAAATCTTGAGAATTGAATTTAAGTTAATTTACCTGAATAACTATGACAAGCAAGAAGAGGTGAGGGTCAGGCAAGTAGAGATTTTCTTGTTTCATGCGCATCGATTTTTTGTTGTTGTAGTCCATCTTTGGGCATGCGCTGCCATAAGTCGGCAATACTGAGTTGTAATACCGGATGTATCAGTGTAGGTGCAATTTCAGCCAGAGGTTCCAAAACAAACGCGTAACGTTCGATATCGGAGCGCGGTATCTGAAGACTATCGTCGTTTATTACCGCATTTCCGTATAGGATCAAATCGAGATCGAGTTTACGAGACGAGAATTTTTTACTATCGAGCGGACGTCCATTCGCAATTTCAATGTCGCGCAACGTCTTTGCCAACGCTTTAATCTCTAAATCCGTATCGAATCCGGCAACCATATTGTAAAACGCATCGCCCTGAAAGCCGACCGGTGCGGATTCGTAAATACTTGAAAGAATCAAACACCCGAAATGGTGTTCCAACGCTTTTAAGCCCGAAGCAATAGAAGCCTCACGTTCTATGTTACTGCCGATGCTAAGATAGCAGCGAGTCATATGGTTCTTTGTCCGCGCTCTATGACAATACCGACATCGATTCCTTTTCCGATAGCGCCTTTTTTATTTAGCGTGACTTTAACCCAAGGCACATTAAATTCATTACGGATTAAATCGGCTATTTCCGAAATCAATCGCTCTACCAGAAAAAACTCGCTATTTTTCACAAATTGGATAAGTCGATCGGAGACGGTTTTATAATCCAAGGCGTACTGAATATCGTCAGTTTCGGCGGCTCTTCGGATATCGAACCCCATTTCTATATCTAAAATAATAGTTTGGCGTTGCTGCCGTTCCCAATCGTAAATCCCGATGAGGGTATCTACTTCGAGGCCGCCGAAATATATGATGTCCATAATTGTTTTCGAAGAATTTGACTGTTAAAAGGCAATTAGTATCGATTAAATAAAGGTTGCTTACAAGGATTTGATGAGTTTATTGATTCGGGCTTATGAAGTCTTAACTTCCGTTCGCCTTGAGCCTGTCGAAAGACTTATGTGCTTCGACTAGCTCACCACGAACGGTTCCTTTATAGCGTTTAAATTTTTCTAATTCGCTTGGTAACAGGGTGTTCGGGACATATTCTAAGATTGGATCGCTAGGGTGCTATTCAGCATAATGTTTGACTTTTTTAAGCCTTTCATTAAATGCTTCAAATAGAAGTAAAAAATATCTTTCAACTAATTCAACATCTTGTTCTTTATTCATAGACGCTTGATCACAGTGCAAATCATCACGAAGTGTTAACCAGAAACGAAGTGATGAATTTCGCTTATTGCCCCGCCGGGCTATCCAGTTAAAGTCAATATAATAAATTGATCACGGAAGTCTGGCTTTGTGGCTTGGAAACATACAAGTAGATTTTTATTACTCGGGCAATAATTCGGTACTTTAACCGCCACCATTTAGACCAGCTCTTAACGCCGGGTTTCACCCAAAGGAACAAGTCTTTCTCGTCAGCTAACTTGAAAGCCTTGCCAAGCTTGGCTTTGTCACTTCTATGGCATTTTTACACGTGGTATCTGTAAGCATTTGGGTGTAACTTAATTTGAGTAAGCACTGTTACCCCCATGAAGCGTTAGATGTCAAGATACGTAATGTTACGTATTGCTATGGGTAACTAGTTATGATGCTTGAGTTTAATGGGTTTTCGGGGTGTTGAGAGACGGTGTGAAATGCTGTCTTGGTGCCCCAAGGCGGATTCGAACCGCCGACCTGTCCCTTAGGAGGGGACCGCTCTATCCTACTGAGCTATCGGGGCAAATTGGAAATGTTAACATAGAATATTCGTTTTCTTAAATGACGCTTACAAAATTTCATTTTATTAGAAGCGGCTTATTGATTCGGCGCTGTGAACTCTTGACTCCCGTTCGTCTTTATGATTTTCGGGTATTGAGACTGTCGAAAGGCGGTCTGCGGTTCGAATTGCTAAGCATTTATGCTCGGTAGGTAGTGACGATTCAGACTTAGAAAAACCGAATCTATAGCTTTCTTAGCAAGGTTAGGAAAGAGGCATTAGTAACTTTGATGTCGGCAGTTGATTGCAACAAATGCGACTCTTATTACTTACTGTTATTCGGATCAATTTTTTAGGTTCTGTAATAAAACCGCTTTAGCCGATATAATGCCGTAGCTGTTAATGAGTAAGCGAGCAAGCCGTGAATATCAAAGAATACATGAAGGAATTAGGCGTCAACGCGAGAAAAGCCGCACGCGAAATCAGCCGTACTGAGGCCGGCAAAAAAATCTAGCATTGTTAAAAATTGCCGAGGTAATTGAACAAAGCGCCGATAGACTGGTTGCGGAAAACAGTAAAGATCTTGCGGCAGGCTTAGCTAACGGTTTAGATTCGGCGATGTTAGATAGATTGGCGCTCACGCCGAAAAGCATCGCTGCGATGGTCGAAGGTCTAAAGCAAGTCGCTGCATTGTCCGACCCTGTGGGTGAAATCAGCGATTTAAGTTACCGTCCAAGCGGCATACAAGTGGGGCAGATGCGCGTGCCTTTGGGTGTGATCGGCATTATCTATGAATCTCGTCCAAACGTTACGGTCGATGCGGCGGCGTTATGTTTGAAGTCCGGTAATGCGTGTATTTTACGAGGCGGCTCCGAATCGATCTATTCCAATCAAGCGATTGCGGATTGTATTGCTCAAGGGTTGAAAGAAGCTGGCTTACCGCGGGAAGCAGTACAAATCGTCAATACGACGGATAGAGCGGCGGTCGGCGAATTAATTACGCTAAGCCAATACGTAGATGTCATTGTACCTCGAGGCGGCAAGGGTTTAATTGAAAGGATTTCGAAAGAATCGACGATTCCGGTCATTAAACATCTCGACGGTATTTGCCACGTTTATATCGACGATAATGCCGACATAGATAAAGCAATTCCCATCGCGATGAATGCCAAAACCCACCGTTACGGTGTCTGTAATGCTATGGAAACTTTGCTGGTTGCGGAAAGTATTGCTGCTAAAGTGTTACCCCCTTTGGCTGCACAATATCAGGAAAAAGGCGTTGAACTGCGCGGTTGCGTAAAGACGTGCTCATTGATTCCGGGTTGTATCAGAGCAACGGAAGAAGATTGGCAAACCGAATATTTAGCGCCCATATTGTCTATTAAAATTGTTAGCGGTTTAGATGAGGCGATAGACCATATCAATCGTTACGGTTCGCTCCATACCGATGCCATCGTCACCGAAGATTACACAAAGGCTAGGCGGTTTTTACGGGAAGTCGATTCCAGTTCCGTCATGGTGAATGCATCGACCCGATTTGCCGACGGCTTTGAGTACGGTTTAGGTGCGGAAATCGGTATCAGTACGGATAAACTCCATGCTCGTGGCCCCGTGGGTTTGAAAGGCTTAACCTCGCTTAAGTTTATCGTGCTGGGCGACGGGCATATTCGCCAATAAAGTGATCGGTATTTTCGGCGGTACTTTCGATCCGGTCCACTACGGACATCTTAGAGCGGCGTTAGAGGCAAAGGAGTATTTCGGACTCGATGAAATTCGATTAATTCCCAGCGCTAAACCGCCGCACCGCGATACTCCGCAAGTCCCGGCAGCGATGCGATTGGATATGCTTAAGCTGGCAATCGAACATCAGCCTGGGTTTATCGCCGATAACAGAGAAATCGAACGGACGGGCGCTTCGTATATGGTGGTCACCTTAGAATCCTTACGTAGCGAATTTCCCGGTAAATCCTTGTTATTATTTATCGGCACCGATGCTTTTAATAATCTCGCGTCTTGGTATCAATGGGAAAAATTATTCGATTTGGCGCATGTCGTCGTTTTAACCCGTCCTAATAGTTTGGTAAAGCCGCTCGATAAATTTTATGCCGAAAAACAAACACAACAAACTAGACAATTGCGCGAGCAACTAGCGGGGAAATTATATTTCCAAGCGATCACCCAACTCGACATTTCGGCGACAGCGATTAGAACACTCATTGCGCAAGGTAAAAATCCGCGCTATTTATTGCCGGATGCCGTCATAACCTATATTAACGAACATCGGCTTTATAAAAGCTAAAACACAGGAGAAGGAAAAAAACATGCAATCGGAAGAATTATTGAAAATTGTCCAGAATGAATTGGATGAACGCAAAGGACTCCAAATTACAACATTGGATGTTCGCAACAAAACCAGTTTTACCGATTTTATGGTCCTAGTGACCGGAACATCGGATCGTCATTTACAGTCCTTATGCGATTATACGGCGGTTAAAGCAAAGGAAAACGGTGTTGAACCTTTAGGAATTGAAGGCGGGCCGGGTTCGGATTGGGTGCTTTTGGATTTAGGCGATGTCATCGTTCATGCCATGACAGCCCAAGCTCGCGAGTTCTATCAACTCGAAAAGCTATGGTCGGTAGATCAGCCGAAAGATATTCAAAAACAAGCCGGTTAAGGGAAAGGAATGCATTAATAATCAGATCCACTACGACTTTAATTCGTAGCAACAGACCTTGAAATAAATGCCAAAGACCATCAAAGATTCCCCTTTATCAGCCGAGACATTGGCAATTCTATTTACCAAGCTTAAAACTATGGAAAGCGCGGGATTGCCCGCATTTCAAGCAGTGGATGTGTTGCAGGAATCCGAAAGTGCGCTAAAACAACCGCTTAAACGCATGCAAAATCATTTGCGAAAAGGGATGCCGGTTTCAGAAGCGGGTTATAAGGCTGGGATTTTTAATTCGACGCACAAAACCTTGATTCATGCGGCGGAAAGCAGCGGCACTTTAGCAGCGGTTTACGGACAATTGGCGTCTTATTATTCGGGCTTATCGAGCCGTATTAAAAAAGTAAAATCTCGGCTTTATTTGCCTGTGTTTGTATTGACCGTAGCATTGTTCGTACAACCGATACCCGCGTTGGTTCAATCCGATATTACCCCTTTCGATTATCTGTCCATGACTGTGGGTAGATTAATGCTCATCTCTGCGAGCGTTTATTTTTTGATTAAATCGCCGCGCATATTTGAAAGTTTAGGCTTGTTAAGTTTTTACGATGACCTTTTACTGAAAATTCCAGCCGTTTCCGGGTGGATTATCAAACGGCAAATCAACGGATTCTATTTTATCTTGGCGCTGATGCTTGAAGCGGGCGTGGCATTTTCGGATGCATTACCGAAAGCCGTCGATACGATCAAAAATACACGATTACAAGCGTGTTTTAAACCAGCACTTGCAGCTTTAGGAAGCGGCGGTAGGGTTACCGAAATCCTTTCAAACGTTTCGGTGCTCAATCGAAGCGCGTTGCAAATTATCAATAGCAGCGAACACAGCGGTCAATTAGCAAGCGGACTGCAGCGTTACACTCGGTTAGAATCCGAAACCCTAAACTTGCAGGATGAAGCGCTTGCCGAGTGGTTGCCGCGTGCGGTTTATACGCTGATTTGTATCTGGATGGCTTATTCGATTGTGGGGAGCAACTTCGGTTCGATAATGCCGACCGATTTATAAACTGAAAAACAGCTCAAAACTCACTCATGCATTTAATAAGTCTCACTTTGTTGATTCCGACTAAGTTCGACCAAATCCATCATTTGCTTATTATTGGACATCATGCCTTGAAAGACCTAGCCTATCGAAGGATGTAAACGTAGTTTTTTCAATGTTTAAGCTTATCTTGCCATTCCAAGATTCTTTGCTTCAGCAAGGGTAAATTAATGGTCGTCAATTGCCGTTGTTTTAACAATTGCTTGCCTGCCACCCACACATCGGTAATCTGATGCCTGCTGGCGGCATAGACGATTTGCGAGACCGGATTGAATAACGGCTGTGTTTCCAGGTGATTCAAATCAATCGCGATTAAATCGGCGGACTTGCCGACCGTCAATGAGCCGATTTCATGCTCCAATCCCAGGGCTTTTGCGCCGTTGATTGTCGCCATGCGCAGCGCGGTCATTGCCGGTACGCAGCTGGCGTCTTCTGCGACCGCTTTGGCGAGCAGGGCGGCCGTCCGCATTTCGCTGATCATGTCGAGATCGTTATTACTGGCTGCGCCGTCGGTACCCAACGCGACATTAATGCCGGCGGCTAAACAACGAGCAACCGGGCAAAAACCGCTGGCGAGTTTCAAATTGGATTCCGGGCAATGCACGATATGTGCGCCGGATTCGGCAAACCGGCTGATTTCCTCATCGGTCAACTGCGTCATGTGCACCGCCATAAAAGCAGGATTGATAAGGCCGAGGTTATGCAGTCTTTCTAACGGTCTTTGCCCCTTTTCTGCAAGCGCCTGTTCCGTTTCATGCGCTGTTTCATGCACATGCATCGTTATTGGCATTTCAAGTTCATCCGCTAATGTTCTGATCTTTTGCAACGGTTCGTCGGAAACCGTATACGGTGCATGCGGCGCGAAGCAGGTCGAAATCAGAGGCTGATGACGGAAATGATCGTGAATATCCAGTCCTTTAGCAATATAAGCCGCGCTGTTTTCCGCCCATATTGTCGGAAAATCGATGACAATCAACCCAACACAAGCACGTAGCCCGTATTGGACGGCTTGTTGTGCGGTTATATCGGGAAAGAAATACATGTCGTTGAAGCAGGTCGTGCCGCCCAGGATCATTTCGGCGATGGCTAAATCGGTGCCGTCCCTAACAAACGCTTCGCTCATCCATTTTTGTTCCAACGGCCAGATATGGTTTTGCAGCCATTCCATTAAGGGTAAATCGTCGGCTATGCCGCGCATCAAGGTCATCGCCGCGTGGGTGTGGCAATTGACGAAGCCGGGGAGCAGGGCGTGATCGACTAAGTTTTCAGTGGTCGTTCCCTGATATTGCGTTTTAGCCTGTTGCGTCGGTAGTAAGTCGATAATCCTGCCTTTGTCGATGACGAGACTATGGTATTCGTAGGTTACGGATTCGGGTTCAACGGGTATAATCCAGCGGGCATGGATGAGGGTATCGACGATCATGATAATTTCCTGATTAAGATGCTCTGATTATAACGTATCGCTAAGGTTCTTAAATCAATGACAAACAACAAACTTTCCACTGTGCAATCCTTACAGTGGACCGGGCATTCCTTAAAAGTACTGGATCAACGGCAATTGCCGGAATTGATCGTTTACGATGACTATGTCGATGCCGCTGGCGTTGCCGAAGCGATTAAGTCGATGCGAGTGCGCGGTGCGCCGGCTATCGGGATTGCGGCGGCTTATGGCGTAGTGCTTTCGGTGATCGGGCATTATTCAGGGTCTAATGAGCATTGGAAAGATGCCGTTCACGCAGATATTGAATTGCTGGCGAAATCAAGACCGACAGCAGTCAATTTATTTTGGGCGCTGAATCGAATGAAGGCTGTTTTAGCCGACGTAAGCGCTAACCCTTTAACGGAAGTGCAAGCCTGTGCGGAATCCATCCATGCCGACGATATTGCCGCCAACTACAGAATGGGAGAATTAGGCGCGGATTTGCTCGCAAATGCCAAAGGCATCTTAACCCATTGCAACACCGGCGCATTGGCAACTGGAGGTTACGGAACGGCATTAGGTGTCATCCGAAGCGCTTATGCCAGAAAACCAATAAATATCTATGCTGGCGAAACCCGTCCCTGGCTGCAAGGCCAACGATTGACGGTGTGGGAACTGGGGCAAGACGAAGTTCCGGTGACGCTTATTGCCGATTCTGCTGCCGCGTGGTTAATGAAATCCGGCGCAATCGACTGGGTCATCGTGGGTGCAGACCGCATTGCTTTGAACGGCGATACCGCCAATAAGATCGGTACCTATTCATTAGCCGTATTAGCTAAACAACACAATGTGAAAATGATGGTCGTCGCACCGACTTCGACGATTGACGGAACGATCAAAAGCGGCGATGAAATCGAAATCGAACAGCGTGAACAACGCGAACTGTTGCCGGGTTGTTATCAAGATAATCCGTATATTAAAGCGTGGAATCCGGTTTTCGATGTAACGCCTGCGGAGCTTATTTCTGCAATCATTACTGAGAAAGGCGTAGTATTAACCCCCGCTAACGGAGGGGTAGTTGGTTTATTAGTCGTTTAAATTGAATTCAACTCTTAAATTCATTAACAATAAATCGTTTCGAATTTAAGTTCTGTAATATTGATGTCGGCAGGAATCGTTAATGATTTCGATTTCGACGTTTTTGCAGAAAGTGATTTTCGAGTTTAATAAAATAAGAATGTACTGCGTAAAGTATTCCACCGGCAAGCGGTAAAGCAAAATACCAGTGAGCTTTAGCATAAGACAACAGATTCAGGATTTCTGCGCCTAAAAAGTAAGAAGGTGTAATAGTAATCGCGGCCCAAACCCAGGCGCTGAGCAAGTTAATAATCGCAAATTGCTTTCCGGGATATTTGGTTATCCCGATAGACATCGGAATAACCGTACGTAGACCGTACATGTAGCGTTGTGCAAAAATAATCGTCCAACCGTATTTTTTTAACAGCAAATGCGCAATGGCGAATTTACGCCGTTGCTTATGAAGTTTTCGCTGGATTAGTCCTTTATTGAATCGACCAATATAAAAGTAGATTTGGTCGCCGGCGAATCCACCCAAACCGGCCACAAAAATGGCCATAAACAGGTTCATGTCGCCGGTATGGGACATAATGCCGCCCATAATAAGACCTAGTTCGCCCTCAAGAATACTCCATAGAAACAGGATTGGATATCCATATTCCTTAAGCCAACCGATGAATAATTCTTCCATTAACCGTTAAAGTGGTTGAAAACAGCTTTGTGATCGTTTTTCATGACAACAAAAATCTAAAAGGCATACAAGCAATAAGTTATTAAGCAGTTTCTACGCTGCTTGGAATCTAAAAATGCCGCTAATTATGCCAGTAATTGTTAAAATTTATCCGTTTTTCTTTAGCTTTCCTTAAGTCATTTTACGATTCGACAATGCTATTCAACTCAATTGTTTTCCAAAGTTTAACGAGAGCTAAGCCAATGACGATATAAATCAAGGAAGAAGCCAAATAGGGCGGATAGTAATGTATCAGTTGGTCGCTATACGAATTTAATGAAAGTGTGCCAAAACTACCGGAAAGCAGATAAAAACTACCGTTGGAAATCAGGAATGAAACGGTTGTCGATATCGTTGCCACTCCAAAAGCTTTCAAAGAATCGATAAAATGCAACTCTGTATACGTTTTTGCATAACGCCCGGCAAACCACATAATCCCATAGGCAGGAATTAAAAACAGGTAGGCGGAAGAAATACAAAAATCGCTGACATTAAAATGAGCGACGGCAACGTAATCGATAAAACCGGCTTCAAGCAACAATAAACCGAAAAACCATAGCGGCGCGGAACTCAGTCCGGCGAAAAAAAACACCGCTAGAGACGCATCCGGCAATGAAAAAGCGCTGCCGAAGTGGTCGAAGCGGGTCAAGTCCATCATGCCTATCAATGCTAATGGCAGTATAATTGTTTGTTGCCAAGGTTTAGAATTCATTCGGTATTCTCCGGAATGTCAGATAAAAAAGGGAAGCCGTTCCAGGCGGTGTTTTAGTTATTATAATGGATTGAAACGAAGAAGTTCCTATCCGCTTGATTAAAACCGTGAACCTGTTGGTATTGTTTGTCTAAGAGATTGTTAAGTTTGGCGCTAATCATCCAGTTTTTATCGATATGGTAAGCGCCGCGAAGGCCGACTGTCACATACCCGCCGATTTTTTTTACCTGGAAATCGCTGAAATCGATGTCGTCCCGGTCGCCTTGAGCTAATACATTGGCGCCGATATCGAAAGCGCCAAAAGACCGGCTTAAATCGAAATTCATGCTTTTTTGGTAGCGTCGAAATAAGCGCGCATGAGTGGCCCGATCTATGGGGTCCAACAGATTGAGGCTCAGTTTGCTGTTCCAGTCCCATAACCGCGCGTTTATTTCCGCTTCCAGTCCGTCGATTTGCGCTTTGTTAATGTTTTTCGGCAAACTTACAAATGTGGTCGAATTTAGGGTTTCGGTGCCGAAGGCAATCAAATTGTCTATATTGGTGTGATAAGCCCGGGTTTCCCAATGGAGCCAATCGTGATCGCCGGACAAGCCGACTTCAAACGTGGTCGATTGTTCCGGTCTTAAGTTCGGGTTGCCTTTACTGATGAAAGTCGTCCCGGTTGAAGAATCAAAAAAAGTGCTGGTCGGAAAATAAAGATCATTGAACGTCGGCGACTTGAATGCATTGCCGAAATTGGCGAAGGCGCTTAGACCGTGTTGCCAATTGAAGCGCCAGCCGAAACTGCCGGTAACGTAGTCGCCGAAGGCTTCGTTATTATCCCAACGTAATGATGCATTGATGTAGTGGTCGTCAAAAATCCGGCTATGCAGTTCTCCGAAAACACCGACATCGTAACGGGAGTTTTTCGTATAGTTTGTGTTGCTATCAACCTCGTCCAAACGGTAATCCGTTCCTAAAACCAATTGATGGTCGTCCGTTATTTGGATGTCGTTCAGCCACGACGCATTCCATCGAGTGGTTTCCAAACTGGATTCTAAGGCATTTGACTGTAAAAAATAGTCGTTGATATCGATACTTTGACCTAAATGTAACGTCGTGCGCCAGTTATCGATAATATTCATGTTGCCGGTAAGTGCCGAAACTTGATTGATAAACTTATTCCTTTTAAAAAATCCGTCGTATTCAGTACGGCCTTGGGAACGCATGAACGAACCCTCCAAGTCGGCTTTGTCGCCAAAATGGTGTCCCACTCGAGCATTGACCGCTGTATTGTAATAGCCGTCATTGTCGGGTTCGTTGCCGAAGCCGTTAAAGCAAGAGCCGTCTTTTTGGCAGGAATTAAAACCTGTGGTGTTGTAATGCGATGCGCCCGCCGTATACCAATTGTCGCCCCATTTGCCGCTGACTGTGCCCGCTCCTTTCATACTGTTGTAATTACCGCCGCCTGCATCCAAAGTGAACTTTGGCTTGTCCGAATCGCCGCCTTTGCGGGTAAAAATCTGGATAACGCCGCCAATTGCTTCCGAGCCGTACAAACTGGATTGCGGTCCTCGAATGATTTCCACCCGTTCGATCTGGTCGATAGGAATAAATTCAAACGTTGTTTGTCCCAACGTCGCTGAACCTACTTTAATGCCGTCAACCAACACCAACACGTGAGAGGAATTAGTACCGCGCATGAAAAGGCTGGATAATTGGCCGTCGCCCGCCGTCTGCACCATATCGACGCCTAGAGTGCCGCGTAATAATTCCGGGACCGTCTTGGCTTGGAGTCGTTCGATGTCTGCTCGGGAATAAACTGTCGATGCCGCCGAGAGCTGATTTCTAGGTGTTTCGGTTCGCGTCGCTGTGACTACCATTTCCGGCAAGGCAACGGTGTCTGTGTCGACGTTTTGAGCTTGTAAGGGTATTGATATGCTCGTTAACAATAGCGAGCTAAATAAAAATTTTTGCATAACGTCCTCTGCGCCGCCCGCGCATGGTGTAATTGTGAAATCACTAGGGGAGGACAATGAAGACGAGAGAACAGATGGGATTGTGCTGTCGTGTTCGTCGACAGCCCTCCGCTGTGCCGAATTGACTTCCGGGCCGGTCTCCGGGCTTGTCAGTGGCAAAAATAAAATTGCCTGAATCATCACCTTCCCATGCAAATAACACAGTGGCATTAACGATGATTCTTTACTGATATACCGTTGCGGGGGCAGCGCCGGCTTCGGCTTTATTAAAGACCTTACCGGCTTCCCGTTTAACCAGGCGATTATGAAAATGGACTGGAACCTGAAAGCGAGGGCAGATTATAACGGCTTAAGGCGATAAAGCAAGAAAATAAGGGGTGTTATTTTTGGCATTCGAGGCAAAAAACAGTCGAACGATTGTTGATCCTGATTTCCCGGAGCGGGAATAGACATTGTCTGCACGGCAATTCCGTTCTGCCGTAAACTCGAAGCTGTTGTTTAAAATACCCGGGATTGCCGGATTCGTTCACAAAGTTTCTAAGCGTTGTTCCGCCTTGTTGAATGGCGTCTTGTAGCACTGTCTTGATGCAATCCGCCAATCGTTGATAACGAATAAGCGAGATTCTTCCAGCATGGCGTGAAGGATGAATGCCCGCCATAAACAAGGCTTCATTGGCGTAGATATTACCCACGCCGACCACGACATGGCTGTCCATGATGAACGACTTAACCGGTGTTTTACGGTTTCTGGATAATTTGTACAGATGGTTGCCGTCAAAGTCCGATAGTAAGGGTTCAGGTCCTAAATCTTTGAGCAATTCATGCTGTGCGGGCGATTGCGTCGTCCATAGCATGGCGCCAAAACGTCGCGGATCGTTGTAACGGAGTAAGGTGTTATTTTCGAATTCAATATCGATGTGATCATGTTTTTCAGCAGGTTTGTCGACTGATAAAATCCGCAAACTGCCGGACATTCCAAGATGCACAATGAGGGTTCCGTTATCGGTTCGAATAAGCAGGTATTTCGCCCTTCTTGAAACCGATCGAACGGTGCGTTTGGTTAAAATTTGGTTGAGATTTTCGGGCACCGGCCAGCGTAATTGCGGTTGCCGTACGACGACTTTGTTGATGATTTGATCTTCGATATGCGGAGCAATGCCGCGGACGGTGGTTTCAACTTCGGGTAGTTCAGGCATGATAGATATGGTTTCAGTTATTGAATACTCGAAGGATTTTTCCTCGAGTATTCAAACGATTGTAACCGTCTCTTTATCTTAGAACAATGTAAGCAGGCTATATTCTTTCCAGTACGTCTCTAAAATTAATCAAGTTCTTGATAATAGATAGACATTATTTTAATTTCATCGTCGGTAAGCTGTTTGGAGATTAAGCGCATCCGGCTATAAATGTCGTTGTGGCGCTGATCGTTTTTGTAAGCTTTTAAGGTGCTTTCTAAATATTCCGAACGCTGTCTTGCCAGTCTTGGAATATCCATTTTTTCGCCCTCGCCGTTAGCGCCGTGACAAACGAAGCAGGGCGGCAGTATACGTTTTCCATCGCCGTCTTTAACTAATTTCATGGCACCGGAGACATCGACATTACTCACGGGATGCTTAGGTCTGGACAAAGACGCGTACCATGCCGCCACATCGACGGTATCCTGTTCGGATAAGCCTTTTGCAATTGCCGACATCGTCGCGTTATCACGATCGCCGTTCGCATAATCGCGAAGCTGTTTATAGGTGTAAGTCGCTAATTGTCCCGCTAGGGCTGGGATTGCCGGTATGCTTTCATCGTCGCGAACTTCGGAGTTTGTGCCTTCGCCTCGTTGTCCGTGACAGGCAATGCAAGTACCGGCGATTTCTTCCCCTTTTTTGGCATCGCCGCTTTTTACCAGATTGAGCGTTTCAGGGGTCCACGCGACTTGCGAACCTGAATCGGCAGCATTGGCAAGAATCGGTAAGCAAAAAATGAAAGCAATTAAAATATATCGAGCCATTATCAATATCCCCACGCAGGTGAACCGAACGTTTCCATAAAAAAGAACTGCAAAATGGGAACGCCGAAACTGATTGCCATCAGCACGGCAATCACATAATTCCATAATTTTAAGTCGTTAAGATATTCGGGTAAGGATTGAACTGGTTTGAAGGGTTCTGCGTATTCGATTTGATCGTTAAAACCGGCAACGGCAGGATTTAATTGGGTTTTAGCTAAATTATAGATAAATAGACAGGCTGATCCCAATAGAACTAAACCGCCGAATATCATAGCCAGTTCATATGGTTTCCACGCTAATGTCAGTAAGTTATTGTAGACCACGCTCGATATGCGGCGAGGTTGTCCAAGTAAGCCTAAAACGTGCCAAGGCGTGGTTAAAATACTCATGCCGATAAACCACGTCCAGAGCTGAATTAACGCCATTGAGTCTGAAAATAAAGGTTTTTTAACAAGTAACGGCCAAATGTAATAGGCGATTGCAAAATACATAATGACGGTTGTTCCGGCAAAAATAAGGTGAAAATGACCGGGAACCCAGGCTGTGTTATGAATCATCGCATTCATGGCGTAGCTCGCATTAACTACCCCCCCGAAGCCGCCCAGTATTAACATGAGCAAGGCTAGAATAACGGATAGTACCATCGGATTCGTCCAGGGCAGGGTGCCGATCCAGCCGAATAAGCCTTTGCCGCCGCGTAATCTACCTGCAATTTCCAGCGATGCGATAACGGTAAATCCGGTTACCAAGGTCGGCAATGAAACGATGAACGTACCGACGCCGTGAAGAAATTTCCAACCGCTAGCTTGTTCGGGATCCATGTAGAGATGATGGAAACCGATCGGCAAGCCGAATACAGCGAGCAAGATAAAAGCGGCTCGGGCAACTTCATCGCTGAATAAATACCCGCCGGCTTGTTTGGGAACAAAAACATAGAATGCCGTATAGGCGGGAATCAGCCAGAAGTAAACAATCGGGTGTAAGGTCCAGGCGAATAAGGTTCTTGCTAGACCGGGATCAACCGTATCGATCCAGCCTAAGGCTAAGGGTATGGCTTGAAACAAGACTTCCAAAGCAACGCCCGCACTGGTCCAGAACCATAGCATGGCGTTCGCTGATGTTGCAAACATAGCTAACGGAACCGGTTTTTTAGGATTGGATTTTTTCCATTGGCTGAACATGACCAACATGATAACGCACCAGATCCAAGAACCGACAACCAGCAACGTCGCACCGATATAAAATGCAACATGCGCTTGAATCGGAAGATAGAAGGTGTAGAGAACGGATGCTTTGCCGGTTAATAAAGGTACGGCAGCCATTGCTGTTCCGGCTAATGAGATCCAAAAACCGTACCACGCTAATTTAATGTTCCAAATAGGCGTTTTTAAACTCGTCGTTGCGACGTAATAACCGAAGCCCATGATAAAAAAGGTAGTTAGCACAAAGCCCATCAATACGCCGTGCGTACTGACGGAAGCAAAATACACCGTTGGCGAATCGAGCGCCGAAATAAAACCGCTACGCTCTAAAACTTGGTATTCGCCCATAAAACAAGCCAAAATAAAGGCGATAAAGGCCACCCATAAATGACCGAGGGTTAATTTTCTTACTGCTGAATCATCCATTGTCCGGTTCCTTATTGGCAATACTCGAGGCAGGTTTTTTCCAGTCTTCTTTGGCGATAACGGAGATATTACTCCACATATGATTATGACCTAATCCGCAATATTCATTACATAACACCGGATATTCGCCAGGCTTTGGAAAGGACGTTGTGATTTCGGCAACATAGCCGGGCACAATCATGGTGCTCATGTTTGTCATCGGGATGTGTACGCCGTGCAGGACATCCATGCTGACCCAACGGAAAGTAAGTTTGGTCTCGGCGGGGACGGCGATGTGTTTAGGGAAAAACGAATAACGACCTGCAACCATGCGGACTAAAACTTGACCTTTTTCGTCAACTTGCACGCCAAGATTGCTTTCCGCAAATTCCTGGCTTAAATGCAGTTTTGCAGAGTCGATTGTTTCTACTTTACCGGGCGGGTTAATGCTGTGAAAAAAGGCGTCAATCGTGATGATGCCGACCAGTAAACCGACAGTTAGCAAAGCGATAGTGATCCATTTCTGCTCTAAATGGTCCACATGAATAGAACGCATCTGTTTGCAAAAATCTTTAATTAAATCAATGCCTCTGCCGATTAGGTCATGGCCTTGTTCGAGAATGGGTTTATTCTGCATAGTCGACCTAATTGATTATGCCTCGGGGAATAAAAACCCCGAAGTAAAGAAAGAGCCATGCAATGACCATGCTACCTATAACGATAGCCATCAATGCAAATGTTCCTATCGGCGAACTTTCAAGTATTCGCCCGCGTTCATCTTCGTCTATTTGATTCATTACTTTCTCGCTTTAAAATTTGTCAAACTGGTAATTGAATAAAATTCAAGAAATTGCAACAGTTAAATTTTGCTAACCGCTCAGGGCAATTTAAGGAAAATCAAAATAAGTTTTTCTACATACCTAACATACAAGATAAGTTGTTTATTACCTTCTTGGTGAACGAGTCGACCCGATGATACTCAACGGACATTAAAGGAACCGGATTATTCAGGGTTTTCTTAAGCTTTAAACTATCGAAAAGTATACAATAAGTGATTGAACTTGAATTTGATTTAGATCAACGATTGAGGTTTGATCTTAAAAGGAATTATACAAAATTTGGTGTTACGGGGAATTGCATAGCGTTGTCTCATACACAAGATTTGTTATTAGCCGCAACAACTCCAAATATGGTCAATCCGCCGGAACACAGGTAATTCAATTGAATAGTACGAATGTCGTTAACGTTCCCTAAGCCAAGTATTAGGGAAGTTATGACTTTACAAGTCGCAAGCGATAATAAGCCGTAATTTGTTTACGGCTTATTATTAAGATAAATAACGTTTATCGCGGTAATTCGGAAGATCCCATTAAATACTCGTCAACCGCACGGGCGGCTTGTCTGCCTTCACGGATGGCCCATACCACCAAGGATTGACCGCGTCTTCCGTCGCCGGCTGCGAAAATCTTGTCGATTGACGTGCGATATTGCTGTTCGTTAGCTTTAATATTACCCCGGGGATCGCGTTCGACACCCAGCTCCTGCAGCAAGCCGTCATGAACAGGATGAACGAAACCCATTGCCAATAAAACTAAATCGGCTTTTAACGTAAATGCGCTGTCTGGTTTTTCACTCATTTTCCATTCACCGCTTTCCTGCTTCCATTCGACTTGGATGGCATTAAGCTCGTTGATTTTTCCGTCTTTGCCGGTAACGCTGGTAGTATTGACACTCCAATGCCGTTGACAACCCTCTTCTTGCGAAGACGACGTTCTCAACTTATTAGGCCACATCGGCCAAGTCAGCATTTTGTTTTCTTTTTCCGGGGGTTTTGGCAGAATCTCGATTTGGACGACTGAAGCAGCGCCCTGACGAATGGAGGTACCGATACAGTCGGAACCGGTATCGCCGCCGCCGATAACCACAACATGCTTACCTGTGGCGCTGATTGCGATGTCGTCCAGAATTACATCCCCGGCATTGCGTTTATTTTGTTGACGAAGAAAATCCATTGCGTAATGAACGCCTTCGAGTTCATTACGTCCAGGCACTTCCAAATCGCGGGGTTTTTCAGAGCCGACAGCAAGCACAATTGCATCGAAATCTGCCAAAAGTGCTTTTATTGAAACATTTCCGCCGATATGGCTATTCGGCCTGAATTTAACACCTTCAGCTTGCATTTGAGCAATTCGTCTATCGATCAGCTGCTTTTCCATCTTGAAGTCGGGAATGCCGTAACGCAGTAAACCACCGATACGGTCGTTTTTCTCAAAGATGTAAATATCGTGACCGGCACGGGCGAGTTGCTGCGCACACGCCATGCCCGAAGGGCCGGAACCGATAACAGCAACGCGTTTTCCGGTTTTTTGCAACGGAATTTGCGGCTTAATCCAGCCCATCTCCCAACCCTTGTCTACGATTGCGCATTCAATCGATTTGATAGTTACCGGTTGATCGGTCAAATTAAGGGTACATGAGGCCTCGCAAGGTGCAGGGCAGATGCGACCGGTAAATTCCGGGAAATTATTCGTGCTGTGAAGAATCGAGAGGGCATTTTGCCAATCGCCTCGATGCACCATCTCATTCCAGTCCGGAATAATATTGTTGACGGGGCATCCGTTGTGGCAATAAGGAATACCGCAATCCATGCAGCGTGCGCCTTGTAACGATATTTCTTTATCGGAAGGAACGATTGTGAATTCTCGATAATGCTTAACACGTTCGCCCGGCGGCGCGTAATGCCGTTCAGATCGAGGAATTTCCATAAAACCGGTTGGTTTGCCCATTTTAAATACCTATATTCAAAAATCTGTTAAGCAGCTGCAGAAGTTTGCAATGCGTAAATTTGTTTGAGTGCTTCTCTGTAATCAACCGGCATGACTTTTATAAAGCGCGGTAAATACTCGTCCCACTTATCTAAAATTTCTTGAGCGCGTTTGCTACCGGTGTAGTGTTTGTGGTTTTCAATCAATCTTTTTAATCGAGCGGCATCGTTTCGAGTCATATCTGACATCAAGTTCACACGCCCATGTGTTTCCATATCGCCGCCTTGGTGAGCGATTGCTTCCAATGTCTCGTCTTCCGCGGGAATTGGCTCGAGTTCGACCATCGCCATGTTGCAGCGTCTCTCGAAATCGCCGTTTTCGTTCAGTACATAGGCAATACCACCGGACATGCCGGCGGCAAAGTTACGTCCTGTCGAGCCGAGAACGACGACAACCCCTCCCGTCATATATTCGCATCCGTGATCGCCAACGCCCTCTACAACGGCAATTGCCCCTGAGTTTCGAACGGCGAAACGTTCGCCTGCTACGCCATTGAAGTAACATTCGCCGCTGATTGCACCGTATAAAACTGTATTGCCGACAATGATATTTTCGGAAGGATTTATTTTACAATCTTCCGGCGGCATGATTGCGATACGTCCGCCGCTCATTCCTTTGCCGACATAATCGTTGCCGTCGCCCTTTAGCTGAATGCTCACACCTTGTGCCAAAAACGCGCCAAAGCTTTGGCCAGCGGTTCCTTTGACGTTTATAGCAATGGTATCATCCGGCAACCCTTTATGACCGTAACGTTTTGCCACTTCGCCTGAAAGCATCGCACCGAATGTTCGATTAATATTTCGTATCGGAATATTAATCTGGACCGGTTTACCCGATTCCAGCGCGGGTTTCGCTTGTTTAATCAATTCATGATCAATTGCTTTATCCAAACCATGATCTTGTTTTTCGCTTTGATAAACAGCGGTATGACTATCGACCTGTGGTTTGTAAAAGATTCTGCTAAAATCCAAACCTTGTGCTTTCCAATGCGCAAGCGCAGGCTGCATATTCAATTTATCGGAACGTCCGATCATTTCGTTGATGGTGCGGAAACCGAGTTTCGCCATCCAGCGCCGAACATCCTCGGCAACCAGGAAGAAATAGTTAACCACATGTTCGGGTTGCCCGGTAAAGCGTTTTCTAAGCTCCGGATCTTGAGTCGCAACGCCGACAGGGCAGGTATTAAGATGGCATTTGCGCATCATGATACAACCGGTGACGATTAACGGCGCCGTTGCGAAACCGAATTCGTCTGCCCCTAACAAGGCCCCTATAATGACGTCTCGACCGGTTCTTAATCCGCCGTCCACTTGAACGGCAATGCGTCCGCGGAGCTGGTTCAACACGAGGGTTTGGTGTGTCTCGGCAAGACCGATTTCCCAAGGTAATCCGGCATGTTTAATGGATGTCATCGGGCTTGCGCCGGTGCCGCCGTCGTAACCGGCTATGGTCACATGATCGGCATGGGCTTTGGAAACACCGGCCGCAACCGTACCCACACCGACTTCCGAAACCAATTTAACGCTGATTCGAGCGTTCGGATTGACGTTCTTTAAATCGTGTATAAGCTGCGCCAAATCCTCGATAGAATAAATATCGTGATGGGGCGGCGGCGATATGAGTCCTACGCCTTGTGTCGAATGCCGAACTTTCGCAATAACCGCATCGACTTTATGTCCAGGCAACTGACCGCCTTCGCCCGGTTTTGCGCCTTGGCTAATTTTGATCTGGATGTCGTCGGCATTGACCAAATATTCGGTAGTCACGCCGAATCGACCGGATGCAACTTGCTTAATGGCCGACCGCATCGAGTCGCCGTTGGCTAAGGGTTTAAAACGCTCAGGTAATTCGCCGCCTTCGCCAGTGTTTGACTTGCCGCCGATTCGATTCATTGCAATCGCTAATGTCGTATGCGCTTCATAGGAAATCGAACCGAAAGACATCGCACCGGTAGCGAAACGCTTTACGATTTCAGAAGCAGGTTCGACTTCTTCTAAAGGAACTGGTTCGTCCGCTTCTTTAAAAGTCATCAAACCACGTAAAGTAAGCAGTTTTTCGTTTTGTTCGTCGATCAAATGGCAGAATTCGTCGAAAAGCTCCTTGCTGTTGCTACGGGTGGCATGTTGTAACTTACTGATAGACGATGGCGTCCAGGCATGAGCTTCCCCGCGAACGCGATAAGCATATTCCCCGCCGACATCCAAAGCGTCTTTTAATACCGGTGCGTTACCGAAGGCGAGGCGATGACGGCGCACGGTCTCTTCACTAATTTCATTGAGTCCGGCGCCTTCCGTCGTACTGGTTGTCCCTGTAAAGAATTTATCCAAAAACGGCTCGGAAAGACCGATAGCATTGAATATTTGTGCGCCGCAATAGGACTGGTAGGTGGAAATGCCCATTTTGGACATGACTTTTAACAAGCCTTTGGAAACCGCCTTAACATAACGTTTATGCGCCTCATATTCTTTAAGGTCGGAGATTTTTTCGCAAAGGTTTGATAGCGTATCGAATGCTAGGTAAGGATTAATGGCCTCGGCGCCGAATCCCGCTAGTAATGCAAAATGCTGAATTTCTCTTGCTTCGCCTGTTTCGATAACCAAGCCGACTTTTGTTCTTAAACCTTCTCGCGTTAAGAAATGGTGGACTGACGAGGTGCCTAGTAATGCTGGAATAGCGATATGCGTGGAATCCATGTCCCGATCGGACAAGGCCAAGATGTTATTGCCGTCCTCAACCGCACGTTTTGCCGCTTGGCATAACCGCTCGAGGGCAATTTCCATGCCGCTAGCGCCCATGTCGCTCGGATAGCATAAGCTAAGCGTTTTAGTCTTAAAAGCACCGCTAGTTCTTGCTTCGATACGGCGGATTTTTTCCAAATCCTGATTGGTTAATATCGGCTGCTCTACTTCAAGGCGCATGTGCGTGCCGCCTTCATCGAGACCTAATAAATTGGGTCTAGGTCCTATAAAAGAAACCAAAGACATGACTAATTCTTCCCGAATCGGATCGATAGCAGGATTGGTTACTTGCGCAAAACCTTGTTTGAAATAGTCGTACAGCAATCTAGGACGTTGCGATAAAACCGCAAGCGCAGCATCGATGCCCATCGAGCTGATAGCTTCCTGACCGGTAAGCGCCATCGGCTTCATTAAGAATTCAATATCTTCTTGGGTATATCCAAACGCTTGTTGACGGTCTAGTAAGGTTCTGGCATCTGGCGCCATCGCGGCAACTTCGGTAGGCAGCTTGGCGACATGAATTTGGGTCTTACTCAACCAATCTGAATACGGTTGAGATTGAGCGATTTCAGCTTTAAGTTCGGAATCATCGATAATCCGGCCTTGCTCGGTATCGATTAGTAACATTTTCCCCGGTTGTAAACGCCATTTTTTGATAATGTTATGCTGCGGAACTTCTATGACGCCCATTTCCGATGCCATGATGACAAAATCGTCGTCGGTGACAAGGTAACGCGCTGGCCTTAAACCGTTACGGTCTAAAGTTGCCCCGATTTGTCTACCGTCGGTGAATGCCACTGCGGCCGGACCGTCCCAAGGCTCCATCAGGGCGGCATTGTATTCATAAAAGGCGCGGCGTTTTTCGTCCATCAGGTCGTTGCCGGCCCAGGCTTCAGGAATTAGCAGCATCATGGCATGCGCCATTGAATAACCGCCGGCAACCAATAATTCTAAAGCGTTGTCGAAAGAGGCGGAATCCGATTGGCCTTCTGCGATCAACGGCCATAATTTGTGAATATCGTCCCCTAATACAGTCGACGCAATGGAATGCCGTCTTGCCGCCATCCAATTCACATTGCCGGTCAACGTATTGATTTCGCCGTTATGCGCAATCATTCTGAACGGATGCGCCAAATCCCAAGTGGGGAAGGTATTTGTGGAAAAACGTTGATGGACTAAAGCTAATGCGCTTGTAATTCGTTTATCGCTCAAGTCGGGATAAAACGCGCCGACTTGATTGGCGAGTAACATGCCCTTGTAGACGATGGTGCGGGACGACAAAGACGGTACGTAAAAAGAATGACCGCCGTCTAATTTTAAATCGCGTACTGCATTTTCAACTTGTTTACGGATGACGAATAATTTTCGTTCGAATGCATCTTGCGACGAGATTTCTTGGCCTTTTCCTATGAAAACTTGTCTTATCATAGGCTCAACAGGTTTAACGGAATACCCGAGATTGGTATTGTCCACCGGTACATCTCGCCAACCGAGCAGCGTTGTGTTTTCTTGTGAAATAAATTTTTCTAGTTGCGATTCGCAAATTTTACGATCCGATTCGTTACGAGGTAAAAACACCATTCCAACGGCATATTCACCCGATGACGGCAACTTGATTCCATGTTTACGGCTTTCATCTTGAAAAAATGCATCGGGTATTTGAATGAGTATTCCGGCCCCGTCGCCTGCGCACGGGTCGGCGCCCACGGCTCCGCGATGGGTTAAGTTTTCGAGTAAATCCAATCCTTGACGAACAATGGCATGGCTTTTTTGGCCCTTGATGTGAACAATGAAGCCGACACCGCAAGCATCATGTTCGTTACGTGGGTCGTAAAGACCTTGTCTGGATGGTAAATTACTTTGACTCATTGCTACCTCGGGAGTACGTTGATCGAAAGGTTGAGGCTTTCCTGATAACCCTTGCTCAGTACCTAAAATGATTATTTTCAATACGCCGGCTTTGCGGCAAAACCATTAAATTATACGGAAATTGGGCTATTTTGTCACGTATAGTTTTAACGGATTAACCTCTAAACAATCTACGAAGCTTTCTTGAAACACCCTTAATCAAATAGATATGATTCTGTGTTATCTTAACGAAAGTTGGTAAATCTATGTTTATTGAATTGAATATATCGGAAGTCTCTGTTGTATTTTAGTGATAAACAGCAGTCAGTATTTGTTATTTTTGGTTAATTATGAATCAACATTTTGATGTAGTTATCGTTGGCGGCGGCATGGTTGGCGCTGCCGTAGCCTGCGGCCTAGGTAATAGCCCTTTGAAAGTTGCCGTTATCGAAAGTGCGCCGCCTCCCGTGTTTTCGCCCGATCAGCCCCATGACTTGCGGGTTTCGGCCCTAAGTATTGCGTCCAAAAAAATATTGGAGACGGTCGGTGCATGGCAAGGTATTGAAATAAGAAGATATTGTCCCTTCCGCAGAATGCGTGTATGGGAAACAACCGGCGATACCGAATTTTGCAGTGAAGATATCAATTATCCGCAATTAGGCTATATCGTCGACAACCGTATAATTCAATTGGCTTTGCTCGAACGGCTCGCGGATTTCGACAATATCTCGCTGATTTCACCGGCTGTTAAAAAAAATAGAATACTGGCCCGGCGACACAACAAAGATTCATTTAGAAGACGGCGGAACGCTATCGTCCGATTTGCTGGTTGCGGCAGATGGCGGGCAGTCGAGAGTTCGGCAAACCGTCGGTTTAGGGGTGACCAGCTGGGATTATAAACAGCAAGCTTTAGTTATTTATATAGAAACTGAGTATGGGCAGCAAGACATCACTTGGCAGCGCTTTACGTCTACCGGCCCGCAAGCCTTTTTGCCGTTGACGGGAAATCACGGTTCAATAGTTTGGTATCACTCGCCTGACGAAGTAAACCGGTTAAAAGCGTTATCTCATGATGAATTGAAGTACGAATTAACCGCGGCTTTCCCCAGCGCGCTTGGACACATAACACGCGTGCTTGGCACGGCAAGTTTCGCTTTGAAGCGGCAGCATGCGCAAGCCTATGTAAAACCGGGGGTAGCTTTGGTGGGCGATGCCGCACATATGATTAATCCGCTGGCAGGGCAGGGTGTTAATATCGGTTTGCTAGATGCGGCAGCTTTGTGCGAAGTGTTGGTCGATGCCGTTAAACAAGGCCGCGATTTCAGTAGCTTAGTCGTGTTAAAACAGTATGAAAATATGCGCCGCAAAGAAAATCTAAAAATGATGACGGTGATGGATGTGTTTTATCAAGTTTTTAGCAATGAAATACTGCCGGTCAAGTTTTTGCGGAATCTCGGTTTGGGGCTTGCCGAAAGGATATTGCCTGCAAAAAACATTGTGATGCGAAATGCAATGGGTCTTGAAGGCAAATTACCGAAATTAGCGCGAGGCGAATCTATTGTTTAAGAGTCGTTGCCGTCTTTTTGGGTTTTACATTATCTAAAGCAGAGATTAATTCTTCTCTCAAACGTTCTTGTTTGACGGGATCCGAAAGCGGGTTAAGGTCCAGGTCGGTGATGGAAAACATATCTTCCACCCGGCTACCGATAGTGGTAATTCTGGCGCTATGTAAGTTGATGTTGTGTTTGTTGAAAATACGGCCGACTTTGGAAAGCAAGCCCGAGCGGTCGGTTGTAATCAGCTCAAGAACGGTATGATTGTTGTGCGGATCGGAATGGAATGAAATATTGGTAGGAATAGGAAAATGCTTGGCTTGTCTTGATTGTCTATGAATGTTTTTATGTTCTTTAACTTCCTGCGCCAGCAAATTATGCTTTAACGCACTGCATATATGCGAGATACGGTAGGGTTCGATAATAGGTTCCCCCGATTGCTCAAGCACTTGAAAACTATTTAGCACATAATCGTTGTCGGTCGTCATGATTCTGGCATCGAGAATCGTTAATCCTAATTGGTCGAGCGTAGCGGTGCTGATTGAAAATATCGCGCCGATATTTTTTCCGTAGACGAAAACTTCGGCGCTTCCGCGGCGGGTTTGAGAGCGCAATAAGACCAAAGGCAAATCCGACTCGCTTGCCGAGGCAATTTCGGAGGTATGCCAGACAATTTCGTCGATGGAATAACGCAGAAAATATTCGTCGCTAACGTGCTGCCATATGTCCTCCAAAACCGAATCGTTAAGGCCGATTTTAACTAACTCGTCTCTCGCTTCTATTTTGTGCTCTTGAATGCGGTCTTTGAGCGCGGACGGATTTCGCAAACCTCGTCTTAATGCACTATGAGAAGCCGAGTAAAGCTCTTTGAGTAAGGTGTCTTTCCATGAATTCCAAAGCTCGGGATTGGTGGCACGTATATCGGCAACCGTCAACAGATACAGATGATTAAGATATTCAACACTGCCTACTTTTTGGGCAAAATCCAATACCTCGTCCGGGTCGCTGATGTCTTTACGTTGGGCCGTCATCGACATTATTAAGTGATGGCGTACCAGCCATGTAACAAGCATCGTGTCGTGAGACGAAAAATCGTGTTGACGGCAAAAATCCCTGGCGATTTCTTCGCCGATTTTAGAGTGGTCGCCGTTTCGGCCTTTCGCAATATCGTGAAAAAGCGCTGAAATGTATAAAACTTCGGGTTTGTCGATTAACGAAAAAACATCGTTGCAAAACGGCAGCTCTTCACGATGCTTATTCAGGGAAAAACGGCGTAAATTACGGATCACAAACAGCGTGTGCGCGTCTACCGTATAGATGTGGAATAAATCGTATTGCATTCGCGCAACGATGTTAGCGAAACTGGGCAAATAAGCCGCCAGTACTCCATATCGATTCATCCGCCTTAATTCGGTGGTAATGCCGTCCGACTGGCGGAATATATCTATAAACAATTGATTTGCCTTTTTATTCTGCCGAAAATCATCGTCGATCAGATGCAAATTTTTACGAATTAATCGAATTGTTGTTGCTCTGACGCCTTTCAACGATCTGTTTTTTTGCAGAATTAAGAAAATTTCGAGGAGCGCTAAAGGTTGGTTCTCGAATACGTTATCGTTTTTCGCCTCGAGATAATTATTGATAATAACGAAATGTTCGTTCAGCGAGACGGCTTTTGCCGTTGTCTCGCCCATCACAAAACGTTCGTTGAATAATTGTAATAACATTTCGTTAAGCCGTTGTAATTCAAGGATGGTCTTGAAGTAGTACTGCATGAATTGTTCGACGTCCTGATTGCTTTGCTGCTGTTCGGTCATAAATCCGAATTGGCCGGCTAAATCCCGTTGGTAGTCGAAAATCAATCGATCTTCACTGCGGTTGGTTAGCAGGTGCAAAGCGTATCGAATCCGCCAGAGCACATGTAACGCGGTAATGAGCTGTTTGTATTCGGACTCGGGTAAAAAGCCGTATTGAATAAGTTCACGTAAGGTTTTCGAGTTGTAGTGTCGCTTGAAAACCCAGGTAATAAGCTGCATATCGCGCAAGCCGCCAGGGCCTTCTTTGATGTTCGGCTCCAGGTTGTAAGCCGTATCGTGGTATTTAGCATGACGTTGCTGCTGCTCTAACATTTTTGCTGCAAAAAATTGCTTGGAAGGCCAGATTTTTTCAGGTGTGATTTCGTTTTGCAGTTTTTGGTAAAGCGCAATATTTCCGGCGACAAGCCGATTTTCCATAATGCTGGTCATCACGGTTTGATCGTCCTTGGCGGCGTTTACGCATTCGGCAATCGTTCGTACGCTTTGTCCCGGTTTTAAACCGATATCCCAAATAAAAGTCAGAAAGCGGGTTATTTTTTCCTTGTAGTCGGCGATGTTTGCACTGTCGAGCAGGATGACGAAATCGATGTCCGAATGCGGAAACTGTTCTCGCCTTCCGTAGCCGCCGACTGCGACCAAACAAATTTTTTCCGCTTGATCGGCGATAAAATGCAGCCAGCTCGCAGTTAAAACTTCATCGATAAAATCGGATTTGTCTCTTAACAACGCTTCAACAGAAACCTGAGGGTCGAAGTTTTGTTGCAGTTCGGCATTTTTTTCTTTAATGACTTGTTTAAATATCGATAAGCTGTCTTTATCGTCAAACCATTCTTGAGAAATCGATGATGTCATATCAAGCCTATTTCTTCTTGGCGAAGCGTGAGAACTTCGAAGCCGTGCTCGGTTACTAAAACCGTATGTTCCCATTGAGCGGATAAACTGCGGTCTTTAGTAACTGCCGTCCAGCCGTCTCCCAATATTTTGATATGCCGTTTTCCTTGGTTGACCATGGGTTCTATCGTAATGATCATACCGGCTTCAAGCGTTTCGCCTTCTCCGGCTTTACCATAATGCAAGACATGGGGGTCTTCATGGAAGTTTTTACCGATACCGTGTCCGCAAAACTCGCGGACGATCGAATAGCGGTTCGATTCGGCATGTTTTTGGATAGCTTGACCGATATCGCCCAATTTGGCGCCTTGTTTAACCTGTTTAATGCCGATATACATGGCTTCCTGCGTAATTTTAACAAGTCGCTTGGCATGCGGATTGACTTCGCCGACACAAAACATTTTGCTCGTATCGCCATGATAGCCGTCTTTAATCACAGTAATATCGATATTTATGATGTCGCCGTTTTTAAGTTTTTTATCGCAAGGTATGCCGTGGCAAATCGTTTGGTTGATCGACGTGCAGATCGATTTTGGAAATCCTCTATAGTTTAAGGGCGCGGGAATTGCATCCTGCGTATTGACGATATAGTCGTGGCAAATGGTATTCAATTCGTCCGTCGAAATTCCGGGGACGACATATGGTTCGATCATCTCCAAAACTTCGGCAGCTAATTTTCCGGCAACACGCATTTTTTCTATTTCGCTTTCGTTTTTGATGATGATACTCATGGGATTTTTAATATAAGATATTGATTTTTTATTAGAAGAAGCAGTAGCGTTAATCGGTTGCCCGAGGTGTAAAGAGAAAAGTTTAACAGAGATTGGCTTGTTGTAAAAAAATGAATATGGTATAAAGACGAGTTGTTTTTGCAACAAATACTCACGCCTATCGTCACACTAAGCAGGGTGCCGACTATATTAACGATGTAGTCCGGTTGCTTAGCGGGATAAGCGGAGGCTCAACCCAACTCGAAACACAGGTTTCGAATACAATCTCAGGAGAAATGAATGTCGGCAGTATCTATGCGTCAAATGCTTGAAGCGGGAGTCCATTTCGGACACCAAACCCGTTATTGGAATCCTAAAATGGCTAACTATCTGTTTGGATCCCGTAACAAAATCCATATTATCAATTTGGAAAAATCGCTTCCAATGTTTAACGACGCGTTGAACTATTTAGGTCAAATGTCAGCCAACAAAGGTACAGTCCTTTTTGTCGGTACCAAAAAAGCCGCAAGAAAAGTGGTTGCCGATGAAGCGGCACGTTGCGGAATGCCTTATGTTAACCATCGTTGGTTAGGCGGCATGTTGACCAATTTTAAAACGATTAAAAAATCGATTTCCCGTTTGAAAGAACTTGAAGCCATGAAAGCTGACGGAACTTTGTACCAACGTTTCGGAAAAAAAGAAGCGCTGGGCATGGAGCGTGAAATGGAGAAATTGGAACGCAGCCTAGGCGGTATTAAAGATATGAAAGGCATACCCGATGTGCTTTTCGTTTTGGATGTAGGCTATGAAAAAAATGCCATCAGTGAAGCTAAAAAGCTCGGCATACCGGTCGTAGGCATTGTTGATTCCAACAACTCGCCTGAAAATATCGATTATATAATTCCCGGCAACGATGATTCGATTAGAGCGGTAAAACTCTATTGCGAAAACATATCGGCTGTCGTTTTGGATGCAAAATCTGCGGCGTTGGGCCTGTCGGCTAAAGCGGATGATTTTGTGGAAGAATCTGCTGCAGCGGAATAAAGTTAAAACGACCAGGAATTTAACCGCCTGTGTTTTTACAGGCGGTTAATTAACAGAATTTTGTTCAAAAACGCCTCCTTATGGGGGCGTTTTTATAGTGATGTACAACGAGAGATAACGAAAATGAGCGATACAATCAGTGCAGCAATGGTTAAGGAATTACGTGAAAGGACGAGTTCCGGCATGATGGAGTGCAAAAAAGCCTTGGTGGAAGCCAATGGTGATATGGAACTGGCTATTGAAAACATGCGCAAATCCGGTCTGGCGAAAGCCGACAAAAAATCGGGCCGTATAGCAGCCGAAGGGATAATCGGCGTAAAAGTGAGCGATGACGGCAAAACCGTAGCGATGGTTGATGTCAATTGCGAAACCGACTTCGTGGCAAAAGCCGATGATTTCGTGAGCTTTGTCAAAAATATAACTACTGCAATCTTAAACGGAAACGTTACATCGAATGACGATTTGCTATCTTTAAAATTAGCGGATGGCCAAACAGCGGATGAAACCCGTCGAAACTTGATTGCTAAACTGGGTGAAAACATTACCGTACGACGCTTTCAAAAATACCATACCGAAAGCGGTGGTGCAGCTTGTTATTTGCATGGCAACAAAATCGGCGTGATTGTAGAGTTGTCTGCGGCAAATCCTGAGCTTGGAAAAGACATTGCCATGCATATTGCCGCCAGTAAGCCAATTTGTGTTTCAGAAGACCAAGTGTCTCCAGAAGTTATCGAAAAAGAAAAAGAAATATTTAGAGCTCAAGCAGCAGAAAGCGGTAAACCTGCCGATATTATCGAAAAAATGATCGTCGGAAGAATAAGTAAATTCTTTGCTGAAGTCACGTTGCTCGGTCAACCCTTTATCAAAGATGACAAGTTAACTGTAGGTAAACTTGCTGCCTCTAAGGCTAATAGCGTTGTCGCGTTTACTCGCTTTGAAGTGGGTGAGGGCATTGAAAAGAAAGAAGAAAACTTTGCCGAAGAAGTAATGGCGCAAGTCAGAGCCAGCTAAAATAAAGCGAAGTTGATGACGCCGGTTAAATGCTGTTAAACCCTAAAACTCCACCTTTTTTGCTATGACAAACTTAATTTGCCAACGAATTTTGCTGAAATTAAGCGGTGAAGCGTTGATGAGTGAATCGGGCGGTAGTATTGATGCCGATATACTCAAGCGCTTAGCGCTAGAAATTATCGAATTGTGCGGCATGGGAATTCAAGTGGGCTTGGTTATCGGGGGCGGCAATATATTGCGCGGCGCCCAAAAAGCCTCTGAAGGTTTAGATCGCGTGACCGGCGACCAGATGGGCATGTTGGCAACCGTGATCAACGCGCTTGCAATGCAAGATGCGCTTGAGCATCTGGGTCAACAAGTCCGGGTGATGTCGGCGTTGAAAATCAACCAAGTCTGTGAGGATTATATTCGCCGACGAGCTGTACGTCATTTGGAAAAAGGACGCGTGGTAATTTTTGCCGCCGGTACGGGAAATCCGTTTTTTACGACAGATTCCGCAGCGAGTTTAAGGGCCATTGAAATCAATGCTGAACTCATGATCAAGGCTACTAAAGTTAAAGGCGTTTATTCAGCCGATCCTGAAAAAGTAAAAGATGCGATATTTTATCCGCGTTTAACTTATGATGAAGCGTTGGATCAACGTTTGAATGTGATGGATACAACGGCTTTGGTGTTATGCAGGGATAATAACGTACCGATGCGGGTTATGAATATTTTTGAAAAAGGCGCGGTTAAAAGACTGATGCTAGGTGAAGAAATCGGCTCTCTAATAGAGCGAGGAAAATAACATGATAAGCGATATTCAACAGCAAGCCGCAACTCGAATGGGAAAAAGTATTGAGGCCTTGAAGCATGAGTTTTCTAAAATTCGTACGGGCCGCGCCCATCCTAGTTTGCTCGATCAAATTAGTGTTCCTTATTACGGTAACGAATCGACATTATCTCAAGTCGCTAATATTGCGGTAGAGGATGCGAGGACCTTGACCATAACGCCTTGGGAAAAAAATATGGGTTCAAGCAATAGAAAAAGCCATATTGAAGTCCGATTTGGGGTTGAATCCGAATGCGAACGGAATGGTCATCCGGATTCCTTTGCCGCCGTTAACTGAAGAACGCCGTCGTAGCTTGGTCAAAGTCGTCAAGAATGAAGCTGAAAACGGACGGGTAGCGATCAGAAACATACGTCGCGATGCGAATACGGAAATTAAAGACGCTTTGAAAGAAAAGCTTATTTCTGAAGACGAAGCCAGAGGTGCGGAAGAGAAAATTCCAAAAAACGACCGATCAGTACATCAAAGAAGTAGAGAAGTTGCTCGAAGAAAAAGAAGCCGATTTATTGTCGATGTAAGGCGTACATAATGACTGACGTTGACAATTCCGGTTTATTGGCTGAAAACGATGTGCCGCGGCACATTGCGATAATCATGGACGGAAACGGCAGGTGGGCGCAAAAAAGATACTTACCCCGTGCATTCGGACATCGAGCTGGTGTTAAAACAGTCAGAAAAATCGTAGAACATTGCGCTAAACATGGCGTTGAAGTCCTCACTTTATTTGCATTCAGTAGTGAAAATTGGCGTCGACCCAAAGACGAAGTTTCCTTGTTGATGACATTATTCGGCGAGACTTTGCAAAGAGAAATCAACACGCTCGATAAAAACGGAATCCGTTTGCGTTTTATTGGCGATAGGTCGGCGTTTCCAACGGTTTTGCAGAACAAGATGCAAGAGGGAGAAGCCCAGACAAAAGATAATAAGGCTTTGACATTAGTGATTGCCGCTAATTACGGTGGACACTGGGATATTTGCACGGCTTTTCAAAAGATTATCGACAAAATGTCTACCGGTGAGCTGGGTCAACAAGCGATAAGTCCGCAACTCATAAAAGATCACTTATCGACTTCCGATTTACCCGACCCCGATCTTTTTATCAGAACGGGCGGGGAAGAACGGGTCAGTAATTTTTTATTGTGGCAATTGGCTTATACAGAGTTTTACTTCACTCCCACCTTATGGCCCGATTTCGACGAAAGCTCGCTTGACGACGCCATCGCCAGCTTTAAGAGCCGTCAGCGGCGTTTTGGTCATACAAGCGACCAAATAATAAATAAAACAGCATCATTTTAACCTTAACTCACCATAATCAATGTTACGAGAGCGAGTAATTACGGCAATTGTATTGGCATCACTGGTCGTTGTGGCCGTATTTCAATTGCCAACCGATTTATTTTCTTTAATCTTCGGACTGATAATCCTGCTGGCAGCATGGGAATGGAGCCATCTGGTCGGGATTACCGAGCCTTCCAAAAAATATTTATTCCTGTTAGCGTTGGTTGTGCCTATGCTATGGATACATTTTTGGACTCAATTTCTTGAGGCGTTTCAATATCTAAACGAATCTGCGCAACAGGTTCTTTATCAGCAGGCTAAAAAATCAGGCTGGAGCACCCTAAGCAATTTCATGGATACAGTTAATGTTCCTGACGTAAGATACTATTCCGGCGCATTAGAATGGCTCGTGATTCCGCCTGTCATTTTTTGGGTTTTGGTGATGATACTGATCAAACACACACCCAGCGGCGTATTAAATCTAGAATTGTCGCTAAAACAAAAAAAATGGCTAGGTGGGTTTGTTTTAGTGTTGTCTTGGATGTTCTTAGTTCGACTTAGAGTTTTATACGGTCCTGAAATGACCATGTATCTATTGGTACTGATCTGGGTGGCCGATATTTCAGCCTATTTTGTCGGTAAAAAATTCGGTAAGAGCAAGCTAGCTCCCGAAATCAGCCCAGGAAAAACCCTCGCCGGATTTTACGGTGCATTGCTCTCCGGAGTCGTCTGTGGAATCGCGCTCTGTTTGCTTTATGGATTTCCTCTAATGAATGCCACTGATTTCATCTTGCTTTCAGTGCTGACCGTATTAATTTCAGTGTACGGGGATTTATTCTTTAGCGTAGTCAAACGTCAAAGCGGTGTTAAAGAAAGCGGTTCAATTTTACCGGGACATGGCGGAATTCTTGATCGAATAGACAGCATGATTGCTGCGGTGCCATTTTTTTATGCCGGAATTTATCTAATTTATCGAATGATTGAAAATGCGCAGTCGACCGGAGTAGTTGAATGAAAGGCTTGTGCATTCTCGGCGCAACGGGTTCTATCGGCGTTAGCACATTGGACGTTGCCGCGCGACACCCCCATTTATACAAGGTTGTTGCCTTAACGGCGAATTCAAATATTGATGTCTTATTCGATCAATGTTTGGCACATCAGCCTCAGTACGCAGTTGTTGCAGACGAAAGTAAGGCCCAGGAATTCAAGAATAAAATTGCGTCATCTACGGTTTCCGATATTAAAGTTTTATCGGGAGCTAAAGCTTTAGAAGAAGTTGCAACGCTCGATGAAGTGGATTCGGTCATGGCTGCGATTGTCGGAGCGGCAGGTTTGTTGCCGACCCTAGCGGCGGCCAAAGCAGGAAAGACAGTATTGCTGGCAAATAAAGAAGCGCTGGTTATGTCCGGTGATATTTTCATGAGCGCTGTTTCCGAATCCGGGGCGCATTTACTGCCCATCGATAGCGAACATAACGCGATATTCCAGTGTATGCCAGCGCACTATGAAACCGGAACGGACGGCAAACAAGTTAGAAGAATATTATTGACTGCTTCAGGCGGGCCTTTTAGAGAAATGCCGATTGAAAAGATGGTCGATGTAACGCCGGAACAGGCGGTGGCTCATCCAAACTGGGATATGGGCAAAAAAATCTCAGTCGATTCGGCTACGATGATGAACAAAGGGCTGGAAATGATTGAAGCTTGTTTGTTATTTAATATGTCGCCCGATCAAATACAAGTAGTCATTCATCCGCAGAGCGTCATTCATTCAATGGTCGATTACGTTGACGGTACCGTACTGGCGCAAATGGGTAATCCCGATATGCGAATCCCTATCGCACATGCGATGGCATGGCCGGAACGGTTTGAATCCGGCGCTAAGCCGCTTAATATTTTCGATGTTAAACGGATGGATTTTGAGGAACCGAATTTAGAACGTTTCCCCTGTTTACGATTGGCTTATAAAGCAATCAATGCCGGCGGAACAATGCCGACCGTATTGAATGCCGCGAATGAAATCGCTGTGGAAGCCTTTTTGAATCGTGAAATAAAATTTACCGACATACCCGTTATTATCGAAAAAGCTATGGATTCCGTTCCGGTCTTTTCGGCTGGTAATCTGGAAGTTATCCTTGAGCATGACGGTAAAGCCAGAGAAACCGCTAAACACATCATTGCAGAGCTTAATTACTGATGGATTTTTTACATACGCTGTTTTTTTTCATCATAGCAATCGGCATACTGATTTCGTTTCATGAATTCGGTCATTTCTGGGTTGCACGGAAAACGGGCGTTAAAGTTCTCAGATTTTCAGTCGGTTTCGGGAAAGTGCTATGGTCTAAGCAGAAAACTCCGAACGACACCGAATATGTAATATCGGCCGTTCCATTAGGCGGCTATGTAAAAATGGTCGATGAAAGGGAAGGGGAGGTCAAAGCGGAAGATTTACCCTTTGCCTTTAACCGCCAATCGATAGGGGTGAGAACGGCAATCGTAGCAGCCGGACCGTTATTTAACTTAATGCTCGCTATTATGTTGTTTTGGGTGGCTTTGGTTGTCGGTGAAACAGGTTTAAAACCGATACTCGGTGAGATAAAACCTGGAACGCTGGCTGCTACGGCGGGTTTTGCCGAAGGCGACGAAATCCTTGCCGTGAATTCAAAAGAAACAAAAACGTGGACGGAAGCCATGAGTGCTCTGATAACGTTTGCAATGGACGGCGAGTCTAAAGTCGCTATCAAAGTAAAAACAGTAACAGGCGAGCAGTTAGACAAAACGATCAATATTAGCGAAAGCGATAGAGAAGATTCTGAAAAACTATACGATCATTTAGGTTTTACGCCTTGGTCTCCCAAGCTTAAACCGATAATTAACGAAGTGCTTCCCGATAGCGCTGCATTAGCCGCAGGACTAAAAAAAGACGATCTGATCGTAAGTGCCGACGGCAATCCCATATCGGATTGGTTGCAATGGGTTGAATATGTTAAACAGCGTCCCGAGATAGCCATTAAATTGGCTGTGGAGCGTCAAGGCGTACCGTTAAACATTATAATCACGCCGAAAAGCGTTCAAGCGGGCGAAAAAGCTGAAGGTAAAATAGGCGCTTCCGTTTATATGCCGGAAGGATTATTGAAATCAATGACTGTTGAATACTCCTTACCGCCGCTCGAAGCGGTACCGGCTGCATTTAAAACAACTTACGACTATTCGGTTATTACTTTGCGGATGATGGGCAAAATGCTTGTCGGAAAAGCGTCCGTCAAGAACTTGAGCGGGCCGATCAGTATTGCTCAGATTGCCGGACAATCGGCGAATATGGGCTTTGTGTATTTTATTAAGTTCATGGGACTAGTCAGTGTGAGTCTCGGCATATTAAATTTGCTTCCAGTCCCTGTTCTGGATGGCGGTCATCTTATGTTTTTCGGTATCGAAGCCATTAAAGGGAGCCCTGTTTCCGAAAAAGCACAGATTTTCTTTCAGCAAATAGGAATGGCGCTCCTATTATTGCTTATGGTTACGGCTATGGTTGTCGATGTTCAACGATTAATCCATTGATGGGATTCATTCAATTTATTTCTTGAACCAAATTCAACCGAATAACTCCTAACGCTGAACAACGTTTTCTAAATTCCTTACAATCGAGACTCTTATGAAAAAATTTACCCGATTTTCCGGTTTAATGTTTGCTCTCTATCTTCCTTTTATCTTTGCGGACGATGCTGCCATTAAAAAAGCGTTAGAAAAGTCCATGCCGACCGCTGTCGTAGAATCAATTAAACCTTCAGAAATCAAAGGGCTTAATGAGGTCGTCTTAGGTTCAAGTATCTATTACGTTTCCGATGACGGTAAATATTTATTAGAAGGCCGAATGATCGATATGGAAAATCGCGTCGATTTGACCAATCAAAAGTTGGGAGGAATACGCAAACTAGCTTTGGATAAGTTGGGTCCCGATAAAATGATTACCTTCAAAGCTAAAAATGAAAAGTACAAGGTCTTTATTTTCACGGACATCGATTGCGGATATTGCCGAAAATTACATTCTGAAATCGACCAATATTTAGCGGAAGGCATTTCGATCAACTATTTGTTTTTCCCAAGAGCCGGTAAAGGTTCCGAGTCCTATTACAAAGCTGTTTCGGTATGGTGTGCTAAAGACCGTAATGCCGCGCTGACAGCCGCCAAAAAAGACCAGAAACTAGATAATAAAAGTTGTGAAAATCCTGTCGACAACCATATGAAACTTGCTGAAGGCTTCGATGTAAAAGGCACCCCAATGATTGTTACCGATCACGGTAATATCTTTCCAGGCTATTTACCGCCCAAAGAACTTCTAAAAGCACTACAAACCGAAAAAATAATGTAAAAAAGAGTCTTTCGAAGTTTCCGAACTTGTTATTTGGTTCAGCAAATAAAAGGGGTATGTTTTATACCCCTTTTGCTTATACATCGTACACAAAAAAATCGATATCGACTCCCCAGGGAGGAAGAATGGTTTTACTCACCCCTTCCAAGACAAAGAGTTACATTGATAGTTTTAAATTTTTAATTGCCCTGATCAACAAAACAATACCGTCCAGCCGCTTTTGGCCTGATCTTTGGTATAAGACACGCCATGATATTTAATGCCGTCAGGATTGAGCAAGGTAATAATACCGCCGCTGTTTCCTAACTGTGCGCCAAGTCCATCCAGTTTTACGACACCCGTCGTGCCTGGATTAAGTAACAAACTGCTGATTACCGACCGGTTTTATTTTTATCCGCGATAAACCAACCTGACAAATCAACAATATTCGGAGATCGATTAATCAGGGTGACTGTTTCAATGCCAGGATCGTCACCTTCAGGGTTGACCAGTGCTGCAATAATTTGGATGACAGATTCAATTTTAGGCGGCTTAATTTCATCGCACTCAGGCAATCGATGACCTGTTCGGTCGTCTGTATGCCAACATTGCGATTGAAATGCCAGAAATACGGCTACCCACTGTTCCGGCCAAACTTCGGTGCCAATGCCGGCATCGACCTTTTCAATACTCGGAAAATGAAATAATAGGCCTCCGTCTTGCCATACGCCATCATCGTTGATGTACTTTCCTACATTGGCTTGATTCATGTGGATATCATGAATGCCATTACCGGGTTTAAAGCCAAAATATTTGTCTTTTATATTGTCCTCCGGTCCCCAGCGTTCGCCGAAAGCATAAATGCTGGCGTGCTCGTCGCCGATGGCACGTTGTACATAAGCATCTATTTTTTCGTTAAGATCGTTGTCCGGCCCGGGAATATTGTGCGGCAATGGCCGCATCTTTTTGGGGTCAAACAGATTGCCGCGGATGTAATCGAGCGCCATTTTATTCGGCTCACTTTGCAATGAGGTAAAACCCGCATCCAGGCTAACCAAGTTCTCTAGTATAGGATGCTGGAAATCATCGATAATCAAATATAACAGCTCCGACGGAGATAGATTGGACTTTACATTAATAGCAATCCGGTAATCAGTTGTATCGTCGATCAGATGGACTTCATAATGCGGACTTGCCCCTTGCCCAATAATTTTATTGATGGCTTTGCCTTTTAGAACGCCGTATTGTTTGAGTGCCATAAAACGCCTCCTGGATCAGGTTATTGATGTTTACGTTTCGGTTTCAAGTGAGAATACCTTGCCGATAAGTAACCGGAATAAGAACTACAACTAACAATAACGCGTTTTCTATTCGAAAATGACAAAGCCCCCCGCAGGCACCGTAATTTGCACAGCTTTGCCGTTGCGAGCTTCAATTGGAGTTTGGTTTCCGATTTGCGCGGCATCGGTCGAATAAAGGCATTGCAAAAACGGTAGCTTGCCATCGTGCAATTGGTTATCGATAGTGATCCATGCAGTACGAGCATTGTCGATATCGGTATTAATAGCCAATACCATTTCTTCGTCATTAAAGATGCGCGACCACGGCACAATCGACAACATACGTTCACCTATAAAAACAGGATATCCGAAAGTGCCCTCGTTCCCACTGGCTGAAATTTGCCGAAGATATTGTCGGCCTCGCCGTAATACGGTTTTGCTTTTTCGGATTTCAAGTATTTTCGCTAACGCTTGATACAAAGAATTATCCTCATCAAAGCAATGCCGGTCTTTGCTCCGAAAAGGTCCGAACTCACCGCCGAACATGGCTTCACGGATATAACGGTCATTACCGCCTTCGCCGTCGAAACCCTGCTCGGAGCCGTAGTAAATACAAGGGATGCCCAAGGTCATCGCATTCAAGGCGAGTACATTCAGGGCGAGCTTGCGCCAAGCTGGATTACCGGCACAATAACGGGCTTTGTTGCCGCCTTTTCGCACCTGATCGTGATCGTCATAGACGGTGACCACCTTGTTTTTAAACCAAACATGAGAATCTTTCTGTACCAGCAGTGAATTACGGAACAATGAAAAATAATCTTGGGGATTACGATACCCTTTGACCAGGAACTCTAATTTATCTGGAATATCGTCTATACCGAGCGCAGCATCGAGGCCGGTAGTATCCAGCGTATCGAATGCACGTTCCCGTCCGCCGGTGATTTCACCGATCAGATAGAAATTTTCCTTACCTATACTCTGGGAAAATTCATGGATGACTGAAGAAAAATAGCGTGTCGCGCCTAAATCCATGTGTTTGACGGTATCCACCCGAAATCCGTCGAAGTCGGCATAAGCAATCCAGAATTTGTAAACTTGGCACAATGCTTTTAATGCGGGTGAAGGCTGGTAATCGTTTGCATCGCCGTCGCCCAGGTGAATATCCTTCAGATCGCTAAAATCGCCCTCGCGGAACTCGGGGTCGTAATCCCAATTATCAATTCGTCCTTTTTGGGTATAAAAGTGCGGCTCTTGAAATTCGACCGGCCAGACAGCATCGTCAGCATTCAGGCCAGTCGGCGATGAAGCAAATGGAATGCTTGGCTTGCCCGTCTTATCGCGAAAACCCTTGACCGCATAGGGCCTGCCATCCCAGCGTGCATCCTTAGTGCCTTCCCCGAAGGGATAACGGTCAGGATCGTAGCCGAACACATTCCCTGAATGATTGAGAATAATGTCAAGGACGACATAAATGCCGAGTTGATGAGCTGTATCGACCAATGTTTTCAAATCTGCACGAGAACCGAAATGCGGGTCGACATCCAAAAAGTTTTGGATGCCGTAGCCGTGATAGGTTTCCTGAAACGCAATTTGCTTGAAGATGGGGCTGACCCAGATCGCGGTTACGCCCAAACGGCTTAAATAACCGATTTTGCTGGTTAACCCTTGCAAAGTCCCACCCACCCATTTTCCACCTGCATCTTGCCAGAGTTGAGCATCATTCGATGAGCCGATGGCATTACCTATATCGTTCGGTTTAAATAATGGTGTTCCGGCTGTGGTTACATTAGCGCCGTCATTGCCTCGATAGCTGGTTTCTTTACCGTCGGAAAACCGGTCCAGCATTAAAAAATAAAGTACCTGATCTTCCCAAGCGGCGGGCGATGGCGTAAATTTACGTGCTCGAAAAGCCGCCCAGTCGATATCTGAAAGTGAGCGTTCGATTTTTTCTTGGGAAGTATTAGTTGTATTTGGCATAATTGATTTATCTAACCTCTTTATTTTGTCGTGAATAAATGAATATATTGCGCTGTAGCTAGTGTAACGTCCTCAACAAACATTAAGATATGATACAATTGGTGTCCATGAGAACGCCAATGAAAATTACACTGATTGAAGAGGATCGAACAGAACTGGAACGCTGGGTGAAGAGCCGGTCTGTTGGGGCTAAACAAAGACTACGGGCTAGAATGGTACTGATGACCGCCGAGGGCTTGTCAACAACGGTCATTATGGCAACGTTGGGGGTCAGCAACCCGACCTTGAACAAGTGGCGGAATCGCTATCTCGAAAGTGGTGTTGAAGGGCTCAAGAAGGCAAGACCCGCCCGTCGCGGATACCGCCGCTGCCGACTGACAAAGTCCAAGAAGTCCTGGCCTTGACATTGACCGGTAAACCGGCTGCCGCGACGCAGTGGAGTTGCCGGACGATGGCGGAGCAGGTCGGCATTTCCCGGATGGCGGTGCACGGCATCTGGCGGGAGCACAAACTGAAGCCCCCTCAAGTGAAGGGGCTTTAAGGTTTCGAACGACCCGCTGTTCGCCGAAAAGTTGCGCGATGTCGTGGGCCTTTACCTGGACCCACCGGAGAAGGCCATCGTGTTTTCCGTCGACGAGAAAAGCCAAATCCAGGCGCTAGATCGTAGCCAACCCGGCCTGCCGATGAAGCCGGGAAAATGCGGGACGATGACGCACGATTATAAGCGACATGGCACCACAACTTTGTTTGCGGCACTCGACGTGCAGACCGGAACGGTGATTGGGCAATGCCAGCCCAGGCACCGCCACGACGAGTTCCTCAAGTTCCTGAAGACAATTGACCGGCGAACCGACAAAACCTTGGCATTGCATTTGATCGTCGACAACTATGCGACGCACAAACATGCCCGAAGTAAAGGACTGGCTGGCCCAGCATCCCCGGTTCCACTTACACTTCACGCCAACCTCGGCCTCATGGCTCAACTTAGTCGAGCGTTTCTTCCGGGACATTACCGAGGAACGTATCCGGCGTGGTGTTTTCCACAGTGTTGACGACCTCAAAACAGCGATACAGGAGTATCTCGACCACCGCAATAGCAACCCAAAACCTTACCATTGGACAGCCAAACCAGAGACGATCTTGGCTAAAGTAGACAAAGCTAAAGATATGTTGAGGACGTTACACTAGTTTGCGGATTGGTTTAAATGAGCAATTGTTTTTTAGATTCTAAAGAGCGGTTCGATAGTCAAAAATACAGGGCTAAATATGAATGTATTTATACGTTATCTATTTCTTTATTAGAACGATTGCTGATAATGTTTTAAGCGGAGGAACATTTCGTTCAGAAGACCTGTTGAATCGGGCCTTCTTTCGGAAAGTTACTACAACCCGGGTCGTTCTGATTGCCTTTACTTGTGCAGAAAGCGGCTGGCACTGTTAACTGCAGGCGGTAATAGGGGAAGCTATACTCAGGTCAATTTGACATGTAGGCTCTGATGCTGATTTATAGGTAATGAGAAAGTAGGTAACTATGAGCCAATTTTTATTATTCATAACTTCGCCAATATCTAAAGGTAACACGATAATCTCGACAAGAAATCTTGTATCGCTTAAATAATCATCGATTTCTGATTCTCCCCGCTATATTGTTATAATCGATTGTGCTGAGCTACTAAAGTTCATGCTCCCTTCGTTAGACTCTTCAGCTTTTGTCAAAACAGACTTTAGTCTGAAGGCTTTTAAGGGAATCCGACACAGTATTAAAATCATACGGGGTCAATTTATTGTTTTAAGTCTCCTACTCTGTATAACGTTGCATTTTTAACATGTCGTTATCGCAGAAAATTATATTCAAAACGAAGGGACGAACTCGATCACTATTCAAATTTATCTTTATCCGATTTACCCCCTCAATAACCCAGTCGCCAAAGAATTGTTCGGAGCCGTCCGCGCAACCGATCCCAAAGTAGATTAGTTTTCCCCCTTCGCGAAAATTAAACCCACTTCTACCTCGCGATGCTGGAAAGTTATAGCCCTTTGGACGATAAACTATTACCTCTCGAGTATGATGTGTCAACGCTTTTCCGGACAAAAGGTTAAGCAGCATTTTGCTGCATCTCGAAGTTAACGGGCGATATATATCCATTGGCGGAATGTAATCGCTCCCGGTTATAGAACACTTCGATATATTCAAACACAGCCTGTTTAGCTTCTTCCCGAGAATGAAACGTTTGATGACGGATCAACTCGGTTTTTAAGGTATGGAAGAAGCCTTCCGACACGGCATTGACGCTGAGGTGTAGACCCTAAAATCCGCAAATCCCGATACCAGTCCATGCCTTTTTTGCAAACTATTTTAGTATCCATAATTTGTCTCCTACCGTATTAACTCTATTGCATATCGAACTGTTATATTCGGATAATAAAAAAATATCCTTGTTTGTAGATATCAAAGTGTTTTAGAAACCCGGTTAGAGTTATTTCAGCCTGAATTTCAACCGGAAATCTCTACTTAGAAGTGGTTATAAAATCAGCCCCTTTGGTGATATAACTGTTAACGTATAAAGCACGGTGTTAATTTAAATCGTCAAGGTTAGTAAACCAATCACTCAAAAAGGTGTTTTTTTGGATAATAAATGCATATAAAAAATACCCATTTCGGCAACTAGAAAAGCCTTCTCAATCGAAGACTGAAGGGCAGATTTTTAAATGCTAAATATGAACCCGTGTTTTATAGAGCAGCTCGCAAAATTTGCTTACCGGTTCTATTGTGATGTCGGGTTATCACTTCCATTCAGAAAAAAAACAGAATTGTCGAAAGGCAGGGAGCAATAAATAGTCGTCGCTCTCCAGCCTAAGTAAGGTTTGTTGTAACGCGATGGCATTCGGTAAAAGGTTTGGACATGTAACATTTCTGAAATACTGAAAATATCTACTTTTACTTACATATCCTTCTTAACTCGAGTAAAATCACTAAAAGAAAGGGGGTTTATATGCCGGAATTGTTGTTACCCATTTTTGTTTTCTATCTTATTTATCTTTATTTCACTATGAAAAAGCAATCAGTCTCAAATGAAAAACCAGTATCTAAATCAAATGTTGAACAACCCGTCGCAACCGTTACGCCGGAAGCTAAAGCTAAAAAAACTAGCTCAACCGTAAAAACCGTAGAAAAAGCGAAAGCCGTAACGCCAAAACCGCCGGAGAAAGCCCAGACCGAACCGGCAGTTGCCGCTGTTAGTGCGGATGAAAAAACTGTAAAACCAAATCAGTCTTCGAAAGCCCCAAAAAAATCGCAAGCAGTAACCTCTAAACAAACTACGGATACCTCGGCAATGAGCCAGCCGGAACGGGTCGGTTTGACAGCAGGCAGTATATGGCATTACCTGTCGAAAAACGGTTCCACGTCAGTTGCTAAGCTCGTTCGGGAACTTCCTGAAGAAGAAAAGATAATCCAACGCAGTATCGGCTGGTTGGCACAGGAAGGCAAAATTACGCTCGATATCGTCGATAGAGTTGAAACCATCGGTTTGACAAGTTAGGCATTTGATCGGGCGATTCAAGTATTGTCGTTACCGAAGATTCACATTCTGCATATTCGACCAATGCAGTATAAATAGATTCGGCCTTGCGACCTTGGGTATTGAGCTTAGCGAAAGTGACTTTATGATTTAACAAGTTCATTACGAACGGGTCAATCATTAACAGGACAAGTCGATAAATAAAATAAAATCGGCTTAGACTTCCGATTTCTGCATAGATCTAAGTACCCGTAACACTCATGTTCGATTCGAGGAGAACGCTATGCTGGTTACATTTTCCACTAGAGTCTATGCCGATATTACCGTATTCGGAGATGTCGCGATGTCCTTGCTGAAAATGATGGGACATAGCACAACGGTGCCAGGTGCTATTTTGGCTGAAGATGTTCCTGAAGCACTAAGCCGGTTAACCACCGCCATTGCTAACGAAAAAACCTTGACGCCAGAAGAAAATAAGCATGCGGACGAGCTTGAGGTCAGTATGGTTCATCGAGCGTTACCACTCATAAACTTGCTGACTGCCGCAGCAAAGGAAAACTGTAATGTTGGACGAAGCCGCTAACGCGGAGAAAAACGCCGCCGCCCGATTAATCGATAAAATGTAACCTCAAGCCCTAAATCACAATGGGGCCCTCAACAACGAATCATGAGGTTACAAAACAATGCCATCTCCCGAATTAATTTTCAAGCATAATTATCAAAGCCATCTTAAACACCTGAAACTCAAAGGACTCCAGCCTAAGACGATTGAAGCCTATTCTAGAGCCATGCGACGTATCGGTGCCTATTTCGATTATAAACTTAGCGATCTGTCCGAACTTCAGTTGACCGATTATTTCAGCGATTTGCTGGAATCGCATTCCTGGAGTAGCGTCAAACTCGACCTGTACGGGCTTAAATTCTTCTATGCCTATGTGTTGAACAAGCCCTGGCCGGTGTTTCGGCTGATCAAACCGCCGAAGGTACAACGCTTGCCGGATATCGTCACGGTTGAGGAGGCTAAGCGGCTTTTCTCGATGACCCACACCCTCAGCTACCGGGTGTTCTTTTTTACGCTGTATAGTTTGGGGCTGCGCCTCGGCGAAGGTTTGCGTTTGACGGTGGCTGATATTGATGCACAGCGGCTGCGGGTGCATATCCGCGATGCCAAGGGCAACAAGGATAGGTTGGTGCCTTTGCCGGTGGCGACTTTGGATTGCCTGCGCCGCTTCTGGCAGGTGCACCGCAATCCGGTGTTGCTGTTTCCCAACCGCCACGGTGGTTTGAAGTCGGCGCATTTGTCCAAAACACCCCTTGATCGCGGTGGCGTGCAAACAACGCTGCGCCAAGTCGCCCAGGACTGCGGCATAAAAAAAAGATTTCCCCACACAGCTTACGCCACAGCTACGCGACCCATTTGATCGAAGCAGGCGTCGACCTGCTTGAAGTCCAGAAAATCCTGGGGCACCACAGCATCCTGACCACCGCCCGTTATACCCACCTGACCGACACCACGAACATTCAGGCCGACGCGTTGATAAATGCGCTGATGGATGGTTTTGCCATGGAATGGCAGGGGGTCAAATGAGGTTGCTTTCGTCGATTATCCAACGCTTTGAAACCGAGTTTCTGGCGACATATCCAAATGCACTACCCAGCCAACTTAAAGCCCTATCCGCGCTGAAACAGTGCCGCACTTCGCAAAGTCCCGTGATGATGGTGCAATGCGACGGCTGCGACAAGCAAGCCTTCATCGCGCATTCTTGCGGCCATCGTAACTGTCCGCATTGCCAGCATCATGAAAGCCAGCAATGGCTAGGCCGCCAACTTCAGAAACAAGTGCCAGCGGCGTATTTTATGATGACGTTCACGTTGCCAAAAGAGCTGCACCCATTGGCTTGGCAACAGCAGCGCATACTTTACGGCTTGCTGATCCGTTGTAGTTGGGAAACGCTCAACACCTTCGCGCAAAACGATCCGCAGTTACAAGGTCAGGCGGGTGCGATTTCGGTACTACACACGCATTCGCGCCGATTGGACTATCATCCGCATGTGCATGTGGTGATGCCTGCGGCGGCGATCGATCCGGGTCAGCGGTTGTGGCGCACCAAAACCAGCAAAGGCCATCAATCCTATTTGTTCAACCACAAGGCCTTGGCGAAAGTGTTCCGTGCAAAGCTGCTTGGCGCTATTCGGGCAGCGGGGCTTGAACTGCCGGCCTGTTACCCGAAAAAATGGGTGGTGGATGTCAAATCCGTTGGCAGCGGCGACAAAGCCTTAGTTTATTTGGGGCGCTATCTGTACAAGGGCGTGATTCAGGAGAAGGACATTATCGCGTGCAAGGACGGATTGGTCACCTTCCGCTACCAAGACGGCAAAACCAAGCAGACGCAAACTCGGACGCTGCCGGGGCCTCAGTTCTTGTGGCTAATTTTACAGCATGTGTTGCCGAAGGGCTTTAGGCGTACCCGCAACTTTGGCTTTCTGCATGCCAACAGCAAAAGCTGCAGGCATTGCTGCAAGAGCTGTTTAAATTGAATCCGATTAAAACGCTGGTCGCGCTGGCAATAAGACCCGCGTTCAAGTGTCCTTGCTGTGGCAGTGCCATGCAGATTGTGAAAACGCGGATTCCCGCCATGATGGCTTTCGGGCTTGTACCCTCCGGTTGACAGAAAGGGGGCATAAACGATTATGTGACCGCATTGGCCAATCCGTGAAGTTTTAAACCGGCATGTATTAAGCCGATGACCGCGCTTGCCTAAAAAAGGCCATAATCCCGCTTAAATCATAACCTCTCACAAAAGGTGTTGCACAAGACAATGCTTTTTGCACGCCCTCGGGTACTGCGGCTTAGATTTTCCGCGAAACCTATAAATTCCAAAAAGATATTTTCTTATACTAATAGACATAGACTGTGTCGATTATCACCGGGCTTGTCCAACAACCGGTTCAGATTGTGGTTCGCTTCGCTCTCACAATCTAACCTTATTCGTTAGGTGGAGTTAGACATACTATATTGATTTCATGGAAATGGTCTATATAGATTCGGTCCTGTTAAGTCTAAACTTCCGTTCGTCCTAATTCATTCTAAAGTGTTATGTGCTTTTACTTTCTCAGCATAAACGGTTCAGACCTTATAAGGCCGAATTAACAAGCGTTATATTGCATTTTAAAATAGTATTAATCGAAGTTAAATCGATTCGGCAACCATCCATTTTCAACACAATCTCTAAAACACCAGGCCGGTGTCGTTTCGGTTTTGTAACTCCAAAAAAACCAGCCGAGGTATTTTTCGAAGGCGAGAAGTTGTGCGGCTGCGTAAGCGCGGTATGCGGTGTCCATTTGAAAGGTATCCAAGCGTTCCAGGGCGTTGTTGTAAGGTCCCGGCGCCCATAACGAAACAACTTTTAAATCTAACCCTAAACTCCATTCGCCCACATAAACCGGTAGGCCGAGTCCGGCGCCGATATCGTCGGCTTCTTGTTTCCAGTCGGTGGTTGTTTTGTTGACGTGTCCGAAAATATCCATGTCGATATCTTCGCGGACGAAACATTGATAACGGTGGATGTCGTACACCACGTTTTCGTATTCCGGCTCTTTCATAAAGCCGACATATTCATTAAAAGAACGGAAGCCGTCATGAAAAACGACTGCCACATCCTCCGGCTTACAATAATTGCGGATACGCTCATAGCCTTCGGAGTTGTACTGTTTTAGAATCTGAGTATCGATATCCCAGCGCGGCTCATTTAGGACTTCGATAGCCAGTAATGCTGAACGGCCTTGATAACGCTGCGCCAAATTCTCCAGTACCCATAAGGAATGTTCGATAAAGACTTGATCGGTATGCCATTCGCATACGTCTTTAATACCGCCGTTATCGAAACCGTTTTGACACCCCGGTGCGGCATGAAGATCCAGCACAATCCCAAGACCGAATTCTTCCGCCCAATTGAACGCTTGATCGAGTATGTCGATACCGCCTTCTACATAAGGATAATCAATGCCGCCGTACGAACGGTGATAAGGGTAATTCGGTCCGAATAGCCAATGCCCCACCGGAATGCGGACAGCGTTGATACCGACACTGGCTAACCAAGCAAAATCGTTACGTGTAATGAAAGTATTCCAATGGTGTTGCAATCGCGCTTTTGCTTGTGACCCTAACTCAACACACCAGGTGGTTTCATCGGTTGCATTCAGTCCTTCGAAAAGGCTCGGCATCATCCACTTTTCTAAAACGAGCCAGCCGCCGAGGTTCACGCCGCGAATTTTTTTACCTTTGTGAGTGCTAATTTCCTTCATAACTGATTTCTCCGGTTTATGATCCAGCGACGAGCGATATGTTATATTTTTAGTTTGCGTTGATGAAAATTTTCGGCCATCGGCATATTGGTTATGCTCATGATGGCGACATCCGGGATTTCTTTTCGAAGGAGTTCCAGCATCTGCGTTTCATTTTCCGGCGTTAGGGAATCTAAGGCTTCCTCGATAAAGACCCATTTCGGACGATGCAACAAGACTCGAACGAGACCTAAGCGTTGCTTTTGTTCCGTGGACAATATTTTTTCCCACGGTCCGACCCGGTCGAGTTGTTTGGCAAACTCTTTGAGGTCGACTTGGGTTAGTAAATCTTCCACAACAGATTGTTTGAATGCCGTGATATTGCTGGGATAACAAATGGCGGCATATAACGATCCTGCCGGTAAGTATGGTTTAGGCGGCATAAAAAACAAGGCGCCTTCTCGGGGAAGTTGAATGTGACCGAAACCCCACGGCCATAAACCGGCAATGGCTTCGAACAATTTAGCCCCCATGCTTGCTTCGCCAGAAATCAATACTCTATCGCCCACTTTAATTTCGTTGTTGATGGTTGCCGAGATCCGGTCGACGCCAAAGTTAGCAATGGTTACATTGTCGAATCGTAAAACCGGTTTTTTCGTCTTTTCAAGACTGATTTGATGCGAGTTGTGACGAGACAAACTGTGCTCCAGTTCTTCCATACCGTTAACCAGACCCAACACCCGTTCGACCGATGTCCGCCATTTTGCGATTTGGGCCATGTTATTGACCGGCCATGACAGGGCAGAAACCATTTGCTCGAATGCTTGTACCGATTGAATCAGCGGACCGAGGGAAATTGTTCCGGCAATGTAGCGTGGGGATGCGGATAAGATTGGCAACGCCATTGAAACAATCGAATAACCGGAGGAAAAAATCTGTATTTGTTTCCAAGCGGCGGTCTGTAGGGCATAAGTATCGACGATTGCCCTAAAAGCATTAAAAAGCCGTGCTTTTTCATTATTTTCGCCGTGCAGTAACGCGATAGCTTGCGAATTTTCCTGTGTTTTAATTAAAGTGTAACGATAATTTGCTTCTTGGGTTTGACGGATATGCGTTGCTTCGGTCAGCGGTTTGCCCATCCACCAACCTAATATCGATGCACAGGCTGAATAGATAACTGAAATCCAAACGAGATAACCTGAAACGTAGAAAGTCATATGACCGATTTCCACTTTGACGGTGCCGGACAAAACCCACAGCATCGACGTGAAACTGCCCAATAACAAGATGCTGTAAAAGAACGAATGGGCTAGAACAATGCCTTCTTCCGTGGCTATGCGAATATCTTCAGCAATACGTCCGTCGGGATTATCGTGGTTGGTTTTCGACATGAGCGTCATTTGATAATGGCGTCCGTTATTCATCCATTTGGAAACGACCTGATCGGTCAACCACAAACGCCAACCGATAGTGAGTCGCCTTTTAACGACTAAATGCCATGTTGTAATTGCGATATTGGCGACAAAAATCATTACCAAAATCTCAAATTGCTTTATTAAGCCGGGCATCGAACGTTGCTCCAGCGAATCGAACAACGCCGCATTCCATTCCGCAATGAGGACGGCAATGTAAATTTGTAGCATTGTCAAAAAGACAAGTAATACCGTATCTCTGCGGATTGACAATCTTTTTTTGGAGTTCCAAAACGGACCAGCTAATTTAACAAACTGGATAAAAAATCCGTCGTGCGTTTGCATAGGTCAAAACCTCCCATTGAAAACAGGGATTCGCGGATTTCAATAAAAGCCGTATTGAGAGATCCAATACGCGTACTCTGCAAAATTCCCCATCTCAAATCTAAATATCGTCCGAAGAAGCTTACTACTGGGTTACATCACTCCGCGGACAGTTCTCATCATCCAACTGATCGGCGAGTTTCAATCGATTCTGCATCAACTTTAAGAATAATATTCGATACAGTTGATTCGATTTTTACTACGCTCTTAAGTCATGGTTTAGCCGAATTAGCTTTCTAGGCAAATTAATTAATGTGAAGTTACTCCCAACATTACAAATCTTCGCTATTCAGAGAATATTCAGGCTTGGAGTTAAAATACTCCGTTTATTATTTTCGTATATACGTCTAAATACCTAGTTGTCTGTGAAATATTAACTCGTGTTAGCGACGATTTTGATTTAACCCTGTTTTCCAGTCGGGTTTAATCGGTGTAAATAAGGCGTTATGAGCAACAAAATCTGTAAATAGGTGAACTTAGCGAGAGAAACTGAAGTTTGGCGGCTTCAGTTTCCGATTGAGATGATTTTCAATTAAGCGGATTAAGCTATTTTTTGTGTTGTAACAATAGGTAAGAATACTTATGCTGCGGCAATTATAGGGTTATCTGCGTTAAATTTTGAGTGTTCGTTGATAAAAAGCACCCGACATTGGTTGGGTTGTCATACTTAAAATGGCAACATCGGGAAATTCTTTGACCAATAACTCCAACATGTCGGCTTCGCCTTCAGGCGATAACGAATCCAAAGCTTCCTGGCTGAATATCCATTTAGGTTTGTAGAGCAAAACGCGAACGATACCTAAGCGTTGTTGTTGTTCGCGAGATAACAGTTTTTCCCAAGAATCTTCTTTATCGAGATGTTGAATGAGTTCCTTAAGATCGACACGCTTTAATAATTTTTCAATATCGCTGCGTTTAAATGAACTCGTTGCTTTCGGGTAGCAAATGGCCGAAATTAGCGAGCCGGTCGGTAAATAGGGCCGAGGCGACATGAAGAACAAACGTTCTCCTTCGGGAATATCAATGTGTCCGTTACCCCAGGGCCATAAACCTCGAATGGCTTGGAATAATTTTGCTCCGGTACTGAACTTGCCTGAGATGAGCACATGTTCGCCTGCATTTATTTCTGTATTGATAGTGAGTGAAAGCGTTTCGCCTTCGATGCTGGCAATGCTGACATTATTGAATTTCAATACCGATTTTGCTCCTTTGCCGACGCAGATTTGATGCGAATTCAGGCAGGATATATCGTGTTCGAGTTCATCCAGCGCTTTGACCAATCCTAAAACACGCTCAACGGAAGTCCGCCAATTTGCGATTTGCGCCATATTATTTGCTGGCCACGATAATGCATTGACCATGTGTTGAAACGCCTGAACCGACTGCATTAAATTTCCCAAACTGAGGGCGCCAACGATATAACGAGGGGCCGCCACCAATATCGGTAATGCCATCGAAACGACGGAATAGCCCGAAGAAAATATCTGGATTTGTTTCCAAGCAGCTGTTTGTTCTGCATAGGTATCTATAATCGCTTGAAAAGATTGTAGAAAACGATTCTGCTCATAACTTTCGCCATGTATCAAAGCAATAGCTTGAGAATGCTCTTGGGCTTTAATCAGGCAATAGCGGTAATTGGCTTCTTCGGTTTGGCGGTCGTCGGTTGCTTCGGTTAACGATTTACCCATGATCCAGCCGAGTATCGACGCGGCTATCGAATAAAAAACGGCAATCCAGACCAGATAACCGGTGATTGAAACCGTAAATAACCCTAAATTCAATTCGATCGTGCCTGACAAGGTCCAAAGAATTTCTGCAAAACTACCGAGCAGCAACAGGCTATAAAACAGCGAATGCCCCATCGCGATGGCTTCTTCCGTCGCGATACGAATATCTTCGGCAATCCGTCCGTCGGGGTTGTCGTGATTGTTTTTCCCCATAAACGTAATTTGGTAATGTCGGCCTTTATACATCCATTTAGAGACCACTTTTTCAGTTAACCATAATCGCCAGCCGATTAAGAGCCGTCTTTTAACGATTAAATGCATCGTTGTTATGGTGATGCTTCCGACAAAAATCAGTATTAAAACACCGAACTGATTGACGATGCCCGACATGGAATGCTGTTCGATAGCGTCGAAAAGATCGGCGTTCCATTCCGTCACAACCACAGCCATAACAATCTGCATCACGGTGAGCAAAACCAAATAGACCGTATCCATGCGGATTTGAAATTTGTTTTCGGAGTTCCAAAAAGGTCCTGCCAATTTAAAAAATTGGACAAAAAATCCTTTATTTGCTTGCATGTGTTGTTATCCCCTAAAGAAAAATGCAGGAAGGAATATTTATTTTATTTTAATCGTGTTAATAATAGCTTACAGGTTTAACGCCTAATTGAATATTACCTTATCCCGAGAATAAGACCTGCTATGTTTTTGAACGACACAACCGGAACATTAAATATCGCTCACCGAGGAACCAGAGCTTACGCTCCCGAAAATACCTTGGCGGCTTTCGCCAAGTCGAAACTATTCGGATGCGAATTGATTGAACTGGATGTTCGGCTTTCAAAAGATGGAGAAGTCGTTGTTTATCACGACGAACATTTAAAACGCTGTACCGACGTAATCGAAAAATTTCCCGGAAGAAGCACGTATCAAGTCGCCGATTTTACGTTGCGAGAATTAAAAAATTTAGATGCCGGAAGCTGGTATATCGATCAATTATCGCTTTTAATCGATAAGCGAGAACTTTTTTTACAAAGTGTAAGCGATGACGAACTAGCGCAATTTGTTACTCAAGACGAACTAAAACACTTCGCATCCGGTGAAATTAAAATTCCCACATTGATCGAAGTGTTTTGTCTTGCCGGTGAGATAGACTTAACGGTTAATGTAGAATTGAAATCTTGTTCCGGGAGCGATGCATTATTGGTTTCTAATGTTTTGGAAATTATCCGAACGATGAACATGGAGGATAGAATCTTAATTTCATCTTTCAATCATGAACTATTAATTACTACTCGGAAACAATCAAAAAAAATACGCACTGCGGCTTTAGTCGATAAGCTGTTAAACAACCCTTTGACTTATTTGAAAAGATTAAAGGCGAATGCCTATAATTTGGGTTGCTACCGCGGCTTTTCGGCAGATCGTTATCAATCGAAAGCGGGTGACCGTTATCTCCAACATATTAAAAAACTTCGTTTAGCCGGATTCGATGTCAATGTCTGGACTTGCAATGATCGAGATGAAATGGAAGGTTTGCTTTCAGCCGGCGTTACCGGGTTAATTTCGGATTATCCTAATCGGGTTAAAGAAAAAATCGAAGGTTTTCGCAATTAAACGATACGTCTTTCAATACACAGACTATTGAATCGGTCTTTTAAAGTCTGAACCGTTCGTGCTGAGTCTGTCGAAGCACAGACCAGCTTTCGACAGGCTCTCGGCTGTTCTACCTCCTGCAACCGTGCAGTCGAAGGCGAACGAAATTCGACCTTTTCTAAACTCTTACGATTAAAGTAAAGCTATCTCGTTCTCGCCTTGTTCATAGACGACATGCGCACGCCCGACCAATAACGGATCGACTAAACCGATATGCTCCAGGTTTTTATTTTTATACGGTAATTTATGTAAAACGTAACGCATAGCATTTAACCGAGCCCGTTTTTTGCAATCGGATTTAATGACCGACCAGGGTGCGTCGGCCGTATCGGTGTAAAAAAACATCGCTTCTTTAGCTTTAGTGTATTCATCCCACTTATCCAGCGACGCCATGTCGATAGGTGATAGTTTCCATTGTTTTAAAGGATGAGCTTCGCGTTCTTTAAAACGCCGACGTTGTTCTTTACGGCTGACTGAAAACCAGAATTTGATTAAATGGATGCCGCTACGGGCTAAGTTCCGCTCGAATTCGGGGGCTTGACGCATAAATTCGTTATATTCCGCATCGTTGCAAAATCCCATGACTCGTTCAACGCCGGCCCGGTTGTACCAGGAACGGTCGAACAAGACAATTTCACCGGCTGTGGGCAAGTGCTGGATATAGCGTTGAAAATACCACTGTCCGCTTTCGATTTCGGAGGGTTTTTCTAGTGCAACCACCCTGGCGCCGCGGGGATTGAGATGCTCCATGAACCGCTTGATGGTTCCTCCTTTCCCGGCTGCATCCCGGCCTTCGAATATGATGACAACGCGTTGTTTATTTTCTTTCACCCACGCTTGTAATTTTAACAGTTCGACTTGCAGTAAATATTTAGTTTTCTCGTAGTTTTTACGAGACATTAAGTTTTTGTAGGGATAACCGCCTTCGCGCCAATCTTTTGCGAGTTCGTCGTCAGGGTTTATTCTTCGGCGGTTTGGGTCGGGAAATCGTTTAAAAAGTTCTTGCCGTAATTTAATAGCGTCTTCAGGGGCGGCGCCGTCCAGAATGGCTTGCAAGGTTTCCGCCAGTGTATGCGTATCGCCGGGTTCGATATTTCTTAAAATATCGTTCAAGGCTGTTTGTTTGAAAGTCTGGGCGTTTTCTATAGCTTTTTCGACCTCAAAGGTTTCGATATCCATTTCGTTGATTTCCGGGCTACTATCGCTGGCTCCAACAAGACGCACTCTTTTTTGAGACTTAGAGGAATTGACGGCGTTTAATGTCGATTGCGGCTTTTTTTGCTTTTCCATAGTTTGAATAACCTTCTGTTTAAAAACGTAGCGATCTTAGTTGAATTATAAACTATGTCGGAAAACTCAGGGCTATTAACAGAGAGATTGTTGATTAATTCACAAGCGTAATCGATACACGGCGAAGTCTTGATACAAGGCGTGTTGTTTCTAATGCTAAATGGTCTGTTTCATGACAGAATAGGCCGATTTTTCCGCCCTGACTGCTGACTAATTCATGAAGCTTGCAATTCTATCCCGTAACACTAAATTGTATTCGACCATCCGTTTGGTAAAAGCTGCCGAAGAACGGGGGCATGAAGTTAGAGTCCTGGATGTTCTGCGTTGTTATATGAATATTACCTCGCATAATCCATCCATCCATTACCGGGGGGAAGCATTGACGGGATTCGATGCCGTCATACCTCGAATCGGCGCATCGGTGACATTTTACGGCACGGCGGTGTTGCGTCAGTTTGAAATGATGAACGTCATGCCGTTAAACGAATCGGTTGCGATTTCACGAGCTCGCGATAAATTACGTTCGATGCAATTATTGGCCAGAAAAGGTATCGGTCTACCGGTGACGGGTTTTGCCAATAATCCTGACGATATAGCCGATCTTATCGCACAGGTCGGCGGCGCGCCGTTGGTCATCAAATTATTACAAGGCACACAAGGAATCGGCGTGGTGCTCGCGGAAACCCACAACGCAGCGGAAAGCGTAATCCAAGCGTTTATGGGATTGAAAGCCAACATTATGGTGCAGGAATTTATTAAAGAAGCGGGCGGTAGCGATATTCGCTGTTTTGTGATCGGCGATAAAGTCGTCGCTTCGATGAAACGTCAAGGCGGGGAGGGCGAGTTCCGCTCTAATTTGCACCGGGGCGGTTCGGCTACTTTGGTCCGTTTAACGCCGGAAGAACGGTCGACTGCCATACGGGCAGCTAAAATCATGGGTTTGAACGTTTGCGGTGTCGATATGTTACGTTCAAACCACGGTTCGGTGATTATGGAGGTAAATTCTTCGCCCGGCCTTCGCGGTATCGAGCAAGTCAGCGAAATGGATATTGCAAGTTTGATAATTCAGTTTATAGAAAAGCGATTCGAGACGCTAAAAACCGTACCTCAGAAGTCGCCTGCGCGAACCCGGACCCGAGGTAAAGGCTGATTCAACGCATTTGTTGATTTCTAAACTATTAAGTAAAGTCGAATAATAAATAGTGCAAGACTAAAAGCCGAACTCGGATTCGTCGAAATCGTCGAATTGTTCTTTTAGGCGTTTCTTTTCCCAGTAGATTTCGATTTTTCTCCGGGCGTCCCGCCTGATTGATTCTTTTTCTATGCCATCGGGAAGCGCCGTAAATTCGCTATCCTCGAATATATCGTCGGCATCGCTTTCAATTTCTGCGGTCGTTTGCGATTCGGATTTAACAGCCGGTTTATCAGTTTCTTTAATCATTCATTCACCTCACATTCAAAATTCTCTCGTTTAATCGCAACACAAGCATTAACTGCAAGGGTATAGCATCAACAATACAATAGTAGCTGATTTTAGATTAAATGAAAAAATTCCAATCTATTTTTTCCATTTATTCCATCAATCCCTCAGTTCGTTTTCTTCACCGGTAACAGACATTACCGAGGCCGGATTGTTCCTTACGACAACGCCGATAAGGTGGGGGTGAATTACCGTATTACAAGCGTAAAACGGCGCTAGTTTAAAAAAATATATTTTTGGGTTTAGGAACGATTAACCGAACTGCGACTATCTTCCCGATTAATAAGGCGTAATGTGTTTTCCGGCAATTTTTCAACAGGCGATCCGGAATGAAAAAGCCGGGCTTCTTCGTGCACAGTCGTCATAAATTTAATCAATTGCGCTTCGTAGTTGATTTTTTGTTCGAGATCATCCGCTTCCCACATTTTATTAAGTAAGGATTTGGCATGATGATGAATCGTCAAGGTAATGGCGCCGGGAAGGTGCGCGTAGCTGCGCTGAATAGTCGACTTTAATTGATTCAGCGCGGACAAGTAGTCCTGATAATCTTTAATATCTTCCTTACAACGCGTTTTCAGCATGGCGAGTTCGGCGCTATGCCGGGTCTTGAGTAAGTCGATTTCGTGCGCCAGTTGCGTGCTTTTTTTTGCCAATTCCGCTTCCAGCGATTTTTTTGCCAGCATACGGGCATGAAGCAATTTCAATTGCTGCGGCTGATTGGCCGATTGCCAATCGAGATTTTTATCCTTAATCGAATAAAAGAAATTAATAATTAAATCGAATCGGCTTTTTAAAGTTTTCATAAAACGGTCGATTTCTTGTCGTTTTGCCGCAGGAGTCGCTTACGTTGAAGCCGATTAAAATAAAGTACCCGCTTTGTTCTCAATTGATATAAGCGTTCGAGGCGGTATCGGGAATGGAGATAAAACAACAACCGGCGTTCAAAGCGCCGATGCGCCGAAAAATAAGCCGTTAATGCATTTACAATTAATTTAGCCAGTAAACCCAAGCCTAACAGACATATTAAGGAAAAACCGCTCAACAATACGATAGCGCTGAATTGCGATAGCTGTTCAGCCAAGCCGACAATTTCAAGCTCGTTGACTACGGTTGCCGTTAGTAAACCGGCAAACGCAAAAATAACCAACATCAAGGCAAGTTTGAGAGTCAAAATATTAACCGTCGGCTAAACGCTACATTTAGGGTAATCCGGGAACGCCGATACGTTGGATTCGTATGGCATTATTTCCCTCTTCATAAGCCAGAAGTTTACCTTCTTTTTGCCAAAGCCGGAATGCTAACGCATAAGATAATACCCGGATAGGGTAATCGCGCGGCAATAATTGTAAATAAGGCTGAATCGTAATGAAGTCCGTCACGCCGTATTTTTTCATAATAAAGCGCAATCCTCCGTTGGAAGGGCCGATGTTGTAAGCAAGCAAGCCTAGAAACACATCGTTCTTCATTTCGGCAAGGTAATGTTTAAACGTCGCCGCCGCAATAAAAGCATTATGTTTAGGATGGTTTAACGACAATTGTTCGACGCCTAAATGCGCTTTAGCGTCTTCAACAACCTGCTTAGGCACAGCAGTAATTTGAAATAAACCGTGACCGCCGTCGAAGCTGTCTCGCGGCATAAAGACGACTCTGTTGCAGCAATGCCTTGCAATAAATTCAAGTCGATGTCGAATTCAGCAGCCGCGTCGCTAATAGCGGCGTTATAAGTTTCCGCTCGCTGCATCATTTTATTTAAGTTTGCCGGATTATACCGGCGATAAGCGGCAAAAACCTGATGGTTAAGTGTAACCCGGCTAGCTTCCTCCTTGCCGCCGACTAACGTACGGAAATGACTTAACGATCGGCTGAAAATATCTTCGCCGGTTAAGAGTACGACGATCCAAACCAACGCTAGCGCGCTTGCCGGAACCAAAAACGACGAATGATTTTTTAAATAATGACGGAATTTCCACCAAGCAATCAAAAAAGCCGATTCAACTAAAATTAAAGCCATTACGCCGCAAGCAAACGGGAGCAAGCTACCGAGAACGCTGGTGCCGGATAACCAATTCGCCGCATTGCCCAGCACCAGAATAATGCCGTAAACGACTATCGCAATGATCGATAGTATTTCGATGGTTATGAACAGCAAGGTTTGCTGAAAACGCTGAGGCGGTAGTGTTTTCAAGGGCGTTTTGGACGAACGTTTTCTTACCGGACGAGAAGTCCGGGTCGTATCGGTTTTCGTTTTGGGAGCGGGATTAATCGGTCTATTCATTAACCCATATTGTAATTCATTAACAGAGTTTGTACGTTGATAAGGTAAGAAACGAGAAAATTCTTGAGAATGGTAGGTGAGGGTATGCGCTGTTTTGAAAAATTTCGAATAAATCGAATTTGACTAGAATTCAAGATTCATTACGTATTTGATTCGTTTTAAATAAATGAAGTGGGCTAAAAAAAGATCATACCTTAGGTTGGGAAGGTGTCTTTGCGTACGTTCGCAAAATAAATTTTTAAGAATTTTGAATTTTAACAACCGTCAAAAGCTGCTAATTGCTATCGTTACTATAATAGTGGCGAAATACACAAAATCAGCAGCTTTACGCTGCCAGCAGAGGCGCAGCTTAGGTAAGTGTCTAAGTTAGCTTGTTATTATTGGGCGCCGCCTATCTCCCATCGTGTGTGTGGCTAAGGTTTCCCAAAGCCCGTACAAACATTCAAGTGTTTGTGAATAGCCCAAAGGCCACGAAAACACCGAAGTGAGCGCAGAAGCCTACGGAGGCAGGCGGCATAAACTAGTTGTAAGTGAAAATATACTCTTTTTTTTCTAAGCTATTTTTTAAATATTCTGGGTCTCTCCAGCTAACAATAAAGTCTTTATTGAGCACTATTTGGCTTTGTGTATTAACAGAGAATTGTACTGGTTTTTTTTGGCTATCAAAGGTCTTTTTTTTAACTTTTTCTATCATATTTTTTCTCACTTGCTCATCGATGTGTGGGCAAGCCAGATAATCAAAGTAGAACATAAAGTATTCAGAAGCTATAAACATATCGTCACTATTCAGCAAATAATTCTCAGCTGCTTTAATCATCACATCTCGCAGTTGCTGATACTCTGGTTTATTCTCTATATATAGCATGAATGTTATCCAGCGAAAATAGAAATCATTGGTTTCTGAATGCTTGTGCAAACCACCATAGTACTCTTCCAGCTTATTCTCCGGTAGTTGATATTTTGATGGCAGCATTGTTAAGATAATTAAGAGGTTTAATGTCTCAAGCCCATTCATGTCATTCGCATGATTAATAAATATATTAATTGCCTGTTTAACATGGTCGAAAATTTTCTTCTGAAGTATTACTTTATAGCTTTCCGGCCAATCCAAGGTTCTTTTAAGCAGGTTATGAATTAATCGTGCCAATCTATCTGTTGGTCTTATCCGAATATCCATTGCATGAACAAAAAATAGCACATCCAAATCAACTAACAGCCAGTTTAAATGAAATTCTTCTTTTGTATCAATTTCTGCTACCTTAGACAAGTACGTGAGCATTCGCTTTGTAATTGCACTAAACAGATAGTTAGAAATTGAGTGGTACTCAACTTTATGATTAGCCAAAGCCATTTTTAGCTCAGATATTGTCTTATTGGCTTTAGAGCTTGAATTTTTTAATTGAACAATAGATTCTGACTCTGTATCTTTGTCCTTATAACGTGAGCTGTAGTATTCACCAACTGCATGACTTAATGCGTGTTTGGCTAAAGATATGTCAGTTGCAAAAGGCCTAGAAGCTATTGTTGTTTTTGCCTCGTTTAAATACATCTTATATTCCAATAGGCATGATTCTAGTACTTTTATAAAAGCTACTTTAACTTCTTCAGAGCGAAAGAAAACAAAATAATCATCTACATATCGCCTAAAATCATAGTCTTTCGAAACTTGATACTTATTTTGGCTATGGAGCTTATCGACTAGGTTTAAATCGATTTTCTGTAAAATAATTTCTGCAAAAATCCGACTTACTTCAGGTCCTACGATAATACCGTTAGTCTCACGGTAATTGGTGAGCTGCATTAAGTTATCGAATTCACCATCAAAACTTTCATGTGGTTTGGTTTTAGCCAATCGCTTATTTTTTACAGCCCAACCAATTGAATGCGAATAAATACTGGGAAAGCACTTTGATATATCAACCTGAAGCATGCTGTGAAACTGCTTTTCCAGTTTGTGATACTCATAAGATTCGAAAAAACGATATAAAAATGGATACTTTTTGTATTTAAAATAGGAGCTTGAAACAATTCGTTCTTCATCTGCGCTTTCAACGCCATCAGTTAGCTTTGATGCTTCTTGAGCTTTACCATAAAACTTGGTTGATTTTCTAAAAGGGTGTCTTAAAGAGTATTTTGATTTTGTACAGTAATATTCGATTAGATCATCGTATTTATTATAAAAATCACAAACTTTCAGCTGAGCTACCGGGTGCATAATTGATATTGCTCGTGAGGTATTGTTACCGCCTCGTGATATCAAATAATCCAAAGGAATGTAAGCACCAGCTTTATTCTCAAAATTTAAACCGGAAATATTTCTATAAGCATTAGCATGTGTTGGAGCGCTGAACCGTTTATACATTGTGAAGTTGGTAAACCATAACGGTAGTTCATAAGGAAGAACATCGGTTAGCAACGTTCTTAACTTGTCATTAGTATTCACTTTGATAATGTCAGGCATTTAACCACACCCGCATTATTTGAGCTGTTTGTTTATTGCCAAATTTCCCTATATTCCGCTTTTTTGTATTTCCATATATTGATATTTTTTTAATTTTAACTTGTTCTTGTCTACTGAGTCCAAATCGAGGATTGAGTAATTGTTGACAGAGAAATCCATCAACAGATTTTAAACACTCAAAGTCATCAGTCACATATTGATAGTTATGAGCAAGACCTGCTAATAAATCTCCGTTCTTACCCTTTCGAACTCTTTTCAGCATACATAGATATTCAAGCCTTCTTTTTAAAAGGGATATGTTGTTTTGTCTTTTATGATCACAAAAACTGATTGCTATTCGAGATTTAAGTTTATTTAACTTAGATTGAGAGATCTTCAAAGTTACATTGTTTGGCTTATCTTTTTCAGACTCCACCTTGATCGAATAACCTAGATAATTAAACTTTGCTGATTTTGAAAGATTACTGTAGTACTTATCGGGATTTTTATTGAGACTAAGCCCCATTTCATTCATGATGGCTTCAACATGAGTTTGTACGTAATTTTCCTTTCCTGCTGGTGTTAGAATAATAATATCGTCAACATATCTTGCGCTATATATCACATCAGGATGTGATGCCGCCCTTTCATCTAACGTCTCTAAATATAACTCTGCAAGGGTTGGGCTTATGGGCAACCCTCTGGGCAAACCAAGCATGCTATGATTATTCGAAATGTCATCATAAATTGCCTTAAGTAACTCGATACATTCAGGGGCGAGAATTAGTTCATCTTCGATCTTTTTAATGAGATATTTAAATTTTATGGTTTCATAACAATCTTTTATATCTAATCGAAGGACATGATAGTTGCCAGAGTCTTTTAGTAGCGTTTTTAACTGTCTGACTATTCGATTACGATCTGATTGTCTCACTTTATAAATGCGCCGAATAAATCGATCAAGTAGCTTGATTGCAAAATCATCTTCCATTCTTGCAGGGATAAAGACTGGTTTGCTCTTTACTGTTCTTGTAACCAATGGTGATAAGGCAATGTTATTTGACTTCCAGTACTGAACAGTGTGATCTACTGCTGTTTCGACATCGCCATAATCAGACAATAAATCCCATTGCCAAACATCTGGCGATGTAAGTGCTTTAGAAAGCTGCTCTTTATCAAAAACCTGTTTCAGCATTGATTCAGTCTATCGGTTTGAGTTAACGCCAGGGGTAAACTACGCCTAAAATCCTTATTGTTCTAAACAGGGTAAAATAAATACATACCCTTTTTGCATGATAAGCGGGTCTAGATAACTTCAACGACTGGCCGAGTTCAATTAAATATCTGCTCTTCATACCTTGCTGTCATTCAGATAATTCATCTAACAATCCGCTTGGGTTTGCAAGTTTGCATTTAAGTATAGCTAAATCCAATGACCGCTTTCGTTTCTTTTGCAGGCATTCTACTTACTAACATATTAAATCAGCCAGCAAAATTTAACACAGAGTGATTCCTAATTGTTTTTCAACTAATTGGCTTTTTTCACAAGATGTAAGCTTGATAAATCTTTGAACGTAAATTTTGCTATAAAAATTTACGTTTAACAAAAAACCGGTGTGGTTTCGTCGCTATCTGATTTTTTCACGAAATATACAGATCTCACGAATGATTAAAGGGTTTGGATGCAGTACGTACAAAATATTGTATTATTCAACAATCATCTGTAGATTGTTTAAGGTCGTAAGGCGCACTAACCAACGGACAGTGCGCCGTATTTAAATTTGGCAGAAGGGTAACGATAAAAATATGGACTAACGGCGAGTTTGGCATCAAGGCGGCATCTATTTTTTTTACCGTCAATCTAAGGCAACGGAAAGGCAATGACCTGTTGGTACGACACATTGAGGAATTGCGGGAAGCGATTAAAGAGGTAAAGTCACGGCATCCGTTCAAGATACAGGGTTGGGTTGTGCTGCCGGAACACATGCACTGCGTCATCGAACTGCCACCGGATGATGCCGACTACGCCACCCGATTAATGTTGATAAAAATGGGATTTTCCAAAACGTTGCCCAAGACTGAGCGGAGGTCTGCGGTCAGGGTAAGGCGCGGCGAACGCGGCATTTGGCAGCGGCGATACTGGGAACATTTGATCCGAGATGAAGCCGATTACCGGGCGCACCTGGATTATATTCACTATAACCCAGTCAAGCATGGCTGGGTGAAGCAAGTTAAAGACTGGCCGTACTCGACTTTTCATCGTTGGGTGGAGCAAGGCGTTTATCCCCTTGATTGGATGGTTGCGAAGGAGATTTGTATGACGAATGAAATTGAATTGATACGGCGCACTGCCTTTCAGTTACTGCGCCTTACGGCCTTGCAGCAAAATGCTGCTTAACCTTGTGTCCGGAAAAACGTTGACACATTATACCGAATAATCTCAAAGCAAACGGCAGTTATGACTTTATTGGACCGAATTTATTATCACGTCGAAAGGAAATGCTTTTCAGCCAAAAAGCAGCATCATTCGGCTTTGGATCTTTGTTACTAATATGAAAACTGACCAAATGACTGTGGTCGGGGATAGTTAGATTAATGGTTATCCAACCTGGATCAGGCGGGGGCGGATTGCCATCGATTATTCCAGGTATGACCAGACTAGAATTGAACTTAGCACCGTGCTTATCAATACCAACATAAGAACAGCTCGAGTTACGGTAAGTCTTAGCGACAATAGTGACATCGGTGACGGGTTGCACGAAAACCCCAGTTAAGTGTGACCAATAGTCTCCTGGGCCAGATATTTGCACAGGCCGAGGCAGCACTTCCAATGCACCAGCATAAACAATACCATTCCCGAAGGAACCATTTCCTGTAATCGTTTCAAGATACAAGATGTCCAAATACAAACACCCTTTTGTCTGCGTTCCATCAGGGATAGTGGTAAAATCTATAATCATGGTTTTTTTCATAGTTTTTCCTTAAGTTTTGTTAAAAGAGAAACGAGATACTGCTTTTCAATTAAGCATAGATTTAAAAAGTAAATCCCTATTTTCATTAAAAAAATACACCGATTTTTATAATCTGATTTGACACAAATCAATAAATTCTTGAATTTTATTTCTGGTAGGGATAAATTAATTTTGAAAAGTTTCTAACGGAATTCCAAATGCTATCGAACAAACCTTCTCCCGCATCAACTGTTCTAATAAATTAGTTTTGTAGTTAGATTTAACTTCCCAATTCCTTTAAGGTAAGGCTCATTTGTATTGACGCCGAAGTCTTGGGTTTGGGTCGTGGGGCGGAACGACCTGGCCGAGTTCGTTTCGCCAGCACAGCGTATTTCTCTCTTGCTTGCTCAATTTCGATCGCTTATTTTGAAATAATTACTCCTCCAATAACTCAATAGGTTTTAGTCCCACAACTAACTCAAAATAAGCCAACAATATTAAACGCAGCGTCATCCCTATTTGTTTTGCTAATTAATTAGCTTTATTGCTCGAGATGTAAGATTAATTAATCTTCAAGTTTATATTTTCTAAAAATAATTTGCTTTAATTAAAATATCGGCACATTTTTGTCGATATACCTTATTTTCAGTAAAAAATTGGGACACGATTGAATAATTACGTCTTTGAATGCCGAGCGCGTAAAATATAGTATTATTAAACAATCATCCGTAGATTGTTTAATCAGAGCAATAGAATTCCTTTTCCTCTATGTATTTACAAGGCGTAAAAAAAACTATCGTCGTTCGTCCCGTTGACAATCAGAAGCCGCTCGAGGGCGATCTTCACCCATTGTTGCAACGCATATTTTCCGTTAGAGGAATCCGGTCTTTATCCGATTTAGATAGAAATTTGGATAAGCTGCCTTCGCCGTGGTTGTTTTCGGGAATGGAAAACATGGTGACTTGTTTGTTGGATGCTTTAGTCAATCAGTTAATGATTACAATCGTTGCCGATTTCGATGCCGACGGCGCGACGAGCTGTGCCGTTGCTGTTAAGGGTTTGCAGCTGTTAGGCTTACAACGGGTATCGTTCGTTGTCCCGAATCGTTTTGAATACGGCTACGGTTTGACGCCTGAAATTGTTGAATTAGCTAAACAACACGGTCCCGATATTATATTGACGGTCGATAACGGCATTTCGAGTTTTGACGGCGTGAAAGCCGCACGCGACTCCGGCATTAAAGTGTTGGTGACAGATCATCATTTACCCGGACTGGTTTTGCCGGAGGCCGATGCGATTGTTAATCCTAACTTACCCGATGATGTATTTCCCGGCAAAGCCCTGGCCGGTGTGGGCGTAATGTTTTACGTGTTGCTCGCCCTTCGAAGCCGTTTGCGGGAACAAGGCTGGTTCGAGTCACAGCAGTTGCAGGAACCGAATCTAGCGCAATTGCTGGATTACGTCGCCTTGGGGACGGTGGCCGATGTCGTGCCGATGGATAGAGTAAATCGTATTTTAGTTCATCAAGGTTTATCCAGAATCCGCTTAGGGCGAGGGCATCCCGGTTTGAAGGCGTTAATTGAGGTTGCGGGCAGAAATTCACAGACCTTGTCGGCTTCGGACTTGGGGTTTGCTTTAGGTCCGAGGTTGAATGCCGCCGGACGGATGGACGATATGTCATTGGGAATTCGCTGCCTGTTGACAGAAGATTTTAATCTTGCAAAAACGATAGCGCTGCAATTGGATGATTTGAATAATGATCGCAAAGAAATAGAAGGTCAAATGAAGCAAGAGGCTTTTAACTTATTAGATAAGGTTAAGGCTTTAGACGAAAAACATTTGCCTGCCGGCATTTGTTTGTACGATGCGCAATGGCATCAAGGCGTTGTCGGTATTTTAGCGTCTCGCATTAAAGATCAGTTCCATAGACCGGTGATTGCATTCGCGCCCGCCGGAAAAGACTTGATTAAAGGTTCCGCACGCTCTATTCCGGGCGTTCACATTCGAGATGTCTTAAGCGACGTAGCGGCATCCCATCCGAAATTATTAAGCAAATTCGGCGGTCATGCGATGGCGGCCGGTTTAAGTATTGCGATGCACGATTATCCGGCATTTGCTCTGGCTTTCGACGAGTCGGTGAGACGCCGCTTAGCCGATCTGGATCTAGAACAGAAAATCTGGTCGGACGGCGAATTGTCGGATCAGGATATGACAATGGAGTTGGCGGAATTAATTCAAAATGCCGCAACATGGGGTCAAGAGTTTCCCGAACCGGTTTTTCACGGTAAGTTCGATATTATTCAGGCGCGCATTGTCGGTCAACAACATTTAAAATTGGTCATGAGAAAATCCAGTGGTAATGTGCTGGTAGACGGGATTGCTTTTTTTGTCGATAAACCGGAGCACTGGCTAGGCATGAGGATTTGTAACGCAGCTTATAAGCTGGATATCAATGAATTTAAAGGACAACGGAATGTGCAATTACTGGTTCAATATTTGGAAAAAGTAGCTTGATTCGAATAAATGCGAGATCATTAGTCACATCTTAATAAGGATTCAAACGTGGATAAATTAACAAGTATGACTGTTTTTGTGCGTGTGGCGAAAGCCGGCAGTTTTGCAGGCGGTGCACGCGAGCTCGGTATCTCCAGAGCGATGGCGACTAAGCACATTATGCAGCTGGAAGGCGCATTAGGATCCAGATTATTCAACAGAACGACCCGTAGTCTTAATTTGACCGATGTAGGGGCTTCCTATTTTGATCGTTGTCAGCAAGTGTTGCAAGACATCGAGGAAATGGAAGCGGCGATTACGCATTTGCAAACTGAACCTCGAGGTGTATTGAAAATCAGCGCCCCGCCGGTTATCGGTGCTACGCATATTACTCGTGCGGCGGTAGAATTCCTTAAAAATCACTCCGAACTGAAAGTCGATATTGTCTTGCAAGGAAGTCCCGGCGATTTGATCGACGAAGGAATCGATATTGCCATCGTACTGGGAACTTTGGAAGACACTAGCATGGTTGCCAGAAAACTTGCCACCTCAAAATTAGTTGTCTGCGCTTCGCCCGATTATTTGGCTAAATACGGCGTACCTAAAACGCCGGAAGAGTTGAGCAATCACAGTTGTTTGGTTAACTGGGCCATTCGACCCGGTACCAAATGGCAATTTAGGACGCCTGAAGGCTTGAAGATTATTAATGTTTCCGGGCGTATGCAAGCAAATGCCGCCCATTCAACCCGCATTGCCGCGCTGAATGGGCTAGGTTTGGTGATGTTGCCGATTTATATCGTCGGAACGGATATTGAAAAGGGCACTTTAAAAGTCGTTCTCGAAGATTATTCGTTGCCGCCGCTGGATATTCATGCCGTTTATCCGCACCGGAAATATTTGTCCGCAAAAGTCAGACGATTTCTGGACTTTTTACAGGAATGGCTGGAGCCGAGAGCCGGAATGCCCGGCGTTGAGTAATACATCGTTTTAAAAACCGGTTGAATTCAGTTATGGGGAAACGGTGAAATTTGTCGTAGACGTTACGTTTCCTCCTTTTGTGGTAATACTGATTTTGCCGGTAACGGCGCCGATGGGTACATTAACGGTAAGTTGACTGTCGCTGTTTATAGTAAATGCGGTTTTTTTACCGCTAGTAAAAGTGACGGCAGTTGTTTGACTTAAGCTTTTTCCCGTTAATGTTATAAATGAACCAATCGTACCGCTTGCAGGGCTAAATCCTGAAAAAACTGGCTTAACCAAAAAGTTACTAATCCCGCTTATAGGACCGGTCAGTTTATTGATTCTGATTATACCAGTAGCCGGTCCTGCCGGAATGATTGCTGTGCGGTAGGTATTACTTGTGCCGGTAACGCTAGCAGGAACGCCATTGAACGTAACACTGGTAAAACCGGTGAAATCGCCGAATAAACCGACCGTGCCGCCCGCTTTGCCGCTGCTAGGTTGCGCCGTAACGAATGGCCTCGCGCCGGTATCTAGGCTGAAAATACTCCCGTTTCCAGCCGGAGCTATGCCAGTCTTACTTAATAAAGTCGCCCCATAAAGCTTCCCATTAGTATGCTGCATAAGGCTTTGCACCGGACGTGCGCCATCAATCGCTTTATCAAAGGTATGGCTTACATCATAGATGCCTTGCCTAGTGATGTTAAATATCACACCTGCGTCATTAGCAAACAACCCCGGCGCCAGTCCGCCCCGGCTTGTTGCACCATATAAAATACCGTCACTGGCTTCAACAAGTCCGGCGCTTGGGAAGGCACCGTCAGTAACGTCGTTGGAAAAATCAAGCGGGTGTAAACTGGTATATGCGCCAGCCGGGGTGATTTTAAAAATGTTGCCTTGCTGGTTTAAATCGGCTCGCCCGAAAGTCGTACCGTAGAAATTGCCGTCGGTTCCTTTAACCAGCGGCGCTTGCGGTTGATGCCCGTCATCGTTAACGGGATCAAAACTGTGTAATATTTTGAAAATACCGTTGGGCGTTATACGAAAAACAGTACCGGATAGTGCCGATGGCGAGCCGCCCTCGGTTGTCGTCCCATAAAGGTTACCGTCGTTACCGATAACCAGCGGCGCCGAAGGTTTACTGCCGTCGGTAACGGCAAATGCAAAATGGTGTATAATGCTGTAAATGCCGGATACGGTCAATTTGTAGACAACACCGTAACCGTTTTGCCCGCCGGAAGTTGTCGTACCGTACAAGGTGCCGTCCACGGTCTGCACAGGAGGGGTGGGACGTAATACGTTATTATCGATGCTATAGCCGTCGTTCAATATGCTACCGAACTGGTGCAGCACGTTAGTTACACCTGCGGGTGTCATTTTGAATAGCGTACCACCTCTAATGTTACCGTTGGTTGTGATGCCGTAAAAATTGCCGTCCAAACCAAGCATTAACGGTGACGGCATGGGCATCGCTGCTCCAGCAATAGGGTTGAATGTCTTCAAGACAGTATAATCTCCCGCCGGCGTTATTCTAAACGCTTTGGCGGCGGTAGAGCCTGGCGACGTGGTGCCGTACAAATTACCATCCCGGCCTTGAACTAACTGTCCGTGCGGCAATTGCCCTTCCGCACCGACCAGGTCATGAAGGATCGTGACATCCGCTTGAGCAACTAGGCTGTTGGCTAACATCATGAGCGCCATCAGGTTAATCGAATTTTTTTTCGTTTTTATCAGATTGCATTGCATAGTCATTCCCTCGTCATTATTTTGTGAAAAATCCAGGCTAGCTGGACTGTCTTCTTCAATCGGCTCGTGTTCGAATGTGTCAGGCGTGTTGTTGGGTATTTTTAGTACTCCTATAAATAATCCCTACCTATTTGTATCTGCGGTCGAAATCCTCTCGCGCGCCTTGCGCTATTATCTTGTAAGCATCCCGAATATCTTTTTGGGCGCTCTTTAGCAATTGGTCTTTATCTTTCATAAGCTGGGTTTTTTCACCTTCAGATGCTGTGGTACTAATAGCTTGGTATTTCTCATTAGCACTTTTTACATCTCGCTTTGCATCGGTAATTTTCTTGTCATAATCGGAAAGCAGCTTTTCGTAATTCTTGGCATCTTTGCCGGAGGCCTTAAGGTTGTCTATGCGCTTTTGGATACCCGCAGAACCGGCGTCTGCTTCTAAAATAAGCTGGTTTTCCTTTAAGGTAACAATCTTATCTTCTGCACGACTTATACTTGCGCTGCTTTTTAACCATTCGGCCTTAATCTTATCGGCAACATTTTTGACATCTTCCTTTGTTTCACTCTTGGCTATTTCCGGTTTAAAGGACTCAAACACGGCAATTTCGCCGCTTATTTCAGAAACCAAGCTGTTTTTATCTTCATCCTTTAGGTAGGGCATGTTCGCTATCCTGGCCTTAAAAGGTTTGAGTTGGTTAATGCGATTATTAATCTTGGTCAACAAAAAGCTTTTTCCTTTTTGGATCATTTCCTGCTCGGGGCTGAGTCTACCTTTCAGTTGCTCCAACGATTTGACACTGAAGCTATTACCATTCCGGGCAACGTCCTGGCCTTTTTTCTGAATCGTTGTAAGCTTGGTTTTCGGTATTTTTGCCCAAAAACGACGGCGCAAAATAACCTGCAACTAAAATAACCGCCACGATTACTATTATTGAAATGTATTTCATAAAAATACCTCTATCCCTTAACTATCAATAAATTGTCGATTTCAATTCTGGCAAACAATCTTGTTCAAATCTGTTGCCTAACAACATTTCCTAATAAAATCGGGGCAACCTTGATTTTAAAGCCGCCCCAATACGGGTTTTCTGAGTTATAAACGAATTTATCGTTTTTGTTCTTTAACTACTATGATTTCTGTTTAGTTCATATCGGTAAGCATTACCTCCTTTTGGCGGTTGGATAGCTGGGTTACAGTATGACTGCAACCCAGCATTTCAGGTTAAAATACCGTTAAGGTATAGGTTGCCGTTGAAGTCGCCGTTCCATTGGTCAATTGATAAGTCACCGTATAGGTGCCTGCCCTAGCTGCTTGACGCGAAGCAAAGTCCCCGCCTGTTGCCGTTAACCGCCAAGTTACAATTTGGGTGGTAGGTGTGCCTGTTATTACAGCTTCGGCAGTCGCGCCCCCGTTGTTAACGATAGTAGTACCGGGAACGATGCTCAATGTGCCTGTAGTCGGCAAATCGTTTAAGCGAACGTTTAATACATTTGCATTACCAATGTTCTGAGTACCGTTAACTCCACCTGCCGTAACAGCAAAGTTATCGTTCACCGCTGTAATCGTACCATTACCTTCAAGTATCACAGATTGAGTAGAACCTGCGACACCATTTGAGTTGTCGGTAAACGTAAGCGTTGCAGTTTGGCTACCGCCTGTTGTTGGTCGGAATTTAATAGTGATTGGGCAAGATTGACCAACGCTAACAGTGGTGCATGTTCCGGATTTGGAAAAGCCTGCGCCTCCTGTCAAAGTAACATTCGTTACAGTCAATGCACCGTCACCGCCAGTATTGTTATTGAGGGTAATCACTTGAACCGGCGCCAATGCTACCGCTATGCCGGTTTGTACGCCGCCAAAATTAAACGTATCCAAAGATACGGTCGCAATCGGCTTCGTTCCCGTACCGCTCAGTGGCACACTGGTTTGCAAACCTGCACCGTTGTGTGCGATTACCAAACTGCCAGTCTTTGCGCCTGTACTCGTAGGCGCAAAACTTACGGTCACAGTACAGTTACCTGTGTCTTTAACAAGATTTGCGCCAGCCAAACAAGTGCCGCCCGTAACCGCAAAGGAACTGTCACCCGTCAAGCTGACACCACCGTTTGGTATGATCAAGTTGGCAATACCCGTATTTCTGATAGTGACAGTGCGAGTTAGCGCTGGCGTGGTGTTGATCACCTTGCCACCGAAAACAAAATTGCCTGTCACCGACGCGGTTGGAACGATGGACTGAACAAACCGTGGTTGCCCACCTTGGTTTACGTTGGTGTTACAAGTGCCAGAAACAACACCAGGTACCGGACAGTAGCTTATTTGCTCCATATTCCACAAGATATCGATACCGTCAACGTTACGAGGTACAGTCGGTGTGATCGGAACTGTGACTGCAGTAGCATCGGCGTTATCAGTAACAACCACACTGCCGTCAGCCATTGCGACAACCGTGTACTCGCTAGGAGGACCAGAAAACACCGCCTTATCGCAGTTCTTCCGGTTTGCGGCAGGAGTTACGTTACAATCGGCAGCAACAATGTCTGGTCGCAGGATTTCCCGTGTCAACACGATATTGCCCGGATTGACTTTGCGGGCAAACACGGCTTGTTGCAAGGTCATGCCAGCTGCATAGGGACCGAAGTCTCCGGTAACGGCGGCGGTTTCCATTAAGCTAGTGCTGCCTATTTCAGCGCCGCTGCCGTCAGTGACTGTATCAACGCCATTAGTGTCGTCAGAACCGTTACGGACACTGAGTCGTACATTCAGGTACTTGTCTCCGTCAATGATGTCGTTACCGCCACGTCCCTCGATAGTATCGCTACCGTCACCACCGAGGAGGATATTACCTTCACCCCAAACACCGCCTGGAGTGCCTGTACCGGCAAATCCCGGTTCAGCCGTCAAACCGCAGTAACTCGAGGCTGTCGCTGCAGCAATCGGACCCGGATCGAACACTCGCATTGCAGGCGTCACTAACGTATCCAGCCCGGCAATCCGTGCTACGCCATCGGCGTCCAAGGCATTACAGCCGATGAAACCGCCCGCAGCGCCAACAACACCCCCAGCCACTTGGCTAGGTATAACGCTGTCGCCGTAAAGAGTATCGTTAAACTTCCAACCGGATAATGCTTCCACTTCGTTGAATTTGTCACGCACCGCGTTAACAGGCAGCGGTACACCGACCAAGTTCAAATTCAAGTCCATGACTTGCGGCTGTGGATCGCCTAAGCCGATTTCCCAGTCGTAACCTGCAGCACCGGCAATTTTCTCTACACCTGGGCCTGAGATACCAATGTCGTCTCCACCTTCCATGTCGTAGTCGTCATCGCCGCCTTGACCGATCAGAACATCATGACCCGGTTCGTTGTGGTCGTCGAAAAACAAACTTGAACTATCGCCGATTAATAAGTCAGGCTGGTCACCGCCTTCTTCCAAGTCGTCGCCACCGTCGCCGAAGACAGCATCTGTTCCTTGTCCTGCTATTGCGAAATCATCACCTTCACTGGCAAACGTTTCGTTGATATTGGCGCCGCCGTTGGTGAAATCCTTGCCGAATCCGGGCATGAGGATGTCATCGTTAGGGCCGCCATCAATAGCATCGTTACCAGGTCCGCCTTTAAGAATATCAAAGCCAGCGAAATCTGTGATGATGTCATCGCCGTCCCCGCCAAGAACCACATCGTCCCCGCCACCGCCATTTATGGTGTCGTCGCCAAGGCCACCCCAAAAGGTGTCGTTGTCATTGCCGCCGTAGAAGCTGTCAGCGAAGTTAGTGCCGTTATAAACAGATTGACCATTAATGCCGGGTGGATCGATGGTGTTGGTAGCCCGATACTTAATAGTGCCGTCAGGCAAGCGTATCAACAGGGCGCTTTCGTTGCATTCGGAAGAAGGGTCATTAGCAACAATTGAGCCGAAATCTATAAAACCTTGTGGCGTTGCCGCTAAATTAGCTAATTCAAATTTACAATCGGCTGTAGCAAACGGGTCGGCCTTCAAGGTATAGGCAATGGTTGTGCCGTCATTACGTACCGTGTTTCGTAACACCAATTCGGCAAATGAATTGCCTTCAAGCTCGGCTCTTAGGTTCATACCTGGCGTACGGGCAAGGTAGTAGAAACGGTCGCCGTTTTGCAGATCGGTTAATTGCTTTTCGAACACGTAGTTGAAGGTGGAACCTAACAAGCCACCGAAGACGTTGGTGTTCTCGGCTAGGCCTCCAACCCAAAGGTCAATGTCGTCAATCCCGGTTTGAGATACGCCAGCGACATTCGCCCATGCATTAAGGCTGAACATAAAGTCATTTCTATCTGCTGGAGCACCTCCGCCACCGTTGATAATGAGTTCAGCAGCAGCACGTTTGTCACCTAAAGTTGTTGCACTGACAATCGTCGGATGTTTTCCATAGGCCGCAATAAAATTCACCAGCGAAACTGAGTGTTTCATGCCTTGCTCAAAGTCGATCCAGTTTGCGTAAGGAATCAACTGAGCATCGTTTGTTACGGCATGTATTTGCTTGCGAACATTGTTTAAGGAAGGAATACCTTCACTTCGAGCACGCGCCATGTTTAAGCTAGGCAAGTCAAGCGGCAAACCTAGCAGATTGTTACGCAGCACTTCCGTGACGAACTCATCTATCTCGTTACCCGGCTGATCCGATAAGCCTAAGATGAGCGCACCGACCGCTTCCCTGTCAGTCAGATGACCGGCAGCACCGCCATTGTTGAATTCCGCAGGATTGAGAAAACCATCGAGCAATGGGATGTCGTTATGGCTGCCATCCTGATTAATCCGAGGAATATCCTCATCCAGCATCGAATGACCGAAGCGGTATACCGCATGGGCAAATTCTGCCGTAATCGCTGAATTCAGGTCGGTTTGGTTAAAGGCGAACGGCTCAAACGGATTGATCGCCGGTTGTACTTTGCGGGCAAACTCCTCGAATACCAAATGTTGATATTGCATTTCGGTGACGAATCGCGCCGCCTGGAACAAGCGTTCCTCGAACGTGAAGGTTTTATTCGGAGAATTCGGCGTTAAATTAACAGCTTGAAATTCAGCTAATAATTCTGGGTTTTGCGGCAGCACCCCATTAACACTACCCGGAATATTCGAACCGTCATCATGGTAGAAATAATCCACCAAGCGGTCGTGCTCCATGTGGAAGACCTGATGGACAGCAGTCAATGCGATATTTTCGTTACAACGGCCGTCACCGCAGATATAGTGCAGGTCAAGCAGTTCATTATCATATTCGCCAGAGGCTTGTGCAGGAACCAGACTACCCCCGGCAGTAGAATCAGCATCCGGGGCTTTAACACCGGTAGAAGGACATCCTGGAGTGCCTATTGTACAAGTGGGAACCGCATTGTGTGCGATGTCGTTCAAGAACGCAGTATCAATGCGTTTTGCATCTGCCGCTACAGCCGTAGCCGGAGTTCCCAAATTACCCTCTACCCGTTCTCCAGTCGCCGTAACATACTGGGGTAAACCATTGGAACCGGGGATAAAATTACCGTATTGGTCGGTATCTATCTGAGGGATATTGTCTACATCCGCATCGACAAGTTCTAAGCCGAGTTTCGTTGCCGCTTGGGCTTTAATCATGGCCCAATTCGCAAGCCCGCCATCAGCCGTGGACAAAAATCTGCCAGTTGTAACCGGCTTTCCCGAAACCATTTTATATTCCCGCAAGAACACTTGGTGCGATGCATGCGAGGTATAAGTTTGGCTTTGGTCGACAAACGGGCTGTCGGTATTCGGCGCATTGCGGAAACCGTCCGCACCGGGGATAATATGGCCGCGCGTCAAAGCCATAAAACGCAGTTGTGGCGGCAAGTTATCCGCACAACCAGAAGAAGGTGTGGTGGTATCGCAGTCCGTACCAAAATCGTGGTCAGGTCCGGCAACTAATGGGTCATCATCTTTCAAAGGGACGAATACTGTGCCATTACCGCCGTTGGTAATTTTATCCAAACCATGATCGAAAAACTGACCGAAAATTGTAAACAATGAATTGAACGGCGGCGACAAGCCGACATCGGTTGTAACGTTCGGAATAAATAGAGTTTCATGAGCAGGCACGCAACCTAAGGGTAAACCGTCTCCAGCACCGGGAGCAGTGGGTTCCGTCGTACATGGAACAACTCCCTCGGCGCCTTGGGTTCTAGCAGGATTTCCGGCGACGAAGACAGCAGCCGGGTTGGTTGATGTCTGGTCGACAATCAGGTTACTGATAACCCGAGGTTGGGAGTCGACTACCGACCCGATTGTCTGTGCATAGCTGGTCGGCCCAGGAGGACCGACCGGAAAGCTGGGTGAGATCGGTTCTGCGCCATTAAACACCGGTGTTGTCAAGCGCGGAAACGGCTGATCTGCCGCACCAAACTTTTCCTGGCCTATTTGCAGGTTGTTGCACGAGCCATCGACTGTCCGCAAGCCGAAAGAAAGGAGCGGACTTTGAAGTTGGTTGGGGCCTTCACCGATTAGCGCCTGACAGTTATCAGGATCGGTTGCCGGGTTAAGGTTGGCTGCAGCCACATGCGCTTCAGCTATTTTGATCTGCTTAAGTATAAAAGCCAAGTCTGCAGCGGTAACCGTAAAGCCTTGCCCGACTGGGGAGAGATTCTGTGCGGCATATAAAGGCTCTACTCCCACATTCGACATGGCGATGACCAAAGCCAGCAGCGAGGTATGCAAAGGCTGCTTTGCCTTCTCGGCGAGGCAGCGATATTTTCTAGCTAACATGATATGTTCTCCTGTCCTAAATAAAAATTGTTGCGTATAAAACCCATAAAAATTGATAAATATCCACGCACACTCCCAAGAACCTTCATTAGTTCTTTTCATACGACTAGCCGACACTTTTAAGGCGAAATATTTAATTTTTTGCTTTCAATGTTTGATAAATCAACAATCAAATAATCTTTTGCCCTTGTTTATTTCAAGATCGCCTAGATTGAATTAATTCGAAGTCATAACCGGTTTATCCATTGACCTGCTTACTATAATTAAGCTTTGTTTTTGGATGTAAAAATGCTAGCCGACAAACTTATTCATCACAATTAGGTAAAACCCTTCATTTGATTAGGTAAAACCCTATAATTAAACTTAGTACTACCTAAGGCGGGAGGCGCAAAGCTGTGTTTATTTTTACGATAAAAACATATTAAAATAATGATATATAAAGAAATAAATTGTTTTTATAATAAGCTTGTATTCGCACTACTTGTCGGGTTTTTCGGTCAAAATTTATTTTATTTAATTTGATTTTCATTCGGTTAGTCATCGGCAGAGATCTTAATTTCTAACGTTTATTGACAGTATTATCCTTCTAAATTGTGAGTAAATTGCTCAACCAAGAATTTACGCTTGGAAGCAAAACGCAAAAATGGAACTTGTTAAATCTCAGGTTTTAAAACCGCGAATGATTGTATTGAGAGGGTCATTACTTTATGAAAAACGGGGTTAATTCGTCCGGAAAAGCTGAGAATTTAATTTGAATATTTCTAAGAAATCGAACTTCGATAAGCGACGATAATAAGTTCTGAAGCGAAACACAAAAGCATCATTCCGGCATGGATTACCAAAACCAGTTAAAAGGAATGTAAACCGAACTTTTTATACGGAACGTTTATATAAGCTTGATTTTTATCAAGCTAATCATTCTATATTCATCGGCTATCAATTAAGCAAACGACGAGCAATAAGCTATTAAACAATGATTAATAACTTATTGGTTTTATAGGTATTTATACGTATATACATTTGGTCTAATCAAAGCTAAATTTGAACCGTCTCAGAAAATATGTCTATTAAAACCAAAATATTTAAGTTATTCCGAGGATTAAAAATGTTCAAAATTTCGATTATCGAAAGTCAGCCGATAATCAGGGAAGGTTTGTGCTCACTACTAAGTAAACAATTAGGCTTTAATGTTTTAAAATGTTATGCCGATCCTATCGAACTTTTAGAGGATTCGATCACATCGCGTCCTGACGTAGTTTTTTTGGATTTAAATTTGTGTCACTCGAATGAAATCGAAGCAATCGATAAAATCAAAAAGCGGTTGGTCAATGTAAAAATATTAATTTTTTCAACGAATAACCATGTCGAATGTATAAGATGTGCGTTTCGAGCCGGAGTGAACGGATTTATCCATAAAGAAACAACGCCGTATCAGCTCAAAGAAGCAATTAATTCCGTTACTCAAGGTCACTTCTATGTCTCGGCAAATATTTTGCCGGTTGTTATTAATTCTTTCATGCAAAGCGAAAAACAGAAATTCTCGCATGAGCATTCCGTCAATAGCATCGTACTTACAGTAAGGGAAAAAGAGTTACTAAAGCTTATTTCCAGCGGTTATAAAAATAAAGAAATCGCAAATTCACTTTGCCTTAGCGTAAAAACAATAGAAGCGCATCGAAGTAACCTTATGAAAAAACTTGATGTTCATAACGTTGTCGGTTTAACGACAAAAGCGAGTCAATTAGGTATTTTTGCTTAACATTTTCGACTTTTATCTTAAATTTTACGTTTTGGGGCTTGAATTTGTTCTGAGTTAGAAAGAATTAGAATTGGTTTTGCGGTTCTTTCTAACATTCTTTGTCGGTTTATTCATTAAGGTACTCATAAACTTGCCTTATTAAACTACTGTCTGCATTGCATCGGGGAATGGTTGGCTGTATCCTGCCCGCTATGCAAATACATCTGATTTCTGTTGGAAACCGTATGCCCGATTGGGTTAAGACCGGCTTTGAGGAATACGCCAAACGTCTACCCAGGGAGTGCGAACTAGTCTTAAAGGAAATTCCCTTGGCGCAACGGAGTAAAAATTGCGATTTAATAAGACAAATCAAAGAAGAAGGCGATCGGATGAATGCAACTATTCCGCCTGGCGCCCATGTCGTCGCTTTGGAAGTCGCCGGTAAATCCTGGTCGACACCGGATTTATCAGTCGCGTTAAAACGCTGGTTACAAGGCGGTAAGCCTGTCGCGTTAGTCATCGGCGGCCCCGACGGCTTAGCAGAATCTGTTAAAGCCAGAGCGTCGGAGTTTTGGAGTTTATCTGCGTTGACCTTTCCTCATCCATTAGTGCGAATTGTTGTTGCCGAGCAACTTTATCGTGCTTGGAGTATCTTAAATAATCATCCTTATCATCGTTAATGGGCGCACAACTTATACTCGCCTCCGCTTCGCCACGGCGAAAAGAACTGCTGGAGCAACTAAAATTAAAAATTATTATTCAGCCTGTCGATTTGGATGAAACGCCTAAACCGGGAGAAAAGCCGTTAGCTTACGTCGAACGCGTAGCGGCAGAAAAATCCCAACTTTGTGCGGCAGTTTCAACTACAATCTTGCCGATTTTAGCTGCCGATACGGCGGTTATACTCGACGAAACGATTTTGGGAAAACCAAAAAATAAAGACGATGCAATGGCGATGCTTTCTCGTTTGTCCGGACGGACGCATCAAGTTTTCAGTGCTGTATCATTAAGAGGGAAAGCGCACTGGAATACCGTCAGTATCACCGAGGTAACTTTCAGAAAAATTAAAGAAATAGAAATGCAAGCTTATTGGGAGAGCGGCGAACCTGTCGATAAAGCCGGAAGTTATGCCATTCAGGGCTTGGGCGGTTTATTCGTCGAGTCGATCAAAGGCAGTTATTCCGGTGTTGTAGGCTTACCTTTATTTGAAACGGCTCAGCTTTTATCGAAGCAAGGAATTGATTTGTTGGTATGAGTGAGGAAATATTAATCAATGTCACGCCGCCTGAGACACGGGTAGCCGTTGTCGAAAACGGCGTTTTACAAGAGCTTATTATAGAACGCAGCCGGATGCGTGGATTGGTCGGTAATATCTACAAAGGCGAAGTTTGTAGAGTGCTGCCCGGAATGCAAGCGGCCTTTGTCGATATCGGTCTCGATAGGGCGGCTTTCCTGCATTTATCGGACTTATGCGCAAGAGATTTGGAAAGGAAAGGTTCGGAAAATATCGAGTCTTATTTGCATGAAGGCCAAAACATTGTCGTACAAGTCGTTAAGGATCCCTTAGGGACTAAAGGTGCTAGGATCACGACCGAAATTTCGATTCCTTCGCGTTTTCAGGTTTACATGCCGTACGCCAATAATTCCGGCGTTTCTCAACGAATCGAATGCGATGACGAACGAGTCCGCTTAAAAAGTTGTCTCGATGCATTCAGAAAGGAGCATAAATGCGGAGGTTTCATTGCCCGAACGGCTGCCGAATGCGTTGAAGAACCGGTTTTGATTGCCGATATGACTTTTTTATTAAAACTCTGGGAGTCCATTTCGGCCAAAATTACCGGCATAAAACCGAAGCAGTTGATACACAAGGACTTAGCTTTAAGTGTTAGGACGCTCAGGGATCTTTATAAGGAAGGGATTGAAAGAGTTAGAGTGGATTCTCGGGAAACTTACCATCGTCTCATTGAGTTTGCGCAGATTTTCGTACCGGAAATTGTTCCCGTGCTCGAGCACTATACCGGCGATTCCCCGTTATTCGATATTTACAGCGTTGAAGATGAAATTCAAAAAGCACTAGAACGTAAAGTAACGCTGAAATCCGGCGGTCATCTTGTTTTCGATCAAACCGAGTCGATGACGACAGTCGATGTCAATACAGGCGGGTATGTCGGCGGCAAAAATTTGGAAGAAACCATCTTCAAAACAAACCTTGAAGCAGCACAGACCATTTCGCGCCAACTCAGGCTGAGAAATTTAGGCGGGATTATCATTATCGATTTCATCGATATGCAGAGCGACGACCATAAAAAACAAGTGTTGCTAGCATTAGAACGTTGTTTGGAAAAGGATAGGGCGAAAACGAAAATCACTGAAGTGTCGTCATTGGGATTGGTCGAAATGACCCGCAAACGGACGCGTGAAAGTTTAGAGCATATTCTTTGCGAACCTTGCCATGCTTGCGGCGGCCGCGGGGTATTGAAAACGTCGGAATCGATGTGCCTGGAAATTTTTCGCGAAATCATTCGAGAAGTCAGGCAATATAAAGTACAAAAATTATTGGTGCTGGCTTCGAATAGCGTTGTTGAAATGTTGTTGGACGAAGAGGCGGACATGCTGGCCGAATTGGAAACTTTTTTGGGGGTTCAAATCAAATTTCGTGCAGAAGCGGAATACAATCAAGAGCAGTACGACGTGGTGTTGCTTTGAAATAAGATTGCAAGTCGATTGTTAGGAATGATTGCCGTTAAAAAGCCATTATGATTCATCATGTCACGCGTGCGACTCGACATTTAGTATTTTGGACACTGGTCATCGTCGCCATTGCTCTCAGTTCGGTTCGCCTTGTCCTTCTGGGTATCGATCGATACAAAGATAGTTTAGAAGACCGCATTAGCGGATTAGTCGGTGCGCCTGTTCGGGTAAAGGACATCGGCACTAAAATGCGCCTGTTCAGTCCCGAGCTGGTGTTGAACGATGTCGATATTGATGTCGCTCCAAGTACGGGCAAACCTGCTATTCATCTCGACGAAATTCGCTTCGGTATCGATTTGGGCGAATTTCTGATGAAACAAGACATGTTGTCGGCTTCTTGGATTACCTTAGTCGGCGCACGTCTCTTGGTTTATCGAACGAATACCGGAAGTTTTGCAATTCAGGGATTGGATGCGGGTGAAGGTCAGCCTCTTTGGTTGCTGCAGGGCAGACATTATAAGCTTTTGCAAAGCCAGATTAAATTTAACGATTTTTACAAGGATACCGAGCCGTTCAAATTAGACGATGTCAATATTGCCATTATGAATGAAGGCGATCATCATCGGATACATCTCATCACTCCGTTACCGAAGCCACTCGGCGATCATTTAAAAGTTATTGTCGATTTACAAGGCTCCGCCGACCGGCTTAACCAAGTTGAGGGTAAGGCATTTTTCGAGGGCAGTCGAGTTAGCTTGCCCAAACAACTCGCCGATTTTCTACCTTCGGGGATCCATGTAAATTCAGGAACAACAGATTTTAAGATTTGGAGCGATTGGCGGCAAGCAAAGCCGATAAATATCAAAGGCGATATCCAAGTGCATCAAACCGAATTGTCCGCGCCAAATCGCCCCAATTTTTCACTTAGAAAACTCGATACTCAATTTCATTGGCAAACTAAAAACAACCAGTGGCAATTGGATATCAATCGATTTTTATTGGAGTCCTTTATTGGAAATAATCAATCGGTCAAGAAATGGCCGGACCTTATTTTCAAGGTGGTTAATGAAAACACAAAGGAGACCGGATCGCAAAAAATTAAGTTGTTCGCCGAACAAGCCGATCTTTCCGAACTATCCATTTTTGCAAATCTCTTTGCACCCTTATCCGATTTGCAAGTAAAGCAGTTAGATCAGTCGAAAATTAAGGGTATCCTAAAGGACTTCGCATTATACGCCGAGCCTAGCTTTCGTTCGTTTGCCCTAAGGGGACGGTTTGATTCGGTTGGCATGGAACCTTTAACGTTAGATTCCGGTGTTTCAGTTCCCGGATTAAGTCATCTTAGCGGTCGTTTAAAGGGCAGTGAAAAACAAGGTCAAATTGAATTTGACAGCCGGAATGCTAATTTGACAGCGACCGAGTTGTTTGAAAAGTCTTTATTATTTAGCCGATTTGAAGGCGTATTGGATTGGCGGCAAACCGAGAGCGATTGGGTGCTATCGAGCGAATCTCTTACATTGGACTGTCCGGCGTTTACTGCCGAAAGCCGTTTGCAAATTAATTTTCCAAAAGCGAATGAAAAACCCTTCGTCGATGTTCAACTCGCGCTAAACAGTCAGAATATGCAAGGAATTGCCAACTATCTACCGACTAAAATCATGACGGAAAAGCTCAAGTCATGGCTTAAAGACGCGTTCATTAAGGGCAACATACCGAAAGGAGAACTGCTGTTTTACGGCAATCTCGCCGATTTTCCTTTTAAAAACAACTCCGGGGTTTTCGAGGCGAATTTCGATCTCGACGACGTAGAGCTGAATTTCAATCCGAGCTGGCCTCATATTTCCGGAATTCACGGTCAATTAAACTACGATCAAAGCACCCTAAAAGGTTTGTTCGACAAAGGAAACATCGGACCGGTAAACGTTACGCAAACGGAAATGTCGATAGCCGATTTAGGGAGTAATCAAGAACAACTCGTCATTAAAGGCGAAGCGCTGGGAGAAATTAATGATGTATTAAGCGTTTTGCAACAATCGCCCATTGCAGAAAGAGTAACTTCCTTCGTAGCCGGAACATCGATTAGCGGATCGACAAAAGGCGCACTTGAACTTACCGTACCATTATGGCCGGGCCGAGACATTAAGTTAGACGGAAATGCTCAATTCAACAATGCCGAGATGTCGATTAATAAATTGGGGCTAAAGGTTAAGAAGATCGTCGGTGCATTGAAGTTCGATATGAAGGGTATTTATAGCGACGCTATTCAAGCCGTAACTTTAGGGTATCCTGCCTCCATAAATGTTAGTCAAACAGACGACGAAACACTGATCAATGTTGACGGGAAAACCAGAGTCCGCGACATTGAAAATTTATTTAACTGGCCGAAATCAAACTTTGCACAAGGGGAGGGGGCTTATCAGCTTCAGCTCCACTTACCCAAAACGAAGATCGACAAAAATACTGTATCCGTCGAGATAAAATCAACGCTGGAAGGATTTGAATTAGCCTTGCCCGGTACGCTTGCAAAAACAGGTTCTCAGAAAAAGCCGTCCACTTTAACACTCATGTTCGAAAATGAGTCTGCCATGCCGGTTGAGTTAAATTACAACAATGAATTAAAAGCGGCGGTGAACCTCGATACGATACAACATAAAATCAACTCAGGTCATATTCTTATCGGCACCGGCAGCGCCGTTCAACGACGAGTTCCCGGCATAAAATTCGAGATCAATAAAGGACAACTACCTTTACAAGACTGGCTGGTTTTGGCGGGAAATCAAGGGCAAGACGCCGGATCGGGTTTCAATGTGAATGAGATAAAGATACAAAGCGAATCCGCTTATTGGAAAAAAACGCGCCTTGGCGCTTTCGATTTGACTTTGAGCCGTAAACCGGAGGCTTGGGCAGGTGAAACAGAGAGTAGCATCGCTAAAGGAAAATTTCAGATACCCCTTACATTACACGGTTCGAATCCGATCGTGATGGACATGGAGATGTTGAATCTCTCAGCGTTGAAGCAGTTCAAGTTGCAATCGACTCAATCGGCTAACGCGGTTTTGAAGCCCCTATTGAATCTACATAGTAAAAAAAATCTATGGCAATCGGCCAATCTTGGGCAGATGACTTTAGTAACGGGACGAACACCACAAGGCATCGTGATAAAACGATTGGAGCTGGACGGAGCCGATGAAAAACTGGTGGCAACCGGCGATTGGAAAGATAACGGTATTATATCGTCGACGCAATTAAAGGGTAAGCTCGATATTAAAAAGGCCGATCAATTCTTCGATAAGCTGAATATCACCAAAGATCTAACCGATACAAAGGGTACGATTGAGTTTAATTTGAATTGGCGCGGTGGACCGTGGCAACTATCCTTGCCCGATTTACGAGGACAAATGGATGTTAATCTGCAAAAAGGACGTATTTTGAGTATCGAGCCGGGTTTCGGTAGATTGTTGGGGATTCTCGCTGTCGAACAATGGTTGAGACGAATACAATTCGATTTCAGCGATATTTACCAAGAAGGCTTGACATTCAATTCGATCAAAGGACACTTTGAGTTGATGAATGGGAAAGCGGTTACCAACAATCTAACTATCGATGCGATCCCGGCAACGATAACTATTTCGGGTGAAACCGATCTTACTAAACAAACCGTTAACCATATTATTAAAGTCGTACCTAAAAGTTCGGATGCCGTGCCTATAGCTGGTACAATTGTTGGCGAGTTCGCTGCATTAGTGGGTAAGTCATTGACAGGAAAGAACCAGGAAGGGTTCTTCTTCGGAACTCAATACGAAGTCAAAGGTAACTGGGACGATGCAAAAATCAGTTCATTACACGAGAATGACGGTCTATTCCAAAAAACATGGAATAGCATCACTGATTTTTCCTGGTTACTACAAGATAGCGAGAAGCATAAAAAATAACAAAAAACGAGGCGACAAATGAATAAGTGTGCAGCGATACAAATGGCATCGGGTCCAAGTGTGAGTTCCAACTTGTTGGAAGCCGAAAAATTGATTACTGAAGCAGTTAAGACGGGAGCGAAGCTCGTTGTATTGCCGGAAAACTTTGCCATGATGGGTGATCGTGAAGTCGATAAAATAAGAATTAAAGAAGTCGACGGAACGGGACCGATTCAGAACTTTTTATCAAATACGGCTAAAAAATTCGGAATATGGCTTATCGGCGGCACGATACCGATTGCCGGTAATGCCGACAATAAGGTTCGTGCAGCGTGCGTTATTTATAACGATAAAGGCGAACGGGTTGCCCGCTATGACAAATTACACTTGTTCGATGTCAATGTGCCGGGAACGGATGAAGTCTACCGGGAATCCGATAGCATCGAACGCGGCGAACAGATGCTGGTTTTGGATTCGCCGTTCGGAAAGTTAGGGCTTGCGGTTTGCTACGATCTTCGTTTTCCGGAGTTCTTCCGAAGAATGGTGGCGCAAGGGATGGAAATTCTGATAATTCCTTCCGCATTTACCGCGAAAACCGGCGCAGCGCATTGGGAAGTTCTGCTGAGAGCAAGAGCTATTGAAAATTTATGTTATGTGATTGCGCCGAATCAGGGCGGTTTTCATCTAAACGGACGCAAAACCTACGGTCATAGCATGATTATCGATCCGTGGGGCTTGGTTTTGGACTGTTACAAAATGGGGGCCGGATTTGTTACCGCTGATATCGACCTCGATAAACTGTCGAAAGTTCGCAGTGCTTTTCCCGTTCTCGATCATCGGCGTTTTAGTTGCGATTAACCATGAAACAGATATTACTACTATTTTTAAGCGCTTTTTTGCTGGCTTCATGCAGCACTACAAACGATTCGCGTTATAAAAACAATGCAACCCTTGAGAGGCCGCCTGAAATTCCGATAGACAAACAAGCTACCGAGCAGCGAGCGGAAAACGAACCGGAACCGCCGAAAAGACGTTATCGCAAAGGACTGGATTCAGACGTTTATAAGGTTGAAGGTTCAAACAATGAAATGTCAATAAAGCGCGATTACGATGAATCTTGGAGCTTGGTAGGACAAGCAATTTTGCTGCGGGATTTGAAAATCGCCGATCAAGATCGAAGCAAAGGAAACTATTACGTCGTTTACGACGGCGGAAGTCTTTTCGGTGGTTACTCTCCTTTCAGCGACGACTCGAAGTCGACTTATCTGTTACGGGTTGAAAGTCTAAACGAAGAAACTAAAGTTACGGTTACTTATGCAAATAAAGAGGATCAATCCGATTCGGGAAGCCTTAAAGACGGCATCGCCGACACTTCCGACGACCTTTCAGAAAGACTCTTGGAGCTGATTTACAACACCTTGCACGACGATGTAAAACAAGATTAACTGTCTCTATTCGCATTCAATAATTTTCGCCCAACATCAAGTTAAAAAATGGAACGACTAAGCCTAGCAAGACAAACCATCCTGTCGCCAACCGGAATGCAGGATAACGATATTCAAAAGATAATGAATCAATTGCTCAGTGTTCCTGTGGATGCAGCCGATATTTATTTTCAAGCCAGTCATTCGGAGTCTTGGGTATTGGAAGGCGGTATTATCAAAGAAGGTCGACATAGTATCGAACAGGGTGCGGGGGTGAGAGCGGTTTCTGGCGAGAAAACCGGATTTGCTTATAGCGACCGGATCGAATTGCCTGTATTGCTGGAAGCGGCAAATAATGTTAAATCGATTGTTCGCCAAGGGCAGAATGCGCAAGTCGGACTCCCTAAAACAGTCGATTGGCCGCACTATTATCCAAAAGCAAACCCGTTGAAGTCATTATCGGATCAAGAAAAGATCGATCTATTATGTAAAGTGGATGCCGAAACCCGAAAATTGGATTCTCGGGTCGAAGAAGTCATTGTCAGTTTGGTATCCGTTCACGATTGCGTTTTAGTTGCAAGTCAAGACGGTTCGCTTGCCGCCGATATTCGGCCATTGGTGAGAATGAATGTGTCCGTTATCGTGGTTGAAAACGGCAAACGGGAGCAGGGCAGTATGGGCGGCGGCAGTCGTACCGATTACCGGTTTTTTATTAATGAAGATACGGCACTGGAATACGGGCGTGAAGCCGTAAGGCAAGCATTGGTAAATCTTGAAGCCGACGAAGCGCCTGCGGGCAATATGACGGTCGTGCTCGGTCCTGGTTGGCCTGGCATATTGCTTCACGAAGCTATTGGGCATGGTTTGGAAGGCGATTTCAACCGGAAAGGCACCTCGGCATTCAGCGGACGCGTCGGTGAGCGCGTGGCTTCCGACTTATGTACAGTGGTCGATGATGGCACGTTAATCAATAGACGCGGATCGCTCAGCATTGACGACGAAGGTACGCCGACGGAACAAACCGTTCTGATTGAAAACGGTATACTGAAAGGCTATATGCAGGACAAACTTAATGCCCGCTTGATGGGCGTAAAGCCTACCGGCAATGGACGACGCGAATCTTATGCGCACCTACCTATGCCGCGCATGACGAACACCTACATGCTGCCGGGTAAAGAAAATCCCGAAGATATAATTCGCTCGGTTAAGAAAGGGTTATTCGCCAAGAATTTTTCCGGCGGACAAGTGGATATTACCTCCGGGAAATTCGTATTTTCCGCCAGCGAAGCTTACCTCATCGAGAACGGAAAAATTACTCGCCCGGTAAAAGGCGCAACTTTAATCGGCAACGGACCGGATGTTTTAACGAAAGTGTCGATGGTCGGAAACGATCTGGAATTAGACAGCGGTGTCGGTACTTGCGGCAAGGACGGTCAAAGCGTTCCTGTCGGTGTCGGTCAGCCGACGATAAAGATCGATAATATAACAGTAGGCGGGACTACTGTCTGATGTTGCCGTTATATACTTTTAAAAAGTCAAAATTATTTGAAATTTACAGGGCTAAAATATTTATCAATACTATTCGACTTCAGCAGTATTTCATCCCAAATCTTTTAGCCAAGTTATAAATTTACCGAATATTTTCGGCCCCAGTTGATGTGATTATTTTCAAACTGTCTAAAAACAAATTTTAGACAATTAAAAAAATTTAAATTTTTTGTATTAAAAAAACACAGTTCAAATAATGCCATTAAAACTGTGTGATATGACACAGTACATTGTGTGATATCACACAGTTTTCTCCCAGCGCTAGAAAATAAGCTAATTACTGACCGTTAAAAATAATCAAAAAGTGTGTGATATGACACACTTTTTTAGAAATAAGGCGCGTTATCTTGAAAACACATGAAATGTATAAAATTAATACGGATGTCAGCTAATTAAAAATATTACATATATATCAGTAAGTTATATCAAGTTTTTGATGAAGTCAGATTAATTTTGTTGGTTAAAATAAACGCACAAAGCCATTATTTTTTGGCACATATAATGCTTTAATTTTATTGCCATTAATCTAAATGGCGTTTATTTAATCGAGGAGTAAAACATGCAAAATAAAATTAAACTAATTTCAATAAATATCATTGCGGGTCTTTTTTTCACGTTAACCGTTTATTCTTCGGCATATGCTGATCCCGCAAAACAGTCAGTTGTTGTCAAGCTCGATAGCTTTGCTCGAGGAAGTTGGATGCAGTCTGCCGACGAATGGCATTCGGTTTGTATGGCGCTTGGATTAAGCAATAACTTATTGGATTCGAAAAAAAAACCGAATGTCACCTTGTTTGTTAACTTAGAAGGTGTTTATTTAGCGGATAGTTTAGAACCGCTCGATAATAAACAATGCGGAATGGCAAACGTCGATATGATGTTGAAAAGCTTCCAATCGGCTGGGGGAAAAGTTCTAGTTTGTCCGGGTTGTGCCGCCATAGCAGGATTAACAGCAACGGATTTGCGTGAAGGAGCCGTCATGGGTACCGCTGATTCAGTAGAAAAACTTTTCTTAAAAGCCGATAAAGTTATCGACTACTAACGAGTTAATAGTCAGTTAAAACAGTACGCTAAATTTATTTTCAACGTTAAATAGGTTGTTAATATTATTTTAGCGTACCATTTTCAATTACATATCTGAACTTCGTGTAAATCATTAGGTAAGTATTTCACTTGGAGAATGTTGACTCCGCAACTTCATCGCTTTTTACTATAGGTTGGTCTAATATCAACGACAACCATTTTTCCGCCGATTTTTGATGCGTGTAGAGAATGCTATTTGGAAATATTCCGAATGCGAGAACGAGCAAAGCAGGTCCGCATAATAAGATAAATTCCCGGCGGCGTAAGTCCCTGCACTGACGGACGGTTTGAAGGATGATGGGACCGAAAAATGCTTTTCGAGTGAAATCGAGCATGTAGGCAGCACTTAAAACCGCCGCCGAAATTGCAGCAATCCCGAGACTGGGGTGTGCTTCTAACGCACTTATAATCAGTAACAATTCGGCAGGAAAACCGTTCGTTCCTGGCATGCCGATACTGGCAAGCACGAAAATAAAATAAAAGCAGGTTAGTTTGGGCATGACCTTAGCGAGACCGCCCATATGTAAATAGTCAGTGCTGCCTAGGCGGTGCTGGATAAAACCGGCAATCAACATCAACGAACTAGCGACTATTGTAAAATTAAACAACTGGAACACAGCGCCCTGTATGCCTTGCATATTTAATGCGCTGACGCCGACAATAACTAATCCGATATGGCTAATGCTGGCATAGGCTAATAAGCGACGAAGATTCGATTGATTCAAAGCATTTAATGCTCCGTAGATAAGCGTAATAGCGCCTAGAACACCCAAGAGCCAACTATATTCCACTGCAGCGGAAGGCGCTAACGGCATGGCAAAACGGATAATTCCGTAGCCGCCTAATTTCAATCCGGTCAATAAAGCGGCAACTTGCGGAGAGCCTTCCATTGTTACGGTCGGCATCCAGGTATGAAACGGGAAAAGCGGCGTTTTGACGGCAAAACCCAGTAAGAAAAGTAAAAATACAATGCCTTGATACTCATCCGGCAAAGCTTTTTCAAGCAAAAGCGGCAGGTTAAAAACCAATCCGACATTGTTGGCGGTTGGCGGCGACTCGGATTTAATCGCTAAAATGACGATACCCATCAATAAAGCCGCACCGCCGAATAACATAAATAATGTGTATTTAACGGCTGCCGTTCGCCGATGCGGGCCGACGCCCCACAAACCGATTAGAAAGAAGATAGGGGGTAAAGTCAGTTCCCAGAATAAAAAAAACAACACCAAATCCAATGCAGTGAATACGCCCATCGTAATGCCTTCCAACGCCAGGAGCAGTGCGTAATGAAAGGCTTGCATATGCTGAATCGAATTCCATGATGCAATAATCGCCATCAGCGTGACGAATGCCGACATCGGGAAAAAAAGCACCGAGATACCGTCAATACCAAGCAAATATTCCACGCCCAATCCGGGTATCCAGTTATGACGTTCGATAAGTTGAAAGTCGGCATTTTCAGGGTTGAAACAATACCAAACCCATAATGCACACAGTAATTCGATAATCGCAATCCCCACGGCAATGTTTCTTGCACGAAGAATATTACCGGCAAAGCCGGTCGCTATTGCTCCCAGCAATGGAAACAAGATTTGAAAACTGAGCAAAGGAAGATTTTCAGTATTCAATCGGAAGTTCCCTTGTTATGCGGTTCTTCAGAATCATTCGGAAATTCAATTTCACTCGATTGAGAGCTATGAAAAGGATATTGGCTTACCAATTCAGTAACATCCTTATCGATTAAGTTTAATAAAGGCATTGAATTAAGGCCGGTACCGATATGCAAACCGCAAATAATAACTGCAATAAGCCGTTGCTGGATAATAGATTTGTTGTTTTCATGAGAATGAAAAGATCGTTTAGACTTTGCCAAAAACATACGCTGAAAAGCCCAAAGTAGGAAGCCTGCGGCGAGTACATGGCCTGTAAGAATGGTGATTGCAATTCCCCATTCATGCTCTTCAATGACGCCTTCAAGCAGAAGATGACCGGCATCGAATCCCAGAGAACCGGGCATAATCATGGTGCTTAATGCAGTAATTAAAAATAATAAAGCGAGTGTAGTATGACTGTCGAACAAATCACCGAGGCGGGGAATTATTGCGGTGTTTATTTGTTCGTAGATAAGACTGATACTAAATAACATCCCCACTGCGGCTAATCCATAAACTAACGACAGTAATAACGTACCTTCCAAGCCATGCTCATTAAAGCTGAATAGGCCGAATACGAGCATTCCGGTTTGACTAATCGACGCAAAGGCAAGCAAACGATAGGCATTGTTTTGCATAAAAGCTAATAATGCGCCGTAAAAAATACTGATTAGACAGAGAATTAAGACGAAGTCGGACCATTGCTCGGCGACGCCCGGTACGAGGGGAAAGATGAAACGAATCATGGCGTAAACACCGAGTTTTATACCGATAATTAAAACCGATACGGCGGTTAATTTGCTTTGTTCAGTTAAAATCGGCAGCCAGCCATGAAAAGGAAATAAAGGAATTCTAATGGCAAAACCGTAAAACAGCAGGACGAAAATTAAAGTTTCGTCGTGTAAATAGGCGTTATTGTTTTTTAACGTTAATAAATCGAAGGTTAACTCGTGCTCCGAATCGATCAAACCGAACGCTAATAATAAAAAACCGCACAGCGTCATGAACAAACTGGCACCGAAAAATTGGAAAAGCCTGACGACTAAGTGCCGCTTTTTTTGGTCTAATCCCGATTCTTTAATGGCAAAAAGGATGGGGACTAATTCCACGACAGTCAATAACCAGAACTGAAGCACATTTAAGGCGCAAAACGCTGCAATGAGTGTCGCTTCGTATCCGAGCACACAAGCGATCAAGCGACCGTTTCCAGTGCTTCGGGTTGCAGAAAGATAAATCAGCACCAAAAAAGCCGAACAGCAAATGAGCGGGAGAAATAAGATGTTAAGTCCGTCCACCCCTACGCTGTAATTTAATCCGAATAAACTGAAGTGCTCGGCGAATTGAATGCCTGTGTTGTTGTCGTCAAATTTCAGCAGAAGATATAGACTGAGTGCAAGGTTTAGTAAAGCTGCCAAAAAGCCGAGTCCGGTCCTTAAACGGATTGAGCTTAATTTTAAAACGCCTATCATGGCGGCGAGCGGAATGATTGTTATGGCGCTCAACAAAGGAATGCCAATCGACTCGGACCAAAGGGATACCGGTGTGATCATAAATTCAAAAAGCCACCAACAGGGTAATAAAAACCAGTAAAACCAAGTAGCGTGGCCTCAGTACTTGGATTTCGAATTTGTTAGCCAAGTGTCCGATATGACGTCCGAAATCCAGAGTGTCTTTACCCATTCCTTGTAATACCAAGCGATCTTCGAACCAGTGGACTAAACCGGCAATCCAGTTGGTTATTGCGGCAACAAATCCTGTGCCGTTGACAAACTGACTGTTACGCGTGTCCAGACGGGCACTGAGCAAGTTTTCTTCAAATGCAGCTAAGGAAGAAACGACGCTGATTGCCGGTGCGGGTATACCCATTAGGCGATCGACTACATTGTCGTCGAAATAGCTAAGGTCGCGCGCCAAATGCCGGACCGGTTTAACAAGTGCCCAGTCGGTAAGCTGTTCTATCCAAAAGCGTTGTAACGATGCGATGAAGAGCCAGCGATGGTTTTCGAAGGCTGGTTTGAATGTTTTTATCGGTATATCTTTCGTGTTAAATATTAACGACGGCGCGGTTAATAAAAGGTAACAGCGAACAATCGCATGAGCGGAAAGATGCCAGCTTGCCAGTTGCCAGAAACCCAACCCGCATTCCAAAAACATCAGGCCCAATTGCCCGGACGTAGCAAATACTTGGGAGCTTTTTACGTCGGATTGTGTCAATCCTGAAACATAACTGTAAATAGCAGTAGTAGCGCCGGAAAATATTAGTAACCCGAGCGCTAAGTAGCTTTGGCTGATTAAAGGTTCAAGCAAAATGATCAGATACACACCGGAATGAATCATGATAGCGCCGTAAAATGCGGCGCTTGAAGGCGTGGGACCTTCCATTGCTCTTGCAAGCCAAGGAGAGAAGGGCAGTTGTGCGGATTTTGTTAAGGCCGCGATCACAAAACAAAGCGCAATCGAAGCCGTTTCACCTTTACTTAAATCGGCAACTGATTTATTAATATCCGACCAATTCAAGCTTTCAACCCAAGCATAACTTAATCCAATGCCCAAAATAAATCCGGCGTCTCCAATCCGGTTAGTGACAAAGACACGGGTTGCATTTGCGGCGGCTACCGGTCGGGCGTAAGCATAACCGATTAACAAGTAAGAACACAGTCCGGCAATTTCCCAGCCGACAAAAGTACCTAGCGCATTGCCCGAAAGCACCAGCATTAGCATGGCGGATGAAAATAAACTCAGGATAAAAAAGAAGCGATGAAAGCCGATTTCCCGGTGCATGTAGTTTGCCGAGAAACGGGTAATAACCAGTAAAAGTAGCGAAAAAATGGCAGCTAATTTGATATTGAACCCGCTAGTTATAAAGCGATAATCGATTTTCAATTTGTCGCTGTCCAGCCATAGACCAAGAATAAGCTCGCCATTTTTTTTGTGTAAATAATCGGCTCCTAATAAAGTTAGCGACAGTAAACACGCCATGCTTATCGTCCAGGCGGCAGTCACTGACGTAAAAGATTCATGGGCTTCGCCTTTGATAAGGTCGAAAAGTTGTCCGATGCCGATAATAATGGCGGCAGTCAATGGCATAAGTGGTATCAATACGATCAGTGCATCCATTTCAGGCAAATTTCAACATAGGTTGTTTGATAAGAACGGGGGCTACCGGCAGTGTTTGGCTGCGGTAGCAATCCGTTGATTTTTCGAAAAGCGGGAGTTCTTTCGGTTCAGCATGCCAAGAGACAAAGCCTTTGCCGCGTTCAAAAATGAATAGCTCACCCGTATCAGGGTCGATGGCGCTTAAGAGTATCCAGCCGCCTGCTATCAGCTCTCTTAAGCTTTCTTGCCGGGCGTAAATTTGTTCGAGGATGGTTGTTTTTGTTTCGACTACCAATTGCAAACGCATGGCTTCATGGATTTCGATCATCTGGCTGGGAAGGCCGGTTCGCAGGTCGCTGCTTGTGCCTTCCATTACGCCAAACAATCCAACGATATTGTGCGGCACTTTCGTTCCGCAGCCGAAGCGGTCGTTATTGACGGTTGAAAAGTAATATTCCAGGTTAATGCCCGCCCCGACCGGGCCGACATTAAGCAGAATGCCTTCGACAATTTTGCCGTCGGGATCTTGCGTCGGATCATAGGAAATTAAAAACACACGGCGGTCGAAGAATGCGCCTTGACTGACGGCGCGCCTACCGATGATTGCAGCGGCATTCGTGGCATGACCCAACTCAGGCCGAGCTTGAGAAAAATCGGTCGCACGCTCTTCGATGTGGTCGAGTGCTTCTTTTAAATTCGGATTTCGCGGGGCGGAAGCCAATCTTCGGCATCTTTCATGCGCAGAAAGATATTGTGCTCGGCGCAGTTGCTCCTGCAACTTTTTGAATGCAGGTCGGCGATTATTGGGAATTTCGTCCTGATCGTACCAAGCTATTTCTTCGTTACATGTGTTGTGTTCGGCACCGACAAACCAGCTCTCGTCAGGTATGTGGATACCGCGATCAGCCAGTCCTTTTCTAACTTCAGGTCGATTAGCCATCGCAGCAAACAATCTCGCATTGGGTCCGCCGTGCCTTCCACTGCAGGCGCCGCAATCGTAGGCGGCAAGATGCGGATTATTTTGGCTGATGGAACCATGTCCCATAAGAACTATAATCTCTGAAAAACCATAAGTCAGACCTGTATTCCTTAAAAAACCGGCGATACGGTCGATTTGTTCGGCTTCAGTAAATCCCAGCTTCGGCAGTGCTGGTGTTGCAACGGTTACGTTGTCAGTCGAGGTAAATAACAATTTCGTCTTTACGTTGGACATCAATCCGTTAGTGATTTTTGCGAACCAACATTCTTGGACTTTTGGCATAAATGATTTCGCCAATATTCCCAGTAGAGTGATCGGCGCAATCGCTATCAGAATCAATTCAGATAAGAGCAGGTGCTTTCTTAAATCATGATGAATGAGCCTGGAAAAAAATTGGCTGAGCTTTCTTCTCTTTTGATGCTTGCGCAGTGCTCTTTCATTCTCTTCACTCGGTTGTTCCCTAACTTCATGGGAAGGGGTTACCACAATTGGACATAACGATGTTACGCGTTCGTCATCAAGGCCTTTATAATTCATGGCGACACCGAAAAAGCCAGCGGCGCCTAAGGTTTCAATTGCAGGATCGAGTTCTTCGAGATGCCTTCTAAAGCTCTCTTCGCGGTCATCCATGCAAAAAACGATTTGCGAAACCGGACTTGTCTCCCGCTTCGCCCATCGGCCTCGTTGATAGTTGGCGCGTAAGGCTAAAAACAGTTCTTCCCGGTAATGCCGCTCATAGGCGAGCAGCCATATCTGGCGGCGCTGCTTGGGGTTGAATTCGTTCAAAATAGCCGACAGCTTTAATAATCCCGGTTTTCCAAGTTTCAGGATATGCTTTCCGTTTAATCCCAAATGTTGGCTTAAGCGGAATAAGCGCCAAGTCGTATTATTTACGGTACTATCCGCTGGTTTATCTGCCATCGGGCTGACTTGCCACGTATAGATTAAATCCGCCAGATGTTGCCAATCGGAGCGACATTGTCGTTCCGAACCTGAACGGATGACCAACAATTCGGTTTGTTGGTTGAGGTATTCGGGCAAATTACCTTGGTATAAGTGCTGGCGTACGACAAATTCGGATAAATTTTTACTGAAATAACTTTGCAAACTCCCTAATCGGGCTTCGCATTTCCAAATATCCCGGCAGACTTGGTTTAACCAAAGGCGGTCTAAGGTTAAGCGGATTGCCAAATAATCCGCTAAAGAGGGTATTACCTCATTCGCCGTATAGTAGTTGGGATGCTGTTGCCGCCAATTAATCATTCCCGCCCAGCCCGGAATTTCGAGGGCTAAACGTTGCAAATAGCCTGCCCATTGAGGTTGCGGTAATTCAAAATATTCCAACTGCATAATGATGTTATCAACGGCATCATCAGGCAGTTCAGCCATGATTTGCGGCCAATCCGGCAATTCATGAAGGAAAGGGTAAGCATCGTACCGAGCGATAGTCCGCCATGCACCATAAAGTCCTAGTCGACTGCATTCCGGTAATTGCCATGCCGCAACGCCTTCGTCCAGCGCCGATGCGCAAAGCCGGATCAATTGCGGGCGGATGTCATCCAAAACGTCTTTTCCGCTTAAAGCGAAAATAACATTACGCAAGCTAATCGTCTTACCTAACTCGTTAAATAGGTTGTGTAATGCCGATTGCGCCAATTCCTGCGTATGTTGATGAACGGATGAAGTGAGCCGGTTTGTCTCCAGCCATCGTTCGGTTTGTTCTAGCGACAAGTCTAGCATCGTTTCCGGGTGCATAGCCTCGTGGCGTTGTTCCAGTTGGCTGCAAAGGGTTTTCCAGAGCTGTCTGATAGGGTTTCGACCCTCTATTGTTTCGGAATTTAAAAGCTTTTGACGGATGATAATAGGGACATCGGCTTGAACGCTATCCAGTGCTGAAAGCTCTTCGATATGCCAATTCAGTTGGCTTAGGCTGATACCTTCAAGATCGTAAATCAGCGCAATTCGATAAATATCCTTATAAAAAATGGCTGTTCCGTCCAAAGTGCAAACGATTTCGTCGTGCTTTAATTCCGGTATTTGAGTCAAGGCTGCGATCAGGTCGTCGTAGTTAATACGCCCCTGACGATAGAACTCCCGGTTTTTTTCTTCAGGATGATAGGCGCAGATACCGGTCAGTTTTTCAGCTTCTTCTAATGCTTCTTCAAACGGCAAGTGTTGAAAACCGTGAAGCGTATTGTGATGAACGAAATCCTGTATCGGCGCTTGAGCAGGTAGAACGTGATCCAAATGCGCTATCGTTTCAATAATGACATCGCGTTTATTTAGGTTTCTACATTCATGATCTTGATTAGTTATCGACATAATCAATCCGAAACCGTTGCTTCCTGATGAATGAGTTGTGTAATCGTGGATGCCGACAGATCGATTAATGGCGCAGGAAACAAACCGAAAAGTACAATTCCCGATACCAAAATCCCCGTCGCAATTAATTCGGATGTGTGCAGATCGGCGATCTGTTGTAACTGCGGACGAACAGGACCGGTAAATAATAGGGTAATGGTTCTAATCGAATAAGCCGCGCTGATTAAAATGGTGAGACTGAAGAAGATCATCCAACCTTCCCATTCTTGAAAACCGCCTATTAATGTATGAAGCTCGGCAATAAAACCGACAGTACCGGGTAAACCCATCGCAGCAAACAGCGTTAATGTCATGAAAATCGCAAAACGCGGCATGACTTGAATCAATGAGCTGTAGTCTTGGATATTTCGTGTGTGTGTCCGTTCATACAACAAACCGACCAGCAGAAACATGGCGCCTGCAATTAAACCATGCGCCGTCATTTGCAGAACTGCGCCTTGCAGTCCTATTTCATTGAGTGTCGCAATACCCAGCAACACAATGCCCATATGGCTCAAGGAAGAATAAGCCACCATCGCTTTTAAATCGGTCTGCCGCCAAGCCAATAAGCCGCCGTAAATCATGCCGAACAATGCTAAAAAAACCAGCAAGGGCTGCAAAACGATAGCCGCTTCCGGCAGCATGGTGATTGCGCGAATTAAGCCGTAAGAACCCATTTTAAGCAGAATGCCGGAGAGCAGAATACTAATCGGGCTTGGCGCTTCAACATGCGCTAGCGGCAGCCAGCCGTGTAGCGGAAAAATAGGCAGTTTGACGCCGAAACCTAACAAGAAGCCGAGAAGAGCGAGTATTTGTTGATACTCGGGCATTTGTTTTGCGGCTAAAGACATCTCGCTCATCAAGGTACCGTGTCCGGGGACATGCTGATAGATGGCAATCATGCTCAGCAGCATGAACACCGAGCCGCCCATCGTGTACAAGACAAAATTAAGGCTGGCGGCATGCCGTTTTTGACCGCCCCAGCGGTTGATCAGAAAAAATAACGGCGTTAATGTAAGTTCCCAAAAAATATAAAAAATAGACCAATCTTGAGCAAGAAAAACGCCCAGCATCCCGAATTCTAGCGCAAGAACGCAAATGTAATAACCCTTAATCCATTCAGTTAACTTAATGGAGGCCAAAACGGTAATACAACTGAGAAGCGTAGCTAACGCTAAAAGCGGTGCGGATACCCCGTCAACGCCTAACGCATAGGCGCTGCCTAATTTAGGGTTTAGAACAAAATATTCGGTAAATTGAAGATCAGCCGATTGATTATCGAAAATGGCAATCAATCGGCAGCTCACTAGAAAAGAGAGCAATGCAAAGATGTTTGCTAACCAGCGGATGAGCTTAAAATGCTGGCTGGGTAAAAAGGTAATAATCAACGCCCCAATCGCCGGTGTCCAAAGTAGAACGCTGAGTATTCCCATCTTTTTGCGAGTTGATAATGCTATAAGTGATTTTTGTTAATAAGCATCATAATTGAACTTTAACATATGATCCAGAGCGGAATCTTATGTCGTTATAAAAGGAGTCGAATTATCGGCTCCATTGAACATACTTAAACGCTACAAATCGTAATTAACGGTTGCTCGATAATAAACTGTCTGATAAAGACAAAGGATCGTGATCAATGATGACAAAATCCTGATGTTTTTTAATTTCATGCTTGCCGTGCAAGTCGATTGTTTCGATGGTTATATGACTCTCAGTTGACGAATCGATAAAGTCGTTGATTGTTTCAAGTATATCGTGATCGATAAACTGCACTTTTGAGGCATCTATCGTTACCTTGCTGTTTTCTTTAACCATCAAAATAAATTTTCGGAGCAAGGCTTTGTTAAGGAACGAAACATCTTTATTGAGCGTAATGAGGTAATGTTGACCGTCTTTATGTTTAGTCATAATCATCGTAATAGCGGCATGATAATTCGCACGGATAACAAAAAACAAGCCGATTACCATACCGATTGCCATTCCTTTTAACAAATCGGTTGCAATAATAGCGATGACTGTTATCACAAAAGGCAGAAATTGACTCATACCTTTCCGGTAATGCTCCATAAAAAGCGCAGGCTTCGCTAGTTTATAGCCTGTAAAGAGCAAGATGGCGGCTAGGCACGATAGCGGAATATGATTAAGGTATTTCGAAAAAAACAGAATACTAACGAATAGACATACGCCATGAACAAAGCACGATAAACTGGTTTTTCCGCCTGCATTGATATTAGCCGAACTTCGCACGATCACGGCGGTCATCGGTATGCCGCCCAGCATTCCGCTGATAATATTGCCGATACCTTGCGCTTTCAATTCACGGTTGGTCGGGGCTAAACGTTTTAGCGGATCGAGCTTATCCGTCGCTTCAAGGCTAAGTAAGGTTTCCAGGCTTGCAATAATGGCAATCGTAATAGCCGCGACATACACTTGCGGATGCGTTATAAAGCTAAAGTCCGGGAAAACGAGATGATTGAAAAAATCAATCGGTTGTTCGATGACGGGCAGATTGACCAGATGATTCTCCTTTACTTGCAACTCCGGCGCGGCTATTTTCGCCCAGAGGTTGAAGCCGATACCCCACATAACGGTCAGCAACGGTCCGGGAATCAATTTCAGCAAGGCTTGCTTTTTAACCCACGGCAATTCCCAGACGATCAAAATCAACAAGCCGATAACGCTGATGATTACCGCGCCCGGCGTAATGGCTTGTAGCGCATCGGAGAGTTCCATAAAACTCGACTCCGCACTTTCCGCCATATAATCCTCGTCACCTTCGAAACTGGTATCAGAAACCGATTGCATGGGGAATTTGTTTAATAATCAAGATCAAGCCGATAGCAGCTAACATACCTTTGATTACAGCTGATGGAAAAAATGAAGCGATGACCCCCGCTTTTAGAAAACCGAAAGTTAACTGAATAACACCGGCAATCACGCAAGCCAGTAATAAGCCTTGAAAACTGCCGATTGATTGCAGCGCGTTGAAAACAATAACGGTAAGGCCGGCAGCCGGCCCTGAAACGCTAAGTTGCGAACCGCTGAACCAAGACACGATCAAACCACCGACTAGTCCGGCGATCAAGCCCGAAAACAACGGCGTCCCCGAGGCGAGCGCAATACCAAGACACAAGGGCAGGGCGACCAAAAAACCACGATTCCGGCAGGAATATCCTCTTTTACATGGCGAAAATAATAACGCGCTTGGTGAATCATTGTTTTACTCCACTAAAGAATCGGTTTGTTTTTATTTGTATTGAATCGATATAATATCAATCTAATCCCTCACTATCAATTTGCTTTTATTACAGCACAAAAACCGGGTAATTATAAAAAACTCGGTATTCGGTCGTGCGTTAAATCCATAGCTTTTTAGAGCGCGGAGTGACAAACCCAGGTTTGTTACCCCAAATCAAAGGAAGCGCTTAACAAGTTGATTCCATTCGAGCCCTGCGATAATTAAGGAATCAAACCATTTACCGTTCGTCCTCGACTGCATGGATGCAGGAGTTAGAATATCGTAGGCAGCAGTTTTCGGGAGCTTCTCGAAGAATTTGCTCAGGGGCTACGTATGTCAAATTTTTTCAATAATAGTAACTTTTATTGTAACCAACCTGTACTTTGTATGCAGCCGTGTATCTAAAGTATAAGATGTATAGGTGATTCTATTTTGACAAATAGCGGTTAACTGTCCTGTTTAAGAAAAAGCATTTTAAAATCTAAAGACTACAGTTCATGGTATAGGTTCATAAAGCAGGAACAATGGGGTTTCTCCTTTCTAAGGAGTTTATTATAAAGCCCTTCGACTTTGTCCAGGAAAACAGTTCGGCTTGAACTTGTTGAAGGACTTCTTCAGTGCTTCCTTAAGAACTTTTTCGAGTGTCATTGGATTTAGATATTTAGGGCTTATGAATTAAGACTAATTCTCGTCTTTGTGGGGGAGAATATACGGTAATCTATCGCAGTGCTCAACGTATCGGGCTGACAACGGTTATAATAATTTTTTTATGTATAAAATTAGCATCAGCTAATAGAAGCTTTACTTAGGAGTGTGTGCTTGAACGAAGTACAGGATATTACCAGCCCTATGACGGCAACGGAACGCCGGGCGACGTGGTCGTTGGCTAGCATCTATGCCTTACGTATGCTGGGCTTGTTTTTGATTATGCCGGTAATGTCGCTTTTTGCCGAGCAAATGGAAGGCTCGACGCCGTCGTTGATGGGGCTGGCAATCGGCATTTACGGCATGAGTCAGGCATTACTTCAAATCCCGTTCGGTTTGATTTCGGACCGTACCGGGCGAAAAAAAATTATCATTTTCGGTTTGTTGCTGTTTTGTTTGGGCAGTGTGATTGCAGCAGTTTCCACGACTATCTACGGTATTATCGTCGGACGCGCCGTTCAAGGTTCGGGGGCGATTGCCGCGCCGGTCATGGCCTTAGTCGCCGATTTGACGCAAGAAGTCCATCGCACTAAGGCTATGGCGCTGATCGGCGCAAGTATCGGCGTCTCATTCGGTGTAGCTATTGCCGCCGGACCGGTTATTGCCGGATTAATTGGCATTCACGGCTTATTTTGGATGATTGCGGTATTATCTCTGTTAGCTATTTTGGTCATTATATTTTTGGTCCCTCAACCGCAAAAAGTTAAAAAGCACCGTGATACGGAGATTATGTCCGAGTCGTTTTTTCAGGTGCTGAAAAATATCGAATTATTTCGCTTGAATTACGGTATTTTTATCTTACATGCCATATTGACCGCCAGTTTTGTAGTCGTACCCTTGTTAATGCGGGATGCAGGTTTATTACCGGCAGAGCATTGGAAAGTTTATCTGCCCGTCTTTGTGTGTTCTTTTTTGGCTATTGTGCCGTTTATCATCATTGCTGAAAAAAAACGCAAAATGAAACCAGTCTTTTTAGGTGCCATAATCGTGTTGATTCTTTCGGACATCGGTCTGATGCAGTTTAATTCGACGTTGATCGGCGTAATCGGCTTTTTATGGCTGTTTTTTACCGGCTTTAATTTGTTGGAAGCGACGTTGCCGTCGCTGATTTCAAAGACCGCACCGGGTGATGTGCGCGGAACAGCAATGGGTATTTATTCAACCTGCCAGTTTTTAGGCGCCGGCATCGGCGGTAGTTTAGGCGGTTGGTGCTACGGACATTTCGGCCCGCCATCGGTATTTTTATTTTGTGCGGTCTTGGCGTTTTCTTGGTTGCTATTGTCATTATCCATGGCGCCACCCAAACATTGGACGAACTTATTGATTTCCTTGCAAGCGGTCGGTAGCCAAAAACTCGACGAGTTTGCAACGGCTTTGGTTAAAATCGCGGGTGTTGAAGATGTGATTTTGCACGATCTTGAGGGAGTTGCTTATTTGAAAGTCGATAACCAACAACTCGATAGACCGGCTTTGCAGCAATTAATTAACCAATATACCGAAGCTTAAACTACAGAAAACTCGGCTTTATAAGCCATTTCAAACGGTTTTCATGAATGATATAGAGGAGAAAGCATGTTAAACAAAGTGACATTGATCGGCAACCTCGGCGCCGATCCGGAAATTCGGTTTATGCCGAGCGGCGGTTCGGTGGCCAATATCCGGCTAGCGACCACGCGCCGTTGGAAAGACAAACAGTCAGGCGAGCGTAAAGAGGCAACCGAATGGCATCGGGTAATCTTTTTCAATCGTCTTGCTGAAATTGCCGGAGAATATTTGAAGAAAGGCAGCCAAATTTACGTTGAAGGAAGGCTACAAACCCGAAAATGGCAGGGTCAGGATGGACAGGAGCATTATACGACCGAGATTTTAGGCGAAGAAATGCATATGCTGGGAAGCCGAAGCGGCGGTACCGGTCAGTTTAGCAGTAACGAGCAAGCTTATACGAGCGGCGCACAGTCGCGGCCAAGCACGGCCCCCAATCCGCCTCAAAATGCTGCGCAGTCCAATTCTGCCGGAATGCCGCCACCGCCCCCAATGCCGGATTATGACGATTTCGACGACGACATCCCGTTCTAAAGCTGTCTTTTTCTCTTAAATAGCGGTTGAGTTTCTTAACCGCTACGCTTCGCTTTAAAAAAAACCTACTCGTAACGCTTCAGACGCAGCGCTCTATTTTAAAAAGCGTTCTAACAGTCGTTCGCTATCTGTCGATTAATGGAGGTTTGGGTTAAGTGACAAACTTAGATTCGTTATTCCTAAAGACATGTAAATTACTTAGGTGAAAAACGCTGGTTCATCTATAAGCAGAGATTAGACCTACTTTCCCGATAAATAATCGCCTCTGTGTGAAGCAAATCAACAGGAATTCTACCAGTGAAGCGAGTCGCCGTCACAACCTACCTATAGCCCATGATCTGAAACAATTTTTTTTCTTACTTTGAAGTCTGATTAGAATCGACCAAATCCATCTTGATTGCCCAGTGCGTCAGTTCAATGTCGCTGGCAACGCCCAGTTTGCTTTTTATCAGGTAATGACAGTTAGCGACCGTTTTCGGGCTTAGGTTTAATAAATTGGCGGTTTCTTCTTTTGATTTACCTGCCGCCAGTAAACGCAGGATTTCAAACTCTCGCGGGGTTAAGGTTTCTTGGCAATCTCCGCCGGTTTTTTCCAATGCCAACGCTTGGGCAATATCCGGGCTTAATACGCGGCGGCCCGCGCGGACATCCTGAATTGCGTTCAGCAATTCTTCGGGCGGGCTGCTTTTGGTTACGTAGCCTAACGCGCCTGCTTTGAGGGCTTGTTCGGCAAAGCGGTGGTTTTGGTGCATCGTGAACACCAGGATTTTTGCCGTCGGACACCGTTGTCTAATCCGGTGGATGGTTTCGATACCGCTTGGTCCGGGCATGGAAATATCTAGAATGGTGACATCGGGTTCATGATGTTTATAAAGCTGATAAGCTTCGTTGCCGTCGGCAGCTTCGGCGACTATTGCCATGTTCGCTTGTTTACTCAGCAGAGCGCGATAGCCTTCCCGGACTATGGCGTGATCGTCCGCCAACAGTATGGTGATCTCGGCCCCCGTCATGTTTTCAGGCTCTCATTAGCAGCGGCAGGTAAGTTTACTTGAACTCTCAGTCCACCGAACGGACTTTTACTTAACTCGAAATTTCCTCCTAACCCCGTCACTCGCTCGCGAACCCCCAGCAACCCCAATCCCTTTGTTTTGGTGAAAATAAAGACATCGAGGTTTCCGTTATCTTCAATCGTTAAGAATGTGCTAAGTTCCGCTATATCAAGGTTAACGATAGCATTCGTCGCATTGGAATGTTTAGCGATGTTAGTTAAACCTTCTTGCACAATGCGGAATAATACAATCGGCAGCGGCGGTTTTAAGCTTTGGCTATCGCCATGAATATTTAATCGGCAAACGATACGGTCTTGGTGTTGCCTGTTCCATTCCTCGATCATTGTGTGCAAACTCGTATCGAGACCGAGCTCTTCCAATTCAGTTGGGCGTAGGCGCGTCAGCAAGGATCGAACGTTTTCCATAACACGCCGGTTAATTCGGGCAATACTCTCGACTTCCGCAACGATTTGGGGGCAACTTTGTTTCGCTGTCTGAACTATCGAGGCCGAAAGCGCGCTAATCCCGGTCAGGCATTGGCCCAGTTCATCGTGCAATTCTCTCGCCAGAAAGGCACGTTCTTCTTCCTGTACTGACATGAGTTGCAATACCAACTTTTTCCGGTCGGAAAGCAGTTGTTTTTGAGTGGCGGCATAATGATTGATGGCCGAGCCGATCCGTTGCCATTCAAACAGGTTAAATTCAGGTAAGTTAACTGGAGAATCGTTACTTTGCATCTGCTCTAAGCGATTGACGAAGATTTGGACAGGCCGCAAGGCACGGTGAATGGCAAGATAAACCCACGCACATACGGCTAGCGTCGTGCTGGCGGTAAGCCCTAACAAGCCTTTGATGCGATCCCAGGCTTTCACCAGCTCCATGTTCGCGCTGGGAACAACGGTGATCGAACCAAATTCCGCGCCTTTGAAGGTGATCGGGCGAGTTATTTCGACACTCGTGCTAAAAAAAGATCGGTAGATGGTTTCAAAAGCTTTTGGCCAAAGTTTAATCGGCATGGCTTCACCCTGGCAAATCGTGCGAGGGGATGTTCCTGGATTAGACGGAGCATAACGCAAGCATACACCGGATACCGGATAAGTTTGCTTCCACAGGTCAAAATCGGGGAAACGCCCCGGTTGCTGCACGTTAGGATTAATCCCTGAAAGCTGGACTTCCAAATATCTGCCAACGGTCTCCGCGGTGGCGGCGGTTTGCTGGATTACTTCCCGGTTAACCTGAAACAACACATAACCGCCTGTTACCAATAAACATGCCGTGGCAATCAGGATAATTTGCAGTAGTAAATGAATTTTCAGGTTCACGGGACGAATACTTTCAGCGCGATAAAACAGGAAACGGTTCCTAACGATAACATTCTATGCCCCAATGCCGACATAAAAAAGTCCGTCTCGAACATCGGGCAATTTGCCCGTTATTTTCGGGCAAAACACCGATTACGAGGCCGATAGATTGGGTTACCCTGAATGCTAATCTATCGAAACTTAATCTTAATTTGGAGAACAGCCTATGAGTACGTGTCAATTCGACGATCGCAACATCCAATGGCGCCAACTCGGGGATTTCGAACATTTCCTTTACGCCATTCTCGACATCGACCTAGAAAACACCATTGCCGATGTACTCTTCAAGTTTGAAGCGTATCGACCGATTGTTCTGCACCGGCACAAAGCGCTGAATAAAATGTTGGTCATTCAAGGCGAACACCGAATTTATGAAGCAAACGGTGATTTGAAAGAAATCCGGCCCGTTGGCAGATATACGTCAAGTCAGTCGAGTCCTGAGCCGCACCGTGAATGCGGCGGCGATAAAGGTGCGGTGGTTTTTTTTAGCATCCGTTGTAAAAACAGGGGGGATGTTCTTTATGATTTGCTCGACGACCAGGAAAACCTCATAGGCACCCTTACCATGAACAATCTTATCGACTTATACGAGAAAAATAATTAATTATATATCAATACATTATATGAAAGGTTCTAATCGCAGGGTTATTCTTTCTCTGATCGTTATCGCTTTCTTTACAAATAACAATAACGCCGCCGCTAAAGAAAAAATCGCCGTTCTGGATTTTGAATTGAACGATATTACCTCCTTGCCCAATACGCCGGAAGAGTTAATCCGTACTACTTCGATCAAACCGTTGTTGGAGCGGGCAATCAGTGAAAGCAGTGAATATGAGATCGTTCATTTTGATTTGAAAGCGCAACAATCGGCTAACGCCGGATTCGGTTATCTGTTTCGCTTTCCTGATGAAGCTGCAAAACTGGCTAAGAAATGGCGCGCCGATTGGGTTATAGTCGGGCAGCACAGCAAGCCGAGTTTTCTGGAGTCCTCGCTAATCGTAGAAGTTGTTAAAGTCAAAACAGGTCTTCAAACGACCGAAATTGTTGTCGATCTGAAAGGTAATCATAACAAAGTTACCGAACGAGCGACCAAGGAGCTCGCTAAAAGAATTAAATCGTCTCTATCGGTTAGCAGGTAAATCAGCTATTGAAGTAATAACTTCGTCCTCATGCATAGCAAAATAGATGCCGAATAACCGCTCGCCGAATGGCATTGGTTTTTGCGTTTTTGTTCAATTCTTGTATCGTTGAGTTTACGCCTAAGGACTGCCGATCATCAAAGTTGCTCACATCTTACTGAGTGGCGCAGCCGCTTTCGCAACTATGTCGAAGCGCGGTCCTTCCTTACCCCTGAATAAAACTGCTCTGTATTTGTTTTATTACGCACCGAACAATATTGTCCAAGTTTGCGGTTAACAGACCTATATAATAAACAAAAAGTTTATATAACATATTCTGTGTTCATATAATAAATTAAAAAAATGGGTTTAGAAGTAGGTTATTATTATTTTCGAAGCATTTAAAATTATTTGTCCAGCTTTTGTATAAATATTGTTTGACAACAGTATTCCGAATTGATAAATTATCTGCGAATTCGAAATTTAATAATCGAAATGAGAATTTTTTAAAACTAAACACACGGTAGCTTGTCCAACTATTGGAAATTAGCTTGCATGGATCGAGAGTTTTATTGAGTTTTCTGACGGAAATTTTGACTGCTAATGTTTTATACACAACGTTTGTGAGGATTTAGTGTCATGAGACTGTTAACAGAATATATGGCTGTACCGGAAGTCAACGTTGCTGTAATTGCTAAAAATTCAGTTATAAGCGATAAACCCGTTACGGCAACTAAAGAAGTTGAGACTAGCGAAAATAAGAACTTACAGCTAGCACGTCTAGTCGAGCAAGAAAAATTAAAATTGATAGATTCATTGTCTCAATTCCCGGTAACCGCACTTTGGGTGTTGACCAAATATGAACAAGCCTGTGACAAAAGTGATGAAGAAGATTCTACCTTGTCATCCGAGCTAATCGAATTACTCAAAAATATTAAAAAGCATTATCAATCAGTCGTTCACGATATTAAAAAAGAACAATATTCTGTAAAAGAAACGAAGGCAAAACGTAGGCTGAAATCTGCTGTCCAAGAATTCCCTTTTGCGTTTGAAGATTTAGTAAAGCTTGTCGATATTATTTCTTACGCATTCAAGTACCGTGGGCTTTCGTTCAATCCTGAAAAAATACCGGCAAAAAAAGACGGTGAGATCATCAATAAACGTTTAAACAAATTGGTCGGTAAGGTTAAACCGAGCTTAGCCGAGCAATTTAAATTGATGGACTTGCATGCAAACGAAGAGCAGTTCTTATTTTTATCTCCCCAAGATATGAACGAATGCTTACCGGAAGTCATTTTAGCCGAGAATCGTTGGCTCGGATTTAGGCAACAGTTGGCAACCGCCAATTCCAAACTCGTCTTGTTTATAGCCAACCAGTACAAAGGAAATTTTCTCGATTTCGATGATCTTGTACAAGAAGGTCATACCGGTTTACTCAAGGCTGTAGACAGATTTAAGTACCGTTTAGGATTTCAGTTTTCGACCTACGCTGGTTACTGGATAAGACAAGCTATCTCGCGGTCTCTATCGCGTTCCGAAAGAGTGGTTCGTATTCCTTGCGGTCAAATAGCAACTATCAATCGCGTATTCAGAGCAAAAGAAGAGCTGATTCTTAAAACCGGTAAAGAACCGACTATAAAAGTGCTAGCCGAAGCGGCTCATCTTACTCAGGATGAGGTAAATACGATCCTGTCAATTTCACAAACGGCTATTGCGCTTGAGGGATTCGACGATGATGAAGACGATCAGGCTTTTGCGCCCATTGACTTTCTCGAACAAAATGTTTTTAGACATTCATACTCCAAAATTGCGGAGTCTCAATTGCAAAATTTGGTTAATGCGGCTGTTAAAACTTTAAACTCCAGAGAAGCTAAGATTTTATGTGCGCATTTCGGAATCGGCACGGACGATCAAATGACATTGCAAGAAATCGGTACGGAATTGAATTTAACAAGAGAAAGAGTTAGGCAGATTCAAGTGGTGGCGCTAAATAAAATTAAGATGCGTTACGGCGAGCAACTGGCGAGTTTTCTATAGTCTCTTGATATTGAATATTAAATACCCATTTTATATAAAACAAACCCAAAAAAAAGTATTCAGCAGTCGAAAAAATTAAGTATTGGTCAAAAACCTTATAAAATAACTAGGTTTTTTGCAAATGCAAAAAATTCAACTCTGAAAACATTGCAGATTTGAGTGTTGTTTAGATTTGATAAAGAAGGACAGTGGTTTAAAAAAAGTTGGCGCAATTCAAAATAGTAGGCTTCATCTAAGCGTGAAGTCAGGAGAAAAGTAATCATGAAAAAATACATATTGAACACATTACTCTGGAGTGTTGTGTTTACAGGCGCTTTTTTAATATACAACCGAATAAACGCCACACCGCCTATGCAAGACTCACTCGCCTATTCGGAATTTATCGCGAAGGTTAAAGCCGGTCAGGTCGATCGCGTTGAAATAATCGGTTCATTGACAAACGGTTCGTTGATTAAAGTAAGGACTTCGGACGGTCAGAATCTGCAAACCTTTAGCCCCGGCGATCAACACTTAATCGACGATCTGTTGAATGCGGATGTGCAAATCAGGACGGCTCCGCCGCCGCAACAATCCACGCTTATGCAAATATTCATTGCATGGTTTCCGATGTTGTTGCTGATCGTTGTTTGGATTGTCTATATGCGCCGGACCCAAGGTGGCATGGGGGCAAACCAATTCGGCAAAAGCAAGGCCAAAATGCTCGAAGAAGACAAAATGACGGTCAAGTTTGCCGACGTTGCCGGCTGCGAAGAAGCAAAAGAAGAAGTCGTCGAATTAGTAGACTTTCTTAGAGATCCTCAAAAATTCCAAAAATTGGGCGGCATGATACCCAGAGGTATCTTGATGGTAGGGCCTCCTGGAACGGGTAAGACGCTGCTTGCAAGAGCCATTGCCGGTGAAGCCGGTGTTAAATTCTTTACGATTTCAGGTTCTGATTTCGTTGAAATGTTCGTCGGTGTGGGAGCATCGAGGGTAAGGGATATGTTTGCCCAAGCGAAGGAACATGCGCCATGTATTATTTTTATCGATGAAATCGACGCTGTCGGTCGACAAAGAGGCGGCGCCGGTTTAGGCGGTGGAAACGACGAACGCGAACAAACCCTTAACCAATTACTGGTTGAAATGGACGGTTTCACCGGTAATGAAGGCGTAATCGTAATCGCTGCAACCAACCGCGCTGACGTATTAGACAAAGCTTTGTTGAGACCCGGTCGTTTCGATCGTCAAGTGACAGTCGGTTTACCGGACGTGAAGGGCAGGGAGCAAATCTTGAATGTGCACATCAAAAAAGTACCTGTGGGCGACGATGTCGAACTTAAAAATATCGCCAGAGGAACGCCCGGATTCTCCGGAGCCGATCTCGCAAACATTATTAACGAAGCGGCGTTATTGGCAGCACGATCGAATAAGCAAAAAGTCAGTATGCATGAGCTTGAAAAAGCCAAAGACAAGATATTGATGGGCGCTGAAAAGCATACGATGGTAATGAGCGAAGACGATAAACGTTTAACGGCTTACCATGAAGCCGGACACTGTATCGTCGGTGAATTATCGCCAGATCACGATCCAGTTTATAAAGTCAGTATCATGCCGAGAGGAAGAGCGCTGGGTATAACGATGTTCTTGCCTGAAAGGGATCAATACAGTGCGAGCAAACGCAAGCTGGAAAGCCAGATAGCCAGCTTGTTCGGAGGCCGGATTGCCGAGCTAATGATATACGGCGGCGACCGAGTAACAACCGGTGCTTCCAACGATATTGAACGGGCAACCGAGTTAGCGCGAAACATGGTAACAAGATGGGGTTTTTCGGACATAATGGGACCTTTAGTATACGGCGAGGAAAGCGGTCAACCTTTCATGGGTTACGCTTCTCAAGGGGCTAAAGTGTCGAATTCAGTCCAAGATAAGATCGACGAAGAAATCCGGTCAGTGATCGACAAAAATTACAAGAAGGCAGAGTCCTTATTGCAGGAAAACATCAATATCCTGCATAAAATGGCCGATGCCTTGATGAAGTGGGAAACGATTGATAAATCGCAAATTGATGATTTGATGGCTGGAAAAGATTGTAAACCGCCTACAGATTCGTCAAACGATCCTACGAATAAAACCGAACCGCCAAAGCAGGATACAACCGTTAATACAACTCTAACAAAACCTGCCGGACAAGTTTGAGGTGCGCTCATTAAGGGGGCTTCGGCCCCCGCTTTTTTGTGCGATGAATTGATGAAGTAATCTGGAAAGAATGGAGTCCAAAGTTTCGATAAAATGAGAAGAAGCGGAGGGCACATGCAACGACTACCCAAAGGGTTTACAGCCCAGAATTAAGAGATGAAGCCGTACAGTTACATCAGGAAAATAAATTAACAATAACTGAAATTGCTAATCGCCTTTCGTTACCTAAAGGCACTTTTAAATATTGGGTTGCGGCAGCCCGTCAGGGAAAACTAGGCGAAGTCGGTAAAAGCCATAAACCCTTGAGTGACCTGAAACTTGAACTGGCAAGACTAAAACGGGAACTGGCCGAAGTCAAAATGGAGCGAGACCTGTTACTTATGCCCCTTGGGTAAAAAAGTGCACGGCAACCTTCGTGAGGACGTCAGCATAAAGGTTGACCGGATTAAGGAATACCCAAAGGGCATAAATGGCGGAAAGATTATACGGTAGCACCGTTGTGTCGGGTGCTTAAGGTTTCGGAAAGTGGCTACTATGGTTGGGTTACGCCCCCACCTTCGCCACGAAACCTTGAAAATGCACGCCTAGAGCAAGCAATAAAAGCATCCCATCAAAGAACGCGTAAGACTTACGGCCCAAGCCGACTCCAGCGTGATCTGGCTGAATACGGCATCTTCGTGGGTATTGAAAGTTGGGTTTACGGTGTAAACAAAAGCTAAAATTTAAAGCGACGACTCATTCCAATCATACGTTGCCGTTGCTCTTATCCTGTTGGCACGGGAGTTTACTGTTTCAGTGCCTAACCAAGCTTGGGTGAGTGACATAACCACCATCCCAACAGCTGAAGGGTAATTACTATTGCCAACACACCTCAGGCTCAGTTTTGCATGATTTTTTACAGTGCATGTTAAAATTTCTAGGCTGATAGAGAATTTTTTTAAAGCGCTATCTTACGGCATTCTTCCACGCAAACTAGGCACGAATCCGCGCAGCGTTGACAATGATCCATATTGTGTTTAGCGCATTGTTCTGCACACCATCCACAAACTTTAGCGCACAGCCCGCAATATTCTTTAACGAAACGGCTGTTGCGGGTTAATGCACGGGCACACTGCAAACATATTTCAACGCACTCATAACAACAAAGTGGACAATCGTTAGAACTGTCTTGTCCTATCATAGCCGCCAAGCAAACCTCACAATCAAGCACACAGGACTGGCAGGCTTGAATACAGGCTACAAATTCATTATTGATTCCGTAACCCATATTATTTTTAAATATCTCTTGATGGTGCATAATTCTCTCCATAACAATAGTTAAAAAGGCAGTTGTTATTAAACGCGGCTAATGTCATTAACTAGCCACGTTTAAGTGATTTGCTAAAAGCCATTTATAACTTTAAGACTATTCGTCCACTTTGTTTTTAATCTCAGAGGACTTGTCTTTTACTACGTCTGTGGTTTCTTCGATACGATGCTGCGCTTTTTGTTTAAGGCATTCAGCATCGCCCTCCATGCAGACGGCTTCTTTGATGCGGTTTATTGCCTTGTCGGTAGTCCGCGACAGTTCATTTTTAGTGGCTTCGGTTTTTTCGTTTTCCGTTTCCAAAGCATAAGCATTGGTAAATAGGGTTGTTATGGCTGTAATAGCCAATATGCTTAATGTTTTCATAATATTTCTCCAAATAAATTTCGAATGATCACTAAGTTAAAAAAGACTTTAATTTTATTAGTCGATAGGTATGTTTGGTGGTAGTTATCCTATTTTTTTAAATGGATATCATTTCGTACATCCCGTACGCCTTCGGTCTGTTTTGCAAGCGTTTCAGCCTGTTCAATTTCGGCACGCGAATTAGCGAAACCGCTTAATTGGACAACACCTTTGTAGGTCTCTACGTTTATTCTCAGAGCGCTAACAACAGGATCTTCGACAAGTTTGGCATTAACCTTAGTGGTTATTGCCGCATCGTCGATGTATTGACCGGTACTTTCTTTGATTTTTGTTCCAGCACAACCATTGATGCCCATGGCGATACACCCGGCAACAGCTATGGCAAAAACGTAACGGAAAAATAAAATTTGGGGTTTAGTTTTCATGATAATCTCCTTATTTTCCAGATTAAGATTGATTGGTGCTGTGTATTTCTAAAACCCTTGCGGTCAATACGAAGGCAAAAATAAAATCCCGTACCCAACTCCGATCAAAGTTTCGGTCTTGCTTTGTTATACTGGCGGTCCCTTTCTTCCCAACAGCACAAAAACAACAGCTAAAAGCAATCCTGCAAAGAATGCGATTTTGGCCATCTCGACTGATACGCCTGCAATTCCGCCAAAACCAAGAACACCGGCGACAATGGCGATGATTAAAAATGTGATAGCCCAGTTAAACATGACGGCTCTCCCGATAGTGATTTTATGAACTCTCTCTTAAGTGTGCTTTGAAATAAAATTGTCAACAGAACGCTTGAAATTAGTCCATTTCTCTTCAGCTTCATCCTTGACATCATCCCAAGCATCGTCCGCTTTCTCGGCTATCTGATTATAGTAAGCAGCAAATTCTGATTTTGATTGCTCTAACGATTGCAATTGTTCATCAAATTTCACTCTCGCATCGGCCATGAGAGTATTGCCTTTGGCTTTTAACAATTCTGTCTTTGCTTCAAATTCCTTTAATTCGGCTTCGACTTTTTGTAGATAGGCATGTTTTTGATTGTGCATGGTAGCTCTCCTGATTTAAATAAAATTTAAAATGGGTTGTGAAGGTGAAAAAAATACCCTTATCACTAACACCTTAAATACCGAAATATTCAGTACCTAAATTCTTTAGAGCAAAACGGATGCCAGCAATTTATAAAAAAATTTTCACTAACTATCAGGTATTTAAAAAATACTGTGAAATGTATATCGGAAATAATTACATTGAGACGGGTAAAATATTGCAGGAATGGATCGAGTTTAAAGTAAATCATTTGCAGCTGGTTACTTTGGGGAGATTTTTAGCTTGCCAAGCTTATACAGCGATGTCCAGGTTAATTCCGAAATCGGAAATGCTTAAAAAGCACAAATCCTAAACAAGGTAAAGATCAATCGAGATTTATAACTAACTGAAAAAAATGAGAAATAACGTTAACTTAAGTATGGCCAGCAATGATTTTGAGCTTGTTATAAAGCGTTTTGACGCTGATACCCAGCATTTGCGCGGATTTTTCCTTGTTACCATCGCAATAGTCCAGGGTTTTATTGATTAAGATTGTTTCAACATCGTTGATCGTCATGCCTGGCACAATTTCATCCAGATTGGATTTCTTTGGTTGACTAGCCCCGCCGTTTACATCAAACAAGAAGTGGGCAGTGATCTCCCGGTCTGCCATGATAAAAGCGCGCTGAATGGCGTTTTTTAACTCACGGACATTGCCCGGCCAATTGTAAGTGCTAATTTTGTCGAGCGCCTCTGATGTCATCACTTTACTTTGATTTTCCAGCGTATTAAATTCTTGCAAGAAGTAGTCTGCCAGAAGCACTGTGTCTTCAAGTCGAATTCTAAGCGGCGGTAAATGCAGAGGAAAAACTTGTAGCCGATACTTTAAGTCTTCACGTAGCTTGCCTTCTGCCACAGCCTCTTCGGGGACACGGTTGGTCGCTGCAATAATACGGACATCGGTTTGAATGGTGGTATTGGTGCCGACCGGAATAATACAGCCGGTTTCCAGCACCCGAAGCAATTTGGCCTGCATATCAATCGGCATTTCGGTCACTTCATCTAAAAACAAGGTGCCGCCGGATGCTTGTTCAAAATAACCTTTACGATCTTTAGTCGCGCCGGTAAAACTCCCCTTTTCATGGCCGAATAATTCGCTTTCGATCAGTTGCGGAGACACAGCGCTACAATTCAGCGCCAAAAACATATTTTTTCGACGGGTGCTGAGTTCATGGATGGTTTGCGCGACCATTTCCTTGCCGGTACCGCTTTCGCCGGTGATCAAAACGGTAGCATTGCAAGGGGCAACCCGGGAGATTTGTTCATAGACTTTTTGCATAGCCGGGGATGTTCCCCTTAATTTTCCGAAACGGCCTATTTCTTGAAGCTCGTTCCGTAAGGTGTCGATCTCGTCTTTGAGCTCACGGGGTTTAGGGATACGATCCAGCAAGTTTTTAAGCCGCTGGATGTTCACCGGCTTCGTCAGGTAATCGCGAAAACCTAAACGCAAGGCTTCAATCGAGGTATCCAGGCTGGCGAAACCTGTCATCAGGATCATATCGACATTCTTCGGTGGTGAATCACCGAAGATCTCAAAACCTTTTCCATCCGGCAGCATCAAGTCGGTTAATATGGCATCGGGCATGCGTTTTTTAATTTCCGCCTTAGCCTGAACCAACGTTGCTGCAGTGGTCACCGTGAAGCCGTCTTTGACAATGATATGCTTAAGCGCATTAGCTGCATCGACATCATCATCAACAATCAAAATATTGGGCATGGCTAAGTTAACCAGTCATGTGCTTAGAGATTTTATCGGTAGGGTTACATAAAACGTAGACCCCCTATTTTTTCCAGGGCTTTCGGCACGGATTGTACCGTTGTGCAAAGCCACAAGGTTTCTGGCTATGGTTAAGCCTAAACCCAGACCGGTATTGCTGCTATAACTATGAGTAGGCGCTTGCAGGTAGCGATCGAAAATAACCGGAAGCAGTTCGCTGGAAATGCCGATACCGGTATCTTTAATGGCAATTTCGGCATGCGATGAGTTATCAATCTGATGGATTTTGATGTTGACGTCGATACGTCCCTGTTCCGGGGTAAATTTAATGCTATTGGTTAACACATTGCCTAAAATTTGTTGCAACCGTTCTGGGTCGACGTTTACTAAAACCTCATCGTAATCTGCCGTAAAAGTCATCGAGATTTTTTTTGCTACTGCCTCGGGTTGATGATTGATGACCGTATTCCGTAAACTTTCAATCAGGTTAACTGATTGTTTATAGAGCTTAATCATGCCATTTAAACCACGGCTGAGCTCAACAAGATCGTTCAATATTTTACTTTGCTGTTTAACCGAGCGTTCAATGGTTTCAACGGCGGTTTTTATCGTGTCTTGTCCAGAATCGGGTGATTTCAGCAGTTCTAGCCATAGCAAAATTGAATTGATAGGGCCACGCAACTCGTGCGACACCATGCCTAAAAATTCGTCCTTACTTTTATTAGCGGCTTCGGCTTGTTTATGCTTCTCAACGGCTAATGCCAATGCCAGACGTTCCTGTTCATGTTTTTTGACGGCACAGACATAGCGGATCACACGATCAAGGCTGGTGCTATTGATTTCAGATTTAACCATGAAATCGCTGGCGCCTTCCTGCATAGCCGATAAGTCAATTTGCCGGTCGGCATGTTCGGTCAACAAGACCATCGGTACAGGGACCCCTTCCTTGATTACCTTACGCATAATGTCCAAACTGGTTTCACTTCCCAGACGATAATCCAGCAAACAAACATCATAAGTGCATTGCGGCGCAAGCAATTTGGTCAAGGCATCCTGACTATTGCTAACCCATTCAAGTTGGTAATTGGTTTGGTCTGCGTCTGAAAGCAGGTCGCGAGTAATGACGTAATCGTCCTCATCGTCTTCCACCAAAAGGACTCGAAGCGTTTTTAGCACATCAAATTAACCTACGGTTAACTAACCAAAGCATAATCGACCCAATAACTTTTTATGGTTTGCATGGCCGCCGCTAAGCTATCAAAGGTGGCTGATTTGGAAATGTAGGAATTTGCCCCGCAATCATAGCTGGCTTTTATGTCCTGAGGCGATGTCGAGGTGGTAAAAACGACCACCGGGATTCGGCGTAAATCCGCATTGGATTTGATTTCTTTAAGGGCCTCCCGACCGTCCTTTTTGGGCATATTGAGGTCCAGTAATATTAAGTCCGGCAGCGGCATTTTGTTTTCGGCGCTAGAATTAATCCGGCTTAGCAGGTAATCCATGAGCGCGTCACCATCTTCCACAAAGCACAAATTCGCAACGGGAAAATTGGCATCATTTAATGCTTCCTTGACCAATAGCCGGTCATCAGAATCGTCGTCAGCCATCAGGATAGTATTCACATGTTTTTCAGCCTGCCTGTAATTCATGTTCGTTATCCTTTTATGAAATTTAAAATCCGACTCTAAATAAATAGGTATTTAATTCCCATTTATAGCGACCTTATAAATCGCGGTTTCAATAATTAGTCAATTAATAAACAGAAAAGTTTTTTTGTTAGCATTTTTTAAATCCAACTACTCGACACACCGAAATGCATAGATTGAAACAGTCGAGTCCTGATTATTTATGCTTCTGGACTTTATTTGTTTAATGAATTTAAAGTGAAATAATTTGCCCCCTAAAATGCCGGAAAGCAAAGTACAAATCGGGTTCCATGACCGGTCGGCGCCGGTAGCACATGGATATAGCCATGATGCTTTTCAATTATTTTGCGGCAAATAGCTAGGCCGATTCCGGTGCCATCATATTCATTTTTGCCATGCAAGCGCTGGAAGGGTACGAAAATTTTATCGGCGTATTGCTGGTCGATACCGATGCCATTGTCGCTAATGGTGATTTCGTAATACTTTTCAGCATTCTCGATATCTGAAAATTTGGTTTGATTATGCCAATGTACATTGACTTCTGGCGGCACGCCAGGACAATGAAATTTTAAGGCATTACTTAACATATTTTGTAAAAGCTGTCTGATTTGTAAGGGATTCGCTTTAATGGTGGGCAAATGATCGACAGCAACGACACCGCCATAATGCTCAAGGCTGCCTTCCAAATCACTTAGGACATCCTGGAGAACCAAGTTTAGGTCAACCTGTAAAAAACCTTCTGCGTTGGTGTTGGCCGATATCCGGGAAAACTGCAAAAGATCGTTAATCAAGTTTTGCATACGCTTCGCAGACGACTGCATACGCCCTAAATAATCTAGTGCTGAATCATCCAGTTGATCAGCCGCTTTAAGTTTCAGGCGGTCGCCAAATATCTGGATTTTACGTAAGGGTTCCTGTAAGTCGTGAGAAGCAATGTAAGCAAATTCCTGTAATTCCCGGTTACTTTGTTCCAATTCCTGTGTCCGCTCTTGGATTTTTTCTTCCAAATTATCGCGGGCATTAGCCAAGGCTTTTTCATTTTGCTGCCGCCTGCGTAAATCAATTACCAGGAGATAGTAAGAAAAAAACACTAATGTTGTGGTAAATATCGCACCAATCACCAACCCCCTTAAAGCAAAATCCCTGCTTTGGTTTGATCTAAGAGATCGTTTTTTTAGCAGTTGTTTTTCTTCGGATTTAATCTTATCGGTTAAAACAGTAATTTGCCTCATCACTGTTAAGCCGCCCCCATGAATCAATTTCTGCTTGCCTTGTTCCACCCCCTCATTTTTGTAGGTATCTAGCACTTCACCCATAATAAAAATTCGTTGTTCTATCAATTTTTGCAGCTCTTGTACTTCAATTTTACGAGCCGGGTTATCGGCAACCAGTTGTTTTAGAGCTTGCAGGTGGCTATTGATTTCCCGGATTGTTTCCTGGTAGTTGTCCAGGTATTTATTGTCCTGTGTCAGCAAAAAACCTCTTTGTCTGCCTTCAGCCGTACGGACATTGGTTGATATTTCCAATATTTGTTCCAGCACTTCTTGCGTGTGTAAAACCCATGCATTATCTTCAATCAACTCGCTTGTCGATCGGTAAGCAATAAAGGTTGTGAGTAACAAACAGCAAAAGATGAGGACTAATGTCCAAAGTGCGGATGACGTTAAGAATTCTCCAGAAATTGCGCTTCGCAAATTCTTTCTGAAGTTGTCCAAGTTTTGTAGCATCGAGCTAAAAAAATGCGCCATAGGACTGAATGATAAAAGTTAACGGTTTAGTTGAGCCTTCATTTTTGATTATGACTCATTAAATTAGTTGGTTACGCACAAAATAATAAAATCCCAGTTATATGCAAAAGCAAAGGTTATTAAAAATAACGATATACAGGAGATTGCAAGGCAAACTTTATTAAAAATAATATCAAACTGTTACGAAACCAACTAACCATGATCGGTAGCTTATGGCAGTAAATATTGCATGTTCCTCGGTAAATATTACCTAAGTCTTCAATAATTATTTTTGCTAAGCAAGACATTGTTTTTCTATCTATTTGTTTTATCTATCTTTGTTTTGGCTTTGAAAATTGGCTCAATAAATGCTTGCAGCATTGTAACAGTTAGATTATTTATTAATTTGGAGTCAACGTTAATGAATACAAAATCATGTTTGGGTTGTCTGGTATTTTTGCTCGTCGTCAACGGTTGTCAAAAGGAAGAAGCGACGAAAGGCTCCGAGAAACAAACATCTGAGTCAACAAAAGGCGGCGTTGTTAAACAACAAGGCCAAGCTTCCTGGTACGGCCCCGGCTTTCACGGCAACACCACGGCCAATGGGGAAACCTATAACCAGAATTCAATGACCGCGGCTTCAACAACATTGCTCCTCGGGACAACTGCCAAGGTCACCAGCGTTGAAACGGGTAAATCAGTAACTGTGAAGGTCAATGACCGTGGCCCTTATGTAGGTAACCGGGTAATGGATTTATCCAAAGCCGCCGCCAATAAAATTGGCATCAAAGAAAAAGGGGTGGGGAAAGTCAAAATTGTCGCCCATAAACCGGCGAAGAAACACAAATATAAACGTAAACATAAATGAAAATTTGAGTTTATAAAAAACCTATCGGTTAGTTATTCATTTGTGATGAATTAGCCTGATTTTTATTCACAAGTAAAGGAGAACGAACATGTTTTTATCTTTACTAATATACGTAGCAATCGGTGCCGCTGTCGGCTGGTTGGTGGGAAATATGTTGGAAGGCGGCGGTTATGGGGTGGTTGGCAACATCATCGTCGGCATCATTGGATCGTTAGTGGGTGGCTTTGTCCTGGGTTTAATTGGGATTTTGCTTCCGGGAGGCCTAATTGGGTCGATTTTTACTGCGACTATCGGTGCAATCTTATTCCTTTATGCGATCCGCTTTGTTAAACATGCTTAGATGATGTCATTCAAACTTAAATGATCGAATGATTATTTGTTAGATAATATTTGGAGAAACAACCATGTCAAAAGATCAACATTGTGTTGCTGCCAAACTCAGCACTCATACAACTCAGCCATTGACCTTACTAGTCGCTATAACAATACTAATCTTGGTTTCGATGGTAATTCATAATAGCAACCTCTCTTTAATGAAGGAAATGGCTATTGAACAAGTTTGCCAATTCCAAGATATTAGAGGCTTATAAAAAGGAAAACCGTAACATTTCAATGGCTGCTTACTTAATTTTGCCATTTTGCCCGATTTAAATTATTGGAGAAATTAGTCATGAAAACGCAATTTCAAATTATTTTACTTATTGTCACATTCCTAAGCGGTAACGCCGCTTTCGCGGAATCAACTGCGTTGCAACCACAAGCTCAAGGCGATATTACTTTTGTAAGTGGTGGCGTTGGGTTGGACGAAGTCGATGCCATACATTCACTCAAGCCCAATTATAATTTACATCTTTTATTCGCCATCAGTTCAGGGAAGTATCTTAGCGATATAGAGGTCGCAATATTTGATAAAAAAGGGAACGGTTATTTGCAAGCCGTATCCCTTGGGCCGTTTATGCTTGTTAACCTTAAACCCGGAAGTTACTACGTGAAAGCCCAACTCGATGGAAAGGCCATAAAAAAGAAAGTGACCGTAACCGGCCATAAAGCCACGTCGGTATCTTTTATTTGGCCACATGAATGATATGAGGTAATCAGGAAAGAATGGAGTCCAAAGTTTCGATAAAATGAGAAGAAACGGAGTACACATGCAACGATTCCCCAAAGGGGTTTACAGCCCAGAATTTAGGAATGAAGCCGTACGGTTACACCTGGAAACTAATTAACAATAACTGAAATTGCTAATTGCTTTTCGTTACCTAAAGGCACTCTAAAAAATTGGGTTGCGGCAGCCCGTCAGGAAAAACTAGGCGAAGTCAAAATGGAGCGAGATCTGTTACTTGTGCACTTTGGGTAAAAAAGTGCACAGCAACCTTCGTGAGGACGTCAGCGTAAAGGTTGACCGGATTAAGGAATACCCAAAGGGCATAAATGGCGGAAAGATTATCCGGTAGCAACATTGTGTCGGGTGCTTAAGGTTTCGGAAAGTGGCTATTATGCTTGTGTTACGCGTCCACCTTCGCCACGAAACCGTGTAAATCCACGCAGCCCATCAAAGAACGCGAGGGGCTTACGCCCTTAGTCGGCTACAGCGCGACCTAGTTTAACCTTAAAGAAAAAAGCAGCGGGCAATACCAAGGCCGGCTCAAACTCAGCAAACGCGGTTCGGCGATGGCGCGAAAAGTCCTGTTCCTGGCGGCGCTGCGCCTGATCCAGAACGACCCGGTGATCGCCAAGTGGTATCACGCCAAGGCCAAGCCCGACGCCAAACTGAAGACCGTGGTCGGCCTGTTACGCAAATTGGCCAAGGCCTTATGGTATGTGGCACGGGGTGAAAAATTCGATGCGACCCGGTTAGTGACCGTTTAATTGTAACGCCAGATGGTCATGAATTTTAAAGACTACACAGCAGGAGCGCACATGACCGATTAAAGCAGGTTATTGATGACATCAAACCGATTTTCCGTCGATGCGACCTACGCGCGCCCCTATGGCCCACGCCGGTGAGGTCCCAGCTAAGTCTTTAGGCGCCTCGGCGGATACCCTACGGATTTCAATATTTAATGAAGCTGAGCCGATGCCACTGACGTGGACATCCCATACGACAGGTTCGATTTACCCCGCAGGCGTTATCCCGGAAAAACCCGGTTTATGACCGAACACGACACCGCACTCAGATCGGGCTTTTTTTAAGGACTTTAAAAAAAGAGGATTTCGTGCGGGCGAATGACTGGCAAAACAGACAGTATTTGGGGGGTGACTTCTCTATGACAGGGGCGTGCCGGGTGGCAAAGGTTAACAAAGTCGGCGAGCCCGAAAAAACCACCAAGGTTAACAAACGCCTGCGTTCGGCGCGTCCCTTTGACTGACGTGTTAGGACAGAAAGTTATTTGCTGCAATGCTCGTTGTGTATAAGGCTTACCCATTTGATTCAAAGAACCAGTTTTTTGTTGTTTTAGTGAACATGCTCAAAAAGATAACGAAGCTGGTAATTAATTCAACGGCAAACAAGACTTGTGCAAAAGGAGTTACCTCACCAAAAAATTCTGGGGTAGGAAGAAATAAACTGTGAATTACGATATTTCCGAGGGAAATATAGAAAGCCCATTGCCAACTCCAAAGCCGTTTTTTTATAAAGGCAAAAAATATTACCGATAGCCCAATAAAAATAATTGGAGATATTAGTATAAAACTACCCGTTTCATAATAAGGCGCAAGTGCGGCATGCACAAGTAGGGATGCTATAAGTATTACGCAGGCAACTAAGAGATGAAGTGGCATAATCCTAACGTAAAAGTAAGGGGCGTTTTGCCCGTGGATAATGTTAACAGAAATCCGGAGCGACCGATGAAGCACCCAGCTTAAAAAGCGCGTTAGGGCAAAACGTCCCTTTGACTGCCATGTTAGGCTTCATTTTCACTGGAATCTGGATGCTCGTGTGCACTTGCATTCAGTTCAACTCGAACGTTTTCTATTTCTGCCAACTCAGCAGACGTAAGTTCTCGAAATGATTCCCAGCTTAAAAGCGCTCCCGTATACGCAGAATTAGCGCCGTCTTCGGCAGCAGCCGTACTTTCATAATGAAAACCAGCTAGAGCATCCCAATTGGAAGCACAGTGCAACAGCATTAATCCTCCGTCTACTAGGTTTTCACCAATGCTCAAAGCACGAACTCGATTCAGGTCGAGCTGATCATCTCCAATGAAGATGCGCCGACGGCCTGTTGGGTGAATTTCAGCACTGAAACAGCAGTAGCGGATGATACGAACACTGTCTATTAGTGGGGGCGGTTCTTTCATGTTGCCTAACGCAAAGCTAAGGGGCGTTTTGCCCGTTGATGGAGTTAAAAATTTGCATGACTGATTAATGTTGTACAAAGTGTAAAAAGCGCACTGGGGCAAAACGTCCCTTTGAGCGACGGGTTAGAACGCATTGATGTCACCTTGATACATCTTTAGTTGCGTTTCCCAAAGTTCAAAAGCTGGGCTATCTTCACCAACGTTCACGGAAATCATGGCTCGTTGCATTCGCTTTGATTCGTTTGCCACTTCGGTGATGGCGTTAACTGCTTCGAGTTCAAAGCGATAAACCAAATCTTCAAGTGGTCCTGCACCAATAAGGCTTAAACTCCAATCCGAAGGCGCAGCTTCAACAAGTTTCCGTACTATGCGAAGCCCAGAAGGCAGATCGTGGCAGAGCGCGTCTACTTCTTCCCATGCCCAAAATCCCCGTCAACGTTAGTCTGTAAATACTTGAAGTAACCATCAATAATCTGAATTTCAGTGTATTGCATTTTGCGATCTAACGTAAACCTAACCGGGCGCGACCCGGAAAGCTGAAAAAACAAAACCGCATTATGGCCGCGCTCCGGTTGAGCGCCATGTTAGCCTGCGCCGCCGAAAAGTCAGAGGGTGTTTTCAACGACGGTGCCGCCGGACACTTCAGTTTCTTTGTGATTTTCTACGCCCTCTGGATACTCCCAAAAGAGGTGGTTGACTTCGATATTTTTTCCGCAATCACATTGGATTTCGACGTTTCCCTCATATGTAATTTCTGCTCCCATTTGCCTTTCATCCGAATCAACTTGTTCAAAGTCGATTTCCTTTGCATCAATTTGATGAACTTTTTGGCAATCGTCGCACTGAATTTTGATGTATGACATAGATATTCCTTTTTGTAATTGAGGTGGCGCTGTTAAAGATGATGGCTAACGTAAATGTAAGGGGCGCGCCGGTTGGCAGATTATACCGAAGCCCACGAACTCCAATAAACAACTTACCTTCATAAGCGCCTGTGTCCGGCGCGTCCCTTTGACTGCCGGGTTAGGCCGGAAAAAAGTTGCTGCCATGTTTTTACGCCCCTTAAAACGGTGGTTACTACAACTTACAACTTTTGAGAAAGCCAGAAATTAGCCCGCTCAATACATAATGGTTTTGTAAGATAAGGGTTTGCAAGCTCGTAGAGTGCTTCACGAATTAGCAATGATGCGATTTTTATATCATCGCGCCCTTCAATTGCATTAGCCCACGCCTCAACGTCTACTGATGAAATAGTACCTTGCTTAAAAAGCTTTAACACGTTTTGAATTTGTGATGCCTCTAAATTTACCAATTCAATTTCACTATCCCACTCAAATTGAGCCAAAGTTGAGATGCTTTGCTGGAGTGGCAGCTTTAATTGAATTAAATTTTCCAAAGCGGTTCGCCGATTCATGCCTAACGTGAAGGTAAGGGGCGCGCCGTTTGACACGCTTTGGCGAAGCCCCGAACCGTGAATAAAAGCCCCACCTTCCGAACCGCTAACGGTCGGCGCGTCCCTTTGACCGACTTGTTAGAGCTGGTTGTGTCCATAAAAAATTACGTGTGACCTAAAATTTGCTTGCAATACTCCTTGCCAGCAATATGGGAGAGATAAGTTAACAAACCTGTGCCGATAATAGCTATTGCGCCTGCTAAATAGACGTTTTGGCAAAGCATATTAACAATTAAAGCTATGGATACAGAGATAAGCATTGAAAACAAAAGGCTGTTGGATTCATGAACCGTAAAATAAAAACCATCTTGGTTTTCTTTTGGAATTATATACGGTAAAGACCATAAAGACTTAATTCGGTCAGAAATAATAATTTCGTTTTTTTCCAATAAGCTAAGCTTCTCAAGCTGTAATCCTCTAATCCTTTTCCACTGACTCCAGAACAAACCAATAATACGAATTTGAGTTATTAAGCCAGCTATTGAGACGACTAAGACAATGAAATATGCAGCAGCTTCAAATATTTTAAAGCCTTCAAGCCCGGCTTTACCGTTTATAAATAACAAACCTGCTAACGCAGTTATTCCAAATGCGGAAGTAAAACGCCAGCGTATTTGCTCGATTGAATCCATAAACTTTACATGAACATCAATTTGCTTATCTATATGATTGATTAGTTCTGATTCCATGATAGAAGCTCTAACGTAAAGTAGGCATCCTATTTGACGGAAAACATTCCGTCAATGATGCTATTTGGGTTAAAAAAATATACACTTTGCTAAATATATTCATAATGTTATTAATTTTTAGTGCATCCTAAAACAAGATACTGAATACATCAAGTTTATCTGTTCAATTGCAATCATCGGAACCGTGTACGCCGGGTAAATATTAACTTGTGTAGGGTGGATTAGCCGCGCAATGTGATTAGGTTTTGGTTTGCCACGCTCGCTTGGGCGCGGCGTAATCCGCCGAATGTTTTGTAACCTTGCCATTCGGCTGATTACGGCGCACGGAAACTGCTTACATTTTAAAATGTTAAATTGTTTGTGCACCTATTCCGTCCTAAGGCCCTTCCTTAATAATGAATTACAGCAGTATAAAAGTCGTTTTGGTCTGAATTGGTTGTACCCGTCATTTGCGAGAGTACGAGGGTATGTTGCCCTTGCGTAAGTTGAATCGGGATATAGGCAGGCACGACCGCTCTGTGGGTAGTGCTGCCGTTGTTAAATATTTGTGCGGCCCCAACACCTTGACCATCCAGATCGACTTGAATCCCGATCAAGTTGTTGGCTGCCCCCGACCAAATTGAACCGTTGACCTCCAAAAACAGTGGCGAATCGCTTATCGCGTTAAAAGTAGCTTTAATCGGTAACGGGCCCGCTTGATTGATTATTACTTGAATCGCCATAATTAGTCTCCAGGTGAGTTGTTGATGTTGCTCTACGAAATTAAAGTTTAGACTATTGAATGACAAATAGGGCGGGTGACAACATTTTATTGCCAGATATTTCAGCGCCGAAATTACAAAGAAGGCAAATAAACACGACCACGCAAGGCCCTATGATGCGATTATAGAATGTGCCGAATAAAGGAAGTCGCATCGTACCTCTGCAAATCCTATTGCACTGACCTCTTGATAAAAAAACGACACAAATATTAACCAAAAAACTAGATGTTTAGTCCCCAGACTAGGTAATTAGGATATTTTAAATTTTGACGTGAATTAAAGTCTGATACGTTTTGTTTGATTGTTCAGTTTTTCCTCGAATGACATTCTATTGATTCGGCCTTATGAAGTCTTTACTTCCGTTCGCCTTGAGCCTGTCGAAAGGCTTTATGTGCTTCGACTAGCTCAGCACGAACGGTTCAAACATTTAAAGGCCGGATCAATAAATCTGTTTCTAGAATAGTCCGGTTTAGAGTGCTCGCATCACATAAGACCGGATCGATAAAAGGATATGCTAATATGTCGCGCTCGTTCATTATGCATTCATCATTACGGCGGTAGCCTAAACCTCAAACATTGTTTTTACGAAAAGCCATGTCTCCAAAGTTATTGCCGCTGGTTTCAACAGCGTTGTTTTATTTTATCTTTTATTTAATCAGTGCATTGAAGTTCGATGTGCAATTGAAGACGAATGCCATTCCGCTGGATTTTACGCTTCAGTTGCTGATGGCTTATATTCTTTTTGCTTGGTCGAAGCGAATCTCTATTTTTTTGATTATTCAAGCCCTGATAATGGGGCTTTTATATGTCGGCAATGCAATAAAAATTGCCTTTTTCGGCGGCCCCATTATGCCGGACGATGTGTTTGCCTTGCGGTCGTTGTTATTGATTTTGGAAGGATGGCGATTTTTTGCCGCCGCGGTTCCTTTGGCGGCAATCGCCAGTTTGGTTCTATTTAATTTTTCGATGCGGCATTGGAGCGCTTACCTAGCAACCTTGATTACCGTGTTATTAGGTATAACGCTGGTTTATAAGCCCACGATGATTGTTGAACCTATCGACAAATACACCGGTAATTCGGTATGGGATCAGCGTTCAAACTATATTTGGCACGGTGCAACTTTATATACCTTGCAAGAAGGGGCGCGTTATTTTGCACTGGCCGATGCCGCGCCGGATATGGATGTGGCGCAAGCGTCAGCGAAAACTTTGCTATCTTCGCTGCCGGTAACCGAAACCAAGGGCGGTGGTCGATATTTTACACCGCGCAATATCCATTTAGTTTTATTGGAATCGTTTTGGGATCCTTATCGATTAAAAAAGGCCGGTTATAACCAGAATCCGTTGTCGCCCGAATTTCGTAAGCTATGGAAAAGCACGGATTATTCTTTAGCGATGCCGCCAGTGTTCGGCGGGTATACGGCAAATTCCGAATTTGAGGTCTTATGCGGATTTCCGGTAACCAAAGACAATGTTAAATTCGAACGGCAATTGAAGAATTCGGTGCCTTGCTTGCCGCATATTCTTGCCGATAAGGGCTATCGTACGATTGCGTCGCATCCCAATGTGCCGGTATTTTGGAATCGTGTCAATGCGTACCGGAATATCGGCTTTCAGACGTATTGGTCTATCGCCGATTTCGTGCAAGACGATATGAACCGGGAGTTTATGGCGGACGGTACGTTGTACCGCCAAGTTATGGAAAAAATTTCGGATTCGTTAACTAAAAAGGAACCGATTTTGGATTATATCGTTACCTATTTCGGTCATTGGAATTATCCTTTGAGCGCATCGAGACCCGATAAAATCACATCCAAATCGAAAGTCGAAGAAGTTACCACTTACGCTAATACTGTGTATTATAAATCTCGCGAGTTAATGGCATTTATTGAAGAAATGCGCGCACGCGACCCTGACGGCATTATTGTCGTATTCGGCGATCACTTGCCGTTTTTAGGCGAGAATTTCGCGGGGTATGTCGATTCCGGCGTATTAGCCGCCAATCGGAGTGATTTCACGCCGGAGATGTTTAAGTTTTACGTCAGCACGCCGATGATCGTCATCGACGGTAAAAACGGGCCGTTGAAAATCGGCAGTCTTCCGCTTTATCAAGTGCCAAAACTCATACTCGAGCTATTGAATTTTAAAGAGCCGACCATTCTCGACTATTCGCACCCCTTACCGGATATTCGGGTACGTCCGCTGCCGGGACTGCATTTTAATGTCTTAAAAGACGGTAAGATCGATGTGTGCAAAGAACCCCCTTATTCGGGAAATTGTCAGCTGTCGAATCGTTGGCTGAACAACGTCACCGCTGTCAGCAACGATTTATTCATCGGCCAGCAATTCACCCGCATAAAGCATGCGGAGAACGACTTTATCGGACCTCTATTACCGGAAAATTTAACCAATGAGTCGGCTGTAATTGAAAATAAGCATTAATAAAGCGTCTTAATCGATAATGACGGGTTTCGTACCTAGAGGAGCAGCACTATGAAAAAATATTTTTTAACGTTGGCAATCGGTCTTTTGAGCGGCATTGCAAAAACCGGAACGGCCGAACCCGTTAATTTACCGATTCAATTGGATTACGGCTTAATCAAAAAAGTTGTAGACAATCAGCTTTTTAAAGGCGAGGGCGGCATCGCCGAGGTTTGGCACGACAAGCATAAATGCAGCTTTCTTAACTTATCCAACCCCAGAATTTCCGGGGAAGGCGGTCTAATCAAGTTACTGAACGATGTTCAAGCACAATTAGGGACCTCATTCGGCGGACAATGTATTCCGGTTTTAGCATGGGACGGCGCCTTGGAAACGTTTCAAAAACCGACGATTAGCCCGGATCAATCGATCTTGAGCTTACCGGTTACCCGGATCAATGCTTACGACCGGCAAGGCCGTCAATTGGGCATCGATAAGCTGCAAGAGCTCATCAAAAAAGTGGCAGAACCTAAGCTGTCGGATATAAAAGTCGATTTGAATAAATCCCGTGGCGATATTGAAAAAACGTTGACCGGGTTTTTACCTAAGGAAAATGCCGGCGATATCAGACAAGTCTTAGAAACGCTAAAATTCAATAGCGCCGATGCGAATGACGACGGAATTAAAATCAAACTAGCTTTCGATGCGCCTTTGAAAAAAATCGAGCCGAAACCGGAAGCGCCTTTTACCGAGGCCGAACAGATAGCATGGCAATCGACCTGGAAAGAGTGGGATGCCTTTTTAAGTAAAGCAATCGATCAGGCTTCCAGTGAAACAAAATCGCAAGAACTGAAGGATACGCTGACGGAAATCCTAGTGGAATCGCGCACGGCTTTTCAAGCCGGATTAAAGGCGCAAAGCCCGAAAAGCAGCGATCCGGTTCGGGTATTTTTTACCGATACTTGGCAAAAATTGGCGCCGCAGCTTAAAACTTTAGCCAAACAACTACCGGAAGTCGAAGGGTTGCGTTATTTGACCTTCATAGCAGCGACCGATGTGATCTACGAACTGGAAAATTTGGGTGCGCCGTTCGGCCTCGAAATAACTTCAGACGGATTGCGGCGATTGGCGAGAATGTTGATGGCCGGAAAGCAAGAAAGTAAAGCCAAGTAACTTTTATTAATTCGCTCACAGGCGACGATAGGAGAAATGATATGAAGCTATTTAATTGTATTCCTATTTTACTATTAATCATGGGTTTACCGGTTCATGCCGAAGTGTTTAAGTGTAAACAAGCTTCGGGGAAAATCCTTTATCAACCGTCGCCGTGTTCTTCGGGAACCTCTGCGCAAAAAGTTGTAACCGTTAAAGAAATGACGCCGGAACAAAGGGAAGAGGCGAAAATAAAATTAAAGACATGGCAGGATCAACAAGCCGTGGAAGAAGCGGCAAAATTACAAGCAGAAAAAGAACGGCAGGAAGAGTTGAGGAAGCAAGAAAGCCTTGAGTTGCAACGCCGAAGACCCCGCCTTTGCCGCCGCCTCAGCCGATTGTTCCTGGACCGATTAAGATGCCGCGAGAAAAGGATAATAACGATCCCGGTTTTAGATAAAATGGATGTCGTCTAAGCTATAAAACCGGATGTTTTGAAAAGCTTATAAGCCTCATAAATAGGGTGAAAAAACTATAAAATGGCTCAAGAAAAAACTAAATTTTTAGCGAAAGAACGAACCATCGCCCAACCCGGCTTTAATCGATGGCTGGTTCCTCCAGCTGCCTTGGCTATTCATCTCTGTATTGGAATGGCTTACGGATTTTCGGTTTTTTGGCTGCCGCTTTCAAAAGCGATAGGGATAAAAGAAAGTATCGTATGCGGGCCTGAAATCGGATTCATTCAAGAGCTGACTGTTACCCACTGCGATTGGAAAATCTCGACCTTAGGTTGGATGTATACGCTTTTCTTTGTTTTTCTCGGCTCCTCTGCTGCGCTGTGGGGAAGTTGGCTCGATCATGTCGGTCCGCGAAAGGCGGCTGTCGTTAGCACGTTTTGCTGGTGCGGTGGGATGTTGTTTTCCGCCTTGGGTATTTATTACCACCAATTCTGGATGATGTTGCTCGGTTCCGGGGTTATCGGAGGGATCGGCTTGGGGTTAGGCTACATTTCTCCGGTTTCGACTTTAATCAAATGGTTCCCGGATCGTCGGGGTATGGCAACCGGGATGGCGATTATGGGGTTCGGCGGCGGCGCCATGATAGGTTCGCCGCTCGCAGCCGAATTAATCAAGTTTTTCGCAAGTGACACGGATGTCGGCGTTATGCCGACCCTGATTGTTTTGGCGTCGGTTTATTTTATTTTCATGATGTCGGGGGCGTTGGGTTATCGAATACCGCCTTCCGATTGGCAACCGACGCATTGGAATCCATCGCTTTCGGTCAAAAAAAATAAAATGATCACCCATAAGCATGTCGATGTGAAAAACGTCTTCAAGATCAAGCAATTTTGGTTGCTTTGGGGGGTGTTATGCATGAATGTGAGTGCAGGCATCGGCATAATCGGAATGTCATCCCCTATGCTTCAGGAGATATTCGGCGGTCAATTGATCGGTATCGACAAGCCTTATGGTGCGCTCGATAAACCGCAGTTGGCAGCGATTGCAGCGATTGCCGCGGGATTTACGGCGCTGCTGAGTTTATTCAATATCGGCGGACGATTCCTGTGGGCTAGTTTTTCCGATAAATTAGGCCGCAAAAATACCTATTTGCTCTTCTTTATCTTGGGAAGTTTGCTTTATCTCAGTATCCCGCAGAGCGCAAACACAGGAAATAAAGTCTTTTTTGTAGGCGCATTTTGTATCATCTTGAGTATGTACGGAGGCGGTTTTTCAACAATTCCGGCTTATTTAGCCGATTTGTTCGGAACTCAAATGGTCGGAGCCATTCACGGGAGGTTGTTAACCGCGTGGGCCACTGCAGGGATTTTAGGGCCGGTGATCGTCAATTACATGCGAGAATATCAAATCGCTATAGGTATTCCGCGCGAGCAAGTTTATAACCAAACGATGATAGTTTTGGCCGCTATGTTGATGATCGGTTTATTCTGCAATCTGTTAATTAAACCAGTGGCCGACAAATGGTTTATGGAGGATATCGAAGAACAGGCAGAAACAGTAAATCAGCTTGAAAAACAGCTTATTATGACGTATGAAAGCCAAGATATAAGGGAGAGACCAAGCCATGTGTTAACCATCCTGTTAGCCTGGTCTGCTGTCTTATTGCCTTTATCTTGGGGTATCTATAAAACGTTACAAAACGTCAGTAAGTTCTTTAATTAAAAAATCCTTAACGGCCTTTCACTATCAGCGTTGTGTAAACCCCTATCAATTAAAAATGGCCTTCTCAATATTTTTAGCCGTATCTAGACCTTTGAGCATGGATTTATCGTTAATACCGGAAAAACGCGTTCCATCAAGATTACTGCCCGAAAAATCGGTGTCGGTCAAAATGGCGCCGGATAAATCGGCACCGGATAAATCGGCATCGGTTAAGTTTGCTACCGATAGATCGGCACCCATTAGGTTTGTGTTGTGCAGAACGCTTCCGGTTAAATTGGCGTGTTTGAGCAGCGCGCGATTAAGATCGGCATTCGTTAAATCGGCACCGGTTAGGTCGACGCTATTCAAACTCACTCGCATTAAACCCATCGGCTGGTTCTTCATGTCTACCCCCCACAAGGCGTTTTTAAGATTCGCATGACTCAAATTGGAGCGGTCGAGATTGGCAATAAATCGGCTGTGGCTGAGATTGGCTTTACTCAGATTTGCACCTGCCATATGAACCCCAAAAATACTGGTTTTGGTGAGATCGGCACCGGACAAGTTGATTTTAGTCATGACCGTTAAATCCAGTATCAAGCCGGAAAGATTGCTGTTGCTTAAGTTAGATCTGCGTAAATCCGAACCCCATAAATCGGCATGGCTGAAATCCAAACTCGACAAATCCAGGTCGGTCAAATCTTTACGTCGCAAATCGGCCGGTTTGCCGTCCTTTTTTTGGGAAAGTAAATGTTCAATTGAAGCACGGTCAAGTTCGGCTGCATTGATCGAAAAACACCATAAAAGCACGATGCCGATTAAAATGTTAAAAGTTTTCATGAATCTCCTGCCTCATTTGTTCAAGCGATTATCTCAGATTGTTAACCGTGAATCCGCGCCCATATCTCAGAAATTTGTTGTTGTATTACAGTTTAATTCGTCCAATGAAAATTGAAATTATTTATTCTGGATGTGCCATATTCAAACAGGCACTATAATTCATAGCCTAATTGATTAGGGAAGATTTAATTTTATCCTATAAAAACGGGGCGTATATGGGAATATTTTCCGGTGAAAAGTTTGATGTTATGAGTAGTAAAACCTTAGTAATCGTGTTTATAGCGCTGTTTTTTCAAACGCCGGCTCGTGCTGTTGAGGTCAATGAAGTTTTACCTGTAAACAAACTTTCTACGGAATCTGTTTTGCAGTTAACGCCCGACGAGCAAACATGGCTGGAAAAACATAAGACTATTCGCATTGCTTACGACGGCAGTTTGCCGCCTTACAGTTTCGTGAACGACGAGGGTAAGATCGACGGCATTGCTCTGGAGATCATGGGGATATTAAGCCGACGATTAGGCATCGACTTTACCATTTATCCAAATTCGGATTGGACCGGTATTTACAAAGCGGCGGCTAAGCGGAAAGTCGATATTGTTGCCACCATGGTTAAAAGGCCTGACCGGGCGGAGTGGTTTACTTTTACCAAGCCCTATTTAACAAAATCGTTGGTCATAGTAACTCAGCTAGGAAATACAAATATTCATAGTCGCGACGATCTTAAAGACAAAAAAATTGCGGTTGTTAAAGGGTATCAATACGCGGAGCAAGTGGGTAATGAATTTCCTTCGGCCAAGCGTACTTATGTCGAAACGATGTTGGATAGCTTGAAAAACGTCACATCCGGTCAAGCGGATGCTGCTATTTTGTTTTTAGGCACGGCTAATTATCTGCAAACAAAATATCAATTGAATAACTTGAAAGTAGCTGCCTTTTACGACCGTAATAGCGCTAACGAAAGTATTGCAGTGCGCAAGGATTGGCCGATCTTGCTCGATATTTTGCAGAAAGGGTTGGATTCCTTAACGGAAGAAGAGGTACAACAAATTTTCACTCGATGGATAGTCGGCGATCCTAAATTAATTTCCAATAACGCCGCTGTAACCGGTAAACAAAAAACAGAGCCGGTCGCCGAAAAACAACCAGCCGATCCCGTCGATTCCGACATTTCTGAAACCAAGCCCGGTGTTGAAGAAATCGAACAACAACCGTCAACTAACACTACCCCGAATAGCATAACTGAAACCGGGCCGGTAGCCCAAGATCCAAAAGTCAAAACGTTAATGATTGCCGTGTTGCTGGTGTCGGCCTTTTTCATCGTGTGGTTGATATTGTTGCGAAATCAAAAAATGCGACAACAAAGAGCCAAAAATGACATGATGACATCGACCAGAAATCTACAATCGACGCATAACGACGTTAAGCATTTAACGATTGAGAGCCCCATCGAAAACGATGAAGAGGGGCTATTATCTCAATTAAGGGAGACGTCCTCTTTTCCGCAAAACGAATATATTTATTATCAGCATGATTGTGAGGGCCGATTCAGTTATGTTAGTGAATCCGTCACACGCCTGTTAGGTTATTCGGAAAACGATTTTATGGAGAATTACCGGAACTACCTGACCGATAACCCTTTAAATAGAGAAATAGAGGCTTACACGGAAAACTGCATCAAAGGAAATCCCAATAAGCCTTACGAAATCGAAATAGTCGACAGCAAAGGTGTAAAACGTTGTTTAGAGGTGATGGATACCCCCGTCTATGACGGTCAAGGTCATTGTATCGGTGTCGACGGCGTTATGCATGAGGTTTTTACCCCAAAATCCGTTGACGAGATTGATCGCCGCATAGAAAACGTTATCGAAAGTAAAGACGTCGTTAGTCTTGACATAAATGAACAAAATCAATTACTGATTCAAGTTCGTCAAGCGATTCAATCCGCAAATCTTAGCCATAAGTCATTTGCGATAATTTATCTTTCTCTAGGACGGTTAAGACTGCTAGACGGTAGTAAGGTAAATTCTGCGCCGGAAGAAGTGCTTGCTGAAGCGAGTAAAAGGTTGTTTTCCACATTACGGAACACGGATACGGTGGTTAAACTGGATGACAACGAATACGCTTTAATCTTGCCCGATACGGAAACCGGCGCCATAAGTCTAATTGTCGACAAAATCAGAAAAATATTGCAAATACCTTATCTTATCGGTATTTCATCGGTTGTTCTCGATGCGAATCTAGGCAGTGCAGTGTATCCGGGCGCTCATAACGATGCGGAATCCTTAATAGAAGAAGCTAAAGTTTTATTATTTACCAGCGAATCAGAAACAAATAAGCCGATTTTTCCACTCACCGAGGGGGCATTGCACGACGACAATATTCGGATTCAGCAAGACTTGGTGGAAGCGCTCGACGCATGCAAAGTAACATTAAGGGCAAAAAGCTCTCTTAATATCAATTCTTTAAGTAGAGTTAGTCAGTTTGTCGTTTACTATCAAAGCCGTCACAATGCCGATAACTACGATATTGCCGGATTCGAGGCATTGATAAGATGGCAACATCCTCAGTTGGGTTTGTTGTTGCCTAAAGATTTTGTTGGGTTGGTAAAAGAAATAGGCATGTTGGATATTCTAACTTACTGGATAATACAACAAGTTAGTTTCCAGGCTTTGGCATGGGATAAATCAGGGATTAGGCCGAAATTGATGGCGGTTAATCTTGAGGATTTGACCGTCAAACAAGCGGTTGACGTGAATCGTATCATCGAAATAATTAAGGAAACCGGTGCTAAACCGGAATGGCTGGAGTTTTCAATAGCAGAAAGCGAAGTTGCGAATAACCCCGATTTACTGATTCCGATCATAAAAGAAGTTTGTCGATGCCGGTTTGATTGTCGCTATCGATAATTTCGGTTCGGAAAGCGCGCTATTAGCACAAATCCAAACGATACCGGCTCAAGTCATAGAAATCGATCCTGAGTTTATTCGCGGTCTTCCCGGCAGTAGCGAGGACGCGGATATTATTTCCTACACCGTGGGAATGTTGCATGAACTGGGCAAGACCGTTATAGCCAAAGAGGTCGAAAACGAAGAACAACTCGAATGCCTTAAAGCGAGCGGGTGCGATATCATTCAGGGCCATCTGTTAAGCAAGCCGTTGCCCGCAAAGGAAGCAAAACGGTTGATTGAAACCTTGCCCGATATTGTTTGGTTTTTAAGGCAAAAATAGATGACGAATACAAAGATTGGATCAAGATGAGTCGATTTTTATATTGATGAATGTCATTGATTGAGCCGAGAAAAGTACAATCGAAATCATTAAATTTTACCCACATGCTGTGAGCTTTTATATAGTCGGTAGAAAGTTGCTTAAAAGATCACCCTTTTTATGGCTTATTTTTCTCGCTGGATGTATGCCGGTGATTCATACATCAGGTCCTAAAGTGAACGAACCTTTTTTCAATAGCCGTTTTTATCGGACTGAAGACGGCGCAACGTTACCGCTTCGACAATGGCTGCCGGATTCGACGCCTAAAGCCGTGCTTGTGGCATTGCATGGATTTAACGACTACAGTGCTTTCTTCGATCGTCCGGGAACCTATTTAAAAACGCAAGGCGTCGCCAGTTATGCTTACGATCAGCGGGGGTTCGGGGCAGCGCCCAAACGCGGTTTATGGGCCGGTATTTCGTCGTATAACGAGGATTTACGGGGCTTTGTGCATTTAATCCGGCAACATTATCCTCACCAACCTATCTATTTACTGGGCGAAAGTATGGGAGGCGCGATTGTAATAACTGCTATGCGGGAGGCGATGCCGGAGGTTGAAGGGATTATTTTAGTTGCGCCCGCCTTGTGGGCGAGAAAAACGATGCCTTGGTATCAAACGAGTTTGTTATGGACATTAGCTCATACTGTACCGTGGTTAACCTTAACGGGTCAAAGTGTCGGGGTAAAAGCGTCGGATAATATTGACATGTTAAGAGAGCTTGGGCGAGATCCCTTAGTGATTAAAAAAACCCGCGTAGAAGCCATTAACGGATTGACCGACTTGATGGATGCCGCCTATGACAGTGCAAATAATTTAGATGTAAAAGCATTGATTCTTTATGGCGAAAACGACGAACTCATCCCTAAGAAAGCGACATACGATTTTTTGGAGCGCTTTTTGAGCAAATCCGGTCCGAATAAAACCGTTGCCTTCTATCGCGAAGGTTATCACATGTTGTTGCGTGATTTGCAGGCGGTTATTGCCTGGAAGGATATTGAAGCTTGGATTAAACTACAAAATAACGTATTGCCGTCCGGAGCCGATCATCGAGCGCACGAAGTTTTACAGAGAAAATCGAAGAATAAAGACAGCTAAGATATTTCGAGTATTAAGCCCAAGGGTTACGGTTCAGGTGAGTCATTTGTCTTAAAATCCAGCGTTGTCTGCCTAAGAGATAGGCAGAAGGGCGAGCGGCTTTAAGTAAAATGGGATTAGGTAAGGTACCTGCAAGCAATGCGGCTTGCGACCGTTTAAGGTTTTTTGCAGGAATCCCGAAATAGTATTTGCTTGCGGCTTCAATTCCGAAAAGGTGATCGCCGAATTCGGCAATATTCAAGTAAACTTCCAAAATTCTCTGCTTACTCCAAAAAATTTCAATTAACAACGTAAACCAAGCTTCAATACCTTTTCGTATAAAGCTTTTTGACGGTGTTAAAAATACATTTTTAGCGACTTGTTGCGAAATAGTACTTGCGCCTCTTAACTTTCCGCCGTCTTGATATTCGTCAATTGAGGATTCGATCGACGCTAGATCGAAACCGGAATGTTGAAAAAACAATTGATCTTCCGACGCAATGACGGCCGAGGCGGCATTCGGGGAAATGTGCTCAGCGTCGACCCACCGGTAATCGATGCCTTTGAAGGCGCCGTCTTCAACCAGATCTTCGAAATGGCGATAGAGCATGAAGGTTGATGTCGGAAGCGGGAGCCAGCGTAGAATAAAACAGACGCTGATTGAATAAGCCAAAAAACAAAAAATCAAAATTCCTGCCCATTTCCTTAACTTGGAAACGATAAGCGGTTTTGGTTTATTTCTGAAAGATCTGGAGTTATTCGCCAAACGGTTAAATCGGCTATATGAGAATTTTTAAATAGTTTAGAACGCAATTATTCTAAAGCAAGCACTTTCCGTTTGGCATCGAATATCGAATTAACTGTTGCATCAAACGGAAGCGCTTCGGAAGTGACGTTTTAATTTTAGTCGATTTCGGTTTTTTCTAAATTGCCTTTTTTATCGATTAATACATTCCATTCTTTACCTGCGGTTTCAAGAACGACGTCAAATTCTTCTCCGACACCGTTAGGATTTACAACTAAAACGGCTTGCGTAATGTGATAATCGTTAAATTCGGCTTTTAATTTTTCTTTGCTGTCGGAAAACATCAAGTCGTCTGCAGCAATAACAAGGCCGGATACATAAAAATGCCCGTCCGGACGAAAATAATCGACGAACTTTTCTTCACCTTCTTTGTAGTAAATTTTTAACAAATCTTGGGAGAAATGTACTTTTTTCTCGGCTGAAAAATCCAGCGCTTTAGGATGTTTTTTATAGATTTGATCGATAATTGAGGCAGGGATATTGTCTTTTTCGATACGTTCTGCATGTGTCCAAGCGGACATTAAAATCAAACACAGGCTGATAACGACTTTATACATTTTATGTATTTCCTTAAAGTTAGGTGTTGTTTTTAAACCGATAATGAAAACATTATTACGGATCTTCGCCATTCGGATTCTGTAACTTTTTATAGCTTTGTTTTAAGATGACGAAGGAAAGTTCTCAACGCTATATAATCCCCGATATTGGATAAAAAGCAATAAATTTCAAGTTTTGCCGATTTCGACACAGCAATAAGCCATATTAGGTATGCAAGAAAAGTTAAACGAGCCTATTTCGGACTGGATTGTCTACATGGTCGAATGCGACGACCAGTCTTTGTATACAGGTATAACCAATAATCTTACCAAGCGCTTTAAACAGCATTGCTCGGCAAGGGGCGCTAAATATTTCTATTCCAGAAAACCCGTAAAAATCGTCTATGCCGAAGCCGGATTCAATCGTAGTAGTGCGAGCAAGCGTGAATTCGCCATCAAACGCATGGAGCGGACCGAGAAGTTAGCCTTGATAAAAACGGAACTTAATAAAATAGCGTCTTTGCTTTAAAAACTGAAAATCGATTCGGTAAATCAAAGCAAAACCTGAATATACCTACTAAAAAAGTCACTTTTCTTTGTCACAACGACACAATATTCATATATAATGTTGTAGAATTTTAACAATTTGTAGCTTTATTGCTATTCAACAACATGGCGAAAAAAAAAACCACAACTTCTTTTGAAGAAGCGCTTGGGGAATTGGAGCAACTGGTCAATCGGTTGGAAAGAGGCGATATTTCTTTGGAAGAGTCTTTGGACGCTTTTGAACGTGGCGTAAATCTCACCCGGTTTTGTCAAAAAGCTTTAGTAGACGCCGAACAGAAAGTACAGATTTTGATCGAAAAAAACGGTAGCCAAGTCCTGGAGTCCTTTACCGATGAGTAACGCCCTTAAAGAATATCTCTCGTTTTGCCAGCAGCGCGTAGAGCAAGCGTTGGAACTGAGGCTACCCAGCGAAAATATCTTGCCGCTAAAACTGCACAAAGCTATGCGTTACTGTGTGTTGGACGGCGGCAAAAGAATGCGTCCGATGTTAACTTACTGTACTGCAAAAACTTTGGATATCAGTCCTGAATCTGTTGATGGCATTGCCTGTGCGGTTGAGTTCATTCATGTTTACTCGTTAATTCACGACGATCTTCCGGCGATGGATGACGACGATTTAAGACGCGGTAAACCGACTTGTCACGTAGCATTCGACGAAGCAACCGCCATTTTAACGGGCGATGCTCTGCAGGCGCTTGCTTTCGAAACCCTGGCGCACGATCAGACGATTTCAGCCAGTTTGGAAAATCGTATCAAAATGATTACCACTTTGGCGAAAGCCAGCGGTTCCCAGGGAATGGTCGGGGGACAAGCTATCGATCTCGAGTCTGTGGGCAGGGCATTGAATTTGCCCGAACTTGAGAATATGCACATCCATAAAACGGGCGCATTGATCCGAGCCAGCGTCACGATGCCGACTTTGGCAAAAGCGGACGTAGATCCTGAGGCAGCAACTAAATTGGATCATTATGCGAAGTGCATCGGTTTGTCCTTTCAAGTAAAGGACGACATTCTGGACGAAGAAAGCGATACCGCGACTTTGGGTAAGACGCAAGGCAAAGACAGGGAAAACGATAAGCCGACTTATCCCGCCTTACTGGGCATGTCGGGGGCAAAGCAAAAAGCACAAGAATTACACGAGAAAGCAATCGAAAGTTTAGATATCTTCGGCGCCGAAGCGGATTTATTACGCGATTTATCGCTATACATTATCCAACGAGATCACTAAATAAGGCGAATAAGGTTGATATAGTTTTTAGTCATTGACTTCTTTGAGAACAAACTTATGAAACAATCACCGCGACGTAGAAAAACAGATACCGATTTGGTCACCGATGTGATTGCCGAAATACAGGGGGCGCCGTTAAAGGCGGTAACATCTCAAGGAAACAATTCGACTATGACGGTAACAGGCAATTTCCCGTTATTGTGTGATATAACTTACCCCGCAGACGTCCGTCGGCTGAAGCGAGGTCAGTTAAAGAGCTTATGCAAAGAATTACGGGAATACCTGACGCAAAGCGTCAGTATTTCGGGTGGGCATTTTTCGGCGGGCTTGGGGACGGTCGAATTGACGGTCGCCTTACACTACGTCTTCGATACGCCGAACGACCAACTGGTGTGGGATGTCGGTCATCAAGCCTACCCACATAAAATACTGACCGGCCGCAAAGATCGGATGACCAGCATTCGCACGCGAGACGGTATCTGTGCATTTCCAAGCCGGGCCGAGAGCGAATACGACGCCTTCGGGGTCGGCCATTCAAGCACCTCGATCAGCGCGGCGTTAGGGATGGCGATAGCATCCGAACTCAAAGGCGAACACAAACACATGGTCGCCATCATCGGCGACGGCAGCATCACCGGCGGCATGGCCTTCGAAGCCCTGAACCATGCCGGCGCCATCGACGCCAACTTCTTGGTTATCCTCAACGACAACGACATGTCCATTTCGCCGAATGTCGGTGCGATGAACAACTACCTGACCAAAATCCTGTCGAGCAAACTGTATTCCTCGGTCCGCGAAGAAAGCAAAAAAGTCCTGAGTCTAATGCCGAGCGTGTGGGAACTGGCGCGGCGCACCGAAGAGCACATGAAAGGCATGATCGTGCCCGGCACCTTGTTTGAAGAACTGGGCTTCAACTACATCGGCCCGATCGACGGACACGACGTCGACATGCTGGTGGAAACCCTGGAAAACCTCAAACACATCAGCGGGCCGCGGTTTTTACACATCGTCACCAAAAAAGGCAAAGGCTACGCCCCGGCGGAAAAAGACCCCTTGGCCTACCACGGCGTACCGGCGTTCGATCCGACCCAAGACAACCTGCCGAAGAGCAAAGCGGGTGCCCCGACCTATACCGAAGTCTTCGGCGATTGGCTGTGCGACATGGCCGTCCAAGACGAACGGCTGCTAGGCATCACCCCGGCGATGCGCGAAGGCTCAGGGCTGGTCAAATTTTCCGAACAATACCCCAAACGCTACTTTGATGTCGCCATCGCCGAACAACACGCCGTGACCTTAGCGGCAGGGCAAGCCTGCCAAGGTGCCAAACCGGTGGTGGCAATCTACTCCACCTTCCTGCAACGCGGTTACGACCAACTCATCCACGACGTCGCCATCCAAAACCTCGACGTCCTGTTTGCCTTGATGGATAAAGCCGGGCTGGTGGGGCCCGATGGGCCGACTCATGCCGGCAGCTTCGACTACAGCTACCTAAGCTGCATCCCGAACATGCTAATCATGGCGCCGGCCGACGAAAACGAATGCCGCCAGATGCTGACCACCGGCTTCCAATACCCAGGCCCTGCCTCCGTCAGGTATCCACGAGGCAAAGGCCCCGGCGCGGCTGTAGACAAAGCCCTAACCGCGCTGCCCATCGGCAAAGGCGAAATCAAACGGCAGGGCGAAAACATCGTCATCCTGGCCTGGGGCAGCATGGTGACGCCGTCGGAGCAAGCGGGCAACGAACTCAACGCCACGGTAGTTAACATGCGCTATATCAAACCGCTGGATGAAGAGATGATCCTGCAGCTGGCACAAACGCACGACCTCATCGTGACGGTGGAAGAAAACGTATTATCGGGCGGCGCGGGCAGCGCCGTAAACACCCTGTTGCACAAACACAAAATTCTCAAGCACACGCTTAACATCGGCCTACCCGACTGTTTCGTCGAACAAGGTAGCCGTGAGGAATTGTTGAGTTTGTGCGGGTTGGATAGTGCCGGAATAATCGGGAAAATCCGAGAGTTTACGGAAAATTAACGATCTATTCGGATGGTATTCAAATCGTCCGAATATTCGAAAATGAGATAAAGCATATAAAAGTCCTTATTTATGCTTGAAATTGTTACACTTCCTGTCCTGACAGACAATTATATCTATATCGTCCATGATCCCGTTTCCAAGGAAACGGTACTCATTGATCCGGCGTTGTCCGAGCCGGTATTAAATGTATTAAATGAAAACGGATGGCGGTTGAATTACATTTTAAACACCCATCACCATTCCGATCATGTCGGCGGCAATTTACAAATTAAACACCAAACCGGATGTAAGATAATCGGCGCCAAAGCGGATTGGGAACGAATTCCGGGGATTGATTGCGGCGTTGATGAAGGCGATACCTTAAAATTAGGTAGTCATACCATTGAAGTCATGACTACGCCGGGGCATACACGCGCCCATCTCGTTTATTATTTTCCCGAGGATTATCTGCTTTTCTGTGGCGATACGTTATTTGTGATGGGTTGCGGCCGTTTATTCGAAGGTACGCCGGAACAGATGTGGCATTCCTTACAAAAAATTAAATCTTTACCAAAAGCGACAAAGATTTATTGCACACACGAATACACTCAAAATAACGGGCGTTTTGCATTGTCTGTCGAACCCGGCAACCAACGATTACAACAACGAATGAGCGAAGTAAACCATCTTCGTATCAACAATCAGCCGACTGTTCCATCAACGATAGCGGAAGAATGTGCTACAAATCCGTTTTTGAGAGAGGATAGTCCGGAGATAAGGCGGAATCTAAACCTTATAACGAACGACCCAATACAGCTATTTGCTTCGCTTAGACGATTAAAAGATAATTTTTAAAATCTTTGATCGAGGCTAGTTGTCCGTCACGAATGTTTGCCTTTGCTGATTAATACCCCGACCGTACAATGCGTTTTCATCTTGAAGCTCTAACGTTAGCCTGTTTACACCTTAAAGCCTAGGGAATTTTGATAGGTATCCGGTTGGTATTAAGTTTAGAAATCTTGTTAAGGAAGCTTTTGTATTTTCAATTTTAAATAATGTTTAGTTTTATCGGCTTGCAGATTATCATTTACGTTGTTTTCCCTACATAATTAATCTTTATCATTCAGAACCTTTAATGAAATATTTGTTCAGCGTACTCGTACTACTCGTGTCGTTATCTCTCAAAGCAGAGTCGGTGTTGTCGGTCAATGAAATCGAACCGGGGATCTATGTACATTGGGGGGTTCAAGAGTTTTCCGATACGAAAAACCACGGCGCTATTGCCAATATCGGTTTTATCATCGGTCAGCGTTGCGTTGCTGTTATCGATAGCGGCGGCAATCCAGAACAAGGAAAGGCGCTCAAAAATGCGATTGAGAATGTCACTTCAAAGCCGATTTGTTATGTTATTAACACGCATGTTCACCCCGACCATATCTACGGTAATTCAGCTTTTAAAGACACTGGGGCAAAATTTGTCGGTCATGAAAAATTGGCGAGGGCGATGTCGGCTCGTGGAGATTATTATCTGCAAAAAGCGCCTGAATTACTTGGCATTAAATTATCGGCCCAAGATATTATTCCGCCGGATATTACGGTGAGCAATCATCTCGATCTCGATTTGGGCCGACGTAAGCTTAAGTTAACCGCCCATCCGCCGGCACATACCGATAACGATCTGAGCGTATACGATCAGCAAACCGATACTTTGTGGTTGGCCGATTTATTGTTTATTGAACATTTGCCGTCTATTGATGGTAGTTTGAAAGGATGGTTAGCGGAAATGGACAAATTGGAGTCCAAAACTTTTAAAACGGTTATTCCAGGACATGGTACGCGGGTGACAAATTGGCCTAAAGCGATGCAACCGCAAAAAGAATATTTAAACAGCTTGTTGTTAGAGACGCGTACCGCTATTAAGAATGGGGTGTTTTTGGAAGATGCAGTGAAGTCGATTGGTCTGTCATTCAAAGATCGTTGGAAGCTATTCGATGAATTTAACCGGAAAAATGTCACGAAAGCCTATGCCGAGATGGAATGGGAAGATTAAATCGCTATGATAATATCGATAATACGCTAACCTTCTAATAAAAAAGAAAAATATGAGACTAGCACTTTTTGCCGCCATAATTATTTTGCTGAACGGACTCGTTTCCTATCTTACCAATTTACCGCAAGACGCCGGGTTAGATGTGCCGGACGGAAAACTGAATAGTTTGTCGTATGCGCCGTTCCGGGAAGGCCAAAGTCCTTTGCTGCAAATATTTCCGACTGCCGAACAAATCGATGAAGATTTGCGCTTATTAGCGGGAAAAACGCACTCTATCCGCACTTATGCCAGCTCGCAAGGTCCGTTAGTCATTCCCGAGTTGGCTCGGAAACACGGATTAACACTCATTCACGGAGCCTGGGTCGGTTATGTTAAGGCCGATATTCCTAAAGAATTGGACGAATTAGTGCGTGCGGCAAATGAATACCCTGACGTCATCAAACGCGTGATTGTCGGAAACGAAACCTTGCTGCGCGGCGAAATGAAAGCCGATGAGTTAATCGGTTACATCCGCGAGGTCAAACGACGTGTAAAGCAACCGGTTTCTTATGCGGATGTGTGGTCCATGTACAAGAAAAATCCGCAGCTTTTCAATGAAGTGGATTTTATTACGATTCACATACTACCGTATTGGGAAGATGAGCCGATACCTGTCGATAAAGCGTTAAAGCACATTGAACGCGTTTATAAACAAATGGAGCAAGAAGCGCATGAGCTTTCGCCAGGAAAACCTATCTTGATCGGCGAATCCGGCTGGCCGAGCGAGGGCAGACAACGCGGTTGGGCGGTTCCAAGTGTCGTGAACGAAGCGTTTTTTATTAGAGGGTTGTTAAAGATTGCTGCGGAAAATCACTTTGACGTCAACATTGTCGAAGCCTTTAATCAACCGTGGAAAAGCTTTCAAGAAGGTGTGGTCGGCGCGAATTGGGGCTTGTTTTCGGCTGACCGGCAGGAAGTTTTCCCTTTAACGGGAAAGGTCACCGAAAATGTTAAATGGCTTGAACAATTTACGGTTTCATCATTAATATCATTAATTGTCATTGCGTTATACGCAAAAAAACTACAACCTGTAGCGATACCGAAATTACTGGTTATACTTGGTTTTGTTCAATTAATGGCTGCTTTGCTGGTCTTTTATGCCGACAAATCCTGGTACACGAGTTATAACGACTGGCAACGAATGCAAACCGGGCTTATCGTGGTATTGAATGCCGTTGTTGTTTGGCTGGTTCTTCGTCGGGCGGTCGATGTCTGTCATAGAGAAACCACAGCGAAAGGGATTATCGTAGGCCTTGATACGGTTTATCTATTGATAACCTCGTTGATGCTTTACAAAACCTATCTTTTAGCGGTAGACGGTCGTTATATCAGCTTTCCGTATGAAATCGCTGTTATCCCGGTATTTGGATTACTTGTGCTGTTTATTATTCAGTGTTTGAACGGACGATTTGCTTTATCGAACCTCGATTATAATGCCTTAATCGGACGAAACCCGATGTTAAATCAACGCGCAGTGCTGATGGCATGGCTAATGCTATTTTATGCCGTGGGTCTGATTATCGGTGAAACTAAAGCATTTATGATCGGCGGCGATTTTATTCTCGCTTACCCGGATATCATCGAACGGTTTTTTTGGGCAACAATCTTTACACTAACAAATCTTCAATTGGTCGGTTGGCTGGCCTGTCTCATCTTCCTAGCGATTTCTTATTCGATGAGTAATAAGAAAAAACCCATTGTTGACATCGCCGCATAATGCGGCGATATTTTGCCAATAACTGAAAATACCTTATCTTAACGTTTGATTTTGATTGAACTTCTAACCGTCTGTTTAGTGCGGTCGAAAAAATAGCCGATAAAGCCGATCATCACGATGGCGAATAGCACACGGCTAATCAGTAAAACATGTTCCAAAGGAATTTCCGGGTTTCCACTACCCGCTTCTTTCACGAAATCCACCAATCGGCTCAAACCGATTGCATTGTATGTGTTAATCAATAGGTTGCTCATGACGGCTGCCCTCAAATTGCGTTAACGGAATGGATCGATCTTTACCTCGTGCAAGAAAAAAAAGTGTGCATCCTTGCACCTCTAAATTCCATTTTTTTAACAGGAGGTTCACGCACAATGTAAAAGAGTTGATTACTTTATACTGCGAACCAGTCGTGATTTCTGTGAATTATTACCGATAAGGTATGATGAATTATGATGATCGAAGTTAAATCCAATTGTATTTTTTCGGCCCGTTTTATGGCTTTTTTTTAATATAGCTGCTTAAGTTTCTGGAATCTTATTATCTTCATAGTGACAATGATGCTAATCGCCTCTCTTCATTATTTACCATCCCAAATACAACATGGAAGCTTAAAATTGGCTACAAACCGGTTGGTTTCGTTTAAATTCAGGTAACATCTACTATATAACTGGCATCACCGGTCTATTGAGTGCGATTAAGTAGACGTTAATCTTTGAGAAATACTATTTCGCCTCCATAATCTAAATATTATTTAATAAATTTAGGAGAATTGTTTATGAGCACCCCCAGACATTGCCGATTGTTAGTTTTAGGCTCAGGGCCTGCCGGTTATACGGCTGCAATTTATGCGGCGCGAGCAAATCTGAAGCCGGTAATGATAACGGGTTTGCAGCAGGGCGGGCAATTGACGACCACGACCGAGGTGGATAATTGGCCGGGCGACATCGAAGGTTTGCAAGGGCCAGATCTGATGGAGCGGATGCGGAAACATGCCGAACGCTTCGATACCGAAATCGTGTTCGATCATATCCATACTGCCGATTTGTCGAACAGGCCGTTTAAGCTAACCGGGGATGCCGGTTCTTATACCTGCGATGCGCTTATTATTGCAACCGGTGCGTCGGCCCGTTATTTGGGATTGGATTCCGAAGAAGCTTTCAAAGGTAAAGGGGTATCGGCGTGCGCGACTTGCGACGGCTTTTTTTATCGAAATAAACCGGTTGCAGTCATCGGCGGCGGCAATACCGCAGTGGAGGAAGCGCTTTATCTTTCTAATATTGCTTCTAAGGTAACAGTGATACATCGGCGCGATAAATTCCGTTCGGAAAAAATTCTTTCCGATAAGTTATTGGAAAAGTCCAAAACCGGAAACGTTGCGATCGAATGGAATCATACCTTAGACGAAGTATTGGGCGACGACATGGGCGTTACTGGTGTTAAAATTAAAAATCCGAACGACGGTTCCAGTAAAGAACTCGATGTTCACGGCGTATTTATTGCCATCGGTCACAGCCCTAATACATCAATTTTCGAAGGCCAATTGGATATGGCGCATGGGTATATAAAAGTTAAAAGTGGTATCACCGGAAACTTTACGAGTACGAATATTCCTGGGGTGTTTGCTGCCGGCGATGTGATGGATTCGGTATATCGCCAAGCGATTACGTCTGCCGGCGCCGGGTGTATGGCTGCCTTGGATGCGGAAAAGTTTCTGGACGAATTGGTCGAGTAAGTCGTTTCGTCGTGACAAAGAACTGAAACTTAGCTTGCTAGTCGGTCGGGTCTTTTGTATGTTATGAGAATGCAACTGACTCTGCTCGATCCTAATAATCCCGAACAAAATTTCCCCTCGGTATGCGATGCGCTATCTGTCCCGGACGGTTTGCTGGCAGTCGGCGGCTGTCTTTCCAAATGCCGATTGTTGAATGCTTACCGGCAAGGCATTTTTCCCTGGAACAGTCCTGACGAGCCGATTTTATGGTGGTCTCCTAATCCGAGACTTGTGCTGTTTCCCGACAAGTTGATTGTTTCGCGTAGTTTGGCAAAAACAATCCGTAAGCGCACTTTTGAAGTTACCGTCGATCAGGCTTTTTCCGATGTGATTTCGGCGTGCGCGCAGCCGCGCAAAGACGGAGCAGGGACTTGGATTACGGAGGGAATATTCAATGCCTATCGAGAACTTCATGAATCGGGTTATGCCCATTCCGCGGAGGCTTGGTTAAACGGCGAACTCGTCGGTGGATTGTACGGCGTTGCAATCGGCCAAATCTTTTTCGGCGAATCGATGTTCTATTCGAAATCGGATGCATCGAAAGTGGCTTTCGTGACTTTAGTCGAGCGATTGAAATGCTGGGGTTATCGGTTAATCGATTGTCAAGTTAGTACGCGGCATCTGCTTGGACTGGGGGCGGAGGAAATAGCACGGAGCGAATTCAGTCGTTTGCTTGCTCACTATTGCGAACTTATGCCGAATGCTTCGGCATGGCGGGATTTGTGATTTCAATTCCCTTATTTCTCACTGAAAAACATCCGTGCAGCTACCTCGACGGGAAAAATGCGCAACCGGCTTTTGTTCATCCGGCGTTCGGGATGACTGCCGCCATTTATTCCGAACTTATCAAACAAGGATTTCGCCGAAGCGGAGATGAAGTCTATTCGCCGCATTGTCCCGATTGTTCGGCGTGTATTCCTGCACGACTCAGCGTTCGCGAGTTTTTACCCTCCCGCAGTCAAAAACGTTGTATGCAAAAAAACAGTCATACTCAAGTTGCCGTTAAACCGCCGGTTTTCAATAAAGGACATTACGAGATGTTCTTACGTTATCAAACGACAAGGCACCAAGACGGTTCTATGGCTAAATCCGGTAAGAAAGACTATATCAATTTTCTTAAAAGCAATTGGTGCGATACGCATTTCGTTGAGTTTTCGATTAATGGCGAATTAGCGGCGATAGCTGTTGTCGATGATTTAGGCGATTCTTTGTCGGCGGTTTACACTTTTTTCGATCCGAAATTTTCGGCGTACGGATTAGGCGTATACGCGGTACTTTGGCAGATCGAATGGGCAAAAACTTTGCAACGAGACTATTTATATTTAGGGTTTTGGATAAAGCAATGCCGGAAGATGTCATATAAAAATAATTATCAACCATTGCAAATACTCAAAGATAAACAGTGGATAACAGCTGAGCCTTCAACGGTACTGTAATGCCGAAATTGTATGTGAAATCTGTTACACAGTAGCAGATTGCAATAAGAGCCTGATTTAAGGGATAATGTACGGCTAAATTAGAATTCACCCATAACCTCCACGATCAATTAAATTGAAGCGGAAGTTGCAGTAAGCTTAGGAACAGTAATGAAAAAAACGATGTATGAAAAAATCTGGGATAGCCACCTCGTTGTCGAAGTAGACGGACAGGCGCCCTTGATTTATGTCGACCGGCATCTTATGCATGAAGTGACCAGTCCGCAAGCGTTTGAAGGGCTTAGAATTACGAACCGTAAGGTGCGTAACCCGCATAGTATCCTAGCGACGATGGATCACTGCGTTCCTACCAAAGACCGCCACCTGCCGATTGCCGATCCTATTGCCAGAAAGCAAGTCGAGGTAATGGCCGAGAATTGCGCGGAAAACGGTTTGAATCTTTACGACATGAAAAATCCCAATAACGGCGTGATTCATGTGGTCGTGCCCGAGCACGGATTCGTACATCCTGGTATGGTTGTGGTTTGCGGTGATAGTCACACAGCGACGCACGGCGCTTTCGGCGCTCTAGCCTTCGGTATCGGCACGTCCGAAGTCGAACATGTGATGGCGACGCAATGCTTACCGCAAAAAAAATCCAAAACCATGTTGGTGAAAATCAACGGCAAATTGCCGAAGTTTTCCACCGCCAAAGACATCGCCTTGGCGATCATCGGCAAAATCGGCACCGCAGGCGGCACGGGTTATGTCATCGAATATGCGGGCGAAGCCATCAAGGATTTGACGATGGAAGGCCGCATGACCTTATGTAACATGGCTATTGAAGCCGGGGCGCGGGCGGGTCTTATTGCGCCGGATGAAAAAGTCTACGACTACCTTAAAGGTAAGGAATTTGCGCCCAAGGGCGAAGCGTGGGAACAAGCGTTGGCTTACTGGCAAAGTCTGCCGTCCGATGAAGGCGCGGTTTTCGATGCCATCGTCGAGTTGAACGGCCCCGACATTGCCCCGCAAGTGTCCTGGGGTACGTCACCCGAGCAAGTTATCGGCGTGGACGGCGTGGTGCCGTCGCCCGATAGTTTCGACAACGAAGGTAAACGCAAAGCCTGCGAAAGCGCCTTGGCTTATATGGGATTGGCTCCAAATACCAAAATTACCGACATACCTATCGATTTTGTGTTTATCGGATCTTGTACCAACGGTCGAATTGAAGATTTCCGTGAAGCCGCGCAAGTTGCCAAAGGCACGAAAGTGGCTAATGGCATTACTGCGATTGCCGTGCCGGGTTCTTATCATGTCAAGCAACAAGCCGAGCAAGAAGGTTTGGACAAAATCTTCATCGAAGCCGGTTGGCAATGGCGCGATCCCGGTTGTTCGATGTGTTTGGCGATGAACGGCGACGAGTTGAGCAAAGGCCAGCGTTGCGCCTCGACGTCCAACCGTAATTTCGAAGGACGGCAAGGGAAGGGCGGACGGACGCATCTTGTGTCTCCAGCCATGGCTGCTGCGGCGGCATCTGCCGGTCATTTCGTCGATATCAGAACATTGGGTTAAACAGTAAACTATGGAACCGTACAAAAAACATGAAAGTATTGCTGCGTTGATGAATCGCAGCAACGTGGATACCGATCAAATCATCCCTAAGCAATTCTTGAAAAAAGTAGAACGTAGCGGTTTCGGCGTTCATTTGTTTCACGATTGGCGCTATAACGACGACGGTAGCGATAATCTGGATTTTGAATTGAACAAGCCCGTCTTTAAAGGGGCGAAAATATTGGTCGTCGGCGATAATTTCGGTTGCGGTTCGTCTCGCGAACATGCGCCGTGGGCGATTGCGGACTATGGATTTAACACCATTATCTCCACCAGTTATGCCGATATTTTTTACAACAATTGCTTTAAAAACGGCATCTTGCCGATCAAAGTTAACGATGAACAATTAGCGGCGCTAATGGCGGAAATCAGTGCTAACGAAGGTGTTCGCTTTGTTGTGGATCTCGAAAACCAAACCGTTTTAACCCCGGCGGGTAACAGTTTTTCGTTTGAAATCGATCCGTTCCGCAAAGGTAATCTATTAAGCGGCCTCGATGACATTGGTTTGACTTTAAAACATGTCGATAAGATCAGTGCATTCGAAGAGCAACACAAAAAAGCATATCCTTGGTTGTGGGCGTAATCAAGTCAGTTGATAGCCTGAAAATAAATTACGTCTTGTCTGCAAATCCACAATGAAAACTGCAAGCCGTAAGTATGTCCGGCGCATCCAGAACAATCCAACTGATGGACACTACCCTGCGCGACGGCGAGCAAACGCAAGGAGTGTCTTTCACGCCTGCTGAAAAAGTCAGTATTGCCAAAGCTTTATTGCAATCATTAAGGGTAGATAGAATTGAAGTCGCTTCCGCCCGCGTTTCGCAGGGTGAGAAAGAAGCGGTTGCTTCTATTAACGAGTGGGCCCGCCAAGAAGGTTTCGATGGCAAGACGGAAGTGCTCGGTTTCGTCGATCATACCCGAAGTGTCGATTGGATTATGGAAGCGGGCGGTAAGGTTATTAATTTGCTCACCAAAGGCAGTGAAAAACATTGTCGAGAGCAATTGGGCAAGACGCTTGAACAACACACCGCCGATATTTTTAAGACCATAGACTACGCACTTCAAAAAGGATTGAAGGTCAATGTTTACCTGGAAGACTGGTCGAACGGGTATCATGATAATCCAACTTATGTTTTCGGATTAGTCGACAATTTGAGACATGCAGGTATCAGTCATTTCATGCTGCCCGATACGCTCGGTGTACTATCGCCCGAAGAAGTCTACGCCAGTTTAAAAGACATGTGCAGCCGTTATCCCGAGTTGCAGTTCGATTTTCACCCGCATAATGATTATGGATTGGCAACGGCAAACGTTATGGCGGCGGTTAAAGCCGGTGTGAGTTCGGTTCACTGCACAATCAATTGCTTGGGCGAGCGGGCGGGTAATGCGTCCTTGGCTGAAGTCGCTGTGGTTTTGCGCGATAAGATGAATATGAATCTAGCCATTGACGAGAGCCATATCGTAGCGATCAGTAACATGGTGGAAACCTTTTCCGGTAAGCGCGTTGCCGCCAATGCGCCGATTATCGGCGCCGATGTGTTCACACAAACCGCCGGAATACATGCCGACGGCGACCAAAAAGGCGGGTTATACAAATCCAAGTTGGGACCTGAGCGATTTTCCCGTACGCACAGTTACGCACTGGGTAAAATGAGCGGAAAAGCCTCATTAAAGAAAAACCTGGAACAGCTTGAGCTGGAACTCTCTGACGAAGATCAGAAGAAAGTTTTGGAACAAATTGTACGATTAGGCGATTCTAAACAAACGATTACCTCCGATGATTTGCCTTTTATCATCGCTGACGTACTGGCAAGTAAAGATTACCAACACATTAAATTGCTGAATTGTTCCATTACCAGCGGGTTTAATTTGGAATCAACAGCCAGTATTCGAGTCAATCTGAACGGTAAAGATCATGTTGCATCCGGCATCGGAAACGGCGGTTTCGATGCGTTCATTCATGCTATTGAGAAAGTATTGGCCGATTTCGACGTCTTATTGCCCGACTTACTGGATTACGAAGTCAGAATTCCTAAAGGCGGACATACCAATGCGCTGACGGAATGCGTAATAACCTGGAATTGCGGCGGCGATATCCGAAAAACTCGCGGGGTTCACGCAAACCAAGTATTTGCAGCCATACTGGCAACGCTAAGGATACTCAATATTCAGTTGCATGAGTCAAAATTGACGACGGCCGATTAAGCGACCTGCGTAATCAACATTATTAACCCGCCAGCGGTTATCTGTGAAGTATTTCTCCCTTGTTCTTTTACCGGGTCTCGACGGCACCGGTAGGCTCTTTAAGCCGCTGCTCGACGTGTTGCCCAGCAATATCAGGCCGATTGTCGTCAATTACCCTCTCGATAAGCTACTGAGTTACAATGAATTATTACCCATTGTCCTTGAGAGCTTACCAGCGGATAAGCCCTTTATCGTCTTAGGCGAATCTTTCAGCGGTCCATTGGCCTTGATGGTTGCGGCAACCCGTCCGCTTAACCTCGAAGGCCTTGTGCTTTGTGCAACTTTTGTTGCCTGTCCTCTTTCATTTGTGCCGCGAGGTGCAAAAGCTTTGATAGAACCTTTCTTGTTTCAAGGATTAAAAAAATTAGCAAAAATAAATGCTTATAAAGGTACAAGGCTTGCCTTGGAAATGAATCAAGCGATAAGTTCGGTAAAAAATGAGGTATTGGCTAAGCGGGTTCAGGAAATAATCGGGGTTGATGTTACTCAGGAATTGGTTGACTCTCACTTGCCTATCCTTTACTTGCAAGGCAAAAAGGATTTGATTGTGCGGAAAAGTAATTTACGCCGTATCCTAGAATTAAGACCGGATGCGCAATTTGTGTGTATTAATTCTTCGCATCTGTTGGTTCAAACTGAACCTTTGCAAGCTGTTGAGGCGATAAATAAATTTATTTTAAACTTGGAACGACGGCCCAAATAACACCTTAGATCATATAGCTTGCCGTACAAAAAATTATCAAATGTAATTGATAACCGGTTAAGCAAATGGTATTTGATCTTTGCTTCATCCAAATATTGCTAAGAGTCCAATGAATCCACAAACAAAACACAATTCGCTCGCTCATCTCACGTTCGATAACCGCTTTGTTGCTGAATTGCCGGGCGATCCTGAAATGGGTAACTTCACGCGGCAAGTGTCCGGTGCGTGTTATTCGAGGGTATTACCCACGAAGGTGTCAAAGCCTGAAACGCTGGTTTATTCAAAGGAAGTTGCCGATTTTTTAGATTTGTCTGAGCAAGCGTGCCGCTCCGGCGATTTTGCCCAAGTCTTTGCCGGAAATCATTTACTTCCCGGCATGGAACCTCATGCGACCTGCTACGGCGGGCATCAATTCGGTGTGTGGGCAGGACAATTGGGCGATGGCCGGGCTATCAATTTAGGCGATGTCATTAATCGCAAAGGTGAGCGTTGGGCATTACAGCTTAAAGGTGCGGGATTAACGCCGTATTCTAGAATGGCAGACGGTTTGGCAGTATTGCGATCTTCGTTACGAGAATTTCTGTGCAGCGAGGCGATGCATCATCTCGGGGTTCCGACCACACGTGCCTTGAGTCTGATTTCTACAGGCGAACAAGTTGTCCGGGATATGTTTTATAACGGCAACCCGAAAGTGGAGCCGGGGGCGATTGTTTGTCGAGTCGCACCGACATTTTTGCGATTCGGACATTTTCAAATATTTTCCGCGCGCGGGGATTTGGAAACATTGAAAAAACTGCTGAATCACACGATAAGAACCTATTTTCCGCATTTGGGTGAACCCTCGCGCGATGTTTATTTAGCATGGTTTGAAGAAGTTTGCCGGACTACGGCAACAATGATTGTGCATTGGCAACGGGTCGGCTTCGTTCATGGGGTGATGAATACCGATAATATGTCTATTCTTGGTTTAACCATAGATTACGGGCCATACGGCTGGCTGGAAAATTACGACCCCGACTGGACGCCGAATACCACCGATTCGGCTGAGCGCCGTTACCGGTTTGGCAATCAGCCTGCTTGCGCCTTTTGGAATTTAGCGCAATTAGCCAATGCGATATATCCATTGATTGGGCGCGCTAAACTTTTAGAACAAGCATTAGAGGTCTATACGCAAGAATTTGGGGAGCAATGGCAATTAATGATGAGTCAAAAATTAGGTTTGAGCCGCTATGATTCCGAACAAGACGACGCGCTTTTTGCCGATCTTTTAACGCTGATGGAATCGATTGAGACCGATATGACACTCTTTTTTCGACGATTAGCAGGCATTGAGCTTGGACAGGACGATTTGGAAAATAATAGTCATTCCGAAAATTTAATCGCTTCGCTAGCAGATGCTTATTATGTCCCCGAACAATTAACGCCGGATTATGTTGCAAGTTTGATCGAATGGTTAAAACGTTACCAGCGACGTAGATTACAGGACGATGTATCACAAGTTGTCAGGCGCGAAAAGATGAACCGGGTTAACCCGAAATATGTGTTGCGAAATTATATAGCGCAATTGGCGATCGATAAAGCGGAGCAAGGCGATTACGCGATGATTGAGGAGCTGCTAGAGTTGCTTCGTTACCCTTACGAAGAGCAATCTGATAAGGAAATTTACTCAGCTAAAAGACCCGACTGGGCTAGACAAAGGCCCGGTTGTTCGATGCTATCCTGCAGTTCTTGATAAAACACTTAGGGAGAGAAACGTAAATATTTGATGACTATGTTTAATTAATGTTGTTTCGGTTAAGAAAATCGGAACTCATAATCGAAATATTACTTAAAAAACAAGTTTCTGGGCAAGTTTAATAATGTTGACTATAATCGTAATCTTTAGGCTACAAATTTTAGATGGCGTTAGGTTAACCGGCATGGGATTAGACATTGGAAAAGCTTAAGGATAAAAAACCGGTTGCCGGTTGTATCTTTATAGTTATTTTCTTTTTTTTTATTGCTGTCGCTTCTATTGCTAAATCCGCCGAGATAGTCGTCAATAAATCGGTGCCTAACGCGAGCTATTCCGCCATGGAGATTCGCGCTATCTTTACCATGCAAAAAAGGTTTTGGTCGAATAATCGTCAGATTAAAGTCTATACCTTATGCGACGGCAATCCGCTCTATAAAGATTTCGTCAAGAATAATCTAGGCATGTTCCCTCACCAAATCAGGCGGATTTGGGACAGAATAACCTACTCAGGAACCGGAACTGAGCCGATTGAACTGGACTCTGAGCAAGAAATGATAGAAAAAATTGCCAATACACCCAATTCTATCGGCTATTTAACCAAGAAACCCGACAATGACAATGTCCGTTCTATTGACTATCGTTAAACGGACGTCACCTTCCGGAATCGGCTTTAGCGCCATTGCCCGGTATCGCGGTGAGTCTATTAATTTGAAGGAAAAAAGTGAAAATTTTAATAAATTAGCGGCTTGTCTATTCTTTGTTTTTTATTGTGCAACAACGCAAGCAGACACTCAATTAATACCGGATGAGCTGCAGTTTCACGGGTTTTTAACGCAAGGCTTTTTTCATTCTTCCGACAATAATGTTTTCGGACAGAGCGACGACGGCATCAGTCCCGGCTTGACGGAAATCGGACTTAACATCAATTTCCAGCCAATCGATAAATTACGATTTGCTGCTCAAGGTCTTTATCGACGGGGCGGCGATGTAGACCCGGCAGTGTAAGATTGGATTACGGCTTAGCCGATTTGACCTTATTGGAATACGATAGCGGCAAATTAGGTATCCGCGGCGGTCGTGATAAAATTCCCTTCGGATTGTATAACGAAACCCGAGATGTTGCGTTTACTCATCCAACGATTTTGTTGCCTCAAGGTATTTATTTCGATCGCTCGCGATCCTTGTTGCTTTCTGCCGACGGTGGGTCTGTATATGCCGAACAACGGACCGAATACGGTGACTTTGCCTTTAAGTTCAACGTCGGAATGCCTTCCAACGATTTGCGCGAAATTAGAAGAGTCGTGCTTGCAACGCAAGATGCAAAAGGCGAATTTGAAACTAAACCAGCGATAGCGACCCAATTAACCTATGAACTTAATGGGGGAGAATATATTTTTGCCGTTAGCTATATGGATTTGGAATTCGACTATTTTCCGGCAACCGGGGAGGAACTTAGAAAAAGTAGTACACACATTCAACCGTTAATGTTTTCCGCGCAGTATAACGGAGAAAAGTTTACGCTGACCGGCGAGTATCAATATCGTTGGAACAACTTTGGTAACTTCGCGCCGGCAGGAAGGTTTGTGACCGAAAGTTGGTACATCGAAGGCAGTTATCGGATTTTGCCCCAACTACAGGCAACAGTTCGATACGACACACTATCGATCGATAGGGACGATAGGAAGGGTGACGGTGCGGTCGCATTAGGATTTCCAAGAAATGTAGCATTTGCACAGGACTGGGTGTTCGGTTTGCGTTGGGACATCACCCCTTCATGGATGTTAAGAGGCGATTATACACTGGTACACGGCACGGCTTGGTTGCCGCAAGCCGATAACCCGAATGTGAATCAAGATACTCAAGACTGGGACTTGTATGGTTTGGAATTGTCGTTCAAATTTTAGTTAATCTATGGGAAACAGTAGCCTATTTTTCAGTTTGAGATGGAAGCTTGCAATCCTGTTCGGTAGCGTCTTTCTTATTCTGCAAAGTGTATTTACTTTTGTTGCCTATTTGAATGCACAAGACAATTTCGAAAAAGAGAGGGCTGACATCCATAGCAGCCACATCAATATCGCTCAAACCTTAACTAAAGACTCATTTTTGGTGCTGGAACAATTTGCGGAACTGGTTTCAATCGTGAATGATCCTTCAAATGCCGTGCAAAAGGAGCAAAAGCACACCATTAAATCGTTAAACGAAAATTGGTCTCGTTGGCAAGTGATCTGGGATATAAAAAGTATTGCCTATTTCGACAAATCAGGGGTCAGAGTCAAATCCTGGGGTGAGGAGTTAATAAGCTCCAATGCTATCGTACAGCATGTTTTGGAGCAGGAGACGCCCGGGTATCAAGTTTTTGTCCGGATAATTGTTTTCAACAGGCGGTTATTCCCGATTATGGGTAATGCCCGAATGTCCAGCGGTGTTTTTAGGTCATCCGTTCAAATTCTGCCGATGTTATCATCAAATATAAGGATGCTACCCATTCGGATCTGGGTATTTTAGTCGTTGATAAAGCAAGAAATAACGTTCAAGACATCGCAGAGGAAGCCGGTTGGAAATACAAGCTATCGGGTATGACGCGACCGGATAAAAACCTGCCGGTATTTGAATATATTTCTAAGCACTATGCGATCGAAACTTTTTTTAAAGTCAGCAAACGTATCGAATTCGATCAAGCTATTTTTGAAGTCAGCATCTTACCGATAGACGCTAAGGAAGTGAAAGATGCGCCGCCTTATTTTTTCTTTATCAACGATATTACTTCCGATATTCGTAATCTGAATGCCGACCTTAAGCATATTTGGTTATACAGTTTTACCGGCTTGTTAGCTTCTTTATTATTGATTTTGCTGACTTTACACTTCTCTTTCAGACGCATAACCGGGCTTTCGAAAGCGTTGCCTTTGTTGTCGAAATATCATTTCAGGGAGTTTAGAGAGCAAGTCGATTTTAAAAATACGACCAATTTAATCGGTCACGATGAACTCGATAATTTAAGCGACACCGCATTAGCATTGGCGGATCAGCTAGAATTTCTTGAGCAAGAAATGCGCGGTCATACCTTTAACTTACTAGAAAAAAGCCAAGAACTCGCAAAAGAACGCGATTTTATTAAGCAACTTGTCGAGTTGGCGCCCATCATAATCATCATACAAAAACAAAACGGTATCATATTAACAATAAACCACGCCGGAGTAGATGCTTTCGAATCCGATAGCCGCTCGCTAATCGGTAAGGTTTTCGATTTATTTCTTCCAGAATCGGATCAGGAACACTTTAAGAAGCTTAATCGATTAAGAACAGGGGAATACGGTGATCAAATACAGATCGATGGTCTATTGGTTACAGAAGGCGGAAAATATCGCGACATCTCTTGGTTTCACAAGTTATTGCCGTCTAAACAATACGGCGAAGAGATGATCGTCTTAACATTGGGACTCGACATTAGCGAACGTAAAATTGCAGAAGCCAGAAATATCCGAATGGCTTACTACGATTATTTAACCGGGCTCAGTAACCGACGCAAATTTCAAGAGGAGTTTACACAAAAACTGGCTTCGGCAAGCCGATACGGTTATCAACTTGCGTTGTTCTATCTCGACCTTGACCGCTTTAAAGAGATTAACGACACAAGCGGACATGAAGCGGGGGATAGTTTTTTAAAATTGGTCGCTAACGTATTAAAAGAAACGGTTCGTTCGACGGACTTGTTGTGCCGTTTGGGTGGCGACGAGTTTACCTTATTGATGCCTCATGCCGACATTGCAGGTATCGAGCATATTGCAAGAAAAATCAATTATGTACTCAAAGCGCTGATTTTCAATTATACGGGGAAGAGTTATAGCGCTAGCGCCAGTATCGGGATTGCGATATATCCGTTACACGGATCGACAGTCAACGAGTTGATGGCTAACGCCGACCTTGCCATGTATAAGGCAAAGGAGTTGGGGCGTGGGCAACATCATATGTTTAACCTTAACTTCGATTACCGTAATAAGCTAAATCAAACCGTACGCTGGCGTAATATTCTGGACGACGCTATTTATAACGATAAATTCGTTTTGGAGTATCAACCCATTCTTGATATTAAATCAGATGAGGTAAGCCACTACGAGTGCCTAGTCCGGTTGAAACAAGACGACGGCCAACTCATTATGCCGAAAGATTTTGTCTTCAGAGCGGAAGAATTGGGCATCATAGGTAAAATCGACAGGCTGGTGCTTAAAAAAGCGGTAGAGCAACATATTGAATTTAACCGGCAAGGTAAAAAATTCAAACTTAGCGTTAACGTTTCCAAGCGATCGTTTGAAGAACCGGCTATATTTGAATATTTCGCAACACTTTTTAACAATCCGGAAGTTGAACAAGAACGAATCATTTTTGAGATCACGGATACGGCGTCGATTTCGAATTACCAATCCACGAATATTTTAATCGATAAGATTAGAGGTCTTGGCTGCGTTTTAGCGTTGAACGACTTCGGTGTTGAATATCCGTCCTTGCATTACCTTAAAAATGCGCCGGTCGATTATGTGAAAATCGATGGATCGTTGATTCGACAGATCGATAAAAACGACGACGACAAAGTATTTGTTAAAACACTAATCGAATTAGCGCAAGCATTCGGTAAAAAGACTGTTGCGGAATATGTCGAAAACGAAGTTGTTTTAACCCTCTTAAAGGAGTTTGGCATAGACTATGCGCAAGGTTACCATATCGGAAAGCCGAGGCCCTTAGATTGATTCAAGCGATCTACCGTCCGAATGACTGATGTTATCGAGTCAATTTTCAGTGCGGTATTGTCGATAAGCGTTTAATCCCGTATTTAACCATTGGAGAAACCTGCTGTATTTATGAATAAGCTAAAGTGTGCGGTTGTCGGTGTCGGCTACTTGGGTAAATTTCATGCTGAAAAATATGCATCGTTGCCGGATTGTGAGTTAACTGCGGTTGTCGATGTCGATATAGAGTCCGCTCAGAGAATAGCGGGTAAATTCGGCGCTAAGGCCTATACCGATTACCAGGAAATAATTAGCCTTGTCGATGCGGTCAGTATTGTCGTACCTACGACCTATCATCATGAAGTATCGATGAGTTTTCTTAAAGCCGGCGTTCATGTTTTGGTTGAAAAACCGATTACAGTGACGGTTGAAGAAGCCGACGAACTCATTGAGATGGCAAAGAAAAAAACGTCGTATTGCAAGTCGGACATCTAGAACGATTTAATCCGGCGGTTATGGGGTTAGAAAGGGATGAAAAACCTTTATTTATCGAGTCGCACCGGTTATCGCCCTTCAATCCGCGAGCGAATGACGTCAGTGTCGTTTTAGATCTAATGATTCACGATATCGATATTATACTGGCGCTGGTCGATTCCGAATTAGAGCGAATCGATGCAAGCGGAACAGCAGTGTTAACCCAAGGTACCGATATTGCCAATGCGCGACTTCTGTTTGTTAACGGTTGCGTTGCCAATGTAACGGCAAGTCGAATCAGTATGAAGCAAGAACGCAAAATGCGCATGTTCCGCCCGAGTTCTTACGTTTCTGTGGATTTTCAGAATCGAGTATTAACAAAACACACAACAGGGGCAAAGGAAATGTTTCCCGGAATACCTGAAATCGTAACCGAAGAATCTGTTTTTGAAAGCGGCGATGCGTTATTGGAAGAGATAAAGCATTTCGTCAATTGTATCCAATTAGGCATCGCTCCATTAGTTTCCGGAGAGGCGGGTAGAAGGGCTCTATCCACCGCTATCCGAATTACTGAGTTGTTAGGCGACAAATAGACGAGTAAAAGAGTGCGCCACAACTTCTATCAAAGTGGCGGCGCAGTTAATTATTATGTGCGGATCGTTCGAAACTTATTTGTTCGGTACCGGATTAGTGACAGTTTTAGCATCGTTGCTCTTGCTGCTTTGGGGATCTTCAAGGTCTAAGTCCCCGAAATTGTCGGTCGAATCGGTTTTGCCGTCTGTTGCAAGGTGTGTCCTCCACTGTAAGAACGACTCCCGAGTAAACACATAAGGATCGAGGGCCGCCTCGTCAATAAATTTTAACGAACCTTCGGCATTCGCTCTCGTGTTAATTAAAGACAATGCTTGTGCAGGAATACCGACATAATTGACCGGATTTGCCGCCGTATCGAAAACCGCACCCGGAATACCGCGAGTGGTGATCGGACCCAATAATGGTAGAACTAAATAGGTACCCTGAGGTACGCCCCAAACAGCGAGTGTTTGCTCGAAATCTTCGTCGCTTTGACCGAGGCCGACGTTTTTTGCGACATCGAAAAATCCCGCCATACCCAATGTGGAATTCATCAAAAATCGACCGGTATCGAGACCGCTTTGTTTGATTTTGCCTTGCAGCAAATCGTTAGCGACAATATTTAGGCTTTTTAAGTTATTAAAGAAATTAGAAACACCTGTTTCTACAAAATCGGGCGTAATGAATTTGTAAGTATCTGCGACCGGTTTTGCAACGTAATCGTCGACGGATTCATTAAAATTGTAAACCTTACGATTTAAGTTTTCGTAGGGATCGGTTACGTTTTGCGCGCTAGAGTCTTTACTTTGCGTCGTTGCACATCCGCCAATCCCTAAAATTAAAATCCCGGATACGACAATGTGGAAAAGTTTGTTTTGTTTGCTAATGTTCGTAGAGAGGTGCATGAGAAAACCTTAAATACTTCAAATATAATTACTGTTTTGAATAATTATCAATCTTCTCGTTTATTTTCGCAATCAAAGCATCAAACCCTTCGCGTTGCAAAATAGTCGTATATTCCGATCTTTTTAAAGCTAAGTCGCTGACGCCATTAGCTATTATGTTGATAATTCGCCAGCTGTCGCCTTTTTCTTTTAACATGTAATCGAACTTCACTGGTTTGTCGTTGGGAATATCCAAATGAGAATGTATTACTACGCCGCCTCGAGTTGTTTCTTCTTCGGTGTCGAAACTGAAACTTTCACCATCGTAATCCTTAAAGTTGTGCGCGTAAGATGCGATACTCAACCGGCTGAAAACATCGACTAATTGTTGTTGCTGCGGCTCGGTTAATTTCTCCCATTCCTTGCCGACGACGATTCGCGCGATTTTAGCTAAGTCATGGCTGTTGGAGACAGGGTCCTTAAGTTTATCGTAACGACCTGAAAATCCGAGTTTTTTCCCGTTTTTCATGACATCGATCAGTTCTTGTTGGAAGGTGTCGACAATCTGTTTTGCTGTGGATTTCCCTTCGGCGAGTGCTAAGTTGCCCGATAATAGGCAACACACGATTATCGATTTTAGAATAATTTTAACCATTCGTTCAGACCTCGTATTAGTAAGCGTTAAGCTGATTACACACAGGTAATTATTCTACGCGGATCGGAATCCCCGACAAGGTAGGTACCGGCTTTTCAGAGGTATAAAGGGGTACCGGTTCAGGCACCATGTCGCCATCGGTTTTAGGGCCTCTGATAGCGGTCAGTAAGCCTTTAACCGGATGGCTTAGCATATCTTCGACCGCTGTTGCTTCGTAACCGCAATGCGCCATACATCCTGCGCATTTGGCGTTTTTAACGGTGCCGTATTTTTCCCAGGGCGTATCGTTTATGAGTTCTTGAAAGCTAGCGGCATAACCTTCGTCTGCAAGCAAATAGCAAGGTTTTTGCCAGCCGAAAACATTGCGAGTCGGATTGCCCCAAGGGGTGCAGTCGTAACTTTGATTACCCGCTAAAAAATCAAGATATAGGGAAGAATGATTAAGTTTCCATTTACGATTTTTACCGATTTTAAAGATACCCCGGAACAATTCTTTGACGTCAGTACCTTTAATGAAAACATCTTGTCTCGGCGCATGTTCGTAGCTGAAACCGGGCGCTATGGTAATTCCTTCGACGCCTAGTTCCGTGCAATAGTCCAGAAATTCCGCAACTTCTTTTGCATTTTCGCCTTGGAATAAGGTGCAGTTAACGGTAACTCTAAAACCTTTGCTTAAGGCAAGTTTAATAGCGTCAACCGCTCGTTCGAAAACGCCGTCTTGACAAACCGAACTATCGTGTCTTTCCTGTAGACCGTCCAAGTGAACTGAAAAAGTTAAATAGGGCGATGGTTTGTAGTCGTCTATTCGTTTTTTTAATAACAGCGCGTTCGTGCACAGGTAGACGAATTTTTTACGGGCGATAATACCCTCTACGATTCTAGGCATATCCTTGTGAATCAAGGGTTCGCCGCCTGGAATAGAAACCATGGGCGCGCCGCATTCGTCGACCGCTTGCATACATTCTTCGTAAGATAAGCGTTTATCGAGAATTTCGTCGGGATAGTCGATTTTTCCGCAACCGGCACAGGCTAGATTGCAACGAAACAGCGGCTCCAGCATCAGTACTAAAGGATATTTTTTGGCGCCTTTGAGTTTCTGTTTCATAAGGTAGGTGGCTACAGTTAACTGCTGACGTAAAGGAACTCCCACGGACTTATCTCCAAATTCAATTCTATTTAAAGTTGATGCAATGTTGGCGAATAAGTATCGCTTAAACAATGCTTAAAATATTAACTGTAGCTTAAAAGCGACAATTAAACGGGTTTTTTAAATGTTAAAGCATGATCTTTAGATTTTCACTATGCTGTCTAAGTATTCTTTATTTCTGCTGGCTAAAAGCCTAAATTCCGGCTTGTTTGATAAGCTCAACTCGAACGTTTTAGACGCGTACAGTTCATAAAGACAGCTATTTTTATACTAATTAACTTACATTGTAACACAGAATTATTTTGAAATTGGTAACAAAACAACATTATTTTGCAAAATACCAACAAACAGTCTATGATGCTACCAACTTTTAAAGCCTATTGTTGAATTCAAGCCCCAAAAATTACATGCGCGGAACCGAATTATCTACCGAAAATATCGCGACTCTCGATGGTATGACAGATGATGAGTTTCAAATGAGGTTACTCGAAGAAGTATCCAGAACATTTGCGCTGACTATCCCTCAATTGCCTGAAATTTTATGCCGAGCTGTTGCGAACGCTTATTTGTTGTGTCGAATTGTCGATACCATTGAGGACGAGGTTTCGCTTTCGCCGGAACAAAAAGTTATTTTTGTCATGGATTTATTGGCATAGTTAAGACAGGTCGAGGATCTGAAGCATTCGCCGACGAGCTTGCTCCTCTGCTGTCGGTTCAAAATACCTTGCCGGCCGAACATGTTTTAATCCGAGTTATTCCTCGAGTCATTCGCATTACTCATCAATTCGATCCTGCGCAAATAGAAGCATTGTCCGCGTGCGTTGAAACTATGGCGGAAGGTATGCCGCTGTTCCAAGCTGAAAATATGCAGAGTGGTTTGAATAAACTGAGCGATATGGATCGCTATTGTTACTATGTTGCCGGTTGTGTCGGCGAGATGCTTACAAAACTATTTTGCCATTACTCCCCGGAAATTGCTCAGCATCGGGATGAAATGCTGGTTTTGGCGGTGTCCTTCGGTCAAGGTTTGCAGATGACCAACATCCTTAAAGACATTTGGGACGACGCCGAACGCGGTGTTTGTTGGTTGCCTCAAGATATTTTTACTGAAGTCGGCTACGACTTAAAAAATCTAGGAACCCGATCAAACGACGACAAGTTCAGAGTGGGTTTATCCAGGTTGATTAGTATTGCGCGGGATCATCTCAATAACGCCTTAAAGTTCACCCAACTCATTCCGAGCCATGAAACGGGGATAAGAAACTTTTGTTTGTGGGCATTGGGCATGGCGATTTTAACTCTAAAAAAGATTAAACAAAACTTAGGCTTTACGCGATCCGAGCAGGTCAAAATTACCCGAAACAGTGTCAGATCGACAATTCTCGCCACTAAACTAGTAGGCCGAAGTAATAGGTTGCTTCGTGTGTTATTCGATTTGATCGGACATGATTTACAGGTACCCGGTTTCACCCAGACAGACGCTATACCAAAGCTACGATAGATATTTAAGAGGATTGACAATGTTTACCGACGCCCAAACAGAGACGCAAAATCAGAATTTACCTAGCAGTTCAACGCCGATTGTATTCAAGGACGGACAGCTGGAGACAGCGATAAGGAAAGCACAAGAGAATATATTGAGCTTACAAAGTGCTAAAGGCTATTGGGTTTTTGATTTAGAAGCTGACTGCACTATCCCGGCGGAATACATCATGATGATGCATTACCTGGACGATATAGACGATACGTTGCAAGCAAAAATTGCAAACTATCTGCGTTCGCGCCAATCCGCCGACGGCAGCTATCCGTTATTTACGCATGGCCCCGGCGATATTAGTTGTAGCGTGAAGGTATATTATGCATTGAAGTTGTCGGGCGATTCGATTGATTCCCCTCACATGACAGTATTAAGGGAATGGATACTCAATCAAGGCGGCGCGGCAAAAGCCAATGTGTTTACCCGTATAGCATTAGCTATGTTCAAGCAGTTGCCTTGGCGCGGGGTTCCTTTTATTCCGCCTGAAATCATGTTGTTCCCAAAGTGGTTTCCGTTCCATTTGGACAAAGTCTCTTACTGGTCAAGAACGGTTATGGTGCCGCTTTTCATTCTCTGCACCTTACAGGCAACGGCAAAAAATCCAAAGCAGATCGATATCTTAGAGCTGTTTATTACCCATCCCGATGAAGAGAAACATTATTTTCCGGAAAGAACGTTATTAAATAAGCTCTTTTTGGGATTGGATAAGCTAGGTCGAATGGCAGAACCGTTGATTCCTGCAAGTATTCATCAACGCGCCATTGACAAAGCTCGAGATTGGTTTGTTGAACGATTAAACGGTGAAGATGGCTTAGGCTGTATTTTTCCTGCGATGGTCAACGCTTATGAAGCGTTGCTACTGTTGGGCTACCCCAAAGACCACGACTATGTTGTTACAGCCCGTAAAGCGATCGATTTGCTTTTAGTGGTGAATGAAAACGATGCTTTTTGCCAGCCGTGCGTTTCTCCGGTATGGGATACCGGTTTGACTGCGCTTGCTTTACAGGAAGTCGATAAAGAGGCGAATGCCGACAGCTTAAATAAAGCCTACGCATGGCTTAAATCCGTGCAACTTTCCGACGAACCGGGCGACTGGCGAGTTTCCAGACCGAATTTGCCGGGCGGCGGCTGGGCGTTCCAATATGCAAATCCGCATTACCCCGATGTAGACGATACCGCGGTTGTCGCTTTTGCGATGGCAGACTCCAATCTCCCAAATTTGGATGAATCTATTCATCGGGCTTCAGTCTGGATTGAAGGGATGCAATCGAAAAACGGCGGTTACGGTGCGTTCGATGTCGATAATACGTATTATTACTTAAATGAAATCCCGTTTGCCGATCACGGCGCGTTGCTCGACCCGCCAACGGCGGATGTCAGCGCTCGATGTGCAATGTTGATGGCAAGAGCTGGAAAAGAAAAGGGCTTATATCAAGACGCTCTGAAACGGACTATCGACTATTTGCGTTCCGAACAGGAAGCTGACGGCTCATGGTTCGGCCGTTGGGGTACCAACTATGTTTATGGTACATGGTCGGTTTTGCTGGGATTAGAACAAACTGCTTTACTCAAGACCGATCCGATGTATTTGAATGCTGCGAGTTATCTCAAAAAGATGCAACGCGAAGACGGCGGTTGGGGTGAAGATAATTACAGCTACCATGATGCCGGCTTCAGCGGTAAATATCACTTCAGCACAGCCTTTCAAACAGCGTGGGCCGTTTTAGGGCTGATGGCTGCCGGCGAAGCGCGATGTCAGGAGGTTAAAAATGGTATCGACTTTATCCTACGCACTCAACAAGCCGACGGCGTTTGGAACGACCCTTGCTTTACAGCACCGGGTTTTCCTAGGGTTTTCTATTTGAAATACCACGGCTACGATAAGTTTTTCCCACTTTGGGCGTTGGCAAGGTATCGTAACGAGCTTAATAAAAAGTGCTAACAGGGATTGTTATTGCCTTACCTGAGGAACTGGCTACTTTAACGTCTAAACGGTTAAAAAAAGGTTGTATTGAAACCTTAAACGATAAGATATTGATTATCTGTTCGGGAGCCGGTGAAAATAACGCTCGACTTGCGTCCGAGTTACTAGTCGATAACGGTGTTAAAAGGCTGATTAGCTGGGGGTGTGCAGCCGCGTTGGATTCCGCGCTGCAGTCAGGGGATTTAGTTTTGGCTGAAAGTTGCATTGATGCTCAGCAAGTTGGAATTGAGTTCGATAATAAGGGATGGGTTAGCCATGTGCAGTCTTCTATTAATCGACAAATTCCAATTTACGTCGGTAAGTTAGCCGAAAGTAAACACATTGTTGAAACGACTGAAGATAAGACGGAACTCGGAAAAGCGACCGGTGCCATCGCTTTGGATATGGAGAGTACGGCGATCGCCAAAGTGGCTAGTTTGAACGGTATTCCTTTTATGACGATCAGGGTAATTGCCGATACATTGAAAATGAATTTGCCCAAATCAGTCAGTTATGCTTTGAATGAACAAGGCGAGGTTGTTTTAAAAAAACTGCTTCTATTTCTATTCCTTCATCCGAGCGAATTGCCTGGATTGATTAAATTAGGCTTTGCATTCAATGCAGCGAAAAAAACGTTGAAATGCATTGCTAGAGATATTCAGCTGATAATCCATGACGGTTCCTCTGATATATCGGTCTCTTAAATTTTGCCAAATCAAAAATCTATTTAATTATTAACTTGAATTCATGTTTTTATTGAATTTATGCAAATACTCAATTATTTAATTTTTAGAAATACTTATGTCCTTTAGTATCGCCGAGCTTTTTACCAAACATAATCAGGATAAGTTCGACCTTTACGAACAGCATCTTAATAATCAGATGGTTAGGGTATTAAAAACAATCGGTTACGACCGTCATTACAAAAGTGCCGTCGGCCAGTACCTCTACGATCAAGACGGCACCGAATATTTAGATTTACTCAGCGGTTTCGGCGTTTTTGCACTGGGACGCAATCATCCGACAATCGCCGATGCTTTGAAAGAAACATTGTCTTTGGAGCTGCCGAATCTGGTGCAATTGGATGTATCCGTTTTAAGTGGTTTGCTTGCGCAAGAGCTACTCAAAACCACGCCGGACAATATTAACAAGATATTTTTCTGTAACTCGGGCACAGAAGCAGTTGAAGCAGCTATAAAGTTTGCCCGTTTTACGACAAAACGAGAAAAAATCGTTTATTGCGAACATGCCTATCATGGGTTAACACTTGGCGCTTTATCGCTAAACGGGGAAGAGATATTTCGTAACGGTTTCGGACCGTTAATCCCAGGCTGTAGTGCGGTACCGTTTAACGATTTGGTCGCTTTGGAGCAAGCATTAAGCAACAAAGATGTTGCGGCGTTTATTGTCGAGCCTATTCAAGGTAAAGGCGTTAATCTGCCGGACGATAACTATCTCGTGGAAGTTGAAAAGCTCTGTAAAAAATACGGCACACTCATGGTAGCTGATGAAGTACAGACCGGATTGGGACGTACCGGAAAATTCTGGGCTGTCGATCATTGGGGGGTTAAACCCGACATGATTTGTATGGCTAAGGCATTGTCTGGAGGCCATGTCCCGGTGGGTGCGGTTGCTATGACAACGAAAATTATGGATACCGTCTATAACCGAATGGATCGGGCAGTTGTACACGGATCAACCTTTGCTAAGAATAATTTAGCAATGGCTGCTGGATTGGCGACGTTACACGTCTTAAAAGAAGAGAATTTGATCGAAAAGAGCGGCATTATCGGAAACGATATTATTGCTTCGATTAATGCTATGTCTTCTAAATACGAGTTCCTGAAAGAAGCTCGCGGGAAAGGCATGATGATTGCTATCGAGTTTCATGCACCAAAAAGCCTGAAATTAAAGGCAGCATGGGCCATGTTGGAAGCGGCGAATAAAGGACTATTTTGCCAAATGATTACGATTCCATTGTTTAAAGAACACCATATTCTTACGCAAGTCGCTGGTCACGGAATGAACGTGGTGAAATTGCTACCGCCTTTGGTCTTGACTCAAAAAGACCGCGACCATATCGTTAGTTCTTTCGATCAAGTGATTGCCGAAACCCATCAAATTCCAGGTTCGATCTGGGATTTAGGTAAAAATCTCGCAAGCCATGCTTTGAAAGGAAAAAGTAAGTAATTCTATGAAAAAAGTATTATTGATAACGTGTCTCTTAGTACTGAATTTAGCCACTATCGATATAGAGGCACACGCCGTTGTGACCGATCACACATTAAAAATCGAGCAGCCGAGAGTTAATCAAGCGAAAAAGTCGAATTGACTTTCAATTCGAAAATTGAATTGGGTTTATCGCAAGTCTACTTGGTCAGTAAAGGCGATAAGCATACTTTGTTAGACATCGGAGAAGGGATTAAACAAGGCAATGTTGTCGTTAATATTCCGCCGCTTACTCCCGGCGAGTATGCCTTGAGGTATAAAATATTCGCGGCTGACGGTCATTTGACCGAAGACGTTATTCATTTTTCAGTTACTCCTTGAAGTAGTTTATTAAGATGGCTGGTATTGCTGATTTTCTCGATTCACTTATTGGCGGGTTCGACCTGATTTGTTTCTGCTTGGCTGTCGGCGGGCTCTTTTGGGGCTTATTCATTTTGCGGCCTTGGGATCAGCATAGCGGCTATAACGATGTGTTAATCGACAAGACTGTCAGCCTTATTTATAAAGGCGGCTTTTATCTCGCCGGGGCGCAGATTTTCAAAATTATTTTGAAAATCTGGCTGATGACGGCATTGCTTAACCGCTGGCCTTTCCCTGAGTTTGCCGAAACCACCCAGTTCATCGGCGGAATTATTCGCAGTTCACTAACTTTAGCATTAGCTGGTTACTGTTACATTTATCTTCGTAACAATGCGACTTCAAAAAAGCACTGGTTAACCGCAAATTGTCTTGCCGTGCCAATGATTGTATCGGGTGCTTGGCTGGTGCATGGCGCAGGCCGTTTCGATTACCAAATATTTTTAATGACATTCACCGTGTTGCACCAAGTAGCGGCTGCGATCTGGATAGGCAGTGTCTTTCAGCTTGTCAATATTTGGTTGCTGCGGCATAGCCGGAAGATTCCCGAAACACTCTGGCCTAGGTTGCTTAAACAATTTTCACCTTATGGCATGGTTGCAGTTGCCGGTATTTTAATATCTGGCTTACCCATTGCTTTGCAATACATCAATACATGGAACGGATTAATCGGTACCGGTTACGGAAACCTATTGACGGTGAAAGTTATTTTGCTCTCGATGGCGTTAGGTTATGCGTGGTTAAATCGTTCGTCCGTGCTGAATTACGGCACAACCGGTAATCCCTATGCAATAACAAACCGTGTGCCTTATTTTGTCGAAGCGGAGACATTTGTTTTAGTGACGTTGCTCTTTACGGCTGCTAGTTTAGCGTCGCAACCGCCCGCTATCGATATCCCAACACTGACTGCGACATGGCAGGAAGTCATAGCCACCTTTAAACCGCAAATTCCGCAAACCGATTCACCTAGTCATTCCGCATTAATTGCCGGTGAAGCGGGTCGTGTCGCAATTGTCGGACAAATACCGTCATTAGCCGCAACGGAATGGTCGAACTATAATCACAATATTGCCGGTATCTTCTTAACTGTTATGAGCTTTTTTGCCATGTTGTCGTATATAAGACAACTACCGTCATTTCGATCTGTAACTAATTTATTGAATTTTACGCAATATTGGCCAGCCGGGTTTGTTTTGCTTGGTATTTTCCTGTTTTTTAGAAGCGATGCTGAAACATGGCCGCTGGGACCTATCGGTTTTTGGGATAGTACGTTCAATAACGGCGAGGTTCTGCAACATCGCATAGCCACGTTGTTAGTGTTTACTCTCGGGGTCATGGAGTTGCGGGCAAGGTTAAACGACAAGGCGGGTACCATGCTAATGTTCGCTTTTCCGGTATTGTCTGCTTTCGGCGGGTTAATGTTACTCACCCATTCTCATATTGGCTTTCAGCCTAAAAGCGCATTTTTGATACAGGTCGGGCATACCGCAATGGGAGTTTTCTCTCTTATTTTGGCTTGCGGACGTTGGTTGGAATTAAAATTGGACCGTCCCGGCAAAAATATTGCCGGTTTTGTCTCTGTTGCGGCATTATTTATTATAGGACTTATCCTGATGTTCTACCGTGAACCTCTTTATTGATATGGACAAATCGAACTATCAACTACTCGACGGAATTACTTACCCCGCAGACGTCCGTCGGCTGAAGCGAGGTCAGTTAAAGACCTTAAGTAAAGAGTTACGGGAATACCTGACGCAAAGCGTCAGCATCTCGGGCGGGCATTTTTCGGCGGGCTTGGGGACGGTCGAATTGACGGTCGCTTTGCACTACGTATTCGATACGCCCAACGACCAACTGGTGTGGGATGTCGGCCATCAAGCCTACCCGCATAAAATCCTAACCGGCCGCAAAGACCGCATGACCAGCATACGCACGCGCGACGGTATTTGTGCGTTTCCAAGCCGGGCCGAGAGCGAATACGACGCCTTCGGGGTCGGCCATTCAAGCACCTCGATCAGCGCGGCTTTAGGAATGGCGATAGCATCCGAACTCAAAGGCGAACACAAACACATGGTCGCCATCATCGGCGACGGCAGCATCACCGGCGGCATGGCCTTCGAAGCCCTGAACCATGCCGGCGCCATCGACGCCAACTTATTGGTTATCCTCAACGACAACGACATGTCCATTTCGCCGAATGTCGGTGCGATGAACAACTACCTGACCAAAATCCTGTCGAGCAAACTGTATTCCTCGGTTCGCGAAGAAAGCAAAAAAGTCCTGAGTTTAATGCCGAGCGTGTGGGAACTGGCGCGGCGCACCGAAGAACACATGAAAGGCATGATCGTGCCCGGCACCTTGTTTGAAGAACTGGGCTTCAACTACATCGGCCCCATTGACGGCCACGACGTCGACATGCTGGTGGAAACCCTGGAAAACCTCAAACACATCAGCGGGCCGCGGTTTTTACACATCGTCACCAAAAAAGGCAAGGGCTACGCACCGGCGGAAAAAGACCCCTTGGCCTACCATGGCGTACCGGCGTTCGATCCGACCCAAGACAACCTGCCGAAGAGCAAAGCGGGTGCACCGACCTATACCGAAGTCTTCGGCGATTGGCTGTGCGACATGGCCGCCCAAGACGAACGGCTGCTAGGTATTACCCCGGCGATGCGCGAAGGTTCAGGGCTGGTTAAATTTTCCACACAGTTTCCCAAACGGTATTTTGATGTTGCGATCGCCGAACAACATGCGGTGACCTTAGCCGCCGGGCAAGCCTGCCAAGGCGCAAAACCGGTGGTGGCGATCTACTCAACCTTCCTGCAACGCGGCTACGACCAGCTCATCCACGACGTCGCCATCCAAAACCTGGACGTCCTGTTCGCCCTGGATAGAGCCGGGCTGGTGGGGCCCGATGGGCCGACCCATGCCGGCAGCTTCGACTACAGCTACCTAAGCTGCATCCCGAACATGCTAATCATGGCGCCGGCCGACGAAAACGAATGCCGCCAGATGCTGACCACCGGCTTCCAATACCCAGGCCCTGCCTCCGTCAGGTATCCAAGAGGCAAAGGCCCCGGCGCGGCTGTAGACAAAGCCCTAACCGCGCTGCCCATCGGCAAAGGCGAAATCAAACGGCAGGGCGAAAACATCGTCATTCTGGCGTGGGGCAGCATGGTGACGCCGTCTGAGCAAGTGGGCAACAAACTCAATGCCACGGTAGTGAACATGCGCTATATCAAACCGCTGGATGAAGAACTCATCTTGAAATTGGCGCAAACGCATGAAATTCTCGTAACGGTGGAAGAAAACGTATTATCGGGCGGCGCGGGCAGCGCCGTAAACACCCTGTTGCACAAACACAAAATTCTCAAGCACACGCTTAACATCGGCCTACCCGACTGTTTCGTCGAACAAGGCAGCCGTGAGGAATTGTTGAATTTGTGCGGGTTGGATAGCAAAGGTATATTGGCGCAAATCAAGGCATTTACGGCCTAGTCGAAAAGAGCAGAAACTCAAAGCAGGTAGCAGTAGTGGAAAGATTGATCAACAAAATACGTGATATTCCAGATTTTCCAAAGCCGGGTATTATCTTTAAAGATATTACGCCAATGGTAAAAGATCCCGCTACGTTACGTTTGTCGGTACACATGTTACTGCAACCTTTTTTAGGACGGAACATCACGGCGGTTGCCGGGATGGAAGCACGCGGCTTTATTTTCGGATCCTTGGTTGCTTGGGAGCTTGGCTTACCCTTTATTCCGCTCAGAAAGCCGGGAAAACTGCCCTACGATGTTCAAAGTGTCGAATACGATCTCGAATACGGATCGGCCGCTTTGGAGGTTCATATCGACGCTTTTAATGCCGATGACCGGGTGTTGTTGATTGACGATCTACTAGCCACCGGCGGCACTGCAAAGCCAGTTGCGAATTAGTAGAAAAATCGGGAGCCAAAGTTGAAGCCTGTGCTTTCGTGGTCGAGCTGGATTTTTTAAATGGCCGGGAAAAACTCAAAGATTACGAAATCCACACGTTGATTCATTATTAATCATTACCAAAAATCGCATTCAAAATTCTACAATCCAAGCGCTCTGAATTCGCTACAAGGTCTTGAGCGTTGCCATACACGTTCGAACTCGTCCGATAATTGCCTATTCTTTGCGGGCTGCGTAGGACTCCATACACCCAGCATTTTGTTGCCTTGTTGTCGAAACAGATAACCTTCACGGTCGTTGATCAAAAATGCGGAAGGATATTGCATGTCTTCGGCTTCGATCGGCGTGCGAAATAAGAAAATCGACGGCAATCGCTGAGCGAGCTCTAGTAAAGGGTGTGGTTGGTTCCTAACCGCGATTGTGTCTTGCACGATAGTCATAACAGTGCCGCCTTCGCTGCCGATTGCGAACTGTTTAAGCGCTTCAACCATGTCTTTATGTCCGTATAAAGCGGGTTCTAAATCAGGGGTATAGATGCAAATCTGCTTACGGGATTTTTGGATTAAAGAAATCGACGCCATCAAAATATCTTGAAGTGTACTAACTTCGGTAATTTCTATTGAAGCCTCTATCGGTTTAGGAGCAGGGCGTCTGGATGGTATTGCCGGTACTAATGGCATGCGCATTAATTGGTGTGCGATGTCGGCTTCGAAAAAAAGCTTACCTTCTTCGGTAAAGCCGAGTTTTTGATAAAAATTTAATACAGCGGTTTGTGCATGCAAAGTTACTTCAATAAAACCTAATTTACGGGCTTTGTCTAATATAGCCGTGATTAAAGCTTTACCGACCCCTTTTCCTCGCCAATTTTCCAATACAGCCATTCTGCCTATTTTGCGATCAGGAGACAGTCTGGCTGTACCGATTGGCTTGTGATGGTTATCGCGTGCGATGACATGGTAACAATTCGAATCGATTACATCGAACTCAATGTCTTCGGGAATATTTTGCTCAACAATAAAGACGGCTTTCCGGATCAATCGAAGGTCTTCAAAATCTGCTTTGTAATCGGCGGGTTCAACCCGAAAGTCGGAGATGTGCATGATGTTATTGAATAATATCCGAATAGCGACAGGTAGAAAGTTTATAACGAAGACGATAGTAAAAAGTAATTTTTCTATTTGAACAAGTGTAAACGCTTTTAATTATTTCGCGTAAACAGCTTAAAATATTCGCTCTCTGAAATAATATCGACAGAACTCTCGATACTATCTAGGTAGACTTTTCCTTCAAGATGATCCGCTTCATGCTGAAAAACGCGAGCGATAAAATCTTCAAAAATATGTTCAATAAAATTTCCATCTTCATCGGTATAGCTTACTTTTATGACCTTAAAACGTGGGACTAAAGCGCGAACACCGGGGATACTCAAACAACCTTCCCAATCTTTTTCCTTAACAGGTGATAAAGGCTCAAAACTTGGATTAATCATCACTGTTGGATCCATCAAAGGCGCTTTCGGATAGCGTACCGTCGGTCTCGAAGCAACGATAATGATTCGTACAGGTCGGCTGATTTGAGGAGCGGCAAGGCCGACGCCTTCCGATTTCGCCAACGTGGATTTCATGTCTTCGATAATTCGGCGAGTCTCGGGACTGTCGACGGAAGCAACCGTTTCAGACACTTGCCGTAATACTTTCGCGCCTAATTGGGCTATTTCGCAAACTTGGTTCATAGTGGTGTTTGGAGTTCCTGCAACAATACAGATTGTGCCTGGATTTGTGGTTCGTCACCGGTAGACCGAATAGGTGTATAACCGCCATCGGGCCGCAAAATCCAGGCTTGACTGTTGTCGTTAAGGTAACTATCCAAATCGTGCAGGATACGTTTATGTAAGCGTTTGTTTTCTATTGGAAAGCAAGCTTCAACACGCTGGAACATGTTGCGGTTCATCAAATCGGCGCTGGAGGCATACACTTCCCAATTGCCGTCGTTCGAAAAAGCATAGATGCGGGCGTGCTCAAGAAACGCCCGATAATTGAACGGACTTCGATATTTTCTGAAACGCCCGGTATTCCCGGTTTTAAACAGCAAATGCCTCGAACGATCAGTTTAATCTTTACTCCCGCTTGCGAAGCCCGGTACAGGGCTTGAATGGCCTGTTCTTCTACAACTGCATTCACTTTAATGATAATACTCGCACTTTTTCCTTGCCGGGCAAACTGAATTTCCCGTTCGATTTTTTCGATAATCGCTTTATGGAGGGTAAAAGGCGATTGCAATAACTTATGCAATTTGCTGACTTTTCCCAGACTAGTCAGTTGCATAAAAATTCGCCGAACGTCTTCGCCTAAATCTTTATCGCAAGAAAAAAGACCGTAATCCGTATACAATTGTGCTGTTTTCGGATGGTAATTTCCGGTACCTAAATGGACGTAGCTGCGAAGTTCCTTATCTTCACGTTTCAGTACCAAACACATTTTGGCATGGGTTTTATACCCAACAACACCGTATACCACATGAGCTGCCGCTTCTTGAAGTTTTGAAGCTAAATTAATGTTATCTTTTTCGTCGAATCGCGCACGCAGTTCGATGACGACGGTGACTTCTTTTCCGGCTCTGGCGGCTTTAATCAAAGCGTTAACAATCGGCGAATCGACGCCGGTGCGGTAAAGCGTTTGCTTGATGACCAGAACGTCGGGCGATGCGGCGGCTTGCCTAATAAATTCGACGACGGGCGAAAAGGATTCAAAAGGATGGTGCAGCAGAATATCCTGGCGTTTAATGACTTCAAAAATATCTTTGCTGCGTGAAAATTGTTTTGGAACAATCGGTTTAAACGGTGCAAATTTAAGATCGGGCCGGTCGACCAAATCGATGATTTCCCGCAAACGATTTAGGTTAACAGGCCCGTCGACCAGAAATAGCCGATCTCGCGTCATTTCAAAACGTTCAAGTAAAAAGGTAACGGTTTCTTCGGGACAGTTGGCGTCGATTTCCAAACGAACTTCATCGCCGTAATTCCGCATGGGCCAGTTCGCCTTGCACGGCGAGTAATAAGTCGTCGATGGCGTCGTCGTCGACAAATAAATCGCTATTTCGAGTAACCCTAAACTGATAACAGCCTTTTACGGTCATGCCGTTGAAAAGTTCACCGACAAAAGCATGGATGATGGACGATAAAAACACAAAGTCGGCAGGGCCGCTTTCCGTCTCGTCTTGCGGAAATTTGATAATGCGGGGCAACGAACGAGGCGCCTGCAATATTGCGCGTCCGCTATTTCGTCCGAAGGCGTCTTTTCCGGTCAGCGAGATAATAAAATTTAAACTTTTATTCAGGATACGTGGGAACGGATGCGCCGAATCCAGGCCGACCGGGGTCAAGATGGGCAATAACTGCGTATTAAAATACGTTTGCAGCCATTGCTGTTGCATTTCGGTCCAGTCGGTACGTCGGATGAAGCGGATATTTTCTTGATCGAGCGAAGGTATTAACAGCGTATTGAGCACCTTGTATTGATCGTCGACTAATTCGTGGGCGTGGTGCGAAATGAGATCGAGTTGCTCATTGGAATTCAACCCATCTTGGCCGGACGCTCTCGGATCGATGGCCGCCATTTGAATTAAACCGGCTACCCGAATTTCGTAAAATTCATCTAGATTCGAACAGGAAATGCACAGATAATTCAGTCTTTCCAGTAACGGTACGTTTTCATCTTTGGCTTGCGCTAGCACCCGTTTGTTGAATTCGAGCAAACTAAGCTCACGATTGATGTAATAAATCGGATTTTGTAGATCAATCGTTTCGATTTTTTGTTTTGGCGCGGCTTCAAGAAGGGTCATCGGGGTTCTCTCGATTATTTAGGCGATAACGCCCGATATAAAAACATGACGATCACTCACTTTTTCGACGGAAAGCGGTAAGTCCGCTTCCGCTAATTGATTAGTAATTTCTTCAAGCGAGAAAGCTGCCAGTAAGGAATTATAAAAATCCTGTTGAAGAACTTCAGGTTCGCTCGAGGCGTACATATCCACCAGGGTTTTTGCCAAATAAGTTCTGCCCGGCCTAACTAAATCCATAATAGCGATATACGTACCGGATTTGGAATACTGCTTTATCGTGTGCCAAAGCACCTGCGGATCGGGTAAGTGGTGTAATAAACTATTGCTGAAAATAATCTCGTAAGCGTTATTGGGTAAAGATGTTTCCGGAATCTTGCCATGAATGAAGTTCAATCGCTCCAACAGTTTTTTATCGATTGTGTTGCTGGCAAAATCTATCATAAGTCTGGAACCGTCAATTGCATCCAGCGTTGCTGAAGGAAACGCCTTTATAAATCGACAGCTGATGTCGCCCGGACCGCAGCCCAAATCCAGCGCTTTTCCGTTAAAGTCCGGATTTTTCACCAAGGTTTTAATCCGACGGATGAACTCGCTATGCGGGCGATTAAAATCGGCTTGGGCATAGGCAAATACTTGCCCGGCGTCTTCCATCAGTTCGGGTTCTAATACTCTCAGCATCATAAATAACCTCTTTTCCCTTGTAATCCGCCGGTATGAATCGCGACAATTCGTTGCCCCGGTTTAAATCGGCCTTGAATAATTAAATCGTAAATTCCGTAGAGCATCTTCCCGGTATAGACCGGTTCTAACGGAACCGAGGTTTTAGCTTCAAAATCATTAATAAACAAAGCTAACTTAGAATTAAGTTTAGCAAATCCTCCAAAATGATAGTCATGAAATATTTCCCAATTATGACAATTAATTATTAACTGAGATTTAACATCGGATTCTAAATAGCGTGCTTTGTTCAAAGCGGCAAAACCGAGTACGGTTTTTTGTTTCGGCGCTTTTCGGATCAGACCGGCCAAGGTTGTTCCTGTTCCGCAAGCGACACACAAAACATCGTAAGAAATATCGATTTCATCGACAATTTCACCGACGCCTTTTAGCGCTAAGGGGTTAGCGCCGCCTTCCGGAAGCCAGTATTGGTTGAGTTTAATGCCCGGCAAATCTTGCCAGTGCTTGTGATTTCTAAGCAATCGATATTCGGAACGCGTCACAAAACGCAGCTTCATCCTCCAATTTTCCATATCTTGCAGGGTAGGTGTTAAAGGCGTGGGGTGTTCCCCCCGAATGATGCCGATTGTCTTTAGTTTAAGGGTTTTGCCAACAAAAGCTAAAGCATGGAGATGATTGGAGTATGCGCCACCCATGCTGATGAGCGTATCCACATCTTTAGATAGTGCATCATCCAGGTTGTATTTGAGTTTGCGCCATTTGTTGCCGGAAATAACGGGATGTAGCAGGTCATCGCGTTTGATCCAGAGTTCAACCGCTTTACTTTCAAGAAACGGATCGTGTATTTGAGTTAATACTGATTTGCCGAGGGAATTTTCGAGCGCAACGAGCGATGGGTACATAAGCTTAAGTTGATAAGCTAACGTCAACGTTGTTTAATCGACCAAGCCACATCTAAAGCCTGTCTGTTTTCCTTGACGTCATGTACCCGGAATATCTTTACCCCCGCCATCACGCCTAAAGCTGTTGTTACAGCAGTAGCGGTGACTAGTTCGGACGGTTCAGTGACGTTACAGATCGAACCCATAAATCGCTTTCGGCTGGTGCCAAGCAGTACCGGATAACCGAGTTCGACGAATTGCCAGAGATTAGCCAAAAGGTCGAGATTATCCTGTTTGCGTTTGCCGAAGCCGATGCCGGGATCGATCGATATATTTTCCTTCTTAACGCCAGTCTCTAGGGCATGGGTAATTTTTATTTTTAAAGAAGCGATGACTTCATTGACAACATCTTCGTAAAAGGGATTGTCCTGCATTGTTTTGGGCGCACCCTTGCTGTGCATAAGGATAATGGGCACATTTTTTTTAGCGGCCAAATCCAGTATAGCGGAATCGTTTTCACCGCCTGAAACATCGTTAATAAGGTTTGCGCCAGAAGCTAACGCCGCATCGGCAACGGTGCTTGAAGTAGTATCGATACTAATGATGACTTTGTTGGAAAATTTAGTCTTGATTGCCTGGATAACCGGGAGAACACGTTGAATCTGTTCCGATGGACTAACAGGATCGGAACCGGGGCGTGTAGATTCGCCGCCGATGTCGATTATATCGGCGCCTTCCGCTAGCATCGTTTCAACGTGCTGCAATGCCGAATCAATTTGAGTAAAATTGCCGCCATCGGAAAAACTGTCAGGGGTCACATTCAATATGCCCATAATCAGCGGTTTTGTAATGTCGTTAAAATTCATCAAGCGTTCCTATCTGCCTTACCTAAGCACCCTTAAGGTATAATGTAGCGATTGTCTTTAACTTATTGTTGTCATGAGTAAACCCCGTTTAGCCTGGGCGATTACCGGATCGGGCCATTATATAGAAGAATGCCTGGAATTTTTGCTGACCTTGGAAGATGTGGATGTTTATATCAGTCAGGCGGGCGTGGAGGTGCTGAAGATGTACGGTATCAGCCTTGACGATGTACGCGCGAAACATCCGGTTTATCGTGATAAAACCGCTTCTTCGCCGCCTGTCGGTCTGTTTTACAAAGGCTATTATCATACCTTTGTGATGGCGCCCACAACGTCAAATACCATTGCCAAGTGTGTGTTGGGAATTGCCGATAATTTAGTGACTAATCTTTATTCTCAAGCCGGTAAATGCAAAGTGCCTTCAATTGTATATCCCTGCGATATTGCCCCGGAAATGGAAACGACCGCACCAGGTGGCAAGGTTATGGTGTATCCGCGTAAAATCGATCTGGAAGGCACAGAGAAAATTCGTACGTTTGAATACACGACTGTGGTCGAAAGTGTCGATGAATTGATAACCGTTGTTAAACAACGGCTCGCGTCTTTAGCATGAGCGAACATCTGTTATTTCTCACCGGAAAGCTGGCTGAAAAGCAATTGCGCGGCATTCTGGAAAAAATGCAGCCGGAATTTTCTTATACCGTCCACCAAATCGGGGTAAAAGTGGCGGCATTGATGACGACGGATATGATTCAACGGCGGTTGAAAGAAACCTTCGGCGCTAACCGTATCATCATTCCGGGACGATGCCGGGGCGATGTAGAGGCATTATCGAAAGAACTTGATGTTCAGGTGGAAAGAGGGCCGGAAGAACTAAAGGATTTGCCGATGTATTTCGGGAAAGAAGCGCATCACTACGATTTAAGCCGCTATAACGTCAAGATTTTTGCCGAAATCGTGGATGCACCCAGAATCAGCATTGATGAAATCCTGCAGCGTGCCGCTTATTATAGAAACAACGGTGCGGATGTGATCGACATCGGTTGCTTGCCCAATACAGACTTTCCCCACATGGAAGAGTCTATAAAGGCATTAAAACAGGAAGGATTTACAGTCAGTATCGATTCCTTGAATGACGACGATTTGCTTCGGGGCGGCAAAGCAGGGGCGGATTATTTACTCAGCTTGCACGAAAAAACTTTATGGATTGCCGATGAAGTAGGCGCTATTCCTATTTTAATTCCCGAGCAGCACGAAGATTTAAGCTCGCTGGATAGAGCCATTGCGCTGATGCAGGGTAAAAACCAGCCGTTCATCGTCGATCCCATTCTCGATCCCATCCATTTCGGTTTTACTCAATCCATCGTTCGCTATCATGAAGTCAGAAAAAAACATCCGGCTATCGAAATCATGATGGGGGTCGGCAATATTACCGAATTAACCCATGCCGATACGTCTGGAATGAACGCTTTATTGTTAGGAATCTGTTCTGAACTCAATATCAACCAGATCCTTGCGACAGAAGTCAGTCGTCATGCTTGCAGGGCGGTTAAGGAAGCCGATAAAGCAAGGCGAATCATGTTAGCGGCAAAAGAGCAGGGCATGTTACCGAAGCATATCGATTCCAGTTTGATGGCAGTGCATGAAACGTCGCCTTTTCTGAATACGAAAGATGAAATCCGCGAACTCGCCGGGATGATTACCGACCCCAGCTACCGTATCCAAACCAGTGTTGAAGGGGTGCATATCTTCAACCGCGACGGCCTTCATACAGCAACCGACCCCTTCGATCTGTACCCTAAACTGGGCGTTGAAAACGACGGCGGTCATGCGTTTTATTTGGGCGTTGAGTTGGCGCGCGCCGAAATCGCATGGCAGCTCGGTAAACGCTATAACCAAGATCAAGCGTTGACGTGGGGTTGTGCGGCGGACTCTGCCGAACAAACCGTCGATCTGCATACTTTCAAACCCGCCGGAACTACGCTCCAGAAAAAATGATACTTGAAACCATCGTTACCACGCAGAATAGCGAAGGGAAAACTCACATCGCACCGATGGGCGTGCATGTGGACGGCGAAAATTTTATTATTTTACCGTTTCGTCCGTCGACGACATTGAACAACTTCTTAGAAACTAAAGTCGGCGTTATTAATTACTGCGACGATGTTAGAGTGTTTGCAGGTTGCTTAACCGGAAGGCGCGAGTGGGCGTTAAAATCCGCGCAACATATCGCCGGGCAAGTGCTCGATTGCGCCTTGGCGCATGCGGAAGTGAAAGTCGGCCATATCGAGGAAGATGCGGTTCGGCCTAAATTGTTTTGCAAAACCATAGCGACAATCAGCCATAAGCCTTTTAATGGATTTAATCGTGCGCAGTTTTCCGTTTTGGAAGCAGCCATTTTAATAAGTAGACTGAACATGTTGCCCCTTGAAAAAATCGAGACCGAAATCGCTTATTTGCAAATCGGGCTGGAAAAAACCGCTGGTGAACGTGAACTGGAAGCTTGGGGATGGATTATAGAAGCTTTCAACGATTTTAAACGAAAGGCAAATCCATGACCGGAATGCTTGCCAGCGTCAACAGTCTTGAAGAAGCCTTAACGGTTGCAGGGGCGGAAGTCGATATTATCGATTTGAAAGAACCCAGGGCAGGGGCGCTGGGTGCTTTACAGGTGACCCTGGTTAAAGAAATTGTTTTGGCATTAAAGGGCCGTTGTCCGGTTAGTGCGACCGTCGGCGATTTACCTATGCAGCCCGAATTAGTTTATTCCGCTGCACAAGTTATGGCCGATACCGGTGTGGATTATGTCAAGATCGGTATTTTCCCAAACGGCGAAATTACCGGCGTTCTTGAAATGCTGAAAACGATTGCATTAGATAAAAATTTAATTGCCGTGTTATTTGCCGATTCACGTCCTGATTTTCAGTTAATCGATAGTATAAAATCCGCCAACTTTTGCGGTGTTATGCTGGATACGTTTGATAAATCCAAAGGTTCCTTAACATCTGTTATGACTCTATCTGAAATATCGGCCTTTGTTCGTTATGCGAAATCCCACCAATTGCTCTGCGGACTTGCGGGATCTTTGAGCGCGGATGATATTCCACTATTACTTCCTGTGGAATCGGACTATTTAGGATTTAGGGGAGCATTATGTGAAAAACACAACCGGGTCGAGCGGTTAAGTATCCATGAAGTGCAAAGAATCCGAAAACAAATTCCTTAATTAACAATGGCGCATCGGTTACTGCTAATTAGGTTGGGAAGAAATCTTATTCTAGCCGGAATTGTTGCAGGCGCTTATTTTGTTTTCGGTTTGTTGGGGCTTTTATTCAGGTTTTACGGCGATCCCATCGGCATACTTATGCCATCCGCAGGAATGGCATTGGCGGCGGTTTTGCTATTCGGCAACCGTATTCTTCCCGGCGTCATTTTAGGTAGCTTTTGCGTCAATGCCTGGGCTTTCGATTTCAAACATGCCTATCTGTTATTTTATATTGCCAGTGCATTCGGTTCGGCGGTAACGGCTTCGGTCGGTGCGTCGATGATCCGAAAAAAAATCGGCTTTCCGAATGCCCTCGTCGATCTTAGAAGCATCATTTTGTTTATGTTATTGGGCGGCTTGTTGAGCAGCATGATATCCGCCTCGGTAGTGGCTCTATCAATGCTATATGCCGGTATTATTGCGTTGCAAGAAATTCCGGCTGCGTGGCTTAGCTGGTGGCTTGCCGACATACTCGGCGTTCTTATTTTTACACCGATTATGCTTACCTTTTTTGCGCAACCTTATCCTATTTGGAGTCGACGTCGAACAACAGTCGGGCTGCCGGTAGCATTCGGCTTTACTTTGGTTTTTCTTCTGTTTTGTTATATGCAGGAAGTTGATCAAAAAAATATATCGGTCAACTCAAGGAAAAGGCGGTAGTTTTAGCGCAAGCATTAAGCAATAGAATTCAATTCGATACCAATGCGCTTTATTCAGTCAGGAATTTCCTGCGAGTTTCCAGGCAGGTAGAACCGGAAGTTTTTTCTCAATTAGCCCGACAGACCTTATCCCCGATCAAAGAAATCAATACTGTCGCTTGGTTTAACGAAGAAGAAAATAATAGCCGATTAGTGCTTATTCTTGACGAAGACAGCTCGCCTAAAGTATTCAAAAAAATAAATGCCGAAATCAAGAAGAAATGGTCGGAATCGCCCGCTTTCTCGGAAACCGCGCTAGTAATAACAGATGAAGGCAGCATTCAATTAGTCGTCCCTGTCATAAACGAAGTGGACCGGAGGCATACATTTTCCGGTGTTATTGTTGCTAATTTACCGGTCGAAAATTTATTAAAGGCCGCCTTGCCGAGCTTAAATAATAAGAATAGTTCGTTTGTATTTGAAACGTCGGACAATTCAACTAGCGTATCGAAAACAATATATTCCAACATTTCCGATAAGAGTCGCACTGCCTATGAAACGATAGAAATACCGGTAGCAAACCAAACCTGGCGGTTAAAGTTTTACCATGAGGGTGTTAATGAAAAGCCGATCAACGATCGATCCATAGAATGGATAGCATTCGATGGACTTTGTGTTGTAGGGTTGCTGGGAATACTCCTGTTACATCTTACCGGACGCTATTTCCGGACGGAAGCGCTCATTGAAGAGAGAACCAGCACACTTACAGAAATGAAAGCGTCGGCGGAATCCGCAAATAATGCTAAAAACCAATTCTTGGCAAAAATAAGCCATGAGCTTAGAACACCGCTCAACGGTATTTCCGGATTTACCCAGTTACTGGAAAAAAAGCCGACTTTGAATGCGGAGGACAAAAATCATGTCGCCATTATCAAACAATGTAGCGACAACTTACTCAAACTAATTAACGATATACTCGATATATCGGCGATAGAATCCCAACAGTTGAAAACTGAAACGGGTGAGTTCGACTATGTAAATTTGCTAATCGATAGTCTCAACATTTTTAAATTTAGAGCAGACGAAAAAGGACTTAAGCTGATCTCTAATAATACCTGTTCGGTCAGAAAATTTATCGGGGATGAAAAACGAATCCGTCAGATATTAGCTAATCTCATCGATAATGCGATCAAATATACCAATCAAGGCAATATTATCGTCAGTTCGTCTTATCAAGAAGGCAGTTTGATAATCTCCGTTGCCGATACCGGTTGCGGGATCGGTCACATCAATATGGAACGTATTTTTACGCCTTTTGTTCAAATCAACTCCGGAAATCTAAGTCGAGAAGGCGTCGGTCTTGGATTGCCCATTACCAAAGAGCTAGTGCATTTAATGAACGGAGAACTAAGTGTCAATAGTGAACTGGGCCAAGGCAGCACATTTTCAGTATCTTTACCGTTGCCGATCAGCCTGGATGTACCGGAAACAAGCTTGCCTGTATTGCAAGAAGCCGATTCCAACTATAACGAAATGCATGTGTTAGTGGTTGACGACGGTGAAATCAATCTACTGTTTCTTGTGTGCTTGCTCGAACAATTAGGCTGTAAGGTTGACACAGCCCGTAACGGGCGTGAAGCTTTGGCTTTAGTGGAGCGAAATTATTACGATCTTGCCTTAATCGACATCAATATGCCGATTATGAATGGCTTTGAATTAGTAGAACATTTAAGAAGCCGCCAATTATTACTGTGCTTGGTTGCTGTCAGCGCTTATGCGGATCAAGACAGAATAAACGAAGCGCTTCGCGTTGGCTTTGATGCCTATTTGACCAAGCCCATAGAAGAAAAGGAGTTAGTAGAGTTAATTAATGTCTCAAGAAAACCGGAGATTGTCTTTTAAAGACGTTCTGAATAAGTCATTCGAAGCTCAGTACTTGAAGGGCAAAAAGACGAACGTCAAATAGTTGATTTCGTTTGTAATGGGTTTGTCGATCCGCTTATACCTGAGGGTATCAATGAAATAAATTTAGCTTCTTTCATTGTTATCGAAAATCACATGCAGTCGTTGTGTCTTTCATAGTTCGAAGAACTTCGCTGATTATCCTGTCGCTAAAGCCAAAAACTCACAAGTTGCCGTCACTTAGTTTTAATTAAAGATTCCAAGCCGTAATTAAATTCCGAGCACGAAATTTTTAAAAGCCGTTCAGTGATTTTGAATGTACGTATCTATGTTTGATCGTAATGTGGAATACCGCGCGCAAAAAATCACAATAAATGTGGAATAACATTAAAAATGTTTTTCAACTTTTTGAAAATTATTAATTTATTTTAGGTGATTTATGATGACCTTAGCTTCGGCTAAGGTTTTTTGCTGAGCAGGAATCAGGTCTTTTCTTGTTCAAATATAGGGCAAATCCCTAAGTCCAATTGCTAGCCTTTCGTTATACCCTAGCACTTAAGAAAATCTAAGGTTATATCTCAAGGGTATGCGCTATTCAACAGCCCAACATGCTTTTTGATCTGTCTAGGTATTCTTACTTATATACACAGGGATGCCCTGCGGATATTTTATGCCGACAATGCAACTTTTATAATTCCTTAGGAACGAGTTGTTGTATTGCACGCAATAGCTATTGTCCCGAAGGAGTTAATCTTAAAAATCAACTCCCTTGGTTTTTGACTTAATAAATGTAACGGTATCGATAAAACTTAACTTTTGTCGATTTGTTGTTAGTGAATGTACTTCCTCAGCTAATCGGTCGTATATTCAAAACGAAAACCATCAAACTATGTTTAAAACCTGCCAGTTCATAAACATGGTTTAATTATTTCGCAACTTAAACAACAAGTCAAGATTAAATAAACAATGATTTATTTATTTTTTGATCTAGATCAAAAAAATAAATGTTTGCTTAAAAGAAGCCGTTGAGTAGAAGCCTATAAATGCTCTCAATTCGACGAGGAATTAGTGAAAAATTGTTAAGTAAAGGTCTTGTATCGATTGGGTTGGAGTTGACTGCTCCCGTATTAAACAAAAAACAAGGTGTGTTGATGGTAAGGCGTAATAGCAAAAAGAGTTAATAAAGGTGTGTTCAGAATTGGCTGGTGCCAGTGAAGGTTGCCTTCGTTATTATTACCAACAACAGGAGTTTAGAATGTCAACGATAAAAAACAATTCGAAATTTAAAGGGAATCTGCGGCGAGCAATTAAGGTCGCCTTGGCTAGTGGTTTGCTGGTTTCGAGTATGTCACACGCAGCTTTACGCGACCACGGACCAATCAGTACTACAACTTGGTTTCCGGATTGGTATCGCGATAATAATGGGTTAGCCTTAGGTCAATGTATTTTTGCAGACGATCTCGGTAATGGTCCCCTGTGTTTGACCGGTCCTGCAGATTCCAATCCCGCTGGTTTTGCCGGCAATGTCGGCGATGAAGCTTTCTTTGCAACTGCCGATATTGAAATTCCTATTAACGGCGGATCATTTTTGTGGATAGGTCACTTAGAAATGGCATACGGTAGCGCCTCCGGATCGCCCCCAGCTATTAGAAATGCAGGTTCAGTGGCTACCGAGATTGTTTTCTCGCGCGAACGGATACGTTTCGATACACCCGTGACCGGCGACAACTCATGTGCGGGGCATTACGTGATACGCACACCCTATGCGGTTCACGACTTCGATCTGGAAGAGGGTGGTCGTGCGTTGTTCTATACCGACGACATACAACCTATTATGGGCGATTACGCTGCTGCACTAAAAGGTCATGCAGGTCCGTTTTTGGTAACCGATCTGGGTGACGGCACGGCAGTTAATCATCAGCCCGTTAACGCCAATAATACGCCGTACGTTTTCAATCCGCCCGTCGGCGCACCGCGTAAATATATCGGCGATAACACGCCTAACTTTTTCTGGGGTAGCACCTTGCCTGTTCCGGTGGGGCATCCTCATGCGGACAAGGGTTTCAATAACTTCGTGGAAATTACACCGCCGGCATTGTGCGATCTTGGCTCAGGTCCGGGCGTAGCTATGTTTGAGGACAGAGCCGGCATTACCGGTTTGATTTGGGACTTACCGATTGCCGATCCGACAACCGTAACTAAAGCCACGTATACAAGAAAAGCCGACGGAACAATTGCCGGACTGGACGTATGGGCAAGTGCACCGGCAAACCATAATATGGTGCTTTCGGCAACCGACAGCGATTCGCAAAACCTGCCTAGCGTCACCATGACCGAGGAAACTAAAGGTGGCGATAAGACCGGTTCTTACCATGCGCATCTTGAGTTCGATCCGTCAGCGGCTGGCGGTATACCGGAACAGGTAACCGTGACAAATCTTAGCAGTAACCCTGTGGCCCGCGATAGTGCCGCCGTTCTCGACGAAGTGATCGTCACCAAATCGACTTTCAACTCAGATACTAAGGTCCTTTGCATCGCGGCGCATTCAGGCGACGAAACGATCGGGGCGCCTGAGTTACGTTTAGATGCGCCAGCATACGGAGCCTTCGGTCCGCAAACGCCGGATTGCAATACGACCAATCCTAACGATTTAGTGTTGGTGAAAAATTTAGCTACCGATTTCGGTGCAGATTTCCGTATTCCGCCCGAAGGGATATTGGTAAAATCTGACCTGGGCGGACAAGAGACTAGTCAGCCTACTATCATTAGAAAAGGCGTGTTGGATGCGTTGAATCTGCAAACAACGGACGATACTTTTATCCATGTGCCCGGCATCAATACAACCGTGCTCAATCTGGTAAGCGATCCGATTGCTGCGGTTCCACCTTCGTTGTTCGAAAAAACGGCTGGCGTTGCTGATGCGCCGTTACCGCCCAACTACCGTATCGTCGTGGTTAGTCAACCGGAAGTAGGCACGGTAACTGCCTCTGCCTCTGGTGGTACTGTTACTTATCAAGCCGTTTCGAATATGGACGCGTCCATCCAAACGTTCTACTACGCGATTCAAAATATCTCGGATCTTACGGTTTCGAATGTCGCACGTGTGGATTTGAGCGTCGATAAAGTCGTTCCGCCGCCGGTAGGTGTGCCTGATCAACAGGCTGTATTGAGATCGGTCGCAGGACTTGGTCGCTTCATAGGGTTAACGGCAAACGATGTAACAGGTTTGTCTAACACACCTATCGACCATAATTCCATTCAAATAGTACAAGCTCCGGCACGGGGAACGGCGACACCGGTTAATGGCGGCGTGAACTACTTGCCGAATGCGCTAGGAAATGGTTCTGTTAATAACACGCTGGACACCTTCACTTATACGGTTGCCAACACGGCAGGCGTCCGGTCGGATCCGATTACCGTGCAAGTTGTCTTGAAGTCAACTGCGGAAGCCGTTACCTTCCAACGTGTACGCTATAACCAACGCTGGGATATCCGCTTCACCAGTAGCTATGCCGGTTCCACAACTCTTGCCGGCGGATTAGGTACGTTAGTACTTGCACCTACGGCACAATGCGTCATGGAAACGAACGGCGCTGGCGGGCAATTAGGCAATATCGGCGGATCTGTATCACCTGGAGCCGGTACAAATGCCTACGTCAATACGTCTGCAACGCCGGCAACTGTCGGTAATAACTGGCGGATTCGTTGTACAACCACCAGTGGGGGTTCGCAAACGCGTACTGGAACACTCTAGTAGGTAGCATGTAAAAAGCTTCACGGCGAACTTTAATAGAGTTCGCCCACGGCTTTTGATATATAACTGGGGTTGCAATATCGCTAAAAATATTGCAACCCCTTTTTTGAGCGGAAGAAATCGCCAATCCGCAAGTGTTTACTTCTTGTGAATCTTATTAACAAACGGTTTTGATATAGACTGGCTGATTTGTATTGAGAAAAGTTCAATACTGTCAAGACGTAAAAAATTTCTTATGTCTTGAACTTTAACCTGAATTTTTGGAATTAACAGCCGCATGGTTTGTTTGGAGACTGCAACCTTGCCGGACTACACAAGAACAATAAACAAACAAGCTTGCGGCAAGTGCATTTCAAGCATTTATTCTGCGCTTAAATTGAGGAATACCTATGAAACTTAATTTTTTATACAAGAGCATGATGCTCACGTTAGGCATTGCGTTAACTGCGCCATCCCTGGCAGCGCCGAGGTTGATCGGCGATACCGATTTAAAAGCCGCTAAAACGTCTTATTCGTTTTTTTATGCGGATCCTTCCAAAGTGCTATTGACGACAGCGACAATTCAAACTCAATTGCAACAACGCATCTTGGCAGCGGGACTTTCCGTCAAGCCTTGTCTTATTCCGGGTGACTTAAATGTCAGTAACTTGGTGTGCGATGGCGGAGCTATTAGATTCGGCGCCGATTTTTTTGCCTTCAACAGTACTACTAATATCCCCAAGGCTAACCTTCCCTTTACCGTGGCAGATGAAGATTCCGGGCTTGATAAAGTAAGCATGGAGTTTGGTGTGAACGGTAGGACGCCTGTCTTGAATCAGCCAAATGAAGCACCTCGAGTTATTCAAATCCGGTTCAATAACCGTATCGCTCAATTCGGCATGGTTTTCGACCCTTACATCGTAACCGATACGCCGGATTTATTTGAGGGCCGAGTGACCGATGGCATACAGTTTATCGTGAATGGACAGTCAACCCCATTTCGTGATTTAACTCAGGAAACACGCGGTAATGTCCCATTTGTTGGCGTCGAAGATCCGAACGGATTCACCGAGGTGACTATTATTAGCTCCGGCGGAGGCTCCATCATTGGCGATCAATTTACGATTGTTCCCTTAGCGAATTTCTGAGGCGATTAGAATGAATAAATTACACAGAACAATTAGGATGTTACTTGCGGTTCCGGTTGCGCTCGGTTTACCCTTGAGCGGACTTCATGCAGCGCCTCAATATATCATTAGCGATCTTGGAACGCTTGGCGGCGCTTACAGCAAGAGTGCAGCTATTAACGAATCTGGACAAATTGCCGGTTACTCTCACAAGCTAGGTAATGCGGCGTTACGCCCTTTTCTTTGGCAATCAGGTGCCGGGCTTCAAGATTTAAATACATTGGGCGGTACGCAAGCAATGGCCGTCGGTATCAACGCAGCGGGTCAAGTTGTGGGCAATTCATTGACCTCTGGAGATATTGCCACAAGAGGCTTTATTTGGAATGTGGGCGGGATGACACAACTTTCTACCCTCGGTGGAACGCGAAGTCGCGCAACGGCAGTTAATAACAACGGCGTCATGACAGGAGCTGCCAGCTTATCGGGAGATGTCGCCGATCATGGCGCTGTTTGGCCGACTTCCCTTGCTGCATCGCCAATCGATTTGAGAACGTTAGGCGGTCTTAACAGCCAAGGTAACGACATTAATATAAACGGTCAAGTTGCGGGGTACGCTGAAAACGCTACCCGTTTAACGCATGCTACTTTATGGTCCGCTCCTTATACTGCCTTAGGGCAGGATTTGGGTACGTTAGGCGGAACCTATAGTACAGCTTATGCCGTTAACGGTATTGGGCAAGTAACCGGTGTTTCTACACTATCAGGAGATTTACAGTATCGCGGTTTTGTATGGCAATCCGGACAAGGGATGGTTGATATTGGAAGCTTAACCCCTACCAGCACCCAAACGGCTGGTCTCGATATTAATAACAACGGCGACATTGTCGGTTACTCCACCACAACGGGAGGCGCTGCAAAGCGGGCTGTTATTCGTAAAAATGGTTCAGCTTTATCGGATCTTAATGGTCAGATTTTAACAGGTACAGGCTGGGTGCTATCTGAGGCGAGCGCTATCAACGATAGTGGACAAGTTGTCGGTATAGGCACCTTAACACGAGTCGATACAGCGGCCAACCTAAACAGGGTCGAACATCATGCTTTTCTGTTAACACCGGACACCATTAAACCGACAATAACTTGTCCCGGCACCGTAATAACAACAGGTGCGCAGCCGGCCTCAATAGGACAAGCAATCGCAAGCGATAATCTTGATCCGGCGCCAACCGTAATCAGTAATAGACTTGCTGTATTTCCCGTCGGCAATACAACTGTCATTTGGACGGCAACCGACGCCAATGGCAATTTTGAGACTTGTTCTCAATTAGTGACAATTGGCGGAGATACAACGCCGCCGGACGTCAATTTTACGATTAACCCTGCGTCGCCAACAGCTTCAGGCTGGTATACGGGATTAACAAGCCTTACCTGGACGGTATCTGATGCTCAATCGACGATAACGTCTCCTGCTTGTGCGAATATCGCTTCCGTGCCGAATACATCTCCGGTTGGACAAACTTATTCTTGTACGGCGACAAGTACAGGCGGAACAACAGGCCCGGTGACTACGCCCGTGTTAAAGATCGACCGGTTAGCGCCTGTCATGACGAATGTACCGTTAGCCTTTACTCAGCAAGCTAGCAGTCCTGCAGGCGCAATTGTTAACTACACAAATCCCACCGCTAACGATGCACATTCCGGTATTAAAGCGCCTGGGGTAAGCTGTTCTCCTGCATCCGGCTCCGAATTCGTTATGGGTGCGACAACAGTTAACTGTTCGGTCGGCGATAATGCTGGAAATACAAGCACGGCATCATTTATTGCTACAGTGGCAGATCAAACACCGCCAACTATTACGCCAACCATCAACGGATTAGCCGGATTGTCGGGTTGGTATCGTGGGGCGGTGAGCGTATCTTGGAATGTTGTTGACGGCGAATCTGCTATCAGTTCACCGACTTGTGCGACCGTGGCAGCGTTGAATAACACAGCTAACCAAACCTTTAGTTGTACGGGAAACAGCGCGGGCGGAACCGCAACCGGTACGACGAATCCATTCGGTGTGGACTCTACGAATCCTGCATTTGCTAATTTTCCGGTAAATAGAACCGTCAATGCCACAAGCGCATCGGGGGCTGTTGTAACGTTTGCATTACCGACGGCTACCGATACCTTATCGGGGATTGCGCCAAGCGGAGTTAGTTGTTCAACAGCGGGCGGCTTGACGTCGGGTTCTACGTTTCCGGCAGGGATTAATACTGTAGTTTGTACAGTGTCGGATCAGGCTGGAAATATCAGAAACAGAAATTTTACAATAACAGTAAACTCGTTTGATACCACGGCACCTGTAATTACGCCATCTATTTCAGGAACCCTGGGACAAAATAACTGGTATGTCGGTCCTGTTTCGGTATCCTGGACGGTAACGGATGTGGAGTCTAGCGTGACTTCGCCAGCTTGCACGACAGGAAATGCAACGCTGAATGGCGCTAACCAAAGCTTCAGCTGTTCAGCAACGAGTGCAGGTGGCACGGCAACGCAAACACGAACGGTGAATGTCGATTCTACCGCACCGGCGTTAGCGAGCGTTCCGGTTGCATTCACTGTCGCGGCGACATCAGCTGCGGGCGCTACCGCAACCTATGCTTTACCCTCGGCGACTGACCTACTTTCAGGTATAAATGCGGCTGGTGTGAGTTGTGCGCCTGCGTCCGGTTCGACGTTTGCGCCAGGGAATACAACCGTAACCTGTTCGGCAAGAGATAATGCGGGCAATATAGGTTCGGCGTCCTTTGTAGTTACTGTTGCCGATCAATCGGCGCCTGTAATTACGCCGACTATCACAGGTACCTTAGGGCAAAACGGTTGGTATGTGGGTCCGGTGTCCGTTTCATGGACGGTTACGGATGCGCAATCAGCAGTAACCTCGCCGGCTTGTGTGACAGAAAATGCTTTATTGAACGGTGCAAACCAAAGCTTTAGTTGTTCGGCAACAAGTGCTGGCGGTTCGGCAACGGAAACGCGAACTGTGAATGTCGATGCCGCGGCCCCGACTTTAGCGGGTGTGCCGGTTCCATTTACTGTCGCGGCGGCATCGGCGGCAGGCGCTTCGGCAACCTATGCTTTACCCACAGCGACTGACCTACTTTCAGGTGTAAGTGCGGCTGGTGTGAGTTGTACCCCTGTTGCAGGATCTACCTTTGCACTCGGTATTACAACGGTAAATTGCTCTGCGAGTGATAACGCTGGCAATACAAGATCGGCCTCGTTTACGGTAACGGTTACTGATCAAACTCCGCCCGTATTTTCAAGTTGTCCTGCAACGGTAACTTTAACCCAAGGGCAAACGTTGCCTTTACTTACCGCGACGGATAATGTATCGACACCGGTTGTTACTCGAAATCCTGCCGGTACGCTTGGCTTAGGTACGACGGCGGTAACTTGGACGGCGACTGACGGTGCGGGATTGGCCGCGACTTGCAATCAACAGGTTACTGTGAATGCGGCAATTACGGAGACGATAAACATTACGAGAGCGCAATGCAAACGTAGGAACGCAACGTCCGGTGAATGGGTCGTTCAAGGTACGAGTTCCATTCGTACTAATAACACGATTCAATTGTACACGACTGGAATAGTGCCAACCAATCTGACAACGAATAGGTTGGGCAATGCGCTGACGGTCTCAAGTCAAGGTGCATGGCAATATTCGGCTAGGTCGAACTCATGTAGTTCGCCGATCAGCTTACGGTCATCTTCTACAGGTACTAAAAGAGAAAATATAGCAGTAACAATTCAGTAGTAGCGTTAATGCTATAAAAAGCATGTGGTTTTACTAACACATGTTAGTTTGGATACGGTCTGCATTGGGACGTAATGTTCTAGTGCAGACCGGAATATCGAGTCAAATACAAAATAATATTGATATTATTTATTAATCATCCTCAATAGATTGCTTTATATTTTCTTAAAACATTAAAGTGTATGTCTTGTGTTGTAAAAAACAACATTCTTGAATTCTCTAAGTTACTTAAAAGCCTATCTCTTTTTTCTCACAAACTCAAAACGCTTATTTTAGCTTTAAAACTAAGGTTAATACCTTAGGTGTTTTAAGGTCTATTCCTTAGGGTGATTAAGGGATTTACCTAAGTTCAATTTGTTTTCAATTACGTTAATCTAGCAATGATTTTAAGAAAAGCTTGAGCAATCATAATTTACTGAAATCTAAAAAATTATGATTGCAATAGGTATTTCTACGTATAGCCACAGACGCCATAAAGGCTGATGATGTGCAAAAATCGGGTAATTATATTTTTCCTTATTAGTAAATTTTATTTACTAATACGTTACTGGGATATAAGCCATTTATTTTTTTGATTTTGAAGGCAAAAATATTGAAATTTGATTAGTGAGTTGTTGTCGCTGAATTAATTGCCGAAACGGAGTTTATCCTCCAAATTAGGTAATAAAAATCGTTATGAAATAATAACAAATTAAGTTTAAAGCCTGCCAGTTCATTAACTTAGATTTGTTATCGATTTAAGTTTTTTAATATTCTCTGTAAATTAATAGCAGGGTTTATTTTAAAGTTAAATCCATGCGATAAATCTAGCCGCAGTATGTTGTATTTAATAGTAACCAGAAATAACTTTCTGTTACCTACAACATTTTCCAATCCTCTATTGACATTTTCTTCAAAGCTTTCAAATCAATTTTTGTTGTGGTCTTCTGTGTCATCGTCTTGTAGATGAGGATTTAGAAGGCTGGGATATTGTTTTGCTGCGAGTAATCTTTCGGCAGGTAATGATAACCCTGAAGAAAGTGAATTGAGTAATAGCTACTGTTGCTGGTGATTTTGTTAGCAATCAAACGTTAGGCGCTGATAAATGACTTTTCGAACAGTTATATTTACATTGAGTTGCTTTCTTAAATTAAGTACCTAACCGTCAAAGAGAGGAAGCTAATATGAAAAAAATGACTTATCTCAGCAGTGAAAAGCCTGCTGATAAACGATGTATCGACATGACCGTACAGGTCGCGCCTTTTTCTTCCAAACCCATTACTAACTTGGCTTTTGCTATTGCTGCATTAACCGGGTGTTTATTCAATTACGGCGACGTTCAGGCAGCAATCAACGTTCCGACCGATATGCCTGCGAGCCCGTTATGCATAAACGGCCAATGTGCCGAACCTTTTACCGCCAAAATGGTAATGTTCGAGGAGTTCGGTCTCGAACATTATTCCGATAGCGGTAATAGCGGCAATCTGTCTGACGTATTGCCCTCGCCGCCTGAAAACCCGGATGATCCTCTGGCTGTTTGCCGGGATATGCCGGTAGGTGCGGACTTGGATAATTTTCTAAAAGAGGATCTTCATCCTATGCCGAATCGCGCGGTGGATGACAGCTTAACTGCCCCTTCCAACGCTTGGGATAGCAAAGTCAGAAATTGCGTGGGTTTAGGCGCAGATATAAAAACATTTGCCGAAGGCCGCCCAACCGGAGAATGGTTTGCGCATCAACGATACGACGAGTTTCCAGCGCAATCGTATTTTCAGTCCGCGATGACAGGCGCCCGTGATAACGGCGGTTTGCGCGATAAAAAACAATTGCACGAGTATAAAAAAGGTGAATTCGGGCCGGACGGGCTTTACTATATCGATGCTAATGAAGACGGTACTCCCGGTACGGAAGGCGTTTCGATTAAAATTCACCCAAATCTGCCGACCCAGGACAAAAATTCGGTTTGGACTTTCGACGGCACCTTACCGCCGAAATTGTTGATGGCGAAAAGCGGCGAACCGATATTATTCCGACACTATAATGCTTTGCCGATCGACGTAGCCGCTAACAACGGCTTCGGTATGCATACGATTAGTACGCACGAGCATAACGGTCACAATCCTGCTGAAAGCGACGGCTACGCACACGCTTATTTTTACCCAGGCCAATATTACGATTATCTCTGGCCGATGGCGCTCGCCGGTCACGACACTTATCCGTACAACGATCCGAAAGCCGGTGCGCCTGACGGCAACGGCGGCATAGTTCCGATACGCGGCGATTCCAGAGAAACCGCAAGCACGCACTGGTTCCACGATCATATGCTGGATTATACGGCGCAGAACGTCTACAAAGGCAACGCTGCGATGATGAATATTTACAGCGCGATCGATCGTGGTCGCGAACCGGTGGATCTGGCGGAAGCTGAAACCGGAATTTCTACGGAGTCTGGTAAATCGAATCCGGGTTATGCGTGTAACTATAAAAATCCAAACAGCCCTAACTTGTGTTTCCCAAGCGGTAACGGTTTGGATTGGGGTAATCGCGACTATGATGTCAATTTGTTGGTTGCAGACAAAGCTTGGGATAATGCCGGTCAGTTGAAGTTCAATATTTTCAATACCGACGGTTTTCTCGGCGACAGGATGACGGTGAACTGGATTTACAAACCATACATGGAAGTCCGGGCGCGTAAGTATCGTTTCCGTATTTTGAACGGCGCAGTTTCCCGCTATGTTAAAATTGCTATCGTAGACGAAAACCGGGTTAAAATTCCATTTCACATGATCGGTAATGACGGTAATATCATGCAACACGCGGTGCCGTTTCCAAATTCTCAGTCGCCTGAATCTTTACCAGTTCAAGCGATTGCCGAAAGATACGACATCATTATTGATTTCAAAAACTTGGTTGGCAAAAAAGTCTATTTAGTCAATTTACTCGAACACCAAAACGGTCGCGCAGCCAGCAAATCAATTCCGCTCGCCAGCGTTTTAAGCGGCAGTTACAAGCCGGACGGCAAATTGGGCGATCCTGCTGTCGGTAAATTTCTGGAAATCCGGGTGAAAGGCTGCGGCGAGAATGCCGATCAGGTTTGCTCCGATTTTAGTATGAATCCTGCCGATTATGTCGAAGGCAATAAACAAATGATTCCATTGCCGAAACCGACTTTAACGGAACTGCAAAATGCCAAACATCGTACATTCGAATTTGGACGTTCCAACGGCACGGATACGATACCTTGGACCATCAAAACCGACCTCGGCGCAGGATTGTCTGCCGATCCGCGTCGTGTCTCGGCCGCGCCTGAGATCGGCAAAGTTGAGATTTGGCATTTAAAATCCGGTACAGGCTGGGATCATCCTGTGCATGTTCATTTCGAGGAAGGTCAATTGTTGTACCGTAATGGTGTAGCCCCGCCAATCTGGGAAAAATATGCTCGTAAGGATATTTACCGCGTCGGCGGTACAACAGGCAGTGGTACCAGTGTCGATATTGCTCTTCGCATCAGAGAGTTTGCCGGGACTTATGTCGAACATTGCCACAACACTCAACACGAAGATAAGGCTATGTTGTTAAGGTGGGATTCGTTTCATCCGGGGCAAACCATTCCGATTCCGACACCTGAATTGGGTTGGGAAGGCGTGTTTTACTCACCATCCATTACACTGCCCACATACCTTAGAGGCGATACGAAGACTAAATCGACCTTTAAATTGCCAAATTAGTTGTGATTAAGTTGTAATATGGAAGGACTAAGATGCAATATGGATTTATCAGGGAAATAAAAAGGTTTAGTGGGTATTGGATAGGGATATTCGCCATGTTGCTGACCTTAGGGAGCGGCGTAAGTTGGGCCGCTCCCCAAGGCAACCTTTGGGGAAAAGATTATTTTCCGAACCTTGAATTGACAGATCAGAATGGAAAGAAAGTCCGTTTTTACGACGATCTATTGAAAGGTAAAGTTGTCGCCATCAATTTTATTTACACCCATTGCGGGGATAGCTGTCCGGCGGAGACCGCCAGCCTCAAGCAAGTTTACAAACTGATTGAGGATAGGATGGGAAATGACATTTTTTTCTATTCAATCAGTATCGATCCTGATCGCGATACGCCTAAAGTACTCAAAGAATATGCCGAACGTTTCAAGACCGGCAAAGGGTGGCTGTTTTTGACAGGGTCTAAAACGGACACTACGTTGATCAAAAAAATTCGGTTTATATAGAGATGATTTAGAAAAAAATACAATTAAAGAACACAATATCAATTTCATCATCGGGAATGAAAAAACCGGTCAATGGATGAAAAAAACACCTTTCGACGAACCTAAAAGTCTGGCTTGGTTGTTGAGTTATACCTTGCCTGAAACCAAAATAAAACCCAATGTCCCACATTTAAGTTATGCGGAGGCTAAGCAGCTCCCGAATTTAAGCAAGGCGGAAGATTTATTCCGTTTTCGTTGCAGTTCGTGTCACAGTTTAGGTTTGGAGAAAGGGCTGGGGCCCGGTTTGGCAGGCGTGACGAAAATCAGAGATCGTGTCTGGCTAAAACGCTGGCTGAAAGAACCCGACAAAATGCTGGCTGAAAAAGATCAAATCGCCGTTGATTTATACAATCAATATAACAAGGTTTTGATGCCAAATTTAAGGCTGAGCGATAGTGATGCGGAAGCTTTAATCGACTATTTAGATTCGACCGCTAAACCCAAGGACCATATTCATTGATCGTTTATAGCCGTATTTGCAGTATGGGATAATAATTTTCGATAGATAAAATATGTGCCCATACCTGCAAGTAGATGCTTGATCGTGTGTCCGCTCACAATAATAAGTGAATGATATAATTGAGAGTCGAACGATTCGGCAATCTTTGCCATAACGTAAAAGCCCAATACCGCCCAAACATAAGCACAGCACTTCGAATTAGCTTTATATAATCCTAAAATAAGCGGTATCAGTACTACGGGCAAAAATTGTATCAAAAGGTAAGGCCGCAAGTCGCCATGTCCATTGATTTCGGTTTGATACCAGTATAAGACCGAAAAAAGCCCCATAACCAATAGCGGCGATAATAAACGTATAGCTAAATGATGTGAGATACATTCGGCGACGACAAGGCAGAAAAATGCTGTAAACGCGATTGTCATCGGGATTCTGTCCCACACTAGTGTGAAATTATCGGGATGCAAATGATAGTAGCTTGAGCCTAATCCCGTCAGCACAAGTCCGGTAAAAAATACCATGAATAGGTATTTAATAGTGGATGAAGACCCCAGCCAGTTTCCAAGAGTTATTTGTCGAATCCCTGCTAAGCCGATGAATAAAAAAGGCGCATTTGAAACGACATTAAAGCAATGAGGAATACCGGCAATACGGCGAGTGTCGGCAAATAAATGGTAAGCACTATCTTGCTTTATTGGCGGCATCATCATCAGCCCCGATCCGGCAACAGCCACCAAACCGAATATTACTAATAGACGTTTATCACTTTTCATAGTGCAAAAAATCAAACAAAAAAAATAGCTTAAAACAAGTTAGGTCAATCTTGCTAGGAATTTAATAATCGTGATTAAGTTATTTTATGGCTTCCCTATTTAACTATATCAATTTATAATAATAAGCTTTTTATCGGCGCTCTAGGGCGCTACCCTTGCTTCACTATCTTGTTCAGTTTAAAGAGATAGGAGGCGTTCACCGTAAGGAAAACTATGCGACATTATGAAATTGTTTTTTTGGTGCATCCAGACCAAAGTGCACAAGTACCGGCAATGATTGATCGATATAAGTCGATTATTGAATCGTCTTCCGGCAAAATTCACAGACTTGAAGATTGGGGTAGAAGACATTTAGCTTATCCCATTAAGAAAATCCATAAAGCACACTATGTTTTAATGAATATCGAGTGTGATCAGCCGACATTAGCAGAATTGGAAAGCGGTTTCAGATTTAACGATGCCATTTTACGCAGTATGACGCTTTTGCAAAAATCGGCGATTACCGGTACCTCTGCAATTGCTAACGCAACCGCGGAAGAAAACAAAGCCGCTGAAGCAAAAGCCAAGGGTATCTTGGCAAAAGAAGCTGCCGCCGCCGCAGAACTTGCAGCCATTGACGAAGACATCGACTTGGATGAGCTTGCAGAAGAAAGCTTCGACGAAGAGACTGATTCAGAAGACCGTATTTAATTGACTGGAAACGAGTATTATCATGGCACGAAATATTAGACGTAAGAAACTAAACCGGATTAACGAAGAAGAGTCGATCATTGACTACAAAGATCTGGATTTATTAAAAGAATACATCACGGAAACAGGTAAAATCGTACCTAGCCGTATTACCGGCACAAGCGCAAAACATCAACGTGAGCTTTGCAAAGCAATTAAACGCGCGCGTATGGTTGCTTTACTACCTTATTGCGACGCACATAAGTAAATCAAAGTCTTTCTCCGATGAAATTTTTGGCAGAGTACATCATGCGCGGCAGGCTGCAAGCTATGCTTGTCGCTTCAACGGTTGCGATGTTGTCTTTGATTATAGCGCCCCTCAGTGTTGTTAGTTCGGGGACTGTCGCTTTGGTAACATTGAGGAAAGGGGCTTATGAAGGCCTCATTATTCTCTCCTGTTCAAGTTTGGCTGCCGTGATTTTGGCCACTTTGATCTCCGTGCCTTATACCTTCATTGTTCTCTATGTACTTGTGCTGTGGCTGCCGATTTGGTTAATCGCAATCGTGCTCAGAGAAGGCCGCCATATCTCTTTGGCAATTGAGTTAGCGGTCTTGATGGGTGTACTGTGTGTTATCGGCTATTATATTTTCAATGCCGATCCCGCATCGATGTGGAAACAGGTGATGATAAAGATGGTGCCTGCCAATGCGCCAGCTGAAGATGCTCAGCGAATGATTGAGTTGATGTCGCCCTATATGACGGGAATTGCAGCAGCCGGCGGTGTGTTCGGGATGTCTCTTGGTTTGTTTCTCGGACGTTGGTGGCAAGCCATTCTGTACAATCCGGGTGGGTTCAAACAAGAGTTCTTGGCGCTAAAAATTCAGAAAGGAATGGCTATCGTTTGTGTCGCGATCATTGCGACAGGAACTATCAGTACCGGGATTATTTCCCAAATAGCTTGGAATACAGCTATTTTGATGTTTGTGCTTTATACCTTTGTCGGAATTGCGGTGCTTCATACGATGTTTGCAGGTATGAAGATCGGTCAATTTGCAGTTCCGATGTTTTACATTACTTTGTTTTTGATACCGCATAGCCTACTGCCTGTTGCCTTAGTCGGATTCAGCGATACATGGCTCGATATACGAAAACGAACATTAAATCAAACTTGAATGCCTGACGGCAAAATGATCGGTAAAAAACCGAGAGGTGATTAATAATGGAAGTCATTCTTCTTGAAAAAATAGCAAATCTGGGCAATTTAGGAGATAAAGTAACCATCAAAGGTGGCTTTGGAAGAAATTTCCTAATTCCTCAGGGCAAAGCGGTGTTGGCAACGACAACTAAAATTGCAGAGTTTGAAGCCAGACGTGCTGAACTTGAGAAAGCCGCAGCAGAGAAACTTAGTGCCGCACAGTCAGCCGCTGATAAATTGAGTAAACTTGAAGTTATCATTGCGCATAAAGCAGGTGATGAAGGCCGGTTATTCGGTTCAGTCGGGACTCATAATATTGCAGATGCGATTATCAAAGCAGGCGGCATTGTTGAAAAGCAGCAAATTCGCCTTCCAAACGGCACGATAAGACATACCGGCGATTACGATGTCGATGTTAACCTACATTCAGACGTAACCGTTACCTTGTCAATTAAGATTGTTCCGGAAGTTTAAAATTCAGTAAACAGGGTCGGATTGGGCCAAAAGTCGATGAACGATTTTTCCAATCCGGCCCCGATTTTACGGCAAATCCACTGAGTGCATTCGAACAAATGCGGAAGCTTGGCATAAAAAAAGCCTTTTCCGGTTTATGAGAACGCTTTACACAGTTCTTTTTTACATTCTCATTCCATTAATTCTCCTTCGCTTGTTATGGCGAAGTCTTAAAGCTCCCGATTATCGCCGTCGTTGGCTCGAGCGATTCGGCTTTTACGGTAGAACATTTCCTCAACAAGTTATTTGGTTTCATGCCGTTTCTGTTGGCGAAGCAGAAGCTTTATTTCCGTTAGTCCGCCGATTTCAAAACCAATCGCCAAGCGTCAAGATATTAATAACAACCACTACACCGACAGGCTCAGCGCGTGTGAAAGCGGTAATGAGCAAATCGGTAGAACATGTTTATTTTCCTTACGATATACCTTTTGCGTTAGAACGGTTTTTGCGGTGTTTTAAACCAGTTATGGCCGTGATTGTTGAAACTGAAATCTGGCCTAATCTGTATCATGCTTGCGCCAAACATAACATACCTTTGTTCCTGATAAACGCTCGATTATCGGAAAAATCGGCTGGCCGATATAAAAAAATTCCCAGTTTAATTAAACCGGCGTTAGCAAACTTAAAGTTGGTGGCGGCACAAACAGACGAAGATGCTCGTCGATTTAATGACATTGGTGTTAAAGCCGAGCAGGTTATCACCTTAGGCAATATGAAATTTGATGTTGAAATACCTGAAGACATCATCCAAGGCGCTAAAGAATTAAAAGCAAGCATTTTTAATGATCGTTTTGTTTGGGTGGCAGGGAGTACACATAGCGGCGAAGAGCAGAGCTGTTTAGATGTTTATAAAGTATTAAAACCAATTATCCCTAAATTACTGCTAATACTTGTACCCAGACACCCCGAACGATTCGTTGAGGTCGGCAGTTTGTGCGAAAAGAATGAACTGCACGTTGTTCATCGAACATCGAACAGACGTTGCGATAGCAAAACCGACATTTATCTTGCCGATACTATGGGTGAGTTAAAGCTCCTCTATGCGGCCGCGGATTTAGCTTTTGTTGGCGGCAGCTTGGTCAATATCGGCGGTCATAATGTATTGGAAGCGCTAGCGGTAGGTGTGCCGGTAATATTCGGTCCGTATATGGCTAATTTCAAGGAAATTGCGAATAAATTAATAGCGGATGAAGCCTCTATTTGTTCCTCTGATAAAGATATGCTGGGTCAAACTATTATGAAATTATATTCAGACGCTAATCTTCGAAGGATTTTGGTAGAAAACGGCAAATTGTTTTTACAAAAAAATTGTGGCGTTACCGATTCGCTTTATCAGCTTCTTTCCAAAGTTTTATAAATAACAACAGCGTTTTTATGAATAAAAGCAGGAAAATATTCAACTATACAAAGTGTTGAGGATTGTGTAAATAATTCGATTTAACTATTTTACCTGTTCTCAATCGGATAGTTTGATGTAATACTAATTTGTCGAGTAACTATCATTCATCAAAAACTTAGTTTTCATTGCAGGTTGATGAGTCGTGTCTCCTAACGTTATACAACCATTGAAAAGCGTTTTCTTCAAGAATGACTAAAGTGGTTTTTTTGCTAAACGAACCATGTCGATAGCTATCTTTTTTGAAAAATTATTTAAGTGGCTATTCCTTGGCTGCCTATCTTTAATGTTAATTCTTACCTTTTACAAAGATAAACTTCCTGATCCAGCATTTTATGGCGAAAATTACATAGAAGAACCCATTCAACTAGAAACTGTTCGGGAAGAATTTGAAACGCAGGTAAACGGAGAAAAATATACGATAACTCCGCTTTACGACTACGAATTGCAAGGCGTTGTCGTAAGCTATCATGATGCCGATAGTTTTTTAGATATTTGGCACCATAAGCGTTGGCGCGATTTTCTCAACCAACGTGATCTATGTGTTATCTGGGGGGATAATTTGGTTTCCGGTGTTTATAAGAAGTTAGATTTTAGCAACGATAGCTGGACATGCTGGGTATATTGGCCTGATAGTTCCACAGGGAGCCGCTTTAAAATGAATGGCTTATCGAATAATCATTTACTAATTGATAATGAAGAACTAAGGTCGATATTGATGTCCTCAGAACCAGGAGATCATGTACGTTTTAAAGGATTTTTAGCGGAATATGCCAATAAAGCCAATAACTTTAAACGGGGTAGTAGTACAACTCGAGAAGATAGTGGAAACGGTGCTTGCGAAACCGTATATCTAACAAAATTTGAAATTATAAAAAAAGCAAATGTGAAAGTTAGACGACTCTTTAATTTTGCCAAGACGTTAGCTTTTTTTTCTTTGATTGGGTTTCTGGTGTTGTTTTTTATAACACCTGCGCGTGTTACATAGTCATAAATATAAAAAGGCCGTTAATGATTTAAAAACTTAACGACCTTTTCTTTTTATGTTTCGTTTAAAGCACTTGATTAGGCATCGTCAAGTTCTTCCATTGACATGGCAGATTGTTTCCAACGGTAATTCGGCGCAATACTTATTAGAAGGGTAATGAGTGTTGCGATATAAGGCACCGATTGTACGGCTAAGACAGTGATCCATAATTTGCCGCTTAAATTATCGAAATGCTCCAGAAAATTCATAAAATAAATTGCGGCAGCCAACAGAATCAGAAGCATTAGTTCTTCTCTAATGGTCATTAAACCGGTGAATAAGGGGCCTTGTTTTTCGTATTTAGGGGTTCGCATGAACGGTTTTCCGTTAATGAACAAACCTTGAATGGTTCCTTTTGCGACGGTGTGCGTTAGCGATAAACCAGCCAAAGAAGCGCCGAACGATTCCCAAATAGAGCAGGGAACACGGGCTTGATATAACCATAAACTTCGGATTATTTTAAAGCCGAATAATCCGATCGTCGGTAACAGAAATGCATTTACCGGCAATTCACTGCTTAAAATCTTATCGCCGCCAGGTTTCACAAAGGAATCGTACCAGTCGTAAAAGATCATTCCGGTCATAGCTAAGCTGGCGGTAGTGAACAGCAACGCTAAGGCGTCGGAAAACCAAGGCAACCATCCAGCTACGAAATAGTAACGTTGCGCCGAGGTTAAAGGCGACTTTTTAGACGGAATAAAACTCCGCCAATGCGCTTTAATAATTTGCATGGCGCCGTAAACCCAACGGTAGCGTTGAGTCATATAGCCCGACATGGTATCCGGCATCAGGCCGCGACCGAAGGATTCTTTGCAATAGACCGAGTCGTAACCTGCTTCATAAAGCCGGAGTCCTAATTCGCTGTCTTCGCAGATACACCACTGCGCCCATTGACCGACTTCGATGAGGGCCGATTTTCGAACCATTGTCATGGTACCGTGCTGAATGATGGCGTTGTATTCGTTACGCTGGACCATGCCGATATTGAAGAAGCCCGCATATTCCCAGTAACAGAAGTTTTTAAAGGAACTAACATTCAGATCCCGATAATCTTGCGGCGACTGGACGAAGCCGACATTTTCATTGTCGAAATAGGGCACCATGCGTTTCAGCCAGTCCGGCGACAAGATATAGTCGCTATCGATTACGGCAATGATCTCGGCATCGCTGGCGGTTTGTTCCAAAGCATGGTTGATGGCTCCAGCTTTAAAACCCGGCCAATTTTCTAGGTGGAAAAAGCGGAACTTGGACCCCAAGCGTTTGCAATCTGCCTCGACCGGCTGCCATACGGCAGGATCTTTGGTGTTATTGTCCATCACCAGGACTTCAAGGTTGGGGTAGTCAACCTTTGCTAAAGCTTCCAATGTTTTCCGTACCATCATAGGCGGTTCGTTATGGATGGGCAGATGGAGCGATACTTTAGGGTATTTAAAACCTGCTGGTGGCTCTAGCGGTTGAAATGTACGTGCTGTATTGCGATGCCAGACGACTTCGGCAATTTCCAGGCTTTCTATCAGCAAGATTATAAGTGCTAACACTTGCATGACGATCAATAAAACCCAAAATGCGATGGTTAAAGGCGTTTGATATTGTTGAGCCCCGATAGAAACGGTCCAAAATAGAAAGGAGGCGGCAAGGTTAGCCATAAGGCCGACAAATACCAAGCCCGGTAACTTCATGCTTTTTCGGGTAAATAGGAAGATAGACATCAAGATGATGCTGAAAACTGCGGCGCCTGCGGCCCAATGTTTCCAGGCCGGTAAGGCAATAACATCACCGGTCATGGGGAATTTCAATTGCCGGTCTGCATTAAATATACCCCAGTAAGCGCCCGCAGACCCTTCGTCCGTCATTTTCCAAGGTTGGTCGAATGCCTCGATAACATAATAGGCCAATTTTTCTTTCGAAGCGCGGTTCAAGAATTCCCTAAGAAAACGCGCTTGATTGGTTTTAGAAGCGGTTGCGTGTTTAAACGGTTGACCGTCGGACGGCCAACCTACCTCTGTAATGACAATTGGCTTATCCGGAAAGGCAACTTGCAGATCGTGGTAACGGGCAAACACATGGTCAACGGCGTCATCGATTGAAACACCTTCCCAGAAAGGGAGAATATGAACACCTAGATAATCGACTTCCTTAACCAGATCGGGGTTCGCCAGCCATCTATCCCAAGTTTCCGATGTACTTACGGGACGCCAAGTTCGACTTTTTACTTCTCTAATGTAATCAATTAACTGAGATTTTGGAATATCGCCACGTAACAAGACTTCATTACCGACCATTAGGCGTACGATTTTAGGGTTTTCTTCTCGACTTAACTGGATGAGGGTTTCGATTTCCTGGCGATTTTTTTCAAGATCGCCCCCTATCCATGCGCCTAAGGTAACATTTAGGTTATGTTTGGCAGCCAACTCGGGGACTTTGTGCAAGCCCTTCAGTACACTATAAGTCCGGACAGCATGGAATTTGCCTTCGAGCAAAGCCAAATCGTTGTCTATCTCTTCTTCGCTGTGGTTAATTAAAGTTCGCGGATTTTGATCTTTCTTGGTGGGATCGAAAGTGACTCCCATCGTGGTGCTGGTCCACGGCTCAAGTTGGAGCGGGTTGTTTACGTAGCTCCAAATGCTGAAATTAACGACGACCAGCAGTGCAAGAGCAAAAATTATGGCTAGCGTTCTTATCATCGGTGTACTCGGTGGTGTTCGCTTAGATTAAAAGTGGGGTTACTGAAATTCTAAAAAACTCAAAAAACTCCTTCACCTTGCCCCTCTCCAAGAGAGAGAGTTATGGTTTTCTATACAGAAACGGCTGCTAAGTTAGCGCTTCATGTAAATATCGGTAATCGTTCCGCTAATCATTTCGGCGGCGAAGCCTAATGTTTCCGATAAAGTCGGATGAGGATGTATGGTAAGACCGATGTCTTCAGCATCTGCGCCCATTTCCAGTGCTAATACCGCCTCAGCGATAAGTTCGCCTGCGTTTGTTCCGACCATACCTGCGCCAAGAATTCGGCCTGTCCCTTTTTCACACAAAATTTTAGTGACGCCTTCTTTACGTCCGATACTTAATGCTCGTCCGCTCGCTGCCCAAGGAAAGGCGGCTTTATCGTATTCTATACCTTGCTGTTTGGCTTGATTTTCAGTCAAACCCATCCACGCAACTTCTGGATCGGTATAGGCAACGGAAGGAATTGTCAATGCGTCGAATGCGGATTTATGTCCTGCGGCGACCTCGGCGGCAACTTTGCCTTCATGAACGGCTTTATGCGCCAACATAGGATTGCCGACTACATCGCCTATTGCAAAGATATGTTTAATGTTTGTACGTTGTTGTTTATCTACGGAAATAAAACCCCGTTCATCGACAGCAATGCCGGCTTGTTCGGCGTTGATGGCTTTGCCGTTCGGTTGTCTGCCGACAGCAACTAATACGGAATCGAATAGTTCGGATTCGGGTGCGTCTTTACCTTCGAATCCAACTTTCAAACCTTTTGCTTCAGGTTTGATCGAAGTTACTTTTGTTTCCAGCCAGATATTTTTGTATTGTTTTTTTATTCTGCGAAATAAAGGCGTGATGAGGTCTTTGTCGCAGCCGGGAATAATCTGATCCATCAGTTCGACGACACTGATTTCCGACCCCAGCGCATGATAAACCGTTGCCATTTCCAGTCCGATAATTCCGCCGCCCACGATAAGCAATTTCTTTGGAATATTTTTCAAATCCAGGGCATCGGTTGAATCCATCAGCCTAGAGTCGTCGTAAGGGAAAGTGGGTATCTTTGTCGGATGCGACCCTACGGCGATGATCGCCTGATCGAAATGAACAGCGGTCATCGTTCCATCGTTCGATTCAACTTGAATAGAGTTTGCCGAAGAAAACTTTCCCATTCCGTATACAACAGTTACTTTCCGCTGTTTAGCCAGTGCTGCTAGGCCGTCATTCAGTGTTTTTGTGACGCCCATTTTCCAGCTGCGGACTTTGTCCAGATCGATTTTTGGCTTGCTGAAAGTGATGCCGTTGTCACCGAATTCTTCCGCTTCGTGGATAACTTGGGCCATGTGCAGTAAGGCTTTTGAGGGTATGCAGCCAACATTTAAGCAAACGCCGCCGAGAACCGGATAACGTTCGATTAGAACGACTTGTTTACCTAAATCGGCTGCCCGGAAAGCCGCGGTATATCCGCCCGGTCCACCGCCTAGCACAACGATTTCAGCTTTTAACTCATTACTTTTAGGGCCATCTGTCATTTTATCGTTCTCCATTAAAGTAATAAGCGCCGAATATCGCTAAGATTTTGTTTTATATGTGCCATAAAACGCGCCCCTTCCGCACCGTCGATCACGCGGTGGTCGTATGTAAGGTCGAGCGGAAGCATAAGTTTAGGTAAAAATTCTTTGCCGTTCCAAACCGGCTGCATTTTTGCGCGGGTAACACCCAAAATAGCCACTTCCGGTGCATTAACGATAGGGGTGAACGCTGTTCCGCCAATGCCGCCCAAGCTGGAGATAGTTATGCATCCGCCTTGCATATCGGCAGGCATTAATTTGCCTTGACGGGCTTTTTCGCTTTTTTCAGCCAGTTCGTTGGCCAGTTGATTAATGCTTTTATTATCGACATTTCGCAAGACCGGTACAACCAAACCGTTAGGCGTATCAACCGCGATGCCGATATTGTAATATTTTTTCAGAATAAGGCTTTGACCGTCGGACGCGAGCGATGCATTGAAACTTGGAAACTGCTTCATTGCCGCGACTAAAGCCTTAATGATAAACATCAGTCCGGTGATTTTAATTTCGTCCTTAGCTTTTTCCGCATTTAAAGCGACTCGAAACGCTTCCATTTCAGTAATATCGGCTTCTTCGTGATACGTTACCATCGGCAAATTCAGCCAGACACGACTAAGATTTTGACCGGTCAGTCTTTTGATTTTGCTAAGCGGCTGGCTTTCAATTTCACCGAACTGCGAAAAATCTACGGCAGGAATGGCAGGAATTGTACCGCCTCCGGATGAGTTGCCGCCTTCGGTTAAGATTTTCTTTACATACTGGGTTATATCTTCTTTTAAGATACGGCCTTTTCGACCGTTACCGGAAGTAATCTTGCTAATATCAACGCCGAGTTCTCTTGCGAAAAGCCGAACAGACGGAGATGCGTGGGCTGAAACCGTTGTGTTGAGTTCTATGTTCGCTGTAGAAACCGGTTGACTTGATTGAATTGTCGCTTTAGGCGGCTCCGGTGTTTGGGTGGGTAAAGGAGGTTGCTGATCTTGCGAAACCGGAGGAGTCGTTGCCGGTTTTGCGGCGGGCTCTTCTGATTTTGCTGCAATCGATTCCACTTTTACGGTGGCGACTAAGGTTCCTTCACCGACTTTATCGCCCCGTTTTATATGCACTTGTTCGACCGAACCGTTGGCAGTGGAGGGGAGATCCATGCTAGCTTTGTCGGTTTCCAGTGTTGCTATCGTTTGGTCCAGTTTTACAATATCGCCCGGCTTAATTAGTACATCAACGACGTCGACACTCGCTACGCCGCCGACATCGGGGATTTTAATTTCAATTACGTCTGCCATTCGTTTAAGATCCTTTACTTAGATTAGCCAAGGCGCTGTCGCGTCTGCTTTGATGGCGTATTTGGCAATGGCTTCGGCAACTTTGATTTTATCGATTTTACCGAGATCCGCTAAGCTTTTCAGCGCCGCAAGTACAACATGATAACGATCGACTTCAAAAAATTTACGAAGATTCGTGCGCGTATCGGAGCGTCCGAATCCGTCAGTCCCTAACACCGTATAAGGCGCCGTAATATAAGCGCGAATTTGTTCGGCGAAGGTTCTGGTATAATCGCTTGCCGCGATAATCGGGCCTTCGGCTTTCTCTAAACAATGCGTTACATGCGGTATTTTTGCTGTCTCTAGCGGATGTAAACGGTTCCAGCGCTCACAGGATTGACCGTCGCGAGCTAATTCGGTAAAGCTCGGACAGCTCCAAAGATCCGACTCGATACCCCAGTCGTCGCGTAACAAGTCGGCGGCAAATTCAACTTCACGGAAAATGACTCCGGAGCCTAATAATTGAACTCTAGGCGCTTTGGATTTCGATCCTTTTTTGAAGCAATACATGCCTTTAAGTATATCGGCTTCTGCGCCTTTCGGCATGGCGGGATGGCGATAATTTTCATTCATCACCGTAATATAGTAGAAAATATCTTCTTGTTCGACATACATTCTTCTCATGCCATCTTGAATGATAACCGCCAATTCATAAGCATAGGTCGGATCGTAAGAAACGCAATTCGGCACGGTTGCGGACATCAGGTGGCTGTGTCCGTCTTCATGCTGGAGGCCTTCGCCGTTCAGTGTGGTTCTGCCTGCCGTACCGCCCATCAGGAATCCGCGACAACGTTGGTCGGCTGCCGCCCAGATCAAATCGCCGACCCGTTGGAAACCGAACATGGAATAGTAGATAAAAAACGGGATCATCGGGACGTTGTTAGTCGAATAAGACGTACCCGCTGCAATCCAGTCGCACAATCCGCCGGCTTCATTGATGCCTTCTTGCAAAACTTGACCGTGTTTATCTTCTTTGTAGAACATTAATTGTCCGGCGTCTTGCGGTGTGTAAAGCTGACCGACTTGAGACCAGATGCCTAATTGCTTAAACATGCCTTCCATACCGAAGGTTCTGGATTCGTCCGGTACGATGGGAACGACTCGATTACCAACGTTAGGATCTTTCGCTACAATATTCAATAATCTCACGAAAGCCATCGTGGTCGATATTTCTCTTCCTTCGCCGCTATCGTCGAGCAATGCGTTGAAATCGTTAAGCGGCGGAATTTTCAGCTCGTAGGACTTTGTTCGCCTTGATGGAAGATGTCCGCCGAGGTCCGTACGGCGTTTTTGCATGTAATTCAGTTCTTTGGATCCTTCCGGGAACGTTAGATAGGGTAGGTCGGCTAATTGATCGTCTGAAACGGGGAGTTCGTAGCGGTCTCTAAAATGCTTGAGCGACGTAGGGTCCATCTTTTTAGCTTGATGCGCGGTATATAAGGCTTCTCCCGATGCTCCCATGACGTAACCTTTGATGGTTTTAGCAAGAATTACGGTCGGTTGGCCTTTATGATTCACCGCTGCATGGAATGCGGCATAAACTTTCGCGGAATCATGACCGCCTCGGTTGAGTTCCCATATGTCGCGGTCCGACCAATCGGCCACCATTGATTTTAGTTCGGGGGTGTTAAAAAAATGTTCTCTAACATAAGCGCCGTCTTTCGATTTAAATGTCTGAAAATCGCCGTCGACGCAGGTCATCATCCGTTGGACTAACAAACCATCCTTATCACGCGCCAATAAAGCATCCCAACGTTGACCCCAGATAACTTTAATAACATTCCAGCCTGCGCCACGGAATTCGCTTTCCAGTTCTTGAATAATCTTGCCGTTTCCGCGGACAGGTCCATCCAGGCGTTGCAAATTACAATTGATGACAAAGATCAAGTTGTCGAGTTTTTCCCGACCGGCCATACCGATTGCGCCCAATGATTCCGGTTCGTCGGTTTCGCCATCGCCGAGGAACGCCCAGACTTTACGACCGGTATTGTCGGCAAAGCCGCGATCTTGCATGTAATGCATAAACCGTGCTTGATAAATCGCCATAATAGGTCCTAGACCCATCGACACGGTCGGGAACTGCCAGAAGTCTCGCATCAACCAGGGATGCGGATAAGACGATAAACCGTTACCGCCGACTTCCTGGCGGAAATTATTCATTTGGTCTTCCGACAAACGGCCCAACAAGAAAGCACGCGAATATTCGCCCGGTGCGGAATGCCCTTGAGAGAAGATAAGGTCACCGGTAAAGTTTTCATTCGCCGCCCGCCAAAAATGATTGTAACCGACATCATAAAGGGTCGCTGCCGAAGCAAAACTGGCAATATGTCCGCCGACATTAGTCGTTTTATTGGCGCGTAATACCATCATCATGGCATTCCAGCGGACATAAGAAAGGATTCTTTGCTCAATCGCAAAATCGCCGGGGTATTGGGCTTGCTGTGCGACCGGTATGGTGTTGACATAAGCCGTACTGGCGCTGAAAGGAATATCGAAGCCGTAATGCCGGGTGAGAGCGACGAGACGTTCGATCAAGTAATGAGCGCGTTCACTGCCCTCTATTTCCAATACAGATTGTAGCGCTTCAATCCATTCTTTAGTTTCTGCAGGATCAATGTCTTCCTGAACGGTAATATCTGACAAAAAACTGTTGTTCATTTGGGTTCCTGTGGGAGGGCTTGCATAGCTAGAAATGTTATTGATTCGTTATGCAGTTTGGTTGTTCTTTTTTAGAATAAGACCGCTTTCTCAATGAAGGACTCAACTTTCGGCGACTGTGAGGATGTTAATAATCTTGCGATATTATATACAAAATTCAGCGTTAGGAAGGTAGGCTTTTCCGTAAATAACGTGTTAACTAAATTATCTGTAGGAATTTCTAGCGTTGTTTGCAGTATTTTAGAAAATAATGTCGATGAGTTTACGCAAATATATTCGCTTGTCGCGTTGATGTATCGAAAGAAATCCTGCAACTTTTCAGGCCCGGCGCTGAAAAAGACGTACTAATTTCAGTCTAAACGACAGAAAAATGGAGAAAGCTTGCGATCTGAGGGTTTTATTAAGATATGAATTAAGACAAGCGGAACGGTTTTGCTTGCTTTTTGCCATTCAACTTAAATTGCTTAGATTTCGTCGCGTATGTCAGGTTTTTCGTGATTTGGGAGTTTAGTTTTCGATACCACAAAAAAGCCTTATTTTGATGAGGTTGTCGATTAAGTATTGATGGCTGTAAATGTTTTGGAGTGACAAACCTGGGTTTGTCACTCCGCCCGCAAGTTAAATTGACTATCCATTCGGTCTGATAAATAACTTCTATGAATAGGTGAAGGGATGCTTAGTTATTCAGAAAAACGTAGTCATTACTTAATTCGCTTCTGGCACCACCGCAAACATTGCGCGGCCTACGCGTTCGTGGACGCGTTGGGTTGGGTGAATTTCATCGAAATAAACAAAAGTATCCAAATGGGACGAATCGCAGATGAGGTTATAATCAAACGCTACACTACTATAGCAGGCGTCTTTCGCATTGGAGAATAGCAAACTGCGACTGTCTTTCACGATATTATTAAAGAAGGTAAATACATCGAATAGGACGAGATCCCGGTGGGTGTATTTTTCGATTGTCTTAACGGTATCGGCAAGCGCTTGGTTGTAAGCCATGGTAAAAAGCGTTGCCTTTGTAATGACATGGCTATTGTTGGTTTGTTGCGCGATTAATTTTGTTTCAGGTAAATTGCCGATATTAGGCGAATTCACTACCATAATATGTTTAGCGCCCAAAGAAATCAGCAACGATAAGTTGTTATGGATATTTTGTTTTGCCTTTTTCAAAATCGCATAGGAGGTTTTGAGATCGGCTGCGTTACGCATGTCGCGGATATCGTTCCCACCGATAAATAGAATATACAACGCATCTGAAGGCGCTTTGCCGCCGAAGGGCGGCAAGCTTGCTAGAAACGCACCGACTTGCGTGTTCAAATCGATTTTTTCATCGCCTGCCGCCCGTGCGCCTGCTACGGCAAAGTTAGTACCTTCTATCGTTTGTAAGAGATAAAGCGAAGACTTGAAATCGGGTACTTGCAATAAATTTGCGAGCCGGAAAACAGCGGTCGGGCCGTTGGTAAAACCGTGAAAATACGGCGCATCATTTAAAAACCGGAATTCGTCCGGGCCCGATCCGTCGGGAGAAAGCGCGGCTAACGTCGCAAGATTGCCGGAATCGGATAAGCTATCGCCGAACACGAACATCTTGTTATACGAACCTGCCGTCGACGGCAACGGCGCCAATAAGCAGACTGTTAATAGAAAACTATGGAAAAATCGGTTTTTCATCGTTATTTACCTATTAATAAGTTTTTTAAAATTTATTTTGGATTCATCGATTCGGTTACTATCCCAGTACAGCGATAACCTTTGTAGTAGGGGAACAGTAATATTTGCCAACCCAATTCTGTTTCAATTTTTTTTGCTTAATCTCGACCTGGCGTTTCTTGGCTTCTTCCTCAAGATTCTCCAAGCAACCGTCTTGAGTATAGGCGCTGACGGTAATTTCGGCAGGTTGATCAATGCCGAGCGCCGGTCGAAAGTAATGCGGACCGCATCCGGTTAATAAGATAGAAAGTAATCCGCACAGGATTAAAACTGATTTCTGCATTAAATTTCTCCGTTGATCGGTTTTAACGAAATTTGATAATGCCAGAAAAAAATTATGAGTATTTGATTTATGTCAGATTGAAATGAATCAATTGAACAAATGATTGGGTATGGATTGTTCGTTAAAAGTTTAAAGCCAGCTTGGTTTTATCGGACACCAAACTAGTGCGTAGATTGGTGTAGACGAGTGAGCTAAGAATGCCAGCACGACTATAGACAAAGAGCGCGTGTTAAAACCCAGCACCCTACAACTTTAACCACAGCATTTATTTACTTGATCTTTAGATCAAAGGGGAAAAAACATGACTTTTGTAATCGAAAAAATCCCGCAAGAAGCGCTCATCTCTTCAATTCAAGAATATGTAAGATTTAATATAGACCTATCACAAGAATGGGCTATTGATCGGGATCGAAATGCCTTCCTTGTATTGAACAGAAAGGTAGGCGGACCTTATGACGGAACTCAGATAACCAAATACTATACATTAAGTTGGAATGACCAATTAATTCGTATTACCGCCGATCCATTGCCTAAGACGTTTACGAAAGAGGGGGCGATTATGAATTGGCGTATACATAAGTTTTCTATACCCGAAGAGTTGCAAGAGCAAAAAGATGAAGTTATCGCTTTAATACGTGATGCCTTCCGGGCTTTAGGGGAGTTTTTCAATGGGGAACGTTTCATTAGCGTTCACGTTGAATTCAAGTTACCCTCTTCAACCTAATCTTGAAGCTGACCATGACAACCTCCGTGCAATCAATTATCGATTTTTTACATAGCCAAGCGAGCAATACCGTATTCGATATTAGGTGAGCCAGTACACAGTGGTCGCCGACGGTGTTCATTACGGTAATGTAGCTGATGCCATCGTAGCCATTTAGGGTATGCGCCACGTACCATATTAAGTATTATATTTCAATAATCTACGAAATCGGTACGCGGTGTTCGCTATACTGTCAATCCAAATTATCCGTCACCGCCCCCAACGAAGCCGAACTTACCAACTTGGCGTATTTCGCCAACACACCGCGCGTATAACGCGGTGCCGGTTGTTGCCATTGTTCCAGACGTCTGGCAATTTCATGTTCGTTGACGTGTAAGGTCAATTCGCGCTTTTCGGCGTCGATGGTTATTTGGTCGCCGTTTTGCACGACCGCCAACGGTCCGCCGACGTAGGCTTCCGGCGTGATATGGCCGACCACAAAGCCGTGGGTGCCGCCGGAGAACCGTCCATCTGTTATCAGGGCGACTTCTTTGCCCAAGCCTTTACCCATAATAGCGGAGGTGGGCGATAGCATTTCGCGCATTCCGGGACCGCCTTTGGGTCCTTCGTAGCGTACGACGATGACATCGCCTTTAACGATCTCACCGTTTAGAATAGCTTGCAGGGCTTGTTCTTCGGCATTAAAGACTTTTGCGGTTCCGGTGAATACTAAACCTTCCTTACCGGTGATTTTCGCAACGGCGCCTTCGGACGCTAAATTGCCGTACAACACGACCAAATGACTGTCTTTTTTGATCGGGTTATCCAGCGGTCGAATCATGTCCTGTCCGTCAGGATAAGGTTTAACGTCGGCTAAGTTTTCCGCCAACGTAAGGCCTGTCACCGTCAAGCAATCGCCGTGCAATAAGCCGCGATCGAGTAATTCTTTCATCAAGGGCTGGATGCCGCCGATTTCGACCAGTTCGGCCATTTGATATTTACCGCTGGGTTTTAAGTCGGCTAACATCGGTACGTTTACGCCGATGCGGTTGAAGTCGTCCAACGTCAAATCAATGCCGCCGGCATTTGCCATCGCCAGTAAATGCAACACGGCATTGGTGGAGCCTCCCAAAGCGATGACGACGGTGATGGCGTTTTCAAACGCCGCTTTGGTCATGATGTCGCTGGGTTTGATGCCTTTCTTAATCAATTCCATGACAGCGGCGCCAGCGCGTTCGCAATCAAGCTTTTTATCATTGGAGATTGCGGCTTGTGCGGAGCTATTCGTCAAGCTCATGCCTAAGGCTTCAATCGCAGAGGCCATCGTATTCGCGGTATACATGCCGCCGCAGGAGCCGGCGCCGGGAATGGCTTTGGCTTCGATTTCAGCGAGTTCGGTATCGTCGATTTTATTATTCGCCCGAGCTCCGACCGCTTCGAAAACGGAAACCACATCCAGTTTTTTGTCTTTATGACATCCGGGCATTATGGTGCCGCCGTATACGAAAATCGCCGGACGATTTAACCGTGAAAGGGCGATCATGCAGCCCGGCATGTTTTTGTCGCAACCGCCGATGGCGACAACGCCGTCGAAGCCTTGGCAGCCGACGACGGTTTCAATCGAATCGGCGATCACTTCGCGGGATACCAGCGAATATTTCATGCCTTCCGTGCCCATCGAGATGCCGTCCGAAATGGTGATGGTGTTGAATATGACGGCTTTACCGTTGGCGTTATTAACCCCGTTTGCCGCATCGTCGGCGAGTTTGGTAATGTGCATGTTGCACGGGGTAACCATGCTCCAGGTCGAGGCGATGCCGATCTGCGGTTTGTTGAAGTCTTCGTTCGTAAAACCGACCGCATGCAACATGGCGCGGCTCGGGGCGCGTTCCATGCCGTCTACGACTTGGGAAGAAAAAGGGCGGGTTTTACTGTCGTTGTTACCGGACATGTTGATCGATTCCTGATAGAGGTGTGTGTAAGTAAATATTATTGAGTAAGTTAAAAACGATCCCAGTCGTTTTTACGTCGCCATGCTAATTTCGGCAAAATAAAGCCGAGTAGAACGCCTGCCAGCGCCAACAGGCCCCCGTATAAAAACCAGTCTTGTTTGCCGCCGTCTTTTAACGCGTGGTTTTCAAGTTTAAGCTGTTCGAGTTCGCGTTTGACATTGACGACTTCCTCTTGAAGCGCATCCCGCTCGTTTTTTAACTGTATCTGATTCGCCGCCGTCCGTTTCAATTCGGTTAGTTCCCTGTCTAATCTGTCGCGTTCGACCGCCAGGGATTGTTCTAAAGGCGTATCCGGTGCGATGGACGATTTGATCTTAGCTAATTCTCCTTTGAGATTGTTATTTTCGGTTTGAAGAGCGGCAAGGTTGGACGCGATCGTTCCCGGATCCGTTCGAGTTGGCGGTTCAGAGACGGTATTTCGAGTTGCGATATAACCTTGTTGCCCGTTTTTAAGTTGTATGTGCGAGAAGCCGGTTTTCCCGTTTTCGCTTAGCACTTCAACAGCGGTGCCTATCGATAATAAACCGACGACTTTTCCTTTGGCGCTCTCGCTGCCTCGAAGCGGTAGATCGAGATTGTTGGTCACATAAACAGTCTTGGCAAATGCAGATGCGCTTAGCAGTTGGAGAAGCAAAAATATAAAACGTAAGTTCACAAGCGCCTCTATTGTGGATTGTTTAGATTGACAACTATAGCTTTATTTACGGCATAAAAGAAATTCAAGCAATGCTTTTTGTGCATGCAGACGGTTTTCCGCTTCTTCAAAAACAATGCTTTGCGGACCGTCGATAACCTCGGCGCTGACTTCTTCTCCGCGATGTGCCGGTAAGCAATGCATAAAAAGCGCATCGGCGTTAGCGCAAGCCATGATCTCGGCATTCACTTGATAATCTTTAAAGGCGGCTATTCGTTGCTTTTGTTCTTCTTCTTGTCCCATGCTGGCCCATACATCGGTGACGACAAGGTCGGCGTTCTGTGCTGCTTCCGTGGCGTTATTAAATATCCGGACACAGTCGCCAGCCGCGTTCACGATGTTTTTATTCGGGAGATAGCCTTCAGGCGCTGCAATATTGAGTTTGAAGCCAAGCACTTGCGCCGCATGTATATAAGAGTGACACATGTTATTGCCGTCGCCGATCCAGGTTACGGTTTTCCCTGAATATCGCCGCGTGCTTCGACGTAAGTTTGCATATCCGCCAATAGTTGGCAGGGATGCTGCTCATCGGTTAAACCATTGATTACCGGGACTGAGGAATATTTAGCAAAGGTGGTCACGGTTTCATGTTTGAACGTCCTTAACATGATGCAATCGACCATGCTCGAAATCACTTTTGCACTGTCTTCCAGCGGTTCGCCGCGGCCGAGTTGGGTATCTCGCGGCGATAAAAAAATAGCATTCCCGCCGAAATGCGCCATCCCGGCTTCAAAGGAAATACGGGTCCGGGTTGATGACTTTTCGAAAACCATGCCGAGGACTTGACCTTTCAAGGGCTGGTAGTCCTGGTTGCGGTGATTTTTTAGCTCAATGGCCCGGTCAATCAAACGGCGGAATTCGAGTCCGCTAATATCGAGCAAACTGGTGAAGTGTCTAAGCGGCATGGTTATTCGGAGTTGATAATTGATGTGTAAACTGTGCAACTAACATTGCCAGGGTATCGACAAGCAGTTTGATTTGCATGTCGTCAATAATTAAAGGCGGCAATAAACGAATAACTTTATCTTGGGTGACATTAATCAACAAGCCGTGAGCTAACGCTGTTTTTACCAGGTCGGTACAAGGCTGGTCCAGTTCGATGCCGATCATCAAGCCCTTGTTGCGAATATCCACGACATGGGTATTGCCTTGCAGTAACTGAGCAATGCCAGAGGTGATTTTACGGCCTTTTGCTTCCACTGAACCGATGAGTCCTTCTTTATCTAAGGTTTCGAGCACTGCTAGAGCTGCGCTACACGCCAGCGGATTGCCGCCGAAGGTCGAACCGTGATTCCCGGCGGTTAATATTGTCGCGGCTTTACCTGACGCTAAACAGGCACCGATGGGTACTCCGTTACCGAGTGCTTTGGCTACCGTGCACACATCGGGCAGAATGCCGTTATGCTGGAATGCCAGGAATTTTCCGGTGCGGCCCATGCCGGTTTGGATTTCATCCAGCATCATCAAAAGATTGTGGCGGTCGCAGATTTCTCTGATTTTGTTGAGATAGTCGTTAGCCGGTATATTAATTCCGCCTTCGCCTTGTACGGGTTCGACCAAAATCGCAACGATGTTTGAATGGTTTGCGACGGCGTTTCTAATTGCCTCGATGTCGTTGTAAGCTACACGGATAAAACCTTCGACCAGGGGTTCGAATCCCTTTTGTATTTTGGCGTTGCCTGTCGCGCTCAGCGTGGCTAATGTCCGTCCGTGAAAACTAAGGTCGGTAACGATGATCGCAGGAAAATCGATGCCGCGTTCGTGACCGAATTTCCGTGCTAGTTTAATCGCTGCCTCATTTGCTTCAGCACCGGAATTGCAAAAGAAAACGTTGTCCATACCGCTTTTTTCAATGATTTTATCGGCGAGTTGCTCTTGAACCCCGATCCGGTAGATGTTCGAAGTATGCAATAATTTTCCACTTTGATTGCAGATTGCCTCATGCACAGCCGGATGCGCATGCCCTAATCCGCAAACTGCAATTCCGGATAAGGCATCGAGGTATTTTTTGTTGTTTTCATCCCATAACCATGCGCCTTCTCCCCGCTCGAAGCAGACATCCAACCGGCCATAGGTGGGCATAATATGACTTGCCATAATTACTACCTGCAAATAAAAAAGGCAGTGCTAGACTGCCTGTAAGAAAAACGCTCGATTATAATTTTCTAATAACTGTGAAGCAAGTCCATAATTACAGGATTTCCTGTTTTCTTAATGATAAAATTAAGTTAATTTTAATGTTAAGAGGTATTTTAATGAGCGTCGCTGAAAAAATTAAAGATCAACTCGAAAATAACCCGGTCATTTTGTATATGAAAGGTACGCCGGATTTTCCACAATGCGGGTTTTCGGCTCAAACGGTACAAGTATTGGAGGCATGTAACGCACAGTATGCGACCGTCAATATCTTGGAAGATCCTGAGTTAAGAGAAGGCCTTAAAAGTTACTCAAATTGGCCGACCTATCCTCAACTTTATATTGCTGGAGAATTGGTCGGGGGCTGCGACATCGTGACCGATCTGTATCAAAAAGGCGAATTGCAATCGATGTTGTCGAATGCGGGTTAATTTGTAGAAAAATAGGCTGTAAGCAATTGGGGCGAAAATCGATCAGCAACCGTTATTGCGTTTGAGCATTCGATAAGAGCTCCAATTGTTTCCAACGGTTGATTATTAAACAAAATAATTCGGCGGTTTTTTCGGCATCGTATAAGGCTGAATGGGCTTTGTTATCATCCCAATCGAGTCCGGCCGATTGAATAATTTTGGATAAAACCGTTTGTTGGAAGGCCAAACCGCCTAAGGTTGCCGTATCGAATGAACTGAAAGGATGAAACGGACTGCGTTTTATTTTAGTGCGATGGATAGCTGCGTTGAGAAATGCAACGTCGAACGCGGGATTATGACCGACCAGAATGGCGCGTTTGCAATTATTCCGCTTGATGGCTTTGGAAATGGGATTGAACAATAAGTTTAATGCTTCCAGTTCCTCGATCGCCATGCGGAACGGATGATGCGGGTCGATGCCGTTGAATTTAAGTGCCGCTTCATCCAACTCGGCATTTTTAAACGGGGCGACATGCGTAGAATAACGCTCGGTTATGACGAGATCTTTATTGTCATCGAACTCGACAATAATTGCGGCGATTTCGAGAATCGCGTGTTTTTTGGCATTGAATCCGGCAGTTTCAATATCGACCACAACGGGAAGATAACCTCTAAAGCGTTTGTCGAGAGGAATAGGTGTTGAGGTCATTAATTAAGAGTTCGGTTGGTCAATTTATTAGGTGTTTTGGGGTGTCGATGCATACATCGACTTATGTTATGGTAACCGCAGTTTCTATAAAACAAAAATAATAGCGAATTTGAGGCAAAAAATGGGAAAGAAAAAAATAAACTTACACCTGTTATCGTTGGCGATTCTGTCCGTATTGTCGGGTTGTGCGACTACAAATAATGCCGGCGATCCGTTAGAAGGTTGGAATAGGGGCGTGCAATCGTTTAACGATAAGTTCGACGACTACGCAATGAAACCGGTTGCTAAGGGCTATCAATGGATTATGCCTGAATTTGCCGATCAGGGTGTTACGAATTTTTTCAGTAATATTAACGATATCGCTGTTACGGCAAACGATTTATTGCAATTTAAGCTCGCGCAAACCGGCATGGACGGATCTCGTTTTTTAAATCAATTCGACGGCAGGTATCGGGGGGTTGTTCGATGTCGCCGCAATGATCGATTTACCTAAACATCATGAGGATTTCGACCAAACATTAGGTGTTTGGGGGGTTCCGGCAGGTCCTTATCTGGTACTTCCCTTGTTGGGACCCAGTTCTCCAAGAGGTGTCGCAGGTTTGATCGGCGATGCGGCGGCCAATCCCGCATCGTATGTCGGTTTCGGTGCATTCCCCGGCATGAGCAATGCGGTTGAAGCCGGTATCAGTAGCGGAATGTATGTTATCAATGCAATCGATAAACGCGCCGATAACTTAGCAACCGAAAAAGTCGTTTCGGAAGCTGCTTCGGTTGAGCGGTATGAGTTTATCAAGAACGCTTATTTTCAACGCCGGAATTATCTTGTTTATGACGGCAATGTCCCGGAAGGCGAGGGAGATGTCGATATTGAAAATTTAGAAGGCGGCAGTTTTGCGCCGCTGGACCCGCATCCGAAATATTGATCGTAGCATCTTGAAGTTAAAAAAAGGGGCGAAAGCCCCTTTTTTTAACTGAATCAATTTGTTAATCGTTTCTGCTGAAATAAAGCAAAATTCCTGCTATCCCGATAACGATTAACGGTACGGCAAAATAACCGTGTTGAGGTGTTGTCGATTCCGGTCCGTTGCTATGAAAAATAGGGTCGTTCGATTCGCTGTAAGTTTGGCCTTTTTTAACCGAAACACTGTCCCCGTCAAATATCGACGAGAATTGCGGTAAATCAACGCCGTACTTATAGTTTTGATTCGATGTAAAAATTGAGTTTGCAGAAGCAGGCAATGCCGTCAATAGAAGCGGAAAAGCAAATAATAACATCGTTTTTTTCAGCATGATGATGACCTCGTTTAGATATGGAATTAAATCCTTGTTATTGATAATTAGTCCTATGCCTCAATGTAACAGCCTTTTTAAAAAAGGCGATTTTTATAACATTATGATCTTATTGATTAAATACAGCAGTAGAAAGGCGCTTTAACTAGATTAACAACTTAGACATACCGTTCGCTTTAAAACATAAGTCGATTAAAGCCGTTTAATAAATGTGTTCTTTTGTCATAATACCGATCTTAAATAATTAAATTACGATTTGCATCATCCAATGCAACCCACATTTGTTCACTTAAGACTTCATACCGAATTCTCGCTGGTCGACGGCATCGTCAGAATAAAACCGCTGGTAAAACGCTTAGCGGAACTAAACTGTGCTGCAGTAGCGGTGACCGATCACGCCAATTTATTCGCGCTGGTTAAGTTCTATAAAGCAGCGTTGGGCCAGGGCATTAAGCCGATTGCCGGTGCCGATGTACTAATTTATAACCCTGAAGAGCCGGTTTCACCGCATCGCTTAACTTTATTGGTAAAAAATCGTTCGGGTTACATTACCTTAATGGAATTGTTGTCCAAAGCCTATCAAGAAGGGCAGCATCAAGGTGTGCCGATGCTTCGGCAAGAATGGCTGGAAGCGAATCACGACGGCTTGATTGCGCTGTCCGGCGCTATGCAGGGCGATATTGGTAAGGCATTGCTGGCAGACAATCATGAGTTGGCTAAGAGCCTTGCAGAAAACTGGCGCGGGTTATTCGATCAAAGTTTTTACCTTGAAATACAACGCGTTGGAAAAGCGCAGGAAGAGCAATATATCGCCTCCGTTGTGGAATTGGCGATTGCAACCGGATTGCCCGTCGTCGCCACCAACGATGTTCGATTTCTAAAGCAATCCGATTTTGCGGCCCACGAAGTTCGTGTTTGCATCAACCAAGGCAGAGTGTTGGATGATGCAAGAAGACCCAAGGATTACACCGATCAGCAATATTTGCGAACGGCGGACGAGATGCTTGCCTTATTCTCCGATCTTCCCGAAGCGATTGAAAACACCGTAGAAATCGCCAAGCGTTGCAATTTGCAGTTAAAACTCGGCGACAATTATTTACCGGATTTTCCGGTACCGCCCGGCATGACATTATCTCAATTGATGGCGGACACCGCACGCGCTGGACTTGAAGAGCGCTTGCAGCAGCATCCGCCCGTCGGAAACGGAACAATCGAAGAAAAACGCAACGTTTACGATCAACGTCTGGAAGATGAACTTCAGATGATTACCCAGATGGGGTTCCCCGGTTATTTCATGATCGTGGCGGACTTTATTCAGTGGGCGAAAAATAATGGAATCCCGGTCGGTCCGGGGCGGGGCTCAGGAGCAGGATCGTTAGTCGCCTATGCCTTAAAAATTACCGATCTCGATCCAATCGAATTCGATCTTCTGTTCGAGCGCTTTTTGAACCCGGAACGGATTTCCATGCCCGACTTCGATATCGATTTCTGCATGGACAGGCGCGATGAGGTTATCGATTACGTTGCAAGGCATTACGGTCGCGACCATGTTGCTCAGATCATTACCTACGGTTCAATGGCGGCGAAAGCGGTTATTCGAGATGTCGGACGGGTGCAGGGATTTCCTTACGGCTTTGTCGATGGATTAGCCAAGCTGATTCCCTTCGAAATCGGCATGACGCTAGAAAAAGCATTAGAAGACAGCGGCGAACTCAAACAACAATACGATAACGAAGAAGAGGTTAAAAACCTCATCGATATGGCTAGGTCGCTGGAGGGAATCTCCCGAAATGCCGGAAAACACGCCGGTGGTGTTGTTATTTCACCTACTAAACTTACGGACTTTACGCCGCTGTATTGCGAGCAAGGCGGCGGCAACCTCGTCACCCAGTTCGATAAGGATGATGTTGAAGCAGTTGGTCTAGTTAAATTCGATTTCTTAGGCCTTCGTACCCTGACAATCATCGATTGGGCGCTGCAAATAATCAACCTGAAGCAGCAGCAATTGGGATTGCCGCAAATCGATATTAACAGTATTCCGCGGGACGATGCCGCTACCTACGAATTACTGAAAAAAGGCCAGACGACCGCCGTATTTCAGTTGGAATCGCGCGGCATGAAAGAGCTCATCAAAAAACTTAAGCCGGATTGTTTCGACGACATTATTGCGTTGGTGGCCTTGTTTCGTCCCGGACCTTTGGAATCGGGCATGGTTGACGATTACATCCGGGTTAAGCACGGCGCCAAAGCTGAATATGCACATCTTTTATTGGAACCAATCCTAAAACCGACGAACGGTGTGATTCTTTATCAAGAGCAGGTAATGCAAATCGCCCGTGAATTAGCGCACTATACGCTCGGCGGCGCGGATATGTTGCGCCGGGCTATGGGCAAGAAAAAGCCCGAAGAAATGGCAAAGCAGCGCGAAATCTTTACTACCGGAGCGGTTGCCAACCAAGTCGAAGAAAAAATTGCCACCTACGTGTTCGATTTGATGGAAAAGTTCGCCGGGTACGGTTTTAATAAATCGCACTCTGCTGCCTATGCCTTGGTGGCTTATCAAACCGCTTGGCTTAAAACGCATTTTCCGGCGGCCTTTATGTCGGCGGTATTGTCGTCCGATATGGATAATACCGATAAAGTCGTTACCTTGATCGAAGAATGCCGGCAGATGAAACTGAAGATTTGCCCGCCCAACGTTAATGTCTCCAACTACCGGTTCACCGTCAACGACCAACAACATATCGTTTACGGATTAGGTGCAATTAAAGGCGTCGGCGAATCCGCGATTGAAGAAATCCTGAACGAGCGTTCAGAACACGGAACGTATCTTGGACTTTACGATTTATGCAAACGGGTTGATTTAAGGAAAGTTAACCGCCGCGTACTGGAAGGTTTATGCAGGGCAGGGGCTTTTGATGTATTCGATCCAAACCGTGCAGCACATCTTGCCGAATTACCGACCATCGTGCGAGTCGCCGAGCAGCACGGCAAAATGGCGGAAACCGGTCAAGACGATTTGTTCGGACTAGGTGGTGGTACCAAGGAAGTTGAAGAAAAATCGGAAGTTTATACAACAGATGCCGAGCCTTGGTCGGATCAGGAACGGTTAGCGGCTGAAAAGTTGACTTTAGGGCTATATCTGACCGGCCATCCCATCGATCAATATGAGTCCGAGATCAGACAATTCACGCGTGGGACAATTGCCGATTTGCTGGCCGATGTCGAGCGCTCCAAAGGGCGAATGGAAGCACGGGTGGCTGGGTTGGTCGTGGAGATTCGCACGCGTCAGACCAAACAGGGGAAAACGATGGGCTTCGCAACGATTGATGATCGAACCGGTCGTCTTGAGATCGCCGCTTTCGGCGATAAATATGAAACCTATCGAAGTATTTTTTCAAAGGATACTTTGTTAGTGGCCGAGGGGACGTTATCGGTTGATGATTATACGAATAGCCTCCGGTTATCGGTCGATACCCTTTACGATATTAATCAGGCACGAGAACAGTTTGCTAGAACGTTGAAAATGCGTTGGCATTTAAACGGTAAAGCGCCGGAAACTAAAGTATTCATGGCTGAATTGCAAAATACGTTGCAAGCGTTTAAAGGCGGTTCTTGTCCGATTGTGATCGATTATATGTCCCAAGAAGGGAAAGCAACGATCCAGTTAGGCGATAACTGGCGCGTTCATCCGACCGATGAATTATTACTACGAATAAAACGATTAACAGGTGTTAATGGTGTCGAGCTTAAGTACAGATAACTTGCCTTTCTCCCATCCAGCTATTTCTAGCTCGATAGCTCAAAGCGCCTTTATTAAATAAGCTAATACTAAATTCAACAATTCCTGCAATTTAGGCAGCGATCCCGCATTTTAAATTCGATACGGTTTACTCATTTGCACCAATCTGTGCGGCTGAATGCGCTGATTGCGCCGGTAAACAAACTCAACTAAGGGCTTTATTGGTGCAAGAAAAGACTGCGTTTGCACTTTTGTTAAGCATAATTTCTATAAATCATCAAAATATGTTAATTGAAACGATTTTTATTTCGCTAAAAATAGTTATAACCTATTGAAATAGTATGTAAAGAATAAATAATTAGCAGCTTTGTTTTAATTGGAATAATTTGTGCTTAATTTATTTTATGCATCTATTCGTTCGATGCTCATTGATCAATTAACTGCCATTTTTGGAGTATTACGATGAGTCAGTTTTACAAGAATATCTTAATTGGTGTGTTATTCGTGGCTGGGATATTAGTTTTTATTTCAGGCGAATTTATCGTCTCAACCCTTTTGTTTGCAAGCGCTGCGCTTTATAGCAATATGGCGAAGCCAGTCAGTTAATGAATTTAATTTCTTTTTACGCCGTGTGTTGTCCCTGCAAGTAGATCTCTCATCGAATCTCTACTTGGTTTATCGCCTCCCTTTGCCGCTATTCAAAGGGAGGCTTTTTTAAACTATAGAATCAAGTGCTGTGACTTCAATGGCATATAACGATTAAAACATCCAAAACCGGTAAATCAACGATTTGATTTACCATCCAATCCGACAAGGGAAATAAAATATGACCGGAAATGCTGTGCGCGTCCAAGCAGTTCAAAACATCGTTAATCGTAAACCAATGCCAATTAAAACACCGGAACCGCTGAGCAATTTATGGGCGAGCGATGTATTTACATTGGCTAAGATGAAGGAAAGCCTCCCTAAAGAAATCTTCAAATCGGTAAAGAAAACCATTGAAGCCGGTGCGGAACTCGATGTGTCGATTGCCGATGTCGTGGCCTTGGCAATGAAAGATTGGGCGCTGACGAAAGGGGCGCTCTATTACGCACATGTTTTTTACCCATTAACCAATGCGACGGCGGAAAAACACGACAGCTTTATTTCCATGCAGAGCGACGGTTCCGTCATTTCTGAATTCAGCGGTAAGGTGCTGGTGCAGGGCGAGCCGGACGGATCGTCTTTTCCGAACGGCGGAATAAGATCAACCTTTGAAGCGCGCGGTTATACGGCCTGGGATGTGACCAGTCCCGCCTACATCATGACGACCGATAACGGTGCGACACTTTGTATACCGACGGTTTTCGTTTCTTGGACGGGCGAGGCGCTGGATAAGAAAACACCGTTGCTTCGTGCGAATGCCGCGATGAATAAAGCCGCCCAACGCGTCCTGTCATTATTAGGCCATACCGACATTGCTCCGGTAAATTCCAGTTGCGGCGCCGAGCAGGAATATTTTCTGGTCGATGCAAATTTTGTCAACAGCCGTCCCGACTTGCTGTTGTCGGGACGAACCCTATTCGGGGCGTCGGCGGCGAAAGGACAGCAATTCGACGACCATTATTTCGGAGCAATCCCTGAACGTATCCAGGTTTTTATGCAGGACGTAGAAGAGCAGCTTTATCGCCTCGGCATTCCTGCCAAAACCCGGCATAACGAAGTTGCGCCGGGACAATTCGAGATTGCGCCGTTTTTTGAGTCGGCCAATGTTGCGACCGACCATCAGCAGTTATTGATGACAGTTCTAAAAAATACCGCCAAAAAACACGGTTTGGTTTGTTTGCTGCATGAAAAACCGTTTAAAGGGATTAACGGCTCAGGCAAGCACGTGAATTGGTCGGTCGGTAACGCCACGCAAGGTAATTTACTTGATCCCGGTCACACACCGCATTCCAATACGCAGTTTTTGTTATTTTGCGGCGCGGTCATTCGCGGCGTACATAAATTCGGCCCTTTATTGCGTGCGGCTATTGCTTCTGCAAGTAACGATCATCGTCTTGGCGCCAATGAAGCGCCGCCGGCTATCATTTCGGTTTATCTCGGATCGCAACTCGATAATGTTTTCGAGCAAATTAGTAACGGAAAAATTACCGGCTCGCTGAATGCGGGTGTGATGGATTTGGGCATTAATACCCTGCCGGTTTTCAATAAAGATGCCGGCGACCGAAACCGGACTTCACCATTTGCTTTTACCGGCAACCGCTTCGAATTTCGAGCGGTGGGTTCAGGGCAATCGGTTGCCGGTCCGTTGGTCGTGATGAATACCATGCTGGCAGATTCATTAAACTGGGTTGCCGATACGCTGGAAAGCAAATTGGCAACAGGCAGTGAACTTGATTCGGCTATTCTCAATACCTTAAAGGAATTAATCGACGAGCACGGTGCAGTCGTATTCAGCGGGAACGGTTATTCTGCGGAATGGCATAAGATGGCGGTGGAGGAGCGGGGCTTAGCGAATTTGAAAACAGCAGCCGATGCGATTCCGGTATTAAAAGAACCTTATGTTGAAAAGCTATTCCACGAACTCGGCGTATTATCGCCAGTCGAACTCGCCAGCCGGTTTGAAATTTATGCCGAGCAATACATCCTTGCGATTGAAGTAGAAGCCAAACTGGTGATCAGCATGGCAAAAACCGGCATATACCCGGCTGCTACTCAGTATTTGTCTAATCTCTCTTCAGCTTTAAATAGTCTGAAAGCTGCCGGGGTTGAGTTGAGTAACAGGCCTATAACGCAGATAGCCGGATTGGTAACGGCGATGATGACGGAAGTAGACAAACTCGCCGATGCCGTCGCCCGGCACGATTTTTCAACGATCGAAGAGCATATGCAGTTCTGTGCTAAAACGATCCGTCCGTTAATGGATGAAATCCGCCGATATGCCGATCTTCTCGAAGGCGAAATCGCCGATGAACTATGGCCGTACCCAACTTACCAAGAAATGTTGTTTATAAAATAGGATCGATTGGATGGCATTGTTCGTAACAATATTTCTTTTAGTAGCCTTGCAAACTCATCTTGCATCGGCTGGTTTTGATTTTAAATTGCCGTACTTTAGATAGGTGGCAACCATGCATCCTAATAAATTCAGATCCCTCACGAACTCGAATGTGGTTATGGATAATTCCGAGTTGGAAATGAAATACCGCCAGACTAAAATCATCTTCACGATTGGGCCTGCGACATCGAGCGATGAAGTCCTCAAGCAACTTATTGACGAACGGGTTGATATTTGCCGGATCAATATGGCGCATGCCACCCATGAATGGACGCGTGGCATTATTCGTCAGATTAAACGAGTGTGTGGGGAGGCCGGGCGACAAATCGGCATTATGATGGATATTAAAGGTCCGGAAATCCGGACCGGCGATATCGGTGAAGCTATATTCCTTGAATGCGGCGAGCACTTTGACTTTCTAATGGTTGCTCCAGATGGCGATGCAAGCCTCGACGGTATTCGTTGTATTAATGTCAACTATCCAAACCTCATTAACGATGTCACCTTAGGCGATACTGTGCTCGTCGATAGCGGCCTGATCAGGATGGAAGTTGTTGAAATGTTAGAGAGGAGGATTCGATGTAAAGTCGTTATTCCCGGACAATTAGGTAACCGGCGACATATCAACCTGCCGGGCGTAAGGGTCGGCTTACCCTCGCTTACCGAAAAAGACCAAGGCGACCTTGCGGTCGGTCTCGACGAAGGCATCGATTTTATCGCTTTGTCGTTCGTCAGGGATGCCGATGCGCTGCATTCCCTGCGTAAGGTGTTGAATGATTACGGCTCCAAAGCTAGGATTATTGCCAAAATTGAAGATCAGCAGGCGATCAGTAATATCGAAGACATTATCGAAGCCAGCGATGGAATCATGGTCGCTCGTGGCGATCTCGGCATCGAATGCCCTTACGAGGAGTTGCCGATCATTCAGCATCAAGTTATCAAAGCCTGTATCAAAAAAAGTCGCCCGGTGATTGTTGCAACGCATATGCTGGAATCGATGATTTCAGCGCCGGTACCGACACGAGCGGAAGTGTCGGACATCGCAAACGCCGTGTTGGAAAAAGCCGATGCGATCATGCTGTCTGGTGAAACCACAACCGGTAAGTATCCTGTCGAATGCGTCAAGGTATTCAAAAGAATATCTCGGCGGATAGAAAGCACCCATAACGACGATCCTACAAAAGAGCTTCATTTTCCGACTCCGAAAGGCAAAATGCTTCGCTCGGCAGTCTATTTAGCGAATGATATTGAAAGTTGCGGAATCGTCGTTTTTTCCAGAAGCGGTTACTTGGTGCGAATGCTTTCGTCATTGCGACCCAAAGTGCCGATATATGCTTTTACGGATATTCCGGAATTATTCAGAAATCTTTTAATACTTTGGGGTGTAGAACCGTTTCAAATGGATTTTTCCGAAGACCCGGAAGATACGATTAAAGATGCCTTCGATTATTTAAAACGAAAGAAATGGGTAAAGGAAGGACAAACGTTAATTGTTATCAGTAATGCGCTTGCCAAAAATAAGATTATCGACACGCTGCAAATACGCTATGTCGAATAACTATTTGGCAAACAGACAGTCGGCTGTTTGCGGCGATAAATTGGAGACTTGAGTTTCATCGAAACCTAAGATGTGCTGCATCGACTTGATAATATCGTCCAATTCTTCGTTTTGCTTTTTTAAGTGAGAGACTTCGTCTTCTTGGCGGGCGATATTTTCTTTTAGTTTTTCTTCGGATTCGTTTGCGGCAAGCAAAACCACAAGGCGGTTTTCGATTTGTTTTTTATGATCGAGAATTTGATGTTTTATGGGCGACATTACATTTTCACCCCAAACCATGGCTTCTCGCCGTGCTTTAAACAGAATATTGCGAGCTTGAAACAGCAAGGTGTTGTAAAGTTTTTGTACGGCTAAGTTTTTCTCCGTTAAGGCGATCTTAGTGCCGGCTCGATAAGCTTCCCCTTGGTTCAGTATCTCTTCCAATTCCGCTTGATAAATACGGATGTCGAATAAATACGGTTTAAGTTCTTTAAAACCGTATTGGGTATCGAATTGCGAATGGATCTTTAGGATAAATTGCTGCGCTTCATTGGCGCTGTTAACGCAATTATCCAGTAGATTATGCAAATCGGTAAACAAGGCTTTGATACTGTTCTTCATTACATAGGTGGTAATGCTGCTGTTAATTTCTTGTTTATTGATTTGGATAATTCTATCGAAACGAGCGGGCGATAACGAATCGATCAACTTATTCAACACGATGCGAAATCCGTTGCTGCTTGTTTGAAAATGCTCCATATTTTTAAAATACGCTTGTTGCTGCAACTGCGCATTTTCAGTCATCTCGGCGATCTTATCTTGATTGGCGAAATTTAATTTCAAAGATTCTTCAAGCAAAGACGCGCTCTTTTCAAGGTTTATTTTCGTTAAGGTAAACGATTCCGTGATTAAAAATCCGATGTCGCGCACCACCGCATCGAGCATGATTTGTTGCCGTTGATTGATAATGTCGTCGGAGAGGTAAGATTCTAACGCGTTAATCCTGCTTCGCTTAATCAGGTCTTTATCGTTTTTGATTCTGCCGAGTAACGCTTGCTTCGCGGACACCGGAAAAATCAGACGTTCGGCGATGCCTAGCGTTTCGGCGGATGCGCTAATTTGCGATTGAATGGATTTTTCAAAGCCGCTTTCATCCAACTCGTCCCACATTGCGTCGATTTTATTCATGACGATGGCAAGACCTTGTTTGCTTGAGTTGTTCGCCCGGCAAACGTGGTTACTCCACATGTTTAAATCGCTTTTCGTCACGCCGGTGTCGGCAGCCAGCACGAAAACAATGGCGTGGGCGCTGGGTAACATGCTGAGGGTTAATTCCGGTTCGCTGCCCAGCGCATTTAATCCGGGCGTATCTAAAATGCCTAAGCCCGCTTTCAACAAGGGGTGCGGAAAACTAATTAGCGCGTGACGCCAGCGCGGAATTTCGACGGTTTCAGGATTTACGATACCTTGCTCAGCCGCTTCTTTTTCATCGAACAGCCCCAAGTCGATGGCGGTATTTTTGATACACGTTTCACAGCGACGAGTTCTTGAAATGCGGTTTGCATTTGTTTCGGATTGTCGCAATCGAGATCGATTTGCGTCCAGCGTTCGATATCCTGCTTTAATTCCACGAACGCAGTCGCTTCGCTTCGGGTTTCGATTTCAATTAAACGAATATAGCTACCCCCGTCTTCGTCGAAAAATAACTCGGCGGGGCACATCGTCGTGCGTCCAGGGGATGACGGTAACAGCCTAACGCCTGTTTCGGCAAAAAAAAGGGCGTTTATCAATTCGGTCTTGCCGCGGGAAAATTCGGCGACAAAGGCTAAAGTCACACGGTCTTGCGCCAGTCCTTGCAGAATGTTGGCAAGAGTGATTGCGCTATGAGTTTCTTCCAGGTTATAGCGTTTCCGCCAGTCTTGATAGGTTTCAATCGTATTAATGAGATTGGAACGCCAATTTGAATATTCGTACAACTTGTCGGTACATTGTAAATATTCCATCGTGTTATCCATTTATAGGCAATAGTTACTTTCTTTGTAAACATAGCCTATCTTCATAAAAACGGATACCTTCCCAGCCGTATTTCATGAAATTTCTGATGTTTTGGTGTCCGCTACCTCCGGGTTTTGGAGGACGTCATTTCGGTAATAGTCGCCGAACAGATTTAAGGTCTGTTGTTTATCCAGCTCGTTAAGTTTGGCGAAAGCAAAAATTTTGCATGAGCCTTCGTTCGTACCGGCTTGATTGACCAGCTCATCGTCGCCCAGTCCGTTCGTAAACTCGACGGGGGCATAGTCGAAGTGCGTCATGATGACGGATAAAGTTTCGTCGAAACTGACCGGACTCCCTTGTTTTACTTTTGCAATAAAGTGTTCTAATACCATAAGTTAACAGATTATTTGTTCAATAGTGTTTAAGCGTGTTTCATAATGCGAGCTTTTTCGCGTTGCCAATCCCGGTCTTTGGACGCGGTGCGTTTGTCATGCAATTGTTTGCCCTTCGCCAAGCCGATTTCCAATTTCGCCCGACCGTTTTTCCAATACATGGAAAGGGGAATGCAGGTATAGCCTTTGCGTTCGATCGCACCGATCAACTTATTCAATTCGTGTCGGTTTAATAGCAACTTTTTTTTACGGATGGCATCGGGATTGACATGCGTCGATGCCGACAGGAGCGGCGAAATATGCGCGCGTTCCAACCAAGCTTCACCGCGTTTTAAGGTGACATAGCTTTCTTTGAGCTGAATTTTTCCATCACGAAGGCTTTTTACTTCCCAGCCTTCCAGAACAATTCCGGCCTCAAAACGTTCTTCGATATGGTATTCGTGCGTGGCTTGACGGTTAACGGCAATCGTCGCGTTTTGTGTGGGTTTCTTTTTGTTGGACTTTTTATCGGCCATAACGGTTGATAGCAATATTTTTCGAGGTATTCAGTATAAGCTTGCCATTTTACTCGATATGCTAATAATAATGGTTTTTTATTAGGCGTTTACTGGACAACTATGGCGGACGAAAACAGGATTGATAAGAAATCGCAACAAGGCGAATGGTCTTCGCGGTTTGCGTTTATTTTAGCCGCGACAGGTTCTGCGGTCGGCTTAGGCAATATCTGGAAATTCCCCTACATCACCGGTGAAAACGGCGGCGGCGCCTTCGTCCTGGTTTATCTGTTATGTGTCTTGTTGATCGGCATTCCTTTGATGATGGCTGAAATCATGCTCGGTCGGCGTAGCAAGGAAAATCCGGTCCACACGATGGAACTTCTTACCGCCGAAGCGAATGCCGATAAAAACTGGCATTATTTAGGCTGGATGGGCATTGCAGCAGGTTTTTTAATCTTATCCTATTACAGTGTGATTGCAGGCTGGTCGACAGCTTACGTTTTCAAAGCATTCTTCGGCAGTTTTTCCGGTGCGTCTCCCAGCGAAGTTAAAGCCTTGTTTGACGATTTTGTCGCAAGTCCGATGAGTTTAATCTTTTGGCATACCGTGTTTATGCTAGCCACCATGATAATCGTGGCAAGAGGGATAGAAAAAGGTTTCGAGAAATCGGTCGGCCTATTGATGCCGGGTTTATTCGCCTTGATGATTCTGCTGGTCGGCTACGCCATGACCACGGACGGCTATTTTAAAGGTCTCGATTTTCTGTTCAAACCGGATTTTAGCAAGCTAACGGCAGATTCGGTCTTGGTAGCGATGGGGCAGGCATTCTTCAGCTTAAGCTTGGGTATGGGCGCGATTATGTGCTACGGCTCGTACTTGCCGAAAGACGTATCTATCGCAAAAGCATCAATGATTATTGCCGGTGCCGATACCGTCGTGGCTTTATTGGCGGGTATTGCAATTTTCCCGATTGTTTTCAGCAACGGCTTAGAGCCGAATTCCGGGCCGGGTTTGGTTTTTGAAACCTTGCCGCTGGCCTTCGGTAATATGTTCGGCGGCTGGTTATTCGGCGTATTGTTCTTTATCGCGTTGGTGTTTGCGGCCTTGTCGTCGTCGATTTCATTGGTTGAACCGGCGGTGGCGTGGTTGATCGAAAACAAAGGTTTCAGCCGTGAAAAAGCGTGTTTGTGGTCCGGATTAGTTGCCTGGGTGTTGGGTTTAGGAACCGTGTTTTCGTTTAACGCCTGGAAGAACGTTAAGTTATTCGAACGCAATTTCTTCGAACTGATCGATTATCTGACCGCCAATTTAATGTTGCCGATCGGCGGTTTTTGTATCGCCGTCTTTGCCGGTTGGATCATGAAGCAGGAACACAGCAAAGAAGAACTGGATTTGCCGGGCGAGCATCTGAGCTTTCAGGTTTGGAAATTTCTGGTAAGTTATATCGCGCCCGCAGCCGTATTTTTAGTGTTTTTAAATGTGGTCGGAGTGCTTTAAGGAATGACGCTGGTTCAAAAAAGTGCGTTAGTAAAATACTCTGCGCTGCAAATGTTCGATTTGGTAAACGATATAGAATCTTATCCGAAATTTCTGCCCTGGTGTTCGGGAAGCAGGATCATCAAGCGCGAAGACGATTATGTGGATGCGGAATTGATGATTTCCAAAGGCGGGTTTAAAAAATCGTTTTCAACACGCAATAAAATCGATCAAGGCGGAAAAATCACGGTGTCGTTATTAGACGGTCCCTTTTCGTATCTTGAAGGGGTGTGGAATTTCATGCCCTTACGCGAGGATGCCAGCAAGATTTCGCTGGATTTGGAGTTCGAAATGTCCAGCGCTTTAGCGAGTTTGGCATTCGGCGCCGTGTTTAACCAAATTTGCAATACGATGGTGACGTCTTTTACCGACCGAGCCAAAAGCGTCTATGGCTGATTCGGACAGCGGCGGCAACGGTTTAATAGACGTTGAAGTCGTTTACGCTAAACCTGAAGAACAAGTGGTTGTTAGTTTGCAAGTCCCTAACGGCTGTTCGGTTAAAGACGCTATTGAGTTATCAGGCTTGCTAAACCGCTATTCTGAAATCGATCTATCCGATTTGATAGCCGGTGTTTTCGGGGTCGTTTGCAAACCGTGACACAGTGTAAAAGACGGCGATAGAATTGAAATTTACCGCCCTTTAATTCACGATCCGAAAGAGGCTAGACGGCAACGTGCGTTAAAAAAATAACGTTTGGATTTGCGTCCAGCCAATGCGGAAAACTGCTATAAAGTTTGTTTAATCTGCGATCCGGTATCGGCAGGTTTAGCATCGGGATCGCGTTTCGGCGTATCGTCGATGTCGTCGAACCCAAACAGGCTTTTTATTTTCTGCCACATCGTTAATTCAAGATCGCGTTTGGGTACATCGACAGTTGTTTCGGGCGAAGGTTTGGTAACCGGGCCGGAGCTCGGTCTGAAATCGCCTTGAATGCCGCTGACAACGTTTTCTTCGTTAAAAAAGATAGAAACCTTTTTCTGTTGACGATCTTCGCCGCCGGGTTGCACGGAGTAAAGGTAGTCCCAGCGTTTTTGATGAAACGTATCGACTAGCATGGGCGAGCCTAGAATATACAAAACTTGCCGTTCGGTCATGTTGGGACGAAGTTGATCGATCATATCCTGATCGACGATATTGCCTTGTTGAATATCGATATGATAGACACCGGGCAAATTGTCCAAGGTGTTCGAGCACGATGTTAACAACGGGCTGCTCAATACAAAACTTAAGTAAAACGCGCTTCTCATTATCTAGCGGGAATCAACCAAAAATAGGAATCATACAGGATGTTGTTAGATAATCCTACAATACGGTCCTGCGCTAATCGCTAAAAAAGGCTACAATGGCGCTGTTTAATCGAAAATCAATCCCCCCGTATGCTAACTGGAGATAATTGTGGAAACTCATGATCTACGGAATGCCGGCCTGAAAGTGACACTCCCTCGGGTAAAAATTCTGCAAATCCTGGAAAACCAATCCACCGACCGTCATTTAACAGCCGAGCAAGTTTACAAGATTTTGTTAAGCGAAGACGAAGACATCGGACTTGCAACCGTCTATCGCGTACTCACGCAATTCGAGGCCGCCGGATTAGTCACGCGCCATCATTTCGAAGGCGGCAATTCGGTGTTCGAACTCTCCGACGGCGACCACCACGACCATATTTTGTGCATGAAGTGCGGCAAAGTCGACGAGTTCTCCGATGAAGTCATCGAAGTCCGGCAAAAGAAATCGCCGACCGCTTAGGTTACGATTTAACCGCACATGGACTTTATTTGTACGGCTATTGTCCTAAATGTAAAAAAACCTAATTGTCTCAACAAACTAACTATTTCATGTTTAAACCCCTCATATTTTATATCGGCCTGCGCTACACGCGGGCCAAACGGCGTACTCAATTCATATCCTTTATCACGTTAACGTCTGTGATGGGTATTGCCTTGGGCGTTACCGCGCTAATCACCGTATTGTCGGTAATGAACGGATTCGAAGCCGAATTACGCCAACGTATCCTCGGCATGACCGCTCATGCGACCTTAACTGGACAATTCGGCCAGCTCGAAAACTGGCAGGAAGCGGAAAACAGAATTAAAAGTCAGCCGCACATACAAGGCACAGCCCCGTTTATTAGCGGACAAGTCATGATAAATGCCGATCGCCGGGTGAGCGGGACAATGCTTAACGGTGTGATGCCCGAAAACGAAAGTAACGTCTCGGAGGTCGCCGACAACATGGAAGAAGGCAAACTGAGCGACTTAGTGCCGGGTGAATACGGCATCGTCCTAGGCGCAGAACTGGCCAAATACCTGGGTGTATTGATGGGCGATAAGATTACGGTCATCAGCCCGCAAGTTAACTCCACACCGGCCGGCATCGTGCCTAGAATGCGCAGGTTTACCGTCGTCGGCATGTTTAAGGTTGGCATGTACGAATACGATCGCAATATGGCGTTGATCCATATCGACGATGCCGCCAAATTGTTTCGCTTGGAAAATGCGGTGTCCGGCTTGCGGATCAAGCTTGACGATGTCTTTAACGCGCCCCAAATTACCCAAACGCTCAGCAATGAATTAGCAGGCGACTACATCGTCAGCGATTGGACGATGGCGCATGAAAATTTCTTTAAGGCGATAAAAACCGAGAAGACGGTCATGTTTATCATCCTGCTGCTGATCGTCGCCGTGGCGGCCTTTAACATCGTCTCGACGCTGGTCATGGTCGTCACCGACAAACGCGGCGATATCGCCATTCTCAAAACCCAGGGACTGACATCCCGGTCGGTCATGGGCATTTTTATGGTGTTGGGGACAGTCATCGGCTTATTCGGCACTATTTTGGGAACGGTTGGCGGCGTATTGCTGGCACTCAATGCCGGGCATATCGTCAACGACATCGAACGAGCCTTCAAAGTCCGCTTTTTACCGGCCGATGTCTACTACATCAGTGATTTACCCTCCAAACTCCTCTGGTCGGATGTGACGACCATCGCCTTGATGGCCTTCGTGTTGTCGTTAATAGCAACCATCTACCCGGCTTGGCAAGCGTCGAAAATCAACCCTGCGGAAGTACTGCGTTATGAATAAGCAAAGTATCTTGCAGTGCGAAAATTTAACCATGCGCTATACCCAGGGCGGTCTGAATGTCGAGGTCTTAAAGGGCGTTAATTTTAATATTAATGTTGGGGAGCGTGTCGCCATCATGGGCGCATCCGGGTCGGGAAAGAGTACGCTGTTGCATCTGTTGGGCGGTCTGGAAAAGCCCACCGGCGGCAAAGTGATCTTGAACGGCACCGACCTGAATAACGTCAGCGGCACAAAACTGGCAAGTTTAAGGAACAGTTCCTTAGGCTTTATCTACCAATTCCATCATTTATTGGGTGAATTCACTGTTCTGGAAAATGTCGCCATGCCTTTGTTGATCGGTGGACATACGGTTGCGGAAGCGCGGCACGACGCTACCCGGTTATTGCAACGGGTAGGGCTGGGGCATCGCGTCGAACACAAACCCGGCGAACTTTCCGGCGGCGAACGGCAACGGGCGGCAGTTGCTAGAGCTTTAATCAATAAACCCGGGGTTGTCCTAGCCGACGAGCCGACCGGCAATCTGGACAGCAAAACCGCCGAAGATGTCTTTCAATTGATGCTGGAGTTAAATCAAGAGCTAAACGTCAGCTTTTTGATTGTGACGCATGATCATGAATTGGCGGGGAAAATGGGGAAAGTTTTACATATGGAAGATGGGGTGATTGTTTGATTTTATTTGATTAATTTCATTTGCATTGAGTTACTCGAACATCGGGATTTATAAAATACCCCTTCGTCCAAAGAGTCGAAGGGGAGTGAGTTGATTGCGTTCGTGGTGAGCTTGTCGAACCATGAACGGAATCAACGTTTTAGAAGGTTTATTATTAATGTGTCGCTATCGCGACGGTTTTTTAATGTGGGTTCTCGTACCCACGGACGAGATACTTTCTTTTGCTTCGCCAAAAGAAAGTATCCAAAGAAAAGGCGACCCGGATACCGCTTCTTCCTGCGCTCTGACATTTTTATCGGGGTTTGCCAGAAAGAACATCCCTGTTCTTCTGGCAAAGTGCGGCATCCTTGCCGCACCCCTTCGGGCTATTCCCGATAAAAACGCCAGTGCTCGGCGCGTCATAACGGGATGGGGTGGCAACTTGTAGGTTGGGGTGAACTCGTGAACTCCAACATATACATTGGTTGGGGTTCGTTCCTCACCCCAACCTAACGGTTTATGGTGAGAATGATTATCCGATTTTTCAGGCTACGATGGTTTTTTATCTGGGGTTCGCGGTAAAAGTAATTTCTTTACAAGATGGATAAGATAATCAATGAGTTTAACATTTACTGAACTTAAAACAGCACAAAAAACAACAGAATAAAAATTTCTTTCTCCATATCCGTAAGAACTACTAGCATCCGAATAATAATAGTTTCTTAAACTGTCTCCCCAAATTAAAAACCAAAAAATATAGAAACTGAAAATAAACGTAATAAGTGTTTTAAAAATTTTTCTTTTATCTGGTGCTTCGCTTATAGCTAATGTAATCGCAGCTGCTGATCCTAGAATGAGCACGTTTGGAAAAACAATGCTATCAAAATAATGGCCATTTAAAGTGTGGATAAAACCAGTTATTGACCCAACTATTGCGCCAATAAATGCTCTTTTCCATCTTTTAAGCTGAACTATTGGCTGGTTTGTATTGAGAAGTGTATTTATTTTAGAAGGTTGGAACGATTCCGCTGTTGTATTGGATTGCTCTGTAGGAATATTTGAAGAAAGTTTTCTTGCAATGCCTATCAATTCATCAATGTCTTCGGCGATAGTCGCATAAAGATCTCGGCGTTTTCTAAGCTTTTTAAGCAATGTCTGAGTATCGGCGGCAGTTTCTGAATCGCGTAAACTCCTCCTAAGATCAACAACTAACGTACTTTGTTGCTCAAAGCTAAGAGCAGAATTCGACTCTACAAGTTCTGTAAGACCTCCAAGATATGAAATAGGCGCTTCTGGTGCTGGCGGTAATGGATTAGGAAGAGGATTGAAAATCTTAATGTTATTGAAAGAACGAGCTAAACGAAGTGCAGAACTCCGATCCTGATTTCGATAATCTATAAATTGTATTTTCGACAATGCGGTAGGCAATAGATTTGTAGAGATCCCATCTGAGACCAATACTGGCAGTATGGGCTTACCCAGAGCGTCAGCATAAATATATTCGCGCTTACAGGCTATTGAGTTTAATGCTGCTTCTTCCAATACAAATACGAAAACATCGCAATCCCGTATTTGTGAAAGAATTTGATCCCACCATGACTGGCCGCCACTCAGCTCTTGATCATACCATGTTTCATGACCCATTTCTTCAATGTCATTAGCCAATGTTGTGGTTATAGGTTGGCTCTGACGGTTATAGCTTATAAAAATATTCATCCTACTCCCCTTTTGCTTCATTTTTGATGACTTGATGCAATTTAAGAATAGAATTCAAGTGAATTCAAGTAAATAGTTAACTTACCAATAATCAAAACCGCGTACGGTGGGTTAATCGTAGGGCGTGGTTAGCCGCGCAAATTCACTGTGTTATCGTACCCGCAAATGCTCGTCCACGGCGCTTGTGCCCTCGGGTATAACCCGCCGAATGTGTTGGGCTTCGAGATGGTGGATTACGACGCGCGGAAAGGCTTTACATATCTTTATTTTGGTATCTAACCCCCCTACAATCCTTCGATAACCGCCCATGCCCGTATGTTGCGCCGAGCATCGGAGAATTTATCAGGAATAGCTCGTAGGTTGGGGTGAGGTACGAACCCCAACATAACACCCCCCTACGTCAGAATATTTGTCGACTCAAATTTTAAAGAAAATAAAATTTGAGATGAGAGATGAAAACGTATACCAGGTATTCTGAAGACTTTAAAGAGCAAGCTCTGGCAAAGGTTTACAACCGTGGAAATGATCAATCGATTCAAGATGTCGCGAACGACTTGAACATCTGTTTACAAACTTTAAAAACATGGATGAAAAAAACTAAATTGGCTATCCCTCGTGGTCAACAATCGAAATCGATACGTCCTCAGAGCTGTAGGTACGAATAGCGATAGCGTATTCGTACGCATGCTTTTAATTAATATAATCTTCCGATTATGCTATCGCTATTTGGAGATACACTTGTTAAAAAGTAACTCTTTTTATCCCGTTATGCCGCGCCGAGCATCGGAGTATTTATCAGGAATAGCCCGTTAGGGGTGCGGCAGGGATGCCGCACGTTGTCAAAGGGACAGGACGTCCCTTTTGACAACCCCTGGTAAATGCGAGAAGCGCAGGAAGCAAGCGGCATCCGGGTTGCCTTTTCTTTGAATACTTTCTTTTGGCAACGCAAAAGAAAGTATTCCGGCCGCCGGTGCGGGAACCGGCATTAAAATCATACGTCGCGATAGCGACACATTAATGTGTTCATCCTTCGACATGCTCAGGACGAACGCTCATTTAATTGAATCAACTTATGACTCTTCTTGTCGGAGCGTATATTCAGAGATTCATTAAAACGCCAAAAACCCAATCATTCCCAAAATCCACCCCGTAATCTTATACAATACCATCATGACAACTACCCTAACGACCACAAACCATGACCGCGACATCGCCGGTTTAAAATACGTTTACCCGGTTGTTTCCAGGCGTGCGGGCGGTTTATCGATCGGTATTAACTTCAACACCAACAATGCCTGCAATTGGCGTTGTCTGTATTGTCAGGTGCCGGACCTGACGAGAGGTTCCGCGCCTGAGCTTGATTTCGATTTAATAGCAGACGAGCTTCGGTTTTTTCTTAACGACGTTTTGCACGGCGATTTTTACGAGCGGTTTAAGATTGATCCTGAAAATCGGGTCATCAAGGATATTGCAATTTCGGGTAACGGCGAGCCGACCAGCGTGAACGGTTTTGCTCAAGCCGTTTCTTTGATTGGATCGATTGCTTCGGAATTAAAGATTTTTCCGGAAAGCCGCTTTGTCTTAATTACCAACGGTAGCTTGATTCATCAAAAAAAGGTGCAATCCGGTCTGGCTGTTTTGAACAGCTTCGGCGGCGAAGTTTGGTTCAAGTTCGATAGCGCCACGAAAGCGGGAAGAGAGCTATTTAATGATACCGGGCAAAGCGTTAAAAAAAGTCTGGAAAATATTGGAATTTCATCCAATCTATGTCGAACCACGTTGCAGACGTGTGTTTTCGATTACGCTGGACAAGGGCATTCTCAAAAGGAAAAACAGGCTTATTTAGCCGCATTGAACCAATTAAAGGACACGACATCAGTCGATAAAGTGCTGCTTTATATGTTGGCGAGGCCGTCTATGCAACCGGAAGCGCCGCTTTTGAAAGCGTTGCCGTTCGATGAATTGAATGCGTTTGCCGAAGCTATTCGACTGTTAGGGTTTGATGTGTCTGTTTCTTGTTAACAATAAATTCGTAACTTATCGCTTGTTGTAGGGCTTACAAGTCACTATAATGCCGAGTTCGGTTAACGTGCGAATGTGGCGAAATTGGTAGACGCGCTGGATTTAGGTTCCAGTAGGGCAGCCTGTGGGAGTTCGAGTCTCCCCATTCGCACCACTTAACCCAATTGCAAATTCTATTTTACTCATCTTTATTAGTCGCCCTTTGCCGGCATTCCCGTAAAAATCCAAACAGTTTGTTGAGGTAAAACAATGCAAGTGTCTGTCGAGAAGACATCAGAATTGAGCAGAAAAATGACCGTCCAAGTGCCGGAAACAGTGGTGCAGGAAAAAATGACCGAGCGTTTGAAAACGTTAGCGCGCCAGGTCAAAATTGATGGTTTTCGTCCGGGCAAAGTGCCTCACCATGTCGTTCAAAAAATGTACGGCGAACGAGTGCGCGGTGAAGTTGCAGGCGATTTGATTCAATCGACGTATTTCGATGCTTTGCGCGACCAGGACTTGAAGCCTGCTGGGCAGCCGCAAATTCACGAGTTCGAAGAAACCGAAGGGTTTAAATACGTCGCCGAGTTTGAAGTTTATCCGGAAATTTCCTTAGACGGACTGGATAAGTTGGAAATCAAACGTGCAGTTGCCACGGTGGAAGAGAGCGATGTCGATGCTATGATCGAAAAACTGCAAGCTCAGAAGAAAACCTGGGCTGAAGTCGACCGGGCTGCGCAAGAAAAAGACAAGATCACGATTGCATTTTCCGGGATTTCCGAGGGTAAAAACTTTACCGAGGGTAAAGTTCAGGATTTCCCTGTCGAAATCGGCGCTAAACAAATGATTCCAGGCTTTGAAGATAATCTGGTCGGCTTGAAACAAGGCGATAATAAGGTTTTTTCCTTGACGTTTCCAGAAGATTACACAAATGAAGCACTTGCAGGGAAAGCGGCCGAGTTCGAAGTAGAAGTTTTAAAAGTTGAAGAACCGGTATTGCCGGCATTGGATGAAGAGTTCATTAAAAGTTACGGCACCCAGGATGGGTTGTTGACTTCATTTAGGGAAGATGTAAAAGTCAATATGAACAGAGAGCTTGAACAAGCCTTGCACGCACGGTTAAAAAATGAAGTGCTTGCGGCCCTTTATGAAAAAGTCAAAATTGTTGTACCAAATGCGCTCATCGATGAGGAAATTGAAAATCTGATGAAGCCTTATTTGGAATCGGCTAAAAAGCAAAAGATGAAGCGGGAAGATTTAAAGTTGCCCAAGGACATCTTTAAAGCCGAAGCCGAGCGTCGTGTTGCTTTAGGATTGATTTTAGGCGAAGTTATTCATACTAAAGAAATCAAGTTGGACGAAAATAAGGTGCGCGCCGCGATTGAAGACATGGCAAAAAGTTACGAACAACCCGAAGCATTCGTGTCCTGGTATTACGCTGAGAAAAGCCGGTTACATGGGGTTCAACAAATGGTTTTAGAGGACCAAACGGTGGAGTGGCTGGTTTCTCAGGCTAAAATAACTGATGAAACACTCGCTTTTAGTGATATTATGGACAAAAATCAACGATAGTTTAGATAAATGTACAGTAAACTCAATAACCTAAATCAAATGATGGCGCCGCAAGCGGCGGGTAATCTCGTTCCTATCGTCATAGAGCAAACGGCTCGTGGCGAGCGTAGCTTCGATATTTATTCCAGACTGTTAAAAGAACGGGTTATCTTTTTGGTCGGTCAAGTTGAAGATTACATGGCTAACTTGATCGTTGCTCAATTGCTTTTTCTGGAATCGGAAAATCCCGATAAAGACATTCACCTTTATATCAACTCGCCGGGCGGGTCTGTGACGGCCGGGATGTCTATATACGATACGATGCAGTTTATCAAACCCGATGTCAGCACGATGTGTATCGGTCAAGCTGCAAGTATGGGCGCTTTACTTCTGACTGGCGGCACGAAAGGCAAACGTTATTGCTTGCCGCATTCACGCATGATGATCCACCAACCCTTGGGCGGTTACCAAGGACAAGCTTCCGATATCGATATTCATGCCAGAGAAATTCTGCTTATCAGAGACAAATTGAATAAAGTGCTGGCTTATCATACGGGTCAGCCCATCGAAAAAATCCAGATTGATACGGACCGGGATAATTTTTTAAGTCCGGATGATGCGGTTAATTATGGCTTAATTGATAAGGTGTTGAGCAATAGGGCGTTGACCCTTGGTTAAGCTGGCGAAGTTATACGCGATCATTAGTAAATGTCGCGGTATTTAGGTTTAACGTAAGATGGATTTTTATATGAATACGTTAAACCGGATGTCTTCAGGAGTCCGAATATGAGTAACGATAGAAACAGCAAAGACGATGACAAGTTGTTGTACTGTTCTTTTTGCGGTAAAAGCCAGCAAGAAGTTAGAAAGCTGATAGCTGGACCGTCCGTCTATATTTGCGACGAATGCGTCGATCTATGTAACGACATCATTAAAGATGAGTTACAAGACAAATCCTCTACCTTCTACGGCGGTGAATTGCCTAAGCCGAAGCAGATAAAGGAAGAACTCGATGGCTACGTCATCGGACAGGATCGCGCAAAAAAAATTTTAGCGGTCGCCGTTTATAATCACTATAAAAGGCTTCGCAATAAGACCAAAAAAGACGCCGTTGAATTGGCAAAAAGTAATATATTGCTAATCGGACCGACAGGTTCCGGAAAGACCTTGCTGGCTGAAACGCTTGCTCGCTTGCTCGATGTTCCATTCACGATCGCAGACGCAACGACATTGACCGAAGCGGGTTATGTCGGTGAAGACGTCGAAAACATCATTCAAAAGATCCTGCAAAAATGTGATTACGATGTTGAAAAAGCCGAAACCGGTATCGTTTACATCGATGAAATCGACAAAATTTCGCGTAAATCGGACAATCCTTCAATAACCCGCGATGTTTCCGGAGAAGGCGTTCAACAAGCTTTATTGAAGTTGATTGAAGGCACCATCGCGTCTGTGCCGCCGCAAGGTGGTCGCAAACATCCGCAACAAGAATTCCTGCAAGTTAATACGGCTAATATTTTATTTATCGTCGGCGGTGCATTTGCCGGTTTGGATAAAGTCATCAAGGCGCGATCCGAAAAAGGTGGTATCGGTTTTTCTGCGGAAGTCAAAGGGAAAGACGAAACAAAAAATGTGGGTCAGTTATTTGCCGAAGTCGAAGCGGAAGATTTGATTAAATACGGTTTGATTCCCGAGTTCGTCGGAAGACTTCCTGTCGTAGCGACGCTTGAAGAGCTGGATGAACAAGCGCTAATCAAAATTTTAACCGAACCGAAAAATGCTTTAATCAAACAATATCAACATTTGTTTGAAATGGAAGGTGCGGAATTGGAGTTTCGTGAGGAATCACTTGGCGCGATTGCGAGAAAATCGATGGAACGTAAAACCGGAGCCAGAGGTTTGCGGACTATCGTTGAGAATGTTCTGCTTAATACGATGTATGACTTACCCTCTGCAGACAATATTAGTAAAGTTGTCGTCGATGAAAGTGTTATTCGCGGAGAATCGGATCCTTATTTGGTTTACGAAACCGAAAAGATAAAAGCATAAAAGGCGCTAACATAAATTTGCAAAGGAGCTTTGATTTATCGTCATAGCTCCTTTTTTTATACATTTTTTGATTTATTCGTTAAAAAATTAGTAATTTTTAAGCATTTTTGAATTCATTCTTGCTATTTAAAATAACATCCCCATAATCATACGTATCGTAATTGTTACAATTCCTTCATGGAAAAGCAAAAAATGAAAGAGTTAGAAATGATAGTGCCGGTTTTGCCTTTAAGGGATGTTGTGGTTTATCCGCACATGATTATTCCGTTATTCGTCGGAAGACAGAAGTCGATAGACGCATTAAACGCCGCAACCCTGGAAAGCAAACAAATACTTCTCGTTGCCCAAAAAGAAGCAGGTGTAGACGAGCCGGAGTTTGTCGATCTTTATGAGGTCGGAACGTTGGCGAATATTTTGCAACTATTAAAACTACCCGACGGCACCGTTAAAGTCCTTGTGGAAGGTAGCGAGCGTTGTAAAGTATTGGAATACCAAGAGACGGCTAATTATTTTTCCGCAAAAATCGAAAAAATAAATGATGTCTTGCTCATTTCCGAGCAAAAGCTGGATGCGCTAAAACGTACGGTGATGAACTCCTTCGATCAATATGTAAAATTCAATAACAAAATTCCGCCCGAAGTGCTGAATGTATTGAACGGTATCGACGATCCAAGCAGACTTGCCGACACGATGGCTGCTCATGTCGCTATTAAAATTCATGAAAAGCAAGTAATACTCGAAACAGCGGATATCGAACAGCGTTTGGAAGCGCTCATGGCGCTGATGGAAGGTGAAGTCGATATTTTGGACATGGAAAAGAAAATTCGCGTCCGTGTTAAACAACAAATGGAAAAAAATCAAAGGGAATATTATTTGAATGAGCAAATGAAAGCCATTCAAAAAGAATTAGGGGACATGGAAGATGTGCCTAACGAAATTGAAGAGTTAGAAAACAAAATCGAAAATGCCGGTATGTCGAAAGAGGCAAAAACCAAAGCATCGACCGAGTTGAATAAGCTTAAACTCATGTCGCCGATGTCTGCCGAAGCGACGGTTGTAAGGAACTACATCGATTGGATCGTGAATGTGCCTTGGAAAAAGAAAACCAAGGTAACCCGCGTATTAAAAGACGCTGAGCAAGTGTTGGAATCCGAACATTACGGACTGGAAAAAGTAAAAGAGCGTATTCTGGAGTATCTCGCGGTACAACAACGTGTAAAACAGTTGAAAGGGCCGATATTGTGTTTAGTTGGTCCTCCTGGTGTGGGTAAAACATCCTTGGGCGAGTCGATCGCGAGAGCAACCAACCGAAAGTATGTTCGCATGGCGTTAGGCGGCGTTCGCGACGAAGCGGAAATTCGCGGTCATCGAAGAACTTATATCGGGTCTATGCCTGGCAAAATCTTGCAAAACCTCGCAAAAGTGAAGACACGGAATCCGTTGTTCTTGCTTGATGAAATCGACAAGATGGCGCAAGATTTCCGCGGCGATCCTGCATCTGCATTGTTAGAGGTTCTCGACCCAGAGCAAAATCATACGTTCTCGGATCATTACCTTGAGGTCGATTTTGATCTTTCGGATGTGATGTTTGTTGCGACGGCCAATACAATGAATATTCCGCCTGCCTTGTTGGATAGGATGGAGGTCATCCGTTTAGCAGGTTACACCGAGGACGAGAAGATCAATATTGCCGTTAAATATTTGATTCCGAAACAGATAAAAAATAATGGATTAAAAGATCGCGAAATTGAAATCACGGAAACCGCCGTTAGAGACATGATACGGTATTATTCTCGCGAAGCGGGTGTGCGTAATCTAGAGCGCGATATATCTAAAATTTGCCGAAAAGTTGTACAAGATTTCTTGCTTACTACCACGAAAGAAAAAATCATTGTGACGCCTAGCAATTTAAATAATTATCTGGGAGTAAAACGTTTTCATTACGGTATCGCCGAAGAACAGGATCAGATCGGTCATGTTTCAGGATTAGCGTGGACGGAAGTTGGCGGTGAGTTATTGACTATTGAAACGGCGGTGATACCCGGAAAAGGGAAACATTCTGCGACTGGAAAATTAGGCGACGTTATGAAAGAGTCGATAGAAGCCGCTATGACGGTTGTCAGAAGTCGAGCTGATGTATTAGGCTTGAACGACGAAATCTTTCAAAAAAGCGATATTCATATTCACGTTCCGGAAGGTGCAACACCTAAGGACGGTCCGAGCGCGGGGATTGCAATGTGTACGGCGGTGGTGTCTGCGTTGACTAAAATTCCGGTGCGTGCGATAGTCGCGATGACGGGGGAAATTACGTTACGTGGTGAAGTGTTGCCTATCGGAGGTTTGAAAGAAAAACTGTTGGCGGCTCATCGAGGCGGAATTACTACGGTTTTAATACCGGCGGAAAATGAAAAAGATTTAGCAGAGATACCCGAAAACATCAAACAAAACCTAACAATAAAGCCTGTGCGCTGGATTGACGAGGTATTGGAAGTTGCTTTGCAATACCGGCCTCAGCCTATTGAAAAAATCACAGGCGAAGAGCAAGGAAAAGGTGAAAACGATCCGAATAAATTAAAAACTACGCCCGGCGTTATCGCCCATTAAAGAAAAACATGAGTAATTAAGGTCTAGGAAATGAATCCGAGGCCTTTAATGCTTGACACTCTACGAAAGCAGTTGATATAAATAGCCTTATCATATTCTTATGTCTACGATGAACGGGTATGAGAATCGATACGCTGTTACCGCTACATAAAAACAACATACATTTTCAAATCTAGCACACTTTCCTAAGGGGGAATTAATGAATAAATCGGAACTTATCGATGCTATTGCAGAGTCATCAGGTTTGACTAAAGCTGACGCCGGACGTGCGTTAGAAGGATTTATCGGCGCTGTTTCGGGCGCTTTAAGTAAAGGAGATTCAGTAACTTTGGTTGGTTTTGGTACCTATGCTGTTAAAGAGCGCGCTGAAAGAGTCGGTCGTAATCCTCAGACAGGAAGTGAGATTACAATTAAAGCTGCAAAAATTCCTTCATTTAAAGCTGGTAAAGCGCTCAAAGATGCTATAAAATAGTCGTCTTTAGTCGGGTGCTTAGCTCAGCTGGGAGAGCATCGCCCTTACAAGGCGAGGGTCGGGGGTTCGAACCCCTCAGCACCCACCAGACTTTGGAGCGGTAGTTCAGTTGGTTAGAATACCGGCCTGTCACGCCGGGGGTCGCGGGTTCGAGCCCCGTCCGCTCCGCCAAATCGAAAAAGCCCCGTACCAATAGGTTCGGGGCTTTTTTTTTGATCTAAATCATAATTTAAGATGTGGCTTTTTTGGGATTGAACTTATGCTGACAACAATTAGAGAAAGGGCACAAGGTGCATTCGCTTGGTTAATTTTGATAGTTATTTGTGTTCCTTTTGCCTTGTGGGGAATTCAAAATTACGTCGATACCGGTAAAGAAATGCCTGTCGCGTCTGTAGGTGATAAAGACTTTTATCAGCGCGATGTAAACAAAGCTTATGAGCAATATGCCCAAAACTTTCGCGGCATGAATGTCGATGAACAACTTCTAAAAGCCCAAGCACTGGATAAATTAGTCAAAGACGAAGTTCTCTTGCAGTACGCAAATGACGAGGGACTTGTAACAACGGATTCGAGTGCTAGAGATTTCATCAAGACTTTACCTTATTTTCAAACGGATGGAAAATTCGACGATAAGCGCTACAAGTCATTATTAACATCGCAAAAATTGTCGACGAATGAATTTGTCAACAAGATTAAAAGTGCTTTAATCATGGAGCAATTCCAACGGAGCATCATCGACAGTAGTTTTGCCACGCCTTATTCCGTCGAAAGTTTCTTCAAGATTCAAAATCAACAACGCGATGTCGATTACATTACGGTTCCTGTCGAAAAATTGATCGATCAACCAAACGATCAAGAGATTGCAAGTTATTACGCTCAACATCAGGATGCCTACAAAGTTCCCGAACAGGTGTCAGTCGAATATGTCGAATTATCTCTCGACGATTTAGCTAAAGCGGTTAACGTAACGGATGACAAACTCCGTGCGTATTACGAAGAGCAAAAAGAGCAATACACTAAACCAGAGCAACGAAAGATCAGTCATATTCTATTTGCAGTCAATGCTAAAACCGACGATAAAACGGCCTTAGAAAAGGCAATTAAGGCTCAGGAAGCTTTAAAAACCAAGGACTATTCGACTGTTGCGGCTGAAGTCTCGGATGATAAACTCACGGCTAAAAAAGGCGGTGACTTGGGGTTGTTTATCGTAGGCAGTATGGAAAAGTCGTTTGAAGAAGCCGCCAACGCATTAAAAGAGGGAGAGGTTTCCAAACCTGTGAAATCTTCTTTCGGCTATCACTTAATAAAAGTGACTCAGTTGGTTCCCAGTGAGGTCAAATCTTTCGAGTCTGTAAAGGACGAGCTTTCAAAGGCTTATCAGAAGTCGCAAGCTGAAAACGCCTTTTATGAAGCCGGTGAAAAGCTGACGGAAATGAGTTATGAAAATCCTGATAATTTACAAACCGTTTCCGACGCACTTAAGTTAACGATTAAAAAATCAGGTTTATTCGCCAAGGACAAGGGCGATGGAATAGCTGCCGAGCAAAAAATTCGCGATATGGCTTTTTCGGATGAAGTACTTCAAGGAAATAATAGTACACCGGTTGAATTAGGCTCCGATAAACTGGTTGTCTTGCGTCTTCTCGAACATAAACCTTCTACAGTTCGCGAACTAAATAGCGTTAAACAAGACGTAATAACCGCGATTACAAATGACAAGGCGAAACAACAAGCGTTAGATAAAGCTAATAAAATCAAGCAACAGTTGCAAGCGGGTGAAAGTATCCAAAAAGTAGCGGCTGACAATAAGTTGTCTGTTCAACAAGCTGTCGGACTCATGCGCAATAAAGCCGCCTTGCCTGAACAGCTTGTCGATGCAATTTTAAAAGCGGCAAAACCGGTTGCGGGTAAATCAACGATTTTTACCGTGCCTTTATCATCGGGTGAACAGGTTGTTGTCAATTTGAAAAAAGTAACGCCAGGTACCATGAGCGAGGATGATAAAAAACAGATGGAACTTGCTAAGAAAAACCTCGCGAAAGCATTCGGGCAATCAGAATTTAACGCGATGCTGGCAACGTTACAAGCGAATGCAGATGTTACTATTAAAACACAGCAGATTCGCCAGTAATATTAATAATCAATACATTATGATTTATAGTTCCAATTAAAATTAGCGAGAATTCCGAGTAATTTAAAATTTTTCGTTGCCGCATTAACAACCCTTTTTTTTGAATAAATTCGAGTGACATGCTTCGGTATGTCACTCAGCCTTACATGACGCCACGCGTTTAATCCGTTACCAGCATTACACTTCCGCAGTGAATATTTCACATTAAAAACTCATCTAATCTGTTATTGTTGCAATAATGCTCTACAATTATTTTATGCATTATAAACTTTACAGTGTGAAATAAATTCTTAGAATAACACCCGAACTCACACTGCCTATCTCTGTATTGTCATGGGGTTTAAATAATGAAAACTGAAAAAAAAAATATAAAGTTTTTGTGTTTTGCTTCAGCAGATTATCAAAAGTCCATCCTCGCTGTGTTTTACAAACTTGAAATTCCACTTGAGCCGATAAATTGTATTTACTGGTTGAATAATAATAAACATTTTCAAGATGACCGCATCGTTCTCGTACTTCCTGAGGAGGAGAAAGATCAAGACATTTTGAAAAAACTTTTATGCTCGGTAAATCGGCAGTTTTTCGTTATTTTTTTTTCACCCCTAACTTACAACAAAATACCTATACTAACTGCATGTAACGATTGTTGTGATTGGCCTTGCGATCCATTAGAGCTATCGTTTCGTCTTAACCGGTTTACCTGTAGTTCTGTCGTTGCTTTAAGTACACAAAAGCTTGATTTTGATAAGGAGTCGACAGAGTGGCGCAGTATGAATTTAATCGGTAAGTCTTCTCTTTTTACTGAAAAATTGTCTTTTATTAAAAAAGCTTCCAATTGTAATGTTCCCATCTTGATTGAGAGCGAAACGGGATGCGGAAAGGAAGTCACGGCGCGCGCAATTCACTATATAGGTGCCCGTAAATCATTTCCCTTTATTCCTATGAATTGCGGAGCTATCCCCGATCAATTAATTGAGAACGAGTTGTTCGGACACGAAAAAGGCGCTTATACGGATGCAAAAGAAAGTCAGCCAGGTTTAACATTGCAAGCCGATGGAGGGACATTGTTTTTGGATGAAATTGAAGCCTTGTCGATGAAAGGGCAGGTGACGCTTTTGCGTTTTATCGAAGACAACGTTATTAAACCCTTAGGCGCAACTAAAAGCAGAAAAGTAAATGTCCGCATCATTGCCGCTAGCAACGTTTGCTTGGCGGAACTTGTCGCCAAAGGGCAGTTTCGGCAGGATTTATTATTTAGGCTCAACTTGTTGTATTTGAATTTGCCGCCCCTTAGACATCGCAAAGAGGATATTAGGGCGCTTGCGGAGCATTTCATTGAAAAATTTCGCAATCAATACCATCAACCAAACAAATACTTTCACCCTGAAACTATTAAATGGATGTGTGAATACAATTGGCCCGGAAATATCCGAGAACTTGAGAATTTCGTTCACAGATCTTTTCTGCTCTCTGAAGACACTGAAATTATCACAAACGTCTATCAACAAGAAATCCAACAAACCCTATCGCGCAGGAAATTAGTTGATCGAAGGCAAAACTTCACCCTCGATGCCTCCTTTAACGAAGCGAAAAACCATGCACTCGATTATTTTGAAAAGATATACCTCACTTGGGTGATATCCGATTCAAAAGGCAATGTAACGCAAGCCGCTAATAAAGCACAGAAAGAACGTAGGGCATTAGGGAAACTTCTAAAAAAGCATCAAATTAATCCAAATCAATATCGTATCAATTAACGCAATCATTTTAAGCGTTACAGCGTTCATTCAATATTTTTAAATGATGAATGAACGTGAGCGGCAAATTAATAGCAAGTTATCAATTCTTCTGATCGCGATGATACTTCTTTATCTGCAATCTAAGCCAATTGTTGTTTAATATCCCCAAACGTTCGGTCTTTAACCAACATCGGCGTGTCTAATAGCGCGTTTTTGCTTTTAACTCAGCCCACTTTAACTTCGTAATCTCAATATAGCTTTTTCGTATATTTGCTTTTTCCACGCAGTTTAAGCGTCCTATGTTTGTTGTAATGGGGTAAAAATCGACCCACTTCGTGATATTGAGTAGCTATAAAGAAACTCATTGTTTAACAAGACGATAGTATCGGCTTGAGACACTCAACTGGGTCTCCAGTAACCCGGAATAAAATACTCAATTATTGTTTCTTATTTAATCAAAGACTTACGTATTGGCATGATTCATGTTTATCTTTTGTAAAAGTCGGGGTAAAAAATGACTGACATATTCGATCCTGATGTGCGGATAATTGCCGATCAAATTGAAAATTATTTGAATAATCACCCAAATGCGGCGGATACCATTGAAGGAATAGCTAAATGGTGGTTACCGTCCGAGATGGAAGCTTCAGACTTTATTATTGACAAGGCCCTAAATTATTTATGTTTAAAATCAACTGTTAAGGTCAATGTGAGTTTTAACGGTAGCAAAATTTTTTCGCGAAAAAGGTCGAGCCAGGATGAGTCTATTTAAAGCTCCGGCTGATTAAAAAAAGCAAAGGTGTTAAGACCATGTTGTTCGATGGATTCAGAACAAAAGAGGGTTGATGCCGCAGGCTTACCGGATTGAACGAAAATGACCGCGTTTAGTTTAGCTTGGTGCGATGTCATAGGGAATTCACTATTGTTTAACGCAAGAGCGGTATTCGCTATTAAATGAAAGCTATCTTATTGAAATAAGGAGAATTATTCTTGGCGGACTACCGTGCGATTACAGCAGTTGTTGATGCGATAATTCAAAAACTGCGCGATAACTATCAGTTTGCGGATTTTAACAGCGAGCTTGAATTTAAGCCGTATATGGCAAAGGACTTCGCGCAACCGATGCTGGCAGGTGTTTCGTTGTTTGTCTATCGTATTTTTCCGAATAGTGTTCAACGGACGCCAACAGGCTTGCCGGGACCACACGGTCAATTGTTTCGAACTCAGTTGCCGCTGGATTTGCATTTTTTGCTTACGTCTTGGGCGCAGGAGGCTTCTTTGCAGTACACCATAGCGGGCTGGATGATGCGTGAATTAGAAGATATGCCAATACTGCCGGTCGGTTTGCTTAATCAGCATTATCCAGATCTCTTCCATGCAGATGAGACGGTGACGGTTACGCCTGTTGAGCTTACGACCGAGGAATTATTCCGTATTTGGGACGTCATCGTTCACCATGCTTACCAAATCTCAGTGCCTTATGTGGCACGCGTTATCAAGATTGATTCAAAAAGATTGCGTACAGGTACCGGTCAGCCGGTTCAAGAACGTGGCTTTGGGGTTGGTAAGGCTGAAAAGGAGGAGCTATGACGACGGCCTTACAATTTTCCGGTCATGTAGAACGAAAAAATATTTTTACTCCCTTCGGAATCCGATTTTGGGATCCAGTTACGAATAACCAAATACTTGATGGCCTTAGGGTGACTGCTCGTCCGCTCCAAGGAGGCGGAACAGTTAAACAAGGTGTACGGACAGCATCAGGTATCTATGCATTTCACGGCTTATCCGGATTGCATGAGGTGGAATACCCGAAGGATGATTCGGTTAGGAATGTGAGTCCGCCCTTTGCGCGCCGGTTTATTTTCCATGTATCCGACAATCTGCAACGGTTTTTAGATGCTGTATTTACTGTCGATTTACCTTTCCGTGGCATCTATCCGACAGATACCCTCAATGCCTTGGGAAATCGCATCCCCGGATTCTATTTATTTTCAGCACCTACACGCCAAAGTATTTCTACCTGGGCCGTGGTGCGCGCTCAACTGGTAGAAAAAACAAATTCGACGGCTGATAAACCGGCGGCGAACGCGGTAGTGGAAATTATCGAACCCAATAACCGCATCTGGTTTGGAATCGCAGATGAAGAAGGCCGTGTGGCTGTTATGTTTCCTTATCCAAGTTTTACCGGTGCGCCAAACATTCAACTCTCACCGCCTCTGGCTAAGCGGCAACAGCAATGGAGAATGAGGGTTCGAGTACGTTATGCGCCGACAGCGCTGATGCAGCCCTCTGGTTCCTTGCTACCCGAGTTGCGCAGCATCCTGAACCAGCCGCGAGGAATGCTTTGGGCTAACCCATCAACACCTGGAAATAGCCTAGCGACCACATTGACGTATGGCGAGGAAATCATTATCCGAACTCATACGCAGTCAGAGTTATGGATTAGAGCCACTTAAATAATTGCAATCATAAAGAGGAGAGCATCAATGCCAGAATACTTAGCACCCGGCGTCTACGTCGAAGAAGTCAGTTTTCGCTCTAAATCGATTGAAGGGGTAAGCACCAGTGTGGCTGGATTTATCGGGCCGACACGCTACGGTCCTACCGAAGGGCCGCCTGAATTACTGACCAGTTTTGCGGATTTCGATCGGATTTACGGTGGCTTGGATACTCTCGAATTCGGAGCAGATCAACAAGTCAATTTTATGGCCCATGCCGTACGTGCATATTATGATAACGGTGGAAGTAAACTGTATGTTACTAGAGTGTACCAACCAACAACAGATGAGGACAACGCCGGTTTCGCGAATTTAACTCTGCCCGGGACATCGCCGTCTGTGATTAGCTTGCGAGCTCGTTTTCCTGGGCGAGCAGGCAATATGCGTATATCCTTTGCGTTGCGAAGTTCACCCAATCTTCTCGTTGAGAATACCACCGGACCCATGCTGGTCGGCGTGAGAACTAACGATGTGGTATATATTAAGGACGGCACCCTAAGTTCGCCGCCGAATATTGGCGGTGTACACGATGTCATCCAAGATGGGGACCAACAGGCATTCGGCAGGGGGACGACTATAACCCGAAGGCTTAGCGAGTTAAGTCCGGCTTCAGGCGACCAAGTGTTTCGGATCACCTTGAGTGTCCGGGTACGGCGTTCCGGACGTTTTGAGGACGAACAAGGATGGACCGATCTTTCCCCCCATCCAAACGGGCTGAATTCCATTTCATCCCTGTTTACCGAAAATCCCGATTCCCGGCAAAAGTATTTAACGATCCCTTTTGCAATCATACCGGAAGAACAACTGGATTCGGGCGCTGATTTAATTGAATGGCTGTTCGGTACCAATTTCATCAACGATGAACTTGTGCGCAATTTTTTAACCGATGCAGAATTAAATAACCAATCGCCAATTCAAACTCGTCCCAAACCGTCGGAACTCGAAGTCAGCTATGTCTTAGAAAACGGCAACGACGGCCTACTGCCTGCGGCTATTGAATATGCAGGAAGAGAAATGCAACGTGACGGCTCCGTAACGGATGGGAGCGTTCAGCAAAGCACCGGGCTTGAAACATTTGTAGATATTGAAGAAATTTCGATAGTTGCAGCGCCAGGGCATTCGGTGGGTTATAAGGGTGGAAATAGGCCGCGTGTCGACCAAATTGTCCAATACTTGATAACTCATTGTGAACGCATGCGTTATCGAGTTGCAGTATTGGATTCTCCAAACGATCAAGTGCTATCGGAAATTCAGGAGTTCCGCGGAAAGTTAGATTCCAAGTATGCCGCCCTTTATTATCCTTGGATAAAAATTGTGGATCCGCTCGATCCCGATGGTCGCCGGGAAATCTTTGTTCCGCCGAGCGGTTTTGTGGCGGGTATCTACGCGCGCACCGATGTGAATAATGGTGTTTTCAAAGCACCTGCCAATGAGGTAACACTCGGTGGAATCGGTTTTGAGTTGCTGCTGAATAAAGCCCAGCAAGACATATTAAATCCGCTCGGCATCAATTGCTTCCGTTTCTTTGAAGGACGTGGATTTCGATTGTGGGGAGCGAGAACGATCAGCTCCGATCCGGAATGGAAATACATCAGCGTACGCCGGTATTTTGCCTATCTAGAACACTCGATCGATAAAGGGACGCAATGGGCGGTATTTGAAAATAACAATGAACCTCTGTGGTCAAACGTTCGCAATACCATAGCCGATTTTTTAGTTAACGAATGGCGTAACGGTGCACTCATGGGGTTAAAACCGGATGAAGCCTTTTTTGTCCGTTGCGACCGTTCAACGATGACCCAAAATGACTTGGATAACGGACGACTTATCTGTTTGATCGGCGTAGCGGTTGTCAAACCCGCGGAGTTTGTTATTTTCCGAATCGGTCAGTTCACTGCCGACCGTAAAACATAAATATTTTGAATTACGAAAAGTAAGGAGTGTGAGCTATGGCTGTTCAACGAGACAACCCCTATGGCGCGTTTAATTTTCGAGTGACTGTTGACAGGTTTGGCGGCAATGCCGATGCGACGAGGGCAGGCTTTCAAGAGATAAGCGGTCTAGGCATGGAAGTGACGGAAGCCGAATACCGTAACGGCAATGAAATGGAAAACCACGTACGTAAAATGAACGGTATTTATAAAGCGACTGATGTGACATTCAAACGCGGCATTATCGGTTGGACTGATTTTTATGATTGGTTAAGAGATGTCCGTCAAGGTTCTCAAAATGTCCGCAGTAATATAAAAATAGAATTATTGGATGAAGCAAGGACCGTTACGGTCATGACATGGCATCTGATTAATGCAAAACCGAAGAGCTATAAGGGCGCTACGTTAAATGCCAAAGGTGGAACAGATGTCGCTATCGAAGAATTGGTTATATCTTGCGAAAAGATGAACCTGGAAAACTTACAAGATCATTAGAGCGACTGAAATGACCCAAAGTGCTAATGCCTATCGTCTACCAGGGGTCTATTTTTTACCCTCAGCCCGTGTCGAGACACGGAGCTTACCCCCGTTAGACGTAACAGCCTTTGTTGGTTTTGCCGAACGGGGACCTTTAGACTTTCCGGTAGCGGTTGAGGACATGGATTGCTATCAAAGTATCTTCGGCGGGGATTTGGCCTTGGCAAAGGAAGTGGACGGCGAATCTGTGCTTGGGTTGTCGAATTCACCGCCGGATACAACGTCAAGAGCGCAGATTAATAACGGTCGTACCGTCTACGCTAATCTACCTCAATCAGTTGCCGCTTTCTTTGCAAACGGCGGACGACGTTGTTATGTCGTCAGGGTTGCAGGTGTAAATGCTACAGCTACCCGAATCCGGGTGCCCGGTCTTGTTGCAGTCTCAGAGGATGGCTCGGTCAAACCAGTCTTTGCTTACGCATCATCGCCCGGACGTTGGTCGTCTTCGTTACGATTGTCGTCACGGCTGAATGCCACTGTTTTGCCGAACAGTAAGTTTTCCTTCAACAATCTCGGTCAACTTAACTGGGAATCCGATAGCGCGTCCTCGGCAGTCCAACCGGGTGATTTGCTGAGAATGACGATCAATACAGGGGAATACTGGTTGTTCCCGGTAAGCCGAATAACAGTCAAAGATACAGCAACAGTGATAATAGAAGCTGAAACGGTTTGGCGCGAACCGGGTAGTGAGATAGGTAGTCCGCCCGTTACAATCGATTTGGAACAAATAACGACTGAAAAATTATCGCCGGTCGATTCTGTAAGCTTGGTTAGCTTTCCGGATTTGGTTCGAATTGAACGCCTGCGCTTCGAGTTGATCGTCATGAGCGATCGGGATCAATATCGAAATGCAATCAAGGATCTTGCCTTTAACCCGCTCCATCCGCGTTTTTGGGGTGAAACGGTATTGTTGGAGTCAAGCCCGTCGCACCGACGGAGATCTTTTTCTGGAACGGTTACAAGTGCTGTCAACTCATCGCTCACAGCCAATACAGTAAATTCTGAAATCTCCTTGGCGGCTCGAGCCGTAAATATCTATCGCATGTTGCAAAGTGACGACCGTATCGAAAGGGCATCAGGCAGTATAGATCCCTTTCTGTTAAGCGGTTTTTTAGCGCCTGTGGAAGCCGATCCCCAAATTGCGTATCTGCCAATCGGGATGTCGCCTGTTTATTCTCTCCCGGTAGCACCTGCGCCGGAGGATATTGGTAAAGACGGCCTTGAAAAGCTTGAAGCGGGATTATTCCTGGATAATTATTTAGTTCCCACACCACATAATATAGCTGCAGGCGCTACGAATTCATTGATGTCGGCGGCAACAGATCGATATTACATACAAAACAAGCGTTTGCGCGGAATGCATAGCTTAGCTTTTATCGATGAAGTGGCCATTGTCGGCATACCCGATGCAAATCATCGAGGCTGGTTATCAGCGACAGTCCCGCAAGTAAGTCCGGTCGGTCTTAAAGCCGCCCCTAAACCTGTCGATCCGTTTTCAGTTTGTAACCCAGCGCCGGAAGTGTTGTTTGTTGAACCTTCTTTCGGACCGGTCACAGGGGGTACTGAGGTGATGGTTACAGGGACGGGATTTATGTCGAATAATGCGGCATCTATTGTTGAAAGTGTAAGTTTTGACGGTCTAATTGGCCTCGAGCTACAGGTCTTAAGTTCAACTCAACTTACATGTAAAACTCCGGTTGGAGGTCGTTCCGGGACCGTGACTGTAAAAGTAGACACTCAAAACGGTCTAGGTATTCTGGAAAGCGGCTTCGAGTATTTATGGTCCGCTACTGAGCCGTTATTGCCGCAAGCGGCAAAAATCAAAGAATATGATGCTGACCAAACGTTGCTTCCCGTTCATCAAGCACTACTTAATTTCTGCCAAGCTCGAAGCGATATAGTCGGGATACTAACCTTACCGGCACATTTTGAAAAACAACACTGTATAGAATGGCAAAAGCGTTTCCGGGAAAAATTGGGGTTGCCCAGTTATCGCAGCAGTTTTAACGATGTGCGTGATTTAGCCGATTTAAGTTATGCGGCAGTTTACCACCCTTGGTTGCTTAGTCCGGATAAGACGGCTCGCGATGGATTGCGTCAATTATCGCCCGAAGGAATAATTTGCGGCATGATCGCGGCGCGTGAGCATAATCGTCAAGTTTGGGTAGCGCCTGCAAATGTGCCGATACAGGGTTCGGTTGGGGTGTCGACTCTATTTAGTGAGGACGATTGGGCCGATCTCTATGCGGCGCAAATTAATTTAATTCGTGAAGAGCCGCGTGATATTCGCGTGATGAGCGCGCATACCTTAAGCGATGAACATAGTTTACTTCAGTTGTCGGTACGCCGCTTGCTGATTCAACTTCGCAAGGCGGCTATGGAGAAAGGCATGGATTATGCTTTTGCCAACAACTATGAACACACGCGCAATGCTATCGGCATGGCTTTGGAAAACCTGTTGCGTTTTATGTTCGCACAAGGCGCATTTGCCGGTGATACCCAATCCACATCATATCGAATTGTGACCGACATCAGCGTTAACCCCTTACAGAGTATCGAACAAGGCCGATTGATCGCTCAAATCCAAGTGGCGCCTTCTCAACCGATGGAGTTTATTACAGTGCTTTTGAACAGAACCGGTGACGATATGTTACAGGCAACGGAGGTATGACGACATGGATGACAACTATCCATTCACAAGCTTTAACTTCATAGTTTCTATTAACGTAGAAAACTCAAATGAATTAGGGCTAGTTAACCCGTTATGCGATTCAGCGTTTTCCGAATGCGACGGCTTAGAAATGACGATGGAGCCTAAAACAGTGCGCGAAGGCGGCAATAATACCCAACTGATACATTTGGTAGGGCAAGTCAATTACGGCAACCTTACTCTTAAGCGAGGAATGACAAAAAATCTAGCTTTGTGGAAGTGGTTCAAGATTGCTGCGTCCAGCCCAACACATCGAGGGTTATTGGCGCAAACGACAATCGTCATGAGGGATGCCGCCGGTAAAGGCCAAATAAAGTACGAATTGTTCGATTGCTTGCCGATTAAATTGAAGGCTGCCCCACTGAATGCAAAAGATGGAATTGTAGCTGTCGAAGAGATGCAAATTTCTTATAGCTATTTTGATATTTTAAATCGAAGCGAAGCAGAGCAATAACAGCTTAATCTCGATAATGGTAGGGCATAGTTATGTTGCAAAAGGCAAAAATATTTGAAGTAAAGTGGGCTTCTAATAAGACTGAACCTGAAAAAGTAGGCAAAGAACCCCGCTTGGTTGTGCAATTTAACCCACAAACGCTAAAGTTGACCTACTCAAACGAAAACAAGGGCGGTGATAAAGCAGCCGGATCTTCAAAGCAGTTCATAGGTAAAAGTACAACAAAATTGGCGGTGGAACTTCTGTTTGACACCACTCAAACGGGGACTGATGTGCGTCTTTTGACAGGGAAGGTCGGTTATTTCTTTCAACCAATCAAAAAAGATGGATCTAAAAAAATACTCGCTCCTCCTGGACTCAGTTTTGAGTGGGGAACCTTTAGTTTTCCAGGGGTTGTGGATTCCTTGCAAGAAACTTTGGATTATTTTTCTGAAAACGGTACTCCTTTGCGGGCGACCCTAGCCTTAGGAATCACTCGTCAGGATATTGTATTTCCCACCGAGCAAGACAATGGGAACTCGAATGCTAGGCAAAACGGGAAGCCGGGGCAAACGTTACTTGATGCCGTACCGGCTAATAGTAGTAATGGTGGCGAAAATATTTCTAAATTGGCTGGACGAAACGGCAAAAGCAGCTACTGGAAAGCCATTGCCGCAGCGAACAACATCGATAACCCTTTGCGGCTCAAACCTGGAATGTTATTGGATTTAAACGCGACAGCTAGCGCACGGGCTGGGGTGAGTTTGGGCGCACAAGGCAGCTTTAGCGCTTCTGCCGGAGTAAGCGGCGGGGTTGGTTTTAGCGCCGGTTTGGGCGGTGGAGTCGGTTTTAGCGCAGGGGCAAGTGCCGGTATAGGAGCAAGCGGCGGTGTAGGTGCCGGAATCGGAGGAGGAGTCGGCGCCGGTTTTGGGGCTAATGCCGGGTTTGGAGCCGGTTTAAATGCAAATTTAGGCGGCGGTGTTGGAACTGGTGCTGGTGCAAGCGCGGGATTTAATGCCCGTGCGGGTGGAGCCTTTGGCGCATCGGCAGGCGTAAGCGTTTCGGCCGGCGGCAGGGCCGGTGTACAAAGCGGTGTTGGCGGCAGAGTAAGTGGCATTGTCGGCGGCGGCTTTGGCGTAGGTGTCGACAAGCCGGTGCGATAGGGCAATTTATGCCGATCATTATTAATGATTTCGAAATTACCACTAATGCACCGTCGGCAAGATCGGAGGAACGGCAAGAGCAGGCTGCGGAATCGAAACAGAAGCAACATATCCCGATTCGTCCTGAAGATATCGAACGCATACAGCAGCGCTTGCAAATGCGCCGCGCCAGGATTTGGGCGGAGTGACGAATATGGTTAACAAAGCCGATTCGACAACTTATTTCGCAGCCCGTCCAACCCTTAGGGTTGACGGTAACATTCAGCAACTATTAAGCGAAAACCAGTTGCAGTCGTTATTGGTTGAAGAAAGCACACTAGGTTTGTTCCGTTGCGAAGCGAATTTTGTTAATTGGGGGACCAAGAATAACGGCGTTGATTTTTTGTATTTCGACCAGCAAATTCTCGATTTCGGAAAAGTTTTTTCTGTTGAATTCGGACCTTCAGGCTCAAACGGTCCGGTTTTTGCTGGGCGTATTACCGGTATTGAAGCGCATTATCCGGCAAATAGTCCGCCTGAACTCCAAATCTTGGCTGAAGACCGCTTACAAGATTTACGCATGGAGCGGCGAACCCGATCATTTGAAAACGTTACTGACCGGGATGTTATAAATCAACTTGCCTCCCAACATGGACTAACTCCCCAGGTTGATATAGATGGCCCGACTTACCGGACATTGGTGCAGGTCAACCAAAGCGACTTGGCGTTTTTACGTGAACGCACCGCCGCTAACGATGCCGAGTTGTGGATAGATAATCGGAGTCTCTACGTTCAAAGCCGGTCGCGACGTAATGCCGGTAGTGTAACTTTGACCTACGGAAAGGAACTGCTGGAGTTCACGGTGCTGGCCGATCTCGCCCAACAACGATCATCAATCAGGATCAGCGGTTGGAATGTAAACGACAAAAGAGCAATCGATGTTGAAGCCGGCGAAAGTACGATCCAAGCGGAATTAAACGGAGGACGAAGCGGTAGCGCCGTGTTAGCGCGATCCCTTGCACAGCGACACGAACGCGTTGTGGTCGCAACGCCGATGTCTCAACAAGAAGCCCAAAAAATGGCCGAAGCGCGTTACCGGGCAAAAGCCAGGGGATTTGTTAGAGGATTGGGTATTGTAACCGGCGATATACGTATTCGCGTAGGCGCGACTGTGGTATTGAAGGGACTCGGACTATTTTTCGACGGGCCGTATTACGTGGTTCTTGCCCGTCATACCTTTACCTTGGAGGACGGATTTCGCACGACGTTTGAGGTTGAACGTCCGGGTCTTGGAGGACAACCGTGAAGGATCGATTTGATGCGTTTGATAGAGCGCTTGAGCGTAATCGATGGTGGGGAGTTTATCCTGCTTTGGTAACTGACAACAAAGATCCTGACGGTCAGGGACGGGTCAAGGTTAAATTACCGTGGTGTCCCGATAACAGCGGCAGCGGTTATGAGGTTTGGGCGCGGTTGGCGGTATTGATGGCGGGTAACCAACGCGGAGCATGGTTTATTCCTGATCCTAATGATGAAGTGCTGGTGTCGTTCGAAGGCGGCGATCCACGAATCCCTTATGTGATAGGCGCATTATGGAATGGCCAAGATAATCCGCCGGAAACAATGGATGGGGCCGGGAAGAATTTCAAGAAAACGATCTGCTCGCGTAAAGGGATAAAGATTACTTTGGATGACAACGACGGTATTGAAAACTTGGTACTAGAAACTCCCGGCGGGCAAAAGTTATCGTTAAAAGATGGCCCCGGTGCGATCGAGATTCAGGACAGCAACGGCAACTCCCTGAAATTCGAGGCCTCGGGCATAACGCTGACGGCAGCGACGAAAGTAACGATTAATGCCGGTACGACAATGGAAACCAACACCGCAATGGTGACTACGAATGCGGGTATGTCGAAATTTAGCGGCGTTGTGAAATCGGATACAAATATCACCAGTTCGACGGTGAGCGCGAGTTATTCACCCGGCGCGGGCAACATTTGGTAAGTAGAGAGAACAACATGGCATTGATGCGAGAAACATTCGACTGGTTAAAACCTTCCTTGCTGCGGGAAAACGGTAAGGTTTCGGCGCAGGCCGATTTTCAACCGCAGTTGCTCAAGTTCGAGACCGATGAATTCATGGAAACGTTTCTTACGGCGTTAGCTGCACCGGATCCAAAAACCATTCATTCCTTAGTACTCAACGAACCGAAAGACAATAAACGGCTAAAACTATTTCAGCCCGGACACGGTCATTTTTATCTCGTGTGCGCCGCGCTCTGCTGTCGGATACCAGGATTTCCAGACCGGAAGATAATTGCGGAGAACGATGAGCGCGTTTTCTTCGTATTGCGCAAACAGGTAAACGGCGCCGAATATGCTTGGTGCGGGGACGAAACGCAAAGAACCTGGCAAGCCCTGAACGGCAATTCTAGGGTTGTCTTGCCGAAAGAAGAACGATTACCGTTGACACAGACGTCGGGTTCTGACGGACGCGCACTGCTTTTCGGTTATATTCCAGCCGCCAGCCGGGAAACCTACGCAGTTTCTCCGGAAAAATTGATAAGCAAGTCCGAACCCACGGATATCCGCATCGAAGAATTGCAAGCGCAATTTACCAAACCGCTGTTAGACCGAAAAATGCCGACAGAAAATCCAGCCGTATTTTTGACGATTTTGGAAGCGGCTGAGATCGCGGACGATCTAGATGTAGCGAAAACAGTGTCTCCTAGCGGTGCATCTCGGGTACTGACATTGTCGGTGAGTCTTTTGATCGAATTGTGGGAGTTTTTCGATAAGAAATCGCCCGATGTCGCCTTGGCGTTAAAGGACAATCCGGGAGCCGTTTTTGAAGGCGAGCAAGCTCAGGAAAAATCCGCATTAATGTCTTTTCTGCACCAGCAAACATTGTTGTCCGGCAAACGATTGGATGAAGCATTACGCACTGCGGCCTTGCAATATGAGGGCTTAAATCGGCCCAATGCCGATCTGATTCAGTTAGGTTTTGATAATAACTACAGTCTCTTAGGTGCAACAATAAGCGGCTCCGAGTTGGAGCGGATCGTGAAAGCGGCGTTAGATTCAAGGCTACCCGATTTTCAGATTCCCAAGTTTGAAAACGCAGAGGGTATTAATTATTTCGTGCGCTGTGTTTACGAACGTCCTCATTGCGATTTAAACAGCATCGTCGTCAGTCAGCCGTCGCTCTCGTTTCAGCTTGCGCCTTATTTCGATCCCGATGCACCGGTCCGTCCCGTTCGTATCACCTTGCCGGCGGATGTCAGTATTGCGGGATTACGACGGTTTAAAAAAGGCGTGACCTTTTTACTGTCAAGTTCAATGCAAAAGAAAGTGAGCATGATCACCGGCAAAGAAAAAACGTTGCTCACAGAAAACCCGGAGCTGGGTGGTGAAGGTGAAGGCTTAGCGTTTATTTGTTCATTCTCGATTCAAATCATCTTTATCGTTGCCTTCTTCTTGCTTCTCATATTTGTCATTATCCTTCATTTTGTTTTCTGGTGGATTGCATTTTTCCGGATTTGTCTTCCAATCCCTAAGAAATTATTACCGGGATAAAGTTATGAATCGTCGTCAACCCAATCTTTTCGGACAAGGTTTAAGTTTTCCGCCCCGTGTGGGCTCGGATGGACGGTTGGTTTGGTCGTCAGGCGAGGATAATGTACGTGAATCGATCCGCATTATCTTGATGACAGAGCAAGGGGAACGCATCATGCGGGAGGCATTCGGTTGCGGTCTGCGTCAATATTTATTCGAACCGAATACAGCGGCAACCCGCCAGCGAATACGCGACACCATCACGCACAGTATCAGTCGTTGGGAACCAAGAGTTGTTGTTGATGACGTTAGTGTCGAAGCGGATGACGACGATCAACGGCGCGCTGCGGTCACGATTTTTTTTCGCTTAGTGGCAACTCAAGCATCCGGTCGGTTGGGTCTGTCGTTGCAATTTGAGGAGTAAGCGATGCCAATACAGCTCCCTGTCCTAGATGACCGAAATTTTGAGCAACTTCTCGAAGAAGCCAAACGGCGTATACCGACCTTCACGCCTGAATGGACAAATTTTGGCGGTGATAGCGATCCCGGCATCACTTTTGTGCAATTATTTGCCTTTCTTACCGATACTTTATTGTACCGCGCCAACTTCATCTCCGAACGCAATCGTCTAAAGTTCCTGCAACTGTTGCGAGTACCCTTGCAACCGCCTGCTGCGGCTAACGGTATCATAACGATAGCCTTCGACCGCGGACCACTGTCCGCACTTCCGCTCAACCGCGGGATTGTGGTATCTGCCGGTAACGTGGATTTTCTTACTAACGACGGCTTGAATATCCTCCCTGTGGAAGCGCAGTTATTTTATAAGCAGCCGATTCTCGAAACCGATGATCGATATCGAGGTTTTGTCGAAAAATACGAGGCTATACGACAAGCGGAAGAGCTGGCGTCATCTAATTCAAGTTCGTCCGGGTCGGCAGTCCGTTTGGCGTTTTATGAAACGGCGAAGATGAATGCACCGTCATCGGGAAATCCAAATCCGGTACTTGATCTAAGTAAGGCGCAAGATAACGCGCTTTATCTGGCGCTACTGGCGCCGCAAAATATCGATCCCGCTGCGGTTCGGTCAGTAATTGCCAATCAAACGTTATCTATCGGACTTGCACCCGATTTGAGCGGCGACATCAAACCGCTAAAACCTTTAGCGTTGAAATCTTCAACAGTGCAATCTGTACGTATTCTTTATGAAATGCCCGCAAATGCATCTGAAAATGCTGTTGTTGCGCAGTACCTTCAATTGACGCCTATGGTCGATACCGATATTTCAGAAAATACCGGTATTGTACAAGTGCAACTTCCAGACTTAGCTCAGCTACAGACCTGGACTTTTAGCGATCCGCTTGCCGAAGGGATCGGCGATTTCCCCCCGCGGTTGGAAGACGATCAATTACTCGACCGTCTGATCACATGGATAAGAATACGCGTTGCAAAATCCGATACGACTAACAGTTCGACCGCCAACTTGCGTCTGACTTGGGCAGGTATCAATGCGGCTCGCGTCTACCAAGCCGTGCCGGTGGTCAATGAGCTATTGGGTTTCGGCTCCGGTGAACCCGACCAAAGTTTCGGCCTATCGAATACACCGGCTTTGCCTCACACAATTTCTATTGCCGTGCAAGATGTTGATAGCGGTGAAATTACGTTATGGCGATTGACGGACGATTTGCTTTCCGCTGGACGTAATGATCAAGTTTTCGACCTCGATGCCGAATCGGGTGAAATCCGTTTCGGCGATGGACTGCGCGGCGCTCGTCCCTCTGGACGGATTTTTGCAAGTTACGAATACGGAGGCGGACGGCAAGGCAATGTCGGTATCGGCGGGATTAACTCCAGCCGCGATTTTCGGTTGCAAGGCGGTTACAAGATTACAAATCCGATACCCACCTCGGGCGGCGACTTCGGCGAAACTATCGAGGAAGGCGAACGGCATATCCCATTGGCGATACGCCATCATGATCGTCTAGTGACAAAAGACGATTTTATAGATATTGCTCGGCGTACACCCGGCGTAGATATAGGTCGGGTTGAAGCTTTGCCTCTATTTCGCCCGACACAACCGCCCGTCGAAAATGCGCCCGGTATCGTGACTTTGATGGCAGTACCATTATTTGACGACATAAATCCTTATTGGCCTACCCCAGATCGCTTATTTCTGCGCCGGATTTGCGACTATTTGGATTCCCGTCGCTTAGTTACGACAGAGATTTATATTCGCGGACCTGACTATGTCCCCATTTATATCGCCGTCGGCATCAAGGTACAAGGCGGCTATTTCCCGGATGTCGTCCGGCAAACCGTTAGGGATCGCTTAAACGGTTATTTATCGGCTTTGCCGTTGGGAGGACCCGAAGGTTTGGGCTGGCCCCTTAATAAACGCTTGATTCAGAAAGATCTGGAAGCCGTGGTGACACGGGTGGCTGGGGTTGAGTTTGTCAATGAACTCAGACTAGGCGTAAAAACAACGGTTGAAGTCACTGATGCAAATCTGAGAGGTTTGGAGTTGCCTATGTTAGTCGGACTCTCCGTCACGGAGGGGGAACCCGATACACTGGATTCGCTGGTGGCGGGAAAACCCGAACAAACGAGTACCCAAATAAAAGTGGTGCCCGTGCCGGTGAGCAAAAAGACATGCTAACGTTTAACTTCATAGGAGCAAAACATTATGGACGTTAACGGCACCCGGTTTCATATGATAATGGGCAGGAAAGACTGGCTTCAGTGCCGGGAAGAAGGTTCGCTACAAAGTGACTTTCAGTGTATTGAAATCGGCAGCCAAAATGAGTGCTTAACACTCAAACCATTACTAACATTGTTTTTCCGGCCTAATAATGAGCAAAAACTGCTGCTTTCAGCGCGACGCGGTGCAGCAGTCGACCGTTTCGGGAATTTCTATTGGATCGCAAATGATCGGCAGCAAATTTTCTGGCAGCCGTCCGGCACTAAGACTGTCCATGTCTATTGGACGCAGCAACAAGCTTCTTGCACCAAACCCTCCGCGGGTGATTTTCAACCGATTTCACCAATCGAAGAAGTTTCCGAACTGGCTGGTTTGGCAATTACCGAACATCACTATCTTGTGGTCGGTAGTATAGCTAAGAACGGACTCTGGATTTTTGATCTACATGCAGGAGACGAACCTTTACTGATTCGCTTCCCTGAAAACGTCTCCTTCAAGCCTTTTGATTTGGCGGCGGCCCCCGGCGGCGGTGTATGGGTATTGGACAGTGAAAATCGACGGTACTGGGGACTTGATCGGAGCTTCAACTTTTTGACCGAATCCGGGCAGTCCCTAACATCCGAGATCGAGCCGGGTTATACTCTGCCGGACTTTCATCCCCTTGGCGAAGCAGCTACTATTCAATTTGAGCGCTGTGAACCGATTGGGTTTCCCATACTGGCTAACAACCCAATCAGTATAGAAGCACTTCCGGACGGCACTGTGCTTATATTGGACAGCCCCGTAATGGTTAGCTCAAATCAATCATCGTCTCTCTACCATTACCGCAAAGAACAGTTACTTGAATTGCCAATTTCGTTACAGGGAGAAATCGAAACCGGAGCGACTTGTGCGAAAGAAATGAGCGCCAAGACCGAAAGCCTATCAATCATCGCACATGACATCGCTTACGACGGACATACGCGAACCCTGTACGCAGCAGAAAATACCGGCAAACAAGTCATTCAATTTACTTTATCGCCCGATTTCGAGTTAACTGTAATGACAAATTATCTACCCATGCATTCTTACGGCGGGCGAGCACTCGTCCTAGGCGGCGAAAATTTTGAACATAAGGTATTTTATGACCTGTTCGCGAACGATAACAGCCGAGACTCGAACGTGCGCTGGACATCGTTGCAATCGATAGACGAACCGCATTACGCCAGAAGCGCGGAAGTATTAACGCCTGTATTCGACGGCAAGTTGCGTAACTGTATTTGGGATGGCTTATTTATCGATGCCTGCATCCCGCCGGAAGTAATGATCAAAGTATCGACTCGAGCCGATAACGATCCTGAATTAGTAACGATTACGCCGTTTCAGGAAGAACCTCCATTATATCTTCGCAGCGGCGGTGCCGAGATAGCCTATTACCAGCCGTATGTAGATTTAGCAAAGCCATCGGTAAATACCGGCACTTGGGAATTACTTTTCCAGCAAGCGAAAGGGCGTTATCTGCAAATTCGCTTAGAACTTATCGGCAATAGCAAGACAACACCGGAAATTCGGGCGGTACGTGCTTATTACCCAAGGTTTTCGTATGTACAGCATTATTTACCGAAAGTCTATCAAGAAGACCTGGATTCAGCTTCATTTCTTGAACGCCTACTTGCAAATCCCAAAGGTTTCTATAGCGATATTGAAGCTAAAATCGACAATATTAGCGTCCAATTCGATCCTCGCAGTGCAACTCCGGAAGCGATCGACTGGCTGGCCGGTTGGCTGGGGTTGACTTTAGATCCGCTTTGGGAAGGCATTCACAAGCAACAAGTCGCGGCCAACACTAACCGTCATCGGTCGGTGATTGATCGTCGCCGTTTATTTATCCGTTATGCGCCTCGATTATACGAACTTCGCGGCACGCCAAATGGGATCAGACTTTCATTGCAAATGCTGCTCGACCCTTGTTTGGAAGAAGTAATGGAAAGATTTACTTCCGCAATTCGAATACCCGATAGCGCTTTACGCATCGAATTATCCAATCTCAATTTACCTTATCCGAGCCCGGAGATGACCCGTGAAGCGTTGGAAGAACTTATGTTCACGTATCTGTTAGTATCCCATCGAGCGTCTAAAGTACGCATTGTCGAGCGTTTCTTGGCACGAGAGGGCAGGGCTTTAGCGGCAGGCGATCCCACGGAAGGCGACGCGAACTTGATTAACGATGCTCTGACTGCAAGCGCCCACCGGTTTTCGGTATTGATTGCCGAAGGTTTGCCGCCCGAGCAAGTTGCGATGGTAAACCGTATTGTCGAATTGGAGAAGCCTGCGCATACGGCTTTTGAAGTGAAACGCTTTTGGGATTATTTCCGCGTCGGCGAGGCGCGACTCGCTGTGGATACGGTACTCGGCGAAGAAAGCCGTTTTGTGCCGATTGTTCTTGGCCGCAACACATTGGCGGAAGGGTATCTCGAATCCGCCCCGCCGATGGATACGCCTGAGCGCCGAATACTCGACCGCGACCGCTTAGGCGACACCGTTCCCTTATAACAAAGGAAGCACTTTATGAACGAATGTATCAAAGCCTCAGATAATAAAGTTATCCTTGATCCGAAAAAAAGGCTGAATTACGAATTCGGTATGGTCTTGGGTGTTAACGATTTCCGACAGGAACAAGAACATCATGAATGGAAACACCGATTAAGTAACCGGTTTCTGGAGGGATCGGGTACGGTTTGCGGATTACAAGTTACTGCCGGCGCAGTCATCGAGGCCGGGAGTAACGACATAGAAATCCGTATCGCTCCCGGTTATGCCATTACGCCGAAAGGGAATTGGATCGTCGTGGAAAAAGACCAATGCGGCAAACTTAACCAATGGTTGCAACGTCAAAACAATGAGTCAAGCCCGCCTCCATTTGCGGGTGCACATCGGGTGTATGTGACGTTATGTTACGACGAGTGTTTTACCGAACTGGTGCCTATTGCCGGTCAAGCTTGCGCTTCGGATGAGGAATCCAGCAAGCCCTCGCGAGTCCAGGAAAGTTTCAAAATAGAATTTTCATGGCAAGCGCCTAAACAAGATTTGGAAGACAATGCGCGAGCCTTCGGCGAATTGATGCACAGAATTGAGATTCAAGATGCAATGTCGCCGCCCGTACAGGATGATAGCGATTTATTAATCGAGTTAATCAGAAGCTTAGGACTTGTTACCTCGCCGTCTTTCATTTCACCGCCCGATGATTCGCCGATTGTTCTTTTGGAAAGCACAGCGTGTAAGACGATACGGCAGGCAATCAACGTTTGGATTACCGAAGTTTGCCCGCGCATTGACAAAAATGAAGATTGTCTATTGCTGGCAGCACTTGATTTCAGCGTAGACGCCAACGGCATCCTGATAGTCAATTTAGATGCCCAAAATAATCTGATGCCAGGAACGTTAACAATCGATGAAAGCGAACGTCCGGTACTGATTCCGAACCGGCTAAAACAAGAACTATTCTGCCTGCTCGGCGTACGCATCCCGGTATAAGGAGAGAGTCATGGCGAATGCAGCGATAAATAAACAATTACTGGAAACCATCCTAGACGGTCAAGGCATTAAGAATACCCACTTCTTTAACGGACGGTTATTGACTGCCGAAGACCTTAAAACCGAACAAACCGCCAACCGCAGTCAGCATGAACAACTCGGGCAAGCGATCGGCGCAGGCATCGTTAACGGCCTTGAAGTGAGTTTAGTTGCTGACGGATCCGACGGCGCTCCGCCTGTCGTAACCGTTACGGCTGGTTTGGCTTTAAACCGCAAAGGGCAGGCCGTAGCGCTTTCATCCGATATACAGCTTGCATTAAATCGTCAAAACGATCCATTACCGGTTGAGGCGGGCTTGTTCGGAGAATGTTCACCGCCCAAAACAGGCATCATCCCGCGCGATAAAGGGGCTTACATTCTCGTCGCCACACCGGCTTCCGGGTTGAGGGAGCTAGCGCCCGTGCGCGGTTTTAGCGACGGCAAGGTCATCAATTGCGCGAGCCGTTATGCTCAAGAGGGTATCAAATTTCGCCTGGAAGAACTCATAATCCCGGAGCTAACTGCGGTCAGTCAAACTACTTGCGATGCGGTTATCGAACTGATGACCAAAAGCGATGCGGCAAGCCTGTCGAAACTCCGTAATTGGCTGGCGCATTTGTGTTTTGGGACGGAAGAATTAGCTGGATTTCTCCAAGATCCGTTCGGACGAGTATCGGCAAAATCCGCTAATCAGAATTACGGTGCGCTCGATGCCTTGCGTAATAAAGGCCAACTGACGGACTGCGATATTCCTCTAGCAATGATGTACTGGACTCCTGGCGGTGTTAAATTTTTGGATATGTGGTCGGTGCGAAGAAGGTTGACACAGACTATTCGAACTAATTATTTGTCATTACCGCTAAATGAACGTCGATTGACTGAATCGGAAGCGATTTTTCAACAGTTTGAAGAACATATTAATAATTTAGTAGAGTTTAGATCTAAATTAAGTGATGAGGCTCTATCTTTAGTACAAGCAAAAAACTACTTTCGCTATCTACCTTCTGTGAGTTTGCTTCCCTTAGCGAATAGCCAAAAACGAAGAGGATTTAATTTACTTAATTTTACTAGTGAGTTAACGATTAGAGATCGATTGACTATTCAAGTTATGACATTTCCTGATCGGATATATCTTGAAGGTGCAAAATTAGAACAATTAATTAGTAAATCATTAATTTATCCACCAATAAATCTCCTTCATAATGAACTGATATGGTCTTATCTGGTCCGGGAAAATATACAGGCTATCGATGATGCCGCGTCAAATTCACCTCAGAGCTACTTAGTTTTAGCAAATGGTCAAATTCCATTCGAGGGAGACGCAAAATTTGATCTGAATTACTGGAATTACAGTAATTTTCGCTAAAGTATATTTAACTTTCGGAGGCAAACTGTATGGCAATACAATTGAAACAAGTCAACCCTGGAGATCTAATTGTTGCAGAAGATTGGAATCTCCTAATTCAAACAGTATTGGATCTAAGGCAAGATCTGGATGCATTATCAAGCTCTGGGATAGGAACATCGCCGTTTGTTACTCGAATTTTACCAGCTTCACCTCCTGCGATTTGGCGTGCCGGGGGGCCTTTAGAAATTCAAGGACGGAATTTTGGTTTTACTCGAGGAGCACAGCGGGTTACCTTTGACGGGATTAATGTTACAGCTTTCAAGGAGGGAACAAACGATACAAATTTATTCATTGATATACCGCCGATTCCGGGATTACCTCAAGGAGGTAAAAATGTAAGTGTGGTTGTAGCTAATGGGTATGGTTCAACAACTTTGACAATGTGGATTTTACCCGTTGATATTCCAATTATTGGAGATGTGATTGATGTATTTTGGAATTCAATAAGCCCTAATCCACTTGTTTCAGGGATACCAATATTTGTTGGTTATACATTACGTTCTCGTGCACCGAGTACCGCTTTTTTTAACATAAACCCTAGTATTCTTTCGCCAGGTGGGTTTTCTAATCCGCAGGTATTCAATTCATTAACACAGGAAAATGTTAACAAACAATTTCAGTTAGCAACTAACGAATCTCAGCATTTTTTTATCAGGATTCCATCAATTCCAGCAACTGTTAATGATTTTGTTCTTGAAACTGAAGTTACTGCTGGCTCTGCCGTTGGTTCTCATACGCAGTCATTACCGGTCGGCTCGTTAATTATCCTACCAGACAATAGTATTGCATTAACTCCATTAAACTTTGAAGCTATTAATCCAAGCAATGCATTGCCAGATCCAACAGGAGGTTCTTATAGCCATGCGGATTCTACGATACGAATTCGCCGTGATCGAAGTGGAAATATGCATCTGCGGGTGGAATTCCAAAATACAGGGACTTATGTTGTTGAGGTTTCCTTGATTGGCTCAGGCGCTGGTTGGATTGTCGGACTTGCCGAAACTCCGTCGCATGATACTATAGACTCAGGGGATTTTTCCGGCGGAGCTACTATAGTGCCTAAAACTGCAATGTTTTTTGTTACACCACCTACGTCTGGATCGACTACCGCTAAAGCTGAATTCAGAGTTTTCCGGCAAGGATCTACAGAGGGACAAAGTCGTTCATTTAATTTAGTACTACAAACTTGAAAGCATAATAACTGATTGTAAAAAAACATATAAAACAATAAATAACAAAATAAAAACTACCAAGAGTTTCAGTTTTAGAAGTAACCAATAAACTATTTTTTACAAACATGAAGGAGAACTGACATGACATGTATACCATTCGCTCAAGGTGTTCCTGGACTCAATGCTCCACCCAATTGGTGGGATGAGGCCGCTCCGGGCAATTCTCCAGGAAAATTTGATCACCGTCTTGAAGATCCACGTTGGCGGGGTGCATATGCCCAGAGCTTTGGGACAGGAACTGCAGAGGAAACGACATTTAGGGCGTTGTTTCATGATACGGGCGGAAATAAAAGTCTATTCCTCTCATGGCATGTTAAACACGATGCGTCATCAAGTCCTAATCAAGATATGGTTTATGTTGCATTTGCTACCGATGCGGCAGCACAACCTTTAATACTGCAAATAGTAGCTTATGCTTCTGATCCGCCTCCGGGTACCACATATACTGACGGTTGGACTGTAGCTCTCGTTGGTAGCGTGAGTGCGGGGACTCGTGACGCTTCGGGTCATTTCCAGCCCTTAGCTTCAACGCCTGATTGGATCACTTTAACTACTCGCGTATGGCGTAATGCAACTTTAGGGGCTGGTCAGTGGGCTATTCAGATGAAAGTTCCTTTAGTTCCAGGTGCAGTCTTGGGAGATAACAATGGCATTAATGTCAATCCGTTGGCTCCGTTCAAGATATGGTATTGCTACGATATTTACACGCCGACAAATTCAGCTGGAGGTTCAACTATTCCAACTGGCGGTATTTTACGTCTTCCGTGGCCTATTTCTGCTTCAATTGGTTTTTCCGGTGGGCAGAAAACATATCCCGTTCCATCCGCTTTTCAAGAATTTACGCTTGGCAATACGGCAGAGCCATCTTGTCCTGACAGCGGTGGTATTTCACTGACTTGGTTAAATGTGGGAACGACCAATCTACCTAGCAGCAATATAAATATAAACTCAACGAATACGTTTTTTGCTCGTCCGACTAATAAAACGGGCTTACCCGTTGCTGCTCAGCAAATCAAGGCGCGGTTTTCTATTGCAAATTGGGGTTCTATTGCAAGTCCTACAGCACCTTGGACAACAATTAGAAGTAATGAGCCTAATACTGGAATAATTGCAAATAACACAACAGCTGATGCAACAAACGATATTCATTTTAATTGGCAACCAGATTCCATTTTGGCAAATGAATTAAGGAATGGCACTAAAGACAGACATCAATGCATGTTCGTTGAATTATCAGGTGCCGGCTTAACCTTTACCAATGCTAGCGTTTACAGAAATATGGACTTTATAGGCGCTTCAAAATTTAGTAGTGAAGCGGAAATTAGTGTTGTCGGCTTAAAGCCTCTTTCATTGCTTCAACCCAGAGATGTCTATCTGTCTGTTGAAACGATCAATATGCCAAAGGAAATAAATCCTAATCCTGATGTCGAGAATAATATTAGCATGTTACGTTCGGTGAAGATTTCTGAATATGATACATCTTATGTAAAGCGAGGAAGTCTATTATGTAATGCTACCGGATATGTAAATAACTATGAGTTTGATGAAGAAAACGGAAAGACGCCTGAAGCTTTGCAACGACAATTGGATGAATCTCTACCAACTTATAGGGTACATTGTTATTTCGACACCGGGTTGCGCGATTTGGTCGACGGTCGCGAATATGTAATATTAAGCCTTCAAAGCTCCTTTGGCTATTATGCCCTCCACGAAGGCGATCTTAATGGATGGCGTCATCAATTACGGGGAGCCATACGCATAGCAGAAAACTTTTATGTCCTGCGAGTACCTAATAACGGCATAGCTAAGATAACAACGTCAATTCAAGCAGTCGAACAAGGTGAAACTATTGAACCAGAAGAACCAATACAACCTTGGCCTCAACCAGTTAAGACTACGAGTTGTCAAGCGATTGTTGCTTGGCTTGAAGGTCTAGGTTTAATAGGTAAGATAATTGCTATGTTGTTAAAGCCGATTTGTAACCTTCTTGGAGATAAATGGTGGATTTTTATTCTTGTCCTATTCATTTTGCTCTTTTTCTTGTTCTAACAAAATATCGGCGTTTATCGTTGTTATCGGTATAGTGAGTTGGGTATGTATCTCGCCAATGACTTGACGATTAATAAACTTCATCTCAAACATACGGGCGAGAATTCGCCGACGTTGCGATTAAGATTGAGCCATCGGATCGGAGGGTTGGATGTAAAGCCTGCGAATATCCCGCCCTCCGCCATTCTGATTGTCAAACAGCTAGTCGATCCTTTGCCGAATCGTGTGGATTTATCCCAAGGTTCGGCAGGCGTTGATCGTACTTGGGAGCGAGCAGTTCAAAATCAACTTTCCCAAATCTACACACAAGCGGCGCGTCCTGCTCAAGGCTATGTTCCGGCTAATGCCGAAGCTGTCGTGTTTTCAGGTGAAGCCGAGATGCTTGCTTGCTTAACCACGGATTTAATAGTGGGTGAAGTAAGTAGGCAGTGGTGGTGGCGTACTTTTTTAAAGAACCTGCCATATTCCGCTAACGATAATGTAACAAAGCTTTTGTGCGACCGCCCGACCAAGATACCGGCGATCCTGCATGAATTATCACGGCAAGGGAAAGCGCAAACGGTTGTTAACGGGCTTTCGCCGGGGCAGGTTTCAAGAATTTTAAGCGTTTTATTATCGGTCAATGCGTTGCCTGATTTTCGCGAGGATATTCCAGAAACAAACGGTTTAAGGGGCGAAAGTCCTGAAAAGGTAAAAATCAGCCCTTTACCAGCTCAAAAACAGGCGGACGGGATAATTTCGCTGCGGTTAACCGCTAGCTATAATCAAACGCCTTGGACGCCATCGTTACCTTCGGGCGCCATACCCCGGCATTGGTCAAAGGAGAAGGCTTGTTTGTTAGGTTTGGGCCTGACTTTGCATTACGAACCGGCTGCGGTACGAGCCGGGACTTTTCACCAAAAACTTCGGCACTGGTGGCACACGCTTGAGTCGATGGATACATTAATCGAACAATCTATACCTACACAGTCTTTGTCGCCTAAGAATGAGGATATAGCCGTTCAACCGGTATCCAAGCCGGAATTACCAAAAATACCGACTACTGATATTGTTCGCGATTCGTCTGCACCGGAACAGGTCGATACAGTTGAAACGCAAAACGCAACAGAAGCCGACTCCTCCGAGCATCCAAATCCGATTTCACTGCCGTTAACTTCCAGCGAGGTCGGATTTACAGTTCAAGATATTCAAGTTGATTCATCTAAACCGATATCGAATCAAGATATACAAGTCGATACCTCCGAGCCGGTCTCGAAAATTTCCGTAGCTGAATTCGAAACAGTCTTACCGAGTGTAACAAAGCGTAATGAGATATACGAAACTTCTGAGCAAACAGGCATTTCGTCGATTACTCGAAACGATTCAAAGGAAACGTCTCGATACGAATCTGAACTTCACGATGAGGAAAGCCAGCAAGATTCGAATGAACAAGCCTTGTTATTTGAAAACGGGATCGATACGCAACTTAGCGGCGTTTTTTATCTCATCAACCTTATGACGCAATTGGATTTACCTCAATTCTTCGAGGAAGATTGCAGGCTAGCAAGTCAGGTAGGCGCATGGGGTGTTTTGGAAATTATTGCCAGAGCATTGCTCAGTGAAGCGGATGGAAGCTTTAGCCACGACCCTATTTGGCAGGCGTTGGCGGAATTAGACGGCAGGGCACAAGATGAATTACCGGGAGGGAATTTTCAGGGATTCGAGAGATATTATTTACCGATGTTATGGCCCGGTAATGTGGGCGATACCCCAGCCAACACTTACTGTTGGGGTACTGACGGGAATCGATATTCTTTATGGTCTGAGCAGGGCTATATACTTGCGGATGATATTGACCTTAAGCCATCGGCAACATTGCGCCGATATTTTCCTGACGCCAAAGCCGATTTATCGCAGCATTCTTACGCCAATCGGCCCGTTGCCGAACTCGGCAACCCGTTGCTGGTCGGGTTAAATCCATTACTTGGTCGTTGGCTGGCATTGGTTTTACCTTATATTAAATTACGCTTGCGCCTAGCTTTGAGCGGCACACCGATTTTAACATCTTTGTTATTGCAGCCCGGTCGTTTATACCTGACTTCGACGCATGTCGACTTAGTTTTAAAGCTGAGTAACGTTTCTATTCCGGTACGCATGGCCGGTCTCGATTTCGATCCGGGCTGGATGCCGGATTTCGGCAGAATAGTGCTATTTCATTATGAATAAGAAAAAAGTCATCGATCAGCAGGCAAACGCTTTTGAACATGTCCCCCGCACATTGCAGGGCCATTTTTTATTGCATTTCTATGCTGCCGTGCATTGCTTGCTTTTCTATATCCGACGCATAAACGGAATGACGGGAAAAGAACCGGACGACATTTTCAAAACCTATCCCTTTCTGAATAACTATCTAATCGAGATATTGCAATATGTGCCGGAAACGGCGCATTGGAATCAAACATCGGCTTGGTGGGAACGTGAAATAACGAACTGGGAAAACGGTTTTAACGGACATTTGCCGATACGCGCTATCGGAGCGATTGCAGATACGAATTTTCCAAGCCGTCTAGCCTTGATGATTGCCGGTCTCGTCGACGAAGATTCACGCTTCGGAACACTGTTCGCCCATTTACAAGCCCCCTTGAATTCTCGCAGACCTTGTCTCGAAATTGTCGGACAAATGTTGGCTACCAATAGTATTGAAGGATGGTCGATTTGCAGTCCAATGCTGGAAGGACTTATCGAAATTCCGAATCGGGATTCCCCTCGTTCGGAATGGATTCTCAAAGTTCCCGCGATTCTTTGGGATGTCGTCAAAGGGGCTCAGCTATCTCAGGTTAAGACGGCATTTCAAATTTATCGGCCCGAAAAATATCCCAAGATTCAAGAACTGATTTTTCCAGAGGGTTATCTACAAAAATTAGAACAAACAGCGCTTTTAGTTGTTAACAATAAAATAAAAACTATCGTATTGCGCGGAATGCAAGGCAGCGAACGGCTTGATGTCATAGGTGCAATTGCTCGCGAATTGGGCTATGGGATAATCGAGGTATCTCAAATAGCATCAAAATCCAAGGAGGAGACTGACGGCAACCAGCCGCGACTTGAGCATCTAGGGCCGCTCTGCACGCTTTCTCACGCCATGCCGGTTTTAGTTTACGATCTCGGTCCGGGTGAAACGCTGGAATTGCCTCATCTGGCTTGCTATAACGGTCCGGTGGGGATATTGCTGGGTTTGGAAGGCGGATTGCGCGGCAGCATAGCCGAACAAGCCTTAACCTTGACGCTTCCATTAGCCGATGCCGGGTTACGCCTGCAACACTGGCGGAAGACCTTGAACTCCCATGCCGGAACAGATTTAGAAGAGGTAAGCGAAAATTTTAGAATTCCGGGGGCGTATATCCGGCAGGCAGGCAATATCGCCATCACTCACGCCGAATTGGAACAACGCAAACAAGTCAATATCGACGACATCCGCTCGGCTTGCCGGTCTTTGAATAGACAGTTGCTTGATAGCTTGGCGACACGATTGGAGGTTGAAGGATCGTGGGAGCATTTGGTCGTCAGCGATCCGGTCGCATTCAAATTACGTGAATTGGAAATTCGATGCCGACACCGGGAACGCTTAGCCAACCATCTAGGTCCAGCATTTCATTCGACGACTAACCGGGGGGTCCGGGCGTTGCTGACAGGGAGTAGCGGTACCGGAAAGACCTTTGCGGCGAAAATTTTGGCAGCCGAACTCGGTATGGATCTTTACCGGGTGGATTTAAGCGCGATCATCAATAAATACATCGGCGAGACCGAAAAAAACCTGCACCGGGTTTTATCCCGTGCCGAGGAATTGGATGTCATTTTATTGCTCGACGAAGGCGACTCGCTGCTCGGCAACCGCACCGAAGTCAAATCGTCGAATGATCGCTATGCGAATTTGGAGACAAACTATCTTCTGCAACGCCTGGAAAATTACCAAGGCATTGTGGTAGTGACAACCAATGCCGCGCAAAGCATCGACCGCGCTTTTCAACGGCGCATGGACATCGTGGTAAATTTCACCCCACCCCAGGCCGAAGAACGCCTGCGTCTCTGGCAGTTTCATTTACCCCTAAATCATGCCGTGGATTACGCTCAACTGGAAACCGTGTCAACACGTTATCCCCTAAGCGGCGGTCAAATCCGCAATGCCGCCATGCACGCAGCGTTATTGGCGTTGGACGATCTTAGTTATTCGGTCCAGCCGAGGCATATAGATGCGGCTATCGAAAGTGAGTTTCGTAAAACCGGAGCGCTCTTTCCAATGGCTGAAAGTGATAAGTTGTTTGATAGTAATTCAGCGATGGCTTCATTTATCGACATGTTGTCGAATTAGACAGGAATTAGTCGATGAGCGCCTTTCAAAGTCTTTCCAAAACAAAATCGAAAAGTCAGGCGCACATACAACGATCGGCCTAAGAAAGCGCTAGTCCTGGAGTTAGTTCCGGCAGTCATAGTGTGGGCGGGTTTTATTCGGCAGGGGCCGGTTTTAAGTCTCGGTGGCGTACAAACAAAGCTATCAGTTGGTCAAGCGAATGATCCGTATGAGCGTGAGGCGGATAGAGTTGCGGATCATGTTACCTCTGGCGGGGTAATTAGACGAATGGCTGTAACGCCAATAACTTCCGGTTCGCTCACACAAAGATCGCCGACGGATCAACAACAGCAAGAAGACGATTCAGTTCAGCGCCAGCCGGAGCCGGAAGAAACAGTTCAAGCCCAGTCTATTCCTAGACAGCAACAGGAGTCGTTACCGGTACAGCGAGAAAATGAAGACGATAGTGCACAACCCTTACAACGAATGGAGGAAAACGATAACGAGGCGGTTCAAGCAAAGTGCGAATGCGATGAAAATGAAAAGAAACAGGGCGTAATACCTGTACAGAGACAAGATAATGAAGGGACTGATACGCAAGGCGGCAATCAAGAGGGACAAACGGAGCAAGTTGCAGAAGGAGGAGCAATCAATCAAGCCGATCATGGACAACAAGCGGGACAAGAAGAAAGAGAGTCTGGTGCGGGAGAGCAAAATGGTAGACAGGAACAGAAAGGAGCTGAAACTAATATAGACAATAGAGAATCGGCTGGACAAGAAAAAGAAGGCGGCGAACAAAGCGGTGATGGCGGTCATCAAGAACCCGAGCAAGAAGCGGGAAGCGTCGTTCAAACAATGCCGTCTGTTGAACAGACTCACGATGATCCAGTGTTGCAAAAAATCGGAAATTCAACCGCTCATGGTTCAACGTCAGGCTGAAGAAAGTGAAGAATCCGTTCAAAGTTTGCGACTCCAACGCCAAGAACAGGCTGAAGAAGAATCTGTCCAGCAAAAACCCATACAGCGACAGGATGAAGAGTCCACTGATGAAACGGTGCAAAGGAAACCCAGCGAGGCAGGCGCTAACGATCAGTTAATGACGGCGACCTCAGCGCATGCAATTCACAACCGTGGTTCCGGTCAGCCCCTATCCTCGTCAATAAAACAAGCCGTGGAGCCGACGCTAGGTGCTGATTTAAGCGGTGTTCGTGTGCATGATGACAGCACAGCACAACAGGCGGCGTCCGCAATCAAAGCTCGCGCGTTCACACATAAAAATCACATTTGGCTGGGTAAAGGCCAAAGTGCGGACGATCTGAAATTAATGTCCCATGAACTGACACATGTCGTTCAACAAGGCGCAGCGCAGTCTTCCTCTCCTTCACTCGGATCGGTACAACGTTCGTCATCTCAGGTTTTTTCTGTTTCGCACGGCGCCTCATCTCAAAAAGCTGCTAAACAGGAGACCGAAGAGGATAAAGATATAGTTCAACGATGGTCCATTAAAGCGGGCATTCGATCCGTAGGTCGGTTTGCAGGGGGCGTTATTAAGGGAGCAGCCAATATGGGGCGTAGAGCGCTTGTGGCTCTCATCCGCAGGGTTGCGCCTAATTTTGCAGAGATGATTGAACAAGGCGGCATCGTCAATACGATGCGTACGCTTGTTGGCAAGGCTCTTCGGTCAATGTTTGGAGGATTTTTGGGGCGAATTCAAGGAGCCGCAGTCTTTCAAAATGCCTTAGGTATGTTTACTCGGGCGGCAGGAATGTTCCGTACGATTGCCGCTCAGCTTGCTGCAAATAACTGTAGCGGAATTTTGCAGATTGCAGGTCAGATCGGCTCTTTCATGAGTTCTATATTCGGTCAGGTGTTTAAAGGTATTGGCCGGGCCGCCAGTTCAATCAGCGGCGTTTTTCGCAGTATCCTAACGGCAGTCGGCGTACCTATACTAGAGATATTAAAGAAAATCGGCGGGGCGGTTTGGTCGGGAATTCAATCATTCGCAAACATGATTGGCGGGATCTTGTCGAAAGTACGTTCGGCGGTCGGCAGAGCATGGTCAAAGGTAAAAGGCTGGTTTGGTTTGCCCGAGGATACTAGCACCGGGGAGAATGGCGGCGTTTGGAATTGGATAAAACGCAAAGCCAATAGTGTGTGGGAGTGGGGTAAGGGAATCGTTCGGCCTATGTTAGGTCCGCTTAAAACGGCTGGAAAAATTCTTTTGTTGCTTTCACCTATCGGTCCGATACTCGCCGCAATTGCTGCATGGCCGCATTTGAATCGCGCCTTTGGCTGGTTACAAAGGACCTGGAGCAATCTGAACCTCATCCCTCGTGCGCATCAGCTCTTGGCTAACACGGTATTTCCTGCTTTAACCGGCGCGTTTAACAGTGTGGCTGGAGCGCTGAAACGTGCGGCTGGCTGGGTAACGGGAATGATACGACAAGGCGCTAATGCCGTCCTTGGCTTATTACAAGCCCTCGGAGGGCAAACCTTGCTTGCGCCGCTAGCAAAAGCCGTCTCGTTTGTCTCCAGTAAGTTTAATCAATTAGCGGCTTGGGTCACTACCGGAATTCATTCTGCCGTAGGCGGTATTGCTAATCTATTCCGTAGCGCTGTGCGTTTCCTACGGCCTGTCTGGGGCGTCCTGAAACGGTTAATAGCAATCGTCGTCAATCCTTTCGGCATTCCCGGTTTATTGCTGGGTTCCTTGTGGAAAGCCTTACCGGAGTGTCTCAAAGGGCCGATTATCGACTTTATTATTTCTATTCTAAGCCGTTTTGTCCGTGCTATACCGTCTAATCCGGTGCTCGGTCTTCTTTGGCCGGTAATTAAATCAGCAATGCTCGGTTTCTTAGACCGGGTATTGACCTATTCCCTTGAGCGCAAGGTTAATGTCTCTAATAAGATGGCGAATATCATCTCAGGCGGCAGCGTTACTTTTGCGCTAGGGTACTTGAAGGGATTAGCACTTGGTGTATGGGACGGAGTCGTCGGTCCGTTTTTGGCGATCCGAGACCTATTTCAATTACCTGGATTAATCAGCAATTTCGTTTCTCACATTGCCGAGCATTTCAGCGATTTAGTGACCGAAGCAAGAGCCATGCTGTCCACCCTTAGCGAACGGGTAGAAAGCAGCGTCGATTCGTTAATTAATGCAGCAAAAGATTTACTCGATAACCCTAGACGTATTCTGGACATGATCAGCACAGCCGTCGACGCGGCTCTAAGTGCCGTTGGCAACCTTGGCGCATCGCTGGCGGATCAGATGATGGCATTATTTGAAGGGGCCGACGATCAAATCGGCGAAATGCTCGGAAAAGTTACCGGATCGTTTGCCGTGCAAGCCGTCTTATCATTCTTTACGGCGGGTGGAGCCGGCGCTGCGAGCGCCATTAGCCGGATTGCCGGAATATTGGCTCGTATCGGCAGCAAAATCATGCCCGTATTGCGAAGCCTAGTCAGTTATTTCCCTCGAGTTCTGGGATTTGTTAAAAAGATTGCGAATATGTTTTCTCGCGCAAAAAGTGCGGCAGGCCGAATGCTGCAACGTATCCAGGCGTTTTTTGAACGGATTTATGAACGGTTGCAGAATATGGTGCATGGTGTAAGGAAACGTATTGGAAGAGGTATAAATAAAGTTAAAAATCGCTTTAGACGTGGTCCAAGGAATTCCGGTGAACGAACTGGCAGTTCTAATGCTCGTGCCTTAGCTTCGAGAATTGCTCGTGGTATTACAGCGATAAATGATGTGCGAAATACTCCAGTTGGAATGCTGATTGGACAATTAATGCTTCTAAAAATCCGTTTCCCTTGGATACATCGTTTTGAGGCCAGACCAAAAGGTTCAGTTGGTCATTATTCGATTCATATGATCGCCAGTGATATAGATATAGATGATGATTATACACTGGCTAACGATGATTATCAGTATGATCAAGATGATTTGAAAAAATTAAGAATTAAGAATATTGGGAGGAAAGGGGAGAATGTCAGATATGGTGATAGACCAACAATCAAAGGTAATCAACGCCATCATGTTATACCTTATGAGTTGCGTAAACATAATGCAATACAAGAAATTGAACGGGAGTTTGGCTCATATATCGATGAGCCCCATAATATTTTGAATCTTCCAAACAAAGGGGTACCGAAAGTTGGTAGTCCAACTCCTCACTTAGGTTCGCATCCGAGATATACAGAAATAATTGAGGCAAGACTTGACAACGTATATCACGAATATCGTATGGGCAATATTACTATTGGAGAGTTGAAAGAGAGTGTGGACATGATTAAGCTTGAGAAAGGTAGCTTACTCGAGTTGGGAAAACTGAGGTTAAAACCACCTAGATAATCCAGAAAAAATAATGAAAGGTTGGAAAACAATTCATTAAATGAGTTTTTCGATCTCAAAATATGAAGTGATTTTCACCTATCTTTAAGTTTTCTCGTAGTGACATATTTTTAATTGCAACGAAATTCAATGTTTTGGAAGAATAAGTAATCCGCCTATTGGGTAATGCTCGTACGACATTTTCAATTGACGCTCTACTTAACTACTTAAATCAATCTTTCTAAATTAGGAAAAGCTATGCGAATCCAACGAAGTCAAATTAGATTCAAACGCAAAAAGCGTTGCGGTCTTGATGACGAACAAATATCTGCAACACCGGCTGAGCAAAGCGATATGGAGTCTTCTGAAAAACACCTAGGTGGCTTTTATTCAACCGGACCGGTATTGCATCTGGACGAACGTCATAATAAGGCTTCTGCACCCGATAAACACTCCGGTTCGATGAGCGAACAAGGTAACACAAGGGCAGTAGAACCTACAACACTACCCACCGTTCACGGCACCGGACAAACCCGTCATGTCTCGGCTCATGGTCAATCATTACGTCTTGAGGGTCGTACCGATGCAAGTTACGACGGCGGGTCGTTTCGCACTGAAAACGTTACTGTGCAACGGAGCAAAGGTTGTACGAGTTGCGGCGGCGCCGACTGCAGGCATGTTACCGGTACGCTGGTTGCCACTTATTCAGTTGCAACCACTGTGACGCTGCCTAGCATCGCCGACTTTTCCGATCTCAGGCCATGCCAGCGTACACGGGTCCAAAATGCCATTACCAATATCCTGGCGCCGCACGAACAGCAGCACGTTTCCGCTTTTAATCAATACAACGGCACTACACGTAGGCATTTCGATCTGACCCTTTGCCGTAGCGATTTCGACAGCGCAATCCGGGCAATCTTTGACGCCGAGGAACAGGCTCGCCGAAGCAGGGTTCAAGCCGCAAGCGATGCGCTCGATCCTTTTCATTTCGATGTCGATCTTAACTGTGAAGACCGTCCGAATCGTCAACCCGGCACTCGACAAGCCCAAGGTGCGGAGGCGAACCCGGACGATTCTGAAATACCGTAATGGAGTGAGAACAGACAATGCAACCGCAATTCTCGCTGCCAGATAACCACAACAAGCTCGCTACCTTGGCGTCGTTCAAAAATGTACATCAAGACGAAACGATTATCGTGTGCGGATGCGGCGAGTCGCTGAATCAGTTCGAGCAGCCGGAACGTTTCATTACTATCGGCGTGAATGACATCGGTCGACGTTTCCACCCGGATTATCTGGTTGTCGTCAATCCGCGTAATCAGTTTAAGGGAGATCGGCTTCACTATTTAGTTAATTCGCAAGCCCGGTATTTGTTCAGTCAATACGGCGATCTTCAAATTCCTCATCCACAGTTAATAAAATTTCAGCTCGGCACACGCGGCGGCACCGATTTTAGCAACCCGGCTGTGTTGCATTACACCCAAAATTCGCCGTATGTGGCTTTGTGTCTGGCTATCCATATGGGTGCGAAACGAATCGGTTTGATTGGAATCGATTTTACTGATCATCATTTCTTTGCCAAAACCGGACGTCATCCGCTTAATCGCTACCTCAATAATATCAATGAGGAATACGCCCGTCTTGCCAACGTTGCAACCGAAATGGGGTTGAAGTGGTTAATTTAAGCAGGAGGAGCAACTTAACGGCTGTGCCTAAGCAGGATAGTTTCCTTTCTAGGCGCCGGTGAAAAAGCGATATTTATCAATTTCAGGAAAGAGAAAAATCAGCCTCGGCTTTTTATAGTCGAATATCAGTTTCTGTCATGCGGCGGTGTTTTTACACGTGGGCTTGTACATGCCGCCCGAGATTTAGGACTTCAATATACGAGCGCCTCATGGCAAGACGATGATTTACCCGCTAAGATTAAGAACTTTTCCCCCGACTTGATCTTCGTCGTACATGGCCGCAAATTTAGGCAACGATGGGGAAGGCGTTTTAATGACTATCGCACTGCTGTCTGGTTACTAGACGAACCCTATGAAGTCGACGATACCGTGTTAACCTCTGCTTTGTTCGATGCGGTTTTTGTAAACGATCCGTCAACCCTGCAACGTCACAAAAATTCTAATTATCTTCCTGTGGCTTACGATCCTCATGTGCATACCGAGGTATCCAAGAAAAAACGCTATGACGTTGGATTCATTGGCGGTTTTAATCCGGTTCGCGAAAAATATCTGTTGTCTTTATTGGATGCCGGTTTGCTTTCTTATGTTGTGGGTGGACCGTGGACATCACCCAAGTTGAAATCGATATGTTTATCGGGAAATATCCCATCCTCTGAAACGACTCGGCTGTATCAACAAACACGGATTGTATTGAATGTCTTTCGTGAAAGGCATCATTTCAATCGGCAAAATATTCCTGCGCACTCTCTAAACCCGCGTATTTATGAAGCATTAGCATGCGGTGCTTTGGTTGTTTCGGAATGGCGTCCCGAGCTGGCGGAAGTATTCCCTTATTTGCCGACATTTAAGACAAGTGGCGAATTAATCGATACGATCAACGAATTGTTGCATAACCACGAGCATACTAATCAATTATTATCACGATGCCGACAGGATTTGGCTAAACATACCTATGCAAATAGATTAAAAGTAGTGTTAGACATTAGCCTTGACAGGCTAAATAGCAACAAAGAATCGAGGATAGAAATCATGAATAATTCTACTATTGCTGTAAAACAATTGCCGATAGCTAAGCATGAAAAAGCCGAACTTCCGAATGGATGGTTTGCTAGTAATGGGCTAATGTTTGAAGGGTTTAACGATAATCTGGTTATATCTGCTCTTTTGGAGAAAGATTTTAAGGGGGAAGCTGGCTTCATCAGCGAGATGTCGCCGACTCAACTAGAACTCTCATTCGAGGTGAAACTCGAGATGGATACTAGGTTTATTGCCAAAATACTTTGGCAGGATCGTAATGACGGTGAGTCAAACTCCTACCATCTCATCAGTACCCCGGAATTTTGTTATATCGCTAAGCATCATCAAGTTTTTAAGCAAATACCTATCCGTAGAGGTTGCTGGCAGTCCATTAATCTCCGCAGGACTGAACATACGTTGCTTGAGCTTAGGATCAACGGTGTTGTCGCCGCCAGGATTAACGACAACCAACTGCAAAGCGGCTATTGTTTTTTGGGGGTCGGTTACGGGAAAGCGACATTACGTAATATCCGTTTGCTGGACCTTTCACAATATGACGATAAACCTCTATCCAGCAAACCTAGCGGTTTAAATCGTACGGATAGATCACGGCAAACCGGCTATCAAGTCAAGACACTTCCGTTTACGGAAATGCCGGTCCGCAATCTTATTTACCATATATGGCCGGTCAAAGGATCGATATGGCGTTGGAATCTCGACCAACTAATTAAGCGGATGGAGATCTTTAACGGCCGACGCATCATCGGTATTGTTCATGACGACCGTTCGGTTTCCCCGGAAGAGGTTAAGGATGCTTTAGAAGGACACGGATGCGAGTTCTTTGTTCAACCTAATAACGAGCTGGGTGAAGTTATTACTTTTCCAAAGATGATGAAAGAAGTCGCCTCGCAAAACCCTAATGAGCTGACTTTTTATAGTCACGCCAAGGGCGTAAAGTACGAATCCGATGTATCCGAAGCGATAACTCGCTGGGTTGAAACGCAATACCATGTCTCTTTGGATAATTGGTTGATGGTCAAGGAACACATGGAGCATTTCGCATTGACAGGACCCTTTAGAATGTTGGGCAGATTTCGAACGCATCACAATAGTGGCGACTGGCATTATAGCGGCACTAATTTTTGGATACGCCATGCGTTTGTCTTTTCAAAAGGTATGCTCGAAGTGCCGTCATTTTACGGCGGCGTAGAAGCGTGGCCCGGCATTCACTTTAAACAAGCAGAAACGGGTTGTTTGTTTATGGATCAGCTTCGGCAACTGCCTTATCATCAATCTTTTTGGTCGTCCAAAGCAGACGCTGCATTAAGTGTGTGGGAGCTTCAGCGGCGAGTTGTGCAACCTCCGGCAGATCTTGTTAAGCCTATGCCTTTCCAAGGTTATTTCCAGCCCAGTGTCGAGCAAAAACCTGAAGAGCTGGAATGGTGGATTTCAACCTTATTGGAATCCAATACCCGGCATTTACTAACTATCGGTGCGATGAATGGCGGTGTAGAATGGCACATAGCCAGAGTTTTCCGTGAACACGGCAAAGATATCGATATCACAACTGTAGATATAAATCCCAATAACCAAGCTAAACTTTCCTTCGCGGAAGCGCAATTAAATTTCGGTCAAAAAATGCGGCTTATAGCCGGAGATTCAGCGTCTCAAGAAGTCAAACAACAGTTATCCTCACAATACGATTCGGTATTTATCGATGGCGATCATACCTACCGCGGAGCTTGTTCCGACTGGATGTTGGCCAAATCACTACAGGCAAAATTAATCGGTTTTCACGATATTGTGGATTCCGATTGGCACATTCAATGCCAATGCGGTGTTTCCAGATTATGGTCTGAAATTAAAAAAGACTATCAAACAGATGAACGGACTTCTGGGGTTTGGGGCGGAATTGGCATTGTCAGCTTATAGGGGTAGCCTATAATCATGGAATTTTACCATTTCTCTAAAAACCAATTAGATGCGGCTAATTTAATTGAATGCGTCACGTAAAATTGGGAGTTGAGAAATATTTCGGTATCGATCTAGCTGAAAGCCTTATTGAAAGTAACCAAAAACGCTATGAAAATCCCTCTCGGAAATTTTATTCAATCGATATTATGAATGAACCGCTGCCAAAAACCGATGCAATATTCTGTCGAGACTGCTTGGTACATTTTAGTTTTGACGACATACGCCGAACAATACGCAATTTTAAGCGTACCAATACGCGTTACTTATTGACAGCTCACTTTACTCGCTCAAACCCAAATTCAGTCATCTCAACCGGCGAATGGCGTACCCTCAATTTCGAACAAGCACCATTCTATTTTCCAAAACCACTGGTGCTAATTAACGAAAAATGTACCGAAGCTCAAGGACGGTATAACGATAAAAGCATCGCTTTGTGGCTATTAAAAGATTTGAAGGTTTAAAAAACCGATTGACACGTAATGCATTCACTGTACGGGGATAACATGTAGATCGATTTACAAAACGAACTTAAATCCATTCTGCTTCAATCCCGTTATGGTCGCACCATCGTTCCGCCAAGCGCAAATAAGCCGCCTCCTCGTATGCAAACCAAGCTTCCCGCAGTTTCGGGTAAGCAACTAACGTGTCTTTGAATTGGCGGAAAGGTTTAGGGCGGGATAGAGCTTCGGCGAGACGGCGGGTTTCTTTACTATCGTTAAGCTCAGCAACGAAATCTGTCATGATGGTAAATGCTACATGAGAGTCAATGCATTCAATAGTCAAATAACGCGGATTGTCTTCAACATCTTCCGGCAGATCGTCGATTGCGTCGGAATTAAGCAGGACTGCTCCAGTTTCGGTATCCAGAAACCAGCCGCCGTGTAAGCTATCGAGGTTGTTGCTTAGAGCTTCAATGAGGTCGTCACGTTTTATTTTTAGGTTGAACATGTCGGCATGGCTTTAATTATATATTCGATCTAGTCATTATTTTAGTGCATTTTGTAGAGTAAAAAATGACCACAATTGAAAATATACCCTAATGACGTAAATACACCAAAGACACAAGCAAGTTGTCCTATCGTAGTTTGTCGGCGCTCCCGATAAATAGTTTTTTTCTGACGACGTGAGGGATTTTACAGACTCAAACGTCTTATAAGTCAAATAACAATAAATATATTTTTACGATCATGCCGCGTTTATTTATAAGCCTGTTGGCAACATTGGTTATATCCGGTTGCGTTACAACCCCGAATCGGGAAAAAGAGCAACAACCGGTTAAAAACCTACCGACTCGATGGGAGGCCAAGCCGAATACTACGTTAGTGCCACCTTCCTGGTTAGCGGGTTTTAATGATCCGTGTCTACAAAACTTGGTCAATGAATCTTTGACTACCAATTTTGATCTACAAGCAGCCGCTGCCCGTGTGGAAGCGGCAAAGGCATCGGCAAAAATTGCAGCAAGCGGGCGTTTTCCGCAACTATTTTTTAGCCCCGGTTATGAACGCGGCGAAACCCATGCCGTTGGACAGTCGACCGATAAGATCAGCGCCTTTCAAGCTCTGTTCGACCTTAACTGGGAGCTGGATGTGTGGGGTCGAATCAAGGATTTCTCCAGCGCCAGTCGTTTGGAGGCGCAAGCGACGGCAAATGATTTTCGTGCGGCACGGTTATCTCTGGCGGCAAGGACTGCGCAAGCCTATTTTAAGCTTACCGAAAGCAATTTGCAGGTCAAGGTGGCGGAAGAATCCATTAAAGATCGGCGTACGGTGGTTGACTTGGTGCGCGGTCGCTTTAACCGTGGTCTAACGCAAGGTTTGGATTTGCGCTTGGCCTTGACAGACCTAACATCGGCCGAGGCGCAACTGGCCGATAGCCGTAATCAAGTCCAGCTTGCAGCGCGGCAACTTGAGGTATTGTTGGGGCGTTATCCGTCAGGAAAAGCGGTGAATCCGGCAAAACTACCGAATCCGCCCGAACCTTTGCAAGCCGGTTTGCCGTCCGAAATTCTGCAACGTCGCCCTGATGTTGCCGCCGCGTTTGAACGTTTGAAAGCCGCCGATCATCGGGTCGCCAGCGCCCAAAAAGCGCTATTGCCAAGAGTAACCTTAACCGCATCCGGCGGTATCCGGAGTTCGTCGTTAAGTGAAATTATCGATCCTCGCGCGGCAGCTTGGAATTTTTTGATGGGCTTATCTCAGCCATTGTTTACCGGCGGACGGTTATCGAGCGAAATCGACTTGCAAAAAGCCCAAGTTAACGAGGCGTTAAACTATTACCGGCAAACCGCATTGACCGCCTTCAGCGAAGTCGAACAAAGTCTCGCCGCCGAAGAATGGTTAAGGCGGCAAGAAAAAGCATTGTATGCGAATGTTCTACAAACCGAAGAAAGCCGTAAATCGGCGATTACCGCCTACCGTCGCGGCGTCATCCAGATATTAACCCTTTTAGACAGCTACCGCAGCACATTAAGCGCACAGAGCGAATACTTTGCAGTGCAGCGGCAGTTGTTGAATAACCGGATAAATCTCTACTTGGCGCTAGGCGCTGACGTTTGATATTGGTTTGAATGGTTATGAATAGCAAGCTGAACAGAGCTTTCGTTGTGTTGTTGCTGAAAATAAGCCTGCCTATTGTATTGATGGCATTAGGTACGGGTGGCGCGTGGTGGCTCATAGCCCATAAAACCGAAGTCGATGAGGCCAAGATTAAAAAAGTGAAACACGAACCGCCGACGGTAGCGGTCGCTACCGCTAAACGTGAAACTTTGCGATTAGATGTGATATCACAAGGCGTGGTCGCGCCTAAAGTAGAAATCGACGTGGTTGCGGAGGTTTCGGGCAAAGTCGTTAAGGCGCACCCCGGTTTTGCTCCGGGCGGGCATTTCAGAAAAGGCGAAATGTTAGTGATGATCGACCCGCGCGATTATGAATTTGCGGTAACAAGGGCGAATGCTGCCGTAGCGGAAGCTTATAAAGAATTACTGCGTGAGCGGGAAGAAGCACTGCAAGCCGAAAGTGAATGGCAAGCGTTGGGAAGCGGCAAAGCGACCGAATATGTTCTGCATAAACCGCAGTTAAAAGAACGCGAAGCCAAATTAGCCGCCGCCGAATCGGATTGGGCGGCGGCAAAATTACAAGTGGAACGCTGCAGGTTAATCGCACCGTTCGATGGTTGGGTCCGAGATAAGCGCGTATTAGCCGGTCAATATTTAAGCGCCGGAGAAAAAGTTGCCAAAATTTACGCCGATGCGAGCGCGGAAGTGCGCTTACCCATTGCTTCCGATCAACTTGAGTTTTTGGAATTATCCGCACTCTCAAGCAATAGCCAAAACGGCCCGGAAGTCCGTTTTACAGCTCATTTTGGCGGTAAAGAACGTATATGGGACGGTCGCATCGTTCGAACAACAAGCAGCCTAGACGATAAAAACGCCTTGTTATATGCAGTTGCCGAGATTCCAAACGCTTTTAAAGCGCTTGATAACCAGATCGCGTTGATGCCCGGTCAATTTGTGCGGGCATCCATAGCCGGTATTGAACGTTTCGATCTGTTAAGCTTGCCCAAAAGCGCTTTATTCGGTGGTAATCAGGTTTACAGTATCGATCAGCAAGATAAATTGAAATTGCACCGCATACAAATTCTGCGTACCGAGAATGATAGGATAATTATCAGCGAAGGCGTTGCATCGGGTGAACGTATTGTTGTTGGGGGTATGGAGTTACCGATAGCGGGCATGAAAGTAAAGACGGCTGATGCCGGAGTAGCCCCGAAATCAGTCAGTACGGCGGAACTTACACCCTCTCGATAAAGCGCTAATCCAATCGGCAATATAAACCCCTAAAAACTGTGTCAATTCACGCACAAGTGTGTGATATCACACACTTCATTATGAGGGATATATGTAACATATTGTTTTTTTATAATATTATTTGTGGCGCAAAACCTGCTTATAAATCGGTAAATATTAATCTTTTACCCAGAATTTTATGCATACAACGCAGGAATCGCCACTGCTGGTCAGTTTTATCCATCATCAAAACGACTTGTTAAAGTTTTTGTCCTTCAAGTTGAGATGCTCGGAAACCGCAGACGATTTAGTCCAGGAAACCTACATCAGAATTGCCAAATATTCTGAACCCGAGACAATTGAGAATCCTCGCGCTTTTTTCTTTCATATCGCCAATAACCTAGCGCTGGACCACTTGCGAAAAAGAGCTTTTGAAGATACTTTCACTGGTGAGGAAATTGATAGTGCAATGGTTGCCAGTCCAGAGCAAGAACCGGCTGTTACCGTCAACGCCATTCAACAACTTGAATGTTTGGAACGCCTGATAGAGGAGTTACCGCCGGTACGACGGCAAGTATTTTTACTAAGCCGGGTAGAAGGCAAGAATTACAAGACCATCGCGCAGGAATGTGGGATTTCCGAACGAACGGTGGAAAACCATGTTTATAAGGCGTTAAAGACGTTAAAAACACGGTTTGCCGACTATGAATAACGCTGCCCCGCAATTTCCGAAACCCCGACTATTGTTGAGTACGGCAACCCCATGACTTACATTACAATCTTGTGTATGCCAAACCACGAATCCAACGACAACCTACAATCCGTGAGGGATCAAGCCTTGGCTTGGTTGGTGCGCTTGCAAAAGGGCGATTTGAGTAAGGCCGAACGGCAGTGTTTTCAGGACTGGTGCGCCAGCGATCCTCGACATCAACAAGCATACGATCAAGCCGAACAATTTTGGCGGCTGTTGGCAATGCCCGCTCAAAATGTTCATAATCGCTTGCAAGAAAGACAGGCGGACAAACCGGATAAAATTGTCTATTGGTCAAATTTTGCTCGTGCGGCGTGTTGGGTGCTAATACTTTTCGGGATCAGTTTGATGTTACCCAACCTTATCCAAGATTGGCAAAGCGATTTTGTGACTGCTGCCGGAGAACGCCGGTTAATAAGCCTTGCAGACGGTTCCCGGCTAACTTTGAATACCGGCAGCGCCGTTGCCGTGGAATTTAGCCCCGCGCAACGAACGGTCAAACTGCTGCGCGGCGAAGCCTATTTTGAAGTCGTCGCAAACAAAGCCCGTCCCTTTATTGTGCAAACCGGTGAGGTTACTGCTCTTGCTGTGGGTACGGCGTTCAGTGTTTCCGCGCTCGACGGTGATAAAAACGAAGTTGCGGTTAGCGAAGGTGTGGTCGCGGTCACTACAGGTAAGGAGGAAACCCGTCAATTAACCGCCAACCAGCATGTGCGCTGGCAAGATGGCAGGTTAGAAACTGTACAAAACGTCGATACCGAAAATCGTCTGGCTTGGCGGCACGGACAAGTCGTATTTGCCCGGCAAGCCTTGGCGGAAGTCATCCAAGAGGTCAACCGTTACCGTCAGTGGCCAATTATCATCGCCAACCGCACCCTGGCAAAACGCAACATTAGCGGCGTGTTTAAAACTGGCGATCCTAACGCCGTCGTTTCCGCTTTGACCCACACCTTACCCGCCAAAGCTTTCAGTTTGCCGGGCGGGGTTATGGTGATTTATTAAAATAGTAGGGTGCAACCTAAAGGGTGCAAGCACACTGCATACCTACCCATCGATTGGCTTGTTTAAAACTAAAGTAGTGATACACTGAATACAATTATTCACAGAGGTCTTTATCATGGCGACATCAATCAGACTTGAACCCGAAATCGAACAGCGCCTGGATTACTTAGCCACCCAAACCGGTCGCACCAAGGCATATTATTTACGTGAAATCATCAAGCAAGGCCTTGAGGACGTGGAAGATATTTACTTGGCGGATAAGGCACTCGAAGATATCCGTGCCGGTAAAGGTCGCACCTATACCACCGATGAGGTAAGGAAAGAACTTGGCTTGGACGATTGAGTACAGCGACAAAGCGCTCAAGGCTTTAAAACGGCTTGACAGGCAAATTGCCGAACGCATTATTAACGCGATGGAACAAAAAATAGCCCATAAAGAAAACCCAAGACAAGATGGCAAGCCATTGTCCGGACGCTTGGCGGAATACTGGCGTTACAGGATTGGCGATTATCGAGTTATTTGCCTTCTTAAAGACGAGGTGATGACGATATTAGTAGTTGATATCGGGCATCGCGGGAATATCTATCAGTAAAAGCTCAAGCTTGCCGGGTAACAGCTCCTTAGCAGACGCAAATGGTAATCTATCTCAAAAAATTTGTAACTAGTCAGCTTAATTTTATAAAGGCACCTGATAGACTGCTGTCATTTCGACCATAGGTAGAAATCTAAAGCGTTGAAGCATCAAACGCTCAAGATTCCTCGCTTTGCGAGGAATGACAAAAATGCTGAATGTTTACAAAAATTCATAAAAGCAAAAAAGTTTCACCCTCGGATAAGTACCCAACCCTGTTCATCCGTCTTTAAGTTAATGCGCCTAGTTTGCGCTTAATTAATAATAACGGAGACAGCTTACCGATGAAGTCTAGCAAACACCCTTTTTCCGGCAGACGACGCGCCGCCAACCTTGCAGTATTGTTTATAGCGTCTACCACAGCGGCATTTGCCGATAATCAAACTGTGCCGTTCAACATCACGGCGCAGCCCCTGGGCAGCGCCTTGACTCGCTTCTCCACCGCCACTGGCCTGCAAGTGCTGTACGAAGGCGACATGGCCGGCAGTTTCCAAGCCCCGGCATTGAAAGGCAACTACACCCCGGATGCAGCGCTCCGCGAATTGACCCAAAACACGGGCTTAAGCTACCGCTACAGCGATGCCGGGACGGTGACATTGGTGAAAAATACCGAGAATAAAAGTTCGACTACAGTCCCACAGACCGAATCCACCTTGCCTACAGTGAGGGTGGAGGCAGAGGCTGTTCAGGAAAACGAAATAGACGATTTTTACAATCCCAATTACGATGGTGCGAATTCATTTTATAAACGTTCGAATTCGGCAACTGCTACCAAAACCAATACACTTATTATGGAAAATCCGGTATCAATCCAAGTTGTACCAAGGGCAGTAATGGATGACCAGAAGTCTTCCCGCATCAAAGATGCCTTAGAAAACGTCAGCGGCGTACATGCCCAGCCCAGCTTAGGGTTCGGTACCGGTTTTATCATCCGGGGATTTCGTAGCAATCGTACTTACCGGAACGGACTGGTAGCTGATGCTAATCTTTTTGCCACCAGTGATTTCGATACCGCAAATTTGGAAAGCGTTGATGTGCTGAAGGGCCCTGCTGCCGTTCTGTTTGGCCGAATTGAACCGGGAGGATTGGTTAACCTTAACACCAAGAAACCGATGGAAGCCCCTTATTATTCGCTCGAACAACAATTCGGCAACTACGATTTTTATCGTACCCAATGGGACGCGACCGGCTCTATTAGCGGCGATAACGAATTGACTTACCGGTTAAGCGGTTCTTATCAGAACAACAACTCTTTCCGGGATTTGATTTCCAGCGATAGGGTTATGGTGTCTCCAACGCTAACTTGGCGACCGACGGATTCGACCGACCTCAGCATCAACGTGGAAGGGGTAGAACAGGAGTTTCAAGCGGACTTCGGGATTCCTGCGGTCAATGTAGGCACAGGCAATGGCCGTCCTGCGCCCATACCTATCAGTAATACGCTGGGCGATACTAACGACCCGCTGGATCATCTTTCCAAAGTTTATATCGGAACGGAATTCAACCATCGCTTTACCGACGATTGGGCTATCCATAATCGTTTCTTGATGACTCGCACCAATAGCGACACCACGATCTTGAATCCGGCAGATGCGTTTGATCCTGCCTCGTTGAAGAATAACCGCTTTCTCGAACGTAACATTTATTATCAGAAAGATGAAGTTGAAGGTTACAGTACCAACCTTGACCTAACAGGGAAATTTGAGATTGGCCCTTCCAGTCACAATGTCCTCGCTGGGTTCGACTTTACCGAGTTCCATACCGGTTACCATACCTTAGGCGATTGGTTGACCCCCAATCCGGCACTTACGATCGATATTTATAATCCGCAAGCTAGCTATGGCATTGATCCGGCTTTATACAAGCAAACCTTGGCAACGAATGTCACTGATCCGGATTTCGGTTATTACTTGTTCAAAGACCAATGGTACGGTGCGTATTTTCAGGATCAAATCACGCTGTGGGACAAACTGCATATCTTAGGCGGCGGTCGCTACGATTGGGCGGAAACAGGTAGGGGCAGCGGTAATTCGTTTGCGGCGGCAACCGATAACATGGAGCATTCTTCGTCGTCTAATCTTCGAAAAGACGAAGGATTTAGCCCTAGGGTCGGTATTCTATACGAGCCGTGGCATTTTCTCAGCGTATACGGTAGTTGGACTACTTCGTTCAATGCAAATAACGGCGTGTCCGATAACGGTGAAACTTTCGATCCTGAGCGGGGCGAACAATTTGAGGCGGGCATTAAAACGTCGCTGTACGATGATCGCGTGCTGGCGACGTTGGCTTACTATCACCTGACTAAGGATAATATTTTGGTGCAGGATCCTTCGCCACCAGCCAGCAATCCATTTGCCAAAGTATCCAACAACCAACGTAGCCAGGGCATTGAACTGGACGTAAGCGGGCAAATTACCGACCAGATCAGTTTAATCGCCAGTTATGCATTTACCGACGCTAAGGTGCTAAAAGACAATGTAGCACTTGGCGATCCTGATAACACTGGGCATAGCCTGCCTTTAGTACCTGATCATTCAGGCAGTTTATGGCTTAAATATGATCGTAACGGCAGCGGTTCACCGCACGGTTTTAGTTTTGGCTTGGGTGCTTTTGCTTCGGGCGCGCGCCAAGGCGATTTTGAAAACAGTTTCCAACTGCCTGGCTATGTCCGCATGGACGCTTTTGCTGCTTATAAACTAAAAGTCGCAGGTGCAAAAATCACCACCCAGTTCAATATTCGAAATATACTTGATAAGGAATATTATGAATCCACCGATCCATTTAGTACTGTAGCACCAGCTTTAGCCATTGCTCCCGGCGCGCCGTTAACCGCAATCGGTTCTATAAGGGTCGAATATTAGAGGCTCTATGTGATTTTTAGTGGGTAGAATACTTAAGATTGTTGACTTCTAACAACGCTGTTAGGTGGATTCGCTTTAGCAATCCACCACATATGGCACTCTCTTGATTCGTGTGACAAGTCGGTTTGCTATCGCGAAACCGCCATTTACCAAAAAACCGTGGGGAATTTACCCGTCTCAAACGTCTTATTGCAGTAAGACTTCTCTTTTTTCATTCCAAGTTTGATCAGCCATGAAGTTACGTCCTGTTTGGGTATTAATCCATCGCTATACCGGTTTGGCGATGACGGTGTTTTTAATCATTGTGGGCTTGACCGGCAGCTTGCTGGCTTTTTATGCGGAACTGGAACATGCGATAAACCCACAGTTTCAGGTTGAAGCGAACGGTAGGGAAAGGTTGCGTATTCCGGCTTTGGTTGCCCAGGCCGAACGGCTCACGCCGGAAGTAAAAGCAGAATCTGTCTGGCTGGATGAAAGTTCGGGAACGGCGCAAGTGAGCGTGTCACCCCGAACGAATCCGGCCTACAACAAATCTTATGAACTGGCGTTCGACCAGCTTATCTTGAATGCTTATACCGGCGAAGAGTTGGGCCGTCGAACCTGGGGGGATATTTCCCAAGGCCTAGTGAATTTGATGCCGTTTATTTACAAATTGCACTATGCCCTGGCTCTGGATGAAATAGGCATGTGGATTTTGGGTATTACCGCGCTGGTTTGGACGCTGGATTGTTATGTCGGGTTTTATTTGACTTTGCCTGCAAATCGCAAAATAAAACATCAAACTAATCTTTACCCACAGGGAAAAGGGGCAAAAAGCTTCTGGCAACGCTGGTCTCCGGCTTGGCAAATCAAATGGTCGGCATCTACCAACCGCATCAATTTCGACCTGCACCGCGCTGGCGGCTTGTGGTTGTGGTTAGCCTTACTGGTGTTTGCATGGTCAAGCGTGTACATGAATTTAGGCGATTCAGTCTATAAAACCGTAATGAAAGCGGTGAGCGAATTCCATGAACCTTGGGCTGATATTGATGATTTAAGTCAACCTCTGGATAACCCCAAGATGGGTTGGAATGACGCATATTACCGCGCAGAAAATGCCTTGACTGTAGCCGCGGACTCTCGAGGCATCCGTATTGAACAACCCGTTGGTCTGTGGCTTAATCGGACCAAGGGATTTTATGTCTTGAGTGCCCGAAGCAGCGCCGATATCCAAGACCGGCACGGCAACACCCGCGCAGTGATCGATGCCGATACCGGTGAAACCTTAATGGTGTTATTTCCCACCGGGCAATACGGCGGCAATACCGTGACCAGTTGGCTCTTTGCCTTACACATGGGCAATGTTTTCGGTTATCCGTACCGCGTTTTCGTTTGTGTATTGGGGGTGGCAATCGTTATGTTGTCCGTCACCGGTGTGGTTATCTGGTTAAGGAAGCGGCGAGCTTCGGGTTATCGTCAAAAAGCTGCAGGTAAATTAGCCGCACAATCTGTCTCCATCCTCACAGATGACCCGGACTATGCCGCCGATTCACGCAAAAATAACAGAATTTAGCATCGCAGATCGATGAATACGTCTTTTTCCAACAAACGATCTCTTCTTGCTTGGTTCGCCGCCAATCCCGTCGCCGCCAATTTTCTGATGATTTTGATTATTCTAGGCGGTTGCTATAGCTTGCAGACCATTGTTAAAGAAGCCTATCCGCGTTTTGCACCGCCCGAATTCGAAGTGACCGCCGAATATCCGGGAGCCGGGCCGATTGAGGTCCAGGAGGGCGTATGCATTCCAATTGAAGAGGCTATTCACGATTTGCCGGGTATTAAGCGTTTGACAAGTTTTGCGACGGAAGGTCTTTGCGAGATTGGAGTCCAGATCGAACAGGGCTATTCCACCAAGGAACTTGCCAGTAGTATTCGTTCGCGAACGCAAACGATAAAAACACTGCCGAAAGCGGTGGAGAAAATCAATATTAACGATTACGATTGGGAATATCCGGCAATTTCAGTGGTGTTGTACGGCGATGCCGATCCATTGACTTTGCGTCATCTTGCGGAACAAGTCCGCGACGATATTAGCGCCTTGCCCGGTGTACGCGCCAGCGAAATTTGGAATAAAAACACCTACGAAATCGGCATTGAAATTCCTGCCGAACGTCTTCGGGAATACGGCTTGACCTTAACGCATGTTGCCGATGCGATCCGGAAAAGTTCGGTCGATATACCGGGCGGAGTATTGAAAGCAAATTCGGGCGAGTTGCAACTGCGGTCAAAACAGACGGCATATAGCGCCGATGCCTTACGGGAGATTACGGTCAGTAAAAGCATCGACGGCGCGGCGGTCAAACTCGGCGATCTTGCCATAATTACCGACGGGTTCGACGATAAAATCTTGGAGTACTTCAGTAACGGCAAGCCGTCGGTCACTATCGGCGTAAAAGCGCAAGCCGATTTGGTAGCGACGGCCAAAACCGTACGCGAATACGTCACAACCTTGGATGAAAAATTGCCGGAAGGCATTGGTTATACGTTGCGCCGAGACAATGCGCGCTCGTTCGAGGAGTTGTTGGATACTTTAAAGGTTGAAGGCGTTAGCGGTTTTATCCTGGTTTTTCTGGTTTTACTGCTGTTTATCAGCACACAGGTTGCCGTCTGGGCGGCGGTCGGTGTGATGTTATCGGTGTTCGGCGCGTTATGGTTGTTACCGTGGTTCGGAATCAGCTTGAGTATGTTGTCGTTATTCGGTTTTGTCTTGGCGATGGGCGTGCTGGTGGACGACGCCATTATCGTGAGCGAACGCATTCACGAGTTGCAACATCAAGGCTACCCCGGTTTACGGGGCGCCATAAAGGGCATCAAGGATGTCGCTATCCCGGTATTGCTTGGAGTAACTATCGGATTGATTACCTTTTTGCCCGGCTTATTCGTCCCACCCAGTTGGGCGTTGATGTTTATGAAACCGGTCGCTGTGGTCATGATACTGTCGCTTGCGTTTTCTCTGGTCGAAGCCTTATTGATTTTACCCGCGCATTTGGCACACGAGACGACGGTTAATTCCTCGCCCGGTATTTTAGAACGTGTCAGGATGGCGCTAAATCTGGGCTTGGAATGGCTGCTCGCAAAAGCGTACTGTCCTATGTTGCAGACTTTTTTACATTGGCGGTATGCCGTCCTTGCCGTATTTACCAGCGCGGTGATTATAGGTTGGACGCTTATCCATGCCGATTATGTCAAGCTGTCACTCGAAGAGGATATTAGCTACGATAATTTTCACGTCCATCTACGACCTGAGCTAGGTACGCCTTATGCGGAAACAAAAACCAAAGTCCAAGAATTTTTATCGGCCTTAACCCAAGCAGAAGCGGAGTTGAACGCTAAACAACCGGCTGGCTCGCCTTCCGTGATTGAAGGCTTGGATGTTATGTTGCAGGAGGTCGATCCTACGATATGGGTGGAGTTTTCCAGCCAAGCGCGTCAGCAATTTCATATTCGCGAGTTAATCGACCTTTGGTATAAACACATCCCGGACATCGGAGATTTTAAACCGGACTTTCATACACCGACCGAGCAAGATGTCGTTGATTTGGAGATCGAGGTCAGATCGCCGAATCCGAAAGAACTGGATACAGTCATGACGATTATTAAAGACAAGATTGCCGAATATCCCGACATTACCGAAATCGAGGATTCGCGTCGGCCTGGAAAGCCCGAATTGCGCTATAGCTTGACGCGCGAGGCCGAACGCTTAGGCATCACTGTTAACGATTTGGCCGAACAGGTGCGCGCCGCTTATAACGGAGAAATTGTACAACGCTTCATTCGCGGCCGGGACGAGGTAACGACCGTATTACGAACAGCAAGGTTGGAACGGAAACAACTGTCCGATTTTAACGCCTTACCGATTCGGTTACCCAACGGTATTCAATCGCCGCTCTCGGATTTGGCGTCGTTTACTTATGAGCCGGGCTTCGGCTCTTTAACCAGGGAAGGTCGGCAAGGTAAAGCCGGGCTTCATGCTAAATTGGCGCAAAACAGCGCGGTTAAGGCTAAGGATATTTTCAAAGACCTGGAAGCGAATTTATTTTCGGACCTGTCGGCACAATATCCGAATGTCGATATTTCTCCAGGCGAAGCCAAAGAAGAAGCAGAATTACTGGAAGAAGGATTAAAAACCAATACGATTATCGCTTTGGTAGCTATTTATGCGTTGATAGCGGTAAGTTTCCGGTCCTATCTGCAACCGTTGTTGTTTATGCTAGCGGTGCCGGTTGCTTGGCTGGGTTCGGTATTAATTCACGGCGCGCTCGGCCTTACGATGTCGTTCCAGTCCGTTATCGGTATGATTGCCGCTAGCGGCGTGGTGGTGAACGACAGTATCGTCTTGTTGGATTTCATTCAAAAACGCAAAGGCAAAACCATTAGTTTGCACGAACTCATCGTCGAGGCCTGTACCTCGCGCTTTAGGCCGATTATTTTAGTGGCGTTGACCAATTTCGCGGGTTTCCTGCCGATGTTGTTTGAAACCAGCGAACAGGCGAAATTTTTAGTTCCGATGACCTTGGCGCTAACTTTCGGGTTATTGTTCGGCATGATTGCGACGTTGTTACTCATTCCTGCGTGCTATGCCATTTTGGAGGATGTCGATTACATTGCCCATAAAACGTTAACATCGGTTAAAAAATATACCTTATGGGTGCGCAAACTTTATTTTTAGGTCTTGTTTTTTGTGGAGAACCGCGATTTGAATGTAGCCAAAATTGATTCGGTCCTGTGAAGTTAAAACTTCACAAGACCGAATCAATAGTAGCTTAATTTTTATTAACCTTCGCTAACAAGAAAGCGATGATTTGATCTAAAGCAACTTCTTCATTTTGGCTGTCGGTTCTTGATTTATATTCTACCATTCCCGATTCCAGTCCGCGGTCGCTGATAATAACGCAATGCGGTATACCGATTAATTCCATGTCCGAAAACATAAAGCCGGCCCGAACTTTTCTGTCATCCAGCAAAACGTCGATTCCGGTGTTTAACATCTCTTGATAGAGCTTTTCAGTCGTTGCTTTTAGACGCTCGGATTTGTGCATATTCATCGGACAAATAGCGACTTGAAACGGTGCAAGACTGGCAGGCCATATGATGCCGCGTGCATCGTGGCTTTGTTCGATGCTCGACGCAACGACGCGGCTTATGCCGATGCCGTAGCAGCCCATAATCATCGTTTGGTTTTTGCCTTCCTCATTAATGACGCCGGCCTTCATTGATTCGCTGTATTTGGTGCCGAGTTGAAAAATGTGACCGACTTCGATGCCGCGTGCGATATGGATTTTTCCGTTTCCGTCAGGACTTGGATCACCGGCAACAACCATTCTTATGTCCTGGACTTCATCAGGCAGGGGTAGGTCCCGTTCCCAGTTGACGCCGCTAAAGTGTTGTCCATCCTGATTGGCGCCACATACAAAATCTGACATCGTTATTACGCTACGGTCGGCAATTATTCGGATTTTGAGGTTAAAAGGTCCAATTGAACCCGGTTTACAAGCGCATGTTTCAAAAATTTCTGCGTCGTTAGCAAACGTAAGTGGAGAGGCAATCCCGTCGATTTTCTCGGCTTTTATCGGGTTTAGTTCATGATCGCCTCTTAACAATAAGGCGATCAAATTATTATCTTCGCCTTTTACAATAAGGGTTTTTAGGCATTTATCAGTAGAAATGTCAAAAAATTTACTGATTTCTTCGATGCTGTGCTGTCCGGGTGTGGCGACTTGTTTGAATTCGCTCGTAGCTGTCGCCCTTACCTCGCTGGGTATGATCGCTTCTGCTTTTTCGATATTAGCTGCGTAATCGCTTGCATCTGAGAAAGCGATGGCGTCTTCGCCTGAATCCGCCAGAACGTGAAACTCATGCGATACGGCACCGCCGATTGAGCCGGAATCCGCTATCACAGCCCGAAACTTCAAGCCGAAACGGGAGAAAATCGTCGTATAAGTTCGATGCATTACCTCGTAGGTTTCTTGGAGCGATTCTTGGGTTAAATGAAACGAATACGCATCTTTCATAATAAATTCGCGGCAACGCATCACGCCGAAACGCGGACGAATTTCATCGCGGAATTTGGTTTGGATTTGGTAATAATTGATCGGCAATTGCTTATAACTTTTGATTTCATTACGCGCTAAGTCGGTAATGATTTCTTCATGCGTTGGACCCAAACAAAAATCACGATCATGACGATCCTTTAAACGCGCTAATTCGGGACCGTACTTCTCCCATCGGCCGGTTTCTTGCCAAAGTTCCGCAGGTTGTAACGCAGGCATCAGCACTTCAAGAGCGCCGGCTTTGTTCATTTCTTCCCGGACGATAGCTTCGACTTTTCTGAGTACTCTAAGTCCGAGTGGTAACCATGTATAAAGGCCAGCCGCCAGCTTACGGATCAATCCGGCCCGGATCATTAGCTGATGGCTAACAACGACGGCGTCGGCGGGTATTTCTTTTACAGTGTTTAATGGAAATTGGGTCGTGCGCATTTATTTTATTATTGAATTCAAAAACGCTTATTTTACAGGTTTAATGCCTGTTTAGTAGCTTTCATGCATCATTCAACGATAGACCAAGTCGATCCTTAATAAGACTAACTCCAATGTTAAGGGGTAAAACAGAATACATTGGTCGCCGATTAAATAAATAGCGATGTTAAAAGCGATAACTCCGGCATTTTATATAAAAACTTTAACCTGTTACGCAAAACTCGCCTAAACTTCGGCGTATTATGTAGATGGTAATTTAATTCGAGGTAGTGGCGTTTTTTTCACAGCATATTGAGGTTGGACTTGCGGCAGAGTTTGAAAAATAATTTGCGATATATCGTAATGACTGCGGTGCTGTTTTACATGGCGGGACGCTTATCATTTCTATTGTCGTGGTCCGATAATTACGCTAGCGCAATATGGCCGTCAGCCGGGATCGGACTGGGCGCCGTTTTGTTGTGGGGAAATGCCGTCTTGCCGGGACTCTACTTGGCCGACTTACTGCTTCGTTGGGATGTTGCCTTTCGTTTGGAAACGCCTTTACAGTTCATCATTTTATTTCTTAGTCCGTTAATTCAGGTTTTACGTTCCTGGCTAGGTAGTTTTTTGGTTAAACGCTATGCGGATTTTCCAAACGAACTGGTTTCGCTGAAATCAATTTTGCTGTTCTTCTTTTTGGCCGGACCCATTGCGGTTTCGGTTCCCAGTTTACTCAGTGTTGGGGCGCTGTATCTCAATAGTTTCGTTGAAAAACAAGACTTAGCCTTCACTTTTTTAACTTGGTGGCTCGGCGATTGTTCCGGTATTGCTATTTTTACGCCTTTGTTCTTTGTTGTTTTTAATAAGTCCCATCGTATTTGGCGGCAAAGACGGTTTTCATTAGGTTTGCCTTTGACCGTTATGTTTTTACTGGTTGCCTTAGGGTTTACCTACGCCCAAGGCAAAGAGATAAATCGCTTGCATAAGATGGTGAGCGAACAAGCGGAAACATTAAAAAATAATTTTGAAGATGAATTTCGAGTTCATTTATCGGTTTTGAGCCGTTATAAAAACATGGCTCGTCTAAAAACATTGGATGAAGCTTACTTTAGAGCTAACGCTCAAGCAGATCTCAGTCAGCATTACGATATGATTCATATCGTCTGGTTGAAAGCGACTAAAACCAGTAAATACTATCAGTTTTCCGAGCAATATTCCGAGACGAACAGCCTCTTAAAATCGTCCGAATTTACAACGGTAGCAGACATTGTCGAAAAACTTCATCTCACCGGCGATACGATTACGTTGATCGATAAACATCGATACGTGATTGCGGTACCGTATTACGAAACAGGTCCTAATACTTGTGATTGCATTAAAGGCGTGGTCGCCGCTGCTTTCGATATAAAAAAATTTATGCACGATGCGATGTGGCCGGGCAATTTCAAACATATTGTCGTGAGATTAACCGATGACATCGTACAACCGACTTTCGAGACGGTTTTCGGTTTTAATGATGATAAAGCGGGTGACGATCCGTATAACCTTGCTCAATTGGAAACTGTCAACTTCGGTAAACAACATTGGTATGTCGAGGTTTCGCCGGGGAAAAGATTTTTAGCCGAATATTATTCCTGGTCGCCTTGGCAGCTGTTGGTCGGCGGAATTTTTGTGACCGGTTTTATGAGTATCGGCTTATTGGTACTGTCAGGCTACACCGAAATTGTTGCGGCTCAAGTCGACAAGCGTACGATGGAGCTTAAGCACAGCAACCTGAAATTAGCGGCAAGGGAGCGGCAATTCAGGAAGTTAGTACAAACACAATCGGCAATAGTTTGGCGTGCCGATCCGGTAACGTTTAAATTTGTTTTTGTGAGCGCCGAGGCCGTCAGTATCTTAGGCTATCCAATTAAACAATGGATGGACGAAGCTGATTTTTGGGAGAACCACCTCCATGAAGACGATAAAGATACGGTATTAAAAACCTGTGTACATGGCAGTACTACTGCGAAAAATCAAAGTTATGACTTGGAATACCGCATGATAGCTGCCGACGGTCATATTGTCTGGCTGCGAGATATAGCGACGCTTGTCGTAGAAAACGGTGTTATTACCGAACTGTACGGCTTTATGATCGACATTACCCGGCAAAAGCATTCCGAAGAACAGTTACGATTAGCAGCAAATACCTTTGAAACTCAACAAGGCATCATGATTACGGATAAAGACGCCAATATTTTGCGGGTAAATAAGGCTTTTTCTCAAATCACAGGGTATTCGGCTCCGCAAGTTATCGGTAAAAATCCTCGGATTTTAAAATCGGGCCGCCACGATCAAGCGTTCTTTGAAAATTATTGGGAACAGTTATTAACAAGAGATAAGTTTGAAGGCGAAATTTGGAATCGAAGACAATCCGGCGAAATTTATCCTGAATGGCAAACCGTGACGGCGGTTAGGAACGAACTTGGCGGTGTGAGCCATTACGTCTCTGTTTTTTCCGATATTACCGAAAAGAAAGATGCTGAAAACAAAATCCATAATATGGCTTTTTACGATGCGTTGACAAACCTTCCTAACCGGCGATTATTACTTGACCGCTTCGACCAGGAACTCGCCATTGCGCGGCGGCATAAACAATTCGGCGCTGTTCTCTATCTCGATCTGGATCATTTTAAAATATTGAACGATTCGCAAGGCCATCTTGTGGGAGACGAATTGTTGATTCAGGTCGCCCAGCGGTTATCTTCCGTACTTAGGGAAAAAGATACGCTGGCGCGTTTAGGGGGAGATGAGTTTGTTGTATTGTTGCACGCGAATTCTGAAACTTTGGCGACCGCAGCCGATCAAGCGATGGTTGTCGCCGAAAAAATTCGCGAACAGTTGAATACCCCATTTATTTTGGGCCAATATCAGCATCAAATCGGAACCAGTATCGGAATCGCACTTTTTCCGGAAGATCAGCAACATCCCGATGCCGTGCTGCAACAAGCGGATACGGCAATGTATCGTTCGAAATCCAGCGGACGCAATACCATCAGTTTTTTCCATTCAAGCATGCAAGAAGCGGCCGATTTACGCTTAAGCTTAGAACAAGATTTAAGAATCGCTATCGATCAAGGTCGTTTTATCCTGTGCTACCATCCACATATGAACGCAGAAGGGATAATGGTCGGGGCGGAAGCTTTGATTCGTTGGGAAGATAAGATCAAAGGACGTTTATCGCCGGCGGATTTTATACCGGTTGCCGAAGAAAGCAATCTTATTCTCACCATAGGAAAATGGGTGTTGATGGAAGCGTGCAGCCAGATCAAAATGTGGGACGACGACGGGCTAAAATCCGTGCCTTATATTTCAGTTAATGTGAGTTCCCGCCAATTCAGACAACAGGATTTTGTTTATCAGGTTAAATATGCACTGGACTCAACGGGAATATCCCCAAGCCGATTAGGCATTGAGTTAACCGAGAGCATCATGATTGTCGATATACAAGATACTGTCGATAAAATGAAAGCTTTAAAAGCGTTGGGTGTGACTATTGCGGTCGACGATTTCGGCACCGGCTATTCCTCGTTAGTTTACTTGAAGCAATTACCGTTGGACGTTTTAAAAATCGACCGAGGTTTTGTCCGCGACATCATCAACGATTCGAGCGATGCGGTTATTGTTGAAACAATTATCAGTATGGCTGAACATTTGAATATAAAAGTGATTGCGGAAGGTGTCGAAACGGTTGAACAATTGGCTTTTCTCAAAGATAAGGGCTGTTCGATCTTTCAAGGATACTTTTTCGCCCAGCCGTTGACTGCTCCGAATTTTGCAGAGACTTATCTAAAGTGAACATTCTATGAGCTTTTATATCGGCTTAAGGCAACTCGATAGCGTGAAGCGCATGGCTAATAAAGTCATCATAACGGGGAATTGCAGAAAATGGTTTTCGAAATAAAGTGAAACCAAAACACAACTCATCACCAACCACGAGTCAACCATGCCTGAGTCGTCGATAGATTGCATCATCTTTAGACTTTCACGATCCAATTTATTTCGCTGGCTGATAAAAAATAACGAAACGAATGCGATGAGAAGTGCGAAATACACCGGAAAGAAAAAGAAAATCGGCGAGTCTTTGACGAACATCGGTTTCCAATAGGCAAACCAGATAAGCAAGATACTACTGGCAAAAATATCGTAACGGATATTGTCTGGAAGCTTTTTAAAAAAACTGTCGACGATGGCGCTTACAGCGACGACCAAACCGGCGTCGATGATAATCTGCGAAACCAATAGATCTTGCAACGGGCTATTGACTTGAACGATAACGGCTATAGCAAGGCAAAGGAAAACAAAGACGGGCATAATATAAAACCGGTAATGCTTATAAAGTCTAAGCTATTGTTATAAGGCTATTTCTAAACATCTTATTTCTGCTTTCAAATTAACACGAAAAGCGGGTATGTAAAGAAATAAATAGCGAGTTGAAAAATTGCTGTAAGGCCGAAAAGAACCTTATTTTTGGTGGAGATGAGAAAAAACTAAAATAACTCGATTTTACCGCCAGCAATATTCTAATCACTGGCGGTAAATGTCTTATTTATTGCGTTTCAACTGCAAGTTCCGCTTTATTTTCGGTTACATAGCGATTGTAAAACGGCCAGCTTTTCACATGAAGATATTTCCTGACGGGAGATTTAATTACCGATACACAGAGGGCGATTGAGAATAGGCACCAGACGGCAGCATATTCGTTCGGGTCATTCGTGGTGACGCCGGAAATCCAAGGACCCATCAGGTAGTGGAAGGCTACGAATCTGTAGGAACCGTAAATAATCGGCAAAATAAACGACACCAATATGTAACTCATGACGTGTAAGCCCCAATCGAAATCATTCAGCCAATGAATCGGGTAAGAAAGTAAACCGTTTAACGGCATTTGCCATGCGATGTGCCAAGCGCCATGTACCGAGCAAACTGCCGGTCCGCAGAAACCTTCCGTGCCGATTACACATTTACCGGCCCAGTCGAAAGGGTACATTTTAAATAACAGGAAAAGGGTACCGACGGAGCAGAGTGTGTAAACAACGGTTTGAATTTTTTCTTTAATCTCTTGCGGGATGAAGTACATCGCCACCATGTTGACAAAAAACGGCTGGAACGAGACATGTAAATAGCCGAGCATCGTCAGTACTTGGTTATTGGGATTATCGCACAAATCGATATAAATGTAGGTGACGGCCTGAAGTAACTCCATCAATGCGAAATAGGTCAACGGAATCCATAATTCTTTTGCCTCACCTTTTCTTGCGATATACACTGCGGTAGTTAGCCCTATCGTAGCTAACACCCCTGACGCCTCTCCACTCCAACACATAAAAAACGACCTTTAATAATTAAATAGCAATATTTGTATGAACAACGATAGTTTTCATATTTGGAAACTATCTGTACCTAAAAAAGCGCTAATTGTATTACGAAGTACCTTGTCGAAAAAGGTAAATTAATAATTAACTATCATACGACCGGGATAATAGACTAAACCCAACGAGCTATTCAGTGCAGATTCATGGATGATCGTTTATATCTGTAGCCAGACAAATCGTTAGAAACATATTTGTTTAAATGTTGAAGAACTTCTATTTTGGAGAAATATAAATGAGATGTTTGCTATTGATCGTGCTGTTGAGTGTTGCAGCTTGTTCGTCTGGGACAAGTTATACTAGACAAGCACACGCTGTCGATAATAAACCGGCTTCGGTGCATGCAGCCCATGAGTTATTTGTAATCGACTCCACGCTTAAGCAATTGGATTATGAATACGCTAAAGCGAATAATGCGGTTAGCGTTAATGATGCGGAAAAAGTTTATTTAGAGCGCTTTGAAGACGATTTGTTGAAAAAAAGAAAAAAAATATGTGAAGAGGAATTAAAACACAATAAATGGGATTAACTTGATTGCTCCCTACGTCACAGCAATCATTTTTGACGTAGGGTAAGTTCTCAATCGTTTGATGCGTCTCGGTCGATTAGAATCGTAATATTGTCATTACTGATGGTGGCAATCGGAAGCTCCAAATCCGAACACCATTGTTTAACAGCATCTCTTTTATTGGTCCCGGTTACCAGAATAAAAACTTGCTGTGCATTGCTTAAGGCTTGAGCACTCATTGAAATGCGTTCAGGTGGCGGTTTTGGTGAGTTATAAACTGCATGGGTCAATTCGAAAGGATCGTGAGAATGACCGGGAAATAAACTCGCCGTGTGGCCGTCTTCGCCCATGCCCAATAACACAAGATCGAAGGGCAGGGCGTCGGCAACAAATGGGCGATACGTCGTAGCGCCTTGTTCCGGTCCTAATTCGGCAGGAATATCGAAAATTTGATTTTTGGGGATGGCAACTTCATTCAAAAAAGCGCTAGACGCCATAACGCTGTTGCGGTCTTTATGGTCTACCGGTAAGCAGCGTTCGTCGCCGTGATAAACCCACCAGTTTTGCCAATCCGCGTGCGATTTTGCCAATAAACGATAGACTTTTTCTGGCGTCGTGCCGCCCGCTAAGACAATTTTAAACCGCCCGTGCTTTGCAATAGCGGCATCGGCCGCCGCTAAAATTTCCTTACAAGCGATTTCCGCGACTTGATCGGCATTTTCCAGACAATTCCAAAGATAATCAGACCTCATATTTACACGCCTCCGGGGTTAATGAGCTGCGCCAAGCTTGGCTTTCCTTATCGAACAACCGACGGCTGTCTTCAGGTCCCCAGGATCCAGCGGGATAAGTCGCAATATAATCGCGTTCGATTGCCCAGGTTTGCAAGATGGGATCGACGATACGCCAAGCAGATTCCACTTCATCGAAACGCAAGAATAACGAACGGTCGCCTTTAAGGACATCCAGCAGCAAATCTTCATAGGCATCGATGGCCTTTTCGTTTTGATTGCGGAAGCTGGCGTCGAGGCTGGTGGTTCGGGTGCTCATTTCCAAACCGGGTTCTTTCACGGTCATCTCAATGCGAATGCACTCTTCCGGCTGGATGCCCAACAAAACCCAGTTTTGGTTCATGCAGTGAACCTGGGTATCGCGAAAGAATTGCAGCGGCGGATGACGGAAGCAAATCGAAATTGTCGATTGTGCTTTCGCTAACCGTTTGCCGGTGCGTAAATAAAACGGGACGCCCCGCCAACGCCAATTATCGACGTACAATTTCATAGCAGCGTAAGTTTCGGTCGTGCTATTTGGGGGAACGTTGTCTTCTTGCAGATAACCGTTAACCTTTACACCGTTTACCGTGCCTTTGGCATATTGGGCGCGGAAGGCGTGGCCGTGTACGGCTTCTTTGGGGATCGGCCTGATGGATTTAAGCACTTTCACTTTTTCGTCGCGCAAGGCTTCCGCTTCCATGGACACGGGTGGTTCCATTGCCACCAAGGTCATCATTTGCAACAAATGACTTTGCAGCATGTCGCGCATGGCACCGGCGCTGTTGTAATACTCGCCGCGGCCTTCTATACCGATCTCTTCGGAGTGGGTGATCTGGATATGGTCGATGTAATTACGGTTCCATAACGGTTCCAGCATCACATTGGCAAAACGGAATACCAGAACATTCTGCACCATGCCTTTACCGAGATAGTGATCGATTCGGTACACCTGTTCTTCGGTTAGATGCAGGCTGATCTTCTTTTGCAAGGCTTGCGCGCTGTCCAGATCGTAACCGAAGGGTTTTTCGATAATGACCCGCCGCCAGCCGTATTCCTCTTCGAATAAATGGTTGGCGCTCAATAACTCCAACACCTGTCCGAAATCGGCGGGGCTGATGGATAAGTAGTACGCAATATTCTTGGAGAATTGTTGCTCAGGATCGTTAATGAGTTCAGCCAATGCCGCATAGGCCTCGGCTTCGTGCAGATCGCCCCGGTGATAACAAAAGCGTTCGCTAAAGCGTTTAAAAACCGCTTCATTGAAATTACTTTTCACCTTTTGCTCGATCATCTCCCGAAGTTCTTTTAACCATGTGGCTTGATCCCAAGGACGGCGACCGATGGCGATAATCCGGGTGCCTTCCGGCAAATGATTGGCCTCATCGAGGTGGTACAAGGCAGGCATCAATTTAATCCGGGACAAATTGCCCGTTGAGCCATAGATAACGTAAGTGCAGGGTTCGGCGTTCATGGTTTTGAGAGAGTTTTTTTAAATCAATACGGTTATGTAACTTTTATCAGTTAGTTTTTTCTAGGTTGGAGTGAGGTACAAACCTCAATGTTGCGAGTTATAGATTCAGCCATATGAAGTATTTACTTCCGTTCGTCTTGAGCCTGTCGAAAGGCGGTCTGTGCTTCTACTCGCTCAGCACGAACGGTTCAGACTTTAAAAGGTCGAATCAATAGTATATATGTTGGAGTCCATAAGTTCACCCTAACATATGAGCTATCTAATTAATAGCCCAAACGTTTTTTTTCATCAAAAAGGTATTTTATATATAACTCTGTATATGGATTATCTTTGTACGATAAGTTTTTTTGCTTTTTTATATTGTCATCTAATTGATTAATAAATTCTTCTTTGCTTCTTAATGCCCAAGCTTTAGCTTTGGCATTTAAAACAAAATAAGCTAATTCTTGTTTCTCAGTTTGAAGGTCATAATTTTTTCCCCTTCGCAATTGATTTATCTCCTCCTTAAGATCTTCAAATATCCTTTGATATAAGACTACGGGGTTTTTGTAATAATTTTTATCCGTTTTTTTAAGTACTAGTTGATCTAATTGCTCTTGGAGTTGTATTGTTTTTTGCAGAAGTGGTAAGAGCGATTAAATGAGCTGAACGAAGTGAAGCGTTTTGCTATGTGTTTTAATTAATTTATTAAATTTCTCAATTTCTTCTGCATTTTTCATAGACAAATTCAGGAGCAAGGTCAGCGCCAGACTCCCATTCAATAGTGTCGAAGGCAACGGTGACTTTTTCAAAAGAAGCGTAATCTTTAATCCGATTAAAGATACCAAAACCCAGGTAGGGCTTCATGTCTAATGTGCCGGTTTCACCGTTATTAAATGTAAGAAAAAGCTCATAATTATCTTGGGGAACAACGGACTTTACTGATGGATACACAAATGCCTCAAATTACTGTAATGGTTGAATTTTGAATGGCTCTTCGCCATTCATGACTAAATCCCAATCGGCAATAAGTTCTTCTTGATGCAATTCCGCCCATGCCAGGACGAGTTTTGTTTGCTTTCTTGGTAAATTTCCATCAATCATTTCACAAGTTTGTATATTTACCCTAGCTTTATATTCGGCATAGTACACATGAAAATGCGGAGGGGGATGTTCACCCGGCGCAAAATACATCCGGATGATAATCCCATAAAACATCGATATGGTAGGCAAAATATTCTCCTATCAATCGAAATGCCGACCTATACATTGTAAGTTGACGAAGCCGTCTTCCCGCCATGGCCAGTCCAGTCGGTATGGAAAAATTTGCCTCGTGGCTGGTCGATACGTTCGTACGTATGTGCGCCGAAGTAATCTCGTTGTGCTTGTAATAAATTGGCGGGCAGCCGCTCGGTGCGGTAACCGTCGAAATAGGCGAGAGCGGAGGAAAACGCTGGGGTCGGAATGCCCAATTCAATCCCCATGATAACCGCCTTACGCCAGCCCTCTTCGGCGTCGCGCATGGCGTCGATGAAGAAATCCGCCATCAACAGGTTTTCGATATCAGGGTTGGTTTGGTAGGCTTGTTTGATGTCGTTCAAGAAACTACTTCTGATAATACAACCGCCGCGCCACATTAAGGCGATTTCGCCGTAATTGAGGTTGAAATTGTATTCGCTCGAAGCCTCTCGCAATAAGCGGAAGCCTTGGGCGTAAGAAATAATTTTGGCAGCATACAAAGCATTTCGGATCGCGTTGATCATCGCCTGTTTGTCGCCTGTGAACGTTTTTTTAGGCCGTGCGAGAAATTCGGCTGCTTTAACGCGTTCGTCTTTCTGTGACGATAGACAACGGGCAAATACTGCTTCGCCGATCAATGTTAAGGGAATACCTAAATCCAACGCGTTGATGCCGGTCCATTTGCCGGTGCCTTTTTGTCCGGCGGTATCGAGGATTTTATTTAGCAGGGGTGAGCCGTCTTCATCTTTGTAAGCCAAAATCGCGGCGGAAATTTCGATCAGGTAAGAACTCAGCTCGCCTTTATTCCATTCGTCGAAAATAACGTGCATTTCATCCGCACTTAAGCCTAAACCTTCGTATAACAATTGATACGCTTCGCAAATGATCTGCATGTCGCCGTATTCGATGCCGTTATGCACCATCTTGACGTAATGGCCTGCGCCGTTGTCGCCGACCCATTCACAGCACGGATCGCCGTCGACTTTCGCGCTGATGGCTTGAAAAATCGGTTTGACGTAAGGCCACGCTTCTTTGTTGCCGCCGGGCATGATGGACGGCCCGTGGCGTGCGCCTTCTTCGCCGCCGGATACGCCGGTGCCGATAAAACGGATGCCTTTGTCTTTTAGTGTTGCAGTGCGGCGGTTGGTGTCGGTATAGAGCGAATTGCCACCGTCGACAATGATGTCTCCCTCTGTAAGCAGGGGTACTAGTTTGTCGATGTACTGATCGACCACGTCGCCCGCTTTCACCATCAACATGACTATACGCGGCGATTTCAGGCTATCGACGAGTTCTTGCAAGGAATAAGCGCCGACGATTTGGGTACCGTTGGCGGGACCCGATAAAAATTCTTCGGTTGTCGCGGCGGTGCGGTTATGGACGGCGACTTTATAACCGTTATCGTTCATATTGAGCACCAAGTTTTGCCCCATTACCGCCAATCCGATTAATCCGATGTCTGCTTTCATTGTATCTTTTCCGAGTTTGAATACTGTAAATAACGCCTATAGTAGCACGGTTCGGGGTCGTTCTAAACACGAGACCTTCTGTGCGAGAAAAGTAACATCAAAGTTATTTATTGAATTAATGATCCATATCAAGCTCAAATGTCTGAAGTGTGTAAGAATGACTATACCCTTCAAGGGCAAAATTTCTTTTTATCAATTTATGGCTGGTAACGAGGATAATGCAATTTAATCGCTTTACCGTTATAAGGATAAATGATGAGAAATAATATAATCATAGCTGCGCTTTTAACAGTTTTACCTGTGCTTGCAAATGCTGAAATGAAAATGCAAAACAACAACCCTTCGCCAGCGCCGGTGGTCGAGCCTACGCTCGGTCATCATATGCAGAACAGCGATCCCTCGCCTGACCAAAAGGCCGAACCAGCGGCAGCGCCAGAACATGTGATGCAAAATAGCAATCCATCGCCCGACAAGGTGCCTGAACATACGATGAAAAATAGCAATCCAAAGAAATGGGTCAGCACCAATGCGGCATCTTTGGAAGAAAAACATACAGCTAAGTAGTTGAGGCTATTTAAGTTAATTGAACGTTAACTTAAACGAGTATTAATACAAGACATTGTGTTAAAGTCGGCAAATCATTCATTAAAGGGGCTTTATATAGCCCCTTTTTTTCTACAGGGTATAGTCGCTTTTTCTAAAGTTTAATATGACCGTGAAAGGTTGCACTTTATGAACAGGTGCTTAATTTAACCAAGTTGTAAGTCATTTTAGTTAAGTAGTTGAGTGTATAGATATTAGATCGGTTATTCAGCAAACGGCTTGCTAATGGTGTTTTCGTTATCGATAAACGTTTTCAGCTCTGAAATCGCAAAAGCGAGCGTTAATTTTATCGGGAGAACATTGTAACGATAAGTCCATCAGCCAGCGATGTTTATCATGTTCCTTAAGACGTTCCGCGATGGCACCAATATCGAATGCAAACACAGGTAGATTTGCGTATAGCGCGATAGATAGCGTATAGCTGTATGTTTCCGGCCATAAGGACGGTAACCATACCGCATGTGGGTTAAGATTATCTAATAAATCCGGCGCTTCGGATTCTTGATATTTTCCTGTTATTTCAACGCCTGTTTCCTCCAGTACTCGGTCATTCATCGAATAACCCAATACAATAAATTGCAAAGGTAACGCGTTACGCTTGGCATGTTTAGCACAAGCTTTGATGATTTCATAGCCTTTAAGCTTTCCAATCGCGCCAATGACGACCACTTTCAATTTTTCGTTTGAATTTAATTTGGGTGTTCGGACATACGTATCGCTGAGCGGTAGTCTCGAAAATGGACTTTCTTTCTTTTAAACATTTATTACAGCCCGCCTCGTCCGGTTCTCCGCAATATAGACCGTTTTCGTCCGCCAGATTGATGCGAGGGCAAATGACTTTGTAGTCGTGTAAATGTACAAGCCAGAAAAGTTTTAGGCGACTAATGGCTTTGATAATTTGTTGAGGTGCATTCGATGAAAAATCGACAAAACTATGCGTATGCACTTCCGTTATAGCGAGACTTTTTATCAGATTGATAACGGTAACAGGATCATCCAGATCCAACGGTCGCAAATTAGGCAATGATTTTATTTTAGGATGGACGATAAAACCGAATTTTGACTGATTTGGATAGGGACGTAATAGAAAAACGCCGAAGCCTTGATTTAGAAAATGCTGGACATCTTCATGCACCCGTCGTTCAGTACCGCCGCCTCGGTTATGATTAATCAGAAGAATGTTTTTCTCCCGTCGCATTCCGAGCAGCCTATGCCAATCTAAAACTCTTCTGCTTTCGGCTAGCGGGTCTTTTTTGATAAATGCATCGACATCTTTTTGATAGTTGGGGTAACGGGTTGCGATAACTTTGAGTGCGTTTTGGACACGTTTAGCTCTTTCCCCTTTAAACGAGCAAGCCCCCCAATGGCGCACAAATACATCTGCAGCAATAATATTGCGCCAGCCTGCTTTAATAGCGCGCTGACAAAAATCGTTTTCTTCGCCGTAACCTTTACCGAAGGCCTCCTCATCAAACAATCCGACATTATTTAAACATTCTCGTTTGATATACATGCAGAAGCCAACGCCGGTGGGCGCTTCCACCTGCTTATTTTTATTTAGTTTTGCATAGAGGGCATCCAATTCGGCGTAGCCTATTTCAAGCGGATAGGGATTATCGTGCAAAAATCGAGGATAGCTGCAAATCGTGGCATTATTCGACATTGGCGTTACGGTGCCCGTTAGCCTGTTTCGATAAGCCGCGTAAGCCAGTCGTTCCAACCAGTCGTTGTAGACTTCAGTATCTGAATTTAGTAAAACAACATCCCGATCTTTATGAAGCGACATCCCGCGGTTGACCGAATAAATAAAGCCGTGATTCGTTGAATTTGATATTAATTTAATTAAGCCTTTATTTGCTAATTTGCGAAGTTGCTCGCTCAGTTCAAAATCCGGACTAGCATCGTCGATCACAATCAACTCATAAGAGATACTGCAATTGCTGCTTAATACACTGTGGAGGCATTGTAGCGTTTCGTATTGTCCTTGGTATACAGGGACGATAATATCGATACTGGCATGACTTGGGTTGCTGTGTTTTGTGAAAGAATCCCAGTTAAAAGTATTAAGGTCTTGCTGTTGATTGGAAAAGTCTGAGTGAAGTGGATCGGGCAAGGGTTTTAGACCTTCTTGACGTCCGTAGTACAGATAATGCAGTAACGGATTGATATGTAAAGACTCTATTTGCGGATTAGCTTTCAGGTAGTACAAGCTGTCAAAGTGCGGTGAGGGCGAGCGACCTTCAAAGCCGCCCCATTGAAGATAATGCAAAAGAGGATCTTGATTCGATCGAGCAACATCTTTATTGTTAGAGAGATAAAAATCCAAATCGAACCAAGGACTTGTCGAAATACGCTGATATCGCCCGATATAACAGTAATGGAGGAGGGAATTAACTTTTTTGGTTTTACTCGGGGTATGCGCACGGTAATAACCCGGATCGAAAAAGGCATAGGAAAACGACTTTCGCGGTCGCCAATAAGGACATAATGCTTAATCGGCGAGATTCCCGATTGAGCCACATCCTGATTATGTTCAAGATAAAACGCTTGATCAAAAAGTTGGCTTTTTTTGACCAGCCTGCGTAATAAAGACCGATAAAAAGGACGGATGCCGGGTATTTTATCCAACGCTTTAAGAATCAATAACGTCCATAGGAGCGTTTGACCTTTTAATATCAGAACTTCTTGTTTGATATTCACATCTAATCTCAAAGAATTGAAACGTATTGTTTACGAGTAGGGGTGTGAATTAAGAGGAAAGTAAGTCGAATATCAAAATTATATGCGAAAACATGAATATGGTGTTTTTCTATATATCGATAAGTCATTTAATTTTACCCTTTCCTTAGTTAAATTTCCATAATATCAAGAATACTGCATTACCCGGTGAAGATGTAATATGACTTTTAACGTAATTTTGGAAGAAATTTCTCTATTATTTTCGGCATTGATATTTAATGATTTGGGCCGGGCAAACAGTGTAATGTTTTAAACCTGAATGCTACATGAAGCCGATTATTTTAAATTCAACGTTCAGCCAGAAAATAACGAATTAATGCAGATAAAGTGAAATTGTAGGGAGTAACGCAAATAACTAACATCCTTACAAAAATCGTCGCTTATAAAAGATCAAGCGTTTGTAGATGCTAGCAAGATCAAATTTACACGTTTGAATATACCCAAGGTTAATGTCTAAATTAACCTTGGGTTTGTGTAGCGTTAGAATCTGGTTGCGATCCTAGCTGATAGACCTATTTGATAGATCATCGTTGCAACTTCTTTAAAGATCTGACGGTATTTTTCATCAACTTGAGGTAATACCAAGATCTCGTCGCCGGGACGGATCACAAGATCGTCGTCGAAAAGGCCGGAGCTTTCTTCGGTATCTTCAAAACTTCCGTCCATGTGAGCAATGATAATTCTCGACGTATCCGCGTTTTGAGAGTAGCCGCCCGCAACATTAATGTAATCCTCAACATCCTTATCCGCTTCGATAGCCATTGTGTTCGGAAACATGACCTCCCCGCTGACCAGTACAAGGTTATCAATTGCCGGTATCCGTATAATATCGCCGTTTTCCAATAATAATTGACTGATGTTATCGCCTTTCGCAATCATAACTTGACCGGTAGGTTCGATTGATTTCGCTCGCTCAACCCACTGCATCATTAATTGCGATTCGCTGGTTCGTAATTGAGCTTCTTCGGCAGTACCGGATCTTGCGGTCAATACGCTGGCTTCCAGTCTTTTTAGAGCCGTTTCCAGCATGGCTTTTTGACGGTCTTTAATAGAGTTCCGGAAAAGTTGCAAGCTCTTCGTATCCGATATATCGGTAAATTGAATTTGCTGGAGTAATTTGCCCATTCGCGAACCGTAAGGCAGTACGTACTCTTGTGCGCTTAAATGCTCGCCTTCAACTCTGACGGTGATCGTGCCGGGTTTTTTGTCTGCCGTAAATTCCAGTTCATCGCCGTTTTCAAGAGAAATTGAGTCGGCATTTTCGATCGGATAATATTCGACATTCCGTGTGGTGCCGGTATTTCTAACAATTCTGACGTGGGTGGCCGATGCGTTAGGTTTTGCAATTCTGGCTATGTCTGCAACTGTGTGGCTTCTATCGGAAAACTCGAATCGATTGGCATTGGCGGCGAGACCGCTGACTTTAACGGTATTGTTACGTTGCGGTACGAATATTACATCGCCGTCTGCAAGCAAGGTTAACGGCATACGACCATCCAATAAAAATTCGTAGAGATCGACAGTCGCTCTAACCTGTCCGCCGCGTTTAATCTGTACATTGAGAAAAGAACCCCGCTCCGTGTCGATACCGCCGGCTTGGTCGAGATAATGGAGCAAGCTGTCCATACTCGTTCCGCCATAAAGCCCCGGACGATTTACGAAGCCGCCGACCAAAACCCTTACCGGTTGTGCGGCGGATAAACTGGCATAGCTGAATACGTTGGCGCGAAACACTTTACTTACAGCCGAGTTGACAACGGTTTGCAGGTTTTTATTTTGCACGCCTAAAACCCTTAACGGTCCGACATGCGGTATAAAAATATTGCCTTTAGGATCGACCGTTAACTGAGCATCGTATTCAAAAGCGCCCCAGAAACGGACGTTAATGTTGTCGCCGATATTAATAGAATAATCCTGATTAAATTGAGCGGCGCCGTCGCGTGCAAAAGCACCGGTGAACAGATTTGCTCCAAATACATCGCTCTTCAAGTTTTTGGAGTAATCGAAGAATTGAGGCGGTTGGACGGTCGTCTCAGGTACGGGAGCTGCCGGGGTAACGGCGGCGGGAACTTGAGGCGTCGGGGTAATGGTCGGGGTTAGATTTTCAGCCGGTGCTAGTCCGAGCACTTGTCCTATTCCCATCGGATCGTTAGTTACAGCAAAGGCTGAGGACGTCCAAAGAAAAGTAAAGGTAAGCGTAATAAATAAGGTCTTAGCAAAGCATTTGAAGCAATTTTTTACTAAAGCGAATAAGTCGTTTCTTATTAAAAAATCCATGTCGAATTTATTTAAATGTAAATTAGTATTGCTCTCAGCCTTTGTTAATTTGTTTAGTACTGAAACTATACGATGTATTGTAAACATGGGATCATTCCTTGTGGTCGCGAATAATAGCTGCAAGCAATTGCGCTATACCAGCAATAACTAATGTAAAAATGATAAAAACAATCATGTTGTATATTCTACGTGGTTGTAGAGGATATTCAGGCAAAGTAGGCTCTTGCAAAATAGACATTTTTTTTAATGTACGAGAGGCTTCAAAGCGTCCTTTTTCAAGTCCGATTAACGCAGTCTTGTAGATTTCTTGTGCAAACTGGGCGTTCATTTCCAGTCGTTGATATTCTTCAATCGTTCTATTCAAGGTCTTTTTATTTGGCGAGGTCAGTTTGTCCTTTTCTTTGGCGAGTTGCTTTTCGATGGCGGATATTTGTATATTTAATTCTGCTACATTTGGACTACTCGGCATGAGGTAACTGAGCATAGCCGATTTCTTGGTTTGAATTTCGCTCAATTGCGCTTCAAGATTATTCACAATGCCGGAGACATTTTCCGCCGTTGATTGGGGGGAAGCTAAACCGTGCGCATTCTGAAAGGTTAACATTTGTTGCCTAGCTTCCATCGTATTTTCGGTTATTTGTTGAAGTTCGCTTTGCAAAAAATCGACTTGTTCCTTCGCTAAATTACGGGCCATCGTATTCATAAACAGCTCGCCTTCCGATACCAAGATCGTTGCGATGTCATGTGCCATTTTAGGATTGTAAGCTTGAACATTGATGACTAAGACTCCGGAATAATCGTCGTATTCCACCGAAACTCTGGATAAATAGTATTCGTAAAATTCTTCCAGCGAAACATCTTTTGCCCACATTCGAGAGAAAATATCGATTTTAGGGTCGCTAAAGTGCTCTCGCAAATTCAGTAGCTTATCGAGCTTTTTTAGCATGTCTACGGAGAGTAAATAGTCGCGTAACAGTAGTTGATCCGGTTTATTATTACCGCCCGTATTGCCGAGCAGTCCGCTGAGATCGACACTTTCGCTACCCACTAAGTCGGTACTTTGGATCATAACGTGAGCATCGGAAATATAACGGTCGGAGGCAATAAGTCCCCAATAGATGACGGCCAAAATCGAAGCGACGATAGCGCAGGCGAAGATAGGGTGACGTTTTAAAGAGACGATCAAAGGGTTTTGTTGAGTAGTCGCTTTCATTGAGGCAGGCTTTCCTTATAAGCTTTTAGGGCATCGTTAATGTCGTCGAACCAGTGCGCTTTGCCGTTAAGTAGTAGTATGCCGGCAGAACAGAACTGTTTTAATGTGCCTTCACCATGCGAAACCATGATGAGACTGGAATGATCGGCTAGTTTTTTAAAAGCCGACGACGCTTTATTTTTGAAAGCTACATCGCCAGTTGCGGTAACTTCGTCGGAAATATACACATCGAAATCGAATGCCATAGACATGGCAAATTGTAAGCGGGATCTCATTCCACTCGAATACGTTTTTATGGGTTCGTCGAATGCGACTCCAATTTCAGAGAAACTTTTAATAAATTCGAGTCGGTCGTTAATATCTGACTCGTGTCCGTGAATTCGGCACACAAATTTGGCGTTTTGGCGTCCGGTTAGTGAAGGTTGAAGCCCGCCGCCGAACCCCATAGGCCAAGAAACACGACATTGGCGATCGATGCTGCCCTTATTGGGTTGATCGATACCGCCGATTAAACGTAATAGCGTCGATTTCCCGGCGCCGTTTCTGCCGATTAATCCGACATTGACGTTGGGCGGGAAGGTCAGATTAATTCCTTGTAACACCCATCTACCGGGACCGTGATCGGTTTGATAGCGTTTATGAACGTCGTTTACTAAAATCATTTCATAACCAATAAAATTGCAAAGCGTTTTTGGAGCGCAATACCGATTAAGATTAATATCAAAAGCGCAGCCGTAAGTGTAGGCGATATTTAGTTCAGGAAAGGCGTGATAGTAAGGCGAGATACTCGATCTCGCGGCTTCTATCCCATGAGCGATAGGGTTGTAAAGTAACAAGTCTCGATAGGGCTTTGGAATAGTGTCGATTGGAAAAACCACACCGGATAGCATGTAGATCGGTCCCATAACCAGCTTGAGAACTTTATCGATTTCCGGGATCAACTCGGCTACGACTGAAGTTATCAGACCGTATCCTAAGCCTGTTAGCCATAAGCCAAAAAATGCTGTCATCAATAACAAAGGATTGCTAGGGAAAACAGCGAAGCTTAAAAAATACGCACCGGAAAACATGGCAATTATAAGTAAAACGGTTAAAAAAACATTCGAGATAAGCCCGTGTTAATACGGTATCGAATGGTTTTACTTGACGATAGGCGAATAGAGACTTATTCGAGTTTATTGCGTTTTTGGATTGCGTCGCTGTTCTCATGAACATAAAGATTCCCAGTAGACCCACCATAATCCATAATGCGACAGGCATTCCACTAACTATACGAACGCGAATAACGGCAAATATAAACATCATAAGCGACATATGGGCAAGCGGTTCCAATAATAACCAAAGCCAAGCCGCGCGTCCTTTAGACAGTCTGGTAATTGCCTCCCTTAGAAATAATGCTCGCCAAACGGATAGCGTAATGGAAAGCGAAGTAGGGGCGTATTTGGGTATCTTAGTTACTGCCATTTTTTACACCATTAACTCAACGACTTGTAAGATATTAATCTCGATGTTAAAAACAAATGGATTTACCAATTGACTCGTTTTAGTGGACAAGGGGTTCAAGGTGAAATTAGATCATTATTACCGGACGGTCTTTATGAGACTACCCGGAAAAAGGATTGGGAGGCAGTTAATGAAATCATTCGTGTAATTTATCATACAGCCTCTTAAGGGACGTTTAAGGAAAAAAACGGTTTATTCTTTTAAAGCTACTTATCAATAATTATTGATTTATTTGCGATCTATATTAGTACCGACTTTAATAAACATCAACAACAGTTTGTTTTTTTTGAATTCATTGTAAATTTATAGTGAATGATTCGATTGAAAAACTATCGTTTTTTCATGTTTTTAGCTATATCGGTCAATCCTTTTGACCGACAATGAGTCCTGGGTATCTTTTGTTTTTCAAATGAGAGGTTTCATAGCAGGAGGTTTGACGATTTCCAAAAGCTTCTCACGTTTCAATTCGCCCATGTGACTTTTGACGACATTCCCTTTTTTATCGACAATGACGGTAAACGGAACGGTGTTGACGATATTGCCCAGATCGTGGGCAATTTTCGTACCTTGATCTTCACCTTGTAATATTGGGTAGTTAATCTGTTTGTTGTTAATAAATTCTTTAACCGGTTCGACTTCGTCAATGGCTATGCCGATAAATTGAAGACCTTTGGAACCGTATTCATTCTGTAATTTAACGAATTCCGGCATTTCTTTTAAACAAGGCGGACACCAAGTTGCCCAAAAATTGATGATCAGAACCTTGCCTTGCCATTCTTTAATAGAGCGTTGTTTGCCGGACAGATCCGGTAAAGCGAATTCCGGTAAACTTATTCGACCGACGGATTCAGTTCGGGTAGCAGGCGCCGACATTAGCCAGCGAACGCTTAAACCGCAGGTAAAAGCGATCATTGCAACTAACACGATTAAGATAGATCGTTTCACAAGGTCACCTGTTGTAAGGTTTTAATAAAGGTTTTTGCGTCTTGATAACCGATTACTCTTAACGACTGATTATCTTGCGAGCTGTTTTTAAAAAATAAAATGGCTGGCGGGCCGATAAGGTTGAATTTTGCTAATAGGGCTTTATCGTCTTCCGAGTTGTTGGTTACGTCGGCTTGTATAAGCACAAATCCAGCCAAAGATTTCTTAACAGTAGGGTCGGTAAAGGTATAAGCTTCCATTTCTTTACAAGAAATACACCAATCGGCGTAAAAATCCAGCATAACAGGCTGATTGTTCGCCGTCGCCTGCCGGATTTTTGCTTCCAGTTGGGTTAGTGAAGCAATCCTTTCGAATTGAATGCCTTCTTCGCTAGCCTTGGCTGCCGAAATACCGAGACCCTGTAACGGTTTTAATGGATTACTGTTGCCTATGCTAAATCCGATTAACAATAATAAACCGTAGGCGAGCATCGTTATGCCCAGGCCTTTCCAAAGTTTACGCCAGCCGGTGCTATGCTCAGGCAAGGGGTCGAGCGCATTAAGGTAAATCGCCGGCAAGATAAGTAACAGCGACCAGAGAAACATCGTTATGCTAGGCGGCAAAATACGGGAAAGCATCCATACCGCCACACCGAGCATCAAAACGCCGAATACGGCATTGGTCGCATTCAGCCAAGAACCCGCTTTGGGTAACAGTTTTCCGGCAGACGCGCCCATTATCAATAAAGGTACACCCATGCCCATGCCCATCGTAAATAGGGCGCTACCGCCTAAAACGACATCGCCGGTTTGACCGATGTAGACTAAAGCGCCTACCAGCGGTGCGGCTACACAGGGTCCCACAATTAATGAAGACAGCGCCCCCATAAAGGCGGCGCCGAGCATAGAGCCGTCGCGGTGTTTTTCACTTGAATTATGGAGTTTAGCGCGGATGAAATCGGGTAATTCCAGGCTGTAAAAACCGAACATGGATAACGACAGCAAGACGAAAACGGCGCTGAACAGCCCGATAATCCAAGGTTGTTGAAAGGTAGCCTGTAAATTACTTCCGAACAGTGCGGCTAATACGCCGAAAATCGTATAGGTGACTGCGGAAGCGACAACATAACTCAACGAGAGCGAAAAAGCGCGAGATGTATTGATTTGATGGCCTTTCCCGACAATAATCCCCGATAAAATCGGGATCATAGGGAATACGCACGGCGTGAGGGATAACAAAACCCCTGCGGAAAAAAATAAAAACAAGATAACGCCGAAGCTTTCATGTTTTAACGATTGTACGAATTGATCTTGCTCGGCTATAGCTTGGTTTTTTACGTTTTTGTTATCCGGCGAAGATAAGACGGTTGCTGGCGGAAGCTCGAGTTCAATTGTTTTATCCATCGGCGGATAACAAACGCCGCGGTCGGCACAACCTTGGTAACCGGCTTTTATGTTGATTTTTTGAGGAGTTAAATCGGTTCGGACCAACGGGACATCTAAAGCTATTTCGCCGTGAAAAATTTCGACATGTCCGAACGCTTCATCTTCTTTAGGTGTACCGTTCGGTAGGGTGTACTTCCCCAATTTAACCTTATCGGAGCCGGATAATTCGAGCTTGAATTTTTCGCGATAGAGATAATAACCTTCGGCAGCCAGCCAGCTTACATGCAGCGTATTAGGATCCTTTACATCAGCCGTAAATTGAAAAGCTTGGTCGGGAGGCAGTAACTCGTCTTGTGAAATACCTGATTTCAGTCCGTTAATGCCTTTTACCAATGAATCGATAGGTGAAACATTTGCGGCGACAGTCGGCGGCGGGAGTTTAATATCCAAGGTTTTTTCTTGCGGCGGGTAACAGACGCCGATGTCGGCACAACCCTGATAATGGATAACCAACTGAGGTTTTGGATCGCCTTTGTTTAGCGTTACCGGCAGATTAACGTTCATTTGACCGCGATAATGTTCAATATCGCCTAATAATTCATCGTGCTTTATTTTTCCGGCAGGGAATTCGGGCGCTCCGTATTGTATGGACGATGTTTTGGATTCAAAGCGCATGTTTTTGCGGTACAGGCTATAGCCGTCGGCAATCGTCCAAACAATTTCGATCTGGTCGGGGCTTACGGATTTTACCGATGCTTGAAAAGCTTGCTCAGGCGCCAGTAGGGAAGGGGCATCCAGTGCAAAAACAATCTGACCGAATAAGGCCAGGAATGAATAGATGAAGATGTTCAGGCGTGACATGTATTAATCCAGTTAATATATTCAGGTAAAGCGCGGTCAATCGGCAAGGCAACAATTTCCGGTATTTCGTAAGGATGATGACTTCGGATCGTATTTTCAATCGCTGCGTAGTATTGAGAGGCCGATTTTATGACCAGAAGATGTTCCTCAGTCGTCTCGATTTGATCGTTCCAACGGTAAATAGACGTTATGCCGGGCAAAACATTCACGCAGGCGGCCTGTTTATTTTCAACGAGGTGTCGGGCGATTTTTTCTGCCGTGTTTAAATCGGGACACGTGCAGAATGTAACGATAACTTCAGTCATACAGGAAGTTTAATTAAGCATCGAGCTGAATATGTTCTAGGAAATACGATAAATTGGCCCTATATTGTACCAATAACTTATTGTGTAAGAGTGCTATGAAAGGGTTCCAAATTATTTTTTTGTTAGTGTTGGTCATACCGTTTATCGAAATTTATTTGCTGCTGAAAGTGGGCGGTCTCATCGGTGCGTTGCCAACGATTTTTCTAGTTGTTTCGACCGCCGTTGCCGGCGCATGGTTATTGAGGCAGCAAGGCTTCGCCACGTTTCAGAAATTACAGGCTAATTTAAGGCAGGGCGTTATACCGGCTTATGAAATGATCGAAGGTCCCATTATTTTAGTAGGCGGGGCATTGTTACTGACTCCCGGCTTTATTACCGATATTTTAGGCTTCGTATGTCTAATTCCATCGTTGCGTAGAAAAATAGCGCAATATGTTATCGAGAATCATTTTGTTAAAGGCGGTATTTTCCAACAAGGTAAAGCATCTGAAAGTAATGTGCTGGAAGGCGAGTTTCGAAAAGACGATTAGGTTAACCCTTTGGTTGAAAACTACGTCCTTGTAGTTTTCCATAAGATTAGCTACTTGATGTTTCGTCTGCCGAGCAAGTGTTTTTGCCGAGACCGGAATAAGCTGGGCACCAGCCTGAATAGCCGGTTGCCACCAGAACTAAACCAACCAGCAACAACACGATTTGCGCGGTAAAAATAGATACCAACAACAATGCTGCGCCACCGTATAAACGGTATTTTTTTTCTTTTTGACCGACATTGTGTTCGAATTTCATCATGCGTTTAAAATCAAAACTCATCTTCATCTCCTCTAGGCCTAGTTGTTATTATGTAATAAGGTGATTTTGATCAAGTCACCAGAATCCCACGCAATATACACAGCTCCAAAAAAAGTGCAAGCATAAACATGGATATTACCCCGATTATCGATCCTTTAAACGACGCCCAACGAGAAGCCGTGACTGCGCCTAATCGTGCGCTCTTGATACTGGCCGGCGCCGGTAGCGGCAAAACTCGCGTTTTGGTACATAGAATTGCATGGCAGCTTCGGGTAGAGGGCGTTTCTCCGCATAGTATTTTAGCGGTCACCTTTACCAATAAGGCGGCTAGGGAAATGCGCAACCGAATTGAGGAATTGCTCGGCTTATCGACACAGACAATGTGGATCGGGACGTTTCACGGTCTTGCGCATCGATTACTGAGAAGACACGCCAAACAGGCTAAATTACCCGAAACGTTTCAAGTAATGGATTCCTCCGACCAATTACGAGTCATTAAACGATTGGTTGCCGGGTTGAATCTTGACGAAACCAAGTGGCCGCCGAAGCAAATTCAATGGTTTATTAATGCCCAAAAAGATGAAGGGAAACGGGCGCTCCATCTGCCCGATACCGGCGATCTTTTTGTACGGCAAATGTTGGTTGTTTATCGCGCCTATGAAGAACTTTGCGATCGTTCCGGGCTGGTGGATTTTGCCGAACTGTTGCTTAGGGTTCACGAAGTATTACGAGACAACCCCGATTTGCTGACGTTCTATCAGCAACGGTTTTTACAGGTTCATGTCGATGAATTTCAAGACACGAATACCATTCAATATGCTTGGTTACGGTTATTGACTGAAGGAAAAGATAATCTATTTGTCGTCGGCGACGACGATCAATCCATTTACGGCTGGCGCGGCGCGAGAGTAGAGAATATCTACAACTTTCAAAAGCATTACCCTAATCATCAAGTTATAAAACTAGAGCAAAATTACCGGTCAACCGGTAATATCTTAAACGCCGCCAATAAGGTTATTGCCAAAAATCAAGCCCGAATGGGCAAAGAGTTGTGGACCGATTCGGGAGAAGGTGAACTCATTTCCTTGTATGCAGCATTTAATGAGCTGGATGAAGCTTATTTCGTGGTTGATCGCATCAAAGCCTGGGTCAATGAAGGCGGTTTACGAAGCGATGCCGCTATCTTGTATCGCTCCAATGCGCAATCCCGGCTGTTTGAAGAAAAGCTAATGGCGACGGGAACGCCGTACCGGGTTTACGGCGGATTACGGTTTTTTGAACGTGCCGAAATTAAGAATGCGCTGGCCTATTTACGACTGATGACCAATCGCCACGACGACCCTTCTTTCGAGCGGGTGGTCAATACACCTACGCGAGGTTTGGGTGCTAAGGCCGTTGACGATATCAGATTAATCGCCAAAGATCGAGGTATCTCGTTATGGTCGGCAGCAACCGATTTGATTGAGCATAACCGCTTAGGTCCGCGCAGTAAAAATGCGTTGATCGGATTTTTACAATTGATCGACAATTTAGCGGCACAAACTGAAGAATTAGCGTTGTTTGAAAAGGTTCAGTTAGTCAACGAGCATAGCGGGCTTATCAATCTTTATAAAACCGAAAAAGGTGATCGAGGTGAAGAAAAGCTGGAAAACCTAGAGGAGTTGATCAATGCCGCGAGATTGTTTGATTCTGAACAAGCCAATGAGGAAAACCTAAGTGAGTTGGATTTATTCCTTGCGCATGCCGCCTTGGAAGCAGGCGATATGCAAGGCGATGAGTTTGAAGATTGCGTCCAATTGATGACGTTGCATTCCGCCAAAGGCTTGGAATTTAAGCTGGTATTTTTGGTCGGCATGGAGGAAGGCTTATTTCCGTCTCAGCAATCGTCCGACGATATTGCCCGGTTGGAAGAGGAACGGCGGCTTTGTTACGTTGGGATGACCCGCGCCATGAAGCAACTCTATTTAACCTACGCCGAGTCTAGGCGAATTTACGGTAAGGAAAGCTATCCGAGGCCGTCGCGTTTTATACGCGAGATTCCGTCGGAGTTGCTACAGGAAATTCGAATGCGCGCACAGGTGAGCCGTCCGGCTGCGGTTGAAAATCCGCGCATTTCAATCAATCAGGAGCGAAGTTTCAAGCTGGGTCAGCGCGTTGGTCATGCCAAATTCGGCGAGGGTGTTGTATTACAACTGGAAGGCGAGGGCGCCCAAGAACGGGCACAAATCAACTTTAAGCAAGCGGGTGTGAAGTGGTTGATGTTAAATTATGCGCAGTTAGAAGCTCTGTAGGGATAACTGTTAAAAATATCCCTACAAATTATACTGATTAAGGTGTTAAACCTTGTCCAACCACAATGACCTTCAACGCATTGGTGCCGCCTTTTACGCCGGTTAAGTCGCCTTTGGTAATGATGAACTTGTCGCCATTCTTGGCAAGATTCCATTTCCTGAGTTCACTCACGATGGCACGATTAACTTCAGCGTGGTCGTGTGTTTCGTCGATCTTATGATAGATCGGGAAAACACCACGGAACAGGGTAACCCGTCCCAATGTTTCTTCCGAACTGCTCAACGCGAAAATAGGAATGCCGGAACTGATTCTCGACATCCATAAAGGTGTCGAACCCGACTCCGTCAAAGCAACGATACCCTTGATCTTGGTATGGTTTGCCATGTACATCGCAGACATCGCTATCGCTTCATCGTCACGTTCGAACTCAATGTTCATTCTGTGATCCGAAATACGCACGACGCGCTGTTTTTCGGCTTCCATACAAATTCTATCCATCGCTTCAACGGCTTTAACTGGATATTTGCCTGACGCTGTTTCTGCTGAAAGCATAATAGCGTCCGTCCCGTCGTAAACGGCGTTCGCCACGTCGAAAACTTCAGCGCGTGTCGGAATCGCATTGTCGATCATCGATTCCATCATTTGCGTTGCCGTTATTGCAATACGGTTAAGTTCGCGAGCGCGATTGATGAGCAACTTTTGTACGGCAGGCAAATTTGCATCGCCGATTTCAACGCCTAAATCGCCCCGTGCAACCATAACCGCATCGGAAGCCAGGATAATTTCATCCATCATTTCCGGCACAATCGCTTCGGCGCGTTCGACTTTTGCAACGATGCCCGCTTGGCAGCCTTCTGCTAAAAGCAAGCGACGCGCGAGATTTAAGTCTTCCGCACAACGAGGAAAGGACACAGCAACATAATCGCAATTGATTTTGGCAATTGTCTTAATGTCTTCCATGTCTTTTTCGGTTAATGCCGCCGCAGAAAGACCGCCACCTAAAAGATTAATGCCTTTGTTGTTGGACAGATCGCCGCCCACTACAACCTTGCAGTTGACTCGCATGTTTTCGACTTTGACCACATCGAGCACAATACGGCCATCATCCAAAAGAAGACGGCTTCCCGGTACCACTTCCAATGCCAAAGGCTCGTAAGTAATACCGACTTGCGTATTATCGCCGACTAAGGGATCAAGGTTGATATCCAAGGCAAAATCCTGGCCTTCGTTCAAGTTTACTTTCGTATCCTTGAAACGGGCGATTCGAATTTTGGGTCCTTGCAGGTCGCCCAGAATACCCACGCGACGGCCGACCTTTTGGCTGATCTCGCGGATCATATTGGCTCGGTCAATATGGTCTTGAGCTGAGCCATGCGAAAAATTCATCCGCACGACATCAACACCGGCCTTAATTAACTCTTCGAGTACGCCGGGTTTGTCAGTAGCCGGTCCGAGTGTCGCTAAAATTTTGGTACGTCTTAACATTAGGGGACTATTTCAGTTTTTAATCGAATATTATTTTGCGTTAACTAAGGCAACCGTCGTATCGAGCATACGGTTAGAGAAGCCCCATTCGTTGTCGTACCAAGATAAAACTTTAACGAAATTGCCTTTCAGAATTTTGGTCAGTCCGGCTTCGTAGATAGAAGAGGCAGGATTGTGGTTAAAATCCATGGAGACTAAGGGTTTGTCGTTAATTTCCAGAATACCTTTCAAGAAACCGTTAGCCGCATCTCTTAATACTTGATCCACTTCTTCTTTAGTCGTTGCGCGAGATGCTTGGAACGTTAAATCGACCACAGACACGTTAATGGTAGGAACGCGCATTGCAAAGCCGTCAAGTTTTCCTGCTAACTCAGGCAACACTAAGCCGACCGCAGCAGCAGCACCGGTTTTGGTAGGGATCATGGATTGGGTTGCAGAGCGGGCGCGGTGTAAATCGCTGTGGTAAACGTCTGTCAATACTTGGTCGTTGGTGTATGAATGGATTGTGGTCATCAAACCATGATCAACGCCAATCTTATCGTGCAAGGCCTTTACAATCGGCGCCAAGCAGTTGGTGGTGCAAGAAGCGTTGGAAATGACGGTATCTGAAGCTTTTAACGTATTGTGGTTAACGCCGAATACGATAGTGCCGTCGACATCATTGCCGCCCGGTGCAGAGATAATCACTTTTTTTGCACCGGCTGTGATATGCGCCGATGCTTTGGCTTTGCTGGTGAATAAGCCTGTACATTCATGCACGACATCGATACCTAATTCGCCCCAAGGTAATTTAGATGGGTCGCGCTCTGAAAACACTTTAATTTTATCGCCGTTGATAACGATGCAGTCGCCTTCGATGCCGACTTCAAAAGGGAATTTTCCATGAACGGAATCGTACTGTGTCAGGTGAGCATTGGTTTTAACATCGCCCAAATCGTTGACGGCAACGACTTGAATTTCGTTGGTGCGGCCTGATTCGTAAAGCGCGCGGATAATATTTCGACCAATACGGCCGTAACCGTTAATGGCAACTTTAATAGGCATTGATTCTCTCCGAAGTATGATGAGGTGAATGAGTTGTTAAAAAACGTAAAGTTTCAGTAAATCCCCTTATTATACAGAAAAAAGGGGTATTCCGTCTATGATCGAATCCGGTAATAGTCCGTCTTATTGTTTGTCTTTTATTAATTGTCGTGCTGTAAAGATGGCTTTTTTTACAGTTTCCGGTGCCGTGCCTCCGATATGCTTACGGGATGCAACCGATCCTTCTAACGTCAAGACGCCGTAAACATCGGATTTAATTTCCGAGGAATACTGCTGGAGCTCGACTAAGGATAATTCCGAGAGGTCGCGTTGGGTCTCCAGACCGAGCCGAACGGCAAGTCCTACGATTTCATGGGCGTCGCGGAATGCCAAACCTTTCCGAACTAAATAGTCGGCCAGATCGGTTGCTGTTGAAAATCCGCTTTTAGCGGATTGGTACATCTTCGATTTTTTGGCTTTGATATGAGGGACCATGTCGGCGAACGCCCGTAGACAGTTTATGACCGTATCTACCGTGTCGAATAGCGGTTCCTTATCTTCCTGATTGTCTTTGTTGTAGGCCAACGGTTGGCTTTTCATCAACATTAATAAGGCGATTAAATGGCCCGTCACCCGGCCCGATTTTCCGCGAACCAATTCCGGCACGTCCGGGTTTTTTTTCTGAGGCATAATCGAAGAGCCGGTACAGAAAGCGTCCGGCATGTCGATAAAATCGAATTGTGCGCTTGACCACAGGATCAACTCTTCGGAAAAGCGCGACAGGTGCATCATAATGAGGCTGGCTGCGGCAGTGAATTCAATAGCGAAATCGCGATCACTAACCGAGTCTAATGAATTGGCCGAAGGCCGGCTGAAACCTAGGAGATCCGAAGTCATTTGGCGGTCGATGGGATAGCTAGTCCCCGCCAAAGCGGCCGCGCCTAACGGCATCACATTGATTCGTTTAAGACAATCTTGCAAACGCTCGTCATCGCGACTCAGCATCTCAAACCAGGCCATTAAATGATGGCCGAATGTGATCGGTTGCGCCACTTGTAAATGCGTAAATCCCGGCATGATGGTATCGAAATATTCATCCGCTAAGTCCAGGATTGCATGTTGCAGACGTCTTAATTCATTTGTTATTTGCTTGATTTCACTGCGTAAATACAGTCTGATATCGGTGGCGACTTGATCGTTACGCGACCGTCCGGTATGCAGTTTCTTTCCCGCGATACCGATAAGGTCGGTCAACCTGGCTTCAATGTTCATATGAACATCTTCTTGCTTGATAGACCATACGAATTCCCCGGATTCAATTTCCCGGTTTATCCGATCCAGGCCAGTAATAATAGCATCGCGTTCGACCTCGGTGAGTATACCGATGGCACAAATCATTCGGGCATGTGCAATAGAGCCTTCAATATCCTGTTTCGCCATGCGTTTGTCGAAGTTTACCGAGGCAGTGAATTCTTCTACAAAAGCGTTTGTTGCTTCGGCAAAACGTGCGCTGGACAATTTTTCGGAGTTTACATTAGTCATTTGTGTGTATCGAATGAAAAATTAGTGAGTTGCCGCGAATGAATGCGGCTGGCTGTTGCTATTATTTCCAACAAGGCTTCATGGTGGTTAGCGTTTTGTTAATATTTATTGGAATAAGTTGTTTTCGTCGTCTATTTCGATGTCTACTGGATCGCCTGGGATTCTTTTATCTTCATTCGCCCATTCGCCTAAATCGATGAGTTTGCAACGTTCGCTGCAAAACGGTTTGAATAGGTTTTCCGTTGCCCACAAAACGGCTCGACCGCAATTCGGGCATTTTACAGTTAAAGGTTGAGAGGGTGCGGTCATTAGAATAAACAGCGGGTTAAGAAAAACGGAATATCGTCGGGACTTTGCGTCGGCCGCTGCTCATCGGGTGACGGTGTCATAAATCTGATGGTGCAGCGGTGTTTGCCCCCGCTGATTTCAGCGAAACAGTCCATCGTTTTATCAAGACTGACTCTGATCAGTTGATAGGGCAGATTTTTATCCAAAGAAATTTGATAAAAACCGGCTTCCGCCAGTTCTTCGCTAGGAGAACTGCTGTTCCGGATAAAGTTTAAAATAAGGTCGATTGCTACACGAATTTCGTCGAAGGGGGCACTCCAGCGTTCCAGATCTTTGCGGCGGATGTGCTCGTCTTGTTCCAGCCAATAATGAAATTCAGGGAGGTCGAACGAACACGTTCCGCCCGGAATGGAACTTCGTTGTGCGATACTTTGAAATAAATCGCTTTCCATGATTTCAAGCCCGATTTTACCGCTCATGGCATAAAGCTTTTTGCTGGTTTGGCTGACGGTTTCGAGAATGCCTTCCAGTTGTCTTGCATCGACGCTTTGACTATCGGCGTATTTGCTAAGCACTTTTGCGTGTCGATCTAACTCCTTGAGTATTTCCGATTTAAGGTCGTTACGCCGGAAAATCGACATAATATCCAACAACACGGCAATTGCGGCACGTTTATCCGGGATCGAAAGCCCCGTTGAAAATTGTCCGAACTGTTGAAAGAGTTGTTCTAGCCTGATGAAAACCCGGATTCGTTCATTAAGAGGAAATTCATAGGTAATGTGGTTTTTCACAAACGTGTGTGTCCTAAGAAGCGCTAATGGAAAGGTAGAAATTGTGCAGTTTTTTAACGTGTTCTGCAAGTTCGCGTGCCGTTAAGGTGTTATCGATAATATCATCGGCATGCGTTATCCTGAAATCGCGCGACACTTGGCTGTCAATGATGGATCTAACTCTTGTTTCGGTTAGGTCATCCCGTCGGCCGACGCGTTCGATTTGAAGCTCGACGGGACAATCGACGACCAATACACGGTCGACAAAACCGGTTTTATCGGTTTCAAATAACAGCGGTATGCTCAGAATGCAGTAAGGGGAGTCGATTTGAGTCATTCTATCGATCATTACGGCAAATACGCGCGGATGTACAATAGCTTCAAGCTTAACTTTTTGTTGAGGATCGGTAAAAACGATCTCTCGTAACGCTTGTCTATTTAAAGAACCATCGGCATGTATGAGCTTATCGCCGAAATATTCTTTTATTTCCAACAATGCGGGTTGCCCGATTTTAACCACATCGTGTGCAATGTCATCGGCGTCGATGACCGGCACATTATCACTGAATAAATTGCTGACAGTTGTTTTCCGCAGCCAATTCCGCCGGTAAGTCCGATTTTTAACAACGCTCTATAAGCCCATTAAGTTAAAGTAGAATTGATTGATAGTATTTCCCCATAAAAGTGCTATCCAGCCCGCGGCGGCTAAATAAGGACCGAACGGAATCGGCTTATTTCGATCGTGACGGGAAAATAAAATCAGGCTGATTCCAATGATTGAGCCGACCAACGATGATAGAAAAATTATTAGCGGTAACGATTGCCAGCCGAGCCAAGCGCCGAATAAGGCAAGCAATTTGAAGTCGCCGTAGCCCATGCCTTCTTTGCCGGTAAGGCATTTAAACACTTTGTACACAGTCCATAACAGCAAGTATCCGGCGATTGCACCGATTATGCTGTCGTGACTTTGGGTAAACAAACCGAAAATACTTAACAATAAACCAATCCATAAGACCGGCAAGGTAATTGTATCCGGTAGCAGTTGGTGGTCGATGTCGATAAAACTTAAAGCAATCAAAGACCACGTTAAGAGTAGAGCGAATAAGGTTTGTAATGAATAACCGAAATGCCACGCAACCATAAAGGACGTTAGCGCTGTAAACGCTTCAATCAAAGGGTAGCGCAGGGCAATCGGATGTGCGCAATTAGCGCATTTGCCCTGTAAAAAAATATAACTGACGACCGGTATATTTTGATACGGCTTAATGGCAGCACTACAAGAAGGGCAACGTGATAATGGAAAAACCAAGTTAAAAGGCTCGGCGTCTGTTCGATGCTCGTCGGCTAGACCAAGATAGTCTTTGCATTCTTGTTGCCAGTTTCGTTGCATCATCACCGGCAGGCGATAAATAACGACGTTAAGAAAGCTGCCGACTAAAAGGCCTACCAGTGTAACGATAAAGGCGAAAAAAGACGGATATGCTTTTAAGAGTTCGAGTGATTCCATGCTCTAAATTAAGACCAATGCGCAAAAAAGGCACGGTGAGGTAAAAAGGGCGCTGCCGAGATAAGCGCCCCGGTAATGAGAACATAGGTTTTACAATGATTAGATTGCAGAACCCATTTTGAAAATCGGTAAATACATAGCAACAACTAAACCGCCGACCAGCGTCCCTAAAACCACCATGATGACGGGTTCCATCAAACTGCTTAGGTTATCGACTAAGTTATCGACCTCCTCTTCGTAAAAGTCGGCAACTTTCGCCAGCATCGAATCGATGGAACCGGACTCTTCACCGATTGCCACCATCTGCTGCACCATATTGGGGAACAAGTCGCTTTGACTCATGGCAAACTGAAGTCGTTGACCGGTGGCGATTTCTTCACGCATTTTCATCACGGCTTCTGAATAAATGATATTTCCGCAGGCGCCGGCAACGGATTCCAACGCTTCGACAAGCGGGACGCCTGCTGCCGACATGGTAGATAAAGTGCGAGCAAATCGAGCGATTGCGGATTTATTCATGATCAAACCCACGATAGGTACTTTTAGCAGGACTCTGTCGAGAAAATGGTTAAAGGGTCGGGAGCGTTTTTTAAAATAGCCGAAGACATAGACTGATCCCACAACACCTCCGACAACATAGTACCAATAAGCCTGCATCCATTCCGACATGGCGACGACCATTTTGGTAAATGCCGGCAAATCGGCGCCGAAGCTTTTAAATAGATCGGCGAAAACGGGTACGACGAAGATCAGCAATATAGCCGTCACAATGAAAGCAACGACGACAACCGCGATCGGGTAAGTCAGCGCTTTCTTAATTTTTTTCTTCATGGATTCGCTTTTTTCTTTATAAGTAGCGATTTTATCCAAAAGTGTTTCTAATACACCCGCTTGTTCACCAGCTTCGACTAAATTACAAAATAGTTCGTCGAAATACATGGGGCGCCTGTTTAAGGCTTCAGCGAGCCGGTCACCGGCTTCGATATCGGTTTTAATACTCAGCAAGAGTTCCTGCATGCTTGGATTTTCATGGCCTTTACCGACAATATCGAACGATTGCACTAAGGGAACGCCAGCCTTTAGCATGGTGGCCAATTGCCTTGAAAAAACCGCTATATCTTGGGACGTGATCGGCTTAGGACCGCGTTTAAAAAGCGGTTTAGGTTTCAGTTTAATTTTTGTGATGCGGTAGCCCTGCCGTCGTAACTCGGCTTTGGCGATGGTTTCGCTTTTTGCGGCGAAAACCCCTTTCGTCGGTTTACCGCTTTTGTCTTTACCTTCCCAGAGAAACTCCAGTTGTTCAGTTTGTTCCGCCATTCCTATTCCTTCGTTACTCTATCGATTTCTTCAATGCTAGTTATTCCCATTCGGACTTTGTTAAGACCGGAAGCGCGTAAATCGTTGATTCCTTCCGCTTGGGCTTGTGTTGCGAGTTGCATCGCGTTTGCGCCATCAAGAATCATAGCCCGCATTTTTTCGCTCAAGGTCATGACTTGATAGATCCCGACCCGGCCTTTGTAACCGTTGGTGCAATTGTCGCAGCCTACCGGTCCGAACAATTTCAAGGTTTTTAGCTCGTCCTCTTTAAAGCCGATAGACAAAAGGACTTTATCGGGTAGGCTAACCTGTTTTTTACAGACTTCGCACAATCGTCTTGCCAAACGTTGCGCCATAATTAAATTGACCGCCGATACGATGTTGAACGGCTCAATGCCCATTTGCATCAGTCGGTTTAAGGTTTGCGGCGCATCGTTGGTATGCAGGGTCGAAAGAACCAAGTGACCCGTTTGAGCCGCTTTTACGGCAATTTCGGCGGTTTCAAGGTCTCGTATTTCACCGACCATGATAATATCAGGGTCTTGCCTTAAAAACGCACGCAAAGCGTTCGCAAAAGTGAGTCCCGATTTAACATTAACGTTGACCTGATTAATACCTTCAACGGTAATTTCCACCGGATCTTCGGCGGTCGAGATGTTCCGTTCCATTTTATTTAGGATATTCAAACCGGTATAGAGGCTTACCGTTTTACCGCTACCCGTGGGTCCGGTAACAAGCACCATGCCGTAGGGTTTATGAATAGCCTCCATGTAAAGTTTTTCCTGTTCTGGTTCGAAACCCAGCTTTTCGATACCGATTTGGGCGCTGGTCGGGTCGAGGATACGGAGAACAACCTTTTCTCCGAATAACGTCGGACACGTATTGACCCGAAAATCGATAGCGCGGGTTTTGGACAAGATCATCTTGATCCGCCCGTCCTGCGGAACCCTTCGTTCGGCGATGTCCATTTTAGACATGACTTTAATACGGGAAATAATACGCCCGGAGATATTCGCAGGCGGACTTGCGATTTGATGCAATATGCCATCCGACCGGAAACGGATACGAAAGTTTTTTTCGTAGGGTTCTAAATGAATATCGGAAGCGCCTTTTTTGATGGCGTCCAACAGAATTTTATTAACAAACCGTACGATGGGGGCGTCGTCAATGTCGGCATTGACATCGTTTTTTGTCGGATCGTCTTCACCGCCCTGAACGCTTAAATTATCCAGATCGGTGTCGATGAGGTCTGCCATTGAGGTATCGACGGCTTCTAAAGCCATATCGATCATTTTATGCAGTTTATTTTCTTCGACCAGAATCGTTTCGATATTGAGCATGCTCTGAAACTTCATGTCGTCCAATCCTTGCGGATTGGTCGGGTCGGAAATGCCGACGAATAACGTCTTACCGCGTTTTAATAAGGGCAGTGTATTGTATTTGCGGATTAATTTTTCGTTGATGACGCTAATAGGTAAGGAGCGGTGATCGATCGCATCCAGATCGAAAAAAGGCACGCCGAATTCAATCGATGCTTTGATTGCGACCGTTCTGCTATCGATAATTTTATTGCCGACTAAGTAGCTTATTAGTGAGACTTTATTTTTTTGTGCATCTTGGATGTAAGATCTAGCGTCTTTTTCGCTGATCAAACCCTCTTGAATGAGGCACGTTGCTAGTCCGCTAAAGTGAAAATCTGTTGTCGCTGTCGCCATTGGGTTTTGCTCAAAGATGTATCAGGAAAATATAGATGAAAGGGCGCTAAGGTTCAAGAATTAGTCTCCGAATTATGGCTTATGATACATGATACCGATTGAGGTAATTCAGTGAAATTTAAGCGTTTGCAGTTTGGGCAACAAAAATAGCGCGTTTCGGCGCAGGATAGCCCTCGCAAGTTTGTGCCGGATTCATTGGGTTTAGAAAGTCTTTTAACGAATGGAATGTCATCCAATCGGTGCTGCGTTGTTCGTCAGTCGTTGTCGGCGTAATGTCGACGACACGGATGTTTTTAAAGCCGCAACGCTGCAACCAAGCTATGAGCGTTGGGCAGCTTGGTAAAAACCAGACGTTGCGCATCATGGCATAACGATCTTCGGGAACCAGGACCTCACCTAAATCGCCATCGATTATGAGGGTTTCCAAAACAAGTTCGCCGCCGGGTACTAAGCAATCCCTGAGTTCCATTAGGTGATCGATGGGCGAGCGTCGATGGTAAAAGACACCCATTGAAAAAACGGTATCGAAAGCTTTCATATCGCGCGGCAGATCTTCTATGCCTACGGGCAGAACATAAATCGGCGGCGAGCCGACGACTAACTTTCGTACGGCTTGGAATTGCATGACATTAAGTAGTGTCGGGTCAATTCCTATAACCATTTTTGCTTGCTCACCTAGCATACGCCAGCAGTAATAGCCGTTACCGCAACCGATGTCCAACACGATACGGTTTTTTAACGGTGAAATATGGGGTTTTACACGTCGCCATTTCCAATTAGATTGCCATTCACTATCGATGGCAATGCCGAATAGCTCAAAAGGGCCTTTGCGCCAAGGACTTAGCTGCATCAGTTGCGTTTCTAAGAAGCGGCGTTCTGAGTCGGACAAATCGGTGCTCGCGCCGATTTTAACACTATCGGCGTTTAATATTAGCTCACTGGGTTCGAAAACCGGGAGTGTTTCGATGAGGTGTTGCCACGCTGTTACATTACCGTGACGCTCCGGGTCGAGGGCTTCTTTGAGTTGTTCCGGCAGCCGGTCAGCCCATACATCGGCCTTTGCAACACGAAGCGCTCGATAAAGTGGTTCGTAGTCGATCGACAAAGGTACAAATGGCCTTTTTTTATTTTGTTAATACAGGTAGAAAAGGTCAACCAGATAGCCTATACGGTTATTCGATTAACCTTCTCTGTAGTCTTGGTGGAGGATTATTAAAAACTCAAGAATAAAAACTAGTATATAAACGGTTTCAAGAGTTTTTAGCCGCTAATGCTTCGGCGTTTCGTTTGGCAAGTCCGTCGATAACGGCTGACAATGAACCTTTGGTCTTTACCTCATTAGTAAACGTCGAACGGTAGTTGGTAACTAAGCTGACCCCTTCTATCATAAAATCGTAAGCTTTCCATTGTCCGTTATTCAACAACATACGATAATTCACACTGATTGGTTGAAGTCCGGGCTGCAATACTTCGGTTTTAACGACGACTTTATTGGCGCCATTTTCCATTTCCAAGGGTAAAAATCGCACCGACCAGTCTTTAAATTCGACAAATGCGCGCGAGTAGGTTCTTACCAATAACGTTTTAAATTCTTGTTTAAAGCGCGTTTGATCGTTGCTGCTCGCCGAATTCCATAACTTGCCTAAAACCAATTCTGAAATTTTGTCGAAATCGGTATGCGGATAAATAGTCTGGTCGACGAATTGAGCGACTTGAGCAAAATTTTGGATGAACGACTTATCTTGCAAACGTTGTTGTAATTTATCCGAAGCTTCTTGGATGGCTAATTGGGGCGGCAGTAAGTCGGATGCTTTAACTACCGGTAGATAAACTAGGAAAAGACCCGCAAGCCACAAGCTAACTAACCATGATTGTTTTGTTTTCATAAAATCCTCTAAAATCTGACCAATGCAGTTATGAATTGCAATGGAGGTTGATGGTAAATTAAGTCGAACCAAGGTTTATATCCATCCATCGAGCCAACAAGAATAGAGGCCCCTTTGTCCCGAATACCTTAATCCGCGAGTAAATTTAAAATGGCTAATGTTACCATTAATTTTCCTTTCATACGCATGAGAAGAATGCGTAAAGACGATTTTTCACGTCGATTAATGCGTGAAAACCGGCTGAGCGTCGACGATTTAATCTATCCCATGTTTGTTACCGAGGGCTTAAATCGGAGAGAGCCGGTTTCGTCGATGCCGGGCGTAGAAAGATTATCGTTAGACTTGCTGCTGACAGAGGCGGAAGAGGTCTATCACCTCGGTATTCCGGCCATTGCTCTGTTCCCCGTTGTGAGTGACGATAAAAAATCCGAAGATGCCGCAGAAGCCTTTAATCCAGACGGTTTAGTTCAGCGAGCTGTCAGAGCGTTGAAGCAACGGCTGCCCGAATTAGGAGTCATTACCGATGTCGCGCTCGATCCGTTTACGATACACGGTCAAGATGGATTGATCGACCCGAGCGGCTATGTCATAAACGACGAAACCATCGAGGTTTTAGTCAAACAAGCCTTATCTCACGCCGATGCCGGTGCGGATATTGTCGCGCCTTCGGATATGATGGACGGGCGTATCGGCAACATTCGGCAGGCGTTGGAAGCAAAAGATCATCGACATGTGCGGATTTTGGCTTATTCCGCAAAATACGCATCGAGTTTTTACGGACCGTTCCGCGATGCGGTCGGTTCCTCCGGTAATTTGGCGGGCGGAAATAAATATAGTTATCAAATGGATCCGGCCAATTCCGACGAAGCGTTACGCGAAATCCACCTCGATTTACAGGAAGGCGCCGACATGGTCATGATAAAACCCGGAATGCCGTATTTGGATATTATCCGGCGAGTTAAGGACGTTTACGGCGTTCCCACTTTTGCTTATCAGGTCAGTGGTGAATATGCTATGATTAAAGCCGCTGCCATGAATGGTTGGTTGGACGAGAAATCGGTCGTGTTGGAATCGTTACTTGCTTTCAAACGCGCCGGTAGCGATGCAATCCTCACCTATTTTGCCAAATCCGTAGCTCGATGGCTGGGCTAACGATTCACTCTTTAGGCTGGGCAATGATAACGATAGGGAAATTCTGCATATCGACTTCCGGCCTGTTCTTAACCGTTTTTTTCCTCGAACCGGACTATTTGTAGGCGCTGAATAAACGAAGAGTGTACTGTCTAACATAACAAATTACTACAAATGAGGTACTGCTATGGAATTAGTTACAACAATGGCCGGTTACGAAATGCTGCTACGGTGGGGGCATTTTTTAGCGGGAGTTACTTGGATCGGATTGCTTTACTACTTTAACTTCGTACAGGGCGAGTATTTTAAAGAAGCCGATGCGGCGGCAAAATCCGATGCAATACAAAAGCTGGTGCCGAGGGCATTATGGTGGTTCCGCTGGGGTGCGGTGTTAACATTATTGACCGGGTTAGGGATCATGGGGCTTCGCGGGGCCGGGCAGTCTTTGGATATTTATGTCGGAGCGTTGTTGGCTATCATCATGTTTACTAATGTTTGGCTGGTGATTTGGCCGAATCAGAAAATCGTGATTGCTTCTGCAACGCAAGTGGCGAACGGCGGTCAAGCTTTACCCGAAGCCGCCGGAGCTTTGGCAACGGCGGGCTTGGCGTCGAGAACGAATACGTTGTTTTCCATACCAATGCTGTATTTTATGGGCGCCTCAACGCATTTTCCGCACGCTTTCAGTTTTATGTCATTTTTGATTGCCGCTCTGCTTATATTAGCGCTGGAATATAACGGAGCTTATCCTGCTTTGAAAAATGTGAGCTTTTTGAGTAAGCTTCCACCTGCAGGAAAAATGGGACCTTATACAAGTATTAGCGGTGTTATCCATTGCGGGCTTGCATTAACGGTTGTCTTGTTCTTAATTGTAAATTATGTAAAATAACAAGGCGTTAAACATTAAAAATAGCCGCATACGCGGCTATTTTTTTGACGTTTTATACAAATTTATAGGTATTCACCGACAATAATAATGGAAACCTGTTTTCGTGATTGATTGGAATGACTCTTAACGTTTTCGCTTTGTCGGTTAATCTTATGAGAGGTTCTATGAGTTCCAGGGAGTTAGCATGAGTAGTCCAGACCGCTATGCAGTGTTTGGAAGTCCGATTAAACACAGTAAGTCTCCGAAAATTCATAAGCTTTTTGCGGAACAAACCAAGCAATCGATGGAATATACCGCTCAGGAAGTTCCTGCCGAGGCATTCAAAATGGCTGTTTCCTCCTTCTTTAAAGCAGGTGGGAAAGGTTTAAATTGTACGTTACCCTTAAAGGAACTGGCGTGGGCATATGCCGATAACAGTACGGATCGAGCGGATTTGAGCAAGGCAGTTAATACGTTGATCTTGCAAGAAGACGGTTCAGTATTGGGCGATAATACGGACGGTTGCGGTCTAGTGAGGGATTTAACACTTAACAACAAAATCAATATCAAAGGATCGAGAATTCTGATCTTAGGGGCGGGCGGCGCGTGCCGGGGTATTATCGCGCCATTACTCGAGCTAGCCCCCCATCACATGGTCTTGGCGAATCGTACGGTACAAAAATCGAGCGATTTGGCTGCCGAATTTTGTATTTTCGGCGATATTGAAGGCTGCGGTTTTGCCGATTTAAAAAGGCAGCAATTCGACTTAATCATCAATGCCACCTCGGCTAGCTTAAACGACCAAACACCGCCTCTACCGGAAAATATATTAGCCGAAGATGGAGTTTGTTACGATCTGGCTTACGGGAATAGACCGACCTCGTTTGTGCTTTGGGGAATGGATCACCATGCGAAAAAAAGTTTAGACGGGCTAGGAATGCTCGTTGAACAAGCTGCAGAAGCATTTTTTACCTGGCGGAAAGCCCGTCCGAAAACCAAACCGGTCATCGACGCGTTAAATGCTTTGAGACGATTCAATTAAATAGCAAAGCCTGTAAGCGTTTTTTTAAGCATCGTTTGCCCTACATCAAAATTAAACTTAGGAAAATGTGTTTAAATCCCGGTTTATAGTTTAAGTTCACCGGCTTTTAGGAGTTTTCCATGTCACATATAACCTTTTTAGGCGCAACCGGACAGGTCACCGGATCGTGTTATTTAATTGAGGCGTGTGGGCGACGGATTTTATTGGATTGCGGTTTATTTCAAGGCGGGAAAGAAACCGAAAAGCAAAATACCGAGGACTTTTCGTTCGAGCCGTCCAGTGTCGATGCGGTTATTCTTTCTCATGCTCATTTAGATCATTGCGGTCGATTGCCCAAATTAGTCAAAGAGGGATTTAACGGCCCTGTTTATTTAACAGCTGCGAGTTTTCCTTTGCTCGATCTCATGCTTAAAGATGCGGCGCATCTTCAATTCAAGGATACCGAATGGGAAAACAGACGTAGGGAACGGGCCGGAAAAGAACCCATCGAACCTTTGTTCGACCTTGAAAACGTCGAAGCTTTATTAAAGTTTAGAAAATCCGTTAATTACGGAGAAGCATCGCAAATAGCGCCGGATATTGAAGTGAGTTTTCACGAAGCAGGGCATATTTTAGGCTCATCCATTATAAAGATTAGCCTAAAAGAAAAGGGTGAAACTCGCGTATTGGTTTTTTCCGGCGATTTAGGGAACCCTAAATCGCCTTTGCTTCGAGATCCTGCCGTCATGACCGAGGCGGATGTCCTGCTTTAGAATCGACTTACTGCGATCGCGATTACAAAAAGCTAGAAAATACCATTGTCGAATTAAAAGAAATTCTAGCAGATGCAGCGGAAACCGGGGGAAACGTCATTATTCCTGCGTTTGCGGTTGGAAGGTCGCAAGACCTTATTTATTGGCTCGGCAAATTACAACGGCAAGGTGCATTGCCGCAACAACATGTTTTTCTGGATAGTCCGATGGCGATCAGCGCTAGTAAAATCTATGCCGATCATACGCAACTCTTTAATATCGACGATCCCGAATTTATTAAAGTAGCGCCTTCAGGCTGGCAAAACTGGCTGCAAGGTTTGACATATTCGGAAACGGCGGAGCAGTCGATGGCGATAAATCGGATCACCGGCGGCGCGATTATCATTGCAGGCAGCGGGATGTGTAACGGCGGTCGCATTCGTCATCATCTTAAATACAATCTATGGCGGCGCAATGCGCATGTCGTGATTACCGGTTACCAAGCGGAAGGTACGCTTGGCCGGATTCTGGTCGATAATAAAAAGAAAAGTTTAAAGATATTAGGTTCCGAAGTTAATGTGGCGGCCAAAATACATACGCTCGGCGCCTTTAGCGCACATGCCGACCAAAGCCAGTTGCTCGAATGGGCAAGCCATTTTCACGAGCCTAAACCGAAGTTGTTTCTTGTTCATGGTGAAAAAGCCGCGGCATTATCGTTGCAAACCTGTTTCAAGCGCAGAAATTGGCAAGCGCGAATTCCAATAGTTGGAGAACGGGTTGCGTTTTAAACGTTATAAGGCAATATGACTAAAAGTTCGACGCATCAGGTTTCGGTCTGGCATTCATTATCATCAGAAGACGTTTGTAAGGCGTTTTTTACCAACGAATCCGGGCTGACTGAACAGGAAGCCGAAAAAAGATTAAAAATCAGCGGATTCAATAAATTAACACCTATCGCTGCAAGCTCTTCGCTTAAGCGTTTTCTGCTTCAGTTTCATAATGTCTTGATTTACCTGCTGATAATTGCGGCTGCAATTACGTTTGTGATCGGCGAGAAGATCGACAGCATGGTCATCATGGGCGTGGTTTTGATCAATGCTATTATCGGTTATATCCAAGAAGGCAAGGCGGAAAAGGCTTTAGATAGCATTCGTAATCTGTTGACGCCGGAAGCCAAGGTAAGACGAGAGCGCAAAGAGTACTCTATTTCTTCCGAGCAATTAGTTCCCGGCGATATTGTTGCGTTGGAAAGCGGCGATAAGGTCCCCGCCGATTTACGGCTATTACAAGCAAAAAATTTACGGATCGACGAATCCATGTTAACCGGAGAGTCGCTGCCGGTAGAGAAATACACTTTGCCGGTTGCGCTTAATTCGGTACTGGCCGAACGCGTTAATACGGCTTATTCGGGAACCTTGGTCACCTACGGTACGGCGTTAGGCATCGTCGTGGCAACCGGCGATACGACCGAGATCGGCAGAATTAACCAATTATTAAACGCCGTTTCGCCCTTGGTTACGCCATTGCTGAGGCAGATTGCCGAATTCAGCCGTTGGCTTACAGTGCTCATTTTAGCCGTGTCGGCGATAACCTTTTTTTACGGCTGGTCGATAGAACATTCATCGCCGACGGAATTATTTTTATCCGTGGTCAGTTTAGCAGTCGCTGCCATTCCTGAAGGTTTGCCAGCCATTATGACCATCACGTTAGCCATCGGTGTGCAGCTGATGGCTAAACAGAACGCCATTATCAGACGCCTACCGGCGGTGGAGACACTCGGTTCGGTCACTGTCATTTGTACCGACAAAACCGGAACGCTGACCTGCAATGAAATGACCGTAAAATCAATTATTGCGGGAAATGTGCATTTTACGGTGGAAGGCGCGGGCTACGATCCTAATCATGGCGTCATCAAATCGGAAGGTAAGCCGATCGACCTTGAACAATATCCCGATTTAAAGCGATTAATCAAAGTATCTGCAATCTGTAATAACGCCTCTATCTCGCAAAGCGACGGTATTTGGGTTAACCAAGGCGATCCGACCGAGGCCGCTCTAATTACATTGGCGATGAAAGCCGGTATATTTGTTGAGCCTTTGAAGTCAGTGTTTAACCGGACAGATAATATCCCTTTCGAGTCGGCGTATAGTTTTATGGCAACGCTACATCAACAAAAAGAAACCGGCTTTTTGTTGGTGAAAGGTGCGCCGGAGAAAGTAATCAGCCGGTGCCGCTATCAACAAAAAAGAGGCTTAATCGTTCCTCTTGATGTTGCGGAATGCCAATTACAGATCAATAAGTTAGCGACTTGCGGTCAACGTTTACTTGCCGTGGCGATGAAAGAAATGCCTTCGGCGCAATCCGATCTGAATTTTGAAGATGTCGATGCCGAATTGATTTTCTTAGGCATGGTCGGCATGATCGATCCGCCGCGCCCGGAAGCATTAGATGCCGTGAAACAATGCCAAGACGCCGGAATCCGCGTCATCATGATAACGGGCGATCATGCGGTAACAGCCTTGTCGATAGCAGAGCAAATGTCCATCGGCAAAGGTTCGGTATTACGCGGAGATGAACTCGATTTATTATCGGACAGCGAGCTGGAAAAGAAAGTTCGTTCGGTCGATGTTTTTGCCAGAGCCACGCCGGAAAACAAGATACGCTTAGTCAAAGCGTTGCAAAGCCATCATCAAATTGTCGCCATGACCGGCGACGGCGTTAACGATGCACCCGCGCTGAAATCTGCCGATGTCGGCATTGCGATGGGAAAAAAAGGCACCGAGGTTGCCAAGGATGCCAGTGAAATCGTACTGGCGGACGATAATTTCGCCACAATTGCTAAAGCCGTCGAGACGGGCAGGGGGGTTTACGACAATTTAAAGAAAGCGTTCATCTACATTCTACCCACCAGTATCGCCGAAGCGCTCATGATCGTGGTTGCGACGTTGACCGGAAACATATTACCGATTACACCGGTGCAGATACTGTGGATCAATATGATTACGGAAACCACACTGTCGCTCACTTTGGCGTTCGAAACTCCGGAACGGAAGGTGATGAATCGTCCGCCCAGAAAACCCGACGAGCCGTTGTTATCAAAGTTTTTAATTTGGCGAATTATTTTTGTTTCGATTGTGATGGTAGGCGGCACTTACGGGTTGTTTCTTTGGCAGCAAAGCCATTCTACAATCGCCGCCGCACGTACCGTTGCGGTCAATACGCTGGTGATGTTCGAGATATTTTATGTTTTCAACAGCCGTTATTTGCTTCAATCGGTTGTTTCTATACACGGCATATTCGGCAATTGGTTGATTTGGATAGCCGTTGCGGTTCTGCTAATAGCCCAATCGGCTTTAACGTACTGGCCTGTAATGCAAGCGTTATTCGATACGGCAAGCCTGGACGCTCAGACATGGGTAATCATTACGCTTGTCGGTTTTAGTTTGTTTGTCTTAGTTGAGATTGAAAAATTTATTCTTCGAATATTCATGTAACCCGTGTAGCGGCCTTCCTCCTTATAAAGTATCTCTGAACCCGCAGGCAGGGCGATATATCTATTTCACTGTGATAACGCTTTATCTCGGCGGTAGCCTCGATGACATGCAATGAAATCGAGGCATACTGAGGCCCTAAAACCCTAGCTTCCGCAAGCTTCAATAATGCCGTTTGCGGAGTGCATTCGGAATATTTAGCCGTCCGCCGGATACGGTATTGCTTTCAAAATCCGGCGTGGGTTCAGCACTGCGCAAAATCGCCTTTTTTATCTTTTGGGCTTTGCTATGCGGATGGTAGTGCGCATAAATTGCAACCGCGCCTGTCACGAAGGGCGCCGCCATCGAGGTGCCGGAATCGATGCCGTAAATAAATCCGAAGTCGAATAAGGGCGGGATAGTAGACATGATTTCTTCCCCCGGTGCGGCGATGTCTACCGATTTTTTACCGAAGTTGGAAAATGACGAACGTTGCCCGAATTGATCCAATGAAGCCACCGAAATGATGTTGTTATTGGTGTAACTGGCCGGATAGAGCGGTTCGACATCGTTATCCGTACCGTCGTTACCGGCGGCGGCCACAAACAGAATGTCCGCTTTCTCGGCGCGTTTGATCGCATCGATCATCGCTTGGGAAAACCCGCCGCCGCCCCAGGAATTGTTGGTGGCGACGATATTAAGCTTATGGCGCAGCTTAAGATCGGTGATGTAGTCGATGGCTTTGATCGCATTGACGGTATCGCCGCCGTCGAAATCCATAAATTTGGCGGAAATCAGTTTCGCTTTCCAGCACACGCCCGCCACGCCGATGCCGTTATTTCCTTCGGCAGAAATAACCCCGGCGATATGCGTGCCGTGAAACGACACAAACGGGCCGTCGTTAATACTGTTATCGTTGTTATAGAAATCCCAGCCGTTAACATCGTCGATAAAGCCGTTGCCGTCGTTATCGATGCCGTCCTCAGGATCGAATGTATTCTGCCAGATGCTGGCGCTTAAATCGGGATGGTCGGTCATGATGCCTTCGTCAATCAGGCCGACATAAATGTCGCTACAGTCGGTGGGATGTTTCCCGGTACGCCACACTTCGGCCGCTTGCGAACCGTAAGGGTTGGCCGGGTCGGTCATATCCCCGTACATCCCCCATAAATCGCCGCTTAGATAAAATTCGTCGTCCGGTACAGGCATGGGTTGAGTGACCGGTAGATGGTGCAACACCCAGTTGGGTTCGGCATATTCCACGGCGGGGTCTTGCTTAATTTGTTCGATGGCCGCCGCCATCGCGCCGACGCTATTCGCGCCGTCCGTCAACTTGGCAAGCACGAGGTCGCCTTTGCCATCCTGACGGAATTTTTGCCGTTTTAAAAATTTAACCTGAGCGGATTTCAACGGGGCGAATTTCGCCTGTTGTAACCGGACGGCGGTATCGGCGCCGACCCGGTATTGCACCACGAGCTGGCCGGATTTAAAGCGCGCACCGTGCTGAACAGCCGCGGAGAGTTGAGCTTCCACTAAGCCGGCAGCGTGGACGGACAAGGGTAAACAGAGACTGGAAAATAAGAGGGCAGACAAGGAAAGTGAAAATCTATTATTGTTTGACATAAAAAGTAACCTGGGCAAATGTCGTTAATTATGGGTAGCGGATGCGGATTCGCATCATGGGCGATTCATTAAAAACAAGACAACCCAAGTTGCGAAACACAACTTGGGCTGGTTGGAACGCGGCGGCATGATCAGGAAGAACACCCGTTATGCCGCCGCGCTAAGCGGTAGACGCTTTAGCCGTTGATGAAATAACCGTCGAGAGTTGGTTCAGGATGTTCCTCGACGCCTTCCTGTCCGCAAGCGGCATCCAACTCATAAGTTTCCGCGCCGGTAGATGTTTTCGGGCCGGTACCGGCGTTTTGGTTATCGGGGGTCTTAAATACCATCACGCAAAATTTGCCGCCAACCGCGGGAATGCCGCCAACTTCAACTTCCGCGCTCGGAATTCCGTCGTCGTCAAGCGGATCGCCGGCCGGGGCAGACCAATTCGTACAGGTATAACCGTTCCATTTAGCCACCAACACATTCAGTCGTGGTTTGGCTTCTGGAAACTGATCGCTGATAGAAGCGTGCGCATGGTCGACGGTAACTCCTGCAATCGGGGTGCCGCAACTTAAGCGCATGATATCGATGGCAAATGGGCTGTTGCCTAGACTACCTTCAAAGCCATGTAAAGGTTTAACATCGCCGGAAAATGCGGAAGCGCTTACGAAAGCCAATGAAGCGGCCAAAACGGTTTTTTTAATACTCATGTTTAAAACTCCTAATAGTATCGTTTTATTAAAACGTAGTTTTGATATAAAAATTGCAACCTGCTCAGTCGCTTGACCGGTTGCATGAAACCGGAGAAATACCTCCGCCGGTTTCGATTTAGATTGCCGGACCGTTACAGGCGGCCTGGCATTCTGCTGCCGGATTCCCTACCGACAGTTTTACGGGATTGCCCCGTAAATTTTTTTGCCCCTAATACAAATTAGGGGCGTTGTAGCTCCTCGATTTCCCTTCGGCTCCGCTCAGGGTGCATAATGGATGCGTTCCCTGAGCGGAGTCGAAGGGAAAAAAGTCGTCAATAACACCCGCATCCCCCGCCTTGTGCCGCATTGCCGCCCGCCGCCGCTTCCCGGCTACCGTAGTTGTGCGCTCTCAGGGCGCTTTGCAACGGATACGGGTCGAGCGCCATTTGCGGTTTGGCGAGGTTGCCGCGCTCCCACGGTTGCACCGGAGCGCAGGCGTTCATGATTAACAAAATGCAGAAGCCGCAAAAGGTTAACAAATGTCTGGTTAAGGTCATGCTATTCTCCTCAGTGGTAAGTCAGTCTTAGTAATTACATGGGGGGCGGGGTAAGCCCAATCCCGTTAAGTTAAGCCTTTCGTGGTGTACCCTAAAGGGCATAAAAGCCTGTCGAACCATGATAGGAATCAACTTGTTCATAGGTGCCTTAACCTTCAAAACCCATAACTCCAAGTAAAGCTCAACGCCCCATCGCGGTTGAGCTGGTAGCCGTTGACATTGGTATAGACCGGCTGCAGCCATTCAAAGGCCAAGCGGTTGCCCGCAAACGCGCCGGAGGGGACAGTGGCGCTAATGCCGAGACCGATGTCAACATAATTGCCGCCGTAGTTACTGGTGTAATCCATCGGCGAGGTACGGTCATCTCTGGCTAAATCTAACGTCGGATCATGATTTTTACTATCGAGACAAGCTTGCCAAGCCCCCGCATCGAATACACCGTTGTCGATGGGGTATCCGTTTTCGTCGAATTTGCTATAAGTCGTAAAATTAACTTTTGGGCAATCGTATTTTTTTGCACGATCAACCCGCCACTTCGGATACCGGCCTTTAACCGCACCTTGCCAGTTATAGGCTATACGTACTGTACTTGACAGCCAGCTAGTCCAGTCGTAACCACCCCATAAACTGGTTTCAAATGCGTCACCTAAGGCATAACCTGATGAATTATGCGATTCCAAACGCTTGGTGCCGGTTACTTGCGCCCCCCACGACCAGTCGCCAGTTTTGCCGATATAAGTCAGGCTGGGTTTTAAATCCCATGTGCCGCTACCCAGTTGCATACCGTAGTGAACGTAACCTTCGTCTGCTTTACCTGGACTCGAACTTTTTTGTCGGATGGCTATATCGCCGGTCGGCGCGGTTACACCCACTCCTAAGTGCAGATGGTGATTGGGGCGGTCGAATAGGTTAATCAAGGCATATATGCCGGTATCGCCGACGCCGCCGGTCGGGAAGTCATGGGCAATCGCATCCCCCATGTGATGGCTACCTCCGCTGGTATCGGCATCAGGGTGATAGGACGGCATCGACATGTCCATAAATTGAGGCATCAGCATCAATGTTAGCCAGTCCGTTGGTGCATACATGATGTCCAGCATGTGCATATTGGTGGTCATTTCTCGCGGCAGCATGAGACAGCCATCGGACAATTCCGGACAGCCGTTCGCGATGATTTGCTCTGTGCTGGCTTTGCTGTCGCCGTAGCGGAAGCCGTTCGCTAGCCAGTTGCGCTGATAGCGGTAGCCGATCATCATATCGCCCGACTTGTCCAATGTATGGCCGAACCAGACTCCTGCCGGTATGTTGGCATGATACAGGTGGTTAGCATGATTGTGATTGCCGTCAAGGTTGCTAAGGCCAATAAAACCCAGGTTAACCTTGAGTGCGGCATTGGCGACCCAGTAGTCGTAATCGGCAAAGTTGCCTTCCCCGCCGCCGCCCATTTTTAAACCGCCTTGATGGGTATAGTACTCAAAGCCCGCTTGCAGGCTAACACCTTTGGCGAATTGCTTTTCCACGGTTACACCGCCGCTTAACGCGCCGTAGCCTGAAAGGCGCTGGTCGCTGGAGAAGTTATCCGGCGGGTTAAATGTTTTGATGCTTGGATCGTCAGGAAGCGGCGAGTTGTAATCGAATGCCGTGCCGCCACCAAAAAAATAAGCCCCGTAAAAATCGGCTGCGGATTGGCTGTAATACCGGATGCGCGGCGTGATAGTCCAGCCAGAGCCCAAAGGTTGTACCCAATCGCCTTCAAAGGTGTGGGCGTTAATACCCCAGTCGTCGTGGGCAAAGCTGTAATCGAAGTGCAGGGCAGCTTCCAAGGGTTCAATATACTGTACCCAGCCGGTCGACCATTGAAACAGATTTCGTTCATTTGGGCGTTGCTCTATAAAGCCTCTTCCGTAATATGTGTCAATTCCGAAAGTATCTTTAAGGTAAGGATCAGAAGAACCTTTGTCATAAATCCAAGATAATTTATAAGGATTTTCTAGGAAACCATTGCTGCGAGTATAACTCATGCCCAGCTTGCCGATGGCGTCTTTGTTAACGATTTGTGTCAAGCCTAAACGCACACCCCAATCCTGCCGTGTACCGCTTAGGGTGGTTAAGCCGGTAGCTGGATCAAAATTTATCTGGTCGTTATGTTGCCCTGTCCAGGTAAAATAATTGTCGCCCAGCGGATCGAGTTCGGCATTGATATCGCTGTGGGTATAGCTTAAGCCTAAATCCATCGTGGTTTGCTTCTGGTTAAAGTCCATACGCCCACCAATGTTAACAAAACGGGACTCGTAATCGTTCTCCACGGAAATTCCGCCGCCGACATCAAGCGCCGCTTCGTCCCACTGGTAACTTAGCTTGAAGTCGCCTTGCTGGCGGGTTTCCGGCGAAGCGTAACCCATGACATGAACTATCCTATCTTTAAACAAAATAGGCGGATTGTATTCTTCAGGATTAAGAAAATGCACCGACTGTCCCTGCTTATTTAGTTGTAATAAACTAAAACCGTAAGCAGCGAATGCTGACGCACCGGAGAGAATTGGTTTACCCTTGTCATCGTATGAAGCCGGGTTGCTGTATCCGTTATGATAGATTGCACCCGATTGTGCCGGGGTGCTGCCGTAGGGCGTGGCGCCCGACCAAGTATCCTGGATGTAATTAAAAGCGAATTTAACCCGGTCGGTTAATGTCACACGGGCGCTGCCGTGCAGGCTATCGACTTCAATCGGATTATGGTTGGGAACGGGTACTTTAGCCCATGTTTGTGAACCTGAAGTTGAAACCCATTTTGTCGGCGCTGCAATCTCCACGTTCTGCCGTTCGCCTTCTTGATAGTGGCTGTACTGGAAATCCACGCTGTCGTCTTCGGCGGCGTGAGTGACAACCGGCAGCAGTCCGGGCAAGATCAGAGCGGCAGTAGTCAGGCGGAGAATGGTTTGTTTTTGTTGGCTTGATTTGTTCATTTAATATAAGCGGTTCATAAATTTATTTCGTTATACCAAAACATATACCTTCGCTTAGATGTATTGCGGCATAATCAGCCGACAACGGGATATCGACTATAGGGACGTTAAGTCTATTGATTTTGCAAGACAATCAGATTTGTTCCGTTACCATAATCGGATAAGTTCCCAGGTCGGCAATGTTCGCCGAGATCGTAGGTTTCCGCTCCGGCGGCGTTTTTATAAACTTCGAATGTGAAGGTAACCGGTGCTGTGCTAACGGCATTGAGCGTATAAGTAGAATAAGCGCTAAAACCGGTCAACGCGCATTGCGCGGTGCTTCCGTTTCCGTCAACAGTGTCGGACCTAACTCCGTCCGAAGAGCCCGCGTTGCTACTAGCAATCACTCTAATGTTGAGAACTGGGGTTGCTACGGGGACTCTGTCCCGCACATTGGCTTGGAAAGATTTTGTGCCAACCGGACATGACACGCGATAAATATCTTTAGCCGTGGCTGCTGTCCCCAGCGATTGCTGGAAAAGACCGGATTGCACGCATACGTGTAAAGGTTTGATGTCTCCCGCCCAGACGGATGATTTGAAAAAAAACCATAGCGTTAAAAATAACCAAAAAGTTAATTTCTGAGTCACAGCTTTACTCCCAGAGTTATTAAAGGTAAACAAGCCAAAGCTTGTTTACCAAGGTTTAAAATCAACCAGCTAATTTAAAATTATGATTCGCCCTCTTAATGCCTGAACCATTCGTACTGAGCTTGTCTAGGTATACACCGCCTTTCGACGGGCTCAAGGCGAACGGGAGTTAAGACTTCACAAGGCCGAATCTATAGCTGGTTGAAAGTGACGCTTTATTGATTTTGAATGACTTGTAGATTTGTCCCACTACCTAAATCCGTTGTGCCATTTGCACCAAGACAATGCTCGTCAACACTATAAGTCTCTGCGCCATCGGCGGTTGCAGGCGCCGCTCCTCCTTGAGTGCCGGCTGTTTTCCAGACTTCAATCGTGAAATTTACAGTTGTTGCGCTTGCCGATCCAAGATCTCTGGAGGAATAACTGCTAAAGCCAAGAAAGTTACTATTTGTTGTGCCTCCGTTGGCATCGACGGTATCAGTCATTGTAGATGCCCCGACTATCTTGACATTTACTATCGGTTTCATAACTGGGGTTTGATCTCTAACACGAGCTTTGTAATAACGAGTATCTATCGGGCATGTCACTTGATATATATCCTTTGCTGTAGCTGATGCGCCGAGTGACTGACCAAGTAAACCTGCCTGAATTACTGTATGCAAAGGTTTAATATCCCCCGCGAACGCCGAAGACGCCATCGCTGCGGAAAGTCCCAAAGTTAATAATGCTAATTTCGTTTTCATAAGTTAAACTCCTCTTGCCGTATCGGATACGGCGTTTTGATATAAAAATAACTGCGGTCAACGCCTCCTAGGTTGCCGCACGGACTAACTGGATTGCTACAACCGGTTAATCCCCTTAAGCCTGCCGGATATTACAGGTACCCGGAAGCTGCGGACGGCAACCATGCCGTCCGTTTGCGGGGCTTGGGTTTGTATGGCTATTAAACCGTTACGGTTAGACCAGCTCACTATGAACGGTCTAAAAAAATTGCCACAAACATTTACCCAAGCCCCGCAAATTTTTAAACTCTTGATACTGCATTTCATAATTATTGTCCGGCTGCATTCAGTTTCTGCTCCGCCAGGGCGCGGACGGTAATGTCTTGATCGTTTAATGCCTCGCTCAGTACCGCACGGCCTTCGGTCGAATCGGCCTTGGCGCTGTCCACAGCCATTAAACGGACATCGGCGTTGCTGTCTTGCAGAGCTTCGTGCAGGATTCCGGTATTGCTCTTGTCTTGTTGGGTTAAACCGAAAACAGCTTGGGCGCGGGCTTCCGGGTTTTTATCCCGCAAGGCGTTTTCAAGAGTTTTCACGATTTCTTCATCGGTCTTTGCGTCCCCGGTTTTGCCGCCTGCCGCCAGCATGGACAGGGCTTGTTTGCCGAGTTCGGCATACATGGGGTTATTCATGATTTGCGTCATGCGCATCAGCGCTTGTTGCGGCGATCCCATGTCGCTTAAACCGTTATCTCCGATTATGCCGGTTTGGTTGCCGTCTAAAGTGCAACTCATGTTGTTGCCGCTATTGCCGTAGCGCGCGCCCAAGATCCAGATTTCCTCGGCGGCGACGCCTGATTTCGCGTGGTTAGGCTGATTTTTTGCCAGGGTGGTCTGTCGGTAAACCCGGTCCACTTTGTTGCCGAGCAAGCACTCCATGATTTGTTTGACCGCAGATCCGGCGCAGGTGGCGGTGACGGGTTCTTCCGGGAGGACGGAGTAATGCACAACGGAACCGGTTTTGTCGGCGATTTGTATGAGAATTTGCTTCAGCGGCGCTTGCTTGACTTCAAGCCGCAAGGCGGGCTGTTCTTGTTTAGATACGGTTAGCTGAACGCTCGCGGGCTGGCTTGATTGTGGGGCGTTGCTTAGATTTTCTGCGCTGGCAAACGCATGGGGGGTTGTCAGAAACATCAGGCCGACAAAAAACAACGGTAAAGCAACAATCGAGACTTGAGAGGTATCCATTTAAATTCCATATATTCAATTTCCGGTTAAACAGCAAACCGGAATAAAATTAAACTTTTGCCGCTATAAAATCCGGCTTTTTCGGAACAACTCAACGTTTGTCCTCTTCTTGAATTTAACGTCCTCTCAAGACAAGGGGCAGGGAGCTAAATAAGCTGGCCTTCGAGTCCTTGGGTCGAGAGAATTCTTTGCTTGCATTTAAAATGTCAATAACTACTTTCTAATAACTGTTACGGCTAATTTTTAGCTTACTGCAGACAAACACAGGAACGGGCAAACGCAACGACTGTGTTCCCATTGTTTTGAACCTTTTAAATCCTGCCGCCACTTGTTTTGCAACCCAACATCCCCTAAAAAATGCGGGCCGATGGCGACGCCACCAACCCGCCAAAAATGAGAGGAAGGATGCAATCTTACGCGGTGAGGAACCGAAGGAATGTAAGCTTGCCGTACCTAGTTTTGGAGGGTGGAACTCTCGCCGCCGCAACAAAGCCTAGGTGCTAAAATAAAAGCAATATTGATGCCAAGTTATTTGATAGCTTTTGGGTTGTTTTACTGATTCCGGGTAACGGGTGATTTCGCTGCTATAATAGAAATAAGATATTGATATTTATAATATAATAATATATTAATCGGTTAAGAGGCAGAATTCAGCGAATTTTTCAAAACACCGGATTTTGCAGGGCAAAACGCGGGCACTTCAAAAAAGTGTGTGATATGACCTATTTTTTTTAATTTTATGCCTTCTAGAAACCCGCATGTGGCGCGGCTTCCCGAAAAAAGTGTGTGATATGCCGCAGTAGGTGTGTGATATGACACAGTTTTTTTGACATTGTTAGCGACTGTCCCCTGTCATTTTTTGAAAATGGATAAAAAAATGCCTAATTTGGGGAACACCGCTATCGGTAAAATCCTATGGGTGGATAGGGTAATGCACTAATTACATACGGTTTTACCTCAAGATGGCGCTTTTTTACAGCTATGTGGTAACTACAACCAATCAGTTAAATTCATGTGAAGACGGTAAATACAGAAATTGTAAATAGGGACATTGGAGCAGTGGATTAGTTTCATTTCTGCGAAGGAGTAGCCGGAATAGGAATATAATTGTATTTTGTGTTTTAAGAGCTAAACGACTATGTCAATTTCTACCGCTACTATTTCAAAATTAATCGCATCGGTCGTAGAAACTATAGAAAAGAATGCGACAGAGCTAACGGAATTGGATCAAGCCATCGGCGACGGCGATCATGTAAGTAACTTGCAACGCGGTCTTCAGGCATTGACTGCGCAGAGCGAAACGTTAAGCCAACTGGATTGGTCTGCCGCTTTCCAAAAAATGGGTATGACGCTTATGTCGTCTGTAGGCGGAGCGTCAGGTTCGCTTTACGGCACTTTTTTTATCGCATTAAGCAAAAATGTGCAGAATCTGCCGATGACTCGAATCATCTTCGGCGAAGCTTTTTTAAAAGCGGTGGAAGCCGTTAAACAAAGAGGTAAAGCTGATAAAGGTGAAAAGACTATGCTTGATGTGCTAATTCCGGTGGCGGACTGTTTAAATAAAGATACAAACACCCCGGATTTATTCGAGCGAATCAAGAAAACGGCAGAAGAATCTGCTGAATCCACCAAAGAAATGATAGCGACCAAGGGCAGGGCGGCTTTCCTTGGCGAACGATCCATCGGTCATATCGATGCCGGTGCTAAGAGCAGTCAACTTATAATCTGTGCAATAATCGAAGCTTTAACAGCCCCATCTTAATGCCGCCGTATGGACCGGTGCATCCCATAGCCGGATTAATTCGTCGTCAAGTAAAGTCAACGTAATCGATGCTCCGGCCATATCCAGGGACGTAGTAAAGTTTCCGACTAGGGATCGAGTAATTTTTAAGCCGCGCTTTTGAAAATAAGTCGCAGCCAAATCGTAAAGTAAGTACAACTCCGTCAAAGGTGTTCCGCCAAAGCCGTTCACATGCAGCAGCACTGATTGACCTGTTGAGGGGTGTAATTCTTCTTCAATAATTCCGGCAATTTGGTCGACGATTTCGGATGCCGATTTTAACGGTACGGTTTCGCGTCCGTGCTCGCCATGGATGCCTACACCGATTTCCATTTCATTTTCGCCTAATAGGAAAGTCGGTTTGCCTAAGGCGGGAACGGTGCAACTCGTTAAAGCAACACCCATAGAAGCAGTCGATAGATTAATCCGGTCGCCTAAGGCTTTACATTCTGCTAAAGCCATCCCGTTTTCGGCGGCTGCACCGACCATTTTCTCGACAATTAAAGTACCGGCTACACCGCGCCGACCGACACTCTGGGATTTAGGTAAGGAAACATCATCGCTAACCAAGACGGAAGCATTTTCGAACTCGAGCATTTCCGAGGCGATTTCAAAGTTCATAACGTCGCCTGCATAATTCTTTACGATAAATAATACGCCAGCGTCCTGTTGAACAGCTTGAGCCGCCATCAGCATTTGATCGGGTGTAGGAGACGTAAAAATTTGTCCTGGACAAGCCGCATCCAGCATCCCGGTACCGACAAAACCGCTGTGCAAAGGTTCATGACCAGAACCGCCGCCGGAAATCAATACAACTTTTCCGGTATTTTTTAATGTTTTTCGTTTGATGTAACGAGGTTCTTGATTAAACTCAACGATGTCGTGATGCGCCAACGCAAAACCTTGAAGGCTTTCGTTCAGAAAACTATCGATGTTATTGATGAATTTTTCATAATTGCATCCAAACTTTATTGGGGAAGACCTTAAACCGGTCAAATAAGTATAATCCTATAAACTTATAATCAATAATTTAACATAATATACATTATGCGAACTTTCATAGCTTACATTGTAAACAAAGTACGAAAGTTTTTATTGGATTGTTCAGCTATATCCCGAAACGTTGTTCCGCGTAGATCGGCTATACAGTCTGCTACGTAACGAACGTAAAGCGGATAATTGGGCTTGCCTCGATGCGGCACCGGCGCTAAATACGGCGAATCTGTTTCTATCAAGAATCTGTCGTAAGGAATTTTTTTTGCAACTTCTTTTATTTCTTTAGCGCTGTTGAATGTGACGATTCCGGAAAATGAGATATAAAATCCGAGATCGAGTGCATCCTTGGCAAACGCCCAATCTTCAGTGAAGCAATGGATTATACCGCCGACTTCACCGGCATTTTCTTCCCGTAAAATCCGTAAAGTGTCTTCTTTTGCTTCACGGGTATGAATAATCAGTGGTTTTTTTAAAATTTTTGCGGTTTCGATATGATTTCTAAAGCGCTTGTGTTGCCAATCTAATTCGCCTTCGTTACGAAAATAATCTAACCCGGTTTCACCGATTCCGATAACTTTTTCGGCTTGGGCTAAAGCGACAAGTTCTTCGACAGTCGGTTCTTTTCCATTATGTTCATTAGGATGGACGCCGACGGTTACGGAAATTTGGGAATAATCCGAAACTAAGCTCAACATAGTCGGATAGGATTCTAAATCAATCGATATGGATAACAAATGTTCGATTTGGTTGTCGGCAACCGCCAGCATAAAGTTAGCGAAACTACCTTCATACGGCGCAAGATCGATTCGATCTAAATGGCAATGGGAATCGATAAGCATTTGATATTATTATGAAATAAATATATGATTTTTTTGACGGTATCGTCCAATCTACATGGTGTGTGTAGATCGTTCGCCGGTATTTCCTGCTAGATAGTTTTCGATTTTGCTACGCGCCAAACCGCCGTCTTGATCGCTGAATTGAACGCCGATACCGCATATTCTGTATCCCGCGCCATTCGGCGTCTTCCAAACGACTTTACCTGCAATCGGTAATCTTTCGGGTTCATCCATTAAATTCAATAGCATAAAAACTTCTTGCCCCATTTGGTATTCACGGTCGGTTGGAATGAATAACCCCCCATTAGTTACAAACGGCATATAAGCTTGATATAAAGTCGTTTTATCTTTGATGGAAATGGACAATATGCCCTGTCTGGGCGTGACTTCTGCCATCGTTAGTATCTCCCGTTAAGTCGTGACCATTGTACTAAAAATTCTTCCGTCATTATTTGAAAATTGATTGAAGTACCGATTTGTTGCTGCGTCTTCAACAAGTGCGAATAGTGGCTATAGAGTTCTTTGATGTCGATTTTTTCTGATAACCTTTGAAAGGATTTCGAAAAATCAAGATTGCACAACCATTTAGCATCGATTCTGTTCGCGCATTTAATTAAATCCGAAACCCAGGAAATCAACCAATTTAAGAGTTCAGTTTCCGGAATTTTCTGCCATTTTTCGGCAACGATTGCTGGATAACAGCTACCGCTTGCAACGCCTAACCAATCTTCAAAACAATCGGCGCGTCTTTTTAAGGTCGTTTTATCCGATAACTGCTCAATTTTCAGAGCTGAAATTTTTAGCAAATTGATTAAAGTTTCTTGATTTTGGTTGATGCATTCACTGCTAATCCATTCAAGAAGCGCCGATTTTTCTGGAACTTTTATGTCAAGCTTTTGGCAACGGCTAATAATGGTTGCCGGCAATTTGACTGAATGGGCCGTTATTAAGATAAAAACCGTCCGTTCTGCCGGTTCTTCAAGACATTTTAAAAACGCATTCGCCGCCGAGAGTGTCATAGCGTCGGCTGGGTTGATGATTACTGCACGATACCCTTCAAATTGCGGTTTAAGATTGGTGTCGGCAACAATTTTCCTAATTTGATCGACCGATATGGTCGATTTGCCTTCTTCAGGTTTTATCTCAATTAAATCCGGGTGCGTGTTCGATTCGATTAATCGACAACTACGGCATTCCTTACAGTAAGATGCGTCTTCTCTGCGATTATTACAAAGTAACGAATAGGCGAAATGTTTTGTTAAGTCGTATTTTCCGAACCCTTCCGGTCCTGAGATAAGCAATGCTTGAGGAATACGGTTTTGTTTGATGTAACGGCAAAGCAAAGACCAATTTTCTCGGTGCCAAGGCAGCAGATTAATCAATTTCATTTAATTAAGGGCTTTAATTCCTTAATAATAGCCTTTTGAACGGCTTCCAACGGTTGGTCCGCATTAACTATTTTAATACGCTCGGGATTTTTTTGTGCTTGGTGCAGATAAGCATTCCTGACACGGTTAAAAAATTGCAAATGTTCGGACTCAAACCGGTCGATGTCCCCTCCTCTATTTTTAGCGCGCGACATTCCCGTTTCAATCGGCATGTCTAGCATTAATGTCAAATCGGGTCGTAAATTGCCTTGAACAAAACACTCCAGCCACTCGATTACATTAAGCGACATACCTCGTCCGCCGCCCTGATAGGCGTAAGTCGCATCGGTAAACCGGTCGCATAAAACCCAATGGCCCTCATCTAACGCCGGTTTGATAACCTGCGAAATGTGCTGCGCTCTAGCCGCAAATACTAATAATATTTCAGTATGGTTTGCCAAATTCTCTTCGGAATTCGTTTGAAGCAACAACTCTCGAATTCTTTCTGCCAATTGTGTCCCGCCCGGTTCACGGGTGACGATAACGTTAATATTTTGCTTCTCAAGGTAGTGTTTGATAAACGGAATATTGGTGGTTTTTCCTACCCCCTTCCCCGCCCTCGAGAGTGATAAATTTTCCTCTTTTAGCCGTCATTTTTTACGCTTTTGAAAAGTGTTAACGGCTTTATTATGCTCAGAGATCGTTTTTGAAAACTGATGACTACCATCGCCTTTTGCTACAAAATAAAGATTTTCATCCTTATCGGGATGTAACGCAGCATAAATGGCTTCCCTACCGGGCATGGCAATAGGCGTAGGCGGCAGTCCTTGTATTACATAAGTATTGTAGGGCGTTGGAGTTGTCAGATCCGACGCTCGAATATTCCCTTGGTATTTGTCGCCCATGCCGTAAATTACCGTTGGATCGGTCTGCAGTAACATACCCTTTGCAAGCCGGCGTGTAAAAACCCCGGCGATCATTTGCCGTTCATTTTTAGCACCGGTTTCTTTTTCGATGATCGAAGCCATAATTAGCGCTTCATGAGGTGTTTTATAAGGAAGATTTTGATCTTTGTTCTGCCATTCCTCTGTTAGCACCGCCTGCATTTTGTTATAAGCCCTTTTTAAAATAGAAATATCGGTAGTATGTTTCTCAAAAAAATAGGTATCGGGAAAAATCCAGCCTTCTGGATGTTTTTCAGTCATTTCTAATTGCGAGGAAATGTCGGTGAATTCTTTCGATAACGTGGATTGGATGTTTTGATTCTTCTGAATCTCTTGCAGAACTTCCTTTAAATTCCAACCTTCCGGAAAAGTAATCGCATATTTTTTAGATTTCCCTTCAGCAAAAATAGTCAAAATTTCCGGAATTGTTAAATTTGCCGTTAATTCATATTCGCCGACTTTAAGTTTGTGCACTATCTGTTGACGATATGCTAAAACTTTTAACCAGAGCGGATTAACTACTAGCCCTTGTGCAACTAATTTATCGGTTACTTTTGTGAAAGAATCGCCTTTCTCTATTTCAATAGTACAATTATTTTGAAAGGCAGGCGTGGTAAGTACCGTTTTATAAGCAAAGTAAAACCAAAGGATTAAAGCCAGAAAAATAGATGAAAGCCTTGCAAAAATTTTACGTTTCATAAAATGTTTGGCAAGTTTTAGATTCCGATAACCAACTTTGAAGCTGCTTTGTCACTGATCCAGCCATAAAACTTATATTTTCAATCTGTTTCACAGGCCATATCCCGATAATCGAATTACAAACAAATACCTCATCGGCATCGAGTAATACTGCCATATTGAAATTATGTTCGACAAATTCAACCTTATTTTTAATCATTAGTTGCTTGAGTATCGCTCGAATAATGCCTGCAACCCCTGTATATTCCATTACAGCCGTATAAACCGTCTTATTTTTGACATAGAACAGGTTAGTCATCGTACCTTCAATAACATTGCCATTAATATCAAGCATAATCCCTTCTTGTACATCGGGATTATTCCATTCTGCACGAGCCATGATCTGTTCTAATCGATTTAAGTGTTTTATGCCCGCAAGTTCCGGATTTAATCCCAAGCGAGTCTTACAAAAAAAAGTCGAAATACCTTCGTTAGAGTAGTTTTCAGGATAATCAGGATAAGGGAAAATCCCAATTGCCCTAGTGGGCTCGACCTTTTCAGGGCAACGGTATCCGCGACCGCCAATACCTCGAGTAATGATGATTTTTAAAACTGCCGATTTCTCATCCTGGCAGACTCGCTTAATCTCATCATTCAGTAATTGAATATTAGGGCTTGGGATTTTGAGTTTTATACAGCCAGCATTGAGCCGCTGTAAATGATGAGATAGAAAAACCGGTTTCCCGTCTAGCACCTCAATGGTTTCGAATAAGCCGTCGCCATATTGAAAGCCTCTATCGAAAACCGAGATGTGATCGGCTTTATGTCCATTAATTAGGAGCATAGTTTCTCGATCACATAAAAAGATTTATACGTTATTCAAATCGTCTGAATATTAAAGAACCGTTCGTTCCGCCGAAACCGAAAGAATTCGACATCGCAATATCCATTTTCATTTGTCTAGCTATATTTGGGACATAATCCAGATCGCATTCCGGATCAGGAATATCTAAATTTATGGTTGCCGGAGCAATTTGATTTTTTAAACTCAATACGGTTAGAACCGCTTCTATTCCGCCTGCCGCGCCAAGCATATGTCCGATCATCGATTTAGTTGAACTGATCGCAACTTTATACGCATGTTCACCTAGTGCGGTTTTCATCGCGTGCGTTTCACCCAAATCGCCTGCGGGTGTAGAAGTGCCGTGCGCATTAATGTAATCAACGGATTCAGCATTGAGTCGCGCATCTCGCAATGCATTTCTCATACACCGCGCAGCACCTTCACCAGCGGGAGCGGGTGTCGTCATGTGATATGCATCCCCGCTCATGCCGTACCCTATCAGTTCGGCATAAATTTTAGCGCCGCGCGCTTTGGCGTGCTCCAGTTCTTCAAGAACAACAACCCCTGCCCCGTCGCTCAATACAAATCCGTCACGGTCTTTATCCCAGGGGCGACTTGCTTGTTGAGGAGACTCATTGCGACGAGACAAGGCTTTAGCGGATATAAATCCGCCCATAGCCGTGGGCGACGATGTACAACGCTCTGCACCGCCGGCGACCATGACATCGGCGTCACCGTATTTTATTAAACGAGCGGCATCGCCGATATTATGAGTGCCTGTTGCGCAGGCAGTCACAATAGCAAAATTAGGACCTTTCAACCCGTATTTGATCGAAAGGTTACCCGATATCATATTAATGATATTTCCTGGTACGAAAAACGGCGAAATCCGTCTTGGCCCGGATTTATCGTACAATGCATAACATTCTTCTATACCTGTAACACCGCCAATTCCTGCGCCAATCGCAACACCGATACGTTCGGCATTGGTCTCGGTAACTTCTATACCGGAATCATCAATTGCTTGGCAACCGGCTGCGATACCGTAATGAATGAATCCATCCATACGTTGAGCGTCTTTTCCAGGAATATATTGCGTAATGTCGAGATTTCTAATAACACCGCCGAACCGTGTTGCGAAAGGCGAGATATCGAAAGAATCAATATTGGATATACCGCTACGGCCATTAATGATACCTTCCCACGTTTCAGAAACTGTGTTGGCAAGAGGCGTTACCGCACCCAGCCCGGTGATGACAACTCGACGACCGCTCAATTGATTAATCCGTAGAAAGTGTATAAGAAGGAATGAAACATGAAATCAAGTGGATGAATGATTTATCCATCGTCATCCACTTTTGTAAACGATTATGCGTTTTTTACTATGTAATCTATTGCTTGTTGAACGGTTGTAATTTTTTCAGCTTCATCGTCTGGAATTTCGCATTCGAATTCTTCTTCTAGAGCCATGACGAGTTCAACTGTATCCAGAGAATCGGCACCGAGGTCGTCTACAAAAGAAGCATCGTTAGCGATATCTTCTTTAACGCCCAATTGCTCTGCTACAATTTTTTTAACTCGCTCTTCAACATTACTCATAATTTTATCCTCAATCAATGTAAGCTTTTAAATTGAGTAGCTTACAATGCATTTGTTATTAATTTTACTGGAAATCCCGTCTCCGGCAATCCAGACGGCGGGGAGAATTATACTTGATATTACAATAATGTCACAATATTAAGGCATGTACATGCCGCCGTTAACATGCAACGTTTCACCAGTGATATAGCCTGCACCTTCGGAGGCCAAAAATGCAACTGCATTGGCTATTTCTTTAGCATCGCCTAATCTACCGAGTGGTATCGAAGCTAAAAGCGAATTTTTAATGTCTTCACTTAGTTCTTTAGTCATATCCGTATCAATGAATCCAGGCGCAACTGTATTAATCGTAATGTTGCGGGAACCGACTTCTTTAGCCATCGATTTGGAAAATCCGACCATGCCGGCTTTAGCGGCGGCATAATTGGCTTGACCTGCATTACCGGTCGCACCGACTACCGATGATATGTTGATAATACGGCCAGTTTTTGCTTTCATCATGCCGCGCAATACGGCTTTGCTCATACGAAATACAGATGTCAGATTGGTGTTGATAATGTCTTCCCATTCATCGTCTTTCATCCGCATTAGGAGATTATCACGCGTTATGCCGGCGTTGTTAACAAGCACGGTTGGCGCCCCGTAATTATCGTTAACCGCTTTGATGACTTCCTCAACAGAGTCTTTATCGGCAACATTCAGTTTTAATCCTTTGCCGTTATCGCCGAGATAGACTGAAATAGCATCTGCTCCGTTATCGGACGTCGCTGTTCCGATCACGAAAAAGCCGTCTTCAGCTAATTTCTCTGCAATGGCCTTGCCGATTCCACGACTAGCGCCTGATACTATAGCTATAGGTTTTGTCATTTCATCTCCAATGCTTTGTTTAATGTTTCCGGGTCATAAATTGACAAATGTTCGGCATCTTTAGCGATACGTTTGTCCAATCCTGTTAAAACTTTTCCCGGACCGCATTCTACGAAGCAACTAATGCCTTTGCTGTACATTAAGTTAATACTCTCAACCCATCTTACCGGCTTATAAAGTTGTTCCTTAAGTGCAGAACGAATGACTTCAGGTTCGTTATGGGATGCTACATCGACATTATGAATCAAGGGGGTTTTGGGTGTTGAAATAGCGCTGTTTTGTAAGAAACTATCAAGTTTTTCAGCTGCCGACTTCATTAAACCGCAGTGCGACGGAACACTAACCGGCAAGATAAGTGCTCTTTTTGCTCCAGCCGCTTTAGCGGCTTGTGCTGCTCGATTTACAGCTTCCGTATGACCGGCTATGACAACTTGTCCCGGCGAATTAAAATTAACCGCTGAAACAATCTCGGATTCCGCGACTTTGTCGCAAATGTCGATCACTTGATCATCTTCAAGGCCGAGAATAGCGGCCATTGCACCGACGCCTTCAGGCACCGCTTCTTGCATAAAACGTGCTCTTGCTTCAACAAGTTTAACGGCATCTTCAAAATGTAATCCGCCTGAACAAACTAATGCGGTGTATTCGCCTAGACTATGACCTGCCATCCATGCCGGTCTGATAGCGCTGTGTTTGCACCAGACTTCCCAGACAGCCACACCTGCTGCAAGCATGGCGGGCTGAGTATTTTGTGTTTGATTGAGATCCGACTCCGGCCCGTTGCTAACCAAAGACCAAAGATCACGCCCTAATACGGAGGATGCTCTTTCGAAAATCTGCTTAACTTCAGGATAACTTGAAGCTAATAAATTAAGCATCCCAACGGATTGAGATCCCTGTCCGGGGAAAACAAAGGCTAAATTTTGTTGCGGTTGACTCATCTTAGATCAATATTTAATTAAAGCGGAACCCCAAGTAAAGCCTGCACCGAATGCTTCCATGAGTAAAACTTGTCCACGTCGAATGCGTCCGTCGCTAATACCTTCGTGTAATGCTAACAATACGGAAGCAGAAGAGGTATTACCTTGATTTTCAAGCGTTAAAACCACTTGATCCAACGACATTTTAAGTTTTTTGGCCGTTGCTGAAATAATTCTTATATTGGCTTGATGAGGCACCAGCCAATCGACATCGGATTTTTGCAGGTTGTTGGCTTCTAATGTTTCATCAACAATACGCTCGAGGGTGTTGACGGCGATTTTAAAAACCTCATTGCCGCGCATCGTGATAAAACCGGCCTCATTTTTATTTGCTTCGGTGCTGGCTTGGGGATTCGGGCAGAAGAGCATATCCTCGTATCCGCCGTCGGAGAAAATATGTGTCGATAACACCCCTGCCTCTTCGGAAGCACCAAGTAATAATGCGCCGGCGCCATCCCCAAATAAAATACAGGTCCCTCTATCTGTCCAATCGACGATTCGTGAACATATTTCGGAACCCACAATCAACGCATGTTTTGCTGTTCCGCTTTTAATATATTGATCGGCAACACTCAGGGCAAAAATTGCACCCGAACATGCGGCTTGAATGTCGAAGGCGACACAGTTTTTAATGCCCAACCGGTGTTGTAACAGACAAGCCGTACTTGGATACACCCGGTCAGGTGTGCCGGTAGCTACGATTATTAAGTCAATCTCTTCAGGATTTAGTTGCGCTGTCTGGAGCGCCTTTCGAGCAGCGATCTCACCCATGCTTGAAGCAGTTTCGTCGGCTCCGGCGATACGGCGGCTTTTGATCCCTGTTCGCTCGAAAATCCAACTATCGGATGTATCGACAGTTTGGGATATATCATCGTTCGTGCGAATCTCTTCAGGCAAATAACCGCCCGTCCCTAGAATTTTTGAAAATTTCGTCATGCGCTTTTTCTCTGCGCGAGAGATATTTCGACCTGTTCGCTTATTTTTTTGATGACATTATGTTTAACTTCGAGCTCGGCAAGCTGAATAGCTGTTTTAAAAGCCAGCGCGTCGGCGCCGCCGTGGCTTTTTATCACCAATCCTTTAAGGCCTAAAAAACTGGCGCCGTTATAAAGTCTGGGATCGATACGATCTTTAAATAACTTAAGCACTGGATAAGCGACAAAACCTGCCAGTTTTGTAAAAATATTTTTTGAAAAAGACTCTTTAAGCAACGTTCCAATCATTTTTGCTGCGCCTTCAATCGACTTTAGCGCCACATTTCCCACAAAACCGTCGCAAACTATTAAGTCCACTTTTATATTTCCGGCATTAAGGGAGTTGCCTTCGACAAAACCGATATAATTCAGCGTTGAGTTTTCCAATAGCTTGGCAGCTTTTTTGACTTGTTCGTTACCTTTAACGTCTTCTTCACCAATATTTAACAATCCGATTCTTGGATTTTCAATATTTTCAACGGCTTTAACTAATTCGTTGCCCATAACGGCGAATTCAAAAAGGTGTTCGGCAGTACAGTCGACATTTGCACCTAAATCGAGAACATGCGTATGTCCGTAAATGGATGGAAGCGTTGAAATAATACCCGGTCTGCCGATCCCTGGAATCATTTTCAATACGAACCGAGCCGTCGCCATTAACGCACCGGTGTTTCCCGCGCTGACACAGGCATCGGCTAGGCCTTCATGCACCAAATTAATCGCCACTCGCATCGAAGAATCTTTTTTGTTTTTCAATGCTTTCGATGGCGACTCATGCATTTCTACGCATTGTGAAGCATGATGAATAGTTAGTCTCTCGCCATAAACAGGAATACTTTCACCGAGTTGCTGCTTAAGCAAAGCCGAGTCGCCTACTAAAATGAGCTTTAATTCAGGATTGCTTTTTAAGCATTCCAACGATGCAGGAACGGTAACTGCAATACCGAAGTCGCCCCCCATTGCATCAATAGATATAATTAGACTCACGGGTAAGCTATCTCAAAGCAAGGCTGTTAACGGTAAATCTTTTGATTAATCTTCAGATTCAACGGTAATAATTTGACGGCCTTTGAAATAACCGTCCGGCGTTACATGGTGACGCAAGTGTGTTTCACCTGTCAACGGATCTTGAGAAAGGGTTTTTGCGGTTAAAGAATCATGCGAACGACGCTGACCGCGTCTTGAGCGAGAAACTTTACTTTTTTGTACTGCCATTGAATGTCTCCGGTTTTTTTAAATTAACTAATATTGAAAATGGGTTATTTGTTGTAGATCGATTAGCTGGCAATGATGGTGCCGCCCTCTCCTTCGATGGAATAGCAATTGCACAATCCTCAGAATGTTTTGGCGTGTCGGGCAATAAAATCAATATTTCATCCTCAACAATATCCTTTAAAGGAATTTTGTCCTCATCAGACACCAGTAAAGGTTCAAAACTTTCAGGCAAATGGCCTGCTTGATCGAATGATTTAACGATACCCAGCTTAATCTCGCTGTCAATAGGCCATTCGACCGGCTCGAGGCATCTTTGGCATTTAACCGAAAGGACAGCTTTAATACGCCCTTCAATTTTTGCAAGTTTGCCTTCTTTTCCGAAGTGCAGCGTTAAAATAACGTCGCCGTCATCATTAGCCAATAGCTCGCTCACCCTATCTAAAGAACTCAAGGGTAATTTTCCTTCAAGACTGACATTTTTATCGGCCAGTAGTAAAGGGTCTATAAATTTAGGCAAACGATCCAACATAACCTGAGAATGATATAGTTATTTCGCTTTTTCGTCAAACGCCGCTTTTTATTCAGGAGAGTTTTGATTTAAAAAAATATTTAGTTCGTCATAGCGAAATTTTCCGTTCAGTACAACAACGCTAAAGCGCCCGCTATCGATAAGCTGACAGTTTCTTTCCTTATTTGGTGACGATTCCCCGATAAATGCAGTTTTGCAACGACCGGTAAACCGTTTTTAAGTTGGCGGCCGACATAAACTGTTCCCACGGGTTTTTCAGCACTTCCCCCATCCGGCCCAGCAATACCGGTAACGGCGATTGCGATATCGGCTTCGCTATTTTTGAATACACCTGCAAGCATTTGCTGTGCGATATCCAAACTTACTGCGCCACATTTCGACAAGACTTGAGGATCTATGCCCAACATTTGGATTTTAGATAGATTGCTGTAAGTCACAAAACCTCTGTCGAACCAAGCTGAACTACCGGGTATCTCCGTGAGGGTTTGCGCAATCCAGCCGCCCGTGCAGGATTCCGCCGTTGCAATTCGATAGCGTTTATCTTTTAGACGAATACCTAATTGTTCCGCCAATACAACTAAATCATTTTCCATACTGAAGACTCCCGGGAGTTCGGATAAAATAGCGGAATGAGCATAGAACAAAAATCCGGCAATCCACACACCCCGATGATGCAGCAGTATTTTCGCATCAAAGCGGAACATCCCGATACTTTACTTTTCTACAGAATGGGTGATTTTTACGAGCTATTTTACGATGATGCTAAAAAAGCCTCGCAAATACTCAATATCACCCTGACCAGTCGCGGACATTCGGCAGGCTCGCCCATCGCAATGGCGGGAATACCTTATCACGCCGCAGAAAACTATCTCGCCAAGTTGCTTAAGCACGGCGAATCGGTCGCGATTTGCGAACAGATCGGCGACCCGGCAACCGCAAAGGGTCCGGTTGAACGCAAGGTCGTACGCATCGTTACCCCTGGTACTGTCACGGATGAAGCCTTATTAGACGAACGTACGGATAATCTATTATCAGCTGTCAATTTTTCAGAGGGGCACTACGGCATTGCCAGCCTTGATGTAACCAGCGGCCGATTTATCTTGCAAAAGGTCGAATCCGAAGACCAGCTATTAAATGAAATTAGCCGGATTAATCCTGCCGAACTTTTATGCCCTGAAGATTGGCCTTTGCCGCCGGCATTGAAACAACGCAGTGGAATTTGCCGCAGACCGCCCTGGCATTTCGAACCGGAAAGTGCGCGTTCAATGGTATTAAAACAACTCAACACCTTAGATTTAAAAGGTTACGGCTGCGACGATCTGACCGCCTCGATAGCCGCTGCCGGCGCGCTTTTGCAATATATCAAAGATACCCAACAAAGTGCGCTACCACATATTCAAGGCATTTGTACTGAAAACAATACCGATTGTATCTTGCTGGATGCGTCCAGCCGACGAAATCTCGAGCTGGACTATCACCCGTCCGGACGCAACGAATTAACCTTGCTCGGCGTACTGGATAAAACTGCAACGGCAATGGGCAGCCGGTGTTTGCGGCGCTGGCTGCATCGGCCATTACGCGATAACCATATACTCCGGCATCGCTTTGCCAGCGTGGAAACCTTGACTGAAAATAATCTGTACAAGGATTTACACACCGTTTTACGGCAAGTCGGCGATATTGAGCGCATCAGCACACGTATCGCGTTGAAATCAGCGCGACCGCGCGATCTGATTGTCTTACGCAATACCTTAACTGTGCTCCCATCAATTCAAGAACGGCTTTCAGTCAGCGATAACCCGCATTTGGCATTATTACTAACCACAATTGGCGAGCAGCCCCATCTGCTAGCGTTATTACAGCGGGCTATTGTTGAAAACCCGCCGGTATTGATTCGCGACGGTGGGGTTATTGCCGCAGGTTATCATCCTGAATTGGACGAACTCAGAAACTTAAGCCAAAACGCAGACCAATTCTTGATCGACATGGAAAACCGGGAAAAGCAAGCGACCGGAATTAGTACGCTAAAAGTAAATTACAACCGGGTGCATGGCTATTACATCGAGGTCTCAAACAGCCACGCAGACAAAATTCCCGCTCATTACCGCCGCAAACAAACCCTTAAAGGCGCCGAACGTTATATCACCGAAGAACTAAAACTTTTTGAGGATAAAGTTCTTAGCGCGCGTGAGAAATCGCTCGCGTTCGAAAAAGCGCTCTATGATGAACTATTCGAAAAAATCTTAGTAGACCTTCACGTACTGCAACGCTGCGCGGCAGCGTTGGCGGAACTGGATGTGCTGAATACTTTTGCAGAGCGGACCGATACGCTGAATTTATCGCAACCGGCATTAACGGATAGGCCTGGAATACATATAGATGGCGGCCGACATCTTGTAGTCGAACATGTCTCCGACAAGCCCTTTGTCGCCAACGACCTAACCTTCACGAGTCAGCGCCGGATGCTGGTTATAACCGGACCGAATATGGGCGGTAAATCGACGTATATGCGGCAAACGGCACTGATTGTGCTGATGGCACATATCGGTTGTTACGTTCCGGCTAAAAAATTGACCTGCGGACCGGTGGATAAAATTTTTACCCGTATCGGCGCATCCGACGATCTGGCCAGCGGACGTTCCACCTTTATGGTGGAAATGTCGGAAACCGCCAACATTTTGCACAATGCGACCGCCAACAGTCTGATATTAATGGACGAAATCGGAAGAGGAACTAGCACCTTCGACGGTTTATCCCTAGCGTGGGCTTGTGCGGATTATCTTGCAAAAGAAACCAAAGCCTTCACGCTATTCGCCACGCATTATTTTGAGCTGACGGCATTGGCCGATGAGCAACGAACCATCGCGAATGTTCACCTCGATGCGATGGAACACGGCGAAAAGATTATTTTTCTTCACGCTGTTAAAGACGGTCCCGCCAACCAAAGCTACGGCTTGCAGGTTGCCTCGTTAGCCGGGGTTCCCAGAAAAGTTATCGATAATGCGAAAACTAAGCTTCGTCATTTGGAAGACAAAGCCTATATTCAAAAACAGGAAGATTCCGGAGTTAATCAGCTGGATTTGTTTACGACTAAAGAATCCCATCCGGCCGTCTCAGTGTTGGAAGATATTAATCCCGACGAGTTAAGCCCCAAGTCTGCTTTAGAGTTGGTTTATCAGCTTAAAGCGCTGTTATAGCCTAAGACGTCGTTTATTAATTAGTCGAACTATTTTTGAAATAATGCAATCGACTCCACATGCGCTGTTTGCGGAAACATATCCATTACCCCGGCCTTGACGAGACGGTACCCCAGGTCGTTGACCAATATTCCCGCATCGCGCGCCAACGTTGAGGGATTGCAAGACACATAAACAATCTGTTCCGGCTGCCACTGCTTAAAATAAGACAACACTTCTGCGGCACCGGCGCGGGATGGGTCGAGCATGATTTTATTGTATTTCCGTTTGGCCCAAGGTTGATCGCTGATGTCCTTGGTTAAATCCGCCGCATAAAATTCGGCGTTTTCGATGCCGTTGTGGAGGGCGTTTTCCTTGGCATGGTTAACTAAGGGTTGGTCGCCTTCGATGCCGACAACTTGCCCGGCATATTTGGCGATTGGCAACGTGAAATTACCCAAACCGCAAAACAGATCGAGCACGGTGTCGGCTTTGGTCAATTGCAACGTATCCAACACCCGGTTGACCATCTGGCGATTAATCTCGTAATTCACTTGAGTAAACATTGCCGGACGGAAAAGGAACTCGATGCCGTGCTCCGGTAATGCGTAGGTTGGTATGACTTCGGCTTCGCCGTCCAGCGGCTTAATCGTATCCGGGCCTTTGGGTTGTATACAAATCGTCAGGTTATTGGCCTTGGCAAACGAGCGCATCCGGTCTTGATCTTGTGCAGTCGGCGGTTCCAACGTGCGAATCGCCAGAATACACTGCTCATCGCCGACGGCGACTTCGATCTGCGGGATTTTTTCTCGTATCGTTAACCCTTCAATCATCTCGCCGAGTTCGACTAGCTTAGTGCCGACTGCCGGATACATGACCGGACAACTGTCGAGTTCGGCCAAAAATGTCTGACGCTTTTCTCGAAATCCCACCAACACCCGGTTTTTTTTGGCGACGTATTTAACACCCATCCGCGCCTTCCTTCGATAACCCCAATGCGGGCCGGTTAACGGCTCCCAAAGTACCGGAATGACGACTTTACCGATGCGTTTAAATTGTTCTTCCAGCAAATCCTGTTTGATTTGGATTTGGGTGGCCGAATCCACATGCTGAAAGCTACAGCCGCCGCAGATAGCGTAATGCTGGCAGCCGGGTTCAACCCGATGCTCAGAGGCGGAAACGACATTAACTACCCTGCCTTCGGCATAATCACGCCGGATTTCGGTATAGAGAAAATCGACTTCTTCGCCGGGTAAGGCTGCGTCGATAAAGACAGCTTTGCCCTCGATATGGGTGACGCCGCGTCCGTCATGGGTTAATGAGGTAATCGTGGCTCTTACCGGCGCTTCCGGCAGTTTTTTTCGGGTACGTGACATTCGTGTTTTATGCTTAAATTATTTCTGCTTCCAGGCGCCACCGGATTGAACCCACCAGCCGGATTGCGCGTTGCTAATCCAACGTGCAGCAAAAGTCGATTTGATTTGCGTGACCCATTCCGGATGACCGTTTGCATTGGCAATGGCTTGATATAACGCTTGGCGGTCGGCGTTTTCGGCAGCAACGAGCTTATTCACTTGAGTGCGGTCTTTAAGCGCGACACTTGCTGCATCTTTTGCCGCGATAAAACCATCCGATTTAACGCCGATGGCGCCGGATGCGTAAAAGCCTTTGAGCGACGAGAAACGTTGTTCCATCGAAGCCGTTAGTTTCCGGATTTCCGGGCTATCGATAGATAAATCGGCTTCTGCCGCTTGAGCGGAAGAAATCGCAAAACTAATAGCCCGGTCGATAGCTTGAAATAAGCTTGTCTTTAAATGCGAGCTTTCCGATTTCGGCTCAGTCTCTGGAGATTGAGGGTTTTTTGGGATTTTATCGTTATCCTGAATATCCTTAATGATTTCATCCGCCACTTTTTCTGCTGCAGCGGCAGGAAAATAGATATTGATTGTGACGCAAGCTGTAAGCGCTAACATGCCCAGCAGTGAAAGTTTTTTCATTTTAACCTCCAATTATAATAAATCTGTTTACATCGATTCCGTTCGTGGTGAGCTTGTCGAACCACGAAGGGAATCAATTAAACGCGTTCGTCCTGAGCTTGTCGAAGGAAGCTTGTCGAAGCAATTATTGATCCGGCCTTATGAAGTCTTTACTTCCGTTCGCCTTGAGCCTGTCGAAAGGCTTTATGTGCTTCGACTAGCTCAGCACGAACGGTTCAAACATTTAAAGGCCGGATCAATAATATGTTTTTCATTGAATGACCGCTTTTTCCGGTGCAGCAACACGACCAAGCCTTTCCACCAGGACATCCCAATTGACGCGGGGATTATACCCCACCACATCGATTCTCGGCAGTAAACCGCCTTTGATCAGATAATAGCCCTGCCCTTCCGCTTCCAATCCCATCATCTGGCACACACCGTCATGCAGGTAACAGCCCATGCCGATTTTGTCGTAACGGAAGGTTTCGAACAGACTTAAAAAACTGCGCGACAACAAATCGGAAGCACCGCCGCCGCCGATACTGGCGATGTTCTTAACCGCTTTTTGGCTAATACGATGGCTGCTGTCGTCATCGTCCGGCGTGCCGAACCATGCATAAAATGAAACCGGATGCCAGTTATCCAACACCAGATTATTGATGAAGCCGGATAAGCGTCCGGTAATTGCACCGAATTCGAATTTGCTCGTCAATTGCTCCAAGTCGAGATTGTCGAGTTCGATCTCACTTTCCACTCGAGGAAAGCCGCTGAATAAACCTGAGGATTTTAATTGGCTAATTTTTATAGTGCCGTCGAACACTTTAATCAAGAGTTCGCCGCCCAAACTAAGCACCTTATTATGATAATCAACACCCGGAATCTGACCGCTGATGTTGCCCGATAACGGCGTCCAACCCATGCGCTTTGATAATTGTTCCAAAGATAAATTATCCACCGAACCGGCAAAGGAAACATCGGGTTCATCGTTAGGTTTAGGTTGCAAACTGAATTTATCAACGGCAATTGTCCCGTTCAATACCGGCAATTTAACGTTGTCCGTCAACCGAAAGCTATTACCCCAACTGGCGAATTTTAATGTTGCCGAATCAATGGGCACGCCCTTTAACGATAAGACTTGCCATGACAGTTCCGATTGTTTTTTCTCGACTGGATTAGCCGACCAGTTTACCGAGCCTTTACCCTCCTTCACCGCTATTCGTCCTTGATCATCCTCAATATTGATTTTCCCAAAGTTTACGGCGGCATCGGTTAACGTCTGCTGAACCACTGAAAGCCGGGTTTCAAGATTGCCTGAGATTTTTATATTCGCAAACAGCGATTCGGTAAAGAACGGATTGATATAGGTCGTCAACAAACTTTGCAACGTGTCGCTATGCAAGACAACATCGGCCTTATCAACGTGCACCTGTTTACTAAAAGAACCTTGTGCGCTGCCGCTTACGCGCACAACGTCAGGCTGTTGAAACGAAAACGACTGTATGTCGGTAAAACTTGTTACAAGATTTGTCGTGCCCTGCGCGTTAACCGAAATCGGCTGCCCGGTAACTTCAAGGTAAACCGGATCGACGTACAACGCACCGCCTAGTAAGCGAGATTCGCCTTGCCAATGCCAAAGCCCGTTAAGAGCATTACCTTTGAGATGAAGCTGCAAATTCGTATTCTCAGCAGCCATTTTTCCGTCTTCCGTTTGCCCTGTTACACCATTAATCTTTGCTGTGACATCGAAAGCAAGCACCTTATCGTCACGACCGGAAAGCGTTGCAGACAGATTTAAACTGCCTTGTTTGATAAATGCCAGCTTAGATTTTAAAGACATCAGCGGCGATAGTTTATTCAATAAAGCCTTATTAACATGTTTAGCCTCGGCCTGAATCCGCCAATCATTCCCTTTAAATTCGGCGTTTAATGACAGTCGGCTATCGCCTAACCGCGCATTCGCTAATTGGAAAGTGCTCGATTTAGAGTTAAGGTGAAACGTTAAGTCCGTCGAAGGCGATTGCCAATAAACCGACTTAACCGATGCCTTGCCTTGAAGGCAATCCATCTCATTTTGAGTCCAAACTAACTTATCGCAATGAATGTCGGCTAACGATAGATCATTGAACGGTTTTGGTAGTGTCAGTTTTGTTGCTGATAAGATTAATTGCGAATTTTTTTTATTAATATCTTCAAGTGAAAGTTTAACGCCTTCCAAATTCCAAGTCGTGCTGGTGATTTTAGCTACATCCATCATTGCTGTATCGATTGCGTTTGCTGTAGTTAGGAACAAGCAAAACAGAATGAAGAAATACTTATTGAAACCAACATAGGATATGCCTTGAAAAGCGGCGTATCGTTCGTAATTGGTGCGCTTCACTTCGTTCAGCACATCCTATAGTTCTGTTAAACTTAGCAAACCTCTATTATTAAGCAGATAGAGGAGGTTTGAACAAGCATTAATACTTAATAACGCTTGTTCCTGCGTTACTGGTTTCCCTTTGTGCATTGCCTCATTTCGCAATTTACGAATCCGATCAATTTCCCCAAGTGTTTGTCGCTCTTGATTCGTTATGTGATCTAGGAAAGCTGGAAGCTCGACATTTATCATATAACTAATGCTAACTTCGGTTTCATACTCATCAAGTTTTTTCTTTGAAACACCAGCTTTTCTTTTAACGCCATAAAGTGCTTTTGATATAGCTAACTCAGCTACGATAAAGCTTTCTAATAAAGCAAATTTCGCATTCAGATTTATGTCGAGTTCTTCGTGGGCTTTTGCAAGTAATCTAAATTCATCGGATACAAGGTTTCCTTCTAATACAAAGGAACTCAAATTTTTCCCATTTAATTTGACTGCCTCTTTTGTATTCGGAACGCTTTCTCTTGGCTTTAAGGCAGTGAAACTTTTTAACCCTAAAATAAGCTCTCGGGGTTTTAAAAGACGTTCTTGAACTGGTAATTGTTTGTCATCTTCGGAATAAGCTACATTGGAATTTTTTAATACCATACGGTCATTTGCGGCATCATCGTAAAGCCTCACACGAGAGTCTCCACTTATATGCCTATATGAATGTAAAAACTCCCGTATAGCAATTTCGAAAAATTGTTCCTCTTTCTTTGTAATATTATTTATGTCAGAAATTTCATAAGCGATCGTCAGTTGAGTGTAAAACTCAGTAGCAAAAGTGCGCGGTAAATGTTTTTCAAACTCCATGACATATTGTCTAGTTGTATTGGCTGGCTCCATTTCATAAATGACATTGATATTGTTTTTCGACACTTTTTCTAATGGATACTTAAGTACAAAAGCACCGGATTCTTCAGGTAGAAGACTATTGTCAAAATCAACAATTTTAAGTGCTTCGATATGGTTATGGACGGCTATCATTACCTCTTTATTATCTATATTTAAAAGATAGGCTTTTCTTTCGGGTAATGAAATATAACCTGGATATAGCACATGGTAATAACTGATTCCTTGCATTTATGAATGTCCTCGTTTTCCATATTCCCACGCTTCTGTATGGGAATGCATACTAACTCGGAAAAACCCCCGTAGATAAATACCGGTCACCCCTATCGCAAATTATCACCACAATCAGAGCATCGGATAATTCTTTTGACAAACGCAACGCAACAGAAACCGCACCGCCCGATGAAACGCCTGCAAAAATGCCCTCTCTCGCAGCTAAATCGCGCGTAGTTTGTTCGGCGGCAAGTTGATCGACTTCGATAATGCGGTCTACCCTATCGGCTTGGTAAATCTTCGGTAAATATTCTTGCGGCCAGCGGCGGATACCGGGAATTTTGGACTCGCCTTCCGGTTGTACGCCGATTATCTGGATATTGGCATTTTGCTCCTTCAAAAATCGCGATGTACCCATGATCGTGCCTGTCGTACCCATCGAACTGACGAAATGGGTGACTTGGCCTTGGGTATCGCGCCAGATTTCCGGCCCTGTACCTTCGTAATGGGCGCGGGGGTTGTCGGGATTGGCAAATTGGTCGAGTATGCGCCCTTCCCCATTCGCTTCCATTTCTCTCGCCAAATCTATTGCGCCCTCCATACTACCGGCTGCCGGTGTCAAAATAATTTCCGCGCCGTAGGCTTTCATTGATGCGATGCGTTCGGAACTCATGTTGTCCGGCATGATCAAGGTCATCTTGTAACCTTTGATCGCCGCCGCCATTGCCAACGCGATGCCGGTATTGCCGCTGGTTGCTTCAATCAGCCGGTCGCCCGGTTTGATCTCGCCTCTGGCTTCAGCATGTTTAATCATGCTCAACGCGGGACGGTCTTTGACCGATCCGGCGGGGTTATTGCCCTCCAATTTGGCAAGTATGGTGTTGCTGGAATCGACAAGCAAGCGCTGCAACCTGACGAGCGGTGTATTGCCGACAAAGGATTCAATCGTAGGATAGGTCATTGGTATAAAGGAAAAATCAGAAACAGCTTGGATTATCCCATAAATTCTTGAAGTAATTAGCAGGAATCTTAAGTGCATTTGCGATTGATTTGTATCACTCTATTTCCTCTAAAGCTGCCGATCTTTTAAGTCGTTTTTTGCTAGTTAACTTCAAGCCCATTTAGCGTTATCATGTTAGCCATAACAATAACTATGATTCTTTGGAGTTAACACATGGCATCACCTTTAATTCAAATGGCTTTGGATTCTTTAGATTTCGACCAAACCCTCAGTCTTGCCGAGAAAACGGCGCCTTACGTCGATATTTTCGAAATCGGCACACCGTGTATAAAGCATAACGGCGTCGACATCGTTAAAGCCTTGCGCGCCAACTTTCCCGACAAATTGATTCTCGTCGATTTGAAAACTATGGATGCCGGGGAATACGAAGCCGCGCCTTTTTATGCCGCCGGTGCGGATATTTGTACCGTTTTGGGGGTTTCAGGTAGCGCAACGATGGCAGGTGTCATTAAAGCCGCGAAAGAATATAAAGCGGAAGCGCAAATCGACTTGATTAACGTTCCCAATAAATTGGAATGTGCGAAAGAAGCCGCCAAATTAGGCGCACGGATTATCGGCGTTCATACCGGTCTGGATGCCCAAGCGGCTGGTCAAACGCCTTATGCCGATTTAAACTCCATCGCAGGGTTAGAATTAGACGTTCGGATTTCGGTTGCTGGCGGCATTAACGCTAACACCGTGCAACAAGTCGTCGAATCCGGCGCGGACATTATTGTTGTCGGAGCCGCCATTTACGGCGCGCCCTGCCCCGCCGATGCCGCACGCACAATCCGTAGATTGGCCGACGGCAAAACTACACACCGGGACATGATCCTCGACAAGATCTCCAGCGTTTTGGGCGCAACCAACGACGACTATTATCAACAACTAACCGATATGCTGGACAGCGCCAACCGGATTTTCGTTTCCGGTGCCGGACGTTCCGGTTTGGTCGGGCGCTTTTTTGCGATGCGACTCGTCCACAGCGGTTACGACACCAGCATGGTGGGCGAAGTCGTGACGCCGAGCATCCGTAAAGGCGATTTATTGATCGTGATTTCAGGTTCCGGCGAAACCGAACAGTTGATTGCCTTCACCAAAAAAGCACAATCGGAAGGCGCTAAAATCTTGCTGATTTGTTCTAAACCAACGTCTACTATCGGCGACATGGCAAACCTGACCTTCCAAATCGGCCGCTCAGACCAATACGGAAAAGTCCTCGGTATGCCGATGGGAACGGTATTCGAACTCTCAACCTTATCTTTCCTTGAAGGCGCGATCTCCCACATCATCCATGAAAAAGGCATTCCTGAAGAAGAAATGCGTTATAGACATGCGAATTTAGAATAATTAACACTATTTATTACCGTCCGGGCTGATTTTATATCAGTCCGGACTACCTAAAGCAGCTCTACTTATTTTCGACCGTTTTACAGTAATTTAAAAACCATCGGCTCATCGCAGCATAAAGCGGCGCTTTAGTTACCAATATGTCGTTATGCCCGGCGCCATTGATTGCTAACCACTGTTTTTGCGGACTGTTCTTAAAACTAGCAAATAAATTTTTACCGCGGCTAAAAACGATTAATTTATCTTGATCGCCATGCACGATTAATGCAGGAATTGTTATTGTCTGCGACCAATACGCCGACATTACCTCGTTATAGTTAATGTTACCGAGCAATCGAATGTAACCCAAAAGGATTAATTTTGCGGCTTTCGGAAAAGGTATCGGATAATCGGCTAGCTTGTCTTCTATCACACCAACTAAAGAATCGAAACTGGAAACGATAACGATTGTTTGCCATAACCCAGGGGATTTTGCGGCGGCATGGGCGGCATAAGCACCGCCCATCGATAAGCCCCATAATCCTGATGGACTCTTAATAATCATGAAAAAACCGGCGGGCATCGTCTAATACATTTGCCGCGATATTTTCTTCCGATTTTCCTAAGGAAAACCTGGAAGTGTCGGCTGGATTATCGCCATGTGCTGGTAAATCCGGTATCACGCAGTTAAAACCGACAGCAGCAAATCGTTCCGCTACGGCTAACAAATTTTCCCTTCTACCGTGTCTACCATGTAGCAACACCAAAATACCTTGAGTGGAGCCGAAAGGATTCAGATGAAAGCCGAAGGATTCTAACTCAGCCCTTAACATCGCACCGCGAGCGTCGATACCGCTATGAGAATCGGGATCAACCATTAAGCATGGAATACGTCCGTTATCGCAGTTGTAATCCGTAATTGTAATGCCATGCAAAGCCGGATTTTGCAGCGAATCTTTTTGATACTCTTGTAACGGCATCCGCCACGGATGAAGTAAATCATGGGCTAAATAAAGCAATCAGGCGAAATAAGCAACGACAATAATCGCCGAAAAAACAATGATAGCTCGTAATTTCATGCTTAAAAAAGCTGAATACTAATCCAATAAAGTTGAATTGATTGCAAATAGTAAAACTATATTAGCCATAACACCTGCCAACACATCATCCAGCATGATCCCGAATCCGCCTTTAACCTGCCGGTCGGCAACTTTGATGGGCCACGGCTTTAAAATGTCGAAAAAACGGAATAACACAAAACCTAACAGCAGATTTTGCCAGCCAAAAGGAATAAACAGCATGGTAATCAAATAACCAGCTACTTCATCCCAGACAATTCCGCCGAAATCATGTTCGCCGAGCTTTTCAGCGGCTATGTCGCAAATCCAAATACCGGCGATCGTCGCAATTACCGTTATCAAGCAATAGACTAGATTGCCCATTGGGGCTATCAGAAGATAAAGCGGAATGGCCGCCAGCGTTCCGCAAGTCCCCGGCGCTTTTTTTGCTAAGCCGGAGCCGAAACCGAAAGCCAAAAATAGCACCGGATCGGTGAGTATAGCTTTGGCTGTTAAGCTGTTCTTGCCGTATGCGTCTTTAAGAAAAATGTTCAAAGCTCTTGCCTGGTAAGGATTGTAGTTGTCCGGATTTTTTGATGCGCAGTCCGGGGCGTTCTTCGATGATGCCGATTTTAGTGTGCGGAATGGTGTTTAACACCTCAAGATTATGCGGGCTAACGGTAAAACACAGTTCGTAGTCGTCTCCCGACGTCAGCGGCATCGACCAATCTCCGGTATCGTTGATATAGGCCTTTACTTCGTCCGATAAAGGTATAGCCTCCCAATCCAAACTGGCGCCGACTTTGCTTTGTTGAAGGATATGCCCTAAATCCCCGGCTAATCCGTCTGAAATATCGATGCAGGCATGAGCCGTATCGATTAAACCCTGTCCGATTTCAATTTGCGGATCGGGTCGATTAAAACGTTTTAATGCGTTTTCGGGCGATTTACAGACGTAACCTTGTTTGATTTTTAAACCGAGGCCGGCTTCTCCAAGATTACCGGTTACGCAAATCGCGTCGCCCGGTTTAGCGACCGAGCGTTTTAACGCTTTCCCAGTCGGCAGAATCCCAAAAGCCTGAACGGTTAACGTCAACGGCCCGGAACTTGTATCCCCGCCAATCAGGTCGATCGCATACCGATCCGCTAGTGCAAAAACCCTCGGCAAAATCGTTCAGCCAACGCTCATTCACTTTCGGCAGGGTCAACGCCAACGTAACGGCTATGGGTGATGAACCCATGCTCGCCAAGTCGCTGAGGTTAACCGCCAGTAATTTTATAGCCCAGATCGTAAGGTTCACAGTCGGCAAAAAAATGGACATTTTCGACCATCGTATCGGTCGTAATCGCCAATTCGTAACCTTGCGGCAGGTTCAGTAATGCGCAATCGTCGCCGATACCGAGATTTACGGATTTATTTTTCGGTACTCGCTTAAAAAAGCGGTCGATTAAGGAAAACTCGGTTATCGGATTCGTCATAAGCAACGTCAAATTACTAAGATTCTTAACTTATAGAAGTGTTATTCAAACGGATCATTAGCCTTAGTATTTTTTATCAATCGATAGTCTCAACCCATTGGCACCGCTCGCTCACTTTTTTAGATGTTCTATTATTGCCAATTCCCTTAGCGATTAATGCAATAACGCGATCATCGTTATCGTAGCCGATGTGGGCATCGAGCGGATTGGCGACCTTGCCGAAATTGAATGCATTAATGATTTTAGCCACATTGATATTAATGTTGGTCACATCGGTGCATAACCTCGAATCCAGGTATTTATCAACGAAACCGCTCGGTATGGCGTAACTCAGCAGATCGTTCGGATCGCTAAACGCGATGATCGGGGTGCCCGCTAACATCCGGTTTTCATAATTTTCACCTTCAGCTCTACAGTAAGATTGTTTTTGATTGCTGACCTCAGGCAGTTTTCGGCCTAGTTGCAGCATAGGTAATTGATTCGACATCATAAAGATGGGAATTTTTTTATGCTTCAAGGCTTCTCTAAAATCCGCGTCGCGCTTGTCGATTAATGAAGCTATCCGCTGTAAGCCGTCGATCGTAATCCGGCTGCCTAGACTATGAGAAACAAAAGCGTAGCGATCAACCGTCAAATTATTAGCTAAATTGTCGTCGTTAAAGGAACAGGACTGCGAAATGCCGTTAGGTAGATTGTCCCAATCGCTTTTAATCATCCAACAAAACGACTGGGCGAAGGATATCAATATATCTTCCCTGCTTTCACCCAAATAAATAATAGGATCCGGGCCGGTATCGTTCCACAAAAACTTCATCAGGTCGTTTATTTCCGCACGGCGAAAAGAATATTCTCCCGAATTATCATATGCAAGAACCTCTTTTTGTTTTGCGGTGATGGCCGACCAAGTCAATTCATAAAACATGAATTCTTTTGATCTATTTTTACTCAAAAAGCGAGTGACGCGTAAATTACCAAGATTTTTAGAATCATCGATACGACTGGTCAGGGTGATATTTTTATATTGAGAGGACATCACTGGCAAATCCAGTTCTTTAGCCAGTTTTTCAACGAACTGAGTGGAATAGCCGGGCAGATGATCGCCGACGCCGTGAACCATCAATACCTTCATTTTTCCCACTTTATTGTCGAGATAAGGCGCTAAACCACCGAAGGCCTTGCCCCATATCTCGCAAACTCGCGTATCGGCTTCATTTTGATTTTCTAAAAAACCTTCAACCATCCCTTTGCCGAGGCTTGAACAAGCGCTTATGACTGACGAAAGCAAAATGAAAAAGAACGTTTTAAATAGAAGTTTCATGCGTTATAGTGAAGGGAGTTTGTAAACCGGCAAATACTATCACTTACTTAAGGAAAAACGTAATGGGATCGTCGGTAAACAGTTACCGCTATGCTACCTAATATTCTATGAGATCAAGATTAATCCGACTGTTTGCACTACTCTTAATTTGCCTACCAAGTCTGTCGTGGGCCGATAATTTAATGGATGTCTTTGAAAGAGCGCTGCAAAACGACCCGATTGTCAAACAAGCAGAAGCTAAACAATCCGCAGCTGGGGAAAAACGAGACCAGGGTTTAGCACGATTTTTCCCCACTGTCTCTGCAACCGGCGCTTCAGGTAGAGAATGGCGGCATAATAAAATAGCGAACTTGAATAATTTGTTTCCGGCTAGTCAGGAATATTGGAATAGCAGCTTTAGTCTTAATTTCAACCAGCCGCTTTTCCATTGGGATCATTGGTTACAATTAAGCCAGTCGGACAATCAAATTGCACAGGCTGAAGCTGAATATCAAGCAGAATTGCAAAACCTCATGGTCAGAACAACGCAGGCTTATTTTAATGTACTGTCTGCGCAAGATAACTTGAGCTTTACGATCGCGGAAAAAGAGGCTATCACTAAGCAACTCGAACAAGCAAAAGCAAGATTTGATGCAGGTGTTATACCCATAACTGATGTTTATGAGGCGCAAGCGGCTTACGACGAAACAGTTGCTAATGAACTGGAAGCCGCTAATAACCTAGATAACCAAAAAGAGGCGCTGAGAGAAATCATTGGTGAAAATGAAGGCCAACTTAATTCGCTCAATGAAACCCTGCCTTTAAAAAAGCCCGATCCTGAAAATATGTCGAAGTGGAGCGAAAACGCCGAGATTAATAACCTAGGCATTATTTCCGCTTTCAATCAATTGGAAGTCTCACGTAAAAACATCGACATTCAACGAAACGGCCATTTGCCTAAACTGGATTTAGTTGGCACATACGGTGTCACGGAAAACGGTTCTGCTTTCGGACCTCGCGGCGACACGCAAAATATCGGCATCCAATTGAACGTGCCCTTATTTGAAGGCGGCGCGGTTAACTCCAGAACACGGCAAGCCAGTTACGAATTCCAAGCTGCAAAAGAAAATTTAACCGCCGTAAAACGCTCTGTAAAAAAGGATGTTAACAATACCTATCGAAATGTTTTGACCAACATCAGCCGAATAGAAGCCTTGAAAGCCACTGTAACTTCAGCAGCCAGCGCATTGGAAGCTGCAGAAGCAGGATTCGAGGTTGGTATCCGCACTATGGTTGACGTGCTAGGGGAGCAACGCAATGTCTATCGTGCTAAACGTGATTTATCTCGTGCCCGTTACGATTATTTAATTAATACGATCAAACTCAAACAAACGACCAGCTCCCTAACCCAAAATGATCTTGAGTCGGTAAACAGTTTGTTAGTGACATACCCGGCTGCGCCTAAGTAATTAGCGGACTTATTACGCCTATCTTTTAAAACAGACCATTACACTTAATCAGGAGACATAAAGTGGAAGACGCATTGGTAACCAGACACTTTGGCGGCTGTCCGCATGACTGCCCTGACACCTGCGCCATGATTTTTGAAGTCGAAGACGGCAAGCTAAAAGGCGTTAAAGGCAATCCCGATCATCCGATGACGCGCGGAGGGCTTTGCGTTAAACTCAAAGATTACGAAAAACGTCATTACCATCCAGATCGTTTGCTTTATCCGATGCGTCGAATCGGCCCAAAAGGCAGCAAGCAGTTTCAACGGATAAGCTGGGATGAAGCTCTCGATGAAATCGTTTCGCGATGGCAAGCAATCATTGCCGAACACGGTCCGCAAGCCATCGTTCCATACAGCTATCTTGGCAATCAAGGATTGGTTCATGGCTTGAACGGTGGAGATGCTTTCTTCAATCGCTTAGGCGCAACCGTTACCGAGCGAACCTTTTGCGGCGAAGGCTCCAGCACAGCATGGTTATTAACACTCGGTCCGACGGCTGGTCTCGACCCGGAAAGCTTCATCCACTCGAAATTCATTATCATTTGGGCGTGTAATTCAGTCAGTACCAATTTGCATCATTGGCATATCGTAAAAGAAGCCCAAAAAAAAGGCGCTAAAGTGGTTGTGATCGATGCTTATGCGTCCAAAACCGCAAAAGAAGCCGACTGGCATATCGCACCGAAACCCGGCACCGACGGCGCTTTGGCGATGGCCATGATTCATACCATTATTGAAGAGAATCTGGTTGATCAAGACTATGTCGATCACTACACTATCGGGTTTACTGAATTAAAAGAGCGCGCCAAATCCAGAACCCCTGAGTGGGCGGAAGCGCTTACCGGCATCCCTGCTGAAACGATACGCCAATTGTCGCGCGACTATGCGAAGACACAACCCTCAGCCATTCGCATGGGAGTCGCACTCGAACGGCATCATGGCGGTGGACAAACAATCCGTGCGGTTACCTGCCTGCCTGCGCTAACCGGTGCTTGGCGCCATGTCGGCGGGGGAGTTCTGCAATTTCCTGTGTGGGAGCATCCGTATAAATTCGATGTGATCTGCCGTCCCGATTTAATTCCCGAAGGAACCCGAGTCATTAATGCTTTGCAAATCGGTCGCGCCCTCACCGATGAACCGCCCGCCGGTCCGCCGATTAAATCCATGATGATCTGGAATGCCAATCCGGTAACGCAAGCGCCTGAAACCGACAAAATTGTGCAGGGCTTGCTTAATGAAGAGCTATTTTTGGTTTCAGCCGAGCAGTTCATCTCCGATACCGCACTTTATGCTGATATTCTGTTACCGGCTGCAATGGGTGCGGAAATGGAAGATATGATTTTGTCTTGGGGTCATTTGTATTTGACTTACAATGAAAAATGTGTAGAACCGCCGGGCGAAGCGTTGCCCAATAATGAAATCTTCCGGCGCTTGGCGGTTCGCTTAGGATTTGAAGAAGAAAACTTCTCTTGGTCCGACACGGAATGTTTACAGCATTATGTCGATTGGAATTCACCGGCTTGTCAGGGTATCGACCTCGACTATCTTAAAAAACACGGGTTTGCCCGGCTCAAGGTGGGAACAAAAGATGATCGCGTACCGCATAAAAACGGTAACTTTCCGACACCTTCCGGTAAATGCCAATTCAGTGCAGAAGGCGCAAGAAACTTCGTCCCCGGCCCTTTCCGGCAAATGTACGACGGCTTTCAGCCCGGCGAGGTACTTGATCCCATTCCCGATTACGTACCCCTAGAGAAAATGCGGACACTAATCCCGAGTTGGCTAAAAAATACCCATTGAATATCGTTTCGCCTAAAAGTCACGCTTTTCTTAATTCCTGTTATGCCAATATGGAATCGAAAATTCAAGCGCAAGGGGAGCAATTCGTGCTATTGAATCAGATCGATGCCGATTGTCGTGGTATAAAAACGGCGACAAAGTGCGTGTCTTCGACCGACCTGGTGCATTCGAAGGCGATGCCAAAATTACTGTCGATGTGAATCCGGGATTGATCGTCGCCACCCTGGGCTATTGGCGGCAACTCAATCAAGGTACCGTCAACAGCATTAGCTCGGCGGAACTGGTGAATATGGGCAATGCGCCTTCATTTTCGGATAATTTAGTACAGGTCGAAGCCGTTTCATAACGACTGCTTATCTTAATCATGGCGATTAGTGTGTTCGACATCTTCAAAATCGGTATCGGCCCGTCGAGTTCTCATACCGTGGGACCGATGCGGGCGGCAATGGAGTTTGCCGGTAAGCTGAAGCAATTAGGACTACTTGATCAAGTCGACCGTATAACCATCGAACTTTATGGCTCTCTAGGCGCTACAGGCAAAGGCCACGGGACCGATAAAGCGGTTATGCTCGGCTTGGAAGGAGAATCGCCCGATTTAATCGATCCTGAAGTCATTCCAGCGAGACTCGAAAAAATCAGGGCTGAGGGCAACTTAAATGTATTAAACGAAGCGACCATTCGCTTTAACGAAAAGACCGATTTGTTGTTTTATCGAAAAGTCTTGCCTTATCATTCTAACGGCATGCGCTTTACCGTTTTCGATAAGACATGTAACGAGTTAATACAGAGCGATTATTACTCGGTCGGCGGCGGATTTATCGTTACCGGAACCACAGCCGCTGAAGATAGATTGTCCGACGACGACACATGTCTGCCCTACCCTTTTAAATCCGCCGATGCACTGCTAAAACTTTGTGCGACTCATCGATTGCCGATTAGCGCGCTCATGCTGTGCAACGAAAAAGCGTGGCACAGTGAAGCCGAAATAAGACAAAAACTGTTACAAATTTGGCATGTTATGCAAGCTTGTGTCGAACGCGGTTTACACCAAGAAGGCATTTTACCCGGCGGCATGAAAGTGAAACGCCGCGCCGCCAATCTTTACCAGCAAATGACGGGCGTTATTCCCCATCAAACACCCGGCGTACCGGTAGGTACATTGGATTGGGTCAATTTGTTTGCGCTATCGGTCAGTGAAGAAAATGCCGCCGGCGGACGTGTTGTTACTGCGCCGACAAACGGCGCGGCCGGGATTCTTCCTGCCGTATTACATTATTACTGGCGATTTTGCGAAGGTGCTAACGAAGACGGCGTGATCCGTTTTTTACTGACGGCCTCGGCAATCGCCATCCTTTACAAAGAAAATGCTTCGCTTTCCGGCGCGGAAGTCGGTTGCCAAGGCGAAATCGGCGTTGCCTGTTCGATGGAGGCCGGAGCCTTAGCGGAAGTCCTTGGCGGAACGCCGGAACAAGTCGAAAATGCCGCTGAGATCGGGATGGAACATAATCTTGGTTTAACCTGCGATCCGGTCGGCGGTCTAGTACAAGTGCCATGTATCGAACGGAATGCGATGGGTTCGGTAAAAGCAATCAATGCCGCGCGCATAGCCTTACGAGGCGATGGATCGCATTTTGTTTCGCTGGATAAAGTCATTAAAACGATGCGCGAAACCGGCGCCGATATGAAAACAAAATATAAAGAGACGGCGCGAGGTGGGTTGGCGGTTAATTTAACGGAATGTTAAAAACCATTTTTTATAATATCGACTAAGCTTGTGTATAAACTTTGTTTTTATGTACCGGAATCTCATCTTCAAGCCGTTAAAGAGGCTTTATTCATGAGCGGTGCTGGCCGATATAAAGCTTACGATAACTGCAGCTGGCAAGTTCGCGGCGAAGGTCAATTCAGGCCGTTAAGCCATAGCAATCCTTTTATCGGTCAATGTTATCAACTAGAAGAAATAGTGGAATTTAAGGTGGAAATGGTTTGTGAAGATAACGTGATTCATAAAGCGGTCGACTGTCTACTCAACACGCATCCATATGAAGAACCCGCTTATGAAGTTTATAAAATCCTCACGATTGACGATTTATAATCAATGACCGAATACAATAGCTCTGGGTAAAAAAAATTAAACAAATTTCTTTATTTTTTATAGAGAACGCTAAATAATTTCATGTAATTTCAAGATAAACTATCGTTTATTATTTTTATATACCCAATCATATAAAACAATAGTGTGCATGCAATCAAAAAAATAACTAGCGTTTATTCCGATGATACTTGCCAAATTAACTATACTTGTCGACTTTGAAAGTTAGTATTGTATTAATCTAACATGTATTGTTTATGATAAAACTTCACCCATTTCTTTTGTGGTGCATAGTAATAGCGTTTATTGACCCGGTATTTGCCGACAATAAAGACTATTTCGATATGTCGCTCGAAGAACTGATGAATGTACAAGTCACATCGGCTTCCAAAAAATCCCAGCAACTTTCCGATGTCGCCGCCGCTGTATTTGTTATTAATCAAGAAGATATAAAGCGATCAGGCGCGACTTCCATTCCCGAAGCCTTAAGAATGGCGCCTGGGATTGAAGTTAGCAGAATGGATTCCAGCAAATGGTCGGTCAGTGCGCGCGGATTTAACGGACGTTTTGCCAATAAGTTGCTGGTTTTGATAGACGGTCGAAGCGTTTATACACTGGCTTTTTCAGGAGTGTATTGGGAAAACCAAGATATCATGATGGAAGACATCGAACGCATCGAAGTCATTCGAGGTCCCGGCGCCGCATTATGGGGCGCTAATGCGGTGAACGGCGTTATCAACATTATCACCAAACATTCTGCAAATACCCAAGGCGGTTTGGTAACTGCCGGCGCAGGTAGTAAGGAAAACGGCTTCGGTTCGGCGCGTTACGGCGTAAGACTAAATCCAGATACAACGGCTAGAGCGTATTTTAAAGGATTTGATCGCGGCGACTTTAAACTTCTCGACGGGCGAGATGCTCGTGATAATTTTAATAATCTTCAGGGCGGCTTTCGAATAGATTCAAATCTGACTCCGAAAGATTCATTAACCGTCTCTGCCGATGCCTTTACCTCCGAAATTCGCGAAAATCTATCGTTTGCTACTGTAAAACCGCCTTTTACCAGAGACATTATCGATACGACGAAGGTGTCGGGCGGCAACCTCAGAAGTAATTTTACGCATACCTTTTCGCCAACTTCAAGTTACGCCCTGCAGTTCTATTACGATATTTACAAACGCTTACAACCTTTCGACAGTGAAACCCGTCAAACCGTCGATATTGAATTTCAGCACAATTTTCAGGCGAATTCTTGGAATGAAATAGTTTGGGGTATGAGTTACCGGTACATGGATGGCGACCATACCTTCCCGTTACCGGAAGTTTTTACACTGACCGATCCGAATCCGCAAAATCACTATTACAGCCTTTTTGCCAAGGACGAAATCACGTTGTTGGATGACGAACTTTGGTTGACTTTAGGTTCCAAATTCGAACATAACGACTTTACCGGCTTTGAAATTCAGCCGACGGCGCGATTGCTATGGGCGCCGCATGAGCAACACCGCTTCTGGGGGGCCTTATCCAGAGCGGTCAGAACGCCGTCAATTATCGATGAAAGCCTTAACCTTGTGGGTCAATTTATACCGCCGCCAAACCCTACGTTAGATAAACGACCAATCGCAACTGTAATAACTGGTTCACACGCTTTTACAGCCGAGGATTTACTGGCCTTCGAACTCGGATATCGATCCAATCTCGATAATGCTTTCTCATTAGACGCAACGGTTTTTTATAATGATTACAGCGACATGAGGTTAATAGCGCCAATCAACCCTATTCCTACCGTCAATCAAATTAATCTACCATTGGTAATTAACAACAACGGTGGCGGACATACCAAAGGATTCGAAACTTCACTCGTTTGGCAAATGCTGGACTGGTGGCGCTGGGATTTCACCTATAGCTATCTCTATACGCATTTGAAATCGAACGACTTTTTGCAGGAAACCCAATCGCCGCAACATAAAACCTCCATCCGGGCAGTCATGTCGCCCTGGCACGATGTTGACTTCGATCTGTGGCTACGATACTCGGACAAAACTTCGTTTTTCACTATAAACGGCCCTTACCCGGTTTCGAGCTATGTCACGATGGATGCTCGATTAGCTTGGAAACCCATCAAAAATATAGAGCTATCGCTAATTGGACAAAACTTGCTGGATAGCAATCATTTAGAATCCGCCGGGGAGGCATTTGCGAATCCTACCCAAATACCGCGCAGTTTTTATGGGAAGATTGCGTGGGAGTTTTGATTGTTTAGATAGAGGTATTCATTTTTTGCGTTGATATATCCCGGAAAAATCGGCGCCATAACCGCAATAACCCAATGAATCTATATAGTAAACATTGGCTTGACTTCTTCTGAATCTAATCTTAATTTTTCTTTTTTCTTCTTCAGCTTGCTTGTTTGTGTAACTAAAAGTATCCATATCAACTGCAGTAAAGGTGGCGGTTAGTTTCTTTCCTTTTACGATTCCATTTGCATGAATAATGCAGTCTGCAGACACATTGCCTTCAATCGAATCATCTCCACCACCCTCAAGTTCAATATGGTATTTTTTGTTATCTTGAATAATCCTCATAGAAGTTTTCGGATGACCATTCAAAATATAAATACCGGCAATTGTAGATATTGTCTCGTTTGAACGATTGTCGGCATTTGCTTGACATGTAACGACAAGGATCAAAAATGAAGTAATAATTGAGTATTTAATTTCCATTCTTAAGCATTTTCAGTGCATCTGCCCGTTCAGAGACAAAACGATTGGCAACTCCCTTTTGAACATCACGACTGTTTCGTGAAAAAAATACGAGATCGCCATTAGAATTTTTTCGCCCACGCTCATCATATATTGCTTCAATTAAATGTTCATCAAAACTTACATTCGCTGGGTCATTTCGACCTGTTTTTTTCATATTTTCCAAGGCATTTGAGACAATTTTATTGTTTGGCCCATGCTGAACCGCCGTTGACCAAATGACATCTTTCAACGCATTCGAATGCGTAGTTAAATCCAACCCGTTGTTTGCTTTTATATTTTTCATTAATGGATCATAATGAGTCTGCTTAATAAACTCATGCTGAGCGGCATGGAATGCATCTCTTTCTTTATTGGCAATGTCTCTCCACTTATTTGAAAACTCTCTTTCCCCCGGAATTAATCCTTCAAATTCGTTTTTCCATTTGAAGTTATTCCCTTTTACAAATACTTTAGCGGTTCCACCGTTTGGTTTGCTGGTCATCTGATAGGAACCGTAAGAAACACCGCCTCGATCACCTATCCCAGTTGATACCGTTCCCGGACCTCGATTTCCGGTTTCGAACTTTGCTGATAATCTTCCAAGTCTAATGTCGGTACCGGAAGTTTGAGAGAATTCTGAAACGTTGCCTGATATGTTGTTCGAATGAGTCCCGGTCAACTGGATGGGAGTTGCCGGATTATCCAGAGCGATCCAAGTTTTAGGGCCGACTATGCCATCATCCACTAAGCCTTGTGACCGTTGAAACTGGCGAACAGATGCTTCCGTTTTCGGCCCGAAATGTCCATCCGCAACAACACCTAACTTCTCTTGAAGCTGTTTTACGAATTCGACATCGGATGAATTACGCCTTAGGGTCGGTCTGGCAATTTTCCCTGATGAAACAGACGCTTCTCTGGATGGAATTGGATTGGGTTTGGGTATTTCTCTTTTAATTATTCTGTCAACAACTTCACGAAACTCATTCATATCAAACAGAGGGTCATTTTTACGACCATCGGGTTTTGCATATTCTTTATGTCCGCAACACATGTCTGCGGGCAGGTCAAGATGTCTCAAAATTGCCGCGACTCCATGACGATAGGCTTCCAGTTGTACTTCGGGCCAAGGGTCTGAGTGAGTTCCCCGGTTTTCCGCCTCAATGCCGATAAAGTTAGTGTTGCCTGTTGTTATGCCCCTCCACGCTCCTTTCCCCGCATGATTGCATCGCCCTGCTGCAATCAAGTAAAAAGTGCCATCCCTCCCCAGCCCGAGTTGAGCGAGAGGCCCGGAAAGATCGCTTCTTCCGTTGATAAGCATTTTAAGTGTGGGCATATTGCCACCGGCATTTGTTCCGGTATGGTGACAAATGACGCCTTGGATTGGTCCAACATCACGGCCTTTGTTACCGCGTGTTTCCCACCCCGGTTCAGGGGCAACTTTTAAACCCTCTTCAAGCAGTACTTCTTTTAACCAAGTTAGAGAGAAATTCATTTTTCTAACCCCCCTTCTGCGGCCGGTAAGGCTTCATCCGGCGTAGCATCAATCACGTTGGCGTCCACATCGCACCCGTCTACATGTTCATCATCGGTTGTATCAAAAACCTCTTTGTTCACGTCAGCGCTTGGTGGCGGTGATTTGGGATCTTCTCTTGAGCTTGCTGGTAGTGGAAGCGGTGCTTTTAAAGCCTCTTCGCCTCGATTGACGATGCGATCTAACGCATCAGGCACAAATCTTTCTGCAAAACCAGCGATAAATGACCAAAAAAATAAAAGAGCATGGTTCTTGCCATCAATTGCCAAAAATTCGTTTGATAAGTCTTTACCGAACTCTGGGAATAAAGCCCCTTGCAATAACCCGCCCTTGAAAATCAAGGCTAGCACAATAGCAAAAACCGCTCCTAAAAGTGGAGAAAGCCATAAGAAATATCTGCCATTTTCAAGTGAATAATAGCTGGTTAAGGGATCTCCATCGGAGGGAACCGTTTGCAATCGACGCTGCGAACTGATATATCCACCCATCAATCCCAAATAAATAACTGTGATACATAAAGCTACTAAATGATTTGGGGTTAATTTAGAACATGTATGAATTAAGCAACGCAAATCCCACCACCCCTCAAAAAAAGTGACAGCAAATGCCCAAAATACCGTATAGCCAATCACAAATTTCACTGCCGTTTTGACAATGTCAGTACGAAGCTTTTCTCTAATTGGCGTAATGAGATAGTTCCAGTGTATGAAAGAAAGCAGCTGTTGCAAGTCGGCCAACAATCGCTTCCTTATTTCCGGATCAGCGTACTGTTCGGGCTTTGGTGTGGATTCAGGAGTGTAAGCCTGCACCAATTTGGGACCGGCCATGTCTGAATATCGTGTACGTAAGTTTGTCGCCCTATGAATGAGGCGTTCCGTGGATTGCAGGTTAAGAACCACCATATCGAGCTTAAAAACATCACTCTGAGTAATTTTTTTATCTGGACTGGGATTGACGATTTCATTCCCCAAATCGATCATGGCAACATTCTGTCTTCCCAATTCGGTTGTTTGATCCTTGGAACATAATGAAGCAACTGTTTGAAATTCGGCAATCAGGAGTTCAAGCAGTTTTTCATCCGTTTCGCCCAGTACGTCAACCTTTTTCGAACCACAACAGGATAATTTCATAATTTAAGCCCTCCTCCCGCATCGAATAATTTTTTTAAACCTCGAATTCAACCCTTATTTTTCATGTTGTTGGTTTTGATTTACGAGCTACTTTCACTTAACGATTTCTGAAAACTCAGCATCATTCCCGGCGGCGATGAGTCGGGAATCGGTGTAACCGCGACAAGCGTCCACCCTTCGCGTCCATAGTCTCGCGACATTTGGATGGATAGATTATCGGCTGCAGCAGTACCTGTTGGTATCTGGTTTACAACCACAAATTTAAAATTATTTTTACTCATAATGATTCCATTATTCGGCTAATTTGGCTCGAAGCGCTTCGTGTAAAGCTTTGTTATAAACAGTCTTATCCAGGGACGTTATTTCCGAAATGTTTTTCCAGTCTTGCTCCGTTAACGAATTAAAGTCGCGACCGGTTATTTCCTTAAGTATGTTTTTTTGATCGGGCGTTGATTCGTTAACGATATCGTTCGCCAGTTTTTCCTCGGATGAAATATTTATGCCGCTGAGAGCGATTGCTTTGGCGGCGCCTTGCGCTTTATCGGGTGTCAACTCCGAAGCCGCATCTCCGGTAATAAAGGCGGTTTGCAATAAAACCGGATTAAATATCGTTCCCGCCTCCGGTATGATTTTGAAGTTAAAACTACTGATCGCGGATACCGCGTCCTGATTTTCATCTTTTCTGGGCGCGATCAATACTGTCCTTTCTTTAATCCCCAAACTGCCTTGAACCGGTTGCGAAGAATCGGGTCTGGCTTCGACCGTCAAGGAAACCTTGTCGGTTTCGTAAAAGTACAGCGCGTTTTCACAACCCGCCAATAGACACACTAAAATCAGAAACCCGGTATATCTAGCGATTATTTTGAATTCGAGGGTTCGCATGATTTTCCTCCCGACTGTATGGACATATTGATTTTTCTTAAGATTTCTTCATCTTGCGCAATTTTTTAGCGGCGTCTCCGCTTGAAACAAAGTGATTGAAGGTCACTTGATCCAATCCGCTGGCAGAAATGCAACCCATCGACGCTAACGACATCGCATCCTGTCCGCTGCCTTTACGAGGAACTATTGCGTAGGTATCGCTATCGTAACCGAGCACGAATCTTCCGGTTCCCGTATCAGCACTCGCCGCAACATCTATACCTAATGTCGTTTCATGAACATAAGCCAAATGTTTTGCCTCGCAACCGGAAAGCAAATGGCTCAACAGTATGTAAAATAGAAGTCTTTTCATGTATCCTCCGATAAGTATGGTTAGGCATATCTCAATGTTTTATCGATTCGTCGTAGATATCATTCGGGATTAAGCGAATAAACGCCAAAAATATCGCCGTCTGTGTCATATTTGAAAAGAATATGCCAGCGAAATCTTCAGGTAAGCTAAGCGTTTGAATTGATTTCAATCCGAATATTAATCCCGAACTTTGTTTGCTGGCATTAAATGCAAGACCTTGTTGATTGGTAAAAAAAACGATGGCTGTCTGATTGCCGTCCTCTTTAATTTCATCGCTTTGAATTTCTAAAAAGCGTCCTTGAGAAGGATTCAAAAATAAGTCATTCAACATGATCTTCCTGGACGACAGTTTTTTGGGAAGAACCATCATTCTTTCCGTATGCCCAATCGTTAAACCTCTATCGGTTTCGTCAGTACTGACATAAGCTCCCCACGCCTCTTTTTTTATCAATCTCAACGTTTCGTTTTCGTATTTTTTTACCGAAACTAACCCGAACTCATTAATTGCGCAGCTTGATAAGAAACCGTTGATTGCGAGCAACACAATAAGTTGAGGAAAAAACCATCCAGGAAGTTTCATTTTTTTGATTCAGCTAAATTATTGATAATTCTTATTAACACAGTTTTCTTAACTTATTGATTCGGCCTTTTAAAGTTTGAACCGTTCGTGCTGAACAAGTCGATGCACAGACCGCCTTTAGACAGACTCAAAGCGAACGAGAGTTAAGACTTCATAGGGCCGAATCTATAGTTACTTAAAGACGAATGTTTAAAATTACCTTGCCTACCCTTTGTTAAACTGATCAAATAGTTACGAAACCAATCTTAATATCCTTAGTCGATTCTTTGTAAGGATGTTAGTTAACGCTAGCATTCAGTATACTTATGATGCCTAGTAATTATTGTTAGCAATCTGTTATATTTTTGTTAGTTGTACCTCCCTAAAAATCCAATAAAAACCTGGAGGTTCTTATGGACCGGCTCGTTATTTATGTCTTTGGGCAGTTTCGCTTAAACACGGACACTCAGCTTTTGAGTTGTGTCGACTCAAGCATTCGTTTACAGCCCAAAATCTATCGTTTACTGTTGTTTTTTCTACGAAACCCGGGAAGATTGATTTCTAAAGCGGATTTGCTAAACGAAGTTTGGCAGGGCCGGATTGTGGAGGACACATCGGTCCGGCTGGCAATCAATTCGCTCAGAAAAGCGTTGCATGACGAGATACGGGCGCCTCGCTATATCCTGACCTCAACGAAAAACGGCTACCAATTTTTGGCGGAAGTTAAAATCGTTACGGAGAAAAACGATGCTTATCTGGATTCTGTGCTCAGGTTTCACGAGACTCCGCAACGCCAATTGCCTTACCCGCAATCTTCGAGACAGATCGCGCTGACCGAATTGGTCGATGCCTTTCGCTCTGTTCATGGCGGTCAAAGGAAACTCGTTTTTCTCAAGGGCAAACAGGGCAGAGGAAAAACACGTCTAATCGAAGAATTTCTTCATGAAATAGCGGCTTGCGATTTCGACGTTTTACGATCCCGTTGTGTATTTTTAGGCAAGGCGGCGGAACCATTCATGCCCATACTGGAAGCGTTGGAGAGACGTTGCCTCAAATCCGGCGGCGATTGGTTGATTGAAAGATTGTTCCGGGTGGCCCCCACTTGGTTATACCCGTTGCTAGGTACGTTGTCCGAGGAAACACTGAAATCCCTCTGCCCCAAAATTTTGCATATGACGACGGGCCGAATGCTGAGAGAAGGCGCCGATTTGTTCGAGTCTCTTGCAGAGAATAAGCCGTTTATCGTTATTGTCGATAACAGCCAGTGGTGCGACGAATTTACGCTCGACCTGTTGAATTTACTGGCATTTAGGTGCTCGCCCGCAAAGCTGCTCGTTGTGATCGGTTACCGACCGGATATTACGTCAGCTACGGCTTTTATTAATGTCATGCGTCAGGAACTGGAACCGCGTAACCTTTGTTTTTCATTGACGCTTGACGATGCCGACGCGATCAATTCTCTGGAGAGTAAGATCGAACCTCTTAATCCCCGCGAACATAGTTTGCAATAAAAAATGCAATCCCGAATAGGATTGCATTTTTTTCATGGGTTGGATAAAAATCAGTCCGCCAACATTTTCAATGCTTTAATTCCCGGCAGGAAAAAATAACTGCCCCCTTTGATTTTTACAAATTCCGGAAATCCGCACACTTTTCGCCTTAACGGGTCTTCTTGGAGCGTAAAACTGCGTTTGAAACCGGGCCAAGTCGATTTATATGTGCCGATCAACGGATCGTCTTCGTCGTACAAGCCGTTGAATTTCAGATTGTTAACCCAGGTATGTTGAATGAACTCGAACTGGCGTTCGATATTCGCATTCAAACAGATGAAAAACAAACCGCGTTCGCCCGCTGGATCGTCTTTCACCGGATTTTTCAAAAAATTACCGTAACTTCTGCCTCGCCGGATAATGCGGTGTCGATTGGCGACTTTTAGCGAGTTACGAATATTTTCTTCGGACACCGTTCCAGGCGCCACATACACTTCCACCCCTAATCCTTGACCGCGCGGATTGGTGCGGCGGATGTGCGAACCGTAAGGACATCCCTTGCCATCGAGATCGTTCCTGAAATCGAAGGTATTCATATCGGGCGGATTGGCCGGATCTATAAGCGGTGCGGACTCCTTGCCGGGTTCGACCAGCGCGCCGTTTTTCCAGCGCCCTACAATTTTGGCGGCTAGATAGTCGGGGTCGATGACCTGTTTTTTCGCTTCGGCACGAACAAATTTCCAGAAACCGGGAACGTCCTGTTGCATGTGGCGGAACACCAGATAGGTGCCGTTAAAGCCGTAACGCTGGTTGTCGGGTTTCGCCGGATCGCCCGGCACGGCGGTAATTTTGCCGTCGTAACCGTTGGGGTAACCGAGCACGAATTCGCCGGTGGGAATCACTTGGGGAGTTTGGGGGTCGGCGGACGGAGATTTGTTTGAAAAACTTTCGACCATAGGTTGCGAAACGCCGTCGGCAAAACCGAAATGTTCCTTTTCGAAGCGACCATCGTTTTCCATGTTAATCGTATCCAAACGCTGAATCAGATTCAGTCCGCCGGATTTGAAAGCCGATTCTTCTTCTTGTTGCCGCTTACCGAATGTCGCTTCGTCCTCGGCATATAGCATCAACAAAAGATGCACGGGCTTGGCGTCGTTGCCCCAGAGCCATTTATTAGCTTGGTTATCGCCTTCGTCGCCGAGGATGGTCGCCCGGCTCAGAGAGTGCATGCCGTCTTGAAAAGCTTGCTCGAAATAGGACGTATCGACGCCTAGTTTATCCAAACCCGGTTTTCCGAACGCCAAATTGAGCGCATCGGTGGTTTTGCGTTTGTCTTTATCCGGCTCGCCCGCAGTAATTCGATTGGCCACGATTTTCAGCCATGCTTTGGCTTTTTTGGCATCTTTGATCTCTAGTAAGTAGTAACTGCAATGCGACATATCGGCATAACCGCTGAACAACAAACCTTGGGTGTCGCGCATTTGATCCGGTGTGAATGAAGTATTTGAATTCGCCATTGTGCTCACCCTGTCCTATAAACGGTTTAACCAAGCGGAAACATCTGTATCGCCGAACAAACCTTCGTGAATCTTGAGGTTGTTGCCGACATTTTTGATCGACAGGTCGGGATAGGCGCAATACCAGATCGATTCCGGACGTTGACTGTTACGGGCAAAGGTCTTGAAGCGTTGTTCGTCTCGCGCCCCGGCGGGAAAAATGCTGGTCCATTTTTTATTTTCGTCGAATACGGCTCCCAGCAACCGGGTATTTGGAAATCCGGCCGGGCGGCCGTAAGCCCGTTCGTTGGATTCGGTATTGCTCCACACGGCCGTGAGACCAACGGCAGCATGATCGATGAACTCGCCGAGATAATTTTCCCAACTACCGTCGTAATTGCTGAAGAACAGCAAACGCGTCCGTTCGTTCGGCTGTTTGCCGGGAAGAATCACCCAGCGGGCGAAGTGGATGGTGACAATGCCGCTCAGATTGCCTTCGGTCGCAAACAATTTGGCGACGACGGCAATGAACGCCAACACGAATTTCAGGGTAAACAGCCGGAATTTACCGGGTTTGACGTAAATAATGCTGCTGAGATGATTTTGCGGCTGCCGGTTTTCGATGTCCTGCAAATCGCGCAGATAGGTATGATCCCATTGCACTCGGCCATCCTGCTTGTCGGCGATTTCGTGACACAGCAACACGACAACGAATGCCGCGATCGAGCCGAGAATGAGCATGACACCGATATCGTCGAGCAGAAAGAACGCAATCACCAAGACGGACAGCAAGACCGCAGCAATCACCCAAGGCACATACGGCGCAAGTTTACGGCCGATACTGACCAATAGCGAAGGCTTTACCGGCTTGGTATTGGCGTAGTTGGGGACGGTGCTGGACACGTGCCCGATAATGTTTTTTTTGATCTCAGCCGGCGGTAGTTTAATCAGCGTATCGCGATTGGCGTCGATGTAGCTTTCGATGGTGGACCGCAAATTAACCTGATACTCCAAAATATCCCGCGACTGACCGGGATAGCCGATATAGAAAGCATTCGCACCGCGATCGTTGGCCAGCAAAAATGCCGCCAGCCTATCGTCGGCAGGCTTTTGACCGTCCGCACTGTAACCTGCGCAACAACTGTAGACCTGATGAACGAAGGCGGGATATTGCTTGATCAAGTCCGCAATAAAATCTTTCTGTTTGCCGTCGATATTGGCTTCGAACACCAATACCGGTGCAGCTTTCGCGCCGCCCGGCGGCGGCTGATCGTCCTCGATGATGATAAAACAGCAGTAATGCAGGGTTTTTAAGGTTGAAAACTGGATGTCTTGGCTTTTCTTTATATCGATGCCTATTTTGCCGAGGTAATCCTTTAGATCATTTACCCGATCTTCAAGAATATCCACGACAACCGTTATCGGTTTCTGGTCCATATTAATTCCTCTCGCAGTTGGGTCTTGTTATTTAGCAGGTTGTGCGTCGAACGCCAGCACGAATTGATCGGGAAAAGGCCCGTCAAATAGCAGAGTGCTGTGTTTTCTCACGTTAGGCAGCCGCACCACGCTACCCACGATTATCGGCACTTGAATCCGGTTGACATATTCGCCGAAACAGCGATGCATGCCGTCGCCGAAGTGCAAATAACGGTCCAAGGGCCGATCGGTTTTAATCGATTGAGGGTCGGGAAAGGCCGATTCGTCGAACATCGCAGAGCCCGTCGCCACAAACACATTACTCCCTTGCGGAATGCGAACGCCGGCAATATCGATGTCGTTGCGGGCATAACGGCGCATTACCGTTGCCATGGTGTCGAAACGCAGGACGTCGAAACACAAGTGCCGGAAAGCGATTTCATCGTCGACCACGGCTTTTGCCTGTGACAGCCAATCGGGGTGATCTAGCAGGAGATTGACTACCGATGTGCTCACTTTATTGGTAGTATCCAATGCACCGACGATCAGTCCGGAAATATTCCGGCGAATGCCGTCGTCGTCTAAGGATATCTGTTTCTTGACCTGCATATCGACCATGCGGCTGAGGAAATCCGCCCCCACCTGCCCTTTCTTGGCGAGTTTTCTACGTTCGGCGATCAAATCCAGCAAATATGGCCCTAGTTCGCGAAAGGCGATTTCCGCCGAAATTTGTATGCTGCGGTCGTTGTTCAAGTTGATGAAAAGATCGTAGAACAGCGAGCGCATCCAATACATGAGCCGGGTTTCCGACTGCCCCGGCACCCCGAAATATTCGGCAATAAAGCGCGCAGCAGCCGGACGCGCCAAATTGGATACCATGTCGATCCGGCCGATAGGGAGAGCGGCATTAACCAATGCCTGGCAATGCTTCTTGGCTATAGCGGTAATCAACTGGCTTTCGTCAGGCTTGATTACCTTGCGGGTATCGCCCTGCTCGCGGGTGTAGGTTTCTGAGGCGTCCATGCCCAGAAAAAACGGCCCATTCAAGCGTAACATGTTGGGTGCGTTAATTTCGGCAATGGTAAATTCGGTATTCCTCGCCAAAGCTTCGCGCACATCGGCATCTCGGCTGATGATGACGGTTTTACCCAGCATGCAGACGGGCTTGTGCTTCCGTAACCAGGCGAATACTTTTAACTGCACGGGAGAGCCGGTAGCACAGGCAATCAGCCGACTCTTAAGGTAACTTAGCCTGCTTTCCGGCGTGGTGGATGCCGGATGATGGTCGATTTCCAATTGCGGACGGGGTCGATGCTCCCGGTAGAGCTTTAAGGCGTGCCGTCCGGCGGGACGGCTTCGTAAAGATTCGGCAAAAACGCGCATCGGTTCGGGAATTCGCAACGGATCCGGCAACGGACTTCCGTAATTATTCGGCGCCAATAAAGGCCCGGTCATGGCAGCAAAGCTTATATCGGCGATGGTGAGTTGATCTCCCAGTAAAAACGGGCGGCCGTCCTTCAACAGGCCATCGACTTCCGTGAAGACTTCTTCGATGGTTTTCCTGAAACCATCGATCAAATGCATCCCGGCGGGCAGCGATTGTTCCATCCGTGCGCGAAACTTCGAATAAAACCTATCTACCAAGCAGGTTTGCCACGACGGTGCTTTATAAGTAATCACCGGCATCAATAACGCTTTCTCAGGCAAGCAATAGGAATAGGAAAAACTGCTGACGGAGGTGATCAACTTGGCGAAAAACACATCCAATAAACGCTGGGTTTCCGTATTGAGCGCGGAATCTGACGGATAAAGCATTAATGCCGGCGGAACGCGGGAATCGATGTATTCGATGGTTTGCCGGGCTTCCGTCAAGGTGACTTCATTGCTGATAAACAGGGGTACATCGATTCCCCCGCCCTTACACTTATTCGCAAAAAAGTGCAGCACCGGTACGCTGCAGGTCTCTTGGTAAGGCACCGATGCCTTTTCCAGCACCCAGCGGACCAGCTCGCAATAGGGACTGACGGAAATGGAAAGAAGCCGGTAAGGTTTTCTTGAACGCGCGTCGCGCGACGTATCGCCTGCTTTAATTGCCATACACACCTCGCATGTGTCCGGGCGAACTATTTTAGCCTGGACTTTGTAATTATCTGGTTTAAGGAGCGCTTATTCATCAGTCACTCCCAATGCAGATCTTAATTCCGTTCGCCTAGAGACTGCTTATAGGGGCGAACGGTTCGGGCTTTATAAAGTACGAACGTAAACTTTGGTTTGCGGTAAAAGCGGCGGTAAAACTCAAAAATTTAAAAGGGTCGTAAACCGGGGGAAAGCCGCTACTTTTATTATTTCAATGCAAATATATATGAAACCGGTTTATCGACTTGCCTATTCTGCTTTAGATAAAACGGCTCACTCAATATTAGCGTTTTCTGACTATTTTTAAAGTGAATTTTTAACAATTTTCAGTCATAGTTAGCGGTCTAAGGTAAGGCAATAAATGAGCCAATCTACCCGTTCCAAGAAACTGGCGCATTCTCGTCAAAACCGGCTAGTCTTAGCTTGTTATCGAAATATTCAATAAATAATCTATTTTTAACAGATCGAATGAGATAATAAAGTTCATTTAATTTGTATCGATTCGGTCATAACTGCTTCACTGCGAGATGGTTACTTAAGCCGGTCGATGGGCTATGAGCAATTGACTTAGTCTTGTCTCGAAGTTATGGGAAGAACCGACGTAACCGATTCAGATACAAATAAGGCGACTCGCCGATGCGGTATTGTCGGGAACAAGAAGTGGATGGTAGTCGCAAACCCTGATGTACCGATGTCGTCAAAAAAATTATCCCTGTGGAGAAGATAAATGTTTACCCCGGAAGTTCAACAAATCGTCGTCCTCATGACGATTATCACCATGATGATTTCCTTGTTCAAGGACATCGCCAAACCCGTCCTTATCTTTCTCGGCGCAAACTTCATCTTTCTGATGACCGGCATTTCGAGTTCAAGCGATATGCTCGCCGGTTTTGCAAACGAACAACTGCTCAGTGTGCTGCTGTTGTTAGTCATAAGCGACGTCATACGCAAAAGCGGTTTATTGAATGTCGTCTTTAAGTCACTATTTCCGGTCAATATCAGCTATCGCAGTTTTTTGTTGCGCAAATCCTTAGTGGTAACGGCTATTTCCGGATTTGTGAATAACACGCCGTTAGTCGCTATCTTAATGCCGTATGTGTACGACTGGAGCCGAAAAAAAGGCATTTCGCCGTCGAAAGTGATGCTGCCGCTGTCTTATGCAACGATCTTGGGCGGAACCTTAACATTGATAGGCACCTCGACTAATTTGGTCGTTAACGGATTTGTGACTGAAGCCGGTTTCAAACCGCTCGGATTCACCGATTTCACTCCTGCTGGTATCGGTGTCGCATTCATCGGGATCATTTACTTGGTGTTTATTATGCCGAGATTCTTACCCGACCGCGAAGGTTTACTGGAAAACTATAATCAAAGTTTACGGGAATACATTGTCGAAACCCGGATAGCCGCCAATTCTCCCTTGATCGATAAAACCATCGAGCAAGCCGGATTAAGGCATCTGCAAGGCTTATACCTCGCTGAAATCATTCGGGGAGAGAACTTAATCCCGGCTGTCGGTCCTACCGAGATAATCATGGCCGACGATATTTTGATATTCGCCGGTGAAACAGCCACTATCGTCGACCTATTGCAATCCAATCCGGGACTGTCCCTGCCCGGCTCGATCATGAAGGAAGGCAAAGAAAAGGCGAATATCGTCGAATGTATTATTTCGGCACAATCGACTTTGATTGGTCAAACCTTCCGCGAATCCAATTTCCGGGCGCTCTATAACGCTTCCGTTGTTGCCGTCAGCCGCAACGGCGAACGTTTGCGCGGCAAGTTGGGTCAGTTAGAGATGCAACAAGGCGATTTATTGTTACTCATGACCGGTCACGATTTCGACGAGCGATCTAACGCCACCAATGACATCTTCGTCATTAACCGGTTACAAGATATTACTCAATTCAGTCTCACAAAAAGTCTGATATTGGGCATCGGCATCGTTTCGGCCTTCGTGCTCAGTGCTATCGGCGTTTTAACGCTTTTTAAAGCGCTGCTGCTGATCCTGTGTTTAATCGGCGTGCTTAACTTCGGACGCTACAACGAGCTGAAAAACAGTCTCGATCTGGACTTATTCTTTGTCCTCGCCTTGTCTTTGGGATTTGCTAAGGCCATGCATAACAGCGGACTCGACGCAACAATCGCATCAATGATCAAAGAATCGGCCTTGCAACTCGATCATCCGGTGGCTTTATTGTTTATCGTCTATCTTTCAACTAACGTACTGTCAATGCTGGTCTCTAATAAGGCCGGCGTTGCTATCATGTTTCCGGTGACGGTTTCGCTATTAAAGTTAATGGCTATTGAAAACCCTACTCCGTATTTCCTCGCTATCGCCTTTGCCGGTTCGGCGGAATTCATGACGCCCTACGGCTATCAAACCAACCTCATGGTTTACGGTCCCGGCGGCTATCGTTTTATCGACTATATCCGTTCAGGCTGGGTCTTGTCATTGATGTGTATGATAGTTAGCGTGAGTATCTTAGCGATGGTTTATAAGTTGTGGTGATAAACACCCAATGCCGTTAAGTTAATCACCCAAGGGTGTTTCGTGCTATAATGCGATTGTTAAGTTATTAATTTATATGGTGAAACGATGATTCCGACTTAGCAATGCCCATGCCAACATCTTATCCAATCTTGCCGCAACACTACACGACCCAGACTTTATTTCAGCTCACCGCACCGACATCAAGGCATTTTCCCGCCAGCGTGTCCTCACTTTCCCAGTCCTCGCGGCTTTCCTGCTCTGCGCTTGGAAAGGCGGCCTCCAAACCCTGCTTGATGAATTGTTCGAGTCGCTCACCGGCCAAGCCGGACGGGTCGCCACCAAAAGCGCCGTGACCCAGGCGCGGCGCAAACTGAAAGCTTCCGCCTTCGAAGCCCTTAACGGTCGGCTGTTGGCGTCGCTGGACGAACATTGGCCGGAATCTCGCTGGCGTGGGCTACGTCTAGTGGCCGCCGACGCCACCACGCTCAGACTGCCCAACAACCCACAGACCCAGACCGAATTCGGCATCCAAGCCGACACGACGGGGCAACCTTTTGTCATGGCGCGCGCCTTGGGACTTTACAGCACGGCATCAGGGCGGATGCTGAAAGCCGCCCTGGCGGGATACAAGACCGCCGAACGGGAACTGTTGCTGCCGCTGTTGCCGTCCTTGAACCAAGATGACCTCTTGATCCTAGACCGCGGTTTCCCTGATGTGTGTTGGCAATAGTGGAGTCGAAAGCGTTAAGCCACATTCATTAGTTTATTGAAATATTGCTTGGTGAAAGCGACAGGGGACAAGAATCCCAGTCGCGCTTGTTTACGTTGTCGGTTATAAAAAACTTCTATATATTCGGCAATTTCCTGTTTTGCCTGATGACGAGTTGGATAATTTATATGGTGTACCAGTTCATTTTTCAACGTACCCCAAAAGCTTTCCATGGGGGAGTTGTCCCAACAATCACCTTTACGACTCATGGATGGCCGCATGCCAAACTGGACGAGTACTTTTTGGTAGTCATGGGCGCAGTACTGGCTGCCACGGTCGGAATGTAAGATCAATCCTGGCTTGGGTTTTTGGTTTCTGACAGCACGAAATAGTGCTTGGATAACGAGGTCTTTGGTCATTCTTTCATTCAGCGCGTAGCCAACCAACTCACCGCTAAACAAGTCTTTAATCCCTGCCAAGTATAACCACCCTTCAGCTGTTGGGATGTAGGTTATGTCACTCACCCAAGCTTGGTTAGGCACTGAAACAGTAAACTCCCGTGCCAACAGGTTAGGGGCAACGGGCAACGTATGTTTGGAATTGGTCGTCGCCTTAAATTTTCGTTTTTGTTTACAACGTAAACCCAACTTTCGACGGATGCGCTTAATTCGGTCAATACCCACGAAGATGCCGTAGTCAGCCAGATCACGCTGGAGTCGGCTTGGGCCGTAAGTCTCACGCGTTCTTTGATGGGATGCTTTTATTTCGCTCTATGCGAGCATTTTCACGGTTTCGTGGCGAAGGTGGACGCGTAACCCAAGCATAGTAGCCACTTTCCGAAACCTTAAGCACCCGACACAATGCCGCTACCGGATAATCTTTACGCCATTCCTTAATCCGAGCATACTTCACGCTGACGTCCTCACGAAGTATGCCGTGCACTTTTTTAACAGGTCACGCTCCATTTTGACTTCGGCCAGTTCCCGTTTTAGTCTTGTCAGTTCAAGTTCCAGGTCACTCAAGGGTTTTTGGCTTTTACCAACTTCGCCTAGTTTTCCCTGACGGGCTGCCGCAACCCAATTTTTAAGAGTGCCTTTAGGTAACGAAAGGCGATTAGCAATTTCAGTTATTGTTAATTTATTTTCCAGATGTAACCGTACGGCTTCATCTCTAAATTCTGGGCTGTAAACCCCTTTGGGTAATCGTTGCATTTGTCCTCCGTTTCTTCTCATTTTAGCGAAACTTTGGACTCCATTCTTTCCAGCTTACATCAATATAAATGAGGCTTAACTTAACGGCATTGGATAAACACCTGCTTGCGGAGCCATCTAATAAAACCGTAAAGGTGTCATTTTTTTATTTTTAAGCTATTTTGTTAGGCAAGATTAACAAAAGAGATACAACGATGACATCCATAAAGCCCACTTGTTTCGTCGTCCAGGGATTCGGCAAAAAAACCGACTATACCAATGGTCGTGCACTCAATCTCGACGCCTCTTACGAGGTCATAAAAATGGCGGTCGAAGCTGCGGGCTTAGCATGCATTCGGGCCGATGAGATCGTCCATTCCGGAACCATAGATGTACCAATGTATGAGCGGCTACTCAATGCCGATCTGGTCATCGCCGACCTGAGTACATACAACGTCAATGCAGCCTTTGAACTGGGCGTTCGCTACGCATTAAAGCCTTTTACCACCATCGTACTGGCGGAAGAAGAGTTCAAAAACCCTTTCGATTTAGGTCATGTGGTTATCCGTCGTTATAAGCATCTCGGCGATGAAATCGGCTTCAAAGAGGCCAATCGCTTGATGAAAGAGTTGCAAGACGCTATTTCGATTATTTTGAAGAATAACCAAACCGACAGCCCGGTTTACACTTACCTGCCCGAACTACAACCTCCGTGCATCGGAAAAAAGCTAAGTCAGGAAACGGATTTTAACGAATTACTCCTGAAAGAATTCAAACCTCAAGGCACACCGACGGCACCGCCCGCTGCGAGTGCCACCCCTCAACCGCCAAGTCCTGCACCGACTGGTAACTCGACATCTTTCGAAGTCGCCGCGATTGTCGGCGATGACAATCCTAGTGCGAAAATTCTCTTGGATACGGCGATGGAAAAGATGAACGCAAGCAAGTTCGAACAAGCTTGCACCTTGCTGAAAGCCGTTCATGAAATAAGACCTACCGATACCTTCGTTATCCAGCAAATGGCATTAGCGACTTACAAAAGCAAATGCCTGCCTACGCTAGAAGCTTTAAATAAAGCCAAAGAAATACTTAAAACTTTAAATCCAGAAACCACTAATAATCCTGAAACCTTAGGTTTATGGGGTTCCATTCACAAGCGGTATTGGGACGAAAATCACGACCTTAACGACCTGAATGAAGCCATCAACGCGCACGAACGCGGGTTCTATATGAAGCAGGACACCTACAACGGCATCAATCTGGCATTTCTTCTGAATGTTCGAGCGCTACACAAATTGAAAAGCGGTGAAACAGACGAGTCCATCGCAGATAACATCATCGCTAAACGGGTGCGTCAGGATGTCATTCGCTACGCAAGCGCTCAACTTAATGATATGACAGTCGAAGAAAAGACCTCGCCGCTTGCGACAAAAAATCAGGACGAATTAACTCAAAAACGGTTTTGGGTTATTGCAACCCTTCACGAAGCAGCGCTCGGGTCGGGCGACATTGCCGCCGCTCAAAAATGGGAAAATGAAGCCAAAGTTATGCCGGTTCCGGATTGGATGCAAGATACCCGGCATAAACAAGGCGCAAAACTGCAAGCTTTGTTAAGCGAATACCAAACGCTAACGGCTCAGCGTTAACTGTGAAATTGTTAGCAGAAAATAAACCCACATCGATTGCTTACCAACGCTGAACAGCATACCATCTTGCCGATATATAAGTCTTATTGTTTTTTGGCTTATATGTCGGATACTTCTGATTCTAAGTAAGTATTATTACTGATAGACCGAACGATTCCGCTATGTTCCAATAAACTCAAAATGGATAATACTGACGGCGGTTTTTCACACATTTTTCCACTACACAGGGCTTCATCGGTCGGATTATTTCTGCCTTGTGTTGGACCATAATTAATGGCTGTCCTAACCATAAAAAAACGATATTTCGTTATTTGTACGAAATATCGTATCTTTTTTTTAAGAGTTGCCGCTATCTTAAAGTCCACACTCTGCCGCATTACAAGAATATGCTATATAAAACAAAAAAATATAATTATTTAGACATTTAAATTTTAGATTGGCATAAATTTTGTATTTATTTTATCAACCCTTATTTTACATGCAGACATCAGAAGCCATGTAACCATAGGTGTTGCAGATACCCAAAGTTAAAGATAAAAACTGAACGCCTATTTCCCTAAAGGCAGCCTTAAAATAGTAAAAGGAATAAATTCCATGAAAATTTTGATTTCTATCGTCCCATGTCTGCTTATGTTCGGAATGTCGTTTCCCGCTTTTTCCGTGACTAACGAAGAAATCGCCAAAGCCTACGTCCAAGCCGTGACAGGCGGAACAGGTTCTAAAGTCGCCGGGACAATCAATTACGTAACGCTTGGCTGCACACCGGCGACGGTCTTTGATGATAACAAATGCCAAAAGATCGTTTTTAACGGCAAAGACGGAAAAGCGATATTGATGGAAACCATCACGGCAGCCAATGTCGCCCAATTGGTGCCGTTGGACGCTGTGAAAAGAGCTTATCAATATTACGACCCTACCTACGATAACGTTCGTGAATTGTTTAATTTGCTGAGCACCAGGGGGAGTAGTTGGTTTACCGAACTGGACGGTAACGGCAAAACCAAGCACATCTTGCAAAAACACTTTGAATCGACAGGTGCGGGCGGCATGTACGGCAATTTTGTGTGGCCGTTCGATACTGCAGGCCCTGAAACGGCAAAAATGACTGCCGCCGGTGTGGATTTTTATATCAATACCTTGCCGACTGCCGATACTCCGGATGTCAACCATTCGCCTTTTTATTACTGGGCCTTGCAGACCGATTTCAGCGATATGGAATATCCCGCAGGTTTTACGTTTCCGCCGGATTTTAAATTTCCCGATCCCAGCAATCCTGGCTTGTGCCAGGACACAACAACGGCTTGGGGTCACGTCGGCTTGCAATATTTGAATAATCATTCGTTGTCGAGTCTGGCGGACGTGCGTCAGGCCAACTGGGGCGGTGGCGGCGACGGCTCCGGCGTTACGGACTACGGCTGCGGCGGCAGCGATGTCACCAAAATTAATTGGCAAGTGGGCACATGGTATGAATATAAGGTGCTTCGCGGTGCCAAACTCGGCCCTAAACTGTGGAATTGGGTCGGCACGATTACCAAAAAAGGTACGGCAACACCTATTTATACCTACTCGATATACGGCGGCGAATATATAACCTTCGCAACCACTTGGCTGGAACCTATCGGCGTCAATTGCACCGACCCGAAACTGATTACCCAATGGGCCAAGCCCTGGCTTGGCAATGCGACGGGCAAATTCCGGGTAGGCAAAATTTCGCTTGAATACAGCGGTGGCGACGCCTGCCAGCGTTCGGTCGAAGTTGCCAGCGACTCCTGCAATGCCAAATGGACCCAACACCAAGGCGCACTTGCCCCCGTTGGACACGCTGCAGCAAATTTACTCCGCAAGACCCATTTGACAACATTGATCGAAACCGATTGCGCCCGTATACCGGATGCCACCGAAGTGGCTATAGCCAAAGCTTACGTACAAGCCATTACGGACGGTAGCCGTAGCAAGAAAGTAGCCAATGCGATCGATTTTGTCTCCTTGGGATGCACCTCGGTAACCGTTTGGGAAGAGGCCAACTGCCTAAAATCCGTATTCAACGGTAAGGGTGGCAGGACTATCCTACTGGAAGCGATCACCACAGCGGCAGACGGCAACTGGGAACACACCAACATCAAGACCTTGATTCCGCCCGATGCCTTGCTACGGATTATGACCGACATTAGATACGCGCAAGCTAAGGAGTTGTTCGGTTACTTTAGTACACAGAATAATGGCTGGTATGGTTATTTGGATGGCCCCGGCAAAGCAAAGGATACGCTGCTCCAGTATATGAATTCGTTGGTACCGTAACAAGATATGGGAAGGTTGGGCTGACGCGAGGAAGCTCGACGACAGCGATTCCTAATATTTTTGGGTCGCGCACTTACCTAATTATGCGTGACGGTGTATGTTCTACCTCGTACACACGTACTGCGTGGAACCAGAATACTTACGGCAAAATGAACAATTACACTTAATTTATAGGTAAAAACGTTAAACCGATTTAATTTAAACAATAACATCATTTAAAAAATCAAAAGGAACCCGCCGTGTCAGCCCCTATTTTCAGCACTGCTCCCCAAACCAACCCTTTCGGCCTGACAAACATAGGGGCTTCGGCTAGTCCAACCTTTGCCGATATTGACGGCGACGGCGATTTAGATGCCTTTATCGGCACTGCATCCGACGGCATCCTGTTTTTTAAGAACACAGGCAGCAGATTCGCACCCAATTTTGTCACCGAAGTCGGCATTGGCCTAGTCGACCCGGGCGCTTATGCCAAGCCCGCCTTTGTCGATATAGATGGGGACGGCGACCTTGATGCCTTTGTCGGCACACAAGACGGTACGATAAGGTATTATCAAAATATTGGCAGCAAGGCCGTTCCCGATTTCAGCGAAGAAGCCGCTAATTTCGGTCTGACCAATGTCGGCGCTTATGCCAGCCCCACCTTTGCTGACATTGATGGCGACGGTGACATGGATGCTTTTGTGGGCATTAACGACGGCAGCGTCCTGTTTTTTCGCAACACGGGTAGTGTCAGTGCGCCTAACTTTAGCAGCCAAGCAGACAACTTCAACTTGCCTAATGCTACTAGTACTGATTTTGCCACTCCAACTTTTGCGGACATGGACGGCGACGGTGATTTGGATGCCTTTGTAGGCGGGCCTCTCGACCCCGTATTTTTCCGCAATGTGGGCAATGTAAATGAAGCAAATTTTGTCAGTCAAACCAGTAATTTCAGCATCGCCGGAATCGGTCAATACTCCCACCCCAGTTTTGCCGATATCGACGGCGACGGCGATCTGGACGCCTTTGTCGGCAACATTACAGGCGATACCTTGTTTTTCCGAAACGACCAAGCGGGCGTCAAGATTACCCCCAGCAGCGGCAACAACACGGTGACTGAAGGCGGCGCGACCGACACCTACACCATTGTCCTCAATCGTCAGCCGACGGCGAATGTCACCATCACCCTGGACAACACCAACAACCAGGTCAACACCGATAAAATTACTCTGACCTTTACCGCCGCCAACTGGAACGTGGCGCAAACCGTCACCCTCTCCGCCGCTAACGACACGACGGGCGAAGGCAGACATACAAGCGCCATCAAACATACCGTCACTAGTGCCGATACCGATTATAACGGCTTAGCAGTCAAACCCTTGACCGTTACGATCCTGGATAATGACTTGCCTAAAGTAGCCAATCCGAGCTTTGTACTCGCCGCTACACCCACTGGCTTATCGAATAATGGTATCCCTGTAGCGAGTTTTGCCGATATCGACGGCGATGGCGACATCGATGTGTTTATTGGGGGTACGGACGGCAACACCATCTTATTCCGTAATACCGGCATCGTCTTCGCCCAGTTTTGTTAGCCAAATTAACAGCTTTGGACTGACTGATGTTGGTGTCTCTGCGGCACCCAGTTTTGCCGACATCGATGGCGACGGCGATTTAGATGCCTTTGTTGGGGAAGCTAGTGGCAGCTTTGTGTTTTTCCGCAATACCGGCACCGCGCTGGCTCCCAGTTTCATCAGCCAAGCCAACAACTTCGGCTTATTCAAGGAGCCTAATTTCGTCCGCCCTGCCTTTGCTGACATTGACGCCGATGGCGATCTAGATGCCTTTGTCGGTTCGGGCGACGGCACTCCCCTGTTTTTCCGCAACGTCGGCACAGCAAACGCACCGTCTTTTGTCAAGCAAAGCACGAATTTAGGGCTGACCAGCGCAGGTCCGTCCGCCACACCCAGCTTTGCCGACCTGGATGGCGATGGCGATTTGGATTCGGTGATCGGCAAAGACAACGGCGAGACCCTCTATTTTAGGAATATCGGCAATGCCACCAATCCCAATTTTTCGGCAGTCGGCACCAACGTTTTCGGCCTGTCAGTTTCCGGGAATAGGTACACCCAGCCCGCCTTCGCCGACTTGGACGGCGACGG
>JADKAL010000002.1 GCA_016715325.1 Methylococcaceae bacterium
GCAGCTTGGACCTTACTAGCGCGGCTGACAGCAGCAATATTGGGAGGCACCTCAGTCCAAGGAAGCCCGCAACTGTGACCGGTATCGAAAACGTCGTTCTTCAGGGTTCATTTAACGCCAATCTGACTGGTAACGCTCTCAACAACCGCTTGGTAGGCAACAGCGGTAATAATACGTTGAATGGAGCGGCTGGCAACGATATTCTGGATACCGGCGCAGGCGGGGTCGATACATTGCAAGGCGGCGCCGGCGACGATACCTATATCGTCAGAATAGGCGCGACTGCTACGATTACCGACAGCGCAGGCACCAACGATTTGGTGAAAAGTTTTGTAGATGTAAACGTAGCGGCTTTAGTTGCCGGTCAAGGGGTCGAGAAGGTAAATTTATTAGGCTCAGGCAATGCTAGTATAATAGCCAATACACTTGTTAACATTCTAAATGGCAACAGCGGAAACAATACAATCAATGCCGGCGCCGGTGCCGATACCGTAAACGGCGGCGCCGGGGACGACACATTGAACGGCGAAGCCGATAACGATATTTTAAACGGCGGCGACGGCCTTGATCAGATAAGCGGCGGCGACGGTAACGACACCATCACCGCCGGCGCAGGCAACGACGGTTTGTCCGGCGATGCGGGTAACGACAATCTGAATGGTGGTGACGGCGACGATGTCATCTCGCCGGCGCGGGGATTGATATCTTAACTGGCGGCGCAGGTACTAACACTTTGAACGGCGGCGCCGGCAACGACACCTATATCGTATCGAGCGCTACCGATACTGTGACCGGCGAAGCAGCGACGGTGGGCGAACTGGATATCGTTCAATTCAACGGCACGACCGCCGGCACATTAGTTGTCGGCGACAATATCGAAACCATTACTTTGCTGGGTACGAGTAATATCGGGGCAAACGCGGGCGCTACTACCGTTGCTCACACAATGACCGGTAACTCTGGAAATAACGTGTTAACCGGCGGTAGTCTTGCGGATACCATCACTGGCAACGCCGGTAACGACTCCTTAACCGGTAACGGCGGTAACGATAACATAACCGGCGGCGACGGCAACGATAACATGAGCGGCGACGCCGGTAACGACACCTTGAACGGCGGCAATGGCGACGATACGATCAATGGCGGCGTCGGTAACGATAACATGACCGGCAGCGACGGCAACGATATCATGAACGGTAACGACGATAACGACATCCTGAACGGCGGCAATGGCGATGATACGATCAATGGCGGCGCCGGTAACGACACCATCACTGCAGGAGCGGCTTCAACGGTTCCAGCGGACGATAACCTGAATGCCTTAAACGGCGGTGCGGGCGCCGACATCTACAATGTAACCAATTCTTCCGACACAATTACCGACCTGACAGTTAGCACTTTGGCAGCCGAACGCGATACCGTGAACTTTAGCGGTACAACAGGCACACTCACCGTCGGTAATAACATAGAAATCATCAATTTGTTAGGCACCGCTGCGGCTAATCTTGGCGTCACCTTGTCGGGAACAACCGTAGCCCACACCATTACGGGCGATGCTGGGAACAATAGCATTACGGGCGGCAGCGGGATCGATACCATCAATGCAGGGACTCGGTAACGACACGATCTCCGCCGGCGCAGGCAACGATCATCAACGGCGGTACAGGCGCGGATGGCATGACCGGCGGCGATGGTTCGGATACCTTTACGATCGATAATGCTGCCGATACCGTGACCGACGCGGCTGCTGACGGCGATTTGGATATCGTGAATATCGGCACCTTTACTACGGCTCCGGTTACCGCCGTTACCTTCGATTTCAGCGGGGCAGGCGACGGCGTTGAAAATATCAATATCCTCAACGCGCATTTGATCAACGTGACCGCTAACGGTATGGCCAATATTATAAACGGCAATGCGCTAGCGAATGTAATCAACGCAGGCGCAGGCATAGACACCATTAACGCCGGCGGCGGTAACGACACGATTACCGGCGGCGCAGGCAAAGATACGGTAATTACCGGTACCGGTAACGATAAGATCGTATTTAATGCAGGTGTAGCCGATACCGTTGCGGCAGCTGCTTCGATTGCCGGTGTCGATAAATATACCGATTTGGTCTTGAACGCCGGAACGGCCGATACGATCGACTTAACGGTGGCTGTCGCAAATGTGGGGTGCCAAGGTAACCGGGGCATTGAATGAAACGAAGTTTATAGCTGATATGGAGACGCTGCTTACCACAACCGATGCCGGATTCGTCAACTTCGCTGGCGGCATCGATGCGGCTATCGTCGTCGGCGATGCAACCGGCAGCTTGAGCGGTAAAAGCTTTTTGGCGGTCGACCTGGATCAAAGCGGCACGTTCACAGCCACCGATTTCGTTATCGAAATCACGGGTTCGACGGTCACTTCGTTAACTACAGCAACTTTCGTTTAACAACGTAGCGAAGTAGCTTCATCCTCAAAAAGCCCCATTCCGATAATCGGGATGGGGCTTTTTTATTGCCTAGCTGTTTTAGCAATTAAGTCTTCGGCTAAAAGCTTTTAGGCGTCATCGTTTTGTGAAAATCAAATCCCAAACGCCGTGACCTAAGCGTAATCCACGCCGCTCGAATTTAGTTAACGGCCGGTATTCAGGCCGCGCGCAATAATTATTGGCAGGGCTGTTATTTAAAAAGCGAACATCGCCGTATAAAACGTCCAACATGGCTTTCGCATAAGGTTCCCAGTCGGTTGCGGCATGAAAATAACCGCCGGGCTTTAGTTTTTTTGCCAATAGATCGAGAAAACTTGCTTGAACGATGCGTCTTTTGTGATGTTTTTTTTTCGGCCAGGGATCCGGGAAAACAGATGTACAGCCGATAAGCCGTTATCAGCCAAATTATCGATCAAAATTTCGATGGCGTCATGACAATAAATTCTAACGTTGGTTGTACCGGCCTGTTCGAGTTGAATAATTAAATGGCCGACGCCGGGCCGATGCACTTCAATCCCTATGTAGTCCTTATCGGGATTGGCTGCCGCCAGCTTAGCAAGACATTCGCCGTTGCCGAAACCGATTTCTACGCACAAATCTGCATTTCGGCCGAAAACAAGCGCTTTATCTAGCTTTTGAGCGACGTCGAGACAATATTTATTCCAGAAATTATCTAAAGCGAATTGCTGACCTGGGGTAATTCGGCCTTGGCGGCAGGATAAAACTGCGGATTTTTCTAAGAGGGGAAATTTCGGTATCTTGAGAATTAATATGCATAAAGGATGTGCATTTTTTGCACTGAATAATGTTCCTAAAATTTAGGGCATTATAATGGCTTGATCGAAGTTTGGCACGGATGTGCAAAGATAAGCTATGTCGCTATGAAATCAATTTAGAAGTCGATTTCATTCGTAGTGATCGAGGGACACTACGAACGAAATCAATTTATTACATAAAATTAATAGTAGCCAAACGGCAATTTTAAGGTTTCAATCGCGCCAAAGGCCCCCAGTTTTTTGCAAATTGGGCGGTGTTCAATACCTGAATTCCGGCGTGATGTTCGCCGTTAAACGGTGTTACCGCCGGATTACAGCCTGCATTAGCTGCATCGGTTGGCGAATTGAACCACAGACCGAGATGGAAGGTATGAACGGGGGCTGTTGCCGGATTCGTTGCGGCATCAGGGAATGTGCCGGTCTTGTGTACAGAAGGCGCAACGTCGCTGCCGAGGGCGACAATAAACGTTTCGATATTAAATCGCCCGACGAAATCGGCGACGCCTACGCCGTTGGCATCGGTTTCAATATCGCCTTGATACCAGGATAACCCGAAAGGAGCCTCAGGGGTTTGAATAACAAAAAAATCGAAATTTGTTTTAGGCGGCAGATTTCTTACGACAACATGCATATTTTCTACCGGTCCCAGCGAACTGACGGTTACTGTTCCGGATGCATAGGGCAAGCAGGTCAGTGCTCCTTTTGAAGGCTGCATTTTGAAAATAAAATTTTCCCCCGCCGATACGGGTTCGGCGGTTAGTCCTGCCAATGCGGTTGTTGCAAGAAGCGCGGCGGTTAATATGTTTTGTTTTAAAGATTTCATGGTATTTCCTCATAGTTGTTAGTAGCAAAATAATGGGAAGCTTCTCAGCTCCCTCATCTCGTTATTTCTGCTCAAGCGAGGAAATGTTCAAATTATTTTCGCGTTTTAATAAGAAAATTGCAGATAAGCCCAAAATCTCGTTAAATCGGAGGCTTGGCCGGTATTATCGTTGCGTATCAAATTAACGGTGTTTGAGTCGGCGTAATAACCGGCATACTTAATGCCGGCGAGAAAATGTGGACCGAAAGTCCGTTCGGCCAAAAAATCCCATTCATGACCGTAATCGTAGTTATCGCGGTCGGACAGGAAGCGATGATAAACGGCGCTCAATTGAATGCCGGAGAGCTTACCGGACAGTGTTACGAAATGATCCTGAATACCGTCGCCGGGAGTGATTAAAAACCGGTCGGCAAATCCTTGAAAGGCATGGTTAGTCCCTAACGGCGTTTGAAAAGCGCGAACGTCGCCATCGCCTTCCAGCCGTTCGTAAGTATATTTTAACCCTACATTTTCCAGAGTTTCCCCGACTGTGTAATTGGCGCCGATTTCCGCCAGCGCATAATTCTCCGAGATGGCGTTCGGATTATTACTGTAATCCTGCTGATGAGCGAATTCTCCGGCATAATTCAGTCGTAAATCTTTTGCGATAACCTTATCGCCTTGCAGCCGCAAGCCGCTCGTTGCGGTTGAAAAATGTCTTGCAGTCGATGAAGTAAATTCCAATAGATACAGATAACCTTCCAACTTTAGAGTAGGCCAAGCGTTGTATTGAACATTCAAGGCATGGCTGTTGGAGCGGAAGTCGTCGGCATCGGGTAAGGGATTGTTTTCGCCGAAAATTCTATTAACGTTCCAGAAATAGCTGTAGTCGATCACAGTCTGTGGAACGGCTAAGCTTAAAACTCGCGCTGCATCGAAACTTTGCTGATGTTGACGGAAACTTACATCGCCCAAAAAACGCTGCTGGACGCCGGTGCGATGGTTGAATTGTTGCCGCCCTAACGTTACGATCGTTTTAGGCAAGCCTCCGAAGCGTAAATTATATTGCTGAATCTCCGTGCTTTCGGCATCGGCTATCACCGCACGATCAGGATAGTTATTCGACCCGTCGTTATACAGTGCATCGTCGCCCACCACACGGACATCCTGGATTTGGAAATACAAACTCGTGTCGTAGAAGTCAGCGGTTCGATATCCGACAGCGCTTCTTAAGGTGGACGCATAGGCTTCTTTCAGCGATAAACGATTATCGTCGGCGTATTCAAAACGATAGCGCAGGAAAATATCCGGTTTCCCGGAAATCAAGCTGGTCCAAAGCGTTTCTTCAGCCTTTACAGGACTGGATAAGCCGCAATTTAGAATCAAAAATAAAACAAGACTTACTGCCCGTCGGCTTAATCTTTGAGTGTGTACGTTGAAATTTTTAAAAGAAACCATCTATCCGTTTTAACATTCATCACTTTTACCAATGCGTTTGATAATAGCGCAAATGTCGAGAACAGATAAGTCGGTTGCCTCGGCACGACCGTTTTTATGAAGATAATCTTTGATTTGATCCGGTGAAAGCTGCGGATTGAGTTCGAGCAGCAGGGCGACAATTCCGCTCACATGTGCCGTCGCCAGCGAACTGCCGGAGACGAAATCGTATCCTTCTTTAGGAATGGTGGTAAGAATATCGACACCCGGTGCGGCGACAGTTTGCGGGTAACGCTTCAACCACACCGGTGCGGCGGTTTTACCGTCAGGATCGGCAGAAATGACCGGTATGGCTAACGATGAATCGGCGGGGAAACCCGGATTGGGGGCTTTCTCCAACGCCGCTGCAATAACCGTGATGCCTCTTGCATGCGCGGTTTCGAGTAATTGTTTCATCAGCTTATCATCAGGCCCCGCCAAACTGAGATTGATCACTTTGGCACGCTGATTGATGGCTGCATCCAAGGCTTTAGCTAATGTCCAACTGCTGCATTGCGCTTTGGCGTGTTGACTTTCAGGATACCAGCAAGCTTTATAGACGGCGATGTCGGCTTCCGGCGCAATGCCGTAAATACCGATACCGTCGTTCGCGCGGGCGGCAATCACGCCGGTTACGGCCGTGCCGTGCCGGTCGCGGGTAAAGCTTCGATCCCCGCCTTCGACGAAATTGGCGGATTCTACAATTCGATCCTTCAGATCGGGATGGTTTTTTTCTGCGCCGGTATCGATAACTGCGATTTTTACGCCTTTGCCGGTGGCAAGCCGATGCGCTCTGTCGGAATGTGTTAATTGTGGACCGTAACTTAAAGCAGCCATCTCGTCGCTTTCGCCGCCTTGAATGCCCTCGAATACTTGGTTTTCCTGCACCAGTCCGATGCGTTTATCCGCTTTGAGCTTTTCAATCGTATCTGCGAACGGCTGATGCTCGGGAATTTTGTAAACCAAACAGTCCACGCCGATAGCGCTTAGCGGAAACTCGCCGGTTTCCTCAATAGCGTGTCGATGAGCAAGTTCCGATTTTATAGCGGACCATTGCGGTTTTAACCGGTCCGGCAAAGTAACCAAGACTTGTCGCGCTAGCATTTGTTTAGGAACGCCGTCGTTATCCGATAGCAACCTATCCGTAAACTGCGAACAGGCGCTAAGCCAGAGAGAGGCTGCACCAAGTAATAGCGATAATCCGCGCGATTTGTTTATCATTCGCCTGATGCTTGATCCATTAAGAGTACGAGACGAACGCTTTTATTCGCACGAAACGCCGCCATCGCTTGGACAACATTATCTTTATCGACTTCAACCGTAAACGCGCCGACAGCAGAAGGACCTTGCCTGACTTGCGCTTTAGTTTCTTTCAGCAAGTCGGACAATGCCTTAACCGACATGTCGGCGTCGAATACGACACGAACGACATTGGCGACTTTTTTATCCGTGGATTCGGCATTCGAAAGGGTCTCGAAACTAGTCGATTTCAGCGGGCCCAGTTGATGCGGCAGAACCAAAAAGCCGATAATGCCTGCAATGGCGAAGGTTTCAGCCGCTAACGTCCAACGAACCAACGACGGCGTTTGCGAAAAATAGCCGGACAAGCGTTGAAAAAAACTAGGCTTATTCGGCGTTTTAAGCGGAATTTCGTTTGATAAAGCAATTGCGTCGACTTTTTCGTTAGCTTCCAACACATCCAATGCGTTCATCAACCGGCTAAAGTGCGCCGGCGAAGGTTGCCATTCGGTTTGAACGGATGCAGGCTTTTGCGCTAACGTTCGGCATTCCGCCAGTGTTTGGCGGCAATGTTCGCAGCTTTTCAAATGACTGTCGACGGTTTTCCGTTCATCGGCAGACAGCGTACCCTTTACATACCAAGGGATGAGTTCGGCCATTTCAGCGTGGTTGTTGCCGGGCCTATTGTTTTGTTCATGCATACTCATAAAAACACCTCTTCCGATGCTGCTAGGTTGAAACCCTTTTTCGCGAGCAATTCCGCCATGCGCTTTCGCGCATGAAATAAACGGGTCTTGACCGTGTTGATCGGACAGCCTGTAATATCGGCAATTTCTTGATAGGTAAAATCCTCGGTAAAACACAGCTCGATTACGGTCTGATGATCGGGAGATAATTTATCGAACGCCCATGCCATCGCCTCGCCGAGCTGCCAGCCCATCACTGTCCGTTCGGGGTTGCCGGACCCTGTGTGACCGGTCTTTTCGTTGTCGTTACCTTCGTCCTCTTCGCCGTCGAATTCGCCGGTGTCATCGTCCAGCGACTCCATCCTATGGCGCTGGTAGCGTTCGATTACTTTAAGCCCTTTATTATGGGCAATCCCGAATAACCAAGTCGATAAACGACCTTTATCGGGTTCGTAACGATCCGCTTGTTGCCAAACCGTCAACATGAAATCGTTTACCGCTTCGTCAACCCAATCCTCGTTTTTTAATAATTTCATAAAAAACCGGCCGAAATTCTGGGAATATAAATAATAAAATTCTTCGAACGCCTTCCTATCTTTCGTTGCGATGCGTTTCAGCAACGCAATACCCACTGTTTCATCAATAGGATTCACTTGATTCTCCCGTACAAAATGAATCTGAAGTACGGAATTATAACAAACGAATCGGCTTGGTCCGGTTTAACTCGTTGACATGCTTTTAAAAAACCCTAACCCGTAGCAGTTACCTATCGGGTTAGATAAACGGAGGAGTACAAGTTTGGCTATCGATATAAAATTAAAGATTAAGGCTCGTCTATCGTAATCGATGCAATGCCGGAGTTAGGATCGCCAACCCCCTTACGCGGGATTTTGCAAACGACCACATAAGCACCTCTGTCCAACTCGGTTACCGGTGTCAATGTTAAAATCGTGCCGTTGGAGTTTGTACCGGAAGTGCCGACAGTCGCTCCGTTGATGACCGAATTACCGGATTGGCTCATGCTCCGTGCGCTACAAGTAATATCGCCGTCGCCTAATAACAAGGAACTGTTATCGATCACAACCGCTTTTATACTTAACGGTGCCGCAACGACATTGTCTCTCACCAAAGGACATAAAACATTTGCAGCTGCGGTGGTGCTTGCGTTGAAGATACGTCCGCGGTCATCGCGTATGACACTGCCGGTCAGCGCTGTACAACTTGTCGCCGCAATCGTCTTTTCATCGCCCGCACTGGCGGGCGCGCTGTAAATTACGCTCAGGCTTGAAGCCAGTAACACAAAATAAGCCATTTTTTTGAGTTGGTTTTGAATTTTCATTTTTCACCTCTGAGAATCGTAAAGTTAATGGGATTAAGGAGGGAAGATTTCGCCCTCAACCGTTATTGCTTTCGAGGCGGGAAAATGTTCTAAGGAAATGTAAAATTATTTTCTTGAAGGCTAAAAAAATAGCGTGGAGATTTGGAGTTATTCATAATGCGTCCACATTCGAATTACCTTAACCGCTTGTTCTTCTTCCAATAGCTGGTAAACCAAGCGGTGTTGAATGTTGATTCTTCTTGAGTAAGCGCCGGTTAAATCACCCACCAATTTTTCATAAGGCGGTGGCGTCTGGTACGGATTATTTTGTATGATGTCTAATAGTGCTTTTGTTTTTTCTTTAAGTCCGGCAGCGGCTATTTTTTTCGCGTCCTTTGCTGCTTGCTTCGTAAAGTAAAGCTGCCACATTACCAATCGAGTTCTTGCTGACAATTTTCAAGTTTCGTAGCCAAACCTTCGCGGATGGATTCACCCATTCCAGGCACGGATAACAAGTAAAGCGTTTCGTTAATTGCATTCCAATCGGATTCGGCCAGCAAAACCGCGTTATGCCGTTTGCTGGTGATAAGAATGGGTTTATGGGTTTCCGCCGTTTCATCAATCAAACTATACAGCTTAGAGCGGGCTTCAGTTGCATTGAGGGTCGTCATAAAAAGCACCTTCTAAAAATTATAGCGTACGTTTAGGCGTACGTTATGTCAAGAACAAAAAATTGCTTGCCTGATTTGTGAATATCTGGCGAAATTGCCTTAGTAAAGTTGAGCCGAAAAAGGTTAAACGTGGAAATAAATAGCATTGAAGATGCGAAGAAGTATGCTGCCCAGAAAATTATAAGATGCCTTAGTCTTGATGAAACAAACAAACGGCTAGTCGTTTACAGAGACCTTCTTTGTAAGGCCGTCGATGAAGAGACCAAAGAAATTTGCCAACAGGAAATTATTTCATTAGAGGCTTGGTTAGAAAGCGTATACTTCAAGACGGGTAATTTCCCTCAAGGTATAAATGAGCTTATGCTAGAGCTTGTTGAATGGCGGGCTTCGATATATGCGTTCCAAAATACCGAAACTGAAAAAAGCCCATTCAAAGAACATATATTTTATTCACAGTGGTTAGTTGGTGGAACTTATGCTGTTTTTGCTATTCTCGGCAAATTGGTGATGCACCAAGACAAATTTTCGCTTATAAAGTTGTGGAAAAAAGTTTGTAAATTCATTGAGCAAGACGGTGTGTTTTCAAAAGAAGAATTAAAATACTTAAAAGAAAAGTTGGACAAGGAATCAGGTTTCTTTACGAAAAAGAACTCCAAGGCTTATGAGTTCCGGCATAAAGTAATTGCCCATAACGAAAAAAATCTAACAATTAAGTGGGACGAAATTGACAAGGACATTGAAATACTCGTAAGGATTTGGTCTTTGATTGTTTCTTGGTCTTCGTATAGGCCAGATTTCTCTATCAAGTTCAGAACACCAGAACAAGCCTTATCAGGAATAGAAAATTATTTTACTCCACTTGAGGTGTTACTCTTAAAAGCAAAGAGGAAAGAATATATTAGCCGTGTAATACTATGGAGCAGAACTCATTTGCATAATTCTGAAATTGATCCTGAAAGTGGCATTTTTTTTACTCTAAACTAAAAAGGTAATTATCGTTTCCCCGCCACCGGAGAGCGGAAATGATAATTATTTGTTGAACAAAGGAAATCTAAATTGTCACATAATCCCTTATGCGGCAACTTTGATCGTCAGAAAAACAACCCATCAATCGGCGAAGAAGCCGAAGCAAATCGTTTCCTCGGCATCCGACCAGCCAAAAATGCTTCCCGTCCGGCTTCGATTCCTTTTTTCATGGCGGACGCCATCAAGATCGGGTTATTAGCTTCGGCAATGGCAGTGTTCATCAGTACACCGGCGCAACCCAGTTCCATCGCAATCGCGGCATCAGATGCGGTGCCGACGCCGGCATCGACCAGAATCGGCACGTTGGCGTTTTCAACAATGGTTAAGATGTTGTAAGGATTACGGATACCCAATCCTGATCCGATGGGCGCGGCCAGCGGCATGACCGCGACGCAACCGATGTCTTCCAGCCGTTTAGCGGCTATCGGGTCGTCGTTGGTGTACACCATCACATCGAAGCCGTCTTTGACCAGCAATTCGGCGGCGACAAAGGTTTGCGCCACATCCGGGAATAAAGTTTTTTGGTCGGCTAATACTTCCAGTTTGACCAGTTTATGACCGCCGAGTAATTCTCGCGCCAACCGGCACGTTCTAACGGCTTCATCTGCGGTATAACAACCGGCGGTATTGGGCAGGATGGTGTATTTGTCTGGCGAGATGACGTCGAGCAAATTCGGTTCGCCGGGATTTTGGCCGATGTTGGTACGGCGGATAGCCACGGTTACGATTTCCGCGCCGCTGGCCTCAATCGCCAAGCGGGTTTCTTCCATGTCTTTGTACTTACCGGTACCGACCAGCAAGCGCGATTTATACGCCTTGCCCGCCACGGTAAAGGTATCTTCCTGTCCGCCGCCGATGGCATGGACGATTTCTAATCGGTCGCCGTCATGCAGAATTTGTTGTTGATATCGGTCGAACGGCAGTATTTCTTGGTTATATTCCACGGCAATTCGTTTACCGGTTAAACCTAGGTTTTCGATAATATCGGCAACTTTATTGTTGACGGAAATTTCTCGGCTTTCGCCGTTGACATAGACGATCATACTTTAGATTCCCGGCGTTTTTGCACATCTTTAGCCAGATTGTGAAGTAACGGCAAGGTATCCTCCCAGCTTAAACAGGCATCGGTAATACTTTGTCCGTAGGTTAAGGTTTGTCCGTCAAGCACATCTTGGCGTCCGGCTTTCAGGTGACTTTCTATCATGACGCCCATTATGCGGTGATCGCCATTCGCTATTTGCGCGCCGACATCTTCGCCGACGATGAGTTGGCGCTGGCATTGCTTCAAGCTGTTGGCGTGGCTGAAATCGATCATAATATTAGGTTTCAAATTGGCTTTCTCCAAGCCTTCCGCAACCAGCTCGACACTCACGGCATCGTAGTTAGGTCTGTCGTTTCCGCCGCGTAGAATGATATGAACATCCTGGTTGCCGGTCGTCGAAAAAATGGCCGAATGCCCTGCTTTGGTCAACGACAGAAAATGGTGCGGACTCATCGCCGCGCCTATTGCATCAATTGCAATTTTGATCGTGCCGTCGGTGGAATTTTTAAAACCGATTGGACAAGAGACGCCTGATGCTAATTCCCGATGACCTTGGCTTTCCGTAGTTCGAGCGCCGATTGCGCCCCAGGAAATCAAATCCGATATATATTGTGGTGTAATCAAATCCAAATATTCGGTCGCGCAGGGCATTCCCATGTTGTTTAAATCCAGCAGTAATTGCCGGGCAACGCGAAGACCTTTATTGATGTTAAAGCTGGAGTCGATATCGGGGTCGTTGATTAAGCCTTTCCAGCCGACCGTTGTGCGCGGCTTTTCAAAATAGACCCGCATCACGATGAGCAGATCGTCTTTTAAGGCGTCTTTAGCCTCTTTCAACATTTTGCCGTATTCTTTCGCGGCATGGGTATCGTGAATCGAGCATGGCCCGACGACGACTAATAGGCGATCGTCTTTGCCGTTCAAGATTTTGTGAATGTCTTGCCGCGCATCAAGCGTTGTTTCAGCCGCTGTCGTGCTCAGGGGCATTTCATCATGGACCTGGACCGGCGCGATAACTTCTTTGGTTTCGCAAATTCTCAGGTCGTCTGTTTTATAGGATGTATACATGTGGTGTTATCAACCAAAATCTTAGTAAAAGCACTCGTAATCAATTATTTTAACCGTTTTTTCGAACCGTTGTCAGTGTGAACTCGGTATAAGGTAGCTATAAAGACTAATTAAGACTATCCAAGCTATTATTTAAGGCGCTTAAAAACGCTTGGTTTTCTTCGGGCTTGCCGATAGTCACTCGCAAGCAGTCGGTCAACAGCCCCCCTTGCGAGGTCATATTTTTTATTAAGACGCCTTGTTGCTTTATCGCGGCGAAGATTTGGGTTGCCTTATTCTTGGGCGTTTTAAATAGAATAAAGTTTGCGGAGCTCGGATAGGGCATTATGCCGGATTGTTTGTTAAGTTGTTCGAAAACGCGGTTTCTTTCTTCTCGGATTTTACCCGTTTGCTCATCGAAAACCGTATGATGGGTTAACGCGAAATGCGCCGTGGCTTGCGTCAATATATTGATATTGTAAGGTAATCTTATTTTGTTCAGTTGCTCGAGAATTTCGGGCGAACCCACCAAATAACCCAACCGTAACCCTGCCAATCCTAATTTAGACACCGTGCGCATGACGAGCACGTTATCGTAACGGCTTATTTCGTCGATAAAACTGGCGTTTGCAAAAGGTGCATAAGCTTCATCAATGACAACCAAGCCTTTTGACGCTTTAATAATATCTTTAATCGATTCCGCATTAAATAAATTGCCGGTCGGATTATTCGGATACGCCAGAAAAATCATGTGCGGCTGATGTGTTTTGATTGCCGCCAACATCGCCGGCAGATCCACCTCGAACGACTCCGCCAGTAACGGAACGTGAATGTAATCCAATCCCAGTGAACGGCTGATTTGCTGATACATTACGAAACTGGGTTGAACAGACAGCACTTTCGCATGAGGCGGCAACGCCATCAGCAGGATTTGGATAATTTCATCTGAACCGTTGCCCAGCAACACGTCTAATTCTGCCGGAATAGTATTCTGAAGTTTTATGGTTTCTACGAGCTGCTTCGCTTCAGGATCGGGGTATCGATTGAGTTCGCAGGCTTTCAACGTTTCAAGCCATTCTCGAACAAGTTCATCGGGCCAATTATAGGGATTTTCCATGGCATCCAGCTTGATCAGTCCGCGCGCATCGGCAACTTTGTAAGCAGACATCGCCAACACTTCTTGCCGGAAAATATCGGTTATTGCACACTTTTCAGTCATTTCTGGTTTTGATGGAGAATAATATTAGAAAAATCTCGACAGCGTCGTTTTCTTAATGATTGCAAAGGCTTTGCAGCTATAACCTGTATTCTGCAGAACGCGCATGTGCCGTAAGACTTTCACCGCGCGCCAGGATGGATGCTGTTATTCCGAGCGCTTGCGCACCTGCTTTCGAGCAGTTGATCAAGCTGGTACGCTTTTGAAAATCGTAGACACCTAGCGGCGATGAATAACGCGCTGTACTGGAAGTCGGTAGCACATGATTCGGCCCCGCACAGTAATCGCCTAGGGCTTCAGCCGTATAGCGGCCCATAAAGATGGCGCCGGCGTGGCGAATGTGCCGGCTCAACGCGTCAGGGTCTTCCACCGAAAGTTCTAAATGTTCAGGCGCTATGGTGTTAGCGACTTCGGCTGCTCCTAGTAGATTATCCACTTTGATCAGTGCGCCGCGGGTAGATAAAGACGTTCTTATTATCTCGGCACGTTCCATAGTCGGCAGTAGCTTTTCGATGCTTTGTTTAACCGCCGTAAGAAAATCGACCTTGTCGCTGATCAAAATCGCCTGCGCGTTTTCGTCATGTTCGGCTTGCGAAAACAAGTCCATCGCAATCCAATCGGGATTGGTTTGCCCGTCGCAAATAATCAGAATTTCCGATGGTCCCGCAATCATGTCGATACCGACCTGACCGAACACCAGTTTTTTTGCCGTGGCGACGTAGATATTTCCCGGACCGACGATTTTAGCGACTGCCGGTATCGTTTCCGTCCCGTATGCCAGTGCGGCAACAGCTTGAGCACCGCCGACGGTAAAAATTCTATCGACGCCTGCTAAATAGGCGGCTGCCAATACTAAGGCATTCGTTTCGCCCTTCGGCGTCGGCACCACCATGATTAACTCGCCGACTCCCGCAACCTTAGCGGGAATGGCATTCATTAATACAGACGATGGATACGCCGCTTTTCCGCCTGGAACATAAAGCCCTACGCGGTCCAATGGAGTAATTTTTTGGCCTAAAACGGTTCCGTCCGTTTCCTGATAATCCCACGATTGCAGTTTTTGATGTTCGGCATAGGCCCGAATGCGGTTGGCGGCGTTTTCTAACGCAGCGGCCTGTTCCGATGGGATGTCATCAAAGGCGGCTTTCAGGCTGACGCGGCTGAGTTCCAGTTCAGCAGCATGGTTAACTTGGCGATGGTCGAAACGATTAGTGTATTCGATTACCGCGCTGTCACCCCGACTGCGCACGCTGGCGATAATATCCAACACTTGACGATGAATATCGAAATCCACGCTTTCATTCCAGGCAAGCAAGTTTTCCAATTGACTTGCAAAACCGGGGCTTGATGCATCCAATTCAGCGATACTGAACTCCGACATACGATTACCTTTTAGCCAGGGTGTGTTCGAATTGCTCCAGCAAGGTAGCAATCGCCTTATTCTTCATTTTCATAGCGGCTTTATTGACCACCAGACGCGAACTAATGTTCATTATTAATTCTCGCGGTTCCAAATTATTGGCCTTAAGCGTATTGCCGGTGTCGACCAGATCGACAATGCATTCGGCAAGCCCGACTAAAGGCGCAAGCTCCATAGAACCGTAAAGCTTAATGATCTCGGCTTGGATGCCTAAATTAGCAAAATAGCTGTGCGCCGTTTTGACATATTTGGTGGCAACGCGGATTCGTCCTTTGGGAATCGGTGCGTCTTTATGCGCAGCCGTCATTAAACGGCATTTTGCGATGCCTAAATCCAGCGGCTCGTAAAGGCTTTCGGCACCGTGCTCTAACAGAACATCTTTACCCGCGATTCCCATGTCCGCAGCCCCGTATTCTACAAAGGTCGGTACATCGGTCGCGCGGATAATAACGAGTTGAACGTCTTCTCTTGTGGTTGAGAGAATGAGTTTTCGCGAGGTTTTAGGATCATCGATCGGCGTGATCCCGGCTTCTTCCAGAAAAGGCAGCGCTTCTTCGTAAATTCTGCCTTTCGATACGGCAATTGTTAACATCGTTTTCGTCTAATTTGGGACTCGGCGAATGATTGCGCCAAGCTGAGAAAGTTTTTCTTCAATGTGATCGTAGCCACGGTCGATATGATAAATACGATCGACTCGCGTACTGCCTTCGGCTGCAAGCGCGGCTATCACTAAACTGGCAGAAGCCCTTAAATCGGTAGCCATCACCGGCGCAGCGGTCAGATTTTTGACCCCCTTGCAAATTGCGGTATTTGATTCCAGCTTGATGTCGGCGCCCATGCGTTGCAATTCTTGTACGTGCATAAAACGGTTTTCGAAAATGGTTTCAGTAATTACCCCAACACCATCTGCGATGGTATTCAAGGCGATAAACTGGGCTTGCATATCGGTCGGAAACGCCGGATACGGTGCTGTGCGTAATGACACGGCTTTGGGTTTTCTGCCGTGCATATCGAGACCAATCCAATCGTCGCCGGTCGTAATTTCAGCACCCGCTTCAATCAATTTATCCAATACCGCGTCAAGAATATCGGGGCGCGTATTTTTGAGTTTGACTTTACCACCCGTTATTGCAGCGGCAACTAGATAAGTTCCCGTTTCTATCCTATCCGGCAAGATGTCGTAATGAATGGGCTCCAAACCGAGCTTTTCGACCCCTTCAATCACCAATACATCAGAACCGATGCCGGAAATTTTGGCGCCCATTTTATTCAAAAAATGGGCGAGATCGGTCACTTCGGGTTCTCTTGCCGAATTTTCCATGATGGTCGTGCCTTCAGCCAAGGCAGCCGCCATCATCAAGTTTTCAGTACCCGTGACAGTGACTTGCTCAAGCACTAAACGGCAGCCTTTGAGCCTTTTAGCCTTAGCATGGATATAACCGCCGGTAACGCTAATATCTGCACCCATCTTTATAAGGCCGTTGATGTGTATATCCACCGGACGCGTGCCGATAGCGCAACCGCCGGGCAAAGACACATGCGCTTCGCCGAAACGGGCCAGTAACGGCCCCAATACCAGAATCGATGCACGCATGGTTCTTACCAACTCATACGGTGCTTCAAAGCTGTTGATGGTGCTGCTATCCACTTCGATGTTCATTTTCTCATCGACGAGTAATTGCACCCCCATACGCCCCAAAAGTTCCATGGTGGTCGTAATATCGTGAAGGTGAGGAATATTGCCGACGCTTACCGGCGTTTCGGACAGTATCGTCGCCGCTAAGATAGGCAGTGCGGCATTCTTGGCGCCTGAAATCCGAAGTTCGCCTGAAAGTTTTTTGCCGCCGGTTATTATTAGTTTATCCATAGAAATCGTTTGTTGTTATAGGGCTGTACTGTGTTCTCAAATCAATGCTTATAACGCTTAAAAGGCTAATGAAAATAACCGGTATTTTCCAGACCGCTTAACTTAGCCAAATTAAGAATTTGATTCGGGACATTCTTTATTTTTAATTGTACGCGTTTACTGCGTGCAAACTTAATCCACTCGATTAACAAAGCGAGCCCCGCGCTATCGGCATTCATGACGCCGCTCAAATCGACGGTAATTTGCTTGCTTTGTGTTAAAAATTCAAACGCGCTCGATACTTTTTTATCGATGCCGGAAAAAGTCATATCGCCGTCGACGGCAACCAGTCCGGCACCTTGGATGACAATATTCATCGGTTTGTTCACTTCTTTTCTTCGGCCGATTTGAACAAAAATTGTCCGATAGCTTTCTCTAAAATGATTGCCGACTGGGTAATCTCGATGTTACTGCCTTCTTTCAGGTAATCGCTCGATCCGCCCGGTTCCAGACTGACATATTGTTCGCCTAATAATCCTGCGGTGAACACGCTTGCCGTTGCATCGTCGGGAATCGAATTGTATTGCGAATAAATTCGCATTTTTACGACCGACTCAAACGTTTTCGGATCGAAGCTGATATCGCTGATTTGGCCGATTTTCACACCAGCCGCCGAAACAGGCGATTTTACTTTAAGTCCGCCCGAATTCTCAAAACGAGCCGTAACGGTATAACCTTTTTGTTCCGTAAAATAGTTTAAATTACAAACTTGTAGGGCAAGAAAAAATAATCCGGCAATGCCGGCAGCCACAAAAAGCCCGACCAGCGTGTCCTGGGTACTACTGTGCAGCATGTCAATCGTCTCCAAACATGAGTGCGGTCAAGATGAAATCCAGACCTAAAATACTAAAAGCTGAATTTACGACGGTGCGCGTCGTTGCCCGGCTGACGCCTTCGGAAGTGGGAATGGTATCGTAGCCTTCGAACAAAGCTATCCAGGTTGTTACGAAGCCGAAAACAAAACTTTTGATTACACCGTTGATAATGTCGTCGAAAAAATCAATCTTCGACTGCATTTGCGACCAATAGGAGCCGTCGTCGACACCTAATAGGCCGCAGCCGACTATTTGTCCGCCCAGAATGCCGATGGCGCTGAATAAGGCGGCTAATAAGGGCATGGAAATTACCCCAGCTAAAAATCGGGGTGAAATGATACGCTTAATCGGATCGACCGCCATCATTTCCATCCCGGAAAGTTGTTCGGTGGCTTTCATCAAGCCGATTTCCGCCGTTAAGGCCGATCCGGCGCGTCCGGCAAACAATAACGCGGAGACGACTGGTCCTAATTCTCGCACTAGCGATGCAGCTACCATGACGCCTAACGTTTCTTCAGCGCCGAAATCCGATAGGATATAAAACCCCTGCAAACCCAATACCATCCCGACGAAAAGTCCTGAAATCGAAATAATCAAGCAAGATAATACGCCGACCGAATACATCTGATTCAGTAACAAACGCGGTCTCGGCACTATTTCCAGAATACCGGTTAGCGTCTGTAACAGAAAATAAGTGCCTCGACCCAGTTTGGTAAAACCGGCTCGCGTACTTTTTCCTAAGGTTTGAATGAGTTCCAACATAGCTGAACAATAAGGTTAATAGCGTTTCCCGGACGAAAATAAATCGTCCTGCATCTCTCTTGCAGGGTAATGAAAATGCACAGGGCCGTCGGCGGAGCCTTCCATAAACTGTTGTACCCACTCCGAGCCGGAATGTTTGATTTCTTCCGGCGTGCCTTCACCGATCACTTCACCGCCCGATACGACATAGATATAATCGGCAATTGCCGCCGTCTCGCTAACATCGTGAGAGACAATGATGGTGGTTAATCCCAAGGTAACGTTTAAAGATTTAATCAGATGAACCAGCACTCCTTTAGATATAGGGTCTTGGCCGGTAAAAGGTTCATCGTACATGATCATCATCGGGTCCAGTGCAATGGCTCTAGCTAACGCCACGCGTCTTGCCATACCGCCCGAAAGCTCATTCGGCATCAAGCGTCTGGCGCCTCTTAAGCCTACAGCCTGCAATTTCATCAACACCAGGGAACGAATCATGGACTCGGGAAGTTTCGTATGTTCGCGTAACGGAAAAGCCACGTTATCGTAAACGTTCATGTCCGTTAACAAAGCACCGCTTTGAAACAACATGCCGATTCGCTTTCTTAAATTGAAAAGTTCAGTCCTTCGTAAACGGTGAACATCGTTCCCGTCCACCGTGATACTGCCTTGCGAAGGCTGAAGTTGGCCGCCGATTAACTTTAACAGGGTGGTTTTTCCGGTTCCGCTCGGTCCCATGATCGCGGTAATTTTGCCGCGTTCGAAATCCATCGAAACGTCGTTGAAAATATTATTGTCGCCGCGCGAAAAGGATAAACTTCGAACTGAAACTAAACTATTTTGCGAGCGGCTCTCAGCACTCATATTCGGCAAGAAACAAAAATTCCAAAATAAACAGGATATTGTCTATGACGAGGGGCTAATGAGTCAAACGATTATGAAGATTTTCGATTTTAATATCGAATCAAACGTCATTTTTGAAGAATGCAGACCGTTTTTTAGGCGCGGGTATTAAAAACTATAGTTCCAACTAACCGAAAGCGCGCCCCAGCGATCAAGCTGATAGCCGTTAACATTCGTATAAAGCGGCTGCAACCATTCAAACCCCACGCTGTTTCCTGCGAAAGCGCCGGTCGGCGCGCTTAGACCAAGCCCTAAATTAACATGATGATTCGATTTATCCAGTAACTTGAAAAGTCCGTACATGCCGGTATCGCCTTAGCCGCCGGGTATGATTTCAGTTGAACCAAACTGGATTTTTTGAAGCGTAATTGCGCTTTATGAAAAGCGAGAAGACACTGGCAAAGCGTTGAAACAGATACGATAATCACTATCAGCTTCGTTGAGGAATCAATTTTTTTAGTAAGCGCGGCGACTAAATAGAGCAAAAATTTGTCATGTCTATTTCAACTGCGTTATATTTTATTTGAATAATCCCTTTCAGGTAGGCTTTTTAAAAGTTTACCGGGAGCGTCGTTATTTTATTCGTTTGTTAGATGAAGCCAGTGCTCCAATAACATTTATCACTCGGCGTGTTTGCGTCTATCAATTCATTTTTCATAGCAAAATAACTATTCATGATGAACCAAATAATAGTTAAACGCTTTAATTTACCGTCGTTTCTTCATTATATAAACGAACGTCCGCTTTATATAAAATACGGATTAGCCCTATTGACGGTTGCGTTGGCTGCGATTGTAACGCGGTATATTCCGATATTTGGTCAGCAAGCGGTATTTTTGTTGTTTTCTTTCGCGATTATCCAAAGCGCTTTTTGGTTCGGACGAGGTCCCGGCATTTTAGCGACGATCTTGTCGCTCATCGTGGTCAATAGCCTGATTCTTCGTTCGATGTGGAATTCTGCACCGCAAGACGCTTTAATCTTAAATATTGGGTTTTGTTTATTAGCTATTATTTTTATCACGACCATCAGCCTGTATTTGAAGTTAACTAAGGCGCTTTTGGAAAACCGACAAGATTTAGACCATGCTCAAGCAATCGGTAAGACCGGTAGCTGGCGCATGAATATACAAAGTAACGAATTGCGTTGGTCCGATGAGACTTACCGGATTTTCGGGGTTTCCACAGGTATCTCGTTAACGTATCAAAGCTTTCTTGCATTTGTTCATGCCGATGACCGGGAATACGTTGATAGGAGGTGGCAAGCTGCGCTCAATGGCGAGCCGTACGATATTGAGCACCGCATTATCGTAGCAGGCAAAGTAAAGTGGGTGCGCGAAACGGCGGTATTAGAATTCGATAAGAATGGGAATTTGCTGGGCGGATTCGGTACGACTAGCGACATTACCGAACAGAAACAAAACCAATTAGCATTGCTGCAAAGCCAGCAACGTTATGAAGGCATTATTGATTCGGCGATGGATGCCGTCATTACGATTGATGAAAAACACGCGATATTTGTATTTAATGCGGCGGCTGAGAAGATGTTCGGTTATTCGGCAAAGGAAATCATCGGAGATACACTCGCTCGTATTCTGCCTGAGCGTTTTCGCGGTCAACACACCGGAAATGTCGAGGTTTTTAGCCTTTCCGGCGTCACCTCCCGCAAAATGGGCGCTCTTGGAATTATGACGGGACTGCGTAAAAATGGTGAAGAATTTCCCATTGAAGTCTCTATTTCCCAAGTCAGTACCGGCGGTGATAAATCTTTTACCGCCATCTTGCGCGATATATCCGAACGAATAGCGGCGGAACAGGCGTTAAAAGAACAGATCAATTTACAAAATCAATTGGCGAAAGTTGCCGAATCCGTACCGGGATTAATTTGCTCATTCCGCTTGCGACCGGATGGCACTTCAGGGATGCCTTATGCCAGTTCTATGTTCAAGTCGATTTACGGTATAAATCATGAGGAAGTTAAAGAGGATTTCAGTCCTATTTTTGCTTGTTACCATCCCCAGGACATCCCGCATATTCAAGAGACGATTGCCGAATCCGCGCGCACCTTGCAACCTTGGCAAGACACGTTTCGTTACCGGCATCCGATTAAAGGCGAAATCTGGATAGAAGGCCATTCTATCCCGCAACTTGAAGCTGACGGCAGCATACTTTGGCACGGTTATATTCAGGATGTTACCGAACGTAAACAGGTGGAAGCCGAACTTAAAGAGCGTATAGAGCGATACGAGTTGGTGCTCGACGGGGCGCAAGACGCCATCTGGGATTGGGATGTAAAAAATAAACGCGTGCATTATTCCCCGCGCTGGAAGGAGTTAAGGGGCTATTCCCAGAAAGAAATTAGCGATTCGGAAGAAGAATGGAGTGAAGGAATTCATCCTGAGGATAAAAGTCCCGTATTAGCGGCACTGCAATCTCACATGGAAGGTAAAGTTCCTGTGTTTTGCGAGGAATACCGAATCCTTTGCAAAGACGGATCCTATAAATGGATATTAGACCGTGGTATCGCTCAAAAAGATAGCACCGGCCAAGTTGTCCGTATGGCAGGATCCGAAAGTGACATCACCGCACGAAAATTAGCCGAAGTCGCCTTACAGGAAAGGGAAAATGAATTACGGCTTATTATGGATGCAACGCCGGCGTTGATTTCATACTTGGATTTAGAATTTCGGTACAAAAGAGTTAACAAAACGTATCGCGATTGGTTCGGATTTCAGATTGAAGATGTCATCGGAAAACAAGTTCAGGACATTATTGGAAATGACGCCTGGACAATTGTCCAGCCTTATCTCGAAAGAGCACGCTCCGGCGAACATGTTAGTTTCGATTACCGGATTCCTTACGGTACCGGACAACCCCGTTGGGTTCACGGCAACTATATTCCCAATACCGATTTATCAGGTACTATCAGAGGCATCGTAGTCCACGTTGTCGATATCGATGCAAGAATTCAGGCGGAAGAAAAGATTGCACTACTGAACAAAAACTTGCAACACCGGGTAAAAGAGCTTCAAGCCATCTTCGATACCGTTCCAGTCGGTTTAGCCATTGCCGACGATGCCACAGGCCATCACATTCACGGTAATGTGTTAAATACGCAAATGCTAGGCTTGCCGCCGGGTAGCGATCTTTCTAAGGCAGGACCTTTACCGGCGAAATATAAGGTAATGCTCGCGGGACGGGAATTGGAACCGAAAGAGTTGCCGATGCAACGAGCTGTTCGCGGTGAATCGGTCACCAACCAAATTCTGGATATTCATCGCACTGACGGTCGAATTGTTACATTGCTAAGCACCGCAGTTCCCTTATTTAATGAAGACGGCACAATTAGAGGCGCCGTCGGCGCTTTTCAAGATATAACAGCGCTTAAAAAGTCGGAAGCGGCCTTACGCGAGAGTGAAGAGCGGGGCCGATTAGCTGCCGAAAAACATATCGAGCAACTACAAACACATCAATTAGAGTTGGAAGCCCAAAATGTCCAGTTGCAAATGGCGACTAAAGCCTTGGAAACATCGCGCACGCATTATCTCGAACTGTATGACTTTGCCCCGGTTGCCTATTTAACGTTGAGCACAGACGGATTAATAAATGAAATTAATCTGGCCGGCGCCAACCTGCTCGGCGACAAGCGTAAAAATTTAATTAATCGCCAATTTTCGCATTTTATAACAAAAGAGAGCAGTGATTCCTGGTATCTATATTTTAATGGAACACAACAAGACAGTATCGAGCTATCGTTAACCCGCAAAGACGGAACCAAGCTTTACGTGCAATTGAATAGCGAAAAAAAGGATTCGAATAGCTGCCCTCTTAAGCTACGAATTTCCTTAACCGATATAACCGAGCGAATGCTTGCCACGAAGGCCTTGAACGAAAGCGAAGAACGTATGCACTTGGCTACCGAAACTACGGGTGTAGGCATTTGGGAATGGAATGTCTTGAACAATCGAATTCGTTGGGACGCAGAGATGTTTAGAATTTATGGTGTTCTACCGACTGAAGACGGGTTTATTCAATATGATACTTGGCGAAGTGCTGTTTTACCGGAAGACTTGGATAAACAAGAACAAATTATGCAAGAGACAGTGCGCCAAGCGGGGCACAGCAACCGTGAATTTCGAATTAAACGGGCTGAAGATAATGCTGTACGATATATTCAAGCAGTGGAAACAGCCCGGAAGAACGATGAAGGACAAGTCGAGTGGCTCGTTGGAACGAATCTAGATATATCTGAGCGAACCCTTACCAAACTAGTGTAACGTCCTCAACAAACATTAAGATATGATACAATTGGTGTCCATGAGAACGCCAATGAAAATTACACTGATTGAAGAGGATCGAACAGAACTGGAACGCTGGGTGAAGAGCCGGTCTGTTGGGGCTAAACAAAGACTACGGGCTAGAATGGTACTGATGACCGCCGAGGGCTTGTCAACAACGGTCATTATGGCAACGTTGGGGGTCAGCAACCCGACCTTGAACAAGTGGCGGAATCGCTATCTCGAAAGTGGTGTTGAAGGGCTCAAGAAAGGCAAGACCCGCCCGTCGCGGATACCGCCGCTGCCGACTGACAAAGTCCAAGAAGTCCTGGCCTTGACATTGACCGGTAAACCGGCTGCCGCGACGCAGTGGAGTTGCCGGACGATGGCGGAGCAGGTCGGCATTTCCCGGATGGCGGTGCACGGCATCTGGCGGAGCACAAACTGAAGCCCCATCAAGTGAAGGGCTTTAAGGTTTCGAACGACCCGCTGTTCGCCGAAAAGTTGCGCGATGTCGTGGGCCTTTACCTGGACCCACCGGAGAAGGCCATCGTGTTTTCCGTCGACGAGAAAAGCCAAATCCAGGCGCTAGATCGTAGCCAACCCGGCCTGCCGATGAAGCCGGGAAAATGCGGGACGATGACGCACGATTATAAGCGACATGGCACCACAACTTTGTTTGCGGCACTCGACGTGCAGACCGGAACGGTGATTGGGCAATGCCAGCCCAGGCACCGCCACGACGAGTTCCTCAAGTTCCTGAAGACAATTGACCGGCGAACCGACAAAACCTTGGCATTGCATTTGATCGTCGACAACTATGCGACGCACAAACATGCCGAAGTAAAGGACTGGCTGGCCCAGCATCCCCGGTTCCACTTACACTTCACGCCAACCTCGGCCTCATGGCTCAACTTAGTCGAGCGTTTCTTCCGGGACATTACCGAGGAACGTATCCGGCGTGGTGTTTTCCACAGTGTTGACGACCTCAAAACAGCGATACAGGAGTATCTCGACCACCGCAATAGCAACCCAAAACCTTACCATTGGACAGCCAAACCAGAGACGATCTTGGCTAAAGTAGACAAAGCTAAAGATATGTTGAGGACGTTACACTAGCATTACAAGCAAGCGAGGCTCGATTGTCGCTGGGCGTAAAAGTTGCGGGGTTGGGATTAACCGAAGTCGATTACAAAACGGGACTTATTCATCTTAGTACCGAGGCGGCTCGTCTTTTCGGTTTGGGCGAAACCGAAATGACCGTACCGCGTTCGGTGGTTCATGCCACTTTTCATCCCGATGACCGTGAAAATTTGATGCTTTTGATAAATGAAGCCTTAAACCCGCAAGGCGACGGCGTATTGATTACGGACCATCGAGTCGTATGGCCGAATGGTCAAATGCGGTGGCTGAGTGCGCGGAAACAGGTGTTTTTTACCGGCGAAGGCAAGGCAAGGCGCGCCGTGCGTGCTACGCTTGCAGTTCTTGATATGACAACAGAAAAGTTGGCCTTGGAAGCTGTAAAAGCCAGCGAATCTTTTGTACGTAACGTACTAAATTCTTTGCCGGAACATGTCGTTGTTCTTGATAAAAAGGGGACCATAACGGCGGTCAACGAACCGTGGGAGCATTTCGCTTTAGAAAATTACGGCTCATCCGGTAATGTATCCGCTGGTGTAAATTATCTTGACGTCTGCCGGCGATCTTTCGAAAAGGGGGATTTTGAGGCAAAAAAGGTTTTAGACGGGTTGGAAGCGGTGTTGGCAGGAAATCGTAATGAGTTCGTGATGGAATATCCTTGCCCGGTATCCGGCGGTCATGATTTATGGTTTTTGATGCATGCCAAAAGGGTAAACCACAAAATAATAGGGGCGATTATAACGCATACGGACATCACCGAACACAGACGGACCGAGGCTGCGTTGCGGGAAAGCGAAGTAAGATTGGCGCTCGTGGTCGAAGAGGTCAAAGCAGGCTATTGGGATTGGGATTTAGTAACGGACATTATCTATTTTTCTTCCGAATGGAAGCGGCAAATCGGTTTTGAAGAGGATGAATTTATTAATCAAGAGGAGAAATGGGAAAACCGATTGCATCCCGATGATCGCAATATGGTTGCCAATGAAATAGAAAACTTTATAGCGGGTCGTCAGCCCAACTTTGAGTTACAGTTCCGTCTGCGCCATAAAGACGGAACTTATCGTTGGATTCACTCGCGTGGGGCTTTATTGCGTGACCAGGACGCAATGCCTGTGCGTATGTTAGGCATCAATTTAGATGTTACCGATTATATGAAAAATCAGGAGTTGAGCGCACAGCGCGACGAAATGGAAAAATCATTTCGACTCTATGTTGCGAGTCAAACGGCAGCCGCTATCGCACATGAATTGAACCAACCGCTGACCGCAATCTCCTATTATGCTTATGTGGCGCAAGATATTTTGAATTCAGGCAAGCCTAATCCGCAAAAATTAACGTCGGTTTTGGAAAAATGCGGACAGCAGGCTCAGCGCGCAGGCGAGGTCATTCAACAATTATTAGCATTGCTGCATAAAGGCGAGTCGTTGGCAGAGCCGTTGGATATTAATAAATCAGCGGTCCTTGCGCTAGATTTAGTGAAGGCGAACAGTCATTTAAATTCATTTAAAATCGAACTGAATTTGGCTGACGATTTGCCGCTCGTGATGACCAATGCTGTGCAAGTCCAAAAAGTATTGATTAATTTAATAAATAATAGTTTGGAATCGATGACTGAAAGCGGACGAAGGGAGGGTGCGATAACGGTTTCAACTTACCGTTCTACTAAGCTTTCTTCTATGGCTCAAGTCACGGTATGCGATTGCGGAATCGGTGTACCCGATGCCGAAACGCTTAATAAGTTATTTCAACCTTTCTATACGAGTAAATCCAAAGGGCTGGGTATGGGGCTTGCTATCAGTCGTGCTTTAATCGAAGCGCACGGCGGAAAAATGTGGGCCGAACAAAATCCTGTCAGCGGTTTAAGCGTCCACTTTACTTTGCCATTCGTCTTATGAACACTCAACCTTTCGTATTTATTGTCGACGATGACGATGCTGTCCGAGACGGTCTCAGCATGGTTATCGAAACCGTCGGTTTAGCCTGCCAGACTTTCGACAGCGCTGAAAGTTTTCTTGAAACTTACAAACCGGGTACGCCGGGCTGCCTTGTGTTGGATATGAATATGCCGGGCATGAACGGGGATGAACTGCAATCGGAACTAATAAGCCGTAACATCAGATTACCGATCATATTCCTGACTGCATTCGGGGATATTCCGACGAGCGTCCGCACAATAAAGGCCGGTGCGGTAGATTTTCTAACGAAGCCCGTCCAGATTAAGCAGTTAATCGATCGAATTCAAACGGAGTTGCAGAATGAAACGTTAATGTCCAAGCAGATTAAGGAAGACCAAGATTTTCATAACCGCATAAACAGTCTAACGCCGCGTGAAATGGAAATATTGCCGCTAGCGATAGCCGGACTTCCTAATAAAGAAATTGCCTATAAACTAGGGATTAGTTATCGAACGGTTGAAGTTCATCGTACACAAATCTTAAAAAAAACCGATACGACCAATTTTTTAGAATTAGCCCGTGAATGTGAAATACGCCGAGTGTCGTTCGGTTCCAAGCGAGAAGGATTTCATGAAGCATGAATTACCCGGCAACAGCTTCCGGTTTTTCATCATCGATTAATTTGTTCAGTCGTCATACGCGCTTGCACGTATTTAATTTTTCACATTAATTGTCTTTAATGTCGCTAATGGCGATTCTGTAAATACCAAACGATTTTTATAAATCGGCCTTGTGAATGGGATTGATGTAGAACGCGCCTTGCCAAATGCCGTTAAGTTTAGTCATTCCATTGATAGAGGATTTAATGACTTTGATTAGAATCGTATTTAATACTGCTCCGTTTGTTTTTTAAAACATGGAATTAGACATGCCATGACATCTCAGCCTTGCGTATTTATCGTAGAGGATGACGATGCACTCCGGGACAGTCTTGGCATGGTTATCGAGATGACGGGTATTGCTCACCGGGCGTTCGACAGCATCGATCATTTTCTCGAGAACTATGACGCGATAATACCTGGTTGCTTGATTCTCGACCTCAATCTTCCCAAGAGGAACGTTACCGAGCTATTAGACGAATTTTCAAGCCGTAAGATCTTATTGCCTGTTATCTTACTGATTGCATATGGGGATATGCTTGAGAATATAAGGGTAAGTCACATAAACGTTGTTGCGGTCCTGACCAAACCCGTCGAAGTCGAACGCTTAATCGACAAAATACTTACCTTACTGAATAGACAACCGAAATGATAGCGTATACGCGCTTGCTCGTATTTCATTTCTCGTTATTTATGGTTTTAATATACCTTAAATGAAATACTGATTATATCCGTATACACATTCTATATTTCTAGGACTTAAGCGATCTTTTTGTGGTGAAGGCGTAGGATAATTGTTAGTTGCTTTATTCAAAGTCTTACAGCAAATTAATTAGCTGTTAGAGAAAAATAAGATATTGCGGCTTTAGCTATTGCTTGTTAACAGTCTTAAATCGAGCAGCAATAAATTTTCCGATCTGTATTTAGCTGCATGAATCATGAGGAGAGTGCGAGTATGAATATCAAATTAATTACCGTTTTAGTGCTACCTCTAGTGATTATTTTGAGTATACAGACCGTTATTCTGGTTGAGTTAAATAATCGGGTTGACCGGCTCAATATGCAGATTAACCAAAATGATTCTTCGCCGGCAATGTTCCCAAATTTGCCGACTCTAACGCCGCCGAGACAGGACGGTGCAAATGAGTTTTCCGAGCAGCGCATCCTGTCTTATTAATATGAAATTTTCTGAATTTTCTAGTAGTCGAGGTAATTATGAAACAAATTGAACCAACGGTTAACGCATCATTTAAAACATCTCGGAAAATCGACACAAAAATAATCTACCATTTGGCCGGACATGCAGCGTCGATCTATCTCAATAACAAACAAAAACAATTGCCTGCTGTGCATTTTCAAATAAACATCAAACAACTGGAAAATGAACAGAGCTTTAAGTGTTTCAACAATGGGCGTAATCATGGTTCTGCAATCATTGAAGGCGGTCGCTTGATTCAAAGTTTACCCTTGGCATTTGCTGTTGCTACCCGATACTTTACACCGTTTCAGCAAGAACAATATCGTTGTTCGTTCGAAGCCGATGTCGTCAATTTGCTCGCAGGCGCCTTGGCCGAGGCCAAATACGTTGCCATATGCGACAATGAGCATTTCACTCCTAACTTGTTGAACTTTGAAGCCTTAAAGTTCTATAGCGGTAAATCGGACTTAGAACTGATCGCTGAATACATGGAGTGCTATATTCCGAGGCAAGTCGATCGCGAGCAAAAACTAAAAGAACTGTTTTTGGAATCATTTAACTTTGTTAACAAGCGTTTACATTGGAAAGCCATTACTAAACTGGCTAACTATATTCGACATGAAAATAAAAGCATTATTAGCTGCGAAGAAGCTACGGCAATGTTAAAACCGTATTCAACCCCAGTTGCCGGACACGACTTGTTTAGTTATCCCGAAAAAAACATCGCTCCAGAATTGGCTACCGCTTAGTAATTATCGCAACGAATGTGCAAACGTGATTAATGAGTTTCATCAGGAGTGATAAATCTTGGTTTGTCGCAATATGAATACCGTTTAACTCACTTACCCTGTGCGTATAGATCAAGGCATAAACGCAACAGTTAATTCCTTTGAATCGGCGTGTCCTTGTTCATCTGCCGCACGAATACGATAAATACCGGGATTACTAGGAGACCAAAACACTGTATCGGCAACTTTCGATTTCCCGATAAAACTTTTATTGGCGAACCAAAAAATGTCGCCGTTTGTCTTACTCTTCGCCTTAAGGCCGATAGGTGATGGTTTTCCTCGTTTCATCGTATATATGCCGATTGATGAGGGTGAAACAATTTCTAATTCTGCCTCACCATTGAAGCTGTCATAACAACTGGGTAACTGCGGCGGTTGGCGGCGAGGCATACCCGCTTCATGGAATAAAAGCGACATATCGTTCGGCCAGAACTCGTAGATTTCACGGCGGCTATAAGGCTGGCCTTTGCAAATCACAACACCTTTGGCATTGAAAAAAACAGCTTTATGCAGCGTACTGGTTTTGATCGGCGACTTCCCCGGAATAAACCAGGTTTTGACTAACGATGGGCAGTCTTCATTCGGCATTTCGCCGCTGGCGGCACAGACATTCACCTGAGTGACCGAATCCGGTTTCGGCGGAAGCAAATCGCTGTCCAATCCCTCAAGCAAATGTTGACTACGCAAGCTATCAATCAATGAGAAAAATAATAAACCTGCGGCTTTTACACCGGTAAAAGCGGTATTGCCTTGATTATCGAAATTCCCTACCCAAACGGCCAACACATAATGTCCGGCAAAACCTACCGACCACGCATCTTTAAAGCCCCAAGACGTCCCAGTTTTCCAGGCGACTTTGGGATTTGACGGACGTTTGGTGTCGGGACGCGGATTATGGCTGAGCATATCCAGCGTAATGAAAGCGCTAGCCGGACTTAATAGAGACTTTTCGTTTTCGGCATGTTCTTTCTGATCAACACGATAATGCACTCTCCGTAAACGTCCTTCATTGGGCAACATGGCGTAGAGAGCTGTGCCAGTTCCAACATTGTCGCCTCACCGCCGCCCAAAGCCAACGATAAGCCGTAATGTTGTTCGGGTTTTAAGCCGTTGATGCCCGCTTGTTGTAAAAATCCGTACAGTGAAGGTTGTTTCAACTTCGCGGCGGTATTAAGTGCCGGTATATTGCGCGAGCGAATCAGTGCCTCCTGAACGGTAATCGGCCCCAGGAAGCGGTTGTCGAAATTCTCCGGATTGTACGGCCCGAATGAAACCGGCGTATCTGCGACAATCGTGTGCGGATGCAGCAAGCCATGATCCAACGCCAAGGCATAAATAAACGGTTTCAACGTCGAACCCGGCGAACGTTTCGCCTGCGTGCCGTTGACCTGACCTTTGATGCCAATATCCCAGTAATTCGCCGAACCTATCAAAGCTCTGACTTGCATGGTTTGCGTATCCAGCAGCAAAACCGCTGTATTATGAATTCCCATCGAACGGTTTTGTTGCAGATAGTTATCCACCGATTGCTTGATGCTGAACTGGGCTTTACTGTCGATACTGCTATGGATATGGTGTTCATGGGGGTATTTGCGCAACAACAAATCAGTCAAGTGCGGCGCAAGAAAGGGCTTATCGGCTTTTGAGTAAACGGTGATAGGTAAGGCAAAATCGGCTGCGTATCGCTTATCTTGCGGAAATTCCGCCAGCCAATTTTGCCACAACCGCAGTTTCGTCTGCTGCAATTCAGACGGCAACCCCGGCTGCGAACTACGTATGTTAGGGAAACGCTGGTTAGGGTTTTGCGGAATCACCGCCAGCGTTAACGCTTCGGTTAAAGTTAACTGCGACACGGGCTTATGAAAATACAGCAAACTGGCCGCCGCCACGCCGACAATATTGCCGCCATAAGGCGCGGTATTAAGGTAAGCTTCGAGAATTTCATCTTTCGAATAGCGCAACTCCAGCCAAATCGCTGCGGCAATTTGCTGGAGTTTGCCCAACGGATTGCGGCTATCGATGCGGTATAACTGCCGTGCGACTTGCATGGTGATTGTGGAGCCACCCTGATGTGCTCCGCGTCCGTACGACATCCAGGCCGAACGCAGCAACGCCAGCGGATTAAAACCGGGATGCCGATAAAACCAGCGGTCTTCATACAATATTGTGCCGTTTTGCAGACTCTTTGGTATTTCCGCTAACGGCACCCACAGCCGGTACTGTTGGTCGGATGCTAGCGTTAAGCGCAACAATTCGCCGTGACGGGCATAAATGGCGGTAGAGAAGACAGAATAATCAGAAAGCGGTTTTGGGGGTGACTTGGATAAGAATAGGCCGGATATTAATAAAAACAGGATGGCAATTATAAGTCGTTTGATTCTGGTTGAATCCTTATGTATCGATAACACTTTTAGGCATTGCTTCCAAATCATCTCTCAAGAAATATCGCTAATATTAATTCAAAAACAATGATATAAATCAACATAAAGAAACATAGAATAACCGTCAAATAGTCGTAGGAACAAGATTAAAATCCAGGTTTCGGCATGTTGCTAAAGATATTTAAAGGCGCGATTGTGAAATTTATTCATCCTATTACTCTTGCTCGACATACCCGTTTCCCTGGGTCAGTCTAGAATAGCCCAATCGGGTAAGCTTAAGAGAAGTAGCAGCAATGGTCTGAAATGATATAACGATAGAGGTGGGCAGCTAGTCATCCGGTCTTTTTCATCCTTACCGTTGCGTACTATTGATTCCGCCTTTTAAAGTCTGAACCGTTCGTGCTGAGCCAGTCGAAGCACAGACCGCCTTTCGTCAGGCTCTCGGTAACAGCTCCCTTCGTTGCGCTGCATCCATACAGTCGAAGGCGAACGGGCGTTAAGACTTCACAGGAGCGAATCAATAAGTTGAATCCTAGAACAAATTACAGTTGATCTAATGGGCTTAAAACCCCTTTGCCACCTTTATTCAGTACATGGGTATAAATCATGGTCGTGCTGACATCCGAATGGCCGAGCAATTCCTGCACGGTACGGATATCGTAACCGGCTTCCAGTAAATGGGTGGCGAAACTGTGGCGCAACGTATGCGGCGTTGCCGGTTTGGTAATTGCCGAATCCACCACCGCTTGACGCATGGCGCGTTGAACCGCTTGATCTTGTATATGATGTCGGCGCATTTCACCCGCCCCCTTTTCAGCGATCGTTCTCGGGTCCAGCGACCGTTTTGCAGAAGGAAAAACATATTGCCAAATCCAATCGCGTGCCGCATAAGGATATTTTTTATTTAAAGCAAAAGGCATATAGACCGACCCAAAACCATTGGCTAAATCTTGCTCATGCAGCGTTTTTACGTGTGCCAAGTGTGCTTGCAAAGGCGCAACCAAGCTTATCGGCAGCATAGTCACACGATCTTTATAGCCTTTGCCATCCCGAATTAAAATCTCCCGGCGCGCAAAATCAATATCTTTTACACGCAGACGCAACCCTTCTAAAATTCGCATCCCAGTCCCATAAAGCAAACTGGCGATAAGATGCTGTGTCCCCTTTAAATGGGATAACACCAGCTGCACCTCCAGTTTGGTGAGCACTACGGGTAGACGTTTACTTGTTTTTGCCTGTTCCACATCATCCAGCCAAGGCAGCTGATTACCCAGCACATCTTTATACAAAAACAACAAAGCGCATTTGGCCTGATTTTGCGTACTAGCAGAAACTTTACCCACCACCGCCAAATGCGTTAAAAACTGTTCAACCTCCGCCGCGCCCAACTCTTTAGGATGTTTCTTATTAAAATGCAAAATATAGCGTTTAATCCAATCCACATAAGCTTGTTCAGTACGGATGCTGTAATGCTTTAACCGGATTTTGCCGCGTACTTGGTCTAACAACTTTGGCTGCTCGCCTGAAGATGGAATTTGGACAGATAAATTTGATGTATTGAGCATATTGTTTTAGGATGGACTAAAAATCAATAACATTATGAATTAATTTAACAGAGTGTCTATTTTTTTAATCCAAATAGCATCATTGACGGAATGTTTTCCGTCAAATAGGATGCCTACTTTACGTTAGGCATTTTCATGACAAGTGAGTTAGAGTCAATTTATATAGAGCTTGTTGAGGATGGGGTTTCAAAATACTCTAAAATTCAAGCTCGTCGAACAAGTGAAAACTTTTTTCATATTACATCTGAACCACTGCCAGAACACATTGGTTCATTTAAGGCAGGCGATTATGTCAGGTGTGCTTGGAGGTATTTTGGGGCTGGTTTTGATGGAGGCATCGTCGCAATCATGCAAGCTAAAAGTAAGCTTCCCTTATTTTCTATAGGTGATAAAGTCTTGGTTTCCGAACATTCAGGTTGGCAGTGTAATTTTTTGGGTACAGTAGTTTCTAACCCTGAGCCAAGCCAAACTAACCTCGGGCAAGAAACACTATATTGGGTTCAATTTGAAAAGCCGCAAAAAGACAGAAGTGAAAACGAGGAATATATCAAAGCCCAAATATCAAATGCATACCTTAAATGTGCCTAATGTATTTACGTCTATTAAATGTCTGGCCTAACCCCGTCAGTCAAAGGGACGCGCCGGACGCAGGCGCTTATGAAGGCTGGTTGTTTATTTTGGTTCGTCGGCTTCGCTAAAATCTTGCAACCGGCGCGCCCCTTACTTTTACGTTGGGCGGACAGGAAATTACCATGCCAGAAAACGAGAAATCTAAGATTTGTGGCATAGTTATGCCAATATCTAGTATTGATGGTTGCTTGGAAAACCATTGGTCTGAAGTCTTAGTAATATTGAATGAAGCAATAGAAGACGCAGGCTTCGAAGGTAACTTAGTTAGTAACGCCGATGACGTTGGCATTATACATAAGCGTATTATTCAAAATCTTTACGAAAATCCAATTGTTGTCTGTGATGTTAGCTGCAAAAATCCAAATGTCATGTTTGAACTTGGTTTGCGCCTTGCATTTGATAAGCCAACCATAATTATCAAAGATGATAAGACCTCGTATTCCTTTGATACATCAGCAATAGAACACCTAGAATATCCGCGTGATTTGAGATTCAGCCAAATTGTTGAGTTTAAGAAAAAATTGGCTGAAAAAATTTCTGCTACATATAAAAAATCAACTACAGATCAAAACTACACAACGTTTTTAAAACATTTTGGTGAATTTAAAATCGCTAAAATAGATCAGAAGGAGATTCCTGGGCAGGAATATATTCTTGAGGAACTTAAGAATCTGAGACGCGCAATAAATTTAATGGAACGGGGTAATCCCATTAAAAAAGTTAGTAGGCATTTTTCAGAATCAGATATTGACTTATGCTTAGGTCATAGCGGGGAGCCTGACTTATCAAGCCAAATGAAAATGTTAATTGATCATCCAGCACTCAGAAATGTGGGAATTAGAGAATTAGATCCTGAACATTTCCATCTTATAGCAGAAGTGAAACCAGATTACCCAGTTGGAATAATTAAGGATGAAATCGAAAGTATAATTGGTAACAGATTGAGAAATCGTAGCACTAAGATATTTAGTGGTGAAAGCGAAAAATAGTATCGTGCTTGTTGACATATTGCGAGTTCAAATTTAGCCTTTTGGTCTATGTTAGTTGAGCTTCATAATCTGTGCTTAGCCCAACAAGTCAGTCAAAGGGACGCGCCGGACGCAGGCGTTTTGAAGGTTCGTGGTTTTTTCGGGTTCGCTGGCTTTGTTAAACTTTGTCACCCGGCGCGCCCCTTACTTTTACGTTAGGCAATGAGGTACTTATGGAGCAAATGGAAGAAAACCTAGACCCCTCGGAAAATAAAAATTTCTTTGCCAAGTTAACAAGCGGCGATTTTGGCCTATCAACAACTTATTGGGGTTTTGGGGTTCTCGGGTCATTTGTAATTCGGTTCTTGTTCAGCACCATAGGCCAAGCTTCTGCTTCTTCGTTTTTAACCCTGTTTGTAATTGCAACAGCTTACATGGGAATGGTATGGCTTGGCATCTGGCGGGCTGCTGACAAATTTGAAGGTAATGAAATATGGATAGTTGCATCCAAAATAATGGTTGCAATAGGCGTACTTGTACATATCAACAACATTTTTGGCTTTATTTAAAACCCACTTGAATCTAAACTGGTTTTCAAGCATAAAAGCAATCATCAACGTATTGGGGTGCAAAATGTTTTTCCGGCCTAACATGGCAGTCAAAGGGACGCGCCGGACAAAGGCGTTTGTTAACCTTGGTTATTTTTTCAGGTTCGCTGGTTTTGTTAACCTTTGCCACCCGGCGCGCCCCTTACTTTTACGTTAGGCATAGTGAATCGTCATTAATAGCAAGAAAATTTTTCTTTCGGCATTTATTCTTCCTGTTTTGTACCATTTGCTCTGGTACGGGTTCAGGTATTTTGGGTGGCATTGGCATACATCGTTTAATTTGCCAGGCTTTGTTTTCTTGCTGGGTTCTGAGCCATGGCACTTGCCTTTTTTTAAATTTGAAGCTCTCGTTTACTTAAAAGAATCATTGGGGCAGGACTTGAGAAATGTTGTTCTTTCAACTGTAATTTGCTTCGGTTTTGCAATAAATGTTACTTTACTTGCTTGCGTAGTTAAGTGGTTTCTTAAAAAATGGTCTAAAACTTAACTGGTGTTATGTTTTCTCAAACTTAGGCCTAACACCTATGAGCCTCCGGCCTGTCAATAGACAATAAAAATTTCTCTGCCCAATTCGGAAAATTTTTAATTTTCTGAATTGGGCAGACATAAATTCGTTAAGCCATCTTGCCGTTATTCAAGAAACTTGCTTTGTATTCAAAATCAGGTTCTGCCTAAACACCTATTGAGAGTCGTGATGTCTGTTGGGTAACGAATATCCGCAAGACCGCTCTAGAAATCATTCAAGTTATCCTCATGCCGACCCATTCAAAGAACAAAGGTTTAGCCAACGGGCTGTCCAGTTAGATTCGGGTTCGGGGAAGGCGCAGTTCCTGAAAAACGATGCTGGATTAACGGAGGCGGAAGCGTACGGGGCGACCAATCAAAGCAAAAGGCTATCAAGCGGCGCTGAGGGAGTGTCCGGTCGTCAAGGCGACAATTCAAAGGCAATCCCATCCGAGCTTGTGCTTAAACGATGCCAGTTAGACGTCAGGCTGGCCCCGTACCTTCCTAAGCTATTAAAAAGCGTTGCTGATCAAACACGGTTTTCCGCTTCATCATAAAATAGACCGCCCGACCCAGTTTATGGGCCAAAATTGTTAAGGCCTTGGCCTTCGTGTATTTGTTGGCTTGTCTTTCCAGCCATGCTTGAGCCTCCGGGTTTTTGCGTAAAAAGAGGACGGCCGCTTCACTGAACGCCCATTTCAAGTAAGCATTGCCGATTTTGCCGCCCGAGGTGCCGTAACTTTTGCCGGCCGATTCCTTTTTACATTTGACCAATCGGCAATACGAGACAAAATCCTGTACCCGAGGGAAACGGTCGATATCATGGATTTCGTACAAGATCACTAAAGACAGGATCTCACCGATACCGGGTACCGAACGCAACAACATCAGGCGCTGATAATCCAAAGCCTTGGCCGTCTTTTGGCAATGCCATTCCACCTTGCCCAGTTGCTCGTCGTAAAGCCGATGAGCGCTAAATCCAGGGCGATACTCTTTTGCACGCTGTCATCGGCAAACCGTTCGGCCACGCCTTCACGGTTAAAGCCATAGCGCAAATTCTTGCCGATCTCCGGCAGATTGTATTGGCTGTTGGTATTTTGCACATGCGATAATAATTCGGCCCGTTTCCGCATCAGGTGCATGCGCCGACGCAGCAGATCGCGCGTGCCGCGCCATTCGGACGGATACACATAAGCCTCGGGAAACAGGCCACCGCGCAGCAAAACCGCAATTTTATGCGAGTCGATCCTGTCGTTCTTGGCCTTGCCGCCGTGAATCGCTTTCATATAGAGCGCATGGCCCAGCACAAACTCGATACCCTGTTCCTTGCAAAAATCGGCCACCCAATACCACGTAAACATGCATTCAACCCCTATCACCAAGTCATTGCTAAAGGGTTGGATCAGTTTCGCTAGCGCATCAGGGTTGGCGTTGATATTCTTATGGATACAAATAGTGCCTTCACTATCCAAAATGCAGACGTATAAATTCTTCGCATGAAGGTCAATTCCGCAGTAATATGGATGCGTTTTCGTATAGAATTTCATGGGAGTCTTCTCCGGTTATGGTTATTAAGCAACCCCATTTTGGGGCTACCTCGGAGGAGGCTCAATAAGTATCATGGCAGTCAAAGGGACGCGCCGGACGCAGGCGTTTTTAAAGGTTGGCAGTTTGTTTGGGTACGTCGGCTTTGTTAACCTTTGCCATCCGGCGCGCCCCTTACTTTTACGTTAGGCAAACCTGTACTTCACTTATACTGACACCGAGAAAGCGTGAGCGAACCGAAACTCCATTCAGTTCTTTCCAAACCACATGAGTACGAACTTACTGAATTTTATTACCATGTGGTGAAAGAAGACCCAGGGCAGTCATTCATAGACATGACGCTTCGGAAAAACAATGAGTCAGTTAAGTTGAAATTCTGGCAACCAACCAATTTGAGAATTGAGGAAGGCTTTCCTCAGCCTACAGGCGGTATGGTTTTCTACGATATATCGGCAAATGGGCTTGAAAATATTGGCGTAGAAGTTGCGGACTTTGAAGCATCCTGGGGTTCTGTAACGTTTTTCGCTAAAAGTGTGGAGAAAATTAGTTGAACATAAGCTCGTCGCTTATTTTTTATTCCACACCTTCCAATGCCGTAAAGCACACTAACCAATGGGCAGTGCGCCGCATATTTAATATATTGATTTGTTTTTGGCCTAACCCGTCGCTCAAAGGGACGTTTTGCCCCAGTGCGCTTTATAAACTGTGTACAGCATCAATCGGTTATGTTACTTTTTATCGTCATCAACGGGCAAAACGCCCCTTTGCTTTGCGTTATGCGTCTCTATGAGTACCGCTGAACCTACTGCTAGAACTCAGAAAGAGGTCCTTGTTACAGGCGATCAACAGTCTGGTTGGTCGCCGGTAGCAGGAGAGCAAGCCATGTTTTCCCGAGCAGTACTGCTAAATATTGAGCTTCAATTTGATGGTTCTGGCTACCTGCTCTGCTATTCATCCGATGACGGCTTGTTGTATGGAGACACTTGGCACGTCTCTGAGACCGAGGCAAAACAGGTGGCTCTCGAAGAATTTGGAGTTCAGCCCCATGAATGGCGCCACGCATAACATGGCGCTCAACCGCGCTCCTCCGGTCGCTGGACGCTGCGCGATAAAGCCGCGCAGCGCCGGTTAGCTCTATTTATGGCCAGTGGTTTAATTGGGTTCGTTGGCTTCGCTAAAGCCCTGCAACCGGCGCGCCCCTGTCATAGAGAAGTCAATCCCCAAATACTGTCTGTTTTGCCAGTCATTCGCCCGCACAAAATCCTCTTTTTTTAAAGTCCTTAAAAAAAGCCCGATCTGAGTGCGGTGTCGTGTTCGGTCATAAACCGGGTTTTCCGGAATAACGCCTGCGGGTTAAATCGAATCTATCGTTTAGAATGTCCAGATAGGTGGCATTGGTTCAGCATCGTTAAATATTGAAATCCGGAGGGTATTCGCCGATGCGGCTAAAGACTAACCTTTACGTCGTGTCTATTGATTCGGCCTTTTAAAGGCTGAACCGTTCGTGCTGAGCGAGTCGAAGCACAGACCGCCTTTCGACAGGCTCAAGACGAACGGAAGTAAATACTTCATAGGGCCGAATCTATAATATGGAAAAATTGTAGGAGTCTTAAATAATGAATAAACCCGTTTGCGTTGTTATCGGTGTTGGCGTTGGCAATGGAGCCGCTATCGCGCGTAAGTTTTCTGAAGCGGGGTATAAAGTTGCCTTGCTAGCACGTACTTTGGAATTCACATCGAAATTGGCTAGTGAATTAGATGACGCTATTGCAATAGCCTGCGATGTGACGAATGAGCAAGCTGTTTTATCAGCGTTCACACAAATACGCACTCAACTAGGTGAAGTCTCTAGCTTGATTTACAATGCAGGGGCAGGTTCTTGGGGTACCGTTGAGGACATTAGCGCTGCCGCATTTGAATCAAATTGGAAAGTTAATGCACTTGGCGCTTTACTTGCCGCACAACAAGTTATTCCTGCTATGAAAGCGTCTGGGTCCGGCAATATTGTTTTTGTAGGCGCCACTGCTTCACGACGTGGCAGTGCAAAAACTGCCGCCTTTTCTCCTGCTAAAGCTGCTCAGCGCGCTTTGGCGGAGTCAATGGCTCGTCATCTTTGGCCTTTTGGTATTCATGTCTCGTTACTTATTGTTGACGGCATTGTCAACATTCCTGCTACTCGAAACAAAATGCCCGATAAAGCCGATGATTTTTTTGTGAATCCTGCCGACATCGCAGCAACGATTTATCACTTGTGTACCCAGCCTCGTTCGGCATGGTCTTTTGAGGTCGAAGCAAGACCATTCGGCGAAACATGGTAATGGTCATTACGACCAAGTTAAACAATGGCAAAATTGACCGCTAATTAAGTCCTTCGACAAGCTTCCTTCGACAAGCTCAGGACGAACGGTAAGTGGTTGATTCAGATTGTTAAATGTATGCTGAGCAAAGCCGAAAGGCATGAATGGAATCAACGTTTTTAAAGCTTCCTTAAATAGCAAGCGTTTCAACCGGCGGCTTGTACATAGTCATGTGGATTTTTTCAGAGATTCCTTAATACAATAAACATTCTTAACTCTAGTTTTTATTTAAATCGTATCATCCCGCAACTGCATTATTTCGTTGTGCAAATGATGTATATGTTTTCAAAATTAACTGCTTATTGCTGTATTTTCTTTAATAGTTTTCTACAACCGCTTCAAGGTGTTTGCATTTGAACTGGGTATCGCCTAAACTTCGACTCTGGTTTTATAAGCCATTTCTTACATAAATGACTCAAATACCTGATTTATCAAATCGCTTTGATAACAACTATAAAAAACACGCGATGGAAAATCGACTCTTTTCAAAGCTTAAAAGCGGCGGTATTGGCCGATTAATCAATATTATCCAAACATTATTCGTCAGTTTTCTGCGGATATGGTCGATACCTATTGTATTACTGCTCAGCTTGGCATCCGGATTTACCACGTTCTACGGGATGTCCTATTTTATTACGCCGTGGATAGCGTTGGTTATTACGGTCGCCATCCAATCCATCATTGTCATTTGCTCGTTCGAGCTGGCGGGGATCCATTGCAAAGCGAACCGGCTCCGCTATTTCAGCGTAGTAGGCTCCTTAATAATCGCGTTCACCGCCTCGATGGCGTTCTCGTACTTCAAGTTTTATGAAATTTCCGAGCACGATACCATTCGTATCGAACGCATTAATGAAGTGGGCAATCAGGTCGATTCGTACCTGAAAAATCTTATTTCGGCAAAAAGCAGTATTTTAGGCGAGCACAAAAAAGAGCTGGAAAAACTGGAAAAGGAGCTTTCTCAAGCTTATTTCGGTACGCACCCCGAAATTCCGCCGCAATTTAAGAATAACGTTGGCGAAGGGCCGGTTTGGAAGCATATCAAAAAGGTTTATGACGAAAAACTGGCGCTAACTAAAGCACTGGAACAACAATTTACCACGGTAGACCAATCCGTCGCCACGCTACAAACCGCGCTAAATAGATTGGATAGCGATACTGCGCATAGCGAGCAAGCCTATCAGGAAGTCTCTCAAGGTCTTCACAAAGTACAGCTGGAATTTAATCAATTAGCCGCGAAATACCGCACCGATTTACCCCCGGCGCCGGTTTTAATGACCTATTCCCAATTCACGGAAACCGTTAAACCTTCGGTAAATAACCTCCCTAAATTCACTTTGTTTCCCTTAATAATTGCCGGGATGGTCGACTTTTTCACCGTGCTGCTCTCCTATCGGCTGGAGTTTGCGGCCCCCGGCCCCTTAACCGAGCAAGAAGAAGAATTGGTATTCGAATGCCTGAAGCAATTCAGTGAATTTCGCATTAATGAAAACGATGCGGTGGAAATCGTCATCGAAAAAACCGAAATTGAAAAAGCCCGGCATTACGTCGATTGGCCGCGAATGTTTGCGGTCGGTCTGCTATTAAGCCGTGGATTCTTGAGGAAAGTAGACGATCGCCGGGTGGAATTCGCACCGAATCTTTATCCTTTGATTGCCGAAAAAATGGGCGATAAATTACAGCAGATCAAAGCCCAAAGTTCGCGGCAAAATAAAGCGCCGGACAATTAAGCTATGAACGAAGCTAAATCTCCTTTAGAGCAATGGCTGGCGGAAATCAGCGCAGAAGCTGAGGCGCTCACAACCACCTGGGATCCCGGATTCGACAGCGGACGGCAAATCGTCATTGCAAGACTAGGTCCATTCCAAAAAACGTTTCAACGGCCTGCAGTATTTACCCAACGCTTCTATCATCAAACTTTTCCGTTACCCGTGGACGAATGGCATTTTAATAGCCAAATCAATCTTTACGGCGATTTTTGCACCATTGATGCATTGCTTACGATCCGTTTTCAGGCAACGATTCAATTCGCCCAAGCCAACCTGGAAGCCTTATCCAATATTAACCAGCATATCAAAAGCCGCTGCGAAGGTTTGGTTAAAGATGCGGTCGACCACGAATTGCGCAAATTAACGAATGGGGAATGGGTAGAAAAAGGTTTATCCTCAGTCGAGCGACGTATCGAATTACAGATCAATGAAACATTAACCTTGCAAGCCATTCAATGCCGTGCGACCTGTGAAATGCTGGCGAATTTTTCGGAAGCTCACGAACCCCATAAATTGGACAGCCGCTTCGCACACGACGATATTTATCTGAAAATTTTAAAGAAAAATTTCGAGACCCAGGATAAACAGAATAAGGAACGCTTGCGACAAGAGCTGCTTCTCGAACAGCAACGTTTAGAACGCCAGCAACGTTTGATCGATCAATATAATCAGGAACAAGCGTTGCACAGGATCGAACAGGAGCAAACCGCGCTAAACCTTAAACGCCGACTGGAAGAGCAAGAGCGTCAATTAAACGAGCAGCTTTTGATCGAAGAACGTTTGCACCGGGAGCAGGTTTATCATGAACAGAATTTAAAACGTCTTGAACAAGAAGCCGCTGCAAAAACCCAACAAGAAATTCAGACAAAACAGCTTGAAACGGAACAGCTATTACTCAAGGAAAGACTTGAACATCAACAAGTTCTTAAAGAAATACAGCTTGAAGCCGAGATTACCGAGTTTCAGAAAAACCAAGACGCCTGGAATGCAACGCACGAACGCCTGAAAATCGAGAAAATCGGGCAGGAAAAACGGTTGAAGCAATTGGAATATGAAGCGGAATTAGCCCTACTCGACTCAAAACAGGGAGAAGAGCAAAAACTGCAAGAACGTTTATTGCTGGAAAAATTAGCTCACGAGGCCCGGCTGAAAGACATGGAATTGGAAATGCAAATTCAGGAGCATGAAAAACGTTTTGCCGCCACACAGCAGTTGGATAACTACTTACGCCGCGATATTGAATTATTGATCTTGGAAAAACACCGCGGCGAATTGGTTCAGGAAGTCAAAAAATCCAAATTGGACGATATTCCGGGTATCGCTGCCCCGGCAAGATTGGAAAATCCGCCTGAAAATTAAAATTATTCCGAACTCAAGTAGCAATTATTTTGCTTATTGATCCAGCCTTATGTGCTTCGACTAGCTCAGCACGAACGGTTCAAACATTTAAGTGCCGGACAATAATCAGATTACATCTCCTTAAGCTTCAAGAAATGGCAGAATTCCATAGATCGGGTTTTTATTGCACTCAACTCATCGAACGCAAGATAATTAAAAGTGCCTAATCATTTTTTGTGATTGTTTTGGTATTTACTTAAGGAGACTAAATGACGAATTCCCCCCATTTTCCTACTCGCCTCTTGCACACCATGCTGCGTGTCGGCGATCTCGACAAATCGGTTGCGTTTTATTCCGGCTTGCTCGGCATGAAGTTATTACGGCGGCAAGATTATCCGGAAGGCGAATACACGCTGGCTTATCTCGGTTATCAAGATGAAGACGAAAGCGCCGTTATCGAACTGACCTACAATTGGGGAAAAAGTACCTATGATTTGGGTTCGGCTTTCGGTCATATTGCATTAGCAACCGACGATATTTATGCAACCTGCGATGCATTGGCCTCTCAAGGGGTAAACATTCCTAGGCTACCGGGGCCGATGAAAAACGACGCTTCTATTGTCATTGCTTTTATTGAAGATCCTGACGGTTATAAGATCGAATTAATTCAGCGAAAATAAGTAAATCGAATGTTCTTTATTTGAACAGATTCATTTTTATGTCTTATTAACAACTGTCATGCCGTCGCTTCTAAACGCAAGGTTTATCGCACAGTGCCGGTCGGTTCTAGGGGCCGAAAACCTCATCATCGAACCGGAAATGCTTCGAGCTTATGAATGCGACGCCTTAGTTGCGCTTCGTAATTTGCCGGAAATGGTCGCTTTACCGGAATCGGTTGAGCAGGTTCAAGCTTTAATGAAGCTGTGTTACGAATACGACGTTCCGGTAGTGGCAAGGGGGGCGGGGACCGGGCTTGCCGGCGGTGCCTTGCCTGTTACGAATGGAATCGTCCTGGGTTTAAGCAAAATGCAGCGGATTCTTGCTATCGACCAGGAAAACCGCACGGCTCGCGTTCAACCCGGCGTTCGAAATTTAGCGATTTCGGAAGCTGCCAAAAGCTACAGTCTTTATTATGCCCCCGATCCATCATCGCAAATTGCTTGTACGATAGGCGGCAATATCGCCGAAAACTCGGGCGGCGTTCATTGCTTGAAGTACGGCTTAACTGTGCATAATGTACTTCAATTGAAATTCGTCACGATAGAGGGGGAATTGTTAACCTTCGGCGGTAGCGGATTAGATGCGCCGGGTTACGATCTGTTAGCACTAACCATCGGTTCAGAAGGATTACTCGGCATTGTAGTAGAAGCTACCGTGCGTTTATTGCCATGCCAACCCTGCACACAAGTCTTGCTTGCAGCCTTCGATAGTATTGAAAATGCCGGAAATGCAGTCGCCGCGGTCATTGCCGGACGGCTTGTTCCGGCCGGGTTAGAGTTGATGGATAATGCCGCCATTCGTGTAACCGATGATTTTGTTCACGCCAATTACCCCATCGACGCAGAAGCAATCTTACTTTGCGAATTCGACGGCCTTCTTGAACAAGTCGACGCCGATCTTAAAAAAACCAAAGCCATTTTGAAGGAAAACGGGGCTACAAGCATTCGTACCGCAAAAGACAGTGAAGAACGCAAGCTGTTCTGGGCGGGACGTAAAGCGGCATTTCCTGCTGTCGGACGGATTTCTGCTGATTACTACTGTATGGACGGAACGATTCCCCGGAAACATCTTGCCAAAGTCCTAACACAGATAACGCGCTTTGCAAGCGACCTAGGATTAAAAGTTGTCAATGTGTTCCATGCGGGGGATGGTAATTTGCACCCGCTCATCTTATACGATGCGGGACATCCGGGCGAGTACGAAAAAGCCGAACAATTGGGCGGTCAGATTCTGGAGCTGTGCGTCGCCGTTGGCGGTTCAATTACCGGGGAACATGGGGTCGGTGTGGAGAAATTGAATCACATGTGTGTACAATTTTCATCTGTCGAACTTAGGCAATTTGAACGATTGAAAGCCGCCTTCGATAGTAAAAATTTGCTCAATCCCGGTAAGGTGATCCCGAGTTTGCATCGTTGCGCCGAATTCGGCCGAATGCACGTTCATAAAGGTCAACTGCCGTATCCGGAATTGGAACGCTTCTGATGCTAGAGCAAGATTTAACGCCGGATTTGCTGGCGCAAGTGCAGCAAGCCGTCCACACCCGCACACACTTAAAAATCGTTGGCGGCAATAGTAAATCTTTTTATGGAACCCCGACTTCGGCAACCGCACTGCTTGAGGTTTCCGGGCATCGAGGCATTGTGTCTTATGAACCCAGTGAATTGGTCGTGAAGGTTAGAGCGGGAACACGGCTAACCGATCTCACTCAACTGTTGACAGATCATGGCCAGATGCTCGCTTTCGAACCACCTGGATTCGCTTCCGAAGCAACCATCGGCGGCACTATAGCTTGCGGTTTTTCAGGGCCGCGTCGACCCTTTGCTGGTAGTGCTCGAGATTCTGTATTAGGCTGTACTCTCATCAATGGCAACGCCGAGTGTTTAGCCTTCGGTGGTCAAGTGATGAAAAATGTAGCCGGTTTCGATGTCTCCCGGCTTATGGTTGGTGCGTTGGGGCAACTCGGCGTATTGCTGGATATTTCGCTGCGTGTTGTTCCAATGCCTGAAGCGGAAATTACGGTGACCAGAACTTTATCGTCGGCTCATCAAGCGTTGGAGTTAATGCAGCAGTGGCAGCGGGAACCTTGGCCTTTTTCAGCTTTGGTCTATGACGGCAACAAGCTCATGATGCGGTTGTCCGGTGCTGAAACCGCAGTCCATAGCGCGGCAAGTCAATTGGGAGGCGATATCGACCTAAACGGCGATTTATTCTGGAGGCAACTTCGTGAACAGCAACTCGATTTTTTTAGGGATGCAGAAAACCTCTGGAGGATCAGCATTGCACCGGCAACGCCATTACTGGATATTGAAGGCGAATGGTTATTGGATTGGGGCGGCGCACAGCGCTGGCTGAAAAGTCCGGTATACAGTGAACACATTCATCAAACAGTAGCAGCGCTAAACGGTCATGCCGTCTGCTTTCGCGGCAGTGACAAAACCGACTGGCTACGACTTGAACCCGGTCTTATGAACGTACATAAAAAAATCCGTCAAGCGTTCGATCCTTATCGCTTGTTGAATCCTCACCGATTTTCGCCCGAACTTTAGCTTATGCATAGTCAATTCAGCGCCGAGTTTGCTAACACCCCTGAAATCGAAGAAGCGAAAGCGATTTTAAGACGCTGTGTGCATTGCGGATTTTGTAATGCAACCTGTCCGACCTATCAACTCAAAGGGGATAAAAAATTCCGTCATCCCAATCGAATAGACAATGGCCGGAACCGCGTCATGCCCGAAAAATTTTGCTGTTGGATGGTTGCGTCCAACAAACTTTAGCGCCTAGCATTAATGCCAGCGCAGCCCATGTCCTGGACCAATTAGGCATCAGCGCCATTCGTCAACCTGATGCCGGTTGTTGCGGCGCACTTAACTATCATCTCAGCGATCAAACCGGCGGCTTGGATTTTATGCGCCAACTTATTGATAGCTGTTGGCCGCACATCGAATCCGGCGTCGAAGCTATTATCATGACGGCAAGCGGATGTGGTGCAATGCTCAAAGATTATGGACATCTCCTTCAGAACGATCCTGTGTATGCCGAAAAGGCTGAGAGATTTTCAACACTCTGCAAGGATTTATCCGAAGTCCTGGTCAACGAAGATGTATCGCGTCTGAGAATAAGGTCGAGGAAAATCGCTTTTCAATCGCCGTGTTCATTGCAGCACGGTCAAAAACTGAACGGTCAAACGGAAGCTTTACTCTCGAAGTTAGGCTTCAGCTTAACCTTTGTCGATGAAGCCCATCTGTGTTGCGGTTCGGCGGGAACTTACTCGATCTTACAGCCGGAAATCGCCGATCAACTTCGTACCCGAAAGTTAAATCATTTATTGCAAAGCGAACCGGAATTGATCGCTACGGCAAATATCGGTTGTTTATTACATTTGCGAGAAAAGTCTTGTGTTCCGGTCATGCATTGGATTGAACTTCTATAGATTCAGACTTTAAAACGCCGAATCAGTAACTTAACACAGTCACCTTATTAAAGAAGCGTTTTACAGATCTTACAGTTCTACCCTCACACCAATTTCAATAACGCGATCCACCGGAATTTTAAAAAATTCAATTGCGCTGGATGAGTTATGGAACAAATAGCTGGCGATCGGTCTCCGCCATCTTGGCATAGGGCTATTTCTCCGGAAGGAAATAAATTCCCTGCCGATAAAAAACGAAACTTTTTTCGGATTCGTATTCAGGCCTTGCTGCATGCATAACTCCAGCGCTCGCCGTACATCTTGAGGTTGCTTAAAGCCGAAATAGAGTTTTACACGGAAAAACTGATGGTTTGTTCCGTAAGACCTGATTTTCACCCTATGCGCTTCATCGACATAAGGCTCGTCCTTGGTGACAATACTCAAGACGATAATCTGTTCGTGCAATACGTGGTTGTGTTCAAAGTTATGCAGGAAAACATGGGGTAAGCCGTGCAAACTCCGTGTCATATAAATCGCCGTGCCTGGGGCGATAACGGGCGGCCTGTTTTTTAATTCCGCTTCGAGATCTTCAAACAACACCCTTTTTTTATCGTGATGTTCCATCAATAAGGCGCGGCCTTTCATCCACGTCGTCATGATCGCAAACAAGATTCCTGCGACGACTAAGGGCAACCAACCGCCTGTTGGAATTTTTAAGCTGTTTGCAAAAAAGTAGTAAAAGTCGATTGTTAAAAATCCTGTTAAAAACACGATGCTAACCGCCGTATTCCACTTCCAAAGTGCCTTTATAACGATGAAAGCTAAAATCGTATCGACAATCATGGTGCCGGTCACCGCAATACCATAAGCGGAAGCGAGGGCGGACGACGATTGAAAACTCAGCACCAGCACGAACACCATGAACATCAGCATCCAGTTAACGGCTGGAACATAAACTTGCCCTTGTTCAGCTCCCGAGGTATGGAAGATTTCCATACGTGGACAATAGCCGAGTTGTATGGCTTGCCGGGTGATGGAAAATGCACCGGAAATAACCGCTTGCGAAGCGATAACCGTTGCTAAAGTTGACAGGACAAGCAGGGGATACAACGCCCAGGTCGGTGCAAGTAAGTAAAATGGATTCTGTATAGCGTCGGGATGACCGAGCAACAACGCACCTTGACCGAAATAGTTAAGCAATAGGGCTGGAAATACAAAGCCGAACCACGCATAGCGAATAGGTATCAAACCGAAATGACCCATATCGGCATACAGCGCTTCCGCGCCGGTAATCGCCAATACCACGGCGCCCATGATAATGAAGCCTTTTAGGCCTAACTCCCACAATAAATGTACCGCATAGTAGGGATTAACCGCCATTAACACGCCCGGTTCGTGGATGATATTAATGACACCCATAACCGCCAGTGTAGCGAACCAGAAACACATGATGGGGGCGAAAATTTTACCCATTGCACCCGTGCCACGGGCTTGCATGATAAACAAACCGCTCAGAACGGCTAAGGTGATCGGCAATACGTATTTTTCAAGTTTCGGCGCTACGACCTGTAAACCTTCGACGGCGCTTAATACCGATATAGCGGGCGTAATAACACTGTCGCCATAGAACAAAGTCGCTCCGACTAACCCTAAGGTTACGATAAAAACCATCCTTTTCGGATTATCGCGTGAACCGTGCAATGCCAAAGCCATCAATGCCATGATGCCGCCTTCGCCGTTGTTATCGGCGCGCATGATGAAAATGGCGTATTTAGTCGTCACAACCAGCGTTAACGACCAGAAAATGAGCGATAACACGCCCAATACGTGGTTGTTATCGATAGGCAATCCGCTATGGAAAACTTCTTTTAAGGCATAGAGCGGGCTGGTACCGATGTCTCCGAAAACGACGCCGATAGCGCCTAAAACCAACCCGGTCAGTTTATCTTTTGAATGACTTTGAGAATGTGAGGGCATTTGAGTATACGCACAAAAAGTTAATCGAAGGACTTAAAGCCTGTATTTGAATCAAATCATATTGGTTTTTTGGGTTTACGACCGAAATTGGAATAGGCCTGATGTAATACCGGCAATAACGAAACAATAACTATGCTTAATATCACAAGCTCAAAATTGCGTTTCACGATATCTAGGTTACCAAATTGGTATCCCAAAGTAATTAAGCCGCCCACCCATAAACAAGCACCCAGCACACAAAAAAGCAAATAACGCGAATAGTGCATGTTGCCGGCGCCTGCCACAAAAGGAGCTATCGTCCTGATAATGGGAATAAACCGGGCGATGATGACTGTTCTGCCGCCGTATTTGTCGTAATAGGATTCGGTTTGGTCGATGTATTCACGCTTGAAAAAGCCTATTTTTTCGCGCTTTTTGATTTTTATGCCGAAAAATTTACCGACGGCATAATTGAGGTTGTCACCCGCAAGCGCGGCAGTAATTAACAACATAATTAATATATAAACATCCAGTTGTCCGGTACTTGCTCCCAGCGCGCCGACTGCGAACAGCAAGGAATCCCCAGGCAATAAAGGCATTACTACCAAGCCCGTCTCGCAAAAGATTATCAAGAATAAAATGATGTAAGTCGTCGTACCATAGTGCGCCAAAATATCGGCAAGGTGAGTATTGAGATGGATGAAAAAATCGAGGATTTGAGTAAGTATTTCCATTAAATCTGGGAGTTTAACCGGCTAATTTGTTTAGTTCTGAATAAAAATAGAGATGCATTATGAAGCTATATATTTAATTAACTGAGGGTCAATTCTAATCGCTGTGCTTATATTTCGTTACATTTAATGAAATTCTGATTAAGTCTTTCGACAGCTTTACTACGAATGGTAACTAGTTGATTCCGTTCGTGGTGAGCCTGTCGAACCATGAATGAAATCAACTAGTTCAGGGCTTCCTTAATTATTGTTCCACAGTCACAAAAGCTATCTTGGAAATACCGGCATGTTGCACCGTAGCCATAACTTCTGCGATTTTTTTATAGACCGAGGTTTGGTCGGCATAAAGATGAACTGCCACTTCCTTATTTTTCGCCAATTCGCTTTTTAACTGCGTTTCCAATGCAGGTAGGTTTTCGATGACCTGTTTGTTCAAAGTGATAACACCTTTCGCATCGATGCCGAGTTGTAGCTGCTGATCTTCGATATTGGCTACGGTTTCGGCGGTTTTCGGTAGTTTTACCTGAACGGATTGCGTGAGTAAAGGCGCAGTCACTAGCAAGATAATCACCAGCACTAACATCACGTCGACAAGCGGCGTCACGTTAATCTCGCTCATGGCGCTTTCATTTTCCGATTGCGATTTGAAAGCCATCGTTACTCCTTGGAAGCTACGTCTATGCTCAACGCTGCGTGCATAAAACTGACTACAAAATTTTCCAGCGCGGCGCGGTGCAATTTAACCCGTCGCAGGAAAAAGTTATACGCCAATACTGCTGGCACAGCAACCGCGATACCGATAGCGGTTGCGACGAGTGCATCGCCGATGGGTCCTGCAACCACATCCAAGCTGGTCGAACCGCTTGCCGTTATTTCATGCATGGCGTGCATAATCCCCATAACCGTGCCGAACAAGCCGACAAATGGCGCGGTGCTGCCGATACTCGCCAGAATGGTAAGACCGCTTTCCATCGTGCGTTCTTCCTTTTGCATCTGGGTGAGAAGGGCATGTTCCAATAAATCGCTGGTTGTACCCCGGTATTTAAGGCTTTTAGATGTAGGCAACCGGCTTTCTTTAAGCCATTCAAGCCCTTGGCGAGCAATGCGCGCCTGCGGCCCCTTAAACGTAGTTTCCGGCAAGGCTTCCGCCTCCGAAAGCGAGTTGGCATCCCAAAATGCGGTGCTGAACGCCTTGTTCCAGGAACTGTTTTTCCAGAACTGCCAGGTTTTAAAAATAATGAGCGTCCAGGTTATCACTGAAAAACCCAGCAAGGTATATAAGGTTCCGTCGACAACAGCGGCGGGTGAACTATGGTAAAGCATCGGAATTCCTTCTTTTGTTATTCAAAATCATAATTGCCGACCGGTTTTGCCGGCAAAGTTGTATCGATTCAATCAGCTAAAATCGTTGTTAATTTGAAAGTCTAAATGTAGATTTTTTTACCCCTTTCTGGGTGACTGCAACGCCGTTGACAATTTTAGGTTTAAACCTGCACCCCCTGGTGGCGTCCAGCGCCGCATCGTCGAATATACCGGCGGGTTGGGAGCCGACGACTGTTGCACTTGTCACCGTACCGGCCGTGCTGATTATCACTTCAACTCTAACCCATCCTTCTAAATGCCGGCTCATAGCCCGTGCCGGATATTTGGGTCTAGGACAACCTAATTCGACAATACCGGAATTGGCTCCTTTTGAATTACTATCCCCAGCCCCGGATTTTGCAACCGGCTTTGATGCTGTTGCAGCTGGTGCTTGCGGTTTTGATACAGGCGCTTGGGATTTTGCAAAAGGATTCGTCAATACCGGCGGCGTTACTGCTTCTTTAGCGACAATTTTAGGTTTTGCGATCTCGCCTTCTTTATGAACGACTGTTTCTTTCTGTTTAACAGGCGGTTTTACCTCTCTCTTTTTCGGTGGAGGCTTAGGAGGTTGAATTTTTTTTGGAGGCGGAGGAGCGGATTTCGGGGGAGCAGGCTGGACGACTTCAACCTTTGGCGGTAATTCGGTTATCAAAGCGACTTCCATTATTTTTACCGGCGCGGCTTTTTTATCCGTATCCCTAGGCTCCAGTAATAAAATGACTAACCAAAAATGCAAAAGAATTGCGGCAACTGCCAATAAACCGGCAATGTAGCGATGATTAATTTCGCCGGTTAGCACTTCCAATAAAGGCGATTTTTTTTGCACTCTCGTTATCGTGTTAATTCGCTGAATCCTGAGAAATCAGGCTCCAAAATGCGCAATTGTAACTGAGATTCATGCAGTTCCAAAATGTAATGGTCAAATAAACCCGGACACTTTTTTGGACGAATGTGTCAACACTTGACGGTACACAAAGTTAAGTGACATTTATCTGTAATTCAATGCTTTGGCAGATGTCGTGTTGATATAAGAGTCCTCGGCGGCTTACAGTAGCCTACTGGCTGCTGCGTGATGGTTACACAAGATTTTATCCGGCTTGGGTTTCCAAAGAGCCGTCATCAAGTCATCATTCATTTATGTACACTCCTTCTATCAGATAGTTTAAGGAATGTGTTTGGTTTAATGTAACTACATCATCAGGCGAACAGAATTTTAATATTTGACGACACTATCTAAAGGTACGATTAATTAAGAGCTTATCAGCGAAACCCCGGCTTTCCGTGCCTATTGTCATTGCGATTGCGGTCGTCATGCCCACGCTCGCTGCCGTTATGTTGGCGGTTATCGCCTCTTTCAACAGGATTATGCCGTTCTTCGTGACTGATCTGAACAGGTTCAGGACGGCGGGGTGCGCCGTTTTCATTGCGGTTATGTTCGCTAGACCAATTTGAAGAAGGAGGACGATGTTCGCCATGAGGACTACCGTTCGGGTAATTGTCGTGCGGACGGTTATGCCTGTTTTCTTCCCGGTGATAAGGAATCGGTTGACTGTTTGAAAAACGGTTATCTTCATGCCCATTCCGGTCGTTTGAGGAATGATGATCGCGATCTCTGTCATGGCCATGCCAGTTGCCGTTAGGATAGCTATATCTATTAGGCGAAGGAAAGTGGTTGGGGTGCTCATCGTGATGACCGTTCGGCCAAGGTTGGATAGGCCTATAAGCGTTATTATTATTCCGGTAGTAATAATTATTATTGACCGTATTGGATTGATAAGCACTTGAATACGGCTGACGATAACTCCGGTAAACGTAAGGCTGCGGCGACCTTGGGTAATAAGGACGATTGTACTGAGAATTACCGTAACTCGGATAATTAGGGTAATAAGCGTTATTTGAGGAATTGGTACTGTACTGACCTGGATGATGCGCACAAGCCGTTAACAATAAAGCCAAGCTTGGTATAACAAATTTTTTTATTATTCGAATCATAGCTATCTCCAGCTAATTTTAGTAATGCGTTTAGAATATCAGCCGCAGACTGAATACTGTATGAATTACGTAAGGGAACTGCGATTAAGGCTTCCGATAAGATTAAGATACAGGGCGAGCGCTTTTTAAAATACTAATCACAGTGCATATGTTAATTTTTAACAATCGCGCGCTCCCGGATTCGATTTGCAACCTATAACTTAAACAAACTAACCAGCTTACTTAACTTCTTCAACCCTTCGTCAGAGGGATTGTTACCGTATCGCTGCATTATGAATGCCGAAGTAATATTTTCAATATTATCAACCTGTTCCGTTAATAAAGGCTTAATACGTTCGGCAAAATCGCTTGCGCCTTCGCCCGGTTGTTTAACATAACCTTGTTTGGCTAGCTTTTTTAAGAATCGATTATAGACCGCCAATTCCGGATCGATTTGTTTCGGTTTTTGATAAAGCAAAATCAAGCTGAGGACCGCGGTGATGATGCCTACAATAGCCATCATCCAGTACACCATCGTTTTGAAATCGTTGATACCGAAGGAAGATAAAAAAATAGATTGATTGGCGTTGTTATAGTTGATAACCCAACGCTGCCAGTTGTAATCAATGTGTCCCCACAGTTTTCGGGCTTGCTTGAGCAGATTTAACGCCGCTAAACTGCTATCCGGTGCGGCGTAATTGATCGCCCCGTTGGGGACGAGACTATTGATGTCGATATTCTTTTCCACCCGTTCCGGCGCGACGGCGGCGGTCGGGTCGAAACGTGCCCAGCCTTTATTTTCCAGCCACACTTCCGTCCAGGCATGGGCGTCGGCCTGTTTGATTTCAAGAAAGTTGCCCAATTCATTATAAACGCCGCCCTGATAGCCGGTGACGACGCGCGCCGGAATGCCCGCTACCCGCAACAGGTAAACGAAGGCCGACGCATAATGACTGCAAAAGCCGTAGCGGGTTTCAAACAGGAAAGTTTCGATGGGATTATCTTCCATCAGCGGCGGCGTCAACGTGTAATGGAAATCTTCTTTTCTGAAATGGTTAAGCAATCGGGTGATGTATTCTTCCGGCGGTCTGTCGTAACCATGTAGTTGAGTGACTAATTGCTTGATCCGTTCCGAAGGCAACGCGGGCAGTTGGCGGGCATCCTTATATTCTGTTTTTGTGAGATAGCCGGTGTTGTAGGTAGGGTAAGACGTCAATTTGAACTCGGTACGCTTTCTCAGGTCGTCCGAAGTCGTTAATTGGTAATTAGCATTTTGTGCAAGCGGTTTGGTAAATTCGGCGGGTAAATCGAGAGCGAATACCCAGTCTTTTTCTTGCGGTTCCATGAGTAAGGTGTAGCGATAGAATGGTCCTGAAAATTTCGGTTTATCCAAGTAGCGCTGATAGGTGAAATCACGCGCTTGAACCCATTTTTTTCCGTCGGTTAAAGTAAGCACAGGGCCGCGCCAATAACGGTTTTTAGGCGGCGGGAGTGCGCCTTCGAATTTCACCCGGAACACCAGTTCGTCCGACATGCCCAAATCGCTGATGGAGCCGGGTTCCATCGTGTCGCTCAAGCCGGTTTTTTTCTGCTGCGGATCGTTAAACCACAACCATTTCGGCGGCTCGACACGAGGAAAGAAAATAAACACAATGATCGCCATCGGTATGGCTTGCGCAATGATGGCGGCGGCCTTTTTTAACGAAACTGTCGTATCGGCAATATGGCTGTTGATAAATACCAAGGTCGCCAGTAAAACACAACTTACAAAAACTATATAAACCGCCATCAAAATGCTTTGCTCGTACAGAAATTGCGAGGCGGCGACGATAAAAGCCAAATAATTGATGAGGTACAAATCGCGTTCGGTTTTGATTTCCATCAACTTCAAACCCAACGCAATCACGAATAAACTAGTGCCGCCATCGCGCCCAAGAATGCCTCTGTGCTGAGTGTATAAAACCGCCATGCCGCAAACGATAAGGAAAACAATCCAGGGGAAACTGGGCAGTTTTTCCGGTTTCCAGATGCCGATAAATCGCCAAGCGAGCAGAAAGCTGAAAAACCCGAAGACGCCCCAAGGTAAATGCGTAACATGCGGCAATACGATTAAGCCGAGCGAGGTTAGCAAAAAGACCAGGATTTCTTTGTTATGGGCGAGATTTGGGTTCATAGTGGAGTTAAAAATGCTTGTAAGATCAAAGCTGCTTCACCAACATTATCCCGCTGAAATCGGTGAGGCTTTTTTTACCTGTCTTTTTATCCACCGCAATGCTTTTTGTTAGCACTTTAAATTTTACATGAACGCCCTCTTCCGTCTTTTCAATAACAGTAAAAGGGGTATCGTTTATATAGCTAGATTGGCTTATGGGTAAATTATTGGATTCTTTTGTGATTTTTTGGGTTATTGGATCAATTGCTTGCGTTAAATCGAGATGGACTTGTCTAATTTTTCCCGAATAAAAAGTTTGTTTATCATATTCTTCCAAAGTCATCGTTGTTTTATCGGATTGGTATATTTCGACCAATTGACGATTGGTATCGCCGATTGTCAAAACCAACTGGTTCGGGCTTGTATGTTTCAATTCGATAGTTTGTTTCGGCATTTTTTTCTTTAGCGGTTGAATTTTCCAAGGGCCGCCTGATGTGGCTTGTTTTTGGGAAAAATATTTAAAATAATCGTAACCGTCAACAGCATAGAAACCACCTATCGTCGGACTACTGCCGCCTTTCGGCTTCAATTCTGTATCCACTTGCATAGGTCCCCGATTAAATACTTCATGAACAATCGTTTTTGCCGTTTTATTTTGAAGTCGTTTTAAATAAAGCATACCCGTAAAGTTGCTAATTTTTTTCTTACCGTCAACTGAATCGATGTAAACATTTAATTTTTGCATTTCAACTTTTACATAAAGCCCATTTTCTGTTTTTTCAAGAACCAAGGGGTTATTACCGTTTTTATCTTTCGGTAGCCAAAAAAGTTTGCCTTTATAATAATCGGATTGGGAAGGCATTTTGCCTAGCTGTTCTGGATACTTAATAAAAAGTTGTTCCACAAACTCTCCAAAATCAAATTTTAGAGCTCTAACTTCGCCTAGAAAATGGCTTTGCTTCCCCAATTCTTCTTGTGATACTGCCGCGTTTTCTAATGGATACCGTTTAACCCAACCAGGGTTTGCTTCCTCCATTTTCAAAATTAAATTATCCGAACCTAAAAACTCCAACTTTATGGATTGTTTGGGCTCTGTTTTTCTATTGGGTTGAACCGACCAAACACCGCCTTTGAGTCGTTCATAGCTACTGCCGGGAGGAAAGGGTTTAACGAAATCGAAGCCGTCAACGGCATAAAAGCGATTTTCGCCATAACTAACATCGCTAAGCGTTAGTTCGCTCTCACTAAGCATCAGGAATAGCGGGTTATCAAACGTAACGCCTTTATAAACAATATCGAATGATACGTGCTGGCTTTTGACTGTATTAATGCTTTGCGCCGGCATAATGTTCATGTAACGCGCTAAGGTTATGTTGACATGGCTATAGTGCATACAGTTTCGATGAATACCGCAACTGACATGACGATCAAAATCATCGGTATTATCGAACCAAGCGCGGAATCGATTGATGTCGATTTTGTAGATTAAATAATAAAGACTCTCCCAAATCTGCTTGCGCGTTTGCTGGCTAGATTGTTTATCTAAGGCCGGTATTACGTAACGGTCATAGACGAATAAGTTTTCCTTTTCCAACAGCGTTTGCAAACGGGCAAACTGGTTTTCGACCGGCAGTCTGCCGATTTGCCAAAACCCGAATGCGGACAAAAAGCACAACCCCGCTAATAGCTTGGGGATGCGATCCAAACGGAAATTCTTAGTGCCTGCAAGCAAATGCCAAAGAATAATTAAAAGATAACCGATACTGAAAAGTCCGGCGGCATAACGCGGTTCGGTCAACCCAAATCGGTTGATACGGATGTAGATAGCAAACAGCAGAAAACAGTTCGGCAGTATCAGCAACCAAGGGAGATTTTTATAAATCCTATGATGCCAACCGTTTTCTTCAGGATATAAAGAGCAATACGTAAGATGTATAACCAAGCTTATGGTAATTAACCTTAAAACAGTTTTGCCGATACCGTCAATTTTAAAACCCATGTACAGCAAGTAGCTGTTTAAACAAATTAACACCAAGCAACAAACGGGCATCAGCACAGCCGTTAACCGCTTTGGAAGCTCTGTGATTGAATCGTATTCAGCTTGGGTGTATTCCAATTTCCGTGGAATTTTTGACAATAACCAAAACGCGCCCACTGGATAAAAAATAGGCATATATGCACTACCGAGACCAGGCTGAAATTCAAAACCCGGATAGAAAAGATTCAGCAAGCCCGGTAACAAGAAGCAAAAGATAATAAAGGCTACACAGCCATTGAAAATAGAGCGATAGTTGAAAACCCAAAAAGATCGGTTTTCCATCGACTTGAATAGCCACGGAACGAATGTCGCCGACAATAGAATAGCAACTATAAACATGTCAGCAGAGCTGGTGGTTAAACCGACTGATTGGCTTATAAACCAGCAAATCCCAATAAATACCGGTATACCGATGCTGTATCGCTTTTGGATACTCCAGTTATGGCATTCGGCAAATAATTCGATCACTGCAAACCAAACCGCTCCAGCCAAAGTACAATATGCCTGCTGTTGCTTATCGAAAAGATTTAACGAAGCATAATACGGATTAAGATTACCCATTTGGAACGGCAAAATAATTAGAAAAACAACAGCCAAGGGAAAGCGTTTGATTGTGTCGGTAAAACCGGCTAGTGTTTTTACAAAAAATTGACCGATTTCAAGCTCAGCTTTCTTATCTGTTTCAGGTTGAGCGTTCGGCACGATTAACTTTCCTGTAATTAATTCAATTGCAGATAAATTGAGTTTTTAAAACAAAGCTAACGCTTCCAGACATTTTTGGTAATGGGCAACGCCGTGCGCAGGCTCCAACCGCAATCCCGGTAAGATAAAACCGTAAGTTAATCCGGCTTGTTCGGCATCGACTACCCAACGGCAAAGGTAACTTAAGCGTTCTTCCAGCGATTGGCCCGGCGCGTGTCCGAAATCCAGCCAGATTTCTGCCGAGCTTTCGCCGCCGTATTGTTTAGTATATAACCCCAAACCTTTGGCATAGGCTTTCCAATGGATATGCCTGATAGGATCACCAGCCTGATAGCTTTGTAAACCGTAAAACTCATCACCGCCTTTTTTGAAGCGGCCTTGCAGATTCTTGGTCGATCCGGTTTCCGGAAACGGAATTTCCTGCGTTGCCGGTTTTGGGTATACCAAGGCCTTGGCGTTGAAGCGTATGGGCGACCAGGCGTAAAACAACCCTAAGGGATAGGTGCTGAATACGGTTACCGTGCCTGCCGGATGCCAGCCGCGTTTCTGGGTGACATCGTATAAGGTCAGGTGTGCTTTGCTGTGGGGTTTCAAAGTGAAATGTTCAACCGTTTTCAGCTTGATTTGCACATGCTGGCGTTCGATTGATGTCGGATTGCCGATATGCACGCCGAAGCCCGCTGCTTCGCCCGCAAAAACGGATGTCGTTTGGCCTTCTTGTACGGTTAACCCGGCCATCGATTTGTAAGTGTGCAAAATGGTGATGAAAAATACGCTTGCCAGCAAAAAAGCCAGCATATAAGCCAAATTGTTGTTGTAAACGAAAGCAATCAGCGTTAATACCCCAATCAACAACGCGAAACCTAAGCCCCGTTGTGTCGGGAGTATGAATATCCGCCGCTGGTTAAGGGTTAAAGGTTTACCGTCCACTCGTCGTTCACCTAAAAAAAACCGGTCCAGTCCGAATCGTTCTTTAATGGATAAGTTTTTCAATGCACGGCGACCTTAGCCAGTATGGGCGCGACGATGGCTTCGGAGTCGTTATTGCCTGAACGTAAACGATGCCCTGCAACCGATGCCAGCACGGCCTGCAAGTCTTCCGGGATAACGGCGTCGCGGTTATCCATGTATGTCCAGGCTTTAGCGGCCGTTAACAAGGCCAAGCCTGCGCGCGGGGATAAACCGCAGTGGTATTCGGACGATTCGCGGGTGAAATTGATGATGCCTTGGCAGTAGTCCAGCAAAGCATTCGAGACGTGAACACCCGTGACGGCTTGTTGCAAGGCTTGTAACTGTTGAGGCGCAATCTGTTCCGATAAGGTCTGGATCAAATGATGGCGGTTTTGTCCTGTCAACAATAGACGCTCTGATTTGGGATCGGGATAGCCCAATTCAATCCGCATCAAAAAGCGGTCCAGTTGGGATTCCGGCAAAGGGAAAGTGCCGATTTGATGCGATGGATTTTGGGTGGCAATGACGAAAAACGGTTCCGGTAATGAATAAGTGACACCTTCTACCGTCACTTGATGTTCTTCCATCGCTTCCAATAAGGCGCTTTGGGCTTTCGGTGTCGAACGGTTAATCTCATCGGCCAGCACCATCTGGTTGAAGATCGGTCCGGGGTGAAATTTGAACTCGTGATTTTTACTGTCGAAAACCGATGCGCCGATTATATCGGCAGGCAAAATATCGCTCGTAAATTGAATGCGCTGATAATTCATGCCTAACAACCGCGCCAGGGTATGCGCCAGCGTAGTTTTGCCTACGCCGGGAATGTCTTCAATCAATAAATGACCGCGCGCTAACAGACAGCATACCGCTAGACGTATTTGCCGGTCTTTGCCGAGGATAATTTGATTGGCCGCTTCAAGAAGCCGCTGGATGTCATTTTGCATAGTTAATGGTAGGATGCTTGTAAAATCGGTAATAGCCCATAGTATAGAACAAAGCCTTTTGTATAAGGCATGTAACAGCAGGAGTAGTACCATGAAAGAATATGAAGAAGTCCGTAGTCATCTGATTGAAATGCTGGAAGAACTGGACGAGCGTCTTACCAAAATCACGGCCGATGTCAAACATGAAAATGTGCCGCTGGAAAAAGATTTTGCAGAACTGGCTACGCAATCCGAAAACGACGAGGTGTTGGATTTCCTCGGTAATTCAGCCCGGATGGAACGCGATAGAGTCAGAGAAGCCATCGCTCGAATCGATAAAGGCGAATACGGTATTTGCGAACTGTGCGGAGAACCGATTAAAAAAGAGCGTCTCCAAGCCGTGCCTTATTCCAGTATGTGCGTAAAGTGTGCAAGTCAGGCCGGATGCTGAGTGGAATCTTAAAAAATTCATCTAACCTTTTTCGGCAACAATGACAACCGATCATTCCCAAATTTTATTTCTTTGCACCGGCAATTATTATCGTAGCCGATTTGCCGAGCACTTGTTCAACCATCATGCGCCCGGTTATCAATTACCCTGGAAAGCGTTCTCGCGTGGGCTTGCAATCGAAATGGTAGGTGAGGATTCCGGGCCTATATCGCTTGCCACTTTAATCGCCTTGCAAGAACGGGGCATTCCGATAAACGGTGAAATAAGATCGCCGATTGCATTGACCGAACAGGATTTGAAAACCGCCCACCATATCGTTGCGCTTAAACATGCTGAACACCATCCACTGATGTCCAGAAAATTTCCGAATTGGGTTGATAAGGTCGAATATTGGCATGTGCACGACATCGATTTCGCAAGTCCGGCTCAAGCGTTACCGGAAATTGAAGAATCAGTACAAAGGCTTTTGGTTCGCTTTACCAATCAAATCGTGTAAACAATTGAGTTAAGCCATCGATTAACCCTTTTTTATTCTCTTGGTTATTACTCAGATAAAATCACCGGTAAATTTAATCAAGACCTAAATGTTTATAAATCCTCTGATGTTGACAGAGTCGGAAGCTGATATTTGATCAACTAAGGTATAATTATTGCTTTGATTATATTTTGAGCCTTGCTTATGTTGACGTATCCGCAAATCGATCCAGTCTTAGTCGCCATCGGGCCGCTCAAAGTACACTGGTACGGCTTGATGTATCTGGTGGGTTTTGCGGGTGTATGGATTTTAGGTCAATACCGGGCAAAATCGCCGTGGTCGCCGATTAAACCGGAAGCGATTGAAGATTTGGTCACTTACGGTGCAATGGGCGTCATTTTGGGCGGTCGATTAGGTTATATTTTCTTCTACAATTTTAGCGAGTTCCTCAAAGATCCGCTCATCCTTTTCAATATTTGGCAAGGCGGCATGTCGTTTCACGGCGGTATGCTGGGCGTTTTTGTCGCCATGTGGCTATTCGGTAAAAAACAGAATTGCACGATGCTGCAACTCACGGACATCATCGCGCCCTTGTGTCCGATCGGTTTAGGTGCAGGGCGGCTCGGTAATTTTATCAACTCGGAATTGTGGGGACGTCCGACGGATGTGCCTTGGGCAATGGTGTTTCCTAACGGCGGCCCGTTGGCACGTCATCCTTCCCAGCTATATGAAGCATTTTTGGAAGGTGTTGTGTTGTTCATCATCCTATGGATATATTCCAGCAAACCCAGACCGACGATGGGGGCAACAGGATTAGCGGTTTTCTGTTACGGTTGTTTTCGGTTTTTTATCGAATTCTTCCGGATGCCGGATGCGCATCTGGGTTATTTGGTGCTCGATTGGGTCACGATGGGGCAAATTTTATCGACGCCGATGATATTGATCGGCGCCGGCATGTTGTATTTTGCACATAAAAAATCGGCATGAAACCGTATCTCGATTTACTTGACAAAATCCTTACGGAAGGCAATTTAAAGGGTGATCGAACCGGTAGCGGCACATTGTCGCTCTTCGGACATCAGATGCGCTTTAATTTGGCGGATGGTTTTCCGCTTGTAACGACTAAAAAGATTCATATCAAATCCATCATCCATGAACTGCTTTGGTTTTTAAACGGCGAAACCAATATTGCATATCTAAATGAGCATAAAGTTAGCATCTGGGATGAATGGGCGGATGAGCAAGGTGAATTAGGTCCGATTTACGGTTATCAATGGCGATCATGGCCGACACCCGACGGTAAACAGATCGACCAAATACAACAAATCATAGAGCAATTGAAAAAAACACCCAACAGCCGACGTATGATCGTATCTGCCTGGAATCCAGCGGATTTACCGGACGAAAGCGTCAGCCCGCAACAGAATGTCGAAAACGGTAAAATGGCCTTGGCGCCCTGCCATACGTTATTCCAGTTTTATGTCGCGGACGGCAAGCTGTCCTGCCAAATGTACCAACGCAGTTGCGATACTTTTCTGGGCGTACCGTTCAACATCGCTAGTTATGCTTTGTTGACGCACATGGTGGCGCAGCAAACCGATTTAGCGGTGGGCGATTTTATTTGGACGGGCGGCGATGTCCATCTTTATCTAAATCATTTGGAACAGGCTAAGCTGCAGTTAACCCGATCACCTTATCCTTTACCGTCTTTAGCGATAAAGCGAAAACCTGAATCTATTTTCGATTATCGCTACGACGATTTTGAAATAGTAAATTATCAATTCCACGAACCCATTAAAGCCGAAATATCTGTTTAAGTGTCATGAGGTAATCTTAAGCAAATCGGCCTATTAAATTAATTCAATCATTCTTGTCATCATCAGTAAATAGTAATGAGTATTAGACATAAAGCGCATCCATGGCACGGTATTGAGCCGGGCGACGATATTCCGCAAATCGTGACGGCATTCATCGAAATCGTTCCTTCCGACACCATCAAATATGAAGTCGACAAAGCTAGCGGTTATTTGAAGATTGATCGTCCGCAGAAATTTTCAAATATGATTCCAACACTCTACGGATTTATTCCGCAAACCTATTGTGCGGAAATCGTAGCGGAATATGCGGAGATGAAAAGTGGTAAAAAAGATCTAAAGGGTGATTGCGACCCGCTTGATATTTGCGTGCTGAGCGAAAGAAGTGTTACTCACGGCGATATTCTTTTACAGGCAGTACCCATCGGCGGATTTCGCATGATAGACGACGGCGAAGCGGACGACAAAATAATCGCAGTGATGAAAGGCGATGAGTTCTACCGGCAATGGAGCGATGTTTCGGATTGTCCGGCATCGTATATAAACCGGCTGAAGCATTACTTTCTGACTTATAAGCATTTACCTAGCGATAATGCTATTTGCGAGATTACACATGTTTACGGAAGGGATGAGGCTCATGAAGTGATTAAAAGGGCTTTAGCCGATTACCAACATCATTACGGTCACTATACAATCTAGTATTTTGTAGGATTTTCGGCTGAAATAACGTTATTTTTCGGTTATTTCAGCCACATTTGCGATTAACTATCGACAATTCAGTAGATAAGATTATTTCATCATCTTATCTTTAAACATGGTGTCCAAGTTCTCATTGGTTTGTTGAGAATATTCTTCGACATGATCGTCTATAGGTTCATTTTGCACAACCGGACGCGGTGCCGGAGCAACATAAGGTTCTATCGGCGGATTGTCGACCAGCCTGAAAATAGGGCCGTAAGAATTGGTTTTATCGAAGTCGTCCCACATATATTTCGGCTGAATCACCGGTTTGGTAGGAAGCGGCGCGGTCACTAAATCGAAAGCACCGGTGAAAATTCGCCCCGCGGCTTCAAATGTCCCTTTAATAACCCCCCCGACTGCGCCGTAGATTAGGTTGGCATCCTGGTAGTTTTCCGGATAGTTGTAGACATTGATTATGTTTTTGGGTATTTCGAGTGGCGCAGAGGCTAGATTAGCTGCGCCGAGTAGAGCTTTGTCGCCCACTTGCCTGACATAGCGGTCGTGTTCCATCTTCTTTTGTAACTCGACTTGCCGCTTAAGCAGTTGTTCGTTTTGTTGTTGTTGCTCGTAATAATCGGCCGCAAATACGGTTGTTTGCGCGGTAAGGAACGCCAAAGACAACGAAATAAGTGAGAGTGATCTGATTGAAGTCATGTCGAGTCCTGTAAATCAGTTTAAATTTAGACACTCAGTATAGCAGAGCTTTTATTATTTACCTTTTCAATGCTTTGGCAAAGGCGTTTGCCATCGAGTTTTGCGGCGTTTGCTGATTTTGTAGCTTGTTTTTATTGACCGTTTTCTGCGTTGAACGTTCAGTAGATGATTTGATTTCCTGCGGATCGACAGTCGATTTCATCGATAATGAAATACGTTGCCGGGCAACATCGACTTCAAGAACACGAACAGTTACCAAATCGCCGGTTCTTACAGCATCTCGTGGATCCTTAACGAAGGTATCGGACAAGTGGGATATATGCACCAAGCCGTCCTGATGTACCCCAATATCGACAAAAGCGCCGAAATTAGCCACGTTCGTGACCACGCCGTTTAAGCGCATACCCGGTTCAAGGTCGGTTATTTTCTCAACGCCGGATTTATATTCAACGCTCTTAAATTCCGGCCTTGGATCGCGCCCCGGTTTTTCCAGCTCGCGCAAAATATCGGTTACCGTCGGCAAGCCGAACGTTTCGTTGGTGAATTTGACAGGATCGAGGTTGCGGATAATCTGCGATTGGCCGATCAAATCGCGAATGGATTTACCCGTATCCTTCAATATGGCTTCGACGACAGGATAAGCTTCGGGATGGACGGCGGATGCATCCAGCGGATTGTCACCGTTCATGATGCGAAGGAAGCCAGCCGCCTGTTCGTAAGCCTTATCGCCTAAACGTGGCACTTTTTTGAGTTGTTTGCGGTCGGAAAACGCACCGTTCTGGTTGCGGAACGCGACGATATTCTCGCTGAGACTCGGCGAAAGCCCGGATACACGCTTAAGTAAGGAAACCGAAGCCATGTTAACATCCACGCCGACCGCATTAACGCAATCCTCGACAACATTATCAAGTCCGCGGGCTAACTGGCTTTGATTAATATCATGCTGATACTGACCAACCCCAATCGCTTTCGGATCGATTTTGACCAGCTCCGCCAATGGATCTTGCAAACGTCTGGCGATAGAAACCGCGCCGCGCAAAGACACGTCGAGATCGGGAAATTCCTTCGCAGCCAGTTCGGACGCCGAATAAACCGATGCGCCCGCTTCCGACACTGTAATTTTTCTGATGCTGAGTTTGGTATGCCTTTTCATCAGGTCGGTTACAAGCTGATCGGTTTCGCGGGATGCGGTGCCGTTACCGATACTCACGAGATCGACATTATGAGTCTCGATGAGTCTGGCTAATACAGCAATCGATTCATCCCACTGATTTCGGGGTTGGTGCGGATAAACGGTTTCGGTTGCCAACAATTTCCCGGTGGAATCGACAACCGCAACTTTAACGCCTGTACGAATGCCGGGATCAAGCCCCATCGTGGCTTTAGCTCCGGCAGGTGCAGCCAACAGTAAATCTTTAAGGTTGCTGGAAAACACGCGGATGGCTTCTAACTCTGCAGCTTCCCGCAGCCGCATTTTCAGATCCAGATCGATCCGGGTAAATAACTTAACTTTCCAAGCGAATCGTGCGGTTTCGGATAACCAAGCATCGGCGGGTTTACGACTATCTACAATCTGTAGCCGTTTGGCAACAAGCTGGGTACAAAGCTCATGCCCCGCTTTTTCGTCGGTTTCCGGCAATAGATTAAGCGCCAAAATATTTTCATTTCGGCCACGAAATAAAGCCAGAGCACGATGCGACGGAATTTTAACAATGGCTTCTTGGTAGTCGAAATAATCCTTGAATTTGATACCCTCTTGCTCTTTGCCTGAAACAACGGTGGCATGAATCAAACCTTTTTGCCAGATAAGCTCCCGAAGCTCAGCTAGCAACTCCGCATCTTCAGACATGCGTTCCATAAGGATTTGGCGAGCACCCTCCAAAGCAGCGGCGGCATCCGCAACGCCTAATTCGGCATTGATGTAGTCGGCGGCAATCTGATCGGGAATAAGGCTACGATCCAACAGGATGGCATCGGCTAAGGGTTCGAGACCGGCTTCCCTCGCAATTTGGGCTTTGGTTCGCCGTTTAGGTTTATAAGGCAGGTAAAGGTCTTCCAGTAAGGTCTTGGTGTCAGCCGTAAGAATAGAAGCCTCTAATTCCGGCGTCAGTTTTTCTTGGGAACGGATACTGTCCAGGATTGTATCTCGGCGTTCGTTGAGTTCCCGCAAATAAATGAGACGTTCCTCAAGGGTACGTAGTTGGGTATCGTCAAGACCGCCCGTGGCTTCTTTCCGGTAGCGAGAAATAAACGGGACGGTAGAGCCTTCATCCAACAGAGAAACAGCTGCTTGAACTTGTTTGGTATTTACCGAGAGTTCTTCGGCGATACGTTTAATTACATCCATGACGGGTATTAATCAATTTGCAAAAGCGCATTGTAGCAATATGGTGTGAGATAAAAAGCCTTTTCGTGTAAGCTCTGTTTAACTTAATGCCGAAACTTGACTTCGTTAAGCGACGTGGGAAACTGTTCGGTCTGGAAAATGCTAGGGTACACATCATCATGAAATCGAGAGAAAGGCGACATGGATTAGTTTTGGTCAACACCGGTGAGGGCAAAGGAAAATCATCCAGCGCCTTGGGCATGGTGTTCCGTGCGGCTGGCTGGGGAATGAAAGTGTGTGTGATCCAATTCATCAAAGGACAGTGGCAGACAGGCGAGCAAAAAGCGGCAACCCATTTCGATAATATCGAATGGCATGCCTTGGGCGACGGCTTTACCTGGGACACCAAAAATCCCGAGCAGGATATTCAAACCAGCCGGGAAATCTGGGAATTCAGCAAACAAAAAATTCTTTCCGAGGAATTCGATGTCGTGGTGCTCGATGAAATCAATTATTGTTGCGGCTATAACTGGATCACCGGACAGGAGATTTCCGATTTCATCCTAAACCATAAACCGCGGTGGCTACACTTGATCCTTACCGGACGAAATGCCCCTCAAGAAGTGAAAGCCGTTGCCGACACCGTGACCGAAATGACCAAAGTCAAACATGCTTTTGAAAACGGCATTTTGGCCGAGCAAGGTATAGAGTTTTGAAGTTAAAAGATTCGATTCTCAAATACAGCAAAAGAAAACTTTGGCATTTTCGAAGACAAAATCTTTTTTGAAAAAACGCAAGACAACTATTAACTTAACGCAAGCTGGCAAGATTTGACTTGTTTAATTTCAAGCTCATGATTGAAATGAATCGAGTTCAAACTGTAAGCTGTTAATAACTATGAAAATCAATTTGATCTCCAAAAAATTGAACCTAAATCACCGATATATCGCGAATTTCTTAACTTACCCAAAGATTGACCTAAATCAACTAAGTAAATAACATGCGTTGCCGGTATTAAGCATTTGGAATACACTTCAAACGTACTGTTATAGAATGAATTTAAACAACCACGAGAGGTAGTACAATGTCAGACGAAAATTTACCAGAAGAAAAAATGTCGGAATCGGCCAAGTTAATGATTGCCGTTATCGGTGCAATCGTTATAGGTTTTGTTATGGTCGGTCTAAACAAACAACAAACGGATGAACAAAAAGAATCGGCCGCTATGGTTAGAAATGTTTTCAACTTGCAAACCATGGCAAACGAACAGTGCCCGCAAGCTATCAAAGAGCATACCGGTGAGCAGGTTTATTTTCCTTCATCGACCGATGGCGATAAAGAAACTTATATTACTATGAAATGGGAAGGCGAAAATGCTAAAAAAGGCGGCTTTAAAAAAGCCACTTGCACAATACACTCGCTCAAGGGTGGGATTTCCGAGTTAATTATCGACGATAAGGTCTTGATTAAAAGATAATAGTAATTCGATCGCATTTGCCTGATTATTCGACTACGCGAATAATCAGGCCGCCAGCAGCCCTGCCTAGATTTTCGACTATCCCCCCTAAAATTTATCCACCTTTAACCTGAAAAAAACGGTATCGTTTGTTCGACTGAACAACACACGTTATTGACTGCACCTAAATTTAGGATAAAACGCCAAGACGGCCACTTGCAATCATTGCTTGGCGCAATTCTGTGCTTCAGCTTCAAAACGGACTTACTCGGTTCTATTGTGCGAATCGTTTTCGCATATAAACTGAACAAACTATTACAGACTTATTAATTCAGAATAATTTTTATGACAAAACCGTTATTAAGAGGAGTTTTAAAAACGTGGAAAGAAGATCGGGGTTTTGGATTCATTACCCCCGATAACGGCGGTAGAGATGTATTTATACACATTTCGGCAATCGGCGATCAAGCCGGACGACGGCCCGAACCCGGCGACATCATTCAATATCAAATCGTAAGAGATAAGCACGGCAAATTTAGAGCCATTAACGCCAATATAGAAAATATTAAAATCGGAAGTAAAAAGACCGAGGTTAATTCAAAAAAACTTAGCGCCGTCCGGTTAACGGCATTAGCTGCCTGCCTGTTAATTATTATTGCAGGTGCGGTTTATTTTTATTTCCGTTCTAAAGGGCTTTGAGAGGATCGTTTATATAGCGTACGGTGAAGAATTTTGTATTTCATCGTGAAAACACCCTTCCTAAAATTACCTAATCGCCTCAACTTAAAACCCAAGACTGATATTTGCTTTCAGCTTGGGTTATCTGTATCTTTCATCGTAGAACAGTCGAAACATCTCAACTGTCGGTTTTTTAAAACGTTTCTTTAAGTAAACTTCAAATCTACACTGTATCAATATCGCGTTTATTACATAAGAGGATAGTCGACATCTATGACGGATTCACAAAAATGGTTTTGGCTTGTCTTAACGGCGTTCGGTAGCTGGTTGATTTATCAATTATCGCCTGTATTGATGCCATTTGTGATTTCTGCCATCTTAGCTTATCTAGGCGATCCTTTGACGGATAGATTGGAAACTTACCGCTTATCTCGAACCCAAGCGGTATCTGTGGTTTTTTCAACGATGGCTTTGGTGCTGGTGCTGGTAATTTTCATGCTGGTACCGCAACTTGAAGCTCAAATTGCCGATGCAATTAATAATCTCCCCGCTTACGCTGCAAAAATAAATAGCGATGTCTTACCCTGGCTTGAACAACGCTTCAAACTCACTTTAAAACCCCTTCAAATAAACGAACTTATCGATGTACTGAATAGCCATTGGCAAAAAGCAGGCGGCATTGTCGCCAGCACGATGAGTTCCGTTACCCATTCGGGAAGCGTAATCGTCGCTTGGTTGATGAATATTCTATTGATTCCCGTAGTAACATTTTATTTATTGCGAGATTGGGACATCCTCGTCGCCAGAATTTACGACTTACTACCCAGAAGAATAGCACCGGTCACCGCCAAACTTGCGGGAGAAGTTAATACGGTGTTATCTGCTTTTCTTCGGGGGCAATTCTATGTGATGCTGGCGTTAGGCTGTATTTACAGCGTAGGGCTTTGGATCGTTGGATTAGATTTGGCGCTGTTAATCGGAATACTGGCAGGATTAGTCAGTTTCGTGCCTTATCTCGGCGCCATTGTCGGCATTATTTCGGCTTGTGTCGCCGCTTTAGTTCAATTCCATGAAATGACGCCGCTAATCTCTGTTGTCATTGTTTTTTTGATAGGACAAGCGCTGGAAGGCACGGTGTTAACCCCCAAACTGGTTGGAGACAAAATCGGTTTACATCCTGTCGCGGTTATTTTTTCCGTGCTTGCAGGCGGACAATTATTCGGTTTTTTGGGAATATTGCTAGCGCTACCGATGGCTTCTATCGTGATGGTATTTTTACGTCATGTGCATGATGTTTATAGGGACAGCGAATTTTACGCCAAGCATTGAAAACGCTCCGATTGAATTTTATCTATTGCAAGGCATCATTTCGATACTTCCGAATGTTGCCTTTGCGCCAATTAAATTAAATATTCAAAGTCTGAAACGAAGTAATTAGGGAATAACCGAAGGTATTTGCTTTCTCTTTCAGCTATAAATCACTTGCGGTTTTCCTGACGATTCAACAATCTCGCCGATACAGAAAGCAATTTCACCGGACCGCTCTAAAAATCTTATCGCTGCGTTTTCATGCTCTGCCGGAACAACAACAATCATACCCACACCACAGTTCAATGTAGTGAGCATATCAGCTTGAGCGACATTTCCTTGCGCTTGCAGCCATTTGAAAATAGCTGGAAGTTCCCAAGATTTCAGATTTATTTGTGCTGCGATGCCGTTTGATAAGACTCTCGGCAAGTTTTCGGTAACACCGCCGCCCGTGATGTGCGCCAAAGCGTGGACAGGCATTTCATTAATAAGAGACAACAGTGATTTAACGTAAATCCGTGTCGGTTCCAGCAGACAGTTGCCTAAGGTTCCGCCATCGAATGAATCGGTCAAGGATGCGCCGCTGTGGCTCAGTATTTTTCTGATTAACGAATAACCGTTTGAGTGCGGTCCTGAAGATGCTAAACCGATGAGTTTGTTGCCGGGTTTGACTCGACTGCCGTCGATAATCTTGCTTTTTTTCCACGATACCCACACAGAAACCTGCCAGATCGTATTCACCGTCCGCATACATACCCGGCATTTCAGCCGTTTCGCCGCCGACCAGCGCCGCACCGGCTAGTTCGCAGCCTTTGCCGATCCCTTCGATTACAGCCGCAGCGGTATCCACATCCAGTTTTCCGGTTGCGAAATAATCCAAGAAAAATAGCGGTTCTGCGCCCTGAACGATAATATCGTTGACGCACATTGCGACGAGATCAACCCCAACGGTATTATGGATACCGGACTCAATCGCTAGTTTAAGCTTGGTGCCGACGCCGTCGGTGCCGGAAACCAAGATGGGATTTCGGTATCGGTCTAAAGGGAGCTCGAACATTGAACCGAATCCGCCCAATCCAGCTAGGACGCCCGCAGTCCGAGTTCGTGCTGCAATAGGTTTAATGCGTTCGACAAGTTCGTTTCCGGCTTCTATATCGACACCGGCACTTTTATAATTCAGGCTGTTATGATTTTGATCGCTCAATGGAAGTACTCTTGCTAAAATTGCTTAGACTGGTATTGTACAAGACTACATTCAACAAAAAGAAAAATAATCTAGGCATCTTTGCTACCTGATTTACAGCATGGATCTATCAATCAACGATATAAAATGGGGAGGATGGACGATGAAACGATTTACGACGACAAATTGGCTGATATTGGCGGCATTAACGCTGAGCAGTTTTACAGCCTTCGGCTATGACGATGATAAAGAAAAGGAAAAATGTAGAAACCCTAAGATTCAGGAATTTACATTGCCCGTATATGAAGCGCCTGAAAATAAGGAAGCTCCCCCTGAGGCGGAGTTTAGTTTTGTTGTCTCCGGCTGGGCGAATCCGAAAAAAATCAAATTAAGTGCAAAGGAAATCGATATTCCTTTTACCGTAAAAAGCACTGATACATTTCATAAAGTAAACGCGAAACTACCCGCCGAATTCACGGGAAAATTTATACGTATGAATGCGCGCATTCCCGCCGTTTTAGGATGTTATTCAACAATAGGATGGTTAATTAAGGTTGCCGACAAACCAAAAGAAACTGCTGTGCCCAGTGTTGAGCCTTCAGCTGCGAAAGAGACTTCGACTTCCGCCACGCCCGCTTCTGCAAATCAAGAAACCGTTCCGGCCCAACCCAATGCAACGCCTGTTGCTGCCGAACCGAAAAACTCTACTGAGGCGACAACTGAACAAAAGCCGGCAGCCAAAGAATAATCCGTTTTTCTTCGGATAAACCCAATAGCAATACAAATTTTTCCTTATATCTATCCCCTAATTTGAAAGGGGATAGATAAGTAATAGTTAACAAGACCGCTTGGATTCGAGTTACAACCTTATTAAACTGGATATGGGCGATATTGAATAAGGCTTTTTTATTATCCGATTTTGTTATTCGGTTCTTATTCCTGAGTGATCTTAGCGTTATTGCATTACTTATTACCGAAAGACAAACCAAATCTCGCCGAGGGATTGTATCTAATTTTAGATGTCGGTTTTTCTATGAACATCCAGGTCAGATGAGAGACAGCAATCGTTACGGCTAGAAATATCCAAGCGAGCATTGGAAAATCGTTGGGAATATTAAGGTCTAGTTTTCTCGATATAAAAAGAGGGATGATATGGAGAAGGTACATGCTAAAGCTTATGAAGCCAAAATAACGTAAGAATTCCAGCTCAAAAACACTTCTCAAAATCCCCGTCCCTGTTATCGTTGCGAATACTACGATCGCCCAAAGAAATCCATAAAGGACGAACTGTTTATGATAAAAATCCCTGGGAACAGGATGATTTAATAGCCAAGCGCTAATAGACGGTGTCATTCCAATCAGTGCAACGGCAGCAATTAATCCCGATATTTCCATAAGTAACGCTATTTTTTTATTATCGATCAAATTGTTGGTTTTCCAATGATGATATAAAACGGACAACATCGAACCCATAAAAAATATAGGCAAATAATACCCTAGCCGAATTTCATTAATGGCGGATTCGGCTTGCGGCCAAAATTTTTGACTGACGGCAATTAAAACTACTGTTAGCGCTGATACCGGCAATATTCTGTTTTTAAGTAAAACGGAAAAAGTTAATCCAAGTAAGGGCAATAAGAAATAAAATTTAAACTCGACTAAGATGCTCCAAGAAACGCCTTTGCCTTGAATTAACAATAAGTGCTTTATAAATTCGCGGGTGCTTAAGTTAAAAGGAATCCCAATAACCTTATCTAATTGAAGAATTCGACCGAGAAGTAAGCTTGTAAACAGGGCAACAAGCAAATAAACCAAGTAAAGCGGATATATTCTGAAAAATCGTCTAACGAAATAACTAGTGATAAAGTTATTGTTAAAGGCTTCAGCGCCTTTAACAATAAACGGGTAAGTGAGTAAAAATGAGCTTAATATAAAAAATAAAAAAACACCGCTTTTTCCGATTCCGGAAAAATCGAGATTATCGGCAAAGTAAATACCTTCGTTGCTGGTATGACTTAAAATAACGATTAAACAAGCAGCGCCTCTTAGCCCGTCCAACGCATTTAATTGAAATTTATTGTCCGAAAGCTCTCTGCCTTTTAGCATGTTATGTTATTAAAGATATTGATTAATATAATATTTTATTGATTTTCTTCTGCCAGAAATAGAAGGGTTCTAATGCATTTTCTACATTTGAATGTAACATGGGAATATTACGCTCTTCCGGTAATCGTTTGATTTCATGGTAAATAAAAAGATCGTCGAAGCCGAACCGTTGTGCATCCGTCCGTTTAGCGCAAAAGTAAACCTTATCCAGTCTAGCCCAATAGATCGCTCCCAAACACATCGGACAAGGTTCGCAACTGGTATAGAGAATACAACCCGTAAGCTGGAAACTCTTTAATTTACGGCACGCATCTCTAATGCATAATATTTCGGCATGAGCGGTAGGATCGAGTAATTGAGTGACTTGATTACCGCTTTCGGAAATAATTTCATTTTCTTTAACGATTATGGCGCCGAAGGGTCCGCCGTTATCAAACTCGACATTTTTAACAGCTATATCGATAGCATAATCTATAAATTGCCGATTCATCACAAATTTAAGGGATTATTCGGGTCGACACCGTCCATAAACGGCAAGCGCCGGTCTTGATTGGTTAATTGATAAATTTTTCCAAGCCAGTTGTTGAATAATGCTTTTGCCGTATCTCGCCAGGTATTATCGAGGTGCTCTAAAATCAAATGTTCGGGAAACTCTTCAAGTTTATTACCCGTATGTTTAGCCTGTTTTAAGTGGTGTTCATACTCGAGCAATATTTTTTGAACCGTGGGATTAAAATAATTTTCCGGAAAGGGCGGATATTCTTCCAATTCTCCGCTATAAAATCGAAGCACTTCGCGTTTGTATTCTTTCAATAAACTGATGTCGTCGTATTCCGGGTGACCCTGAAAGAAAACGGTACGAAAACCGTCGGGACTGACCGCCAAATGGACGCCCGCTTCTTTGCTGGCAACCAAGACTTTAAGACCGTGCTTTTCCATATCGCTTTGGAAAATTTCGTTGAATCTCGAATGCGGCACGTCGAAACGTGTGTTGATCTCAGCGACCAACGGATGGGTCCGATAAAATGTTTTGTGCGAATACACCCCCCAACGTTTTTTGCCGATTGGTGTGCGTTCGATACCGTAACTGTATTGAATCAAGGCGTGGGTAGCAAGACAGGAGCAAAGTATCGATGTGATGTGCTCCGTTGCCCACGAGAAAACTTCGGTCAAAGGCTGCCAGAATTCTTCTTCGGTTAATTTTGCGCCGACGACATTCGCTCCGCTGATAATCAAGGCATCCAATCCATCTTTTTTAATCTGTTCGAAAGGTTCGTAATATTTATCGATATGCGCTTGCGCCTCGGAACTGCGCTTTAAGCCCTCAATGGTGAATAAATGGACGTGAAACTGAACGATTTGATTACACGCGCCTAATAGTCTGAGAAATTGCCGTTCGGTAGCTTCCAAGGCGGCATCGGGCATCATGTTTAGCAAGCCGACATGCATTTCCCTTATATCCTGATTTTTAGCACGGACGGGGTCTAATATTTCCTCGCCTTCTTCTTGTAAACGCCGGAAAGTCGGCAAATCGGTGTGCGCAATCAAAGGCATAATCTGTGCTCGCTGATAAAAATTTTACGCGTTTAAGGCCTGAGCAATTAGACGCAGAAAATCGTCTTCGTTGCGCACAAGCGCTGCATCGTTCGCATCGACTGTATACCCGTATCGATCTGCTATTGATTGATAACGTGGCAATCTGGATTTGAATAGCTCCGGAAAAACCCAGGTCACGAACTCGTCAGGCGGCATATTGGCGTCCGATTGATAATTGTTTAACGCTAAAAATTCAGCAAGTTTTTCTTCCAGAAACGCTTCCCGGTAATACAAAGGTTTAGGATCGGTTTTCGCGCGTTCGACGATGGTTTGTTCCAATGCGGGCGGAATTTTGATGTAGACGATTAGGGTATGCTGCGCCAGCGTATCCAATACGGATTCATCGTCCAATTCGCAAACGCTGCCACCGGCATCGTTAATAAAATGCTTATAGCCGTAAATATCTTCTGCTTTATAGATAAAGTCCGGAACGTCTTTCATGGCGGCGACTTCTGCCTGATGATGCAGTTTTTGGCGGCGCTTAAATTCCTGTAAGGACAAACCGCCTAATTCAGGATTGCCGAGTTTGCCTAGAAAAGCGGAGACGGGTTCAAGGTTATCGACGGTAATTTTATTACTGATATGAATTGAATCGGATAGCAGCAGCTTGCGTAAAAACGGAACCTGCATCGCTTCCCGTTTGATATTGTCGAGAATAGGCTCTTCCAGATATTTCGTGCCGATCCGGTAGTCGCCGGAATAATGAAACCATTTCGATTTCGGCAATTTATTTGCTAACGTCGTTTTGCCGGCGCCCGACATAGCCAGCAAAGTGATGCGTTTGGACGGCCAATCCAAAAACTCCTTGGCGCTCATTCTCATGTTTAATCCTTATTTAATCCAGGTAGTCCTCAATATCCATGTCGTCGAGATTAGGCCGGTGTTCGTCGGTATCGGTATAACCTAAATCGTCTGTTTCCAGATCGTCGAAGGGAGCGCTCCAGTCCTCAGGATCTTCGATGTAGTCGAAGGTAGAGGCATACCAACTTTCGTTGTCGTAGGCGCCGATGTCGCCATTCAGGTACTGGACTTCGATGGAGTCGTTATCGTCTTCGATGTTGATAACTTTAAATTTGAGATTGTTCTCTAAATCTTTGTACCAACTGCCGATAATCGGATCTGCTATGGTTGTCATGATAATTACCTCAATAAATAAAAACAGGTATCAAAATTACGAATAGTTTCGGCGGTTATATAGTCATGACGCCGATTTGATTCATGATAGGGCTTATGTAAAATTCAAGCACCTGACAAACCCGTCTTGCAAAGCTTAATAACGTTTCTGTTCGCCTTATTTATAGAGGATGTATCGCTTTCTTGCAAGGGTTTGCTGTGCTACGATGAAATCGTGTTTAATTTCTGGCGAGTGTAAATAAAATGCAGGAAATATTGATCGGCGGGCAAGACGGTGTAAACGTTATGATGGATGCGGCGATGGGTAACCGGCACGGGATGATTTCCGGCGCGACCGGAACCGGCAAAACAATCACGTTGCAAATTCTGGCTGAAGGTTTTTCAAAAATCGGCGTACCGGTTTTTCTGGCCGACATCAAAGGCGATTTATCGGGTATTACTGTTGCCGGTCAGCCTCATGAAAAAATTGCACAACGGGTACAACAAATCGGCATTGCCGATTATCGGCAACACGGCAATCCTTCCGTATTCTGGGATATTTTTAACAAGACCGGACATCCCATTCGGGCGACAATTTCCGACATGGGACCGTTGTTACTCAGTAATCTGCTCGAACTGAACGACACGCAAACCGGCGTTCTCTACAGTTGCTTTAAGATAGCGGACGATAACGGACTGTTATTGCTTGATCTGAAAGACCTTCGTGCTTTATTGGCTTGGGTAGGAAGTCAAGGAACTGAGATACAGACCGAATACGGTAATATTGCGCCAGCGAGCTTAGGCGCTATTCAGCGACAGTTGCTTGTGCTGGAAGAACAGGGCGCTGAACATTTCTTCGGCGAGCCTGCCATCCAACTGGAAGATTTTTGCAAAACCGATTTCTCGGGGAATGGTGTAATAAGTATTCTCGATGCAACCGATCTGGTCAGTAAATCTCCACGGTTGTATGCGACCTTTCTCTTATGGCTATTATCCGAGTTGTTCGAGAACATGCCGGAAGTCGGCGATGCGGATCGTCCGAAATTAGTCTTGTTTTTTGATGAAGCGCACCTGCTTTTCGATCAGGCACCGAAGGCGCTGACCGACAAAATAGAACAAATCGTCAGATTAATCCGTTCCAAAGGCGTCGGCGTTTACTTCATCAGCCAAAGTCCGCTGGATGTACCTGAAGATATTCTCGGGCAGCTCGGTCTAAAAATACAACATGCCTTACGAGCGTATACGCCCAAAGACCAGCAAACTATCAAAAGCGTTGCCGGAACCTTTCGGGCGAATCCAAAAATCGATACCGAAACTGCGATACAGGAACTCAAAACCGGCGAAGCCTTGGTTTCCGTGCTCAATAAAGACGGCAGCCCGACCTGTGTCGAAAGGATATTAATTCGTCCGCCCGAGTCTCAAATCGGACCGATTACCTCAGAACAACGCGCTGAAGCGATCAAACGATCGCCATTCCAAGGACGCTACGATCAAGAACTCGATAGAGAGTCCGCTTACGAAATGCTCAAACAAAAAGCCGAGCAATATAATCAGGAAAAATTGGAAGAACAAGAAGCTGTGAAGGAGAAAAAGGCCGCGTCCGCCGGTTCACGTCAACGCCAAACCATAACGGAGGCGTTGTTAAAAAATGCCGCTCGAAGTATCGGCACGACGGTCGGTCGTCAAATAGTGCGTGGAATAATGGGTTCTTTGTTAGGCCGCCGCTAGATAAAAACACTATCATTCTTACCTCGTCGGCGGCATTAATTTTGCCATTAAAAAAACTTGCATCCTGGTAAAAAAAAATTAAAATTTATCCCGGTTTTGCGAGGGCAAGATCGGTCTATCCCCTGCAAAACCGATAGCGATACGGATACTTAGATATGTATTGCTTTTCAATCGATATGAAACCATTAACGTCCGGGTTAATAGCTTATTTAGGTTGAAGCTTCAATAAGTTGAAGAAAAAATTAAGCTTCTTTCCAAATAGTGTTATCGGCACGGATATACATCATTTGAGAGGGGATAAATATGAATAAAATAACTTTAGCAACCGCAAGTTCTTTATTGTTTTTAAGCATCAATGCCTTTGCCGACCCGCATTTCGACGAGGCCATTAAACACGCTTCTCCTGCCGTCCAAGCAAATGATAATGCCGGAATAATCGAACATTCCCTGCCTGCGTTAGAGCATACGATGGCAGGTGCATTGACTGCTAAAGGGGTCACGAAAACACATGCGGACGAAGCGACAAAAGCACTTGAAAAAGCGCTCGACCAAGCTAAAGCAAAAAAATTAGAAGCCGCATCTGCGGCAGCTAAATCTGCTGTCGAACACCTAAAAGCCGCAAATAAAAAATAACCCTAGAGCATTGGTTAAACGGGCGAAGTATTGATTCGCCCGTTTTTCTTTTGAATGTTTACTGGGTTTTTACTTTGCAAAAGCTTAGTCGAATTCAAGCTCAGCCTAACTGTATTTCCTACAATTTTTATAAAAATAGATTTCTCATCCCTTTTAAAACCGTTTTGTTTGGGAACAAATTAAAATGTCTCAAGTCTTATTTTCGCCGATATATGATGCAGTTCTTATTGCGTTGTAATATTTCGGTAAATATTTAACAATAGTATTGCTGCTGAGGGAAGCTGTTGTGGTTCTTGAAAATATCAAAAAACACACTGTTTAAATTAGCCGCAAACTAAAAACATTTTTTTTTATGAGGGGATTTAAGATGAAAAACCAATTAGCACTATTCGCAAGCGGTTTATTATTAAGTATGAGTGTTCTTGCTGAACCGCATCTTGATGAAGCTATTAAACACGCTACAGCAGCCGTTGAACACGGAAAAATGGGTCATGCTTCAGTCTTGGTAGAACATGCCAAACCCGCTTTGGAACATACAATGGCAGGAGCCTTAGTTGCAAAAGGCTTGGCAAAATCACATACTGATAACGCCGTCACCGATTTGGAAGAAGCCATTAAACACGGTGAAATGAATCATGCCGATGTTGCAACAACTTACGCAGAGACTGCGTTAGAACATCTTAAAGCGGCTAATAAATAAGCTGGTTCCAGTCGAAAAAACGGGCGACAATTTCGCCCGTTTTTTGTTTTCTCTTTCATAAATCATCCGTTGAAGCGTAAGACCACTCTCGCTATTCAATTTCGTTCGGTTGATGACATGTTTGCCATTAAATGGAAATTCAATAGCTGTAATTCAGATAGTTATATAGTCTAAATTCGTCAGCTATTTTGAACTCCATGTTAATCTGGTAGTCGCTTACCATAGGCAATACGATAATTTGATGTACTGCTAAAGTCCCTGGCGTTGCGCCAATCCATTATTTTATTTCTCTTAGATGAGTTTTTGAGTTATTAGAAAATAATTTGGTTTCAATGCGAACACCTAATAATTCAAAGAGAGATAATTATGAAAAAATTAACACGAGTATCAGCGATAGCATTATTTTTAGCGAGCATGACAGTTTTTGCCGAACCGCACCTTGAAGAAGCGATTACGCATACTGCCGCGGCAGTTGAGCAAGGAAAAACCGGGCATTCGGCATATCTTGTCGAACATGCTAAACCGGCATTAGAACATGCGATGGCTGCCTCAGTTGTCGCTAAAGGGCATTCAAAAACAAAAATTGAAGACGCCATTAAAGATTTGGAAGAAGCCATCAAACATGGCGAACTGCTCCATGCGGACGTTGCTACAACCTATGTGGAAGCCGCGTTAGAAGATCTACGCGTTGCGAATAAAAAATAAAGTTTTCATGTCAAACAAACGGGCGATTCGATTGCCCGTTTTATTAAAAATCTATTGATTTATAATCAGCGTCTTATGCTATTGTAAGACTTGTCCGGTATGATAATATCCACATCTTTAAATGGATTAATTCATCTCGGGAAAATTATAATCATGAATGAAAGTTCAACTCAAACACCAAGCATAGACCTCCTTTCCTCCGATTTTCTATTAGGCAATGTCGGCGCCCCTTTTGTCATTGGCGCTGCCGTCGGGTATTTCGCTAAAAAAATGCTTAAAATGGCTATGTTCGTGAGCGGTGCGCTGATTGTTTTAATGTTTGTGGGCGAGTATTACAACATTATTGAGATTAGCGATGCGCAATTACAAAGTGCAGCGGATTCAGCCGTTAAAGGCGCTAAAGCGTCCGGTGATTTTTTAGTGAATCGCCTTACCCGGATTACCAGTAAGGGCGTCAGCGCAGCGGGAGGATTTTTGTCGGCTTTAAATTTGGATAGTTGAGCGCTAATAAATCATCAACTATTTTGACGCTACATCAGCTCTCGATAAATGCGGCGCATCCGAGGGAATTTTTGGGGCCAATAAGTCATCCTGTACTTCAATCGTTGCGCTAAGTGTTTTCTGCAAGTCTTTTAAACCTTGAGCGGCCAGTTTTGCATTCACAGGATTTTCGTCATTAGATGCACTTTCCAATAATGGAATAGATGCAGGATCTTTCATTGCAATAGCGTCTTGAATTGCATTATATCTCGCTGCGGGCGATGAGTCGTGTAAGGCACTGTCTTGTAACGATTGCCGCATCGATTCCAAATTATCGGTCGGACCGCCAGATTCTCGCGTGATTTGGCTAGCTGTCAGTTGGGATATTTCGGTATTTTCCTCAAATTCAACCCCTGCGTTTTGTTCCGCTTCGGCCCAAACGGATTCTAATTGGTGCTTCATACCGTCTTCATTTGCGGCTAATTCACTCCAATGTTGATAAACAGTGCAAGCCATATCCGAAGCGTGATGTCGTTTGTTTTGGCAAATAGCGGCAATATTCGATAATTCGGCCTCTGAAAATCGGTCAGTTTATCGGTAACAAGAAGATAATCCATTCTTAAGGTAATCGGATCGGCAGTTAATTTTCCATCTGCAGTCATAGAGCCAGCGTATGTTATATTTTGATCGAGTGAAGATTGACCTATGTTTTCAGTCGATGCGGATAGTTCCTTTTTTGTGGATTTTTGCTGAGTTGCGGTTAACTTATTTTCGGTATTATTTGCCTGACTGGAATCTGCATCATACTGTTGTAAATTCAGTAGAAACGCTAATAAACTTACTAAGGCTACGATCATTAAGCTTACTTTTGGCATAAGGTATCTTGTCTCAACGATAAACAATGTTGTGCGGCACGGAGTTGTTACGTGCCGCGTTCTGAACTGACTATTGTTTTCTGAACATTTCTGTTCGGCTGTAATCGTTCCGTGTATCGCCGGCAGCAAATTTAGTTTGCGTCACTAATTGGAGAAAGTTGCCGCCATCAATATCGTAAACTCGTTGTGCGGTAACCAACATCGTTGAGAAACCGAAATTATATTGACCGCTTAAGCCTTGAGCGACGGTTGAAGAAACATTATCGCTAAATCTTGATGCTGAAATTATGCCGTGGTTGCAGGGTGTCGGTGTGCAAGAACCGAAAGTGTTAATAGTAAATCCGGTGAATAGATTTTGGCTCACTACGATTTTTACAATACCGCCCGAAGTCGGGTTGACGTTAACCCAAGTTCCTACGAGGTTTGTAGTATTGCTTGGTTGTAATGCGAAAGCTGAATTAGCAGCAGCAAAGAGTGCTAAACCGATGAAAAACGATGTGAATTTTTTGAAGTTCATTTTAAGGCTCCAGATAGGTTAATTAATGTTAATGACCGAAAGATCGTGTCGAGGAATAGATTAATTAAAATGAACTTTTTGTGATGTTAACTAATAAGCTCGCAGCTTGTTAAAAATTACCTTCTTAAATTTAAAATTTTTGGCAGTTATTCCAAGCGCTATTTAAATACGATGTATTTAACTCGTTAAACGCTTGAAATAGTTAGCTGCCTCCCCCATCTCAGTAGTAACTTAAAAAATACTAATGAGGTAAACCATGCGAATGGACAAATTGACCAGCAAATTTCAAGCGGCATTAGCTGATGCTCAAAGTCTAGCGTTGGGTAAGGATCATCAATTTATCGAACCCGTGCATCTTATGCTGGCTTTGCTGGATCAGGAAGGCGGCAGCATAAAGCCTTTGCTTTCGCAAATCGGCCTTAATACGCCTGTATTTCGCAGTGAGCTGACAAAAGAATTGGCTAGATTGGCAACAGTGTCGGGTTCGGGCGGCGATGTGCAAATTTCCAACAACTTAGCAAGATTGCTCAACCTGACCGACAAGCTGGCGCAAAAACGTAATGACCAATTCATCTCCAGCGAGCTATTTCTGTTGGCGGCATTGGAAGAAAAAGGCTTATTGCAAGACTTATTAAAAAAACACGGCATCAACAAGAAAGACTTAGAACAAGCCATCGACACGATGCGCGGCGGTCAAGGAGTAGACGATCCTAATGCCGAAGATCAACGTCAGGCATTAAAAAAATACACTATCGATCTAACGGAACGGGCGGAAGCCGGTAAGCTCGATCCGGTGATAGGTCGAGATGACGAAATACGCCGTACCATTCAGGTGCTTCAACGCCGCACTAAAAATAATCCGGTCTTAATCGGCGAGCCCGGTGTGGGTAAAACCGCAATCGTTGAGGGGCTCGCTCAGCGCATCGTTAACGGCGAAGTGCCGGAAGGGATGAAGCATAAAAAAGTGCTCGCGCTTGATATGGCGGCCTTGATTGCCGGCGCAAAATTCCGCGGCGAATTTGAAGAACGACTAAAAGCGGTACTCAACGATCTTGCCAAACAGGAAGGCCAAGTCATCCTATTTATCGATGAGTTGCATACAATGGTTGGCGCAGGAAAAGCCGAAGGCGCAATGGATGCAGGAAACATGTTAAAACCTGCTCTGGCGCGCGGCGAGTTGCATTGCGTGGGAGCAACCACCTTGGATGAATATCGCAAATATGTCGAAAAAGATGCCGCCTTGGAGCGCCGCTTCCAGAAGGTCTTGGTCGATCAACCCTCAGTGGAAGATACCATCGCCATTCTGCGCGGTTTAAAAGAAAAATACGAAGTGCATCATGGCGTGGACATTACCGATCCGGCTATTGTTGCAGCAGCCGGTTTGTCTTACCGCTATATTACCGATCGGCAACTGCCCGATAAGGCCATCGATTTAATCGACGAAGCCGCCAGTCGTATCCGTATGGAAATCGATTCCAAACCGGAAGAAATGGATAAGCTGTACCGGCGTTTAATTCAATTAAAAATCGAACAGGTTGCACTGAAAAAAGAATCCGACGCCGCGTCCAAAAAACGGCTGGAAATTCTGGAAGAAGACATCGCAGAGCTGGAAAAAGAATATTCAGATTTGGAAGAAATCTGGAAAGCTGAAAAAGCGTCTTTATTGGATTCGGCCTCGATCAAGGAAAAACTGGAACATGCCAGAGTGGAATTGGAGACCGCACGTCGCGCAAACGATTTGGCAAAGATGTCGGAATTGCAGTACGGCATCATTCCGGCGTTAGAAAAACAGTTGCAGTCGGCGGATACAACCGAGGTGCCGAAAATGACCTTACTACGAAATAAGGTAACGGAAGAAGAAATTGCCGAGGTTGTCTCGAAATGGACAGGTATTCCGGTCAGCAAAATGCTTGAGGGCGAGCGAGAAAAACTGTTGCACATGGAAGAAGCGCTAAGTAAACGGGTTGTCGGTCAGGAAGAGGCGCTTAAGGCGGTTAGTAATGCGATTCGCCGCTCGCGGGCGGGTTTATCCGATCCCAATCGTCCCAACGGTTCATTCCTATTTTTAGGACCGACCGGGGTCGGCAAAACCGAATTATGCAAAACGTTGGCGGAATTCCTGTTCGATACTCCCGATGCGATGGTGCGGATCGACATGTCCGAATTTATGGAGAAGCATTCGGTGGCCCGTTTGATTGGCGCACCTCCCGGTTACGTCGGTTATGAAGAGGGCGGTTATTTGACCGAACTGGTCAGGCGCAAACCGTACTCCGTTATTCTGATGGATGAAATTGAAAAGGCGCACCCCGATGTCTTCAACATTTTGTTACAAGTGTTGGATGACGGCCGTCTCACCGACGGACAGGGGCGAACGGTCGATTTCAGGAATACCGTGGTGGTGATGACGTCGAATCTGGGTTCGGATGTTATTCAGGAGTTGGCAGGCGACGCACAGGGTCGTGCGAGTGCGGCGGGAGGCATGACGCCGGAAGCCGCCGAGGCGAATTACCAAGCCATGAAAACGGCTGTGATGGAAATCGTAGGAACGCGCTTCCGGCCCGAATTCATCAACCGGATCGACGAGTCGGTGGTATTCCATCCATTGGGCCGCGAACAAATCCGCGCAATATCAACCATACAGATCGAACAATTACGGAGGCGTTTGCTGGATCGTGAGATCGGTTTGGAACTAAGCAATGAAGCGCTTGATATTCTGGGCGAAGCGGGCTTCGACCCCGTTTACGGTGCACGGCCTTTAAAACGTGCCATCCAGCAACAACTGGAAAACCCATTAGCTCAAGAAATTTTGGCGGGTAATTTCCTGGCTGGTGATGTCATCAATGTCAAAGTTGAAAACAATGCGTTGACCTTTGTCAAAAGCTAGACCGAAAATCGTCGCACAAGCCATAAGTAGATTGGGACCTATGAAATCTTAACTCCCGGTCGCCTTCGACCGAACGGATGCATGAGCTAGAGCAACGCAAGGAAGCAGTTGCCGAGAGCCTGCCGAAAGACGGTCTGTTCTTGGACTGGTTTAGGAAGAGCGGTTAAGATTTTAAAAGGCCGAATCAATAACGGTGTTTTCCTGCCGGGTACTTTCTGTGAATTGAAAGCTTTTGATAGCATTCATATTTATTGCAATGAGATGGTTCGGTATTATTCAACCCGGCAATCGCGACAAAAGGCGTTTTTTCCCGATCCACGCCCTCTTTTGCCGCCGCCGCGCCCTTCATAACTGGTTTGATTTTTATTTCAAGCTCCAGCCAGCGTTGTAACCTATAAGTCATAGGATAAGATACCCCAACCTGCCGTTTGAGCGAGAAAGCCGACAATACTCTTTCGGCTTAGGTAATAAACTGGATTGCTAAAAACCATGTGGTCAACGGGAGCTTGGTTTTCTCAAAAATCGTACCGCATATCAAAAGGTCTGGTGATGACTTTATAAAAATCTGAGCCACAGTCATTACAAGGAAGTCATCGGGTCATCGCAATTTAAACAGAGAACCTGCATTGTGCTTCGATTCCGTGATCCTTGATAAAATAGACTATGCTGTTCTATTTTTGAATTGATATTTGTGGTTGCTTATGACGCTTCTCTATTTAAATCAATGGCTTTTTGTCTACGGAAAAAGGAATTGTTGCTGAGATTTATGGGGAATCAGGTGGGTTTATATTGTGCAAAAAATAGTCTACTAAACTGTGCTATGTTCACCTTTAAATAAAACACGCCAGAGTGATGCTTATGAAGGTTTCTGCTGTATTGCACATAAAGTCCGGGTTTTCGTCGTAAGCACTTTAATTGCCCTGTTCGGTAGTTTAAGTTGGCAACAACCGGGCTGGTTAATTGCACTGAAAGCTATCGTGGCAAAACTGTGGCAAACTGCAAAAGCAAAACCGTTAGCCAGTTTTGGTCTTGTGGTCCTATTGTGCGGTATTACTGCCGCAGGCTGGTACGGATATCAATGGTGGCAAAACCGTCCTCAACCTGTCCGTATTGATTTTGCGGTGACAGCACCCGAACGCACGGTTATTGAAAAAGACGAAGCGCCTTATCCTTTAGTCGTTAACTTTAATACCTCGGTTGCACCGTTAGATCAGGTCGGTAAGAATGTTAATCAAGGCATTACGATAAAACCTGCCGTTGCTGGTAAATGGCATTGGCTTGACGATAAATCACTGGAGTTCAGGCCGGAGAAAGATTGGCCGGTTGGCAGTTTGCATCACGTTTCCTTTGATGATTCCCTGGTGGCGAAACAAGTTCTTCTGGCTCGCAATGAATTCGAGTTTTCGACTGCCAAGTTTGTCGCTTCTTTAGATAAAGCTGAGTTTTTTCAGGATCAAATCGATCCAACCTTAAAAAAGGCCATTTTTCAATTGCACTTCACGCATCCGGTCGACTCGGCACGTTTAGAAAAAAAGATAGTCTTAAAACTCAACAATACGTCAGGTATTGCTAAGGAGGAGAAAGCGCTTAATTTCACGGTAACTTACGACAAGTTGAAATTGAATGCCTATATCCATTCTGAAACTTTGCCGGTTCCGCGCGATAATCAAATTGCTACGCTGACGGTTAAAGAAGGCGTTCAAGCGGCTAATTCCGATGCCGCTTACGATCAACCCTTGACCGCCGAAGTCACTGTCCCCGGAAAATACTACGGCTTGAGCGTAAGCGACCCGCAGGTCGTGGTCACGCCGAATCCAAAGACTCAAGCTCAGGATCAGGTGTTAATGCTTTCGACCTCGCTTCCGGTCAGTGAAAAAGCCATCATGAAAGCGATAAAAGTCTGGCAATTGCCGGAATTCCCTGAGAATCCTGATATTGATCGAACCCAGCCTTATTACTGGAGTAATAACGACGTTACCGATGACGTTTTAGCGCAAAGCCAACGGGTCGAAATAAAATCGTTACCCGCCGAAAACGATTATTCACAGTTACACAGTTTTCTGATGCATGCCGATGTTAAACGGACGTTGTGGATCAGCGTCGACAAAGGCTTGGAATCTTTCGGCGGCTATTTGTTATCAGCAAAATACAACCAACCGGTGGTTGTCCCAGAATACCCCAAAGAATTACATATCATGGGTGAAGGCTCATTGCTAACGCTTAGCGGCGAAAAAAAGATAGCCTTGATGGTACGTGATGTTGCAGGCGTAAAAATTGAGCTGGGCAGAGTCTTGCCCGAACAGTTACAGCATTTAGTCTCCCAAAGTAACGGCGATTTCGGCAAACCCGAATTTAAAGATAATTTTAGCCCTGATAATCTTAGTGAACGTTTCGAGCTAGAAGTACCTTTGCCTGTATTGGAAAAAGGCAAAGCCCATTATCAACCGATTGATCTAAGCCCTTACCTGATTGACCAGCAAGGCCGAAATAAACGCGGTATTTTCTTTGTGAAAGCCAGTGACTATAAGCCATCGCAACCAACGGTAAAAGAAGAAAACTCCAGTGACAGCGCCCAGGTTACTGATAACAACGAAGCATCCGAAACCTCATCAGAGGATTCTCAAAGCGAAGACAGTCAGGTTGAAGATAAGCGGCTGATCTTAATCACCGATCTGGGCATTATCGCCAAAACCGAACTTAACGGCAGCCAGGTCGTATTCGTGCAATCCATCCAGACCGGCCAGCCGCAAGCGGGCGCGGAAGTGGAAATCATCGCCAAAAACGGCTTGGCGATAATGCATGGCACGACAGATGCGGGCGGCAAAGTCCGTTTTGCCAAGCTGTCCGGTTTGGAACATGACCGCGAACCGATGCTTTACCTCGTGCGCCATCAAGGCGACATGAGCTTTTTGCCGATGCACCGCAACGACCGTAAGCTTAACTTCTCCCGTTTTGACGTAGGTGGCGCGGAAAATGCTCGAGATGCCAACCAACTGGATGCTTATCTGTTTTCCGACCGCGGCATATACCGTCCCGGCGATACGGTTCATATCGGCATGATCGTCAAAACCAGCGGCTGGAATGCTCCATTAACAGGCATGCCGCTGGAAGCGGAAATCCTCGACCCTCGTGGCTTGACGGTCAAACGCGAAAAGCTAAATCTGGCTGCTGGCGGTTTCAATGAACTTAGCTACGCCAGCCTTGAGTCTTCGGCGACAGGCACTTATTCGGTTAATTTATATACTGTAAAAGACAGTAAATCCGACCAATTGTTAGGCCACACCAAGGTCAAAGTCGAAGAATTCCAGCCGGACCGAATGAAAATTGCAGCCAAATTTTCCAAACCGGCAACCGAGGGTTGGGTGCATCCCAAGGATTTGCAGGCGTTGATTAATGTCCAAAACCTATACGGTGCAGCGGCAGAAGCGCGGCAGGTCACTGCCGATATAAATTTGCAGCCCGCGTTGCCGGAATTCAAACGTTACCACCAATATCACTTTTACGATCCGCACGTTGCCAAACAAAGTTATACCGAAACCTTAACGCCCACCGCCACGGATTCCTTAGGCAATGCGGTACTTTCTTTGGGATTGGAAAAATACCAGGGCGCAACTTACCGGCTTGATCTTACCGCGCAGGCGTTTGAAGCGGCGGGGGGACGCAGCGTTGCGGCGGAAACCGGGGTACTGGTGTCCGATATGTCGTTCCTGGTTGGTTATAAGGCCGATGGTGCATTGAATTTTGTCGCCAAAGATGCCGTTCGCAATCTCCACTTTATCGCCATTGATCCGCAACTTAAGCAAAGCTCAGCGGTTAACCTCACGCTGGAGTTGTTGGAACGCAAAGTCTTGTCGGTATTGACCAAGCAGGATGACGGCACCTACCGCTACGAATCGCGTACCAAAGAAATCAGCTTGAGTAAAACTGGTTTAATCATCCCGCAAACCGGAGAAGATTTACGCCTGGATAGCGCCGCACTCGGCGATTACAGTTATGTGGTACGTGATGCGGCTGGCTTGCAACTAGCACGGATCGATTACAGCGTGGCCGGGCAGGGCAATGTCTCACGCAGCCTGGATCGCGATGCCGAGCTGCAATTAACGTTGGATAAAATCGAATATGCACCGGGCGAAAAAATTACCGTGAATATTCGCGCGCCTTATACGGGCGCAGGTTTGATCACCATCGAGCGCGATAAGGTTTACGCCAGTACCTGGTTCAAGGCCGATACCCAATCCACGGTGCAAAGCATCGAAGTACCGAAAGAACTGATGGGCAACGGTTACCTCACCGTGCAGTACATGCGCGAGCCGGGTTCGGATGAAATTTTCATGAGCCCGCTTTCCTATGGCGCAGTGCCGTTTAAAGTAAGTTTTGCGCAACACCAACAACCCTTAACACTTACCGTGCCAGAGCATATCAAGCCCGGTGAGACGCTGGACATGAAATTGCAAAGTGCCGAACCAGGGCGTGTCGTCGTGTTTGCCGTCGATGAAGGCATTTTGCAGGTCGCGCGTTATAAAAACCCTGATCCCTTAAACTATTTCTTCCAGAAACGGCAACTGAATGTCGATACCACCCAAATTCTGGATTTGATCCTGCCGGAATTCAAGAAGCTGATGCAGCTTTCCGCGCCGGGCGGTGATGGCGAAGAGGTGGAAGAACCGGCTTCATCCCTGCTTAATCCTTTCAAACGCAAACATGACAAACCAGCCGTGTACTGGTCTGGAATCATTGACTTGAACAAAGAAACCGTGGTGCATTATCAAGTGCCCGAAACCTTTAACGGCAGCATGCGGGTGTTGGCGGTTGCGGTTAACGATGCAAAGATCGCCACTGCCGTGCAACAAACCCAGGTGCGCGATGATTTGATCATTACCCCGAATGCACCTTTCATGGCGGCACCGGGCGATGAATATACCGTAAGTGTGGCGCTCGCCAATAATATTAAGGGTTCTGGCGATAAAGCGCTTGTGCAGCTTAAGCTAACGGCGCCGCCGCAATTGCAAGTTCAGGACGAAACCGAACAAACGCTGACGATTGCCGAAGGGCATGAAGGCGTGTTCACATTCCGCATCAAGACGCAGGATGCCGAAAAAGTCACTCTGGGTAATGCCACGTTAAGTTTTGAAGCCAGCAGTGCCGGACATACGTCCCACATGCATGCTGATCTCAGCATCAGGCCAGCCACCCCAAGAATGTCGAGCTTGCGTTTGGGTAGTTTTAAAACCCAGCAGGATGTTCCTATTCAGCGGCAACTCTTTGCCCAGCAGCGCAAAGTGAGTGCCGGGATTTCACCGTTGCCATTGATAGCGGTTTCGGGATTGACCGATTATTTAGATAACTTTACCCACAGTTGTACCGAGCAACTTATCAGCAAGGCCGTTCCAGCGTTGGTGCTTAGTAAATACCCTGAGTTTACCAATGAGATGACAGCCCGGTTCAACGAGAATGCTTGGTTGAAATTGATTTCGGTACTGCGCAGCCGGCAAAATGCTGAAGGTGGTTTCGGCTTGTGGGGTGCTACGCCGCAAGCCAGCGAATTCGCCAGCGTTTACGCGCTGCACATGTTGATGGAAGCCCAATCTAACGGAAAAGCCGTGCCGGAAGATATGTTCAAGAAGAACCTGACCTATACGCAAACCCTTGCCGCAAGTCCTGCAAATACCCTGGAAAATTTACGTGTACGCGCTTACTCTGCCTACCTGTTAACACGTCAAGGCATCGTCACTACCACGATGTTGGCAGGTATTCGCGAATCCTTGCACAATAATTTCCAGGACGAAGCATGGCGGCAGGATTTAACCGCCGTTTATCTGGCCGCCAGTTACAAATTGCTGCAACAACAAGACGAAGCCAAAGACTTACTGGTAACGCCGCTCAAAAATCTGGGACAGACAAATGACGCTTATCAGTTCCAAAGTTATTACGACCCGATGATCCGCGATGCCCAGACCCTCTACCTGCTGGCGAAACATTTTCCGGATGCGTTAAAAAAATTGCCGCCCGCTTTTCTACAGAGCATAGACAAAGGGATACAGGAAAATCGTTTCAACACCTTATCGTCCGCCTACTTTTTAATGGCGTACCAGGCGTATAGCGATGCAGTACCGGCAGAAGCCGTGAAGCAAATGGCGATTACCGCTATCGATTCCAACGGCAAACAACATCCTTTAACCTTGCCGCAAACTATCGCACCGCGCGCTGCCTTCCCGGCAACCACGCAAACCTTGCGCTTTAAGGGGCCGGGCAATCTGCCTTTGTTTTATGCGGTTTCAGAATCCGGCTTCGATCAGCAACTGCCCAAGCAAGCTGTGCAGCAAGGCCTGGAAATCCAGCGCACCTATCTAAATGCACAAGGCAAGCCCGTCGATAAAGTAAAACTGGGCGAAGAAATTACGGTACAAATCCGCATGCGCGCGATCGACCGCGACTGGATCGACAATATCGCCATCCAGGACTTACTGCCTGCTGGGTTTGAAGTGGCGCTGCCTTCGGCAACCGATAACAAGATGTCCGATAACGGCAACGAAGAATCAGCCTTACCCGCCTGGCAAGATCGTTTAAGCACCGGCGGCAACTGGCATAGCGATTATGCGGATGTACGCGAAGACCGCGTATTGCTCTACGGCAGCGTCAACAACCAAGTTTCCGAATATCAATATAAAATCAAAGCCAATACCGCAGGTAATTTCACCGTTCCGCCAATTTATATACAGGCGATGTATGAGCCGATGATTGAGGCTTATAGCGTTTCAGGTTTAATGAAGGTGGAATAAAAGGATTTGGATATAGATTCGGCCCTGTTTAGTCTTAACTCCCGTTCGTCTTGTACCCATAGGGCATAAAAGCCTGTCGAAAGACGGTACCTGCTTCGACTTGCTCAGCATTTATGCCCCGTGGGTACGAACGGTTCAGACTTTAAAAGGCCGAATCAATAGGTTTAAGTTCTGTTTTTAGCTTTATTGTAAGCGACATTATTTTCTCTTTTACCGACCGCAATAACAAACACGATGATGTCCTGGTCGTCCACTTCATAAACCAGCCGATAACCTGCGGAACGCAGCTTAATCTTATAAGCGGAATCGAAATCGCGTAGCTTATTCGCCGGAATATGCGGGTTCTCTAAACATTTCTTCAGTTTGTTTTTAAACTGAACTTTAATGCTGTTATCCAGCTTATCCCACTCTTTTTTTGCGCTGGGCAGAAATTTAAGCTTATAAGTCATCCAGCGACACTTCAACAGCCAAAGCTTTTTCTACCTGTCTTTCCTTGACGATTTTACCTAACTCATAATCTTCCAGTTTATCCATGAGTTGCTCGTAAACATCCGCAGGAACCAAATAAGCGGTTGGTAAATTATGATTAAGAATCGCTATAGTTTCGCCTTCGGCTTTGTTTAATAAAGCGGTTGGGTTTTTCTTTAGTTCAGAAATGCTTGCGGAATAGGAAGCGAGGATGGGTTGCATTGGCAATGCCTAATATAGACTAAATTAAGAGCTTATATTAGTACTAATTTTGGAAGTTGCAAATCTTTGATATAGTTTACTCCCACGTAAAGATTAGAAAAACAGTTAGGATTCTGCGAAAATTAAAGATGAAGGGACTATTGATCAGTGCGTGGTTTTAAAGGATTATCGGCGTATTGTATATAATCACATGTTAGCTTTCTCAAAGGAGCGCAAATGATTGACCCGAGTACCGCAGTAGGAACTGGTCTCGCGATTTTGGGATCGAAGGACGTTTTGAACAAGCTTCTAGGTCCGACTGCTGATTATGTCGGAGGTGAGGCAGCAGGATTCATCAAGAAGTGCAACATAAATCTCGACGGAATATTTCAAAAGGCCGTACGCAAACTCGGAACTAAAATCGAAGATCCTGGCTCAGTTAGTCCTCGTGTGTTACGGCATATCATAGATGATGGTCGGTTCTGCGAGGACGAGTTGGCCGCGGAATATTACGGAGGCCTACTAGCCGGTTCTCGAGAACCAACAGGGAAAGACGATCGATGTCTTCCTTACATTTCAAGAGTAAAAGCGATGTCCGTCCTTCAGATTCGAGCTCATTTTGCCATCTACTATTCCCTGCTCAGACTCCATAAGGATTCGAACATCAATCTGGGCTTGAGTAGTGAAGTGAGCAAAGCCGGACTTCTACTGCCCCACGAGTTTCTCGCATCCTTGTTTCCTCCTCAGCAAAATAATCGCTACTGGGGCACCATGACTCATGTCGTGGTTGGCCTAAGTTCCGATGACCTCATACGAAACTATGCATATGGTAGCAAGAATGATCTCGAAGGCAGATTCCCAAGCGCTGACGCTGATGGAGTCTATGTTGAGCCCACATTCTTCGGTGCAGAACTCTTCATGTGGGCTCTCGGAGTCGAATACGCGACTGCGCACGAATTCTTTAAGATAGATATCGAAGAAATTGATCCGGTAATAGCCATACCAGCATCAGCCAGACGCAAGTGACGCTCCAACGAGTGATAATAGCACGTAGGGTGGGGTGAGGAACGAACCCCAACATAACTCGATCGTTATTTTGTTGGGTTTCACAAATTCACCCCAACCTATAATTTTCCTCTATTCCCGTTTCACGATTGATGCGGTGAACACAGTTAACCGCATCAATCGCGAGATATACTAACGATACGTTTCTAGGTTATTTCACGATTTCCGCAGCTGCCGCTTTTAATTTGGCTTCATCGGCCTGGACGGCTTGCATCATGGGGTTTTTAACGTTTTTGGCCCCTGCGACCAATTCGTCAGCCGTTTTATATTTACTTTTTAAGGTATCAACGCTGGGCGCAACCGAACCGTTGTGGCAGCCTTTACAGGTATCGGATTCTCCAGCCATTGAAACGGCTGGCATTAAAGCAACTAAAGCCAATGCAGTCATGGCGAGCAGTAATTTTTTCATTCCAAGTCTCCTCAGTTTTATTGTCGTTATTAATCTTTGAGAATATGCTTAAACATTTAGGTAATGTTAAATGTTCAAACACTGTGTTGTAGAGGGTTTTCATCTACGAAAAATTTTTATCATACCCTGTATTTCAATGCAAATGCTTTAAACAAATCCGAGCATATCGACACTTTTTATTAATCACTGGGCCGTCGATTAAACCTGTGGCTTGCTACAGGGCGGTGTGGTCCAACCCGATGCCGTTAGTTATTGATCCGGCCTTATGACGTCTTTACTTCCGTTCGCCTTGAGCCTGTCGAAAGTTGGTCTGTGCTTCGACTCGCTCAGCACGAACGGATCAAACATTTAAGGGTCGGATCAATAAATATTAAAAAATATGTTCCCCACTTTGAAAAAGGAGGACGTTGGCTTAACTTAAAGTCATCGGTAGATAATCTCCCTTAAACTTCTTATGTCCTCTGGGTTACATTTTTTTTTAAATGTATATTTAAGCTTATTCTTGAGTGGTGTATGTCAAAGGACTTAATCAGAGCTCCCTTAACTTAAGTGGCATTGGTATTGCTTTAACTTACATCACTAACGAAGAAACACTTTCCGGTACGACTCTTAATACTTCTTCAATCGTCGTCATTCCTTTGCCGACTTTTTCCGCGCCGCTTAATCTTAAAGGTCTCATGCCTTCGACGCAGGCTTGTTTTTGCAGGTTATCGAGGTCGCAGCCTTCTACGATCATTTTCTGTAAACTGGTCGAGTTTTCGAATATTTCATAAATGCCGATCCGTCCTGAATAGCCGGTATTGCGACATTCAATACAGCCTACTGCTTGATAGATATGTTCCGGTTTGGCGGCTTTAAAAGGCGCAACCAGCGATTGCCATTCACTATCGGTTATCGCTTTCGGTTTTTTGCAATGTTTGCAGAGGGTTCGGATAAGCCGTTGCGCCATCACGCCGATGACGGTTTGTTGAATCAGATAGGAGGGCAGACCGATATTGAGTAAGCGGGTAATGGCCGCCGGTGCGTTATTGGTGTGCAAAGTCGATAAGACTAAATGACCGGTCAAAGAGGCTTGGACGGCCATTTCGGCGGTTTCAAGGTCGCGTATTTCGCCCACCATGATGATATCGGGATCTTGCCGCATGAGTGCGCGAATGCCGCTGGCGAAATCCAGTCCGATATTGTACTGCACCTGCATTTGGTTAAAACTCGGTTCGATTTGTTCGATGGGATCTTCGACGGTGCATAAATTAACTTCCGGCGTTGCTAGGTTTTTCAACGTGGAATAGAGCGTCGTCGTTTTACCTGAACCGGTTGGCCCTGTCACAAGAATGATGCCGTGGGTCTTGCCGGTCATGTTGCGCCAGAGATCCAACTCGCGGGTGTTGAATCCGAGTTGTTCGTAATTACGCATCAGGACTTCGGGGTCGAATATCCGCATGACCAGCTTTTCGCCGAACGCGGTGGGCATGGTGGAAAGCCGAAGCTCGATCTCCTTCTTCAGGCTATTTTGCGTCTTTATTCGTCCGTCTTGCGGGAGACGTTTCTCGGCGATATTCATACGGCCTAAAATTTTCAGCCGGTTGAGGACGGCATTCATAATCTGCACGGGAAGTTGATAGACATTGTGCAAAATTCCGTCGATTCGAAAGCGAACATTGCCGCTGTTCCGACGTGGTTCGATGTGAATGTCGCTGGCGCGTTGGTCGAAGGCGAATTGCAGCAGCCAGTTAACCAGATTAACGATATGCTGGTTATTGGCATCCAGATCGCTGATTTTGCTAAGTTCCAGCAATTGTTCTAAGTTTTGGACGGAGGTCGTGGTTTTTTGTTCGCTTCGCGCCCGGTTAGCGCCTTTCAGCGAATTTGCGAAGGAGTAAAATTCGCCTAGATAGCGGTCGATTTCATCCGGATTCGAGAACACGCGCTTTATGGTGCATTTGTGCATCCGCACCAAGTCCGATTCCCAGTTGCGTATATACGGCTCTGCCGTGGCGATAATAATCTCGTTTTTGTTGAATACAATGGGCAGAATTTTGTAATTCAGCGCGTAATTCTTGCTATATAACGTCGTTACCGTGGGGATGTCTATTTTTAACGGATCGATGTAGTAATACGGTAAGTCGACTTTAGCCGCTATCCAGACGGTTAACGCTTCCAGCGTTAGGAGTTTGCCCAAATTGGTTTGGTCGGAAACTTGTGCTTCCGAAATGATTTTTAACGGGTGTTTGTCCTTGAAATTGCCAATGGCTAATTCCCGGCATTTAACGGTATGTTCGTCCGAGAGAATACCGTCTTCAATAAGCCAATCGATAATCCGGTTGATATCAAGTTTTTCGTTCGATAAATGACTGTCTTTCATGAGGTTATGAAACTATGTTTATAAATGAGACGATGACGGCGGCTATTCATTATAAATGAACTTCATCACAAATTATGGCTATCAATTAGGGGAGCTTATGATGTATTAAGCTGAATACTGTCTTGGGGTTAGTTTGAATTATTAAAACCAAACTAATTTAATCGCCATTAAAAAAATCAAAATAGAAAAATAACTTTTTAGCTGTTTTGCAGGCAGTTTGTGCGCCAATTTTGCCCCGATAGGTGCGGTGAATAAACTGCCAAAGCCCACACCCAGAAAAGACGGCACGTAGACATAGCCTAAACTCAAGTCCGGTAAATGGGTGGCTTTAATTCCTAAAGCAACATAGCTAGCGGTGCTGGCAAGGGCAATGGGTAATCCGCAGGCGCTACTGATGGCGACGGCGTTTCGCATCGGGTAACGACAATGCGCTAAATAGGGGACGGTTAACGTGCCGCCGCCGATGCCGACTAACGACGATAGTAATCCGATAGCGCAGGCGACAAAAAAATCCAGGCTTTTGGAATAAGACGCTGTACCCGATTTAGGCGTTGTCCCTAATGCCATTTGACAACCGACATACAGCAGAAACAGCACAAAGATCAGCCGCAGATAGTCGGTGCGAAGGTTATCGGCAATCGTGGCGCCCAACATCGCACCTATCAATATGCCTGGGGTAAGCCGTATCACTTTATCCCATAAAACCGATCCTAAACGATGATGCGCCAGTACCGAAGACGTGGACGTCATGATGATCGTCGCTAACGAAGTGGCAATCGCCATAATCATAATCAGATTAGGCGGTAAGCCTTGCGCTTTAAACAACATGACAAGCACCGGCACAATAACTAAGCCGCCGCCGATACCGAACAGGCCTGCCAGAAAACCGGAGCACATTCCCAAGACAAGGTTAATAACGACAACCGTTATCAGCCAGTTCTCTTGAATGGTTTTTGCAGCAAATTCAAACATAGTCCCATTATGCGGTTTAGAGACGGTTTATGCTATCCTAAAAGCCTTGAAATTGTTGTTTGTGTTTGATGTTATGGAAAAATATCTCGTCGGCGGCGCCGTTCGCGACCGGTTGCTGGGTTACTCGGTAAAGGAACGCGATTGGGTCGTCGTTGGAGAAACGCCGGAATCCATGATAAAACTCGGCTTTCGACCGGTTGGTAAGGATTTTCCGGTTTTTCTCCATCCGCAGAATCATGAAGAATATGCGCTTGCCAGAACCGAGCGAAAATCTGCGCCCGGTTATAAGGGCTTTGTCGTACATGCCGATCTCGACGTCACCCTGGAGCAGGATTTACAGCGCCGGGATTTGACGATCAACGCGCTGGCGATGACGCCGGACGGCGAGATTATCGATCCATACGGCGGACGCGACGACCTGGAAAAGCGTTTATTCCGGCATGTTTCGCCTGCCTTCGCGGAAGATCCCGTGCGTATTCTCCGGGTTGCACGCTTTGCGGCGCGTTATCACCCTTTGGGTTTTAAACTCGCGCCCGATACGCTCGACCTGATGAAGGCGATGGTCGAAGCCGGTGAAGTCGATCATTTGGTGCCGGAACGCGTTTGGGCTGAACTTTTCAAGGCTTTAAATGAACCATCGCCCTCCGCATTTTTTTATACCCTGAAGGAATGCGGAGCGTTATCGTTTATATTTCCGGAGATCGACAATCTATTCGGTGTACCGCAACCGCCAAAATATCATCCCGCGGTCGATACTGGCATACATAGCCTAATGGCATTAGAACAGGCCGCACTTTTATCGGATAAGGCAGAAGCCCGGTTTGCGGCGTTGGTTCACGATTTGGGTAAAGCCCTATCGCCTAAGGAAAATTGGCCGCATCATTATGGGCATGAGACTAACGGTTTGCCCGTGCTGGAATCGATGTGCCGAAGGTTACGTGTCCCCAACGGATTTAAAATACTGGCTATGCAGGTCATGAAACATCATACCCATTGTCATAAAAGTGCCGATTTAAAACCGGGTACATTGGTAGATGTCTTAACTGATTTGGGCGCTTTTAAGCCGCAAAGCCATTTTGAGGATTTTCTTTTAGCTTGCGAGGCAGATGCCAAAGGTCGCACCGGACTGGAACATCTGCCTTATCCGCAAGCGGATTATCTGCGCGAGGTTTTAAAAGCAGGTTCCACTATCGATATTACGGCGGTGTTAAATCGTGATTTGCAAGGAGCCGAAATCGGCGAAGCCATCCGGCAGTTACGAATTCAGGCCGTTGCCGAGATAAAGAAAATAAAACAATCCAATCCTAATAATTAAATTTGAGTTTTAGCTATGCCATCGTTTGATATTATTTCCGAATTCGATCCTCATGAACTGAGAAACGCAGTGGATCAAGCCAGTAAGGAAGTTGGAACCCGTTTCGATTTTAAGGGGACCGATTCCAGTTTCGAACTGAACGACGACAAAATTATTATGACGTCCGAATCTACCTTTCAACTTCAGCAAATGTTTAGCATCGTTTGCGCTAAATTAAGCCGGCGGGGAATCGACATTGCCTGTATGGAAGTCGGCGACGCCAAGGGTAGCGGTAAATTGATGCGGCAGGAAATCACGATGAAACAGGGGCTTGATAGCGCTTTCGCCAAAAAAATCGTTAAATTGATTAAAGACAAAAAATTGAAAGTGCAAGCCGCCATCCAGGGTGATCAAGTCAGAGTGACCGGCAAAAAACGCGACGACTTGCAAGAAGTCATCCAAATGTTACGGGAAGAAAAACTGGAAATGCCGCTACAGTTTGAGAATTTTAGGGATTAAATGACAGATATTGCTTATGTCAAACTGAACTTAGCATTATTATTGTCCCTGTTTTTAAAAATAAACTTATAACAAAACATTGATTATCGAAATGCTGCAAACTAATTGCATAGATTGAAGCAATGTTAAAATTTGGCGTAGCTAAATATGGATACTCTAGAATTTACCGATAAGCTGCATAACTATTCCAAGTGGCGAGATCATTTAATCTCGACCATTAACCTTTATCAGGATTGGCGGAAGCGATACAACATGGATAATCCCCATGCGTCGAATACCATCAACCATATTCTGAATAGTTTGTCGCATGACCGCGTCACGTTGGCTTTCGTGGCCGAATTTTCTCGCGGCAAGACCGAACTCATTAATTCACTGTTTTTTTCCCAGACCGGCGTCAAATTGTTGCCGTCATCGCCGGGGCGGACCACGATGTGTCCGACGGAAATATTTTTCGATCAGAGCGGTACCAGTTATATCAAATTGCTGGATATCGAATCCCGTTATGAAGAAACGTCCTTTGCGGATTTAAAAGAAGATCCGTCGCGTTGGAAAAGAATCTACATGAATGTCGATGATCCGGCGCAAATGCAAGAGGCTTTTAAGGAATTGGTGGCTGTTAAAAGCGTTCCGCGCGAAAAAGCACAAGAAATGGGGCTTTTCAACGAACGAGAGGCTGCGGAATTGGGGATTATCGATCCCGAAACCGTCGAAATACCGGTTTGGCGGCACGCCATCATCAGCTTTCCGCATCCTCTGTTAAAAGCGGGCTTATGTATTTTAGATACGCCCGGCCTGAATGCTTTAGGTAGCGAGCCTGAGTTAACGTTGAGCATGTTGCCGAGCACCCAAGCAATTATTTTCGTTCTTGCCGTCGATACCGGGGTAACGAAAAGCGACATGAATATCTGGACGCATCATGTGTTAAGCACCTCGAATGCGAATAAACAGGGCTTGGCGGTGGTGTTGAATAAAATCGATTCCATCTGGGACGATTTTACCGGCGAAGCTGGTTACGAGGAGTCGATTCGTTCGCAAGTTAAAAAAACCGCTTCCGTACTGGGTATTCAGGAAGATTTAATTTTTCCGGTGTCGGCAAAGCAAGCCTTAATCGCAAAATTAAGGCAGGACGAAAAGCTATTAAGCGAGAGTCGCATCGCTCCGTTAGAACACTATCTGTCTGAAAATATCTTAAATCAAAGGCAAAAGATCTTATTGGATGCGATACTTCGAGATATTGGTTTTTTACTCAAAGAATCCTTCACGCTGACTGAGATTAACTTCAACAATCATAACAATCAGCTTGAAGAATTTCGAAAACTGGACTTTGAGAATCAGGGGGCTATTGAAAAGTTAGTGCAGGACACAAAACTTCACGAAGCCGCCTATTTTAGGAATCTCAACCATTTTAAACAAAGCCGTGAGCAATTTCGCGAAAAACTACAAGCACTGTTGGAGGCGCTGGAACCGTCTACTTTCGATAGAGCGATCATGACGCATAAAGTCCAAATCGATCGAAGCATAACGACGCACGGCATGAAACAAGGCATCAAAAAGTTATTCGACGAATACCGAGAGCTGCTTGGCGTCTGTGCCGAGCGAGCGGAGCATGCCAAAGCTTTCATTTTGGAAATGCATCAACAGTTCGATACCGAATACGGCTTAAAGGAGTTAAAACCGACCGTATTTGAAATCAACGATTTTCTAGGTCAATTGGAAGAACTGTTGGCGACCGGGGAAGAATTCCGCTCCAGCGCTAGGACCATCATGACGAAAAAACACTCGTCACCCGAAAGTTATTTTCGACAATGATTTCACAATCGCGCAAAGTGACTTATAAAGCCTATATGGAAGCTGCCAAGTGGGGTGAAAACGTATTGTCGCCGGTTGCCCATCAACTTATCTTTCAAAAAAAGCAAATTGAAAATCGGCTGAATTTTTTGCGTTCCGTCGGCGAATCCAAAGCAAAATTAAACGAGAATATTGCGAATTTAGAGGCGGAAATGGTCGAGCTAAAAATACAGCGCAAAGAACTCAATATCATCGTGCAAAATATGCAAAAGGCTGTCGCCATTTAAACATTAGGCGCTTTATTTCGATTAACGGTTCCGCCGATTTGCTAGAATACCGGCTTTTAAAGTTAGTACAACACGGGACATGGCAGATAAGATTCCGATCACCGTCGCATTACATGGTTTTGCAGAAGAGCGGGAAATTATCATGCAATCCGCTTTTGCCGAAGCGGATAAATGGCCAACGCCTTGGCAAATAACCAAGCAACTAGAACAGGCCAGGGTTGTTATCGTCTATCTTCCTAGCGAAGAAGCATATGGCGAGCTGGACAAGCTGGGGCGGGATTTGCCGAATGCGGAGGTCGTCGCGTTGTCTGCAAAAATTCCGCCGCAAGCTAAATGGCATTTGGAGCGGCAAGTCACCGGAAAAGTATCGATCGTAAAGTTCAGTCAGTTGGTTTTAAAAATTGCTCGTTCGCTTAAACAAACTGTCAATGAAGACGCCGAAGCTAAATCGGGATTATTGGAACCGGTAATTAATGATCCAATACCGGCGGCTGATCTTATTTCTGTGGCGGATGACGATTTTGAACAAGAATTCAATGATTTCCAGCCGTTTTTCACTACATTGGATACTTTATTGGAGAGTAAACCGCATGAAAAACGTAAGCGGTTTAACGAATCTTGATCGAGGCGGCGGCTTAAATCTCAGCGTTACTTTAAACAGTAATCATTCTTTAGTCAGGCTCAATCCCCTAAGAGCATAAAGACAAATGTGAGCTACGACTTCACACTGCCGAATCTGTTTACAGAAAGCGATTTATAAAACCGTTTACATCGGTCGCAAAAAATTCGCCGAAAGGGTTAAAGCTTTTTATCAACAGTAATCTGACTGGAAGGTCCATTGATAAAAACGATTTTTCAGAGACGACTACTTACTAACATCTTTATTCCGCTATTTTCCGGCATTTACGGTTGATATGCTACACTTGGCAAAAGCGTAATCCCGCATTTTAGTGGATTGCATAACGGCTATTCGTATTTAACACAAAGATTAAATTGTTACTTTACTTGATTGATTCTTATGATGTACTCTGCCGATTATTCGCCGGATTTATAACTCGGCTAGACTAAACCGACTGACCTACCCATTCATTTTTTCTTCAGATACATGAACATCAGCAATAAGTCAGATTTGCTTCAAGCCCTCATCCTGTGCCGGAAAGCCTTTTTTGCCGCAGCGGGCTTTAGTATGGTAATCAACGTCCTGCAATTAGTGCCCACCATTTACATGCTTCAGTTGTACGACCGTGTGGTGCCGACCGGAAACATGTCGACTTTGCTGATGTTAACGCTCATCGTTTTAGTGCTGTTTATTACGATGGGGCTTTTAGAGTGGGTTCGTTCGCAGGTATTAGTAAGAGTTAGCTCGCGGTTGGAAACTTTGCTGAATGAAAGGCTTTTTCAAGTGGCTTATAAACAATCGCTCTATAGCGGCGGGCTTCGAGGCGGCGGTCAACCTTTGGACGATTTAACCGCACTCAGACAATTTTTGACAGGGCAAGGATTATTTGCTTTCTTCGACGCGCCGTGGATTCCGATTTACATCGCCGTCATGTTTATTTTTCACGTCTATTTCGGATGGGCAGCCGTTGCTACCGCGATTGTGTTAATCGCGATAGCTGTCCTTAATGAAAAAGCGACCGCCCAAAAACTGCAAGAAGCCAATAAATTGGCCATTATCGGTCGCAATCTGGTCAATAAAAATCTGAGAAACGCCGAAGTCATCGAATCGATGGGGATGTTGCGCAATGTCCAGCAACGCTGGGTGGCCGGGACGCGACAAATTTTGATTTTACAAGCAACCGCCAGCGAACGCGCCGGTTTAATAAATGCCTTATCCAAGCTGATCAGAATGTCGTCGCAGTCGCTTATTTTGGCCCTGGGCGCTTATTTGGTTATCGAAAACGAAGTCACTTCGGGCATGATGATCGCCGGCTCTACCTTACTCAGCCGGGCGCTGGCGCCTATCGACATCATGATCGGATCGTGGAAAGGGTTCATCAACGCCCGAGATCAATACAATCGTTTGAACGAAATATTACTTAAAACGCCTCCTGAAAAAGAAAAGATGTCGTTGCCTAGTCCGCAAGGCGCCTTCAGCTTTGAAGCGGCCGTGGTTGCGCCGCCCGGATCGAATGTCGCTGTCATTAAAGGTTTGTCGATGGTGATCGAAAAAGGCGATGTGCTTGGCGTTCTCGGCCCGAGCGGCGCCGGTAAATCGACATTTGCTCGTGCATTATTGGGCATCTGGCCGACAGCAAGCGGCAAAATCCGCTTGGACGGGGCCGAAGTCTTCGCCTGGAACCGGCATGAATTGGGACCATATATCGGCTATTTACCCCAAGACATCGAATTATTCGAAGGCTCTATCAGTGAAAATATCGCCCGCTTCGGCGATGTCGATCCTGAAAAAGTGGTGATTGCCGCTCAAATGGCGGACGTACATGACCTCATCTTACGCCTACCGAACGGTTACGATACGTTTATCGGCGCGGACGGCGGCACATTGTCCGGCGGACAACGTCAACGTATAGGACTGGCGAGAGCGCTTTACGGCGACCCTGTTGTGGTCGTGCTGGACGAACCTAACTCGAATTTGGACGAACAAGGCGAACAAGCGTTAGGCAACGCCATTCAACGTTTAAAACAAAAAAACGCCACTATTGTCGTCATCACGCATCGCAGTAATGTGCTATCAAACGTATCCAAACTGCTCATACTCAGTGAAGGACAACTTGCGATGTACGGCCCGCGCGACCAAGTTCTGGCGCAACTGCAACAGAATATTAACAAACAATCCGCACCCGCCCAAGCAATTGCCGCTTCCGGTCAGCCGCCTGCGCGACCCAATTAATTGTCCTTGTCCTCAGCTCAAGCACACATTTTATGACTGAAAAACTTGCACTTATTTCAAAAGGCGAAGACATCGCGCTGGTAACCGACGAAAGGCCGATTAGAAACATCGGCCTGATGATCCTTGCGGTTACTTTCGGCATTCTCGGCACCTGGGGTTATTTGGCCCCCATTGACAGCGCAGCTCTCGCACCCGGCAGCGTCACCGTCAAATCGCACAGCAAAACGGTTCAACATCTGGACGGCGGTATTGTGAAGGACTTATTGGCGAAAGACGGCGACATCGTAAAAGAAGGCGACATCCTTTTAAAGCTCGACGGCACCGAAGTTAAAGCGCAACTGGAAATACTTCGCGGTCAACTCATCACCTTGTCAGCCCAATTAGCCCGGCTCGTTGCGGAAAGAGATCGAAAAGAAGGCATCACTTTTCCAGAAAATCTGGAGGATTTATCGGACCCTCACATTGTGGAAGCAAGACAAGGCGAAACGCAGATTTTCCAAGCCAGAAAGAATTCTTACGAAGGCGAAATTTCCGTTTTAAAGCAGCGTATCAGTCAATTAAGTTCGAAAATAGACGGTTTAAAGGGGCAACGGTCGAGCAAGCAGGAATTAATGACGTCTTACCGTGACGAAGTGGGAGATTTGAAGGCATTATTGGCTCAGGGCTTTGCAGATAAACAACGTCTCCGCGACATTGAACGTAATCATGCCCTTGTAACCGGCGATATTGCCTCATTAACATCGGATATCGCCAGCAGCGAAATGCAAATCGGCGAAACGAAGCTGCAAATCCTGCAACTGCAAAAGAAATTTCAAGAAGAAGTCGCCGGAAAGCTGGGCGAAGTGCAAGCAGAGCTTTACGATGTTGCCCAACGCGTAAACGCCATGTCGGATAAGGTTATTCGAACCGATATAAAAGCCCCTGCAAGCGGTCGTGTGTTAGGCTTATCGGTACACAATATCGGCGGCGTCATTACACCCGGCAAACCGATACTCGATATTGTCCCGCAGCAGGAAGAATTAATCATTAATGCGCAGGTTTCGCCTATCGATATTGATCGTGTCAGAACCGGATTAGTCGCGGAGGTGCGATTCAGCGCGTTTAAGCAAGCGCTGACACCGAAAGTGATGGGCAAAGTCATCAACATTTCCGCCGACCGCTTGACGGACGAACGCTCAGGAAATACTTACTACCAAGCCCAAATCGAGTTAACTCCGGAAAGCTATACCAAATTGAGAGGACTTGAATTAGTCCCCGGCATGCCGGCGGAAGTTTTTATCAATACCGGCGAGAGAACGGTATTCGAATACTTGATGCAGCCGATTACCAATTCATTTGCCCGCGCCTTCATAGAAGATTAACCGACATGCGTAAAGCCAAGTTAACAATGATGTTGCTATTGTGCGCAGCCTGCCAAAGCGCTTTTGGCGATGATTTGTTGAAAGTGTACGAACAAGCGCTGGAAGCCGACCCGGAATTGAGAGCATCTGAAGTCAAAATCAAAATTGGCGAAGCGCAAAAAGGTCAGGCATTAGGGCAGATGTTGCCTCAGATAACCGCTACCACAAATTGGTCGACTAACAGTACGACAACTGCAAATGCGCCAACGCGGAGCAACCTTTCCACTGCCGATGTAACCAGAAACTACGGCGGCTCGCGATATATCGTATCTTTAAGCCAAACTATCCTCGATTTTCCTAAATATTGGAATTGGCAGCGTTCGAAGGCGGTAGAAAGCCAATACACGCTGGAAAATATCGAAGCCCAGCAAACCCTTCTTTACAATGTCGTCGAACGCTACTTCGGGGTATTGGAAGCCGAAGACGAACTGAAGTTTTATAAAAGCGAGGAAGAAACGACTGCACAACAATTAGAACAAATCCAAAAACTGTTCGACCGCCAGCTTGCCAAAATTACCGATCTCTATGCACTAGAAGCTCGACTGGATCAGGTTAAAGCCAGTATTATCGAAGCGGAAGCAAAAGTTGTTACCGCCAAGGAAAATTTGAAAGAATTGACTAATATGAGCGCCTCGTCGCTTGCCGGTTTGCGCGACGAAATCGAATACAAGGAATTGGAAGGCAAGCTGGAAGATTGGCTGGAAGTCGCCAAAAATGAAAACCCGGCAATAGCGGCGCAACAATATGCGATAACCGCCGCCGATAACGATGTCTCTTCCCAAAAAGCAAATCACTTGCCCGTCGTGGAATTGCAACTCACCTATTACAATACCGATACCGGTTTCCAAAGCTCCAAGCTCAGTAATGCAGTCGATACGCAAGTTGCCGCTATCAATGTCAATATTCCCGTCTTCAGCGGCGGTACAACCACCAAACGAACGCAAGAAGCCCAGCACAAATTGACGTTAAACAAATACCAGAAAGAAGCTCAACTTCGAGAGTTAGTAAAAAACACCAGTGATGCGTTTTTAAACTCCAACGCCAGTGTCAGACGAATCAAAGCGACTCGTAAAGCGTTGGAATCCACCCGTAAATCCAGAGAAGCGATGGAAATGGGCTTTTCCTACGGCGTTGAAACCATTAGCGATGTGCTAAAAGCACAGGAAGAAGAATTTAAGGCGATGCGGGAGTTATCGCAAGCCAAGTACGGCTATATAAAAAACCGGATGCGCTTTCTCCAATCGATCGGCACCATCAGCGAGGAAAACTTGATTGAGGTTAATAATTGGTTGCAAGGCGTTACACCGAAAACTATTCAATCGATTCGTCATTAGTTTAATTATGCAAATGCCGAATATTATTTACGGTACGGCTTGGAAAAAGGATCTCACGGCAAGTCTGGTTGAAGAGGCGATCCGGCAAGGGTTTCGCGGCATCGATACCGCTTGTCAGCCCAAACATTATCATGAAGCCGGAGTCGGCGAAGGCATTGCTGCCTCTATCAATAAGGGCTTATTGACTCGAACCGAACTTTATCTACAGACCAAATTCACCCCGTTCGACGGCCAAGATCCTGCACGTATTCCTTACGATCCCAATGCACCTTTGGAGGTTCAGGTCGCCCAATCCTTTCAAACGTCGCTTGAAAACCTGCAAACCGATTATCTTGACGGCTTAATTTTGCATTCGCCGCTTTCCGATCCGGAAAAAACCTATCAGGTCTGGCAAGCAATGGAATACCTTGTTCGCAACGGAGGCGTCAAACAAATCGGCATTAGCAATTGCTACGATTTTGCAACATTCGAAAATTTGTACCGTTTTGCCGAGATCAAACCCGCCGTTATTCAAAACCGGTTTTACGCCAACAGCGGTTATGATCGCCGGATTCGCAATTTTTGCCGTGAACATGGAATTATTTACCAAAGCTTTTGGACTTTAACGGCAAATCCGCATGTCTTGGCAGACTCATCGGTGAAAAAAATTGCCGAACTTTACGGGCGAAGTCCTGCGCAAGTTTTTTTCCGTTACCTGACACAAATCGACATCGTGCCTTTAACGGGAACTACATCGGTTACGCACATGAAAGCCGATTTAGCGCTATTGGATTTTGAATTAACCGCTGAAGAATGTGCGGAGATAGACAAACTTTTGCTTTAAAATAAAGATATTAGCTCAGCGCTTATAAAGTTCGCTGCTATTGTCCATTGTGCCGGTTTGAGCATAGAGTAAAGGCCACCCCGAATTCAGTTCATCCGCGCCGATCACTTCACAAACCGCAATCATATGGCTGCCCGCTTCGGTCAAATGATCCAGTTTGCAATCGAAATAAACCAAACTATCAGCTAAAACCGGTGCAAGCGTTTTGCCTTTCCGCCAAGGGTAGGTTGTCATTTTTTCTTTAACGCCGGGGCTGCCGAAATGCGCCGCAATAGCGAGATGATCTTGACCGAGCACATTCACGGTACATTCGCCGCCTTCTTTGAGTAGCTTATAGGAGTAATGCTTTGGGTTAATGCTAAAAGCCAACATCGGCGGCGCAAATGAGACCTGCATGACCCATGCGGCGGTAAACGCGTTTTGTTCTGCCCCGTTTGCAACGGCAATCACGTAAACGCCGTGCGTAATATGTTTAGATAGTAAACTGGCGTTTTCAATCATACGATTATTTGATGAAATTAATTCGCATCGACAGATCGACGGCTCGTATATTTTTAGTTAAGGCGCCGATTGAAATAAAATCCACACCTGTTTCGGCAATCGTGCGGATATTGGTTAAGTCGATATTACCCGAAGCTTCCAACTCGATCCCCGCTGGTCTTTGCGAAACGGCGGTTTTCATGTCTTCTAAATTGAAATTATCCAACATGATTCTATCGGGACGAACGTTACACGCGGCCTGATACTCTTCTAGGGATTCGACTTCGACTTCGACCGAAACGGTGGACGTTTTTCTCGCAATTTCGACCGCATTTGCAATGGAACCGGCGGCGATAATGTGATTTTCTTTGATCAATACAGCATCGTACAAACCTATTCGATGATTGTAACAACCGCCACAGGCAACAGCATATTTTTGGGCTTTTCTTAATCCCGGTATGGTTTTGCGGGTGTCGAGCACTTTGCAATTCGTCCCGGCGACGGCATCGGCATAGCGTCTTGCTAAAGTTGCCGTCGCCGATAACGTTTGCAGAAGATTTAACGCCGTCCGCTCGCCTGTTAACAACCTTCTAGCCGAACCGGTCAGATGACACAATGTGGTTCCTGCTTTTACGGCGCTGCCTTCGGATTCCAGCCATTCGATCGAAATCGTTGGATCAAGCGTCTTAAACACAGCATCGAACCAAGCTTGACCGCATAGAACCGTGTCTTCTCTCGTCAAAACCGTCGCTTCGGCCTGAAGCGTTTCAGGTATTATAGCTGCCGTGACGTCTCCAGTTCCGACATCTTCTTCAAGAAAAGGAGCGACCTCGGCTAAAAGGACAGTACTCATGTCGTAGCCGCAATCACTTTTTGAGGTTTTTCTTAAACACTTGTTGAATGAGTGGCAGAACGACGGTTTGAAATTTCTCCATTATCGTACGGGTTAATACGTTAAGATTTTTTCCGGCTAATCTAATCAGCTTGAAAAGCGTATTTGAAGCGCTTGCATCGCCGTCTTCGTTGATACGCTTTTTCCATTGCTCGTAATGATACGGAATACCGTCGATATATACAGGCTTGTATAACCACATCTCGAGAATAGACGTCACCCACATAAAGATGAAAGAAACACCCATTCCCATCCCAGCGAAAATCACCAGCCAAGCGAATAACGGAACGAATTTGGTCAACCACCAGGAAACAATATCGGCGATTAAGAACGCGTACGGCATCCCGACAGCGATACATTTGAATTTAACGCTGGTGGTTTCCGAAAAACTGAAAATAATTCCCACAAACATAAAAATGAAACCGATACCGAACATGTGAATGTGCGAACCGCGCGTTAAGGAACTTAGGGTTGCGCCTTCATCTTGAGCTGTGTACTTCTTGACTTGTTCGAAGTCGTTAAAATTAGGCAGGCCGGAAGCGTCTTTGTTATGGCACATTACACAGCGTTGCTGAATGATCTTCTCGATGCCGTCGTCTTTATACGCATCTTGATCCGCGCCGTCTCTATCCCATTGGATAATCTTAAACCGTTCATCATCCGGCGCATTCGCCTTCATTGCACCATTGAGCTGTTGCTCCAGCACGGTTCCGGACCGGTTGCCGTAGTAACTGTAAACAATATCGTCAACCGACAGGCCGAAATTTGCCGTCGGCCATACCGTGGGTTAGCAGAATCTGTATCAGTGCAAACATATAGCCGATACCGACGGTAATAAGGTAACCGGTAAACAGCACTTTTATCGGCGTATCGTGGTCTTTTAACGGGGTGTATTTTGTGGGCACAGATTTTCCTAAAGTTTTTGAAAATGTTTATTTGAAAGTAGTTGGTAAACTACAAACAGGTCTATCGCCTAAGTCGAATAGAGCTTAAAAAAGCTTAAAACCTTAGTTATTGAGAAAGTTGGAATTAACTTGCGCCTTCCAGCAATCTTTCGTTATAGCAACTTAATTCTTACTGACCTGCGCGTATTGATATCGACTTTTAATCGCCTGCGCCAATTGATGCACCGCCATCGCGTATTTATTACTATTGTTGTAGCGTTTGATGACTTTGAAATTGGGATGCACCATCCAATATTCATTACCTTCGTAAGTGCTTAACTCGATAACTGAAGAGCCGGAAGACCCATTTGCCGGTTGCGCGACCGGATTTTTATAATTCCAGCCGTTGCGGGAAAAATAATGCGCAACACTACCGATAGCATCGTTAGGGTGCCAAAGATCGCGCCTTCCATTATGATCGAAATCGACTGCCAGCTTACGAAAACTGCTGGGCATAAATTGACCCAAGCCCATTGCGCCTGCCCAAGAGCCTACCGGTTGGCGCGGGTTATAACCTTCTTCACGGGTCATCAATAAGAATTGCTCCAATTCCGATTGGAAATATTTAGAACGTCGAGAGGTATCGAATGATAAGGTTGTCAAAGCGTCGAATACACAGGTTTTGCCGATGTTTTTACCGAAATAAGTTTCCACGCCGATAATACCGACGATATATTCAGGATCGACGCCGTATGCGCTACTGGCTTGACTGATGGCGGACGCATTACTGCGCCAGAAATCCACGCCGTTGCTGATATGCTGTTCGGTGAGAAATTTGCCCCGATAGCGCGACCAACTACCGGGTCTCGCAGGGCCGGAATTACTCGAGGAGGGACCTTCCAGTTTGATGACCGAATCCAATCGTTGCGCCTGAGTAAATAAACCCTGTAGATAAGTCTCGGAAAATCCGTGCTTTTCGACCATGTGCCGAATAAAATTCTTTACTGCATAGTCGTTGCCGTAATTACCTGACGAGCCGTAATAATCGTTGCTATAAGAATCATAGGGATAACTCGGCTTATAGGAAGGCGTTACCGGTTTGATAGGCGGTGTAATCGGCCTAGTCGTTACTGGGGGATTGATTACCCCGGAATAGGCGTTGTCTTCAGTGACCGGGTCGCTAGCGCAAGCGGACAGCAAAACGATAAAAGCTGATTTGAATACGAGTCTATTGATAAGTTTTGTCACAGGAGCACCTTTATCGCTGCAAAGTTACACGGACTGTTCCGGCTGCGGCTACCGAAAAAAGAGCTGACAACAACATCAAAATAACATTACGCATATCAATTTATTATTTCGAAATAATTGACTAAATTCTCTCTCAAGCCGACAGTTCCGGCAACCGGAAAAATGTAAATTAATAGTTTACCGCTTAAAGACAAGCTAAGCCTTCGGCTATCTCATCCTGAAGCATTTTAATCGTGCCGATAGGATCTGCGGCAGTACGAATCGGCCTGCCGACAACCACATGATTCGCGCCGTTTATAATGGCGTTGCGGGCGGTGGCGATTCTTTTTTGATCGTCTTCACCCGGCACGGACGATGCCGGACGAATGCCCGGCGTTACGACAAAAAATTCATTACCCAATGCATTTCTAAGCGGTTTGGCTTCAAGCGCCGACGACACCACACCGTCGCAGCCTAATTCAATCGCTTTTTTAGCACGAATGAGCACTAAATCTTCGACCGACCCGGTCAAGCCCATTTGTCTCATATCGGATTCGTCGAAACTGGTTAAAACGGTAACAGCTAAGACTTTCACATTTCCGCGGTCGGCAACCGCCGCTTTGATGATTGCATCGTTTCCGTGAATGGTTGTTAATGAGACGCCCTTGTCTTTGACTTGTTGAACGGCCAGATGCACGGTTTCGGGAATATCGAAAAACTTTAGATCGAGCATCACTTGATTGCCGCGGTCGATGATAAAATCGACAATATCCCACCATCCGGCTAAGAATAATTCCAGCCCGACTTTAAAAAATTTGATGTCTCCGTCCAGTTTCCTGACCCATTGTTTTGCTTCTTCGGGATTCGGCACATCCAATGCAAAGATAATACGTTCGTTGAGATTGATTGTTTTCACAAGCCTGCTTAGCACAAAATTTAAATATAAAGAATCCTAACACACAAGCCAAACTTAAGAAAATTAACGTTGATCCTTCGAATAACCTCGCCTCTTGATACGCTTTTCAACCCAAAAATTGAGCGCTCAGTTAAAATACGGTCAACTTACCTTTTACTTTTTGCCGATGCATATAGATCAACACTGGCTTAGTGGAGCCGACCATATCGCCTCTCCTAATTTCGACGAACGGCCTATTGCCGACGACATCTCTTTAATCGTGGTGCACTGTATTAGCCTGCCGCCCGGCGAATTCGGCAACAGCTTTATCAACGACCTGTTTTGCAATCGTTTGAATCCTGAAGGTCATCCTTATTTCAAAGAAATCTATCAACTTAAAGTATCGTCGCACTTGCTCATTAAAAGAACCGGAGACATCGTGCAATACGTACCCTTCGATAAACGTGCTTGGCATGCCGGGGTCTCGAATTATGAAGGTCGCGAGCGGTGTAACGATTTTTCAATCGGTATTGAACTTGAAGGCACGGAATCTAATCCTTATACGGAAGTCCAATATCGGCAACTCGGAATCATAACCAACATGTTGTTGACCGCTTACCCTAAACTAGCGCGCGAGCGGATTACCGGGCATAACAACATCGCTCCGGGAAGAAAAACAGACCCCGGCGAATCATTTGACTGGAAGAAATTTTATAGTTTATTGGAGTAAACAATAAATGCGATTGAACTCTGCAAAAATCGACATAATAAGGTAGTATTTTAGTTGGAAATACCCTAAGAGCCTGAAATGAAACTATTGCAAACAATGACTTTAACGAAATACGTCGGACTCCTATTAATTCTTCTTTTACTGCCTACTTTTGCATTTGCGACTGAGGCAACAACTGCCAATTCGCCCCAAAGCTTAAATTTGTCGCACCATTGGGTAGGTTATCTAAGTCTCGTGTTATTTTCAGTGGCCTATATTTTGGCGATGACGGAGGAGATAACCGATCTTAGAAAATCGAAACCCATGGTTTTTGCCGCCAGCCTGATATGGGTCTTCATTGGTGCCGTGTATGTCCATAACGGTATGAAGGAAGAAGTCGGCGTGGCGTTTCGATCCGTTCTTATAAGTTACGCGGAGCTGTTTCTTTTTATCATGGTATCGATGACCTATCTTAATGCGATGGAAGATAGGAGCGTATTTGAAAAATTGCGGGTCTGGCTGTTGAGGAAGAACTTTACCTACCGGCAACTGTTTTGGATTACCGGCTTTCAGTCGTTTTTTATATCGTCGGCCTGCAACAATCTGACAACGGCCTTGTTGATGGGTTCCGTTATAGTCGCATTAGGAAAAGATAGCCCGCGCTTTGTAACGCTTTCTTGTATCAATGTCGTGGTTGCAACGAATGCCGGAGGATCGTTCAGTCCTTTCGGCGACATCACAACACTGTTAGTCTGGCAGAATGGCGTTGTACCGTTTATTGATTTCTTTTCCTTACTGATTCCGGCATTGGTCAATTTAATTGTACCGGCTTCTATCATGCATTTTTTTATTCCGAAACAGAGACCCGAATCCGTGCAGGAATCGGAACCGATGAAGCGCGGCGGCTGGGTAATTATCGGCTTATTTGTAATGACGATTATTACTTCGGTATGCTTCGAAAATTTACTGGGTCTGCCGCCTGCTGCCGGCATGATGTTAGGTCTGACTTACCTGAAGTTTTTCAGTTATTACCTGCAACAGTTTCCAGCCCATCATGATGATGAAGATTCAACGCCCAAGACTGTCGTAAGTAACAACGCGACAAAGGGCGATAAACCGGGTTATATCGACTATTTTGCCCCGATGAAAGTGATGAATACCGCCAAATATAAAGAGGCGATGATCGACCAACCTTTCGATGTCTTCAATAAAGTTGCAAATCTTGAATGGGATACTCTGCTTTTCTTTTACGGCGTTATGATTGCCGTCGGTGGGTTGAGTTTTATCGGTTATATGACCTTTGCCTCGGAGTTTTTGTATGTAGGACTCGATCCGACGATTGCTAACATTTTAGTCGGCATAGCTTCCGCATTCGTGGACAACGGTACCATTATGCTGGAGGTATTGACGATGGCCCCCGATATTTCTCAAGGTCAATGGTTATTGGTTACATTAACCGCTGGCGTAGGCGGCAGTATGCTAGCCGTCGGTTCTGCTGCTGGCGTAGGTTTAATGGGTCAGGCCAAAGGCATTTATACGTTCACCAGTCATCTAAAGTGGACGCCGGCAATCGTATTGGGTTATCTCGCCAGTATCGCTACACATTTTTTAATAAATGGACGCTATTTCTAAATATTATCGACTTTTAAGCAAGGTATTAACTCTGTGAGTTTATGTAGAGTGGAGTAACCGGACTGCACTCTACATCCAGTTCGCTTGGCGTGAATTCACTGAATTAACCCGTAACTAATTTTAATGCTTGCAAACCACAGTGAGTTTTAAAAAATTCGCCCCCCAGTAATTCTTTATCGTTACTTCAATCAATCCGTAAGTATTCCTAAGATTTTCTTGCGAGAGTAAAAAAATATTCGCACTGCGCTTGTTTTGATATTGTTCTTGTACTATCTTAATGTAAAAACAAATGGAGAACAGAATGAAGCTGAAATTAACCCGAAAGCAACAAGAAATCTTCGATTTTTTAATTCAAAATCAGGATAGTTTTCGTCATCCGCCGACGTTGGAGGAATTATGCGCCGGTATCGGGGTGAAATCCCGCGGTTCGCTTCATGCTCACATTAAGGCCTTGATCGAGGCAAAATTGATTGAATCCCCGGAGCGCAAGCAGCGCGGTATTAGACTGACCGACTACGCGCGGCAATTAATCGGAACGGCTGAAAATGAAAGCAGCCTGCCATTTGCCGGCGTCATTGCAGCCGGTAGGCCGATCGAGGCGGTGGAAAATATTACTTACATGGCAATCCCCGACCAGTTAAGGACGCAAAAGCCTTGTTATGTGTTGAAAATCAGCGGTGATTCAATGATAGAAGCCGGGATTTACGACGGAGATTGGGTGGTTATCGAGCAACGCAGTTACGCCCGCAACGGTGAAATCGTGGTTGCACTGGTTAACAAAATCGAGGCGACCTTGAAATATATCGAACAATATCCGCACGAAATTTTACTTATCCCTGCCAATGCCAAAATGGAAGCTATGCGTTTCAGGCCGGAGCAAGTGGAAATTCAGGGCGTATTGGTAGGCCAAATGCGTAGTTATTCCAATAAACATTAGGAGAAATCTCATGTTAAATAAAAAAGTTCATATGCGCGATCAAGTGACAAACCGTATCGAAATAATCATGCAGGAAGGCAGATTTTCTTTGATGCATCAGTTGGAGGAGCTTTCAATAGCCGGGTTGTTAGTCGCGGTGTTTTGGGTCGCCGTTCGATTTTGATGAACATTATTCAAATTATTAGAATATAGCTTAGCTCTTATTTGTATCGGCAGGGTTGGAGATATGATTAGAATTTGAAAGTTGAAGGTTGCTTTATCTATAAATGCTCTTATAGTTGTGCGACTAACACATCTCTGAGTAAACAATGCAACATTTTCGACTTTCCATTCTAATTACTATTCTTTGTTTATCGGTCGCTTTTTTATGGAGCGGCCCGATTGGCGTTTTTATTGCTGTCATCCTCGGCGTACTTGAGGTCAGCTTATCTTTCGATAATGCGGTGGTTAATGCATCCGTCTTAAAACGGATGGATAAACGTTGGCAACAGTATTTTCTTACCTGGGGGATTTTAATTGCTGTATTCGGTATGAGGCTGGTGTTCCCAGTCTTGATTGTATCGGTCGCCACCGGTCTTGATTTTATCAATGTCGCTCAAATGGCTCTGAAAGATCCATCGACATATTCTCAGCATCTCAATAATGTCCATGTTGAAATATCGGCGTTCGGCGGTATGTTTCTATTGATGGTGTTTTTTTCGTTTATTTTCGACGCTGGCAAAGAATTGCATTGGTTAGGCAGGGTTGAAGAACGCATTGCAAAACTGGGTAAACTCAAGGCAATCGAAGTAATCTGCGCCTTAGCAGTACTTCTCTTCATTCAAAGATGGCTGCCGGTAGAAATTCGTTTGGAGGCCTTGGTTGCAGGGATATCAGGTTTAATTCTGTTTGTTATCGTCGATAGTTTAGACGCTTTATTTGAAAGCGAAGAACAACTTGTCGAAGAAGGAGAAGAAGGTTTAACGACGGAAGTTTTAAAAAAAGCAGGAATTATGAGCTTTATTTATCTAGAGATATTGGATGCCTCATTCTCATTCGATGGTGTTATCGGGGCATTTGCGATCACACAAGATGTTGTCATTATTATGTTAGGCTTGGCTATCGGCGCGATGTTTGTCAGAAGTCTGACCGTGTATTTAGTCAATAAAGGAACATTGGACGACTATGTTTTTCTTGAGCACGGCGCACATTATGCCATCGGCGTTTTGGCAGGGATTATGCTGATCAGTATGCGTTACCACATTAGCGAAGTGGTAACGGGGTTGGTTGGCGCCGTGCTGATAGCGCTCTCGGTCATTTCGTCGATACGGTATAACAAGTCCGAACGGAGTAAACCGGAAGGCATTAGTTAAGCCTAATATAAACGGCAAGTTAGCATGCGATTTACAGATATATTTCAACATGCCTTAACTGCCATAAAATCTCAATTTTTACGAACCGTGCTTATTGTGTTGGCAATGAGTATCGGCGTAACGTCGGTAACTGTTTTAATCGCGCTGAGCGAAAGCGCACGTCGCTATATTATCAACGAGTTTGAAGCGTTAGGAACGCATTTAGTGATCGTATTGCCCGGTCGAACGGAGACAACGGGCGGGCCGCCTCCGTTATTCGGTGAAACGCCGCGCGATTTAACATTAGAAGATGCTGAGTCATTAACGCATAGTCCTTATATAGCCGCTGTGGCGCCTTTAACGATAGGTTCGGCGCCGGTTACTTTTGGCGGGTTGGAACGGGAAACCAATGTGTTCGGCTCAACTCATGCGCTTTTGCGAGTTAGACATCTGAGTATGTCGCAAGGCAGTTTTTTACCCTTAACCGAAGATAATAATGCGCAATCAATTTGTGTTATCGGACAAACAATCCGAGATGAGCTTTTTGCAAAGTCACCCCCTTTAGGTCAATGGCTGCGTATTAACGACCGGCGCTTTCGTGTTATTGGCGTTTTAGCCACAGAAGGCGAATCTATCGGTGTCGATTTCGACGAGATGGTTATTATTCCAGTGGTTTCTGCGCAAGCGTTATTCGACACCCAGTCGCTGTTTAGGATTTTAATCGAGTCGAAGTCTAGAGAGAGGCAATGCTGAAATCGGTCGATGAGGTAAAAAATTATCAAAGCCCGTCATGAAGGGGAAGACGATATAACGATTATTACTCAAGACAGTGTGGTATCGGCTTTTAATAAAATATTAACAGCGCTTACCGTTGCAGTGGCGGGGATTGGCGGTGTAAGTCTTGTTGTTGCAGGCGTTTTGGTAATGAATGTCATGTTAGTCAGTGTGTCCCAACGGACTGGGGAAATAGGCTTATTGAAAGCTTTAGGCGCATCTCAAAGTCAAGTGCAACGGTTGTTTTTGGCAGAAGCCGTTCTGTTGTCCTTGGTAGGCGCAATAGCCGGACTGATTCTCGGTCAGTTAGCTATCTCGATACTAAAGGTTGTTTATCCAAAATTTCCAGTTGAGCTTCCCGATTGGGGGCTGTTGTCGGCTTTAGGTGTTTCTCTAGCAACAGGTTTATTTTTCGGCGTATTGCCCGCGCGTAAAGCGGCAAAACTCGATCCAATTACAGCACTGGCAAAAAGATAACCATGCATTTTCTCGACATATTGCGCTTATCGTTACGAACAATTACATCATATAAGATGCGATCGGCGCTTACTTCACTTGGGTTAATCATCGGTATTGCGGCTGTCATTATTTTGACGTCGATGGGTCGTGGGCTTCATAGCTTTGTAATCGCAGAATTTACTCAGTTTGGAACCAATATCATAGGCATTCATCCCGGAAAAAAATCAACTCTTGGGATTTCAGGGGCGACCATCAGCACTGTACGGCCATTATCCATGGCAGATGCCGAAAGCTTAAGTAAGCTAGGCGGGATTACCGCTGTTGTACCGGTTGTACAGGGTAATGCGAGAGTTGAAACAGATAAGAAGCAACGCCGAAGTAATGTTATCGGCGCGGGTGCAGACGTTCCTCTGGTTTGGAAAATTCGTCCGGCACTAGGCCGGTCTTTGCCTTCCGGCGAGTCGACAAATCCTCGAGCCTTTGCAGTATTAGGAGATAAATTAGCGAATGAGTTATTCGGACAATCAAATCCGCTCGGTAAGCGTGTGCGTATTGGTAGCGACCGTTATCGAGTCATAGGTGTCATGGAAAAAAAAGGTCAAATGTTAGGCTTCGATATGGATGATACGGTTTATATTCCGGCTGCAAAAGCACTGGAAATGTTTGATAGGGAAAGCTTGATGGAAATTGATCTGCTTTATAGTGCTAGCGCATCGGCATCGGTTGCGGTCATTCAAAAAAATATAAAAAATTTATTAATCTCGCGGCACGGAGAGGAAGACTTTACGTTGATTACGCAAAATCAGATGTTGGAGAGTATGGATTCGATCTTAAATATATTGACATTGGCTGTTGCTGCCTTAGGTGGAATCTCATTACTGGTTGGGGCGGTTGGGATCGTAACGATAATGACGATAGCGGTATCTGAAAGAGTGTCTGAGATAGGTTTACTTCGGGCCGTTGGAGCTGAAAGAATAATTATTTTTAAACTATTTCTTTTTGAAGCTTTAACGCTTAGCGCGTTAGGTGGTTTTATAGGCGTATTGTCGGGTATTGGCTTGGTCGGGTTGATTAGTAACATTCTGCCGGAACTTCCGACAGAATTAGCGTGGAATTATATTGTCGCAGCGTTTTCGCTTTCTTTGGTGATAGGAGTCGTATCAGGTGTAATGCCTGCAATCAAGGCAGCCCAATTAGATCCATTGCAGGCGTTGCATTCCGAATAAAGCACAAAAAATAAAACAAAGTTAAAGATGCATTTTTGTTCATTAAAATTTTTTTACAACAAAATGTTCTGTGTTCAGTAATCATGTTTATTAGTTTTCGATCTAAATAAACAATAAGTTAAATGTTTCTTAAATATAAAAAAAAATAAATTAAATAAATTTAAAAAAAACCCCAATAAGGAAGGTCCCTAAAAAACAAAATCAAATAATATGTTGGTATAAAGGGGGGGGGGAGGGAGAAAGGGGTTTTTTTAAAAAAGTGAGGGGGGAAAGAGAATTGGGGGTGGGGGAAAAGGGGGGTTGTTTGGGAAAAAAAGGGGGGGTGGGGGGGGGGGGTGAGTGGAGGGAAAGAAAGAGGCCAACAAAAAAATTAAACTGAAGAGTTTGATCATGGCTCAGATTGAACGCTGGCGGTATGCTTAACACATGCAAGTCGAACGAGTAGCTACTTCGGTAGCGAGAGTGGCGGACGGGTGAGTAACGCGTAGGAATCTGCCTGTTAGTGGGGGACAACGTGGGGAAACTCACGCTAATACCGCATACGCCCTACGGGGGAAAGGAGGGGATCTTCGGACCTTTCGCTAACAGATGAGCCTGCGTTAGATTAGCTAGTTGGTAGGGTAAAGGCCTACCAAGGCGACGATCTATAGCTGGTCTGAGAGGACGATCAGCCACACTGGGACTGAGACACGGCCCAGACTCCTACGGGAGGCAGCAGTGGGGAATATTGGACAATGGGCGCAAGCCTGATCCAGCAATACCGCGTGTGTGAAGAAGGCCCTAGGGTTGTAAAGCACTTTCAATGGGGAGGAAAAAGAGTAAGCTAATACCTTGCTTATTGACATTACCCATACAAGAAGCACCGGCTAACTCCGTGCCAGCAGCCGCGGTAATACGGAGGGTGCAAGCGTTAATCGGAATTACTGGGCGTAAAGCGTGCGTAGGCGGCTCGTTAAGTCAGATGTGAAAGCCCCGGGCTCAACCTGGGAACTGCATTTGAAACTGGCGAGCTAGAGTTGAGTAGAGGTAAGTGGAATTTCAGGTGTAGCGGTGAAATGCGTAGATATCTGAAGGAACACCAGTGGCGAAGGCGACTTACTGGACTCAAACTGACGCTGAGGTACGAAAGCGTGGGTAGCAAACAGGATTAGATACCCTGGTAGTCCACGCTGTAAACGATGTCAACTAGCCGTTGGGTCTTTATAAGACTTAGTGGCGCAGCTAACGCATTAAGTTGACCGCCTGGGGAGTACGGCCGCAAGGTTAAAACTCAAATGAATTGACGGGGGCCCGCACAAGCGGTGGAGCATGTGGTTTAATTCGATGCAACGCGAAGAACCTTACCTACCCTTGACATCCAGAGAATCTGTTAGAGATAGTAGAGTGCCTTCGGGAACTCTGAGACAGGTGCTGCATGGCTGTCGTCAGCTCGTGTTGTGAAATGTTGGGTTAAGTCCCGTAACGAGCGCAACCCTTATCCTTAGTTGCCAGCGGGTAATGCCGGGAACTCTAGGGAGACTGCCGGTGATAAACCGGAGGAAGGTGGGGACGACGTCAAGTCATCATGGCCCTTATGGGTAGGGCTACACACGTGCTACAATGGCCGGTACAGAGGGCAGCGAACTTGCGAAAGTAAGCAAATCCCAGAAAGCCGGTCTTAGTCCGGATTGGAGTCTGCAACTCGACTCCATGAAGTCGGAATCGCTAGTAATCGCGAATCAGAATGTCGCGGTGAATACGTTCCCGGGCCTTGTACACACCGCCCGTCACACCATGGGAGTGGGTTGCAAAAGAAGTGGGTAGTCTAACCTTCGGGAGGGCGCTCACCACTTTGTGATTCATGACTGGGGTGAAGTCGTAACAAGGTAGCCCTAGGGGAACCTGGGGCTGGATCACCTCCTTACAAAGACACATAAGATCGTCGCAAGTATCCACAACAAATTATTTTGATCAAAGCAAGAAAAATGAGCCTAGGGCCTGTAGCTCAGCTGGTTAGAGCGCACCCCTGATAAGGGTGAGGTCGGTGGTTCGAGTCCACCTAGGCCCACCACTGGTACACCGTTATCGTAACAACGTATTGTTACAAGTATTCGATGATGAGATTTATTTTCGGAAGACGGCTGTAAAAGTAGTGAGAATGGGCTAGGAACTCAGTGAATACTGGGGCTATAGCTCAGCTGGGAGAGCACCTGCCTTGCAAGCAGGGGCGCCTCGAAAGCGGCGTAGCGGCAGACACCTATCAATGGCGCTTTAAAACGCAAGGATAGCGCCTGCACTTGCACAGGACCAAAGAGTTTGATCCTCCTGGCTCAATTGCCACCCAACGAAGGCCAAAAGCAGACTTATTGGGGTTATATGGTCAAGTGAATAAGCGCATACGGTGGATGCCTAGGCAGTAAGAGGCGATGAAGGACGTTGTAGCATGCGATAAGCTTCGGGGAGTGTGCAAACTCACGATGATCCGAAGATTTCCGAATGGGGAAACCCAGCTGTCATCAGACAGTTATCTTTACATGAATACATAGTGACAGGAGGCGAACGTGGGGAACTGAAACATCTAAGTACCCATAGGAAAAGAAATCAACCGAGATTCCCTAAGTAGCGGCGAGCGAACGGGGATTAGCCCTTAAGCTAATACATTGTTAGTGGAACAGTCTGGAAAGTCTGGCGATACCGGGTGATAGCCCCGTACACGAAAACCTGTACTAGTGAAAACGAGTAAGACGAGGCACGTGAAACCTTGTTTGAACATGGGGGGACCATCCTCCAAGGCTAAATACTCCTTACTGACCGATAGTGAACCAGTACCGTGAGGGAAAGGCGAAAAGAACCGCGGAGAGCGGAGTGAAATAGATCCTGAAACCGTATGCGTACAAGCAGTGGAAGCCCCTTCGTGGGGTGACTGCGTACCTTTTGTATAATGGGTCAGCGAGTTAATCTCAGTGGCAAGCTTAACCGAATAGGGGAGGCGTAGCGAAAGCGAGTCTTAATAGGGCGTATAGTCGCTGGGATTAGACCCGAAACCGGGCGATCTATCCATGACCAGGTTGAAGGTGAGGTAATACTTACTGGAGGACCGAACCCACGTCTGTTGAAAAATACGGGGATGAGTTGTGGATCGGAGTGAAAGGCTAATCAAGCTCGGAGATAGCTGGTTCTCCTCGAAAGCTATTTAGGTAGCGCCTCGTGTATAACTGTTGGGGGTAGAGCACTGTTTCGGCTAGGGGGTCATCCCGACTTACCAACCCGATGCAAACTCCGAATACCAACAAGTTTCAGCACGGGAGACACACGGCGGGTGATAAGGTCCGTCGTGAAAAGGGAAACAGCCCAGACCGTCAGCTAAGGTCCCAAAATCTATGCTCAGTGGGAAACGATGTGGAAAGGCACAGACAGCCAGGAGGTTGGCTTAGAAGCAGCCATCCTTTAAAGAAAGCGTAATAGCTCACTGGTCGAGTCGGTCTGCGCGGAAGATTTACCGGGGCTAAGCATAGTACCGAAGCTACGGGTGCATCGTAAGATGCGCGGTAGAGGAGCGTTCTGTACGCCTGCGAAGGTGCATTGAGAAGTGTGCTGGAGGTATCAGAAGTGCGAATGCTGACATAAGTAACGATAATGGGAGTGAAAAACTCCCACACCGAAAACCCAAGGTTTCCTGCGCAACGCTAATCGACGCAGGGTTAGTCGGTACCTAAGGCGAGGCTGAAAGGCGTAGTCGATGGAAAACAGGTTAATATTCCTGTACCGGTGGTAACTGCGATGGGGTGACGGAGAAGGCTAGGTCAGCCAACTGTTGGAAGTGTGGTTTAAGCGAGTAGGGAGTGTGACTAGGCAAATCCGGTTGCATATATTCTGAGACGTGATGACGGATTTTATTTTCGGATAAGATGAAGTGATTGATGCCATGCTTCCAAGAAAAACCTCTAAGCTTCAGGTTACCAGTGGCCGTACCCCAAACCGACACAGGTGGGTAGGATGAGAATTCCAAGGTGCTTGAGAGAACTCGGCTGAAGGAACTAGGCAAAATGATACCGTAACTTCGGGAGAAGGTATGCCCCCAGTATGTGAAAGCCCTGCGGCTGGAGCAAAAAAGGGTTGCAATAAAATGGTGGCTGCGACTGTTTAGCAAAAACATAGCACTCTGCAAACTCGAAAGAGGACGTATAGGGTGTGACGCCTGCCCGGTGCTGGAAGGTTAATTGATGGGGTTATCTTCGGAGAAGCTCTTGATCGAAGCCCCAGTAAACGGCGGCCGTAACTATAACGGTCCTAAGGTAGCGAAATTCCTTGTCGGGTAAGTTCCGACCTGCACGAATGGCGTAACGATGGCCACACTGTCTCCAGCCGAGACTCAGTGAAATTGAAATTGCGGTGAAGATGCCGTATACCCGTGGCTAGACGGAAAGACCCCGTGAACCTTTACTATAGCTTTGCACTGGACTTTGAATCAACTTGTGTAGGATAGGTGGGAGGCTTTGAAGCGTGGACGCTAGTTCATGTGGAGCCGACCTTGAAATACCACCCTGGTTTATTTGAAGTTCTAACCTCGGTCCGTTATCTGGATTGGGGACAGTGTCTGGTGGGTAGTTTGACTGGGGCGGTCTCCTCCTAAAGAGTAACGGAGGAGCACGAAGGTACCCTCAGCCTGGTCGGAAATCAGGCAATGAGTGCAATGGCATAAGGGTGCTTGACTGCGAGACGGACAAGTCGAGCAGGTACGAAAGTAGGTCATAGTGATCCGGTGGTTCTGTATGGAAGGGCCATCGCTCAACGGATAAAAGGTACTCCGGGGATAACAGGCTGATACCGCCCAAGAGTTCATATCGACGGCGGTGTTTGGCACCTCGATGTCGGCTCATCACATCCTGGGGCTGAAGCAGGTCCCAAGGGTATGGCTGTTCGCCATTTAAAGTGGTACGCGAGCTGGGTTCAGAACGTCGTGAGACAGTTCGGTCCCTATCTGCCATGGGCGTTTGAGATTTGAGGGAAGCTGCTCCTAGTACGAGAGGACCGGAGTGGACGAACCTCTGGTGTTCCGGTTGTTCTGCCAAGGGCATTGCCGGGTAGCCACGTTCGGACAGGATAACCGCTGAAAGCATCTAAGGGGAAGCCCCTCCCAAGATGAGATCTCACTGGGACTTTAAGTCCCCTGAAGGGCCGTCGGAGACTACGACGTTGATAGGCACGGTGTGGAAGCGCAGTAATGCGTGTAGCTAACGTGTACTAATTGCCCGTGAGGCTTGACCTTATAACACCCAATAAGCTTGGGAAAGCGGGCGCAAGGAAAGGCAAAAGCAGCCTGAAACCGAACTGCGCCTAACGTTGACGACGCTAAGACGAGAGAACACAGTGGTACAGAATTCCATGAGAGCGAGCCAAAGGAGCAGGCGGAAGGCGACATAAGTTGTCAGAAAGTCTGCTGAGTCTAGGTCGCGCCATAAAGCCGAAGCCTAGAAGCTGAAGCGAAAACGCAGGTGCAAAAAGACCTGACGAAAAAAGATGAAAAAGTGACTGCGAAAGCGGACATGAAACAGCAAGACGTAAGCGGGCAAAAAGAGCGCACAAAAGTGAAAGCTTGAAGAGCGGTCGAATGGCCTTAAGACTTGTAGTCGTGTTGAACACCGAATTGCTTGGTGACCATAGCGAGCGTGAACCACCCGACCCCATCCCGAACTCGGAAGTGAAACCGCTTAGCGCCAATGATAGTGTGGCAGTTTGCCATGTGAAAGTAGGGAATTGCCAAGCGCCTAAATCAAAAGCCCAAGAATCAACTCCTTGGGCTTTTTTTTTGCCCTAAATTTATCCTAAAGATTTTAAACTAACGAGACGGCAAAAAAATCATATTTATTGAAATTTCAGACATAATTAATAGTGTTAATTTTTTACACGATGCAATATATGATGTGTTGCCATCAAGATTACTGAATACTTTCCCACTATCTAATAGCTAGCCTAACAGAATTGATTTTTCGGTTGCGTTATTTTGTTTCGCGTTTTGCACGTATCGAGCTTATAGCAAAACTACCGATTTTGCTTGGACGATCTCCAAAAATCCTAACTAATCCATAAATGGTTTTTTTCTGTCAATACCGGTCAGAAAATAAGATTTGGTGAGGTCATTACATTGGGTTGGCGACGACGGACTTTTAGTAAAACTTAAAAACTCGGCTACGCTGTAGAATATAATTGATAAGATACCTAATCATTGAATCGATATCGCTGTGTATGCCGAAGAACATGCTGCCTTCTCTAGGCTAATACCCCCTCGGGAATAATGGCGAATGGAGCTTAAAATTTAAATATATCGTATCAAATTTATTCGAGAAAAAATTAACCTACCTCAAATTAAAAACAAGGACACTGAATGTCACAAGTGAAACGGGTCATTGCTTCTACAATGGTAGGCAATGGGTTGGAGTGGTACGATTATGCGCTATATGGAACGTTTACTGCTCTGATTAGCAAACACTTTTTTCCACAGGGTGATGATGCGGTAGCACTAATCGCAACGTTCGGTATTTTTGCCGTCGGGTTTCTTATGCGGCCCTTAGGCGCAATGTTTTTCGGCTATATCGGCGATAGATACGGACGTAAAAACGCCCTCGCTCTCTCCATATTGCTCATGGCCTTCCCTACCGCGTGCATCGGCTTGTTGCCGACTTATAAAGAGATAGGCATTTGGGCGCCGATATTGCTTACACTGATCCGTTTAGTGCAAGGGGTTGCGGTCGGCGGCGAATTCGGCGGTTCGATTGTGTACCTTGTCGAACATGCTTCGAGGAAAAACAAAAACCAAATGGGCAGTTTATCCATGTTGAGTATGTTAATCGGCCTACTCAGCGGTGCAATGATCGCCGCCGGATTGGCCCATGTAATGCCGCAAGCGGATTTCGATATCTGGGGCTGGCGAATTCCATTTATTTTAGGTTTCTTTATAGGCATCATCGGTTTGTACATACGCACCAAATTGGATGAAAGCCCTGTGTTTATGGAAGCTAAAGAAAACGGACATACCTCCGATGCGCCGGTAAAAGAGGCGCTGAGGCAAAATTCTAAAGAGATATTGCTTGGGATCGGTATTTATCTCGCGGTGACGATTCCGTTTTATATCCAAACGGTTTTTATGCCGAGCTTCATGGTGAAATTCTTAAAATTCAGTACCTCGGATGCGCTTTTGATTTTTTCGCTGAGCTTGTTGACGATGATGATCGTCGCTCCGATATCCGCTTGGCTAAGCGATAACAAAGACCGGGAAGTCTTGCTTAAAGTCGTTTTGATTTTGTATGTTGCGTTTGCCTTGCCTTATCTTTATTTACTGGAAGCAAAAACATTCGCTTTAGTCTTGACCTCGCAAATTGTTTTTTCCGCAATTTTAGGCGCCTACATTGCGCCGATACCGACACTAGTCGTCGAATTATTTCCGACCAAAACGCGCTATACCGGTATGTCTTTGGCGTGTAATTTGGCGGCGGCTATATTCGGCGGTACAGCGCCCATTTTGGTTGCCAAAATGGTTACATTAATGGGTTCCAATTCGCCAATTTCGTTTTACATCATGGTCGCGGCATTTTCTTCATTTTTTTGCATCGCTTCCGTAAGAGTTCGACGACATCGAGATTTATTGCATTTAGTCTAAATTAGCAGTAATGCAGCGTAAATACTTTATGGCTAACTAAAATATTTAGACTAAAATTCCTTTGTAAACAATCGATAAATAAGTTGAGACTATCATTTTCAACTGAAATTCATCCTAACAACATTATTAATTTTGGCGATATTTTATTTTGATGGTGAATAGTTATGAAAAAACTCGTAACCTTATTTCTATTTGCGCTTCTATCCTTGCTTTTTGCGACTAATGCAATACGAGCTGCGACGATTTATAAGTGTAAAAATGAAGAAGGTGTCTATATCTATCAAAAATCTGCTTGTAACGGCAATAACGACACTGTGAATTCGTGGACGCCGAAAGAAACTGCTCAGCCTCAAGATTCAGTATCTGAACAAGATGAAAGTGAAAAAAATGAATCGCCCGTAACTATGAAGCTTAAACAGGGGATTAGTGGACATTATGCTACCGAAGGAAAAATTAATGATAAGTCACTTAACTTTGTCGTTGATACCGGAGCTTCAATGGTCACGCTTCCAGAGTCGATTGCGCACGACGCATTAATCTATTGCGATGACAAGATAAAAATGGAAACTGCTAACGGAGTCGTCGACTCCTGTACGGCAACTATTGGAAAGCTGGAGTTCGGGCCTTTCATAATAAAAGATGTACCTGCGGCGATACAGCCGAATTTAAGTCAGCCTCTGCTTGGAATGAATATTTTGCAACATTTCAAAATAGAGCAAAACACTGGAGAAATGCAAATCTCCATTCTCAAAAAGCCAAAGAATCAAGCTAATTAAGAATATGAGAGAATCCATATTTCGATTAATAACCTGAACAAATCTTTTGACAAGCTCGGTACCCGATGGACATGAAGACTATTGATTCGGTTCAAGGCAAGTCCTATAGTAACGTTCTGGTGTAACTTGCGAACCACTTGCGCCTTTAAGTTGTGATTGGAATCGATTTGTTCGTCGTTTCCTTAAAGTAACTGACTAATTGGCCAACGCGGTCTGACGACGATTTCTAGACCTTCATGTTCGCCCTTTAGTAAGCGTTGGCAACCCGCATAGGCAATCATGGCGCCATTGTCAGTGCAGAATTCAGGTCTAGGAAAAAAAATGTCACAACTTTCCTGTTGAGCCATTTCACTTAAACAACTGCGGATTCGACGATTGGCGCTGACGCCTCCTGCGACAACTAAGCTGCTAATCCCCGTTTGACGCAAAGCGCGCCTGCATTTAATACTCAGCGTTTCGGCGACGGCGCGTTGAAATGCCTCGGCGATATCGGCTTTATCCTGAACGGTTTTGGTGCTTTCGTTGTAAGTATTGAGTGCAAAAGTTTTTAATCCACTGAAACTAAAATCAAGTCCGGGTCTGTCGGTCATGGGTCTAGGGAATTTATAAATCGGTCTGCCTAGTTCTGCCAGCTCGGCTAATTTAGGTCCGCCCGGATAACCTAAGCCGAGCATTTTTGCAGTCTTGTCAAAAGCTTCGCCCGCGGCGTCATCAAGAGATTCGCCTAATAAGCGGTAGCGACCGAACGCTTCGACGCTTACTAATAAGGTATGACCGCCAGAAATAAGTAATGCAACAAAAGGAAATTCGGGGGAATTAGCTTCCAACATTGGGGCGAGTAAGTGGCCTTCCATGTGGTGCACGGCAATGGCGGGAATTTGCCACGCCCAAGCCAAACTTCTGGCTGTCGCTGCACCGACGAGAAGAGCTCCCATCAGTCCGGGTCCTGCGGTGTAAGCAACTCCGTCGATGTCGCTGTTTGGTAGTTCTCTTTCATGCAGTATTTGTTTAATAAGCGGCACCAATTTTCGAATATGGTCTCGCGATGCTAATTCCGGCACAACGCCGCCGTATTCGGCATGGAGATCAACTTGGCTGTACAAATGATGGCTTATTAACCCTTGTGTTGAGTGATAAATGGCAACGCCCGTTTCATCACATGAGGTTTCAATCCCTAAAACTTGCATTGAAATTTTTGAAATTATTAAAACTAAGGTTATAATCGGCGGTTCTTTTTATAACGTTGGTTAAAGTAAGCCGACGTCAATGACTTTAACCAGATACTAACATAATTGGGAAGATATGCCTTCAGTAAAACTTAAAGAAAACGAACCCTTCGATATCGCTATTCGCCGTTTCAAACGCGCTTGTGAAAAAGCGGGTGTTCTAGCGGAAGTTCGTCGTCGCGAATTTTATGAAAAACCGACTTCAGAACGTAAACGTAAAGGTGCGGCGGCTGTTAAACGTCATTTGAAAAAATTGGCTCGCGAGCGTTATGCATTGAAAAACCTTCGTCGCGGACGTCCGGCTGTTTAAGAAAATTTATGTCGGATTCGCTCATTAATCGTATCAAGGACGATATGAAAGCCTCCATGAAAGGAGGCGAAAAGGCCAGGCTTGCCGTTATTCGATTAATTCTTGCTGCAATCAAGCAGGTTGAGGTTGATGAGCGGATTGCGCTAGACGATACTCGCACGCTACAAGTTTTGGACAAAATGCTCAAGCAACGCCGCGAATCTATTCGGCAGTTTTCCGATGCCGGGAGACAAGACTTAGTTGACATTGAAGAAGCGGAAGTGGTGGTGATACAGGATTTCATGCCGCAACCGCTGAGCGAAGCTGAAGTCGATGGCATGGTAAAGTCGGCGGTTATCGAATCAGGCGCCGAATCCGTTAAGGATATGGGCAAGGTAATGGGCTTGTTGAAAGGAACAATGCAAGGACGCGCCGATATGACGGTCGTTAGCGCCAAAATCAAGGCCGCTTTACCTCAGTAGTTTATTTTTCCGGGCTTAAATTTGACCGGTAGAATCCCTCGTTACTTTATCGATGATCTGCTCTCCAGAGTGGATATTGTCGATTTAATCGATAAGCATGTCCCTCTAAAGAAAGCGGGTGCAAATTTTGTTGCCCGGTGTCCTTTTCATACAGAAAAAACACCCAGTTTTTCAGTAAATCGCAATAAACAGTTCTTTCATTGTTTCGGTTGCGGCGCAAGCGGTAATGCAATCGGTTTTTTGATGGACTTCAATCATTTGGATTTTATCGAGGCGGTTGAGGATCTTGCTACGTTCGCGGGCTTGGAAGTGCCTAGGGAAACAATAGAAACCTCTGGCAAGCATTTAAAATCGGAGTTTGTTAGCGACTACTATCAGCTTCTTGAGCAAGTAGCTGCATTTTATGTTCAGTGCCTAAGGACTGATGAAGAAGGAAAAAAGGCTATCAGCTATCTTAAATCTAGAGGCATTACCGATAGTCTCGCAAAAGACTTCATGATCGGCTTCGCGCCTGATGAGTGGCGTGTGTTATCAAGCCGTTTTGACCAAAACCAATTGGTTCAAGCAGGAATGTCGATTGAAAAAGAAGGCAAGGTTTATGATCGTTTCCGCGGGCGGCTTATGTTTCCGATCCGTGATAAACGCGGTAGAACAGTAGGCTTTGGTGGACGGGTGTTGAATGATACCTTACCTAAGTACCTGAACTCGCCTGAAACATCAGTTTTTCATAAAAGCAAAGAAGTCTATGGTCTGTATGAATTGCTTCGCAAGGATTCGAAGCCTAAAAGGATTCTCGTTGTCGAAGGATACTTGGATGTCATTGCCTTAGCTGGAAATGGAATCCACTATGCGGTAGCAACATTAGGGACTTCAACATCACTGGATCATCTCGAGTTACTTTTTCGATTCGCGTCAGAGTTGGTGTTGTGTTTTGATGGTGATAGTGCCGGTCAAAAAGCAGCTTGGCGTGCGGTTTCTTCAGTTTTTCCCGCTTTGAAGGCTGGTCGTCAGATACGTATTATGGTTTTGCCAGAACAGCACGATCCCGATTCGCTTATAAACAAAGAGGGGAAGGAGCTTTTTGATAGTCGTATCAATAATTCCCAGCCCTTGTCTGAGTACTTTTATGAACATTTCACTAAAGATCTAAAGTTGTCAGAAATTGAAAATTTATCTTTTCTACTAGGTGAGGCGGAGGAGTATTTGAAAAAGCTGCCAATCGGTTCTTTTAGAGAATTAATGGTCGATAAGTTATCTGGTTTGTCAAATCGTCATGTTCTAGATCGTCAAGCAATGCTCGCCTATAGTTTGCAAGTAAAGAAGCATAGACAAAAAAGCAACCGACTCTCGGTGGCGAGCAGTGTGCTGGCGTTATTGATACAGAATCCTCGCTTAATAGCACTTATTGAGAAAAAAGACATAGATTGGAACTACTTAGATTTTGAAGGCATAGAAAAATTTAGGCAAATTTTAGATGTCTTATTAACAAAAAGACCTGTTAATTATGGCGTATTAATAGAGCATTATCGTGATCATCCGAATGAGACAATCATTAAAAAATTGGCTACAGTTGAATTTCCAGATGAAAATATTGAAAAATTATTTTTAGAGTCTATAAATAGGCTATTTGTCGAGACTAATGCTGCGCTAATAGACAAGTTATTGGAAAAAAGCAAAAAAGATGGTTTATCAAAATCTGAAAAAGAAGATTTGGTTGCTCTTTTAGCAAAGAAGCATAGTGATGTAATTTTGTAGAATTTACAGTATAATCACCTGTTAATTTCGGTTTATTGTAACTATGGTGGTATGGGTTAAGTATGAATGATCAGCAATCTCAACTAAGGCAATTAATAGCCAAAGGTAAGGTCCAAGGATACTTGACTTACGCAGAGGTAAACGATCACCTGCCAAGCGATATAGCCGACCCCGAACAAATCGAAGAGTTTATCGGGACAATCAATGATTTAGGCATACAGGTTTACGAAACGGCACCCGATGACGATTCGTTAATTACGGATTCGGCAACTGTTACCGCGGACGATGAGGACGCAGAAGAAGTTGCTGCATTGGCATCGGTGGATAGCGAGTTCGGTCGCACAACCGATCCGGTCCGCATGTACATGCGAGAAATGGGTTCGGTCGAGCTACTAACCCGTGCTGACGAATTAAAAATCGCAAAACGCATCGAAGAAGGTCATCAACAACTTGTTAAAGCAATATCGCGCTCTTGCGTGGTTGTACAAGATGTTTTGCAGTCGTTTGACTCCATATCGGAAGAAGAAAGCGGGATTCGATTAACCGACTTGATTTCTGGCTTTGTCGATTTAAGCGAGCCGGAAGACTTGCTGAATAGTCAAGCCGTTAACGATGCTGTTGAGGTTGCAAGTCCTGAAGACGATTTGAAAGGGCTGAATTACGATGAGGTTAAAGAAAAAATCGATCTGTTGAGGGAGCAGCTTCAACTTGCATCCGAGGCAATTATTAACCACGGCTATTCAAGTCAGCAAACAGAAAATGCTTTTGTGAAATTGGCCGAGGTGTTCATGGAGTTCAAATGGACGCCCCAATATCTAAAAAAGCTGTCGTCTATTATACCAGATGGAGTCGCTTCAGTTCGTGAACACGAGCGCTTGATCTATGATGTTTTTGTAAAAAAAGCAAAAATGCCGCGGCAAGACTTTATTGCGGCGTATACCGACAATGAAACACGCTTGGATTGGATTGATCAATTTTTAAAAGAAAGCAATCCTTATGCGTCCGTTGTTAGGGACTATGAAAAAGAAATACGCAAAGCTCAAAAAATGCTAGCGGAGATTGAAGCGCATTACGGTCTGACAATCGGCGGATTGAAGGACATAAATCGCCGCATTTCGATAGGTGAAGCCAAAGCAAGGCGTGCGAAAAAAGAAATGATCGAGGCGAATTTGCGTTTGGTGATTTCGATCGCAAAAAAATATACCAATCGCGGATTGCAGTTTTTGGACTTGATTCAGGAAGGCAATATCGGATTGATGAAAGCCGTCGATAAATTCGAATACAGACGCGGATACAAATTTTCGACATACGCGACGTGGTGGATTAGACAGGCAATTACCCGTTCGATAGCCGACCAAGCGAGAACGATTCGTATACCGGTTCATATGATTGAAACTATCAACAAATTGAATCGGATATCCAGACAGATTTTGCAAGAATTGGGGCGTGAGGCTACGCCGGAAGAACTAGCCGTGCGAATGGAAATGCCCGAAGATAAAGTTCGTAAAGTTCTAAAGATTGCAAAAGAGCCTATATCAATGGAAACACCAATAGGCGACGACGAAGATTCGCATTTAGGCGATTTTATAGAAGATGCACGCGTGCTTTCTCCGATTGAAGCAGCTACAATAGCGGGTTTACGGGAGTCCACCCAAAATGTGCTGGCAGGATTGACAGCGAGGGAAGCCAAGGTCCTTCGGATGCGTTTTGGGATTAATATGAATACCGACCACACATTAGAAGAAGTGGGCAAACAATTCGATGTAACGCGTGAGAGAATCCGTCAAATTGAGGCAAAAGCTTTAAGGAAACTCCGCCATCCATCAAGATCCGAGCAATTGAGATGTTTTCTTGATGGCGAATAAATAGCAAAAGGGCCCTTAGCTCAGTTGGTTAGAGCGTCCGACTCATAATCGGCAGGTCGTAGGTTCAAGTCCTACAGGGCCCACCATTAGCGATTTCAATAAGGTTGCTTATGCAGCCTTTTTATCTATTTACCCATTAGTTTTTATTTAAGAGGTGGTTATAGTGAGCGACAACTTCATATTTACATCTGAATCCGTCTCGGAAGGACATCCGGATAAAGTTGCTGACCAGATATCCGATGCAATACTGGATGCTTTGTTGGCGCAAGATCCGCGTTCTCGAGTGGCGTGCGAGACGCTGGTTAAAACTGGGATGGTCGTTTTGGCAGGAGAAATTACCACGGATGCCTGGGTAGACACTGAAGAATTAGTCCGAAAAGTAGTTTGCAACATTGGTTACGATCACGGCGATATCGGTTTCGACGGTAATAGTTGTGCCGTGTTGAATGCGATTGGTAAGCAGTCCGCCGATATTGCGATGGGAGTGGATGAGGCTGAAAATCACGAGCAAGGTGCGGGCGACCAAGGGTTGATGTTCGGTTACGCAACCAACGAAACCGATGTTATGATGCCAGCGCCTATTACTTATTCGCACCTTTTAGTCAAACGGCAGGCTGAAGTGAGAAAGAATAAGACGTTGCCTTGGTTACGTCCCGACGCAAAAAGTCAGATAACATTCCGCTATGAAAATAACAAGCCGGTAGCGATTGATGCGGTTGTTTTGTCTACTCAACATTCGCCAGACATTAGCGCTAAAGCGATACATGAAGCGGTTATGGATGAAATCATACTTCCGGTTTTACCGAAGGAATGGTTGCATAAAGATACCAAATTTTTCATCAACCCGACCGGGCAATTTATAATAGGCGGTCCAGTAGGTGATTGCGGCTTAACAGGCCGTAAAATTATCGTAGATACCTACGGCGGTATGGCGCGACATGGCGGCGGAGCTTTTTCAGGTAAAGATCCTTCAAAAGTTGATCGTTCGGCGGCATACATGGCGCGCTATGTCGCGAAAAATATCGTTGCAGCAGGATTAGCAGAACGCTGCGAAATTCAAGTTTCTTATGCAATCGGGGTTGCGGATCCGACATCTATCAGTGTTGAAACATTCGGAACAGGAAAACTTACGGAAGATCGTTTAGTACAAATTGTTCGCGAACATTTCGATCTTAGACCGAAAGGTTTAATAGCGATGCTCGATTTAATGAAGCCTATTTATCAAACCACTGCGGCATACGGTCATTTCGGTCGTACCGAAAGCACTTTCAGTTGGGAAAAAACAGATAAGGTTGATGCATTAAGAGATGCCGCAGGACTATAGCCAACAACTTTAGGAGTTTAGATGAGCGAACAAGATTACAAAGTAGCGGATATAACCCTTGCTGATTGGGGCCGCAAAGAAATCAATATTGCCGAAACCGAAATGCCCGGATTGATGGCCTTGCGCGGAGAATATGGCGATAGAAAACCGCTTAAAGACGCACGGATTGCCGGATGTCTGCACATGACAATCCAAACGGCAGTATTAATTGAGACGTTAACTGCGCTGGGAGCAGAAGTGCGCTGGTCTTCGTGCAATATTTTTTCGACACAAGATCACGCCGCTGCGGCAATTGCTGCGTCTGGAGTTCCCGTTTTTGCTTGGAAAGGCGAAACGGAAGCGGAAGCCGATTGGTGTATTGAACAAACCATTCTCGGTCCGAATGGCTGGCGTCCTAATATGATTCTCGATGACGGCGGCGATTTAACCAACATGATGCACGATAAGTTTCCGGAATTGATGGCAGATGTCAAAGGTTTGTCGGAAGTAACCACAACCGGTGTCCTGCGCTTATATGAGCGGGTCTCGAAAGGCACCTTAAAAGTGCCTGCCATTAACGTAAACGATTCCGTTACCAAATCTAAATTCGACAACCTCTATGGCTGCCGCGAATCGTTAGTAGACGGTATCAAACGTGCGACCGATGTTATGGTTGCCGGTAAAATCGCAGTGGTATGTGGTTACGGCGACGTCGGTAAAGGTTGTGCGCAGTCGCTACGCGGGTTGGGCGCTACGGTATGGATTACCGAAATTGATCCGATATGCGCCTTACAAGCTGCAATGGAAGGTTATCGTGTCGTAACAATGGAAGATGCGGCGCCCATCGCGAATATTTTCGTGACTGCAACAGGCAATGTTAGTGTTATTACGCATGAACATATGCGGGTAATGAGAGATCAGGCGATCGTTTGTAACATCGGACACTTTGATTCCGAAATTGAAATCGCCCAAATACGGCAATACACTTGGGAGAATATCAAACCCCAGGTCGACCATGTCATTTTCCCTGATGGAAAGCGATTAATCATCTTAGCAGAAGGACGTTTGGTCAATTTGGGTTGTGCAACCGGTCATCCGAGCTTCGTCATGTCGAATTCTTTCTGCAACCAAGTCTTAGCGCAACTCGAATTGTGGCAAAATGCATCGGCTTACGAAAATAAAGTCTATATTTTACCGAAAAAACTCGATGAAAAAGTGGCAAGATCGCATTTGGCGCAAATAGGTGTTAATTTGACTGTTCTGACTGATCAACAGGCAAAATACATCAATGTTCCGGTCGAAGGACCTTATAAAGCAGATCATTATCGCTATTAATCTTGGTTGATAGTTCAAAACATAATTACGAATGACCGGCTTTTTCTGGGAAAGGCCGGTCTAAAAATGCCGATGCAATTATCAGAAAAATCAGAAAATCTCTCTAGCTTCGAATTCTATCCGCCCAAAACGGACGAAGGAACGGTCAACTTGCGTGAAGTACAGCGCAAATTGGCCGCCCGGAACCCTGATTTTTTTTCAGTTACCTTCGGCGCGGGTGGAACGACTCGTGATAAAACATTTGAAACAGTTATCGACATACAAAACACAGGGATTGCAGCTGCACCGCATTTATCGTGTGTTGCATCAACCAAAGAAAACATCCGGGCTATACTAAAAAAATATCAAGATCACGGCATAACTCGGATCGTCGCTTTACGCGGCGATTTGCCTTCGGGCATGATGTCGGCGGGGGAGTTTCGTTATGCGAACGAACTCGTCGAGTTTATCAGGCAAGAATCCGGCGATTTTTTCCAAATTCATGTTGCGGCCTATCCTGAAGTGCATCCGCAAGCGTTAAGCGCTATAGATGATTTCAAGAACTTCAAAAGAAAAGTTTTAGCGGGAGCGGATGCGGCTATCACTCAATATTTCTATAATGCGGATGCTTATTTTTACTTCGTTGATTTGTGCGAAAAAAACGGTGTCAATATTCCCATTGTTCCGGGAATCATGCCGATAACGCAGTATTCGCAGTTACTTCGTTTTTCTGAAATGTGCGGTGCCGATATTCCGCGCTGGCTGCGTAAACGGTTGGAAGGATTCGGCGATGATCGGGCTGCGATACAGGCATTTGGATTAGACTTAGTCTCAAAACTATGCCAACGTTTACTTGAAGGCGGAGCACCGGGTCTGCATTTTTATACCATGAATCAATCCGCGCCTTCATTGTCAATTTTAGATAGTCTTTAAAGGAAAACATTTTCGCGTTATTGCACACATACCCCGTTGTATGGGTGAACGAATAAATGGAAGGTAGCGCAAGAAGCGGAGAGACCGAACCAATCAAGATAGCTGAGGATCGGTCGCCCAACTTCAGAGTAATGAAATATGTCCCGCCGATAACACTATTCAATTTCAGCTAAAATAAAAAATGCGTAACCCGTATTAAGCAGCGCAGAATATAGGGACAGAAAAGTCACGAATGCCCGGATTCTGTTACATTCCACCCAGTTAATTGCTACGGGGATGATCGATAAAACCCACGGAACGGATAGTGGTTGTTCTAGTTGAGTGGAGTTGCGCGCGGCTCCCTACAAGTTACCCGCCGAATGTGATTCATATTGCGCCATATGCGCTCAATTTAAATGTTATCTAACACGCTACCGCGCCCATTCATGCTGTTGGTGATTTCTTTATGTTTGAGCACCTCAAAGCAGCAAGCGAAAAAAATAAACATCCAAAATAATTCTTAAATGTTTAACCTTACATTCATATGGCTTGTATTCATGCTTGCGAAGACGCTATTAACTAATAAAAAATGAGTTTATTTTAAGTAAATTTTAATATTTATTTTAGGTACTTAACAAAGAATAAATGAAAAAATGACATCGGTTTTAGAGGATAGTGGTTCTTGACTTCTAAAATAAAAGCTAGAAATAATTGGATACTTAATATTAGAGCGCAAAATCATGCGCGATGATTGTGTTGTATAAATTTATTTTAGCCGGTCGCCAAAATTGTTTGTTGATTAACAACACACGAGTTTGGAGTAGCTTATTCTTTACGAGGAGTAATATCATGAAAAAAACAGCATTAATTATAGCGTTAGCAACATTATCCGGCGCTGCTTATGCGCTTCCAGGCGATGTTCCCCCACCATCAGTGGGGATGTCTGGAGCCGCTCCAAAATTATATCCATCGGAACAAGGCGCGTTCAAAGCCCTGGAAGTTGCGACGCAACTTGTCGAATCAGTCATAGTACAAAAAGGTTGTGCTTCCAATAAGTTTCCAATTGAAATTCATACAGTTGCCGATGGATCAGGTTCTGCTTCGCTGGGATTGGCACCGTCCCCCGTTAATTTGAGTATTGCTTTGGACGGTGCAAGTACGGCAAACGGTCGCCGTTACAGCGTTACAGGTGGCGGCACATTGGCTGATTTAACGATTAGCGATATTAGCGGCAAAGGTAGTTACAATATCGGTTCCATGATGCAAGAATTGAAAACGTATTGGAAAACGACAAGCCCGGTAACAAATCTTCCTGACGGTTTTCAAGGTTCTATCATAAAAGACTACTGGCGTTTAAGCGAGCTTCAACCGATTCCTAAAGGGTTCGACGATGAGAGCGTACCTGTAAGTACAGTTGTCGATTACGGCTATCAACAAGTGTCTAAAAACGGCTATATCAAAGCTAAATTTTGGCAAAATAGCCGGACATGGCGCGATAACGGGGTAAACGCTGGTACCTATTGGTATAAACAACGCGTAGCGCCCACCGGAAACTGCGCAATTGAAGTTAAAATTGCAGGCTATGGTGAATCGCCTGCCGATAATATCGAAGGATTCAACGAAAAAGGATTTATCAGAGTAATTGGACCTAGTAATGTCGGTCCATTCTTTAAATAATAATGGTCCTTGCCAAAAATTGTTAGGTCTCTGAATGTCTGAACCGTTCGTATTAAGCTTGTCGAAGTATATACCGCTTTTCGACCGTCTCAAGGCGAACGGAAGTTATGATTACAAGGCCTAATCAATAAGTGATAATGACGGACGCGGTTCGACGGTTCTCTGCTAAAAAAGTAGAAATTTAGCAATCGCGTCCAATCCTTATCTAGGATTTTTTTCTTCATGAATTTACGGTTAAAAGGAATTCCGTTTTATAAAGCAATTGTTAAGGCAACACATCCGCTTCCCAAGAAACATAGGCCGGACACCATTGCCATATTCCCAATGTTAGAAATCTTGTTAATACCGTCGGCACACAAGCGCCATGTCCAACCGTTACCTCCTGGTTAATGAGTTTTGTACTATCGCCGCAACGCTTCAGGTAATCATCGGCTTTAATTTCGTTTAAATCGGTATGCGGCATAAAAAAAGCGACTATGGTACCGCTAAAGTCGAATCATCTGCCCACTCACTTCCAGAACATTCGGATGTACCGGTATCGTCCTCTTCAATGTAATCCTTAACAATGTATTGAAAGACTGCTATTCAACTCGGTTTTATCGGTAACGTTTGTTTTCTCCAGATTATCCTAATCAATTCAATGTTTGATCCATATCAAGCCGCAATTAATTTGTCTGATTACAATGCAACAAACGCAATGAAATTGGCAATTTAGATCTGCATTGGCAAAGGCAATCGGAACAAATTAAGGCGGGAGTTGATAAAAGATGATTGATTATTACGAATTACTTGAAGTAAATCAGAAAGCAAGCCCGGAAATCATCGGTGAAGTTTATAAAATTTTGCAGAAACGCTTTGAATTTGACAGCAATCTGAAAAATCAAGATAAGGTGCAGAAATTACAAGCGTTGAAGGACGCTTTCGATGTTCTTTCCGACCCCGTAAAACGAAAGGCGTACGATACTGAGTTCAATAAAGCTCAACGTGAAGCCTATGAGTTCTCGCAGAAAAATAATCGTGTTGATACACAAACCGCGAAAAAGCCCCTAAAGCTTAAACAGAATAATTTCAGCCAGACGCTAAGTTCTGATAACGACACGGCTGAAATGTCTAGTAGCTCGTCCCTTTTGTCTCGGATTAAGTGGAACCGGTGGGGATGGGCGGTATCGATCTTGGTGGTAGTTATTGTATTAATTTCAATGGTGCGGCCTGACCCTGAAAAGGCGTTGCGTGGCAAGCTAGCGGTCAGCTTAGAAGCAGAAAAAGATAGAAAAGAACTTGATGCGGAATTGCATAAAAATGATGCCGAAAAACAACCTGTCAACTTTACAGAAACGAAAGGCAAAACCGAACTAGAAGCTAAATCAGATGATTTAAAATAATAAAAAAATTGTGCGCAAGTTAATTGCCTAAACCGATTTAGGCAAATGGAACGGCGATATTGTACAAAAGGATGGATTAATGCTAGATAATTGAGCTTTCGGGATAAATCGCCGAAAGCTCTTTAGTACTCTTTTTCGTTCGATAGCGTTTTTTGTTAGCTATTTAAAGAAGGAGCGTAAGGCATATCGAATTTTGGAATATGGCTATCAAGCCAGCCTTTTACGAAAGCGCCTGTTTCAGCTGTAATTTCCGCTTCGCCGTTATGGAATTTTTTTTGTAAATCCAAACAGGTTGCGACAAGCGTGTCGTGTTCGGCTTTGTGGGCGGTGTAACCGGCATATTTCTTCTCTTGCATAAGGCGTTCTTCTGTAGCGAAATGTTCGGCAACATAACTGATTAAGTCGTCCAGTTGAGCACCAATGGCTGAACGAGCAGCTCCCCCTGTTGCTAAATCGTACAATTTATTTAATTTGTCGAATAATATTTTGTGTTCACCATCGCAAACCGAAACATCGGTACCGTATTGTTCTTTCGTCCAAGTAATTAAGGCCATAATAATTCCCCCTTTTTTATTTCGATTTAGGAAGTTTAATTATGCTTAAAAAGTCGGTTAATAATTTGATCTGAATCAAATTTGATGCCATTAAAGTCGGGTGTTTCAAACCACTATTAAGGGTGAAGTAAAGCTAGATTTTAAAGGGTAATCACTGAAATAAACGAAGTACATTAAGACGGTAACGAATTTTCGAACAAAAAAAGGCGGGACAACCTCCCGCCTTTTCTAAGAAAATAACTAACCTTTTAAAGCCTTTAACACTTCTTCTAGCATTTTCTTGGCATCGCCGAACAACATCCGAGTGTTGTCCTTAACGAACAATGGATTACCGACACCGGCATAACCCGAAGCCATACTGCGTTTCATGACGATGGTGGTATCGCCCTTCCAGCATTCAAGCACGGGCATCCCCGCTATTGGGCTGTTAGGGTCGTCGAGGGCGGACGGATTGACGATGTCGTTGGCGCCGATGACGATGCTGACGTCGACTTCATCCCAATCTTCGTTGATTTCTTCCATTTCATACACGATGTCGTATGGTACTTTGGCTTCCGCGAGCAGTACGTTCATGTGTCCAGGCATACGGCCCGCGACCGGGTGAATGCCGAAGCCGACTTTCTTACCCTTATCACGTAGAAATTTGGTGATTTCATTGACGGTGTGCTGAGCTTGGGCGACCGCCATGCCGTAGCCTGGGATAATCATGATGTTTTTGGATGACAACAACAATTGCGCGGTTTCTTCCGCACCGATGGGTTGCACTTCGCCTTCGACGACTGCCGCTTCGCCGCCGGATGCGGTTCCGAAACCGCCGGCGATCACGCTTAAGAAGTGACGGTTCATTGCTCGGCACATGATGTAACTCAAGATCGCACCGCTGCTGCCGACGAGTGCGCCGGTCACGATCAACAGGTCGTTGTTCAACATGAATCCGGTAGCGGAGGCCGCCCAGCCGGAGTAGCTGTTGAGCATGGAAACGACCACCGGCATATCCGCGCCGCCGATTGCCATCACCATGTGGATTCCGAACAATAACGCGATGACGGTCATGATGACTAAAGGCGTCAAGCCGCCGCCGTTTTCGGTTTGACTCAAGAACATCCCGCCTAATACTACTGCGCCGATCAATAAGCCCAGATTAAGCCAGTGGCGGGCCGGTAACAACATCGGTTTGCCGCTGATCTTTTCGCTGAGTTTGCCGAAGGCGATAACGGAACCGGAGAAGGTGACCGCGCCGATCAAAATTCCTAAGTAAATTTCGATTTCATGGATGGTTTTTTCCACGCCGGTTAAACCGGTGCTGGGATCGAGGAAGTTGGCGTAGCCGACCAAAACTGCCGCCATACCGACCAAGCTGTGCATGATGGCGACCAGTTCCGGCATTTGCGTCATTTCGACCCTTTTCGCTGCAAATAAGCCGATAGAGCCGCCAATGGCGAGCGCGCCGATCAATATACCGTAAGATGTGACTGCGCCGCTAAATATCGTGGCGAGAATGGCGATGGTCATGCCGATCATGCCGTAATAATTGCCGCGTCGGGCGGTTTCCTGGTTGCTCAAGCCGCTCAAACTTAAAATGAACAGAATGGTGGCGACGATGTAAGACATCGTGACTAAACTTTGAGACATTATTATTTTCCCCTTATTTTCTGAACATTTCCAACATGCGGCGGGTGACTAAAAAGCCCCCGGCGATGTTGATTGAAGCGAGCAAAATCCCTAATCCAGCCAGCACCATAACGGTTTGGGTCGGTGATGAAATTTGCACCAAGGCGCCGATGACGATAATGCCGCTGATGGCGTTGGTGACGCTCATCAAAGGCGTATGCAAGGATGCTGATACATTCCAGATCACTTGGTAACCGACGAAACACGCCAGAACGAAAACCGTAAAGTGCGACATGAACGCCGTCGGCGCGACCGAACCCACGGCCAATAAGGCCGCACAGCCTAAGATCATGGGTAAAAACTGCATGAGTGCGCTTTTGGGCTTTTCCGGTTCTTGGGTAGCCGCGGCTTTGGTTTCGGCTTTGGCGGCCGGGGCGACGCTCAAGGTTGGCGGAGGCGGCGGCCAGGTGATTTTTCCTTCTTTGATGACAGTCGTACCGCGAATGACCTCGTCTTCCATGTTGACGTTGACGATGCCGTTCTTTTCGGGCGTTAAATCGGTTAACAGATGGCGAAGGTTGGTTGCGTACAGTTGGCTTGACTGGTTCGCCAAGCGGCTGGGTAAGTCGGTATAACCGATTAAGGTCACGCCGTGTTTAACCACGACTTGGTTCTTTTCCGTCAGTTCGCAGTTGCCGCCTTGTTCCGCGGCTAAATCGACAACGACACTGCCGGGTTTCATCGATTTAACCATGTCGGCGGTAATCAATTTCGGCGCCGGTTTGCCGGGAATCAACGCCGTGGTCACGATAATATCGATTTCCAGAGCTTGTTTGGCAAATAAGGCCATTTCCGCTTCGATAAATTCCTTGGACATCACTTTGGCATAACCGCCGGTGCCGGAACCTTCCTCTTTAAAATCCAGCATCAAGAATTCGGCATCCATACTTTCGATTTGTTCTTTCACTTCAGGCCGGGTATCGAATGCCCGGACGATGGCGCCCATACTTTTTGCTGCGCCGATGGCTGCTAAACCGGCAACGCCCGCGCCGATGACCATAACTTTTGCCGGGGGTATTTTTCCGGCGGCGGTAATTTGCCCGGTGAAAAAGCGACCGAAATGCTGTGCCGCTTCCACAATGGCGCGGTAACCGGCAATATTCGCCATAGAACTGAGCGCATCCAGCTTTTGCGCGCGGGAAATTCGCGGTACGCTGTCCATCGCCAGAACGGTTGCGCCTTTGGCGGCCAATTTGCTCATCAGTTCTTCGTTTTGGGCAGGCCAGATGAAGCTAATCAAGCGACCGTCTTGCGGCAATAAATCGATTTCATGCACACCGAGTTCGGTATTTTGTTCCGGTGCGCGAACTTTCATCACGATGTCGGCGCTCGACCAAAGGGTTTTGGCATCGGGAACGATTTCGACACCGGCTTTTTGGTAAGCTTCATCGGAGATGTCGGCTTTGGCGCCCGCACCGCTCTCGATGCAGACGGTAAAACCGAGCTTTATTATTTGTTCCGCGGCTTCCGGCGTCGTTGCGACGCGCTTTTCACCGGGGTGAATTTCTTTCGGTACACCAATCTTCATAAGGTTTCCTGTTAGTGATTTAGGGCATAATACGCATGATTTTCAGGTCACGGTCAAAACTGCGAGAGCATAGAAGATTAAGCTCAGGTTTTCAATAGAATTTGTGATTGACAGGGTAGGCAGAGATTAAAATAGAAAGCCTACTGGCATTATAGTGTTTCGTTGGCAATTATTTGTTTTATTAATCATAAGTTGGATTTTTTAGATGTCGGCAGTTAAACAGCTATTTAAACCTAAGGATTTTATCGAAACCGCCGAGGGACTTTGTTTTGCCGTGGTCCAATTTGGCGTGGAATGTAGCGGATGCTGTGAAAAAGTGTTGTGTTTTTTAAGGTATATCAAGTTCGATGACGATAATCATTTCGGCTGGCGGAAAGTCAAAACGGATATAGCAAATACTTACTTGAAACAATATTTTCCGCACTATCTCCATCATTCCGAGGTTTTGGATGCCGATCTCCACGCCGTTGAAGTCAGAGATATTGTTCGTCACTATAAGCCCAGGGAGCGCTTGCAGTTCATTCTTGCAAGTCTTCAGCGCGATTCGGTTGAACAAGACTTATTCGAGTTATGTCGTTTATTTCAACGCAACGGCTTGGATATAGCCCAAATAGGCGTAACGGGTTCTCTATTGATCGGTGTCCAGCAATCGGGTTCAGATATCGATTTGGTGTTTTACGATCGCGATCTGTTTCATCACGCCAGAAAGATTACAGCTCATTTGATCGAGAGCGGAAAATTGAGTGATTTAGATGAGACAGATTGGCAGGCGTCTTTTGATCGGCGTTCGTGTGCATTGAGTTTAGCAGATTATGTTTGGCATGAGCGGCGGAAATGCAATAAAGCGCTGATTAATGGTAGAAAATTCGATTTAAATCTGGTGGCGGAAAATGTAGAACAGACCGGCGCAACGTATAAAAAATGCGGCGCAACGGTGATCCAGTGCAAAATTGTCGATGATCGCTATGGTTTTGATTATCCCGCCATGTATTCCATCGACCATGCAGAAATACGGAGTGTTGTTTGCTTTATCGCAACGTATACCGGACAAGCTTTTAAGGGCGAAACCGTGGAAATAGCTGGATTAGTTGAGCAAGGGGACGACGGCGTTCTGAGGATCGTCGTCGGTTCCAGCCGGGAGGCACCGGGTGAATATATTAAGGTGATGACATGCCTCGATTAGCTGAATTCTCAGCGTTTATCTTCGATATGGACGGTTTAGTGCTGGATACCGAGCCGGCCTATTTCAAGGCGTGGCAACTCGCATTGGAATCGATTGGGCTTCAGGCAGATATTGATTTTTTCAAATCGTTTTCCGGTTATCGTTTTGCGCAAATTCAACAAAAACTGATTGAAGCGTTCGGCGATGATTTCGATATCCAAGGTTTTAAAGCGCTTGCAAACCGTCATTGGCGAGAGCATGTCGATAGGTACGGCATAGACATTAAACAGGGTGTCGTTGACTTGTTAGACTATGCAGAATTGAATGACATTCCGGTATGTATTGCGACCAACAGCCCGTCTTTGAATGCGCATGAATGCTTGATGCGCGCCGGGATTAAACATCGATTTCCTGTCATTGTGACGGGTGACGATGTCGAATACCCTAAACCGGCGCCGGATATTTTTTTAAAAGCGGCAACGCAATTATGTGTCGATATTAGCAACTGCATTGTGTTCGAAGATTCGCATACCGGCATTGTGGCGGCTTCAAACGCAGGAGCTTGTTGTGCTTATATTCCGTCGACTTTTCCCGTAAATCCGCTAACCGTTGCGATGAGCGATCATTGTTTCGACGATTTAAAACAACTTTTTCAAAGCTTAGCCAGGCCGTTTGTAAACGGGATATAATCACTGTTTAACAACTCAACCGTTACCTTTAACCCGTTTAATGTCATCCAATATCAAGATCACTGTCTGTGCACCGGCACGTTTGCATATGGGGTTTATCGACCTAAGCGGTTCGCTTGGACGACATTTCGGTAGTATCGGGATAGCGTTGAATGAAATTCAAACACGATTGACATTAACATCATCGGATTCGAGAGTTGTAACCGGCCCTTCAAGGGAGCGAGCAGATCGCTGTTTGACACAGCTTTGCAATGCAATGTCGGTGTCTGATCGAGTTAACATCGGGATAGAAACCGCAATTCCCGAGCATGTGGGTTTAGGATCGGGAACGCAGATGGCGTTAGCTATCGGATCCGCCCTAAATGCTTATTACAAGCTCGGCTTATCAGTAAGAGAGATTGCCTCGGTTATGGATAGGGGGCTGCGTTCCGGGGTCGGTATCGGGGTTTTCGAATACGGCGGTTTGGTTGTAGATGGCGGACGGGGTGAAAACACCGTTATTCCGCCGGTGCTATCACATCTGGGGATTCCCTTGGAATGGCGATTTATACTCGCTTTCGACCGGCGCGGACAGGGCTTCCACGGCGAGCAAGAAATAGCGGCGTTTAAAGCCCTGCCGGTGTTTTCAAGACATGAGGCGGAGCGATTGTGTTATCTATTGATGATGCAGGGTTTGCCTGCGGTTGCCGAAGGCGATTTGGAACGTTTCGGTTCTGTCGTTTCTTCAATACAAACCGCAGTCGGTAATCATTTTGCGCCGGTTCAAGGCGGTGTTTATGCCAGTCGAGAGGTTGCCGAGGCTATGGATTGGCTAACATTCCATGCGCGGTAGCAGTAGGCCAAACATCCTGGGGTCCTACCGGATTTTGTGCTGTCGCTAATGCAATAACGGCTGAAACGATATTAAACCAAGCAAAAATTGAATTTGCCGATTTCAATAATCTGGATTTTGTTTTGGTGAGTGCAAACAATCAAGTAGGCGTCAATCGCGTTTCAATGACCTACGGATAATTTTCGTATTCGAAAAAATCCAAGCCGGCGGAACTAAATTATCTTTAACACACATTGAAATGTCAGCCGAGCCTTGGATAAGACGTTCTGCTAAATCGTTTCAGGCCCTTTTTGCTGTGCTTGGCCTGATCGTTTTAGTGGTTATCGGCATTAATCACACCTATCCAACTAAACCGCCCTCCCTAGCGGCATCGCTTTCCTCTTTTTCTTCGACTCGCGCTATGAGTCATGTGTGGAAAATTGCGTCCAAACCGCATCCCACCGGAACCTATGATAACGAAGTTGTCCGCAATTACATTGTGGGCGAATTGTTTAAACTGGGTCTAAAGCCCGAAGTGCAATCCACATTTGTCGTTAATCCCCAAAAACAATACGCAGGGCGAGTTTATAACATTATCGTTCGATTACCCGGTCAGCACTCGGGGAAGGCATTGTTACTGTCAGCGCATTACGATTCAGTGCATACCGGTCCGGGTGCCGCCGACGATGGCGCATCGGTGGCGGCAATTTTGGAGACATTTAGGGCTTTAAAGACAAATAAGCCTTTGCAAAACGAAGTGATCGGCCTTTTTACCGATAGTGAAGAATCCGGCTTGTTAGGTGCGGAAGCTTTTGTAAATGAACATCCGCTGGCAAAAGAAATCGGTTTAGTGCTGAATTTTGAATACCGCGGGAATCGCGGCGCCTTCATGATGTTCGAGACAAGTCAAGGAAACGGAAAGCTGGTTCAAGGCTTAGCCTGTGCTGTTCCGTTCGTGATGGCGAATTCTTTAATGTACGAGGTTTACAAGCGACTACCGAACGATACCGATTTTACTGTATTTAAAAAAGCCGGAATTCCGGGAATGAACTTTGCCGCTATCGAAGGGCTAACCGCATACCACACGCAGCTGGATCGTCCTGATTTGCTGGATCAGGGAACTTTGCAGCAAGAGGGCGAAATTATGCTGAACTTGGTCGGCTATTTCGGCGATGCTTCTTTGAGCGATCTGAAAGCTGCCGATCGGGTTTATTTCGATCTACCAGGGCTGGGGATTATGCATTATCCGGCAAGTTGGTCGGTTAAGCTCGCTCTTTTGTTATTGTTGTTTTTTGTTTCGATACTTGCTTGTGCGTGTATGAAACAAATTGCCGGACTCAAAGCCGTTCTAACGGTCGGCGCGCTATTTCCGATTATTTGTCTTGTTTTGGCGTTGTCCGGTCACGGTCTGTGGCATGCCGTCTTGAAGTTTCATCCCGAATACCTGACATTTGTGCAAGGCGATACTTATAACAGTCTTTGGTATTTATTAGCGTTCGTCATGATAAACATCGGTTTATTCCGCATCATACAGGCTTGGGTTAGCCGGTGGTTCCAGCTTTTTGAAATAGTACTTGGCGTTATGACGTTCTTGATGTTGCTTAATTTGCTCAGTGCGATTGGGTTGCCGGGCGCTAGTTTTGTGTTGTTTTGGCCGTTAGCGTCATTGGCGGTTGCAATAGGAATTATAATTTTTACTGGAAATAATAATTATCGTTCTTTTGCTGCTTTGGTTCCGGTTTTTTTGGGCGGTATTCCAGGTGTTATCATTTTTACGATATTGATCAAGAGTATTTATGTTGCGTTAACAGCGCATATGATTTCAGTTGTTATGGTTTGTTTAGCCATCGTCTTGGGTTTGCTAACTTTGTTAATGGAGATTGCCGGTTATTATCGGGTTTTGGTCGGTTTATGTTTTTTAGCAGGCTTTTCAGCGTTGGTAGCCGGATCGGCTACTTCAAGTTTTGATAGCAGCCGTCCCCGGCAACAATCATTGTTTTACGTGTTCGACAATCAATCTCAGCAAGCATTCTGGTTGTCCTCGGATACGCAACCGGATCCTTGGACGGCTTCCTTTTTTAATAAGGTTACTGAAATGCAGGCTTTACCTGTACTATATAGTGATCGGCCTTCTATAGGGTGGATGTCTGTTGCGCCGGTATTTTCTTCTGCGGTGCCGAAAATGTCATTACAGGAAGATATTGTAAAAGTAAATGGAAGGCATGTAAAAATTCGCATCGAAACTTCAAAACATGCTGTCAAGCAAAAAATAGTGCTTGACGGAGCCGATGTCTTGTATTCAAAAATTAACGGACAACGCTACACGGATTCCCGGCAGTCTACTTGGGCGATAAATGCGGTCGGATTACGTGACGAGGAACTTGTAATTGAATTTCTCGTCGAACCGGAAAAAACGTTTACGGTGAAAGTCAAGGAAACAGCTTATGGATTTGAAAATATAATAAATTCTATGCCTTCTTATCTCATTAATAGCCCTGTCGTCCAAAATAATACGAGATCTATTATAAGCGTCCTGAAATTCGATAAGCACTGACTTTCTAAAAGAAGCATTGTTGTAGCGTTAGTTAAACGGAGTTCTGAATTTAGAACAGTTTATTGAGTAATCGGCGCTAAATTCAATCAATTTAATTTTGACATAAATCAAACTGACGAAATTTTTATTGATTAAATTAGTCCTTAGAAATTCGCATATTGATTTAACAAAAGTTCAGAGAGAATGCCTTAGGCAGCGGAATAGGGTCATTTTAAAAAGTTAACAGTTCCTGCATCTTAAGGATTCGGCCCTGTGGTGTCTTAACTGTCGTTCGACTTGCTCGTACTAAACGGCTCAGACTGTACACTGTCGAAGCAATAGATATAGTTTGCTGTTCGAAACAAAAAAATGAACTTTACTAATTAAATCAGTGTTATTGCCGTTCAATAGGTAATAGTACGTATAGATTTGCAATGAATTGCTATTTAAAATTTAACAGAGATTAATTATGGAATTTGAGTTCCTTCGAGGTTGCACTTATGAACACTATGATACCAATGAAAGCTAAGCACTCAACGAGCGATGCCTCGTCGTCAAGTGCCACGGGTAGTGATAGCGACCGAAACCGCCGTGTAATGGACGATGTTTTCGATGAGCGTTTGTTTGTCGAACAATTACGGAATGAAAAACATCGCGCTCAACGGTCGGGTTCACCCTTATCCATTCTTTTGCTCAAACAAAATAAATCGATACGGGCAGGATCATCGAGTATTCGCGAGCTACTGAAAGTAGTTAGCAGTAAAACCCGTGAAACCGATATTGTCGGTTATGTCGATCAGCGTACGTTGGGAGTCATTCTTCCTTATACCGATGAGAAAGGCGCGGAAAGAAGCGCCGAAAAGATAATGAATTGCTTTATCAAACCGCAATTTACTATCACAGTTTCGACGTACCCTGACGAAATCTTCGAAAGTCTAACCAAAAACGGCTGTATTACGCCGGATGTAATGGAGCTGTTATTAGAAGATTCAATCGAACATTCTTGGCTTAAGTTAAAAATCAAACGGTTGATGGATATTGTCGGTTCGATTGTTGGACTAATTTTGCTGTCGCCGATCATGTTGTTAACGGCAATCCTGATAAAAAAAGGATCTAGCGGTCCGATTATTTTTAAACAAGACCGTTTAGGGGCGAAAGGCGTACCGTTTACCTTCTACAAGTTTAGATCGATGTACACCGATTCTAACGACCAAATTCACCGGGAATACGTGCTGAAGTTGATCAACGGAGATAACGATTCGATAAATAACGGCGATAAAGAAAATCCGCTGTTTAAGATCAAAGCCGATCCTAGAATTACACCGATTGGAAAGATTATCCGTAAAACCAGTATCGACGAACTGCCTCAGTTGTTCAATGTTCTGAAAGGAGACATGAGTTTGGTCGGTCCGAGACCGCCGTTGGCTTATGAAGCGGAAAGCTAACAAACATGGCACTTGCGGCGAATACTGGAAATGAAACCCGGCATTACCGGGCTTTGGCAAGTGGAAGGACGAAGCAGGACGGGGTTCGACGACGCGGTAAGGTTGGATGTTCGTTATCTGCAAACATGGTCTTTGCTGCTGGACATTAAGATTTTATTTAAAACCGTTAGCGAAGTTTTGAAATGCAGAGGCGCATTTTGAAATGCAATGCTAACACGATTGTTAATGCTGCACAGTATAATTCAGGGAATGTCAATGCTTTTTAATGGGTTGGAAATTATTAATGAAAATGGTTATTGCCGTTCAATTTGCGGCAATTTAATAGCTTCAACTAAAAAAATAGTTTTGGTCATCCAATTGAACGTTTTTTACAGATGGGTTCCATGAGGATTTCTGGTATGAAAAATATCAACGGTAAACTTATTATTATAAGTATCCTTTTGACACTATTAATCGGAGCAACTTTAGGTCAGGTCGAAGTTGCCTCGTTATTAATAAAAAATGCCAACGCCGGATATTTGCCATCAAAAGTAAAGGTCGAGCGTCAAGTCGATGCAGCCGAATTTCTTGCCGATTTTAGTCGAGATGGGAAGACCGTGGCTATCCTTGAAGAAGGTGGGGCTATTACTGTAAGGGACGTGTTCTCTGGAAAAGCGCTTTGGACTCGCTTCGACTCACAAAACGAAAATGTTACCGGACTTGCGATTAGCCCGGACGAAAAAACATTAGTTAGTGTCGGCAAAAATGCGCTTAGCTTGTGGGATGTTGTATCAGGTCAAGAACGCGACTCAATTCCGTTAGACGAAAATATTTCAGCGCTTTTTGATATCAAATTCAGTTCCGACGGAAAAAATCTAGCCGGAGTAAGCCTTAATAACGATCTGCATTTGTGGCATTTGGCGTCCGGTTCATCATGGTCTATACCTAGTAACCAAGCGTTCCCAGTAGACGAAATAAATTTTAGTCCCAACGGCAAATTTTTAGCTAGCGTGGTTAATGGTCAACAGTCATGGCTTAAATTGATTGATGCGACAACGGGGCGTTTACATTTGAGTCTCCGTTCCAATACAAAGATTACCGATTTAGCATTCAGTCCAGACAATAAAGTCTTGGCTGTAGTCGAACAAGACGGCACTATTAAATTATGGGAACCTATTTCCGGTGTTGTAAAACGGATTATAGAAACAAAAGAAGAAATAACTAAAGCCGAGTTTAGTCGGGACGGTAAGTTTTTAGCAATCGGTAGCGGCGGAAAATCCCCGAAAATACAGTTATGGAATACTGAAAATGGGAAATTGATTTTTACTAAACCTACGGAAGGCGGCGCAATTGTAAAAGATTTAGTTCATAGCCCCAATGGACGTCTTCTGGTCAGCATAGGGAGCGATAACCGAGTAAGCGTCTGGTCGATTCCTAAGGGTGGTTTGCAACAAATCCTAACAGGGCAAGTCGATCGAATTTTACGTTCGGCTTTTAATTTAAACAGTAATGCTTTCGCGACAGTTGCAAAAGACGGTCGACTTATCGCTTGGGATTTGATCTCAGGGGCGGAGCAACAAGCTTTACAAATTCCGTTACTAAGCCCGACTTTTGCCGGATTTCAAGCTATAGACACAGACGCTACGGTAATTGAGCCGACCAGTCGAACAGCAAACTCAAACAAAGCCAGCATAAAGAAAATCGATACCGCGCTTCAAGCGAGTAATCAATCGTCATTTAGGTCCGGTGTTCGTAAGGCTCAAAAACGAAAAAATCGCAGTTCACATGAGTGGAGGGGCGTGAGAAGAATAGCGCTCAGTCAAGATGGTTTAGAGATGGGCGCTGCAAGCGAGGACGGTACTCTTCGTATATTTAAGAAAAACGGCAAAATGCGCTGGCGTATGGACGGCCATCACGGAAGGGCCATCGCAGGTCTTGCGTTTAGAAGTAAAACTAAAGAATGGGTAAGTGCGGGGATCGATACCGAAATAAAACTATGGGATGATGTAACCGGCAGGAATCTCAAAACTTTTTACGGACCGGAACATCCACCCCGTGCTGTCGTGGTAAGTCCTAATGGTCAATATATCGCTACTGCGGGAGAAGACACACGGATATTGGTCTATGATGCAGTCCTTGGTAAATTAAGTGCGATTTTTTCAGGGCATGTCGATTTCGTAAATGGGCTTGCTTTTAGTCCGGACGGTAAGCTTTTAGCGAGCGCCGGCGCTGAAGGGCGCATTTTGCTATGGGATGTTAAAACCGGTAAACAGATTCGGGCGTTAGCCGGGCATTCCGATGAAGTTAACGCAGTCGCCTTTAATCCCGAAGGCACGATGTTAGCTAGTGCGGGCGTTGATAGTACTATCAGACTTTGGAATCCGATTACCGGCGAACAAGCTTTTACGTTAATGGGACATCAAGGCGCTGTCAGAACCGTCGCATTTAGTCCCAACGGTAATAAGCTCATAAGCGCCGGTGAAGATGGACGGATGTTAGTCTGGGATGCGAGAACAGGTCAGTTAAAAAAGCAGATCGGTGGACAAACCGCAGCCGTAAACGATCTTATTTTCGATTCGGCAGGCAAGTTGCACACTGCCAATGAAAATAGCGAAGTTTCTGAATTCGATACGGATACCGGAACCAAATTGGACTCCATTTTTGTAGATCCTGCTACTTCCGTTCAGCCTGTTAGTTATTTCGATAACAATGCTGTTAATAGCATAAATACCGAATTGTTTGTTGCTAGCAATAAGACAAGCTCAAATAATGTAGGCCGCGAAAAGCCTATTTTCGTATCCTTATTAAATAAAGTGCTGGATTGGACAATTCCTGCGGCTAATGCCGCGTTACCCGATCCTAATCAAGGTCCGGGCGGGCCGATTTTGGTAATTACATCGGGATCGCCGACATTCGGAAAATATTATGCGGAAATTTTAAGAAATGAAGGTCTAAATGAGTTTTCTGTAGCGGATATAGGCAGTGTAAATGCGACGACACTGTTGTCATACGATGTTGTGATACTATCTCAAATGGCACTGGATGCAAATCAGGTATCCATGCTGACAACGTGGGTCACTAACGGCGGCAATTTAATTGCGATGAAGCCTGACAAGCAATTGGCGTCGTTGTTGGGTTTAGCGGATCAAAATTCGACATTAAGTAACGCTTACCTGCAAGTAAATACAAGCGTATCGCCGGGTAATGGCATTGTCAGTGAGACTATACAGTTTCACGGGACAGCCGACCGATACACATTAAACAGCGCTTCCAGCATAGCCACTCTCTATTCAAACGCGTCCACGTCTACCGTTAACCCGGCTGTTACTTTACGTGATGTCGGCAGTGCGGGCGGGCAAGCTGCTGCGTTTACCTATGACTTGGCAACCTCGATTGTTTATACCCATCAAGGCAATCCGGCTTGGGCAGCACAAGAAAGAGACGGCTTTGTACCAATCCGTTCGGATGATAAATTTTTTGGCAATGCATCGGGCGACCCGCAAGCGGATTGGATCGATCTCAATAAAGTTATGATTCCGCAAGCAGACGAGCAACAAAGGTTATTGGTTAATCTTATTCTTGAAATGAATAAGGATAAAAAACCGTTGCCGCGTTTTTGGTATTTGCCGCGCGGTTTAAAAGCTGCGGTTATCATGACCGGCGACGATCACGCCAATAATGGGACGGAAGGGCGATTTAATTCTTTTCTTGCCAGTAGTCCGGTAGGTTGCTCGGTCAAAGATTGGGAGTGTATACGCGGAACTTCTTACATATTCTCAACTATTGATACACAGGCGTTAACCAGTCTTGAAGCGGAGACGTTTAATGCTCAAGGTTTTGAAGTCGGCTTACATATCAACACTAATTGCGATGATTTTAACCAAGCACAACTTGAGTTATTCTATACCGACCAAATTAATACCTGGACATCAAAATACACAAATATCCCCGCGCCGATAACACAAAGACACCATTGTATTGCTTGGAGCGACTGGGTTACCGGGGCGAAAGTACAGTTAAATCATGGTATTCGTTTTGATACAAGCTATTATTTTTGGCCGCCAAGCTGGGTAGTGAATCGTCCTGGGTTCTTCAGCGGAACCGGGATGCCTATGCGATTCGTCGATCTAGACGGCAGTATGATTGATGTGTATCAAGCGACAAGTCAAATGACCGATGAGTCCGGTCAAGCTTACCCCTACACCATAAATACGCTTTTGGATAATGCGCTGGACAGTACCAAAGGATATTTTGGCGCGTTTACAATTAATGCACATACCGATCTTGCTACGATTTCAGAATCTACGGAAACCGTCGCCTCTGCACTGGCACGAAATGTCCCAGTTATAACCAGTCGGCAAATGCTTGAATGGCTGGATTATCGTAACAGATCGTTCTTCAGTTTTATAAACTGGAGTGGAAACACATTGAGTTTTACCGTTAATCAAGACGAAGCTAGTGCGAATGTCCCTGGTCAAGGCAAGGGGTTGCAGACTTTACTACCTGCAAAAGCGAATATCGGATTTATTTCAAATTTAACCTTAAACGGTAATGTTGTTCCGTTCACGACTACAAACATTAAAGGTGTTGACTATATAACATTTGCAGCTAACGCAGGCAGTTATATCGCAACGTATACCGCCGATACCACGCCCCCGACATTAACAGGCGTTTCACCTGCGGTAAATGCCATAAACATTAGCCCGGGAAGTGTTGTAACCGCCACATTTAGTGAAGCGATTGAGGTTGGCACAATCAACTCAAGCACGTTTGAGTTGCGAAATGCAAGTAATATCCTCGTGCCCTCAACCGTCAGTTACAATCCCATTTCGAGAACAGCTACTCTTCAACCGGATAGTTTATTGTCGGCTTCTTCAGGCTATACCGTTACTATTAAAGGTGGGGCTACAGATCCAAGAGTTAAGGATTTGTTAGGCAATTCGTTAATTTCAAATAATGTATGGTCGTTTACTACTGGTGTCTTACCCTGCTCGACATCGTGTAGTGTTTTTAGCAGTTCAACAATTCCTCCTATGGTAGCCGATGGTCAGTCAGTAGAACTCGGAGTTAAATTTAAATCCGATATTTCGGGAAAAGTTACGGGAATACGTTTCTACAATAGCAACAGTCCTATAAGCGGCGCCTTTAGCGCTTCACTATGGAATATATCAGGCGGCACTCCGTTGGCGACAGGTACTGTAACGTCGACGAATGGAGGGTGGAGACAAGTCGATTTTAGCCAGCCCGTAGATGTTGCTGCGAATACTGTTTATGTCGCTTCTTATCATGTTCCGGCAACAACGGGCGGATACGCTGCAACCAGTGGAGGGTTTAATACGGCTATCGACAGTTCCCCGATTCATTTCTTACAAGATGGAGTAAGCGGGGGTAATGGTGTCTATGCCTATAGCGCGGGCATCATATTTCCAAACGATACTTTTCAGGCTACCAATTATTGGGTTGATGTGGTTTTTACCACAACCGCTGGACCGGATACTTTTCCGCCGACGGTCACAGGGCAAACGCCGACAATAAATGCTACTGGGATACCTGTTAATTCGGCAGTTACGGCGACTTTTAGCGAACCCATGGATGCGTTGACTATTAATTCGAATACTTTCGAATTGCACGGTCCAGCGCCAGCCAATGCATTAATTTCGGCTTCTGTTTCTTATAACACTAATACACGTACAGTAACGCTGACGCCGAATAGTCCGCTTCTGGAGTCAACTTTATATACCGCTAAAGTTAAAGGAGGTAGTACAAGCCCGCAAGTTAAAGATTTGGCAGGGAATCCTTTAGCTGTGGATTTTACTTGGTCTTTCACAACCGGCGCAATAAATACAACGGGTTGCAGCGGAACTACCGAGTCGATTTGGCCGAATAATCCGACGCCTGCGATTATTGCCGATTCAGATACAGCCTCGGTTGAGTTAGGGGTTAAGTTTAGATCTTCAACAAACGGTTATATTTGCGGAATTAGATTTTATAAAGGGAGCGCAAATAGCGGAACGCACATCGGTAAGTTATGGAATAGTTCAGGCGTATTACTGGCTAGCGCAATCTTCCAAAATGAGACCACTTCCGGCTGGCAGTCGGTACATTTCAGTAATCCTGTTCAAATTACTGCCAATACCCAATATATTGCATCGTATATCTCTCCAGTTGGACGCTATTCAGCTAATAATAATTATTTTAGTTCTGGGGTTCCAAGCGGATCATTGTATGCGTATAGCAGTAACGAAAGTGGTGGCAATGGGGTTTACCAGTATGGCGCGGGCGCTTTTCCGACAAACAGTTTTCAATCTAGCAACTATTGGGTAGACGTAATATTTACGACCGATATTGGTCCGGATAATACGCCGCCGACTGTATTCTCAACCCAACCAGCAGCTAATTCGACAGGGTTTATTCCGAACAATCCAGTTAAAGCGATATTTAACGAGTCGATGAATGCAGGCAGTATAAGTAATTCTACAGTTGAGTTGCGCGGTCCCGGCAATTCATTGGTAACAGCAGCTATCAGCTATAACACGACGGAAAGAAGTGCCGTAATAACTCCGAGTGCTGCTCTGGACAATAATACCGCCTATACTGCAAAAGTACTTAGCGGTACAAACGGCGTTAAAGACGTTGCCGGAAATCCGCTTGCTTCAGACTACACTTGGACCTTCACTACGGGCGTAGATCCTTGTTCGACGGGCGGGAACTCTATCGTTTGCGAGAACTCGAAAACCGGAAATCCATCGAGTGAATGGGATATTAGCGGTGTGGGCAGCGCAAGTATTCAAGGGTTTGCGACCGATATCAGTGTAAATAGAGGTCAAACGGTTAGGTTCAAAATTAACACGCCGGCATCTGATTACCGCTTGGATATCTATCGTATGGGATATTACAACGGGAATGGTGCGCGCTTAGTGGATACCGTTCAACCAACGGCACCGCTGCCACAAATACAATCGGCTTGTTTTAATCATGCAGCAACAGGTCTAATAGATTGCGGCAACTGGGCGGAATCGGCATCTTGGTCGGTGCCAGCCAATGCGACATCAGGAATCTATTTTGCCAAAGCGGTGCGTGAGGATGGCACCAATACCGGTTTGGCAAGTCATATTTTCTTCATTGTTCGCGATGATGCGAGCACGTCCGATATTTTGTTCCAAACTTCCGATACTACTTGGCAAGCATATAACGATTACGGTGGTAATAGCTTATATACGGGTTCTCCTGCCGGTCGCGCCTATAAGGTCAGTTACAACCGGCCATTTAGTACCCGAGCTGTCGATAACGGGCAGGATTGGGTATTCAATGCCGAATATCCAATGGTTCGCTGGCTGGAAGCAAATGGATACAACGTCAGTTACTTTACGGGTATTGACAGTGACCGTTTCGGAAATCTCATCAGCAATCATAAGGTATTCCTTTCAGTCGGTCACGACGAATATTGGTCCGGACAACAAAGAACTAATGTCGAATCGGCTAGGGATGCAAGCAATAACCCAGTTAACTTGGTGTTCTTGAGCGGTAATGAAGTTTTCTGGAAAACCCGTTGGGAAAATAACATTACCAGTTCTGGCGGCACATTGGGTACAGATAGCTACCGAACAATGGTTTGCTATAAAGAAACCCATGCTAGCGACAAAATTGATCCTCTACCGAATGTTTGGACAGGAACTTGGCGCGATCCACGTTTCAGTCCGCCGGCCGATGGAGGATTCCCGGAAAATGAATTGACCGGCACTTTGTTCATGGTTAATTCTGGTGCAACGACCAGCCTAAAAGTACCTGAAGAGTATGGAAAATTGAGGTTGTGGCGAAATACCAGCATAGCAAACTTAACGGCAGGGGCAACTGCCACTCTCCCAGACGGTACATTAGGGTATGAGTGGGATGTGGATTCCGATAACGGATTCCGTCCGGAAGGATTGGTTAGAATGTCATTAACAACAGTTCCGAATGCGCCAGTAGTAATCGAAGGAAGTTATGGTTCAAGTTTTGGAAGTGCAACGGCTGTGCATTCCTTGGATATGTATAAGGCATCGAGCGGAGCGAAAGTGTTCGGTGCAGGAACCATACAATGGTCGTGGGGCTTGGACGGTACTCATGATCAATCTGGAACGCCAACCAGCCCAGATATGCAACAAGCTACGGTTAACCTGCTTGCTGATATGGGCGTACAACCAGGCACGTTGCAACCAAGCATGGTTGTAGCTACGGCATCGTCGGATGTAGTATTGCCAAATTCTGTTATCGCAAGCCCAATAGCAAATGCATCTATTGCGCCGAATACAACAGTGAATGTTACCGGTAGCGCCGCAGATACCGGCGGAAAGGTTGCGGGTGTCGAAGTTTCAATCAATGGCGGCGCATGGCATCCAGCAAATGGTCGTGGAACTTGGTCTTATGCATTTACCGCGCCGTCAACCAATGGGACATTAACAATCAGAAGCCGTGCTGTCGACGATTCTCTCAATATGGAAATCCCGGGTGCCGGTGTTACCGTAACAGTCGGTACCGGGACAGATACTACAGCCCCGACAGTACCTCAGAATATAGTAGCTACGGTTATTAGCGGAACTCAAGTTAATCTGAATTGGGATGATTCTACCGATAATACGGCGGTGACTACCTACCATGTAGAGCGTTGCCAGGGTATTGGATGTACGCCGTCGCCTTCCGGCTTAGTATCTACAACAAGTTTGTCGGCTTTTAATGATGTTGGATTGACTGAGGGCGTTACTTATCGATACAGAATCAGTGCTGGCGATGCCGCAGGAAATTTCAGTGCGTATTCGGCAATTGTAACGGTGACGCCGGATATAACGCCGCCTAATGCGCCAACTTCCTTATCGGCAGTTGTTTTCAGCAGCACTCAAGTCAACTTGAGTTGGATTGCGTCGACTGATAACTCCGGGGGAATCAGTGGTTACCGGGTTGAACGTTGTCAGACAGCGGGCTGTACTAACTTTTTACAGATTACGGCACCAACAACGACTAGCTTTGCAGATACGGGGCTGATAACTGGTGCGAATTATACCTACCGGGTCAGGGCTGTCGATGCAGCGGGTAATCTTAGCGCTTACTCCACTCAAGTTTCAGTTACGGTTACAGATTTATCGCCGCCTTCAGCGCCGACAGCATTAACCGCTGTTCCCGTCGGCAGTACACAGGTAAACGTGACATGGACGGCTTCCAGCGACAATATTGGTGTAACCGGTTACCGGGTAGAACGATGCCAAGGTGTTGGTTGTACTATTTTTACTCAAATTGCGGCGCCAACTGCGACTAGTTTCATCGATAGCGGTTTGGTAACGGGGGCGACCTATTTATACCGGGTTAGAGCAACCGATGCTGCGGGTAATTTAAGTGCTTATTCAGCGCAAGCGTCGGTCACGCTTAATGACACAACCGCACCTACCGCGCCAACCGGCTTTATCGCCAGTGTTTTTAGTAGCAGTCAAATCAACCTAAGTTGGACGGCTTCAACGGACAATGTTGGCGTTACCGGTTATCGGTTAGAGCGTTGTCAAGGATCAGGGTGTACATTATTTGCTCAAATTGGAACACCGACGGTTGTCAATTATTCCGATACCGGGTTATTGCCAGCGACGACCTATCAATATCGCGTTAGAGCAGTGGATGCGGCAGGAATCTTAAGCGCTTATTCGGTGGTAGTCTCTGCAACAACGCAAACGCCGCCTATTATTTCGACTGGTTATTTATCGCCTTCGACAAATTCTCCGGTTATCAGCAATAGCGGCGATAACAACGGTTTTGAAACTAGTCCGTTAAACGCCTATAACAACAATGGCATTTTTGCTTCCGATATCAATAGCGGTAGTACGAACGGTTCAACGTGTACATCAACTGGTAAAGATCGGCATGTCTTTGGAAATTTCGGATTAAGTATTCCTGCTAATGTTTCAATAAAAGGGATACAAGTTCGACTAGATGCCCGAGTCGATAGTCAAGGTTCAGTTTTCTTTCCTAATGCTCCTATGATGTGTGTGGAAGTCTCTTGGAATGGCGGAACAAGCTGGGTAACCGCAAAACCCACTCCGACATTAAAAACAACTGAAACGACTTATATTTTGGGAGCTACTACCGATATTTGGGGTAGGAGCTGGATTTCGAACGACTTTACGAATGCTAATTTTAGAATCAGGATAACTAACGTGGCATCTGGAATCTCGGGTGCAAATGCTAGGGATTTCTATCTCGACTGGGCTGCTGTGCAAGTTACATATCAGTGACGGTAGAATAGTAAAAAAGATACAAAAACAAGGTATAAAAATAAACCTAAATTTGTTTTAGAGTGATTTTGCTAAACACAGCCGCTAGGCGGAATCACTCTTCATTTTCAAAAATATTTGGATAGAAATTTTAAAATCCAGCTATATTTGAATGACTAAACTACAAAAAATTATTAAATAATACAGAGGCATTGGCTCAATGATCAAAGATGACGTTCAATTAGGTGAGGGAGTGTCTATTTATCATCCGAATCTAGTGAATTTATACGGTTGCAAAATAGGCGCTGAAAGCAAGATAGGGAGTTTTGTTGAAATACAAAAAGGCGCTTCTGTTGGGGCGAGATGCAAGATTTCCAGTCATACCTTTATCTGTGAAGGCGTTGATATAGGGGACGGTGTTTTTGTAGGTCACGGCGTTATGTTTACCAACGATACTTATCCGAAAGCCGTGGATGCTGAGGGTAGATTACAGACCGAAGCGGATTGGAAATTGATACGCACTCAAGTAAAAAATCTGGTGTCAATTGGCAGTAATGCAACTATTTTATGTGGTATTACGATTGGGGAAGGCGCCTTAATAGGGGCCGGTGCGGTAGTAACGAAAGATGTCCCGGACTACGCTATCGTAGCAGGGGTGCCTGCGCGTGTCGTTGGGGATGTTCGTACAAAAACTTAAAGAAATATTGACGAAGTACTTAAGTATTACTTAATTATCATTTTTTTATTAATTTTATTTGGCTGACATATTGAATGCAGACAAAAACCATACTCATCAGGGAGGCAAAAATGGTTAAAATCGGTGTAATCGGATACGGTTACTGGGGACCAAATTTAGTAAGAAATTTTGCTGAAACGCAAGGACTTGCTGTTGCCTGTGTGGCTGACTTGGATTTGAATAAATTAGAATTGGTTCAAAAGCGTTATCCAGGGATCAAGACGACGACCAATTTTGAAGAAATGATCAATGACCCTAACATTGATGCCATTGCAATTGCGACTCCAGTAAGTACCCATTTTGAATTGGGCATGGCGGCTTTGAAAGCCAACAAGCATTTATGGTTGGAAAAACCGATGACGGAAACGTCGGCCCAAGCGCGTCAGCTTGTTGAGGAGGCCGAAAAACGTAATCTTGTATTAATTGTCGACCATACTTTTATATATACGGGAGCAGTCCGCAAAATAGCTGAACTAATGCACAAGGGCGATTTAGGTGAGATTTACTACTATGACTCTATAAGAGTCAATTTAGGTTTATTTCAGCGCGATGTAAGCGTGATTTCGGATCTTGCCGTGCATGATTTTGCAATTTTGGATTACTTACTGGGAAAACAACCTGAGGCGGTATCAGCTGTGGGAACAAACCATTTTCCCGGTACGCCCGAAAATTTATCCTATATTTCTCTGTTTTATGAATCAGGCATGATTGCGCACTGTAACGTCAATTGGTTAGCGCCTGTTAAAGTACGGCAGATTTTAATTGGTGGAAGCAAAAAAATGATTACCTACGACGACTTAGAACCGAGCGAGAAAATCAAGGTGTACGATAAAGGTATTAGTTTTACGGATGATCCGCAAAAAATTTATCAAATGCGAGTCGGCTACAGAGCGGGCGATATGTGGGCGCCGCAAATTGACGGTAGCGAAGCACTAAGAGTTGAAGGTCAACACTTTGTCGATTGTATTGTTAATAATAAAGTACCCCTTACGGATGGGAAACTCGGTATGCGTGTGGTTCAATTAATCGAAGCAGCAACCCGATCTATGAGCGAACATGGTCGGTCGGTCAAACTTAATGCCGCTCCAATGTGGCGCGGGAGCGAAGTAGCATGATCCCATTTGTCGATTTAAAAGCACAATATGCAAGTATTAAGGACGAAGTTAATGCAGCAATTCAGCATGTTTTAGATACTTGCCAATTCACTTTAGGTAGTGAAGTCGCCGCATTTGAACAGGAATTCGCTTCGTACTGCAATGCTCAGTTTGGTATTGGCGTTAATACAGGAACCAGTGCGCTCCACATGGCTTTACTTGCTGCGGGAGTCGGTCCGGGCGATGAAGTCATTACCGTGCCTTTTACATTCGTGGCAACGGTTGCTTCTATTTATTATACCGGTGCTACACCAGTATTAGTCGATATCGACCCGAAAACGTTTACTATCGATGTGAATGCGATTGAAGCGGCTATCACCGAACGGACTAAAGCTATCTTGCCGGTACATTTATACGGTCAACCTGCGGATATGGATCCTATCCTTGAAATCGCAAAGCGACATAATCTTGTAGTTATTGAAGACGCTGCCCAAGCACATGGCGCTGAATATAAAGGTAAACGCGTAGGTGGTTTGGGCGATATGGGCTGTTTCAGCTTCTATCCTGGGAAAAATTTGGGCGCCTATGGCGAAGGCGGGATGGTTGTTACAAATAACAGTGAATATACAAGAACCATCCGAATGTTACGCGACTGGGGTGCGGAAAAAAAATATCATCACGTTTTGAAAGGGTACAACTTCCGCTTGGAGGGCATACAGGGTGCTGTTCTCAGGGTCAAACTGAAATACCTTGAAAAATGGACCGAAGCCAGACGAACTGCCGCCGCCAGCTACAATGAATTGCTTGCAGATTCCGGCGTCCCGACGCCAGCCGAAATGGACTATTCAAGGCATGTCTATCATGTTTATGCGATAAGGACGAAAAACCGGAGCAAATGGCAGGATGAATTGAATGCCAAAGGCATACAATCCGGTATTCACTATCCGATTCCGGTGCATTTATTACCGGCTTATTCCGATTTGGGTTACAAAGCGGGCGATTTTCCAAATGCTGAAAGTGCGGCAAACGAAGTTTTGTCACTACCCATGTTTCCCGAATTGACTCGGGCGCAATGCGAAGAAGTTTGTGAAGCAATCGCGATACTTGCAAAAAACGTAGTGATAAACTGAGTACGATTATCGGAAAATCAGGCTATGAAGCCGAAGCAACCCTTACTTATTTTTCCTTATAACGGAAATGGCTTAGAAGCCCTCGATTGTATTGACGATTCTTTTCTGTTTTTGGGTTTTGTTGACGATACACCCGAGAAACTAGGTCAAACGTCTTACGGGCATCAAGTTTTCGGTAGAGAAGCTTTTACAAATTTTCCGGATGCTTTGGTCTTAGCCGTTCCGGGAAGCCCTGATACTTATCGATCTCGAGGCCGGACTATTAACGGCTTGGGATTAAAAAACGAGCGGTTTGCCAAGGTTATCCACCCTAATGCGAGAGTATCTCCGATGGCAACGTTTGGAAATAATCTACTTATCATGGCGGGTGTAGTGATAACGAGTAATGCAATTATTGGTTCTCATTGCTGTATCCTTCCGAATACCGTGATCCATCACGATGTGAAAATAGGTGATAGGACGCTGATAGGCGCTAGCGTAACGATTGCCGGAAGCACAGTTGTTGAAGAAAATTGTTATATCGGTAGCGGTTCAACCCTGAAGAATGGGCTGAGAGTCGGCGCACGAGCATTGATCGGTATGGGAAGCAACGTTATCAGAAATGTTAATGAAGATACGAGAGTTGTCGGCAATCCTGCTCGCGAATTGATTAAAACAGATATCTAATGAAAAATGTTGTCAAGAAAGACTATATTAGATTTTTAACAGCTGAACTAAAATTTTAGAAGTACGCACCAAAATTGTGATTACAAATGATACTGAATTTAAGAAAAGAGGATTCTAACTGACGTATGGATATTAGAGATGCGAGCATACTCATAACAGGCGGTTGCGGGCTAGTGGGTTCAACAACCCTTGACTTACTTCTGAAGGAGCATAATCCCAGACGCATTGTTATTCTCGATGATTTAAGCAGGGGAACCTTGGCCAATGTTGAAAAATCCTTGCTCGACCCCCGCGTTTCTTTGATCCGCGGCGATATACGGGATGCAGACATTGTGCGTAATGCCACAAAAGGTATGGACGCGGTGATACACATGGCGGCATTACGAATTACGGCCTGTGCGGCCGATCCTCGGGAAGCGTTAGGCGTTATGTGCGACGGAAGTTTCAATGTCGTCGAAGCAGCTCAGCAATTCGGTCTAAAAAAAGTCGTTGCAGCATCGTCTGCATCTGTCTATGGTTTGGCCGAGCACTTTCCTACGAGGGAAGATCATCATCCGTATAACAACCGGACCTGGTACGGGGCAAGTAAGATTATGCTGGAGGGTCTGCTGCGTTCCTACAACGACATGTTCGGACTGCCTTATGTCGCGCTTCGATATTTCAATGTCTACGGGCCGCGAATGGACATCCACGGCAAATATACCGAAGTATTAATTCGATGGATGGATAGAATTGCAGAAGGTCAACCCCCGCTTATATTAGGAGATGGAAAGCAGACGATGGATTTCATTTACATTGAAGATATAGCGCGCTCGAATATTTTGGCTTTGCAATCCGACGTTAGCGACGAAGTATTTAATGTCGCCAGCGGAGAAGAAACGAGTTTAAACGAGTTGGCGGAAGCCTTATTAAAAGTCATGGGTTCAGATCTCAAGCCTGAATACGGTCCGGAGCGAACCGTAAATTCTGTATCCAGACGACTGGCCGATACGTCTAAAGCCGAACGGATGCTCGGATTCAATGCGAGTATTGGATTGGAAGAAGGGCTTGCAAACTTGGTCGAGTGGTGGCGCGCGAATAAAACGGCGGTGCAATCATGATACCTATCGCCAAACCCGTTATGGGAGAACCGGAAGCGGAAGCTGCCCGACGAGTGATATTGAGCGGTTGGATTACGCAAGGTCCTGAAGTTGCTGCGTTCGAAAAGGAGTTTGCGCAATTTGTCGGATCGCCACATGCCTGTGCGGTATCTAATTGTACAACCGCGTTGCATTTAGCGTTATTGGCTGTCGGTGTAGGACCTGGCGACGAAGTGATTACGGTGAGCCATTCGTATATCGCGACGGCGAATGCGATTCGATATTGCGGTGCTAAACCGGTATTTGTAGATATTGATCCGGCAACATTCAATATCGATCCCAGTTTAATAGAAGAAGCTATCACGGAACGTACACGAGCTATTTTGTGTGTACACCAAATCGGTATGCCTTGCGATCTTTCGGTTATCGTAAAAATTGCGCAGAAACATGATTTAAAAGTGATAGAAGACGCCGCATGCGCAATCGGTAGTGAAATACTTTGGCAAGGCCAATGGGAAAAAATCGGCGCACCGCAAGCGGATATCGCCTGTTTCTCTTTCCATCCGCGTAAAATTGTCAGCACGGGCGATGGCGGTATGATCACGACAAAAAATGCCGAGTGGGATAGTAAATTCAGACTCTTACGGCAACATGCGATGAGCGTTCCCGATACTGTTCGGCACGGTGCAAGTCAGGTTATATTCGAATCCTACCCGATTTTAGGTTACAACTACAGAATGACCGACATTCAAGCGGCGGTGGGTAGAGAGCAGCTGAAACGTCTTCCTGAAATCGTTCAACAGAGAAGAGATTTAGTTGCGCGATACAAATCAATGCTTTCAGTGATTCCTAACTTGGGGTTACCTATAGAGCCGGTGTGGGCGCGCAGCACATGGCAAAGTTTCTGCGTTAGGTTGCCAGGGTGCTTTGAACAACGCCAAGTTATGCAAGCTATGTTGGATGCCGGTGTTGCAACACGTCGCGGTATTATGTGTTCTCATCGCGAACCTGCCTACGAACAAAATGTTTGGTCTTGTGCCGGCAGATCAGAAAATTGCGGCTGCAGTGAAGGATATTGTGGGAAATTACATCACAGCGAAGAGGCGCAAGATCGTACAATCATACTGCCTTTATATCCTGAAATGACCGAAACAGAGCAACAAACCGTAGTAAGTGCGCTTCATAAAGCTTTAAGTTAACTTAAAGTAGAATTTAGTCGGCTTTCTATGGAATCTAATGCAAAAAATCTGAACGACTATCTCGCTATCCTAAATAGGCGCAAAATCTACATTTTGCTAACATGGATTTTAGTTACGACGATAGCCGTCATCGTAGCCTACAATTTACCCAAGGTATTTCGTTCCACGGCTACGATGTTGATGCAAGCACCGATGCCGGAAAAATTATCGGATACAACCGGTCATTTGTATGCGGATGAGCAAATTCAAACCGTCTATCAAAAAGTTTTAACCACACAGAACATTCTCTCGATTATCAAGGAGCATGGACTTTTCGAAAATGAAGAAAAAGACGGCAGAGCAAGCGATAGTTCAAACCAATCTGATTTGGTTACGGAATTTAAAGAGAGTACTGAGGTTGAAATTGCAACTTCATCGTTAGCGAATAGTAATGCCAAGTTTGCCGACATTGTTTTCAATATTTCATTTAGTTATGAAACGCCGGAAAAAGCAAAAGCTATTGTCTCGGCACTGGCAAAATTGTTAATTGAATATAACGACAAGTCAAGAACTCAGCGTGCGCTGAAAATAACCGATTTTTTAGTGGAAGAATTAGAGAAATTAAACCAAAAATCGCAAGAATTAGACGGCAAAATAGCTACTTATAAAGAACAGCATATTTTTAATCTACCCGATCAGATTCAAGGCAATATGGCTGCTATAGACCGGATGGAGAGCGAACTTCGCGATACGGATAGCCAAATTCGCAATACCAAAGACAGAATTCTTTACTTGGAAGCAGAATTGGCGCGAGCGCAGACGGACTATGCGAGCGCTTCGGATGACGGTAAAAAACCTAAGACAAAAGAAGAAACCTTACGAATTCTGAAAGCCAAATATGCACAATTATCAAGTATTTACTCCCCTTCTCACCCAGACGTTATTCGTATAAAACGAGAGCTTAAAGCGTTAAGCGTTGAAGCAGAATTTGGGCAGTTGAAAGAGGAGATTATTAAACGTTTAACAGAGAGCAAAAATGAGTTGCGGGTATTGCAAGAGAGTTACAAAGACAATCATCCTGAAGTTGTAAAACGGAAAATTGAACTAGATAATTTAGAACGGCAACTAAAAAATGCCAAAACAAGCGCTTCGGTCGAGGCCCATGATTCTCTTCACAGCTCGAATCCGGCCTTTTTAGCGGTGGACGTCCAATTAAATAATAGTAAATCGGAATTACAATCGTTAATCCAAAAACAAGAATATTTAAAGTCTAAATTAGACAACACAAAAAACTTGCTATCAATGACGCCTAAGGTCGAAGTGGAATATACCGATATGATCCGAGAGCGGGATAGTACGATAAAAAAATATAATCAGCTCAAAGAGAAATGGCTGGACGCAAAGCTTGTGCAATCAATCGAACAAGAACAGCAAGGGCAAACACTGACTATTCTCGAACCGCCAAACTTACCGATGCATCAGGAAAAAGCTATTCGAAAAAAAGTTGCCGTTGGCGGATGTATATTCGGTCTATTTGCGGGTATTGGACTTGCGCTGCTTATCGAATATTTCGATCCGGCAGTGAGGGGTTATCGTTCTGTCATTGAGATTACGGGTCTTAAACCTATTATTGTTATTCCCTACATCGATTCGCTTTCGGAACAAGCCGGGCACTTGGAAGAGAAAAAACAAATTATTCAATTTAAAGTGTGGGTAATTATATTGAATATTATTTTAATTACGGCGGCGTTTATATATTTTTTATTCCTGGAAGGGTTTAATAAAGTTTGAACAGCATACGAAGCTGTCGCCATTAAAATTATTGGAGAAAACCATGCGTAATGGGGTACAAAACGATCCACTCAGCCAAATAAAATATACAAACACCATTTCGCTCCCAATTCCTCCTAAAATATTGAGAGAAAACCGAGTCATTATGGGGTTGAAAGACGACCCTCGATCGGATTTGTTTCGTGTGCTCAGGACGAATATTCTGAAGCAACTCAGAGAAAATGGATGGAATAATTTTTTTGTAACAAGCGCAACGCAAGGCGCAGGAAAGACATTAATTTCCTTGAATTTGGCGATAGCTATCGCATTGGAAGGAAATCAAAGTGTTATACTCGTTGATGCGGATCTTAGAAAACCTTCGCTTGCTCGTAATTTGGGTATTGAGTGTAAATTCGGACTGGTCGATTATTTAACCGGAATAGTTCCGATTGAACAAGTTTTAATCAATCCGGGGATAGATAGACTGGTGGTATTACCGGGAAAATACACTAAAAACAATTTTTCTGAGTTAATCGCTTCGCCAAAAATGGCAAATTTTATCGACGAAATAAAATCCCGTTACGAATCAAGGATCGTTATTTTCGATATACCACCGCTTTTCGTCGCAGACGACGCTTTATTGTTCATGTCGTACTTCGATGCTGCACTTTTTGTCATAGAAGATGAACATAACACGAAAGACGAACTTCAGCACGCCATGACAATCCTTGAAGACACCAACCTATTAGGTGTTGTTCTCAATAAGTCGAAATTGCCGGCGCCTTCATACAAATACGGCTATGGATACGGTTATGGTTATGGAGAAGTTAATCGAGCAGCCGTTCGAAGTTGATAAACCGTTATCAGCGGCAGGTAGTTTGATGGATATTTTGAAAATATTAATAGTCTTTTACGCCGATGAAAATTTGGATTGATCTCGATAACACACCGCACGTTCCATTTTTTAAGCCGATTATACGGGAGCTGGAAAAGAACGGTTATTCGATTGCATTAACGGCTAGGGATGCATTTCAAGTTTGCGAACTGGCTACCTTATACGGATTACCTTATAAAAAGGTGGGCAAGCATTATGGTAAAAATCCACTGCTAAAAATTTTGGGGTTATGTTGGCGTAGTGTGCAATTGTTACCTTTTATTTTGAGAGAAAAACCCGTATTAGGACTCTCACACGGTTCTCGGTCACAAATTTTCTTATGCAACTTACTGCGTATACCAACCGTGATGGTGATGGACTACGAACATGCGCAAACGCCGTTACTGCTCCAACCAAAATGGGAAATTATTCCAACTGCGCTATCTAACCAAGATGTACAGTGTAAAAACAAAGAAAGAGTGCTTAGTTACGAAGGCATTAAAGAAGATGTTTATGCGCCTGAGTTTAAGCCTGACCCAAGTTTATCGAACGAACTCGAACTGACTAACGATGACATTGTGGTAACAGTCCGCCCGCCGGCAAACGAAGCGCATTATCACAATCCTGAGAGTGATGCGCTATTTATAGCTTTCATGATGCGGGTTTATACGACGCCTGGAATCAAAGTTATTCTCTTACCGCGTAACAAACTCCAAGAATCTCAAATTAAAAATGATTATCCGCAATGGTTTAACGACTCAAAAGTGATCGTACCTACACGGGCAATCGATGGGCTTAATTTGCTTTGGCATTCCGATCTAGTAGTGAGCGGCGGCGGAACAATGAATCGGGAAGCGGCTGCATTGGGCATCCCGGTTTACAGTATTTTTCGAGGAAAAAGCGGCGCTGTCGACCGCCAATTACAAAACGAAGGTCGGTTGGTATTAATTGAAAATACGAATGAAGTTGAGAGCAAAATATTGCTTGAACGGAGAGTTCGAAAGTTGAATCAGGGTGATAGCTCATCGCACAAAGCGCTTTCGCAGATAATTGAGCATATTGAAACAATTATCAAGAAAGAAAATATTCAAGGAGCGAAATAAGTTATATGAATACAGGTAAACACAAGGTGCTTAAGATTTTCGTAATAGCCGGCGCTCGACCGAATTTCATGAAAGTCGCGCCAATCATCCGGCAAATTCAAGCGTATAACTCGAATTATCCGAACGCAGATAATCGGCTTGAATATCGTTTGATCCATACGGGTCAGCATTATGATGAAAAAATGTCGGACGTTTTTTTTGCAGAACTCGGCATTCCCGCGCCGGACATTAATCTGTCTGTCGGTTCGGGATCGCACGCTGTACAAACCGCTAACGTGATGACTAAATTCGAGCCGATCTGCGAACAGGAAAAGCCGGACTGGGTTGTAGTTGTCGGCGATGTCAATTCGACCTTAGCGTGTACCTTGGTCTGCGCTAAATTAGGAATAAAAGTAGCGCATGTCGAAGCTGGGCTACGCAGTTACGATCGAGAAATGCCGGAAGAAATAAACCGGATTGTTACGGATGCGTTAGCCGATCTATTACTGACACCTTCAGCCGATGCCGATGAAAACTTAATTAAAGAAGGCATACCTCAATCGAAGATCAAATTGGTCGGCAATGTGATGATTGATTCATTAGTGGCTAATTTGGAAAAAGCCCGTACCAGTCAAATACTCGCTCGGCTTGGTCTGGAAAAAAAGAAATTTGTCTATGTGACGCTGCACCGTCCCTCTAATGTCGATAATCAAAAAGAATTGACCTTATTGATCGATGCCTTGAAACAAGTTGCGCAAAACCTGCCCGTTGTCTTTCCGATGCATCCGAGGACGCGCAAAATGTGCGAGCAATTCAATATACGGCTAGATAATATTGAAAAGTTTTACATCATTGAGCCGCTAGGTTATCACGACTCAGTCTTTTTAACGGACACGGCACGATTCGTCTTAACCGATTCTGGGGGACTGCAAGAAGAAAGCACTTACTTGAAAACCCCCTGCTTGACATTACGTCCTAGTACGGAACGGCCTATCACCCTAACCTTGGGCAGTAATAAGCTGACGAATTTGGAAAATTTGGTTTCAGATATTAACGAAGTACTGAATAACGCCATCGACTTAGGCGAAATCCCCCCTTTTTGGGACGGTGTGACATCCAGCCGAATCTTAAACGCCCTCATCGAGGCCGGTTGAATGATTAGCGCGCGTAATTAAAGTCAGAATCTTATGTTAAAGGCAATTTTTACCCTCGATTACGAAATCCACGGTAACGGTACCGGAAGCCCTTTGGCTTTAATGATTGAGCCGACCGAGCGGCTGCTGCAACTTTTCGATCAGTATGGCGCTAAATTGACGATCATGGCGGATATCGGAGAATTATTCAAATTCAAACAATATTTTGAAGACAATGGACGCGATGATTACCATTACGAGGCGATTACCAAGCAACTCTGCGATGCGGTTCGCCGGGGACACGATGTTCAGCTACATATCCATTCATCGTATTTTAATGCGCGCCATGATAAAGGTTATTGGGTGCAAGACTGGTCTGAATATGATTTTGCCAGACTCAAATTCGATCGCATGGATGAGATGGTCAAGCAAGGTAAACAGTTTTTAGAAACTTTACTTCAGCCCGTTGACCCGAAATATAAATGTACTGTATTTCGTGCGGCCAATTGGTCGGTATGTCCGTCTCAAAACGTTATTAAAGCCTTGTTGGATAATGGCATCGAAATCGATACCTCCGTATTCAAATACGGGCGTCGTGAAGGACGAGTTAATTTCGATTATAGTCAATCGTTTCATCAATTAGCGCCTTGGCGGGTCGATGAGCACGATATTTGTCAACAAAATGATTCCGGTAAGCTTTGGGAGTTTCCAATTTATACTGAAAAACGTTGGGTCGGCGCTTTTTTAACGCTACAACGAATTTACCGGGCTTATTTGAGTAGAATTCATAAATTTGAAGATAGTTCTGTTGAGTCTAACTCGCCTGAAACTAAACTTCCACGAAAAAGCTTTCTCGAGCGGTTACTCAATCGGATGACATTGGTTTTCCCGTGGAAAGCCGATTTCAACCAATGTAGCGGAAAGCAATTAATTAACGCTTTAGAGCGCGCCCATGCAAACTATGCGCACGACGGGGTTGCATTACCTTTTGTTCTTATCGGTCATTCCAAACTTTATTCTCATCTGAATGAATGGAGCTTAAGGCCATTTTTAGCGCATATAGAAAAAAACCGGGAGCGCTTCGACTTCGCAAAGTTCAATGACTTTCCATTGGATAAGGCGTTAAATTCACCGGGTAGAGAACACAATTAAAAAATGAAATTGGCGGATGTTTTTTAGAATGGGTATGTTTCGTGAGCAACATTAACCGGGAAAAAGTCTGAGATATTTATGGAAAACAAAATAGTTGTGTCGGTTGTCATCGTCAACTGGAATGCAAAGCGGTATTTAGAAGAATGTTTGAGTTCGTTAACTCAAGAAGTTTGTGCTTTTCCGATGGAAATTATTGTGGTGGACAATGCGTCAACCGATGGTTCGCCCGGCATGATCGTAGAAAAGTTTCCTCATGTTAAGTTAATCAACAACAAAGAAAACTTGGGTTTTGCTAGGGCGAATAATATCGGTATCAAGCAGGCTTCGGGAAACTACCTAGCACTGGTTAATTCAGATGTGCATGTTTTGAAAGATTGCATAACAAAACTTGTCGAGTTTTGTGAAAAAAATACCGAAGTTGGTATGGTTGGTCCTCGCATCATTGGGGGTGATGAGAAACAACAAATTTCCTGTCGTAGAGAACCCAGTATTTGGAACACGCTCTGTCGAGCTATCGCACTTGATGCTGTTTTTCCACGCAGCCGATTATTTAACGGCAATTATTCTGGACGCAGTGATCAAGATTCAACGCACTCTGTCGATATCCTGAGTGGTTGTTTTTGGCTGATTAACCGCCGTGCGCTTGAAGTTGTAGGGGGGCTTGACGAATCCTTCTTCATTTATGGGGAAGACATGGACTGGTGCAAGCGATTTCGAGATGCCAATTGGGATGTTGTTTTCGTGCCGCATGCCCAAGCAATTCATTATGGTGGAGCTAGTTCCGCAAATTCACCAATTCGATTCTTTGTGGAGAAGCAAAAAGCGGACATACAATATTGGCGGAAACATCATTCCCGTATAGCTGTGTTTATCTATTTTGCGATCACCTTTCTTCACCATGGACTTCGCATTATCGGTTATTCGCTTCGGGTATGCGTGACGTTAGGCAGAGACCAGGCAGCCTCGTACAAAATACGCAGAAGTATCACCTGTATTCATTGGCTCTATACCGGTGGTGATATGCCTTTTGAGAGCATGGGTCGCAATGCTTAGTTGTTGTAATATTTTAGGGGAAATGCGATGGACACCAGATATGCACTACTAACGGCTGCTAAGAACGAAGAAAAAGACATTAGTCATGCCATCCAATCGGTGATTCAGCAGACTATCCGGCCTGTAGCTTGGTTTATCGTTGATGATGGATCAATCGATCATACCGCAGAGATCATCCGACAGTACGCAGCACATCACTCCTTCATTCGGCTCATAACCAGAGAGGGCGGTCAGACACGGAGTTTTGGGTCAAAGGATAAAGCAATTAATATGGCCTATGAGTTGGCGAAGGAGCTGAGCTTTAGCTACATCGGCGTTCAGGACGCAGATATTGCAGTTACAAGGGCGGATTACTATGAACAGGTAATGACGGCATTTTCCAGCGAACCTCGTCTGGGTATAGCAGGCGGTTACATATACGAACGGAAAGGAGAGAATTGGTTGCCACGGTTTGCAAATTCGCCGGATTCAGTAGCGGGAGGTGTCCAAATGTTTCGCCGTGCATGCTTTGAGCAGATCGGAGGATACATCCCTTTACCCTTCGGCGGCGAGGATTGGCTGGCTCAGATCGATGCATTGCGGACTGGCTGGAAGGTCTATGCCTTGCCGGAGCTACCGGCCTACCACTATAGGCCCACATCGAGCGCTGGCGGTAGGATAAGAGGCTTGTTCCGGTTAGGAATGATGGACGCCTCGTTCGGCTCACATCCTCTCTTTGAGTTGTTTAAGTGTGCAAAAAGATTCGGAGAACGCCCATGGATCTTAAGTAGCTCAGTCCGGTTAAGTGGCTATGTATGGTGGAACCTTTCACGAAGAAGGCCGCTCCTACACGCCGACAAGGTTGCATTTCTCCGTGATCAACAGCTGAAGAAAGTGTTTTGTTTACTGAAATTTAATCATGCCTTGTTCCCGAAGTTTCTTTCGATAGTTAAGCGATTTAGGATGAAGACATCTTTATAAGGCCATTCTTATTTATTCATAGACAACAATTATCCTGATACTTCTATGCAACGAGGCGAAGTCACAACACGCTTAACATCGACAAGACCTCAAGAACAACCTCGACAGGGCCATTTTCTGTTTAGACTTAACCAATATCATCAGATGATGCAATGTACATTCAATTAATATTTCAATATTTTCTTCACACTCGATACGCTCACTCCGTCTCTGCCATCTTTCCCTTCAACCTCCACAGAGGTGATTCGAGGGTCGGTCAAAAATGGCTTGAACGGCTTGCTAATAAAGGACGTTTTTGTGTCGTCTTTTACGTTGTGTAAGCGGAAACTGATTTTATGACCATACCCAATATTAGTAACGTTTTCAGCCTTGACAGCCACTATAAAGAATTTAAAAGCTTGTTAGAGTTGGCGCAACATTGCCTTGATCAAGGTCAACTAGAAAGCGCAGCTGTATACACACAAGTTGCTGGAAGTTATGCATGGTTCAACCATACAGGATTATTTGCCTGTCCAGAGCTGGAGAACATCCTAGGAAAACTGGCTACGCATTTGACTGCGACAGATAACAGTAGTAAGCGCACCCATCAAACTCATGAAGTGCTTCATGTCGCTACTGAGGTTTACCAAACAGGGGGACCTACGCAGGCAATTGCATGTTGGATAGCGCAAGACAGTAGCCGCCACCATCGAGTTTGCTTGACTCGACAAGGATATTCTTCAATTCCAGAAAAAATAACGACTCGGTTAACTGCCCAGTCCGATTTACTTTTACTCGATAACAAGTCAGGCGGTCTGCTCAGACGGGCGGCAACTTTGCGGGAAATAGCACAAGGAGTAGATGTTATATTGCTTCATAGCCATCCCTATGATGTAGTACCTATTCTGGCATTTTCTGGAGTATCTAATTATCCTCCGGTTATTTATGTTAATCATGCAGACCACGTTTTTTGGCTGGGAACAAGTGTGGCAAATGTGGTGTTAAACATGAGAGACAGCGGTCAAGCGCTTGCTGTTGACAGGCGCGGTGTTGATCCAACCCGTTCGATAGTGATGGAGCGACCACTTTGTTCCATAGGACGAAGCCTCAGTCGTGAGGAGGCCAAGCGTCAATTAAATATTCGACCGGAACAGGTGCTTGTCGTGACCACTGCAGACGCCCCAAAGTATCGTGCGGTAACGGGACCAAGCCTATTAGACATTATTGTTCCAGTTTTTGAGCGCCATGATAACGCGTTGCTTCTAGCTGCAGGGCCAGCACCGGAAGATGAATGGGCCGTTGCTGAAAAAAGGACGCAAGGGCGAGTTAAAGCACTTGGTAGACTGCCTAATGTCACCTTACTACATCAAGCTGCCGATATATATATAGACTCATTCCCTTTTTCTTCTCTTACATCATTAATCGAGGCTGGCAGTAATGGGACGCCGGTAATTACTTATCGGGGTCATCCGGAAGAATGTGCGGTTCTGGGTGCAGATACCCATGGTGTAGACGAATATATGTGCCGTCCGACCAGTGTAAAGGAGTTACAAAGCGAGCTGAGCTGCATGATTACTGATACAGAATGGCGAGATGATTTAGGGAAAAAGATACAGCAGGCCATCCTAAAAAACCATCAAGGCGAGGTTTGGCGAACGAGTGTTTCTAAAGCATACGATATCGCCGCTCGGAGTGACTTACCTATTACTGTTAGTGTGCCTGCGCGAAAGTGCGGACCGCTGGATGTACTTGTAAACCTCATCATGGAGGAAACTGGATACTGTAAAGGTGTTACCGGGGCTATGCGCGATAACCTTGGACTGTTTCCGGCTGGTCAACGTGTAGCAGAGTGGGTAAAGCTTGCTCGTAATGGTGAACCTCTACCTCTTCGGTATTTATTACCAGAATGGCTTCTTATACCACTCGGTCGGTGTTGGCGAATGGTACGTCGGGCATCGGTCAGTAAAACCTAAGATAGCGTAAATAAAAATGAACAAAAATGACAAACTGACTATAGTCGCTGCAGTTAACAATAAAGATGTTTTACAAAAGAATCTGTTATTTTCACCAGAAATCCTTGATGAAAGTACTAGCTATCAGGTAATAATAAAGGAAAACTATTCTTCTGCATCAATAGCTTATAATAGCGCAATTGATGAGTCTAAAAATGATATTGTTATTTTCGCGCACCAAGATATTTATCTGCCTGAAGGATGGTTTTCGAGTTTATGGGAATCAATCCTATATTTGAATAAAACTCAGCCAAATTGGGGTGTTCTCGGCTGTTACGGTTGCAAAGAAGGCTCTACTAATGGAGTTGGGAAAGTATACACCAATGGCATCGGACAACATGGCGACGAGATCGATAAACCAGAGTCTGTCGATACATTGGATGAAATTATTTTGATAATAAGGAAGTCATCAGGCTTACGCTTTGATTCCTCGCTTCCCCATTTTCACCTTTACGGCACAGATATTTGTTTGTCAGCAATTGATAAGGGTATGAAGAACTATGCAATCCCGGCATTTTGTATACACAATACTAATCAATTATTAGATTTGCCTAAAGAATTTTATGAATGTTTTAAATTTATCAAAAATAAATGGTTTAGTTATCTTCCAATATATACACCTTGTATAACGATTTCTCGTTTTGATAAAGATTTGTACTTAAGAAACTTGCGAATAAGTGCAGGGAAATTGGTGGGTAAAAAGCGAACTCAAGCACGTAGAGTAGACGACCCAAGAACACTATTAGGTTAGGACTATTAGCAATAAAGTTTTTAAATACCAACCGATTATTCAGAAAAAAAACATCATTTCAATCATTCTTTTCATATTGCTTATACTAATTACCCATAAATCTCATCGTAATACCAATGTCGACACCTGTATAGGTGTTGATCGCAAAGCAATGTAAGACAAACGTGGCAATATGACTTCCAATTGAAACCTTAGATTATGCCGTTTACTAAACTCAGTCAGATAATGAACCAACTTTACCAATCCACCTTGTAATCATGAATGCTGTTGGTGCAGGCATTTTAGTTATTCTAATCAGTATTATTCTGTTCGCATCAAGAAGGTGGGCAGTGGTAGGAGTTATGGCGGGTGTAATATACCTGACCCAAGGGCAAGCGATAGATTTATTTGGGGTGAACTTATATGCAATAAGAGTCTTGGGATTATGTAGTTTTTGCCGTGTTATTGCTCGTAAAGAATTCGAATTCTCCAAAATTAACGGGATAGATAAGCTACTCCTTTTTACCTATGGTTACAGAACCCTTGCCTTTATACTGAATTCGAATGGAAGTCCAATTGGGGCTATAAGTTTGATGCTTGATGTTACGTTTAGCTATTTCGCCTTCCGGGGACTGATTAGAGGAATTGATGACTTGGTTGATTTTTTACGTGTTTTTTCTATTTTACTGGGTCCTTATGTTGCGCTTGTATCTATCGAGATGTTGACTATGCACAATCCGTTTAGTTACTTTGGCGCTGTTCCGGAAAGTTGGGTTTTGCGTGGCGATCGGCTTCGTTGTATGGGTAGTTTCAGACATCCCTCTTTATTCGGTACACTTGGAGCCAGTTTTCTTCCCTTGTATATCGGTTTAGTATTTACCAAAAACAACCGGTTCAACGCCACAATGGGAATCGGTTTCTGCTTAGGAATCATATTCTTGTCAAACTCAGGGGGGCCGCTGAGTTTTGCATTAATTGCAGTTGTTGGGTGGCTACTTTGGATAATACGGAAGAAAATGTTCCTAGTTAGGCGCATGATCGCCATTACTTTTGTGTTGCTAGTTTTTTTTATGAAAGCGCCAATATATTATCTGCCTGCTAAATTGAGCGCGATTACCGGAGGGGACGGCTGGCATAGGTCCTATTTGATGGAGGTTGCCTTTCGACATTTTGGTGAATGGTGGTTTGCAGGAATGCCTATCTTGAGAACGAAAGACTGGTTCCCCTATCTTGTGTCGACGGGGGGAGCGGATATTACGAATTATTACCTTGATTTCGGGATAGAAGCAGGCTTTGTTGCAATGGTGATATTTGTTTTTTTTCTAATAAAATTATTTCAGATTTTAGGCCAAGCTTTGACAATTGTTCGTTCCAACTCTACAGAGCCTAGCGAATCCGAATTTCTTTTATGGGGGCTGGGCGTAATGCTAGCAGGCCATCTGTTTAATTGGATCGGAATAACATATTTCGACCAAACTTATGTCATATGGTTTATGCAAGTAGCTACCATTTCTACTATAGCGCAGGCTTCTACGAAAACCAGTGGTGTGCCAGAGCCAATCTATCCTTCGAAGTTAGGAATGAGCCGGGCGAAAAAACCAAAGAGCGGGCGGGAAACTCGGTTCCGGACAATTCGACCCATCCGCAGATAACCCCCTTGAAATCAAATCGAACCCGTAAGCATGATGACTACCTCCAGCCCTAATCTTGATATTTATGTCGCGAACAGTTTCACCGAGATTGAAAAGTATCGTCTCTACTGGGCGAGTTTGAACAAACACCCTGATGCTGACATTGATTTCTTTACTTATTATGTAAACAATACTCCAAATGTAGTCGAGCCGTACGTATTGGTGGCAAGCGAAAACCAAAATACTCAAGCGATGATAATTGGTAGATTGGAGAATGCATTAATCCCAATAAAGTTAGGATATTTCACTATATTTCGAATTAAGGCGCGTCAACTCGTCCTTTTACAGGATGGCTATCTTGGTTCTTTTACGCGCGAAATTGAACGTGCGATGATTCGGCAAATTTTAAACTCGTTACAGGAAGGCACTGCAGATAGAGCAATACTTTGTAATCTACCCGTCGGTTCAGGTTTACATCAAGTAGCGAAAATCGAACCGAATAGGTGGTGTCGCGATTATGCGAATCAAACCTCAGAGCGCTGGAAAACTCAACTTCCAAATAGCTTTGATGAATTTATGAGCCGGAGGCCAAAAAAACATCGATATTGGTTACGTCGCATTGCACGTGTGTTTGAGGAACATGCGGGGACAGTTGAATATAAAAAATATCAGAAACGAGAAGACATCGATAGTTTCTGTCGTCACGCAGAGACAATTGCGAAAAAAACTTATCAGAGAGGTCTAGGTGTAGGCTATATTGACAATCTTGATATCCGAAGACGATTGGAACTTGCTGCCGATCGGGGGTGGTTGAGAGCGTATATTTTGTTTGCAAATGATGAACCAGTATCCTTTTGGTGTGGCAGGTTATATAAGGATACTATGTTGCTGGATTGGACAGGATTTATTCCGTCATACCGAAAGTATGAAATTGGGACAATTTTGTTTCTCAAGATGGTAGAAGATTTATGCGAGTCAGGCGCACGCGCAATTGATTATGGGATGGGAACTTCTTTCTATAAGGAGAGGTTTGGAGACCTGAAATGTTCCGAGGGATCCGTATTGTTTTATTCGCTAACCACGCGGGGATTGTTCATAAGTGCGGTTACTACACTTGTAGTAACCGTAAATTCGATTGCTAAGGTTGTTGCCAGTAAGTTGAGAATACTTGATTGGGTAAAAAAATACTGGAGGAAACAATTGGCGTCGCAGATAGAAATAGATGCGACAAAACCGGAAAAGTGAATTATTGGCAAAACCGAAACTGGAACTCGATTGGTTCTGGTTCCAGTTTAGCAAGCTGCGGTACGTTCGTTAATATGCCAAATAATTTTGGGTTCTTATTAACAACAGTAGAGTATTACCTTTGTGCCAACCGCTAATCCAAATTATTGGACTTTAAGGCCGGTCGGAGGTGCAAGAGAAATAGAATTACCCCCCGCCTCTTGATAGGCACCTATAGACCAAGGCGAACCTTTTGGTCGGGGATTTCCATTCTTATCTGCACATAGTGCGGGTCCGGCTTGGCTAGCCGTACAGTAAGACGACAGATCCTCACCAGCCCCAATTGTCGGACTGTTGATATTAGTCGGTGCGTATAAATTCGCAACGGTATAACCCGCAGCAGTGGCTTGAGACGAGGTTTGCTTGAGGTTATGGTCGCTAGTAGACGCTCCATTTATACCACCGTCAATGTCGTGGTTATTTTTAACAATAAGTTTAATGTTTCCAGCAACCACCCCGACATTGGCTGAAGCAGAATTTTGGAATGTATTATTAAAAACATAACCTGTTATAAGACTGCCGCGTCCATCTAATTTCACTGAATCCGGCTGATTGGAATACATCACGTTGTTATAGATATAAGCAGTAGTTCCTGGGTTGCCGACAAATGTAGTAATCCCTAATGCACCAGTAATGATATTATTGCTTATTGTTATGGTTCCTGAACCCAGTTGTTCTATGGCGTTTTCATGTCTTCCGGCAAATGATAAGGTCATTGGTCCTATTGTATTTCCATCGATAACACAATTCGAACTAGAAGGAAGGATGCCGTTTGGCATATTCTTTACAATATTATGGGAAATAAGTCCCGCAGCATTATGATAAGCCATACCGCTATTTCCACCCGTACCGCCATCAAAGATATTTTTGGTTACAACATTTCCTGTATCGTTCGGGTAATTCCCTAAAATTATATCCAAGTCATCAGCCGCATCGGCGGAATGGCTCCATAGATGAAAATAGTTATTTGAAATGATTACATGAGTCTGCGCCCCCATATTTATATATGAAAGGCCATATCCTCCGTTTTTTGCATTCCAGTAAAAGTTTTTCATTTCGAAGTTATCGAGTGTTACGTAACTTGCATTAATAAACACAAAAGTATTGTTCGTTAAGCCGTCATCAAAAACTGGTTGTGTCCAATTATTCCCAACGTACCATTTGTTATCAACCCCGTAATAGTCAGATGCTGTGCTGTTTCCTCCATTGACTATCGTCAAAGGAAAAACCGAAGAAGGCCACTGAACACCACCTTTAAAAATGAACCTATCTCCTGCTTGGTGGGAGTATTTTCCAGTAAATCCTTTCATATAGGGATGAGCCTTCCACGCAGTCGTTGTAGTATTGCCAGCGTTGTTATCAGATCCATTTGAATAATCTATGTAATATGTTGCTGCATTGACTGTTGGCGAGAGAAAACCAAGCAAAAGAACCATCATAACAACTAGAAACTTTGGCCAAATTATATCTTCTGAATGTTTATCAGGAATGTGATTTCTGAAAATAAGAGGAGTTTGATTTTTATATATTGCTTGTTTTGTTAACATGGTTTTAAACCTATAAATAAAGATACATGATATTTACGCAAAAACTTTGTGCATAAATTCTCAACATTAATGAAATTTCATAGTTATTGATCCGGCCTTATGGAGTCTTAACTTTCGTTCGCCTTGAGCCTGTCGAATGGCTTTATGTGCTTCGACTAGCTCAACACGAACTTTTTAAACATTTAAGGGCCGGATCAATTGAGCGCAATTCATAATCAATTACGGTGTGATTATTAAGTTAGTAGGTGGTGCAATTATTTCATTTAAACTAGCATTTCTATATGCAGCCCACATATCATCGATGAAGGTTGGATGCGAAATTCTTCCTATGAGCGCATTTTTGGTTTGACGTTGACGTCTGAAATCTGCGCTATCGCCAACACTATAGTTAAAACCAGTCAGTGTTTTGATATTAGCGACGTCCTGTGTATCGTCTTCAGTCATCCATCGGTCCGCATAATCAAAAAAAGCAGGGTAATTCCAGGCATTTTGTGCACGTAAAAGACGTGCCGCCAAAGCCTCCCCTACAAACACAGTAGAGGTACAGCATCGTCTATATGTTTCACCTAACTGATTCCCACTCCATATGGCCCAGTTTTTTGGCGGCAATTGTTCATAAGGTCCGGCTGCTCCGTTAAATGCTTTGGAGTCGACGATAGTGCCATCTGCTCGAACGCCGAGATGCCCTCCGTAAATCACTTTAGCTCCTTGCCAAGCTTGAGTGTATCCGCCAGGAATGCGATTTACATAGACCGTCTGCATGTCCTCACCGAATCGATTAGGATAGGTAGCTGAAACGTTTTGCATCGAAGTGTTATTTAGCAGCACTCCTGCGGTTACGATTGGAAGTTTTCGTCCGCTGCCATGTCCGCCATAAGCCGAATATTCAACTCCCGCTTTCACGCAACCAAACAGATCAATCCCGTATTGAACGAAGTAATTGGTAAGATTCACCTTCTGGCTTGCTGGATAATTGAGTGTAAGCAGAAGAGCGGCATAGGTGTCTGCAAACGCAATGTGCTGGCTGTAGCTCGGCATGTATTCGCCCGGAACGTCGAATAGGAACCGGCTCAAATCAATCCAAGGTCGCCTGAAGGCGCCCTCGAACTGTGAAAGCAATGTTGGCATGGCTGCAGCAATGGTCGAGTTCGGTGGGGTAAAGGAAGGAAGCAGGTTCCTCTGTACGTTGTTTGCATATTGTACAGTTTGACTTCTGTCGCAATAGGAAGGTCGAAAAGCATCCGGCGTCACGTCGCTTTTAAGCACGGTTAGGATGGACACAGAGCGAACTGGACTCCAGTTATTAGGTTGGTCCCACTGGCTCCCGAAAAGTTCAGGAAGCGAGTGGATTGTATCTAAGCTAACGGATGAAACTAAAGAATCGCCTGGGATGAGGGAGATGGGTGTGTATACCCTATGTGCAGGATTAAAGTGCGACGACTCGTCTACACCATCGTCCAGACGCTGATCAAATCCGCTTTTTCCATCTGATTTAGGCAGATTCTTTACTGATCCGTTCTTATAAGGCGTGGCATTCTGTGGAAGCGGGCTAATCGAAGTCACGGTTACTGGCCCGACAACAAAATAGTCTCCGGTCACAAATTGACCCACCGGGACCGGTTGGCCAAATGTCCAAGTAATTCCGTCTTTAGTCACCGAGGTGAGAAGCTTTGTCGTAGCTTCGCATGGTAGATATGTACTCAAAAACAGAAAGAGAAGGATCGTTACGCGTTGAATTATGAACATTTGCCAACCTCCGTGCAGGAAATTGAGAAACTCTCGTTTTGTTTTCTGGCGTATAGTCCGTTGCAAAGTCTGATTGCCGACCATTCGATATTTGAGAGCTTTTCAAAAGAGTAGGAAAAGTATTGTCTATTACAATAAGTTGAAATTGAATTAGTGGCATAGTAATTTGCCGCAATCGCTGGTTGATAGGCATTGGACAACAAAAAAAAGTTAACAACGCATGTCCAATATTTTTTCATATTTTGATTAAGGAAGTTATACATCTTAGCTTTCCTCTTATTTGGTAAATTATAAAATAGAATTCCCTTAGTACTAAACCCAAGCAAACAAAAAGTGCGTTCGCAGTTTGCTTAGAAGAACTAATAAGTGATTTATTAAGTTTTCATATTAGTTTCCATGACCATTTGAATTATGAATAGAGCTAAAAAATTAGTAAGAAAGACTATCTGATATTAAAGGCTGTTATTGAGACAGTGATTGTTGGAGTCAAGGTCAAATTTAAACCTGTAGAATCTAATTTATTGTTACTCAATAAAAAACAGAAATAATCAGATTAAAAGTCGAATAAAATTCCACTAAAGAGTATTAAATAGATATGCGAAAAAAGGGGTTATTTATTTTTCTGCTACGATATAAAAATGTCCGTTCTAGAAAAACAATTGAAAAGTTAAAAATCATGTGAACCGCCTAACCTGAGGATTTCTAAATCAATAATAAGATAGGTTATAAACTCATAATTATTGCTGATAAATTGGAAACTGCTTTTGGTTTAGTTATATGGGACTCTCAAATTGCATTTTGATATACCGGCTTATTCAAAGAATGGGAACATTTAATCTTTAGATTTAAACAAAACTACCTCTCCATTCATTCGAACTTAAGCAGGTTTAATAAAAAATCGAACGGCTATGATGCCCTTTTTGTTCTACCAAGTTAAGTTGAATAAAATGGAAAAAACTTTGAGCTACGTCACAATTTGGCGAAAAAACGATTTATGCAAAGGCAGGCGGGATAAAATCTTTAAGAGGTTATAAAATAAGTTATAAACTTAAATTATTTGTTTTATCTATCAGTGGCTTATAGTATTTTTAAGCTTGATAAACATAATAAAATAATGTCGCGTCGGATTTAGTCCGATGCCCTGTAGGCTTGAACTAATGTTAATCGTCAATTCTTAATACTAACTTAAAGCGAAGTTAATTTGGTTTTGAGAGTGAGTGGTTTTCTTAATATGTGGTTTGATAAAGCGATGTAATGTTTTGATAATTCACTATTAAAGGTAAATATTAACAATTTTGCTAAAGTCAATTTTTTCGTTTTTGTTTGCTGTCTTCTATAGGTGCAAAAAAATCCTAAAGCTTACCTATTAAATAATTTTGATTTGGTATATTAATTTGGGGCTTAGTCGTTAATATACAGGCATCGTTAGCTTCAATTTAATTTCGTAAATAGTTATGGCAGAGAGTTCTATAATGGACATGGTTTTTTAAATTTGGCACCAAAAAGGACTTTACTAAATATGAAAGCTATTTTTATTACAATCCTTTATCAAGTTTCTTTAAACGAGTAATGAAACAGAGAAAAAAAAACAAATCATTGGTTTCAGAGAACAAAAAGCTATTATTGGCTTCTAAAAAAGTAAGCGCTCAAGCGGCGGCAGTTGCCATGCCTGAGAAACACACTTACGGTCAGATTTTGAAATCATCGGCAATAATCGGCGGGTCATCGGTTATCAACATCGGCATTGGTATGGTTCGTACAAAGGCTATGGCGGTAATTTTGGGACCCACCGGTTTCGGCTTGATGGGTTTATACAGCTCTATCTTGGATCTCACTCAAAGTATTGTCGGGATGGGCATCAATAGCAGCGGTGTCCGGCAGATTGCTGAAGCGGTGGGTACAGGCGATACCGCACGGATTGCAAAAACAGCTCAGGTGTTGCGACGAACATCGATATTTCTTGGTCTGTTAGGCGCTGTTTTTCTATTCGGGTTTTCAAATCGCTTATCGGTGTTGACTTTTAATAACGATCAACACGCAAGCGGCGTTGCATTACTATCGTTAGCGGTTTTTTTCAATATTGTTTCAGCTGGCCAAGGTACGTTGATCCAGGGAATGCGGCGGATTGCCGATCTCGCTAAGATGGGTATTTTAGGCGCGCTCTACGGCGCGCTCATCAGTATTCCAGTGGTGTATTTCTTTCATGAAGATGGCGTCGTGCTGTCGATCATCCTGGTTTCTTTAATGACGTTACTAACATCGTGGTGGTATCGTCGTAAGATCGATATTCCAGCCGTTGCAATATCATCCGCTCAAGTTGGTCAAGAACAGGCCGAGCTATTGACACTCGGTTTTGCATTCATGTCCAGCGGGTTAATGATGACGGGCGCCGCGTATCTTATCCGTATCTTTATTGTTAGGGATATTGGTTTTGAGGCGGCGGGCTTATACCAATCCGCCTGGACTCTCGGCGGATTGTATATAGGGTTGATATTACAAGCAATGGGGGCGGATTTCTATCCTCGTCTTACTGCCGTTGTAAATAACAATGTCGAATGCAATCGTATCGTCAATGAACAGGCACATGTTAGCTTGTTGATGGCGGGTCCCGGGGTAATAGCAACGCTTACGTTTGCGCCCTTAGCTATCGTTCTTTTTTATTCTTCGAAATTTGAAGGTGCGATAGAACTTCTGAGATGGCTTTGTTTGGGAATGACTTTACGGGTTGTCTCTTGGCCGATGGGATTTATTATCGTTGCAAAAAACGCGCAAAAATTATTTTTCTTTTCAGAATTAGCCTGGACTTGTGTTTATCTTGGCCTTGCTTGGCTATCGGTAGCTGAGTTTAAATTAAATGGTGTCGGTATTGCATTCTTTGGATCTTACATCTTTCATGTCGTTATGATTTATTTTATCGTAAGGAGACTGAGCTTTTTTCGTTGGTCTGCGGCAAATATTGAGACGAGTTTTTTCTATCTTTCCCTTATCGCAATCATCTTTCTAAGTTTCTATTCATTGCCGTTCATGTTAGCTATTGCGGTTGGAGTGTTAGGTACTGTTTTAAGTCTTGTTTATTCGATTCAAGTTTTACTCGACCTAATTTCCGTTGACCGATTACCGAGTTCAGTTCTGAAAATATTGCAATTATTTCGGCTTACGCCAAAAGGATCGTTTAACAATAACGTTATTGAAAAGGTTGACGAGGCTGCAATTGATTTTGAAGGGAAAAAACCGTGGATAACAGTAAAACGACTTCTAATTATATTTATGGTAATTACCTCATTTTCAATGTGGACACACTGGTATGAAGGTTTATACGATTGGCTAGAAATTCTGAATTATTTCAAGTTCTTGTGCAACAGTCTATTGTCGTATTTATAGGTTTGCCCCTGCGAAGTCTTAACTCCCGTTCGCTTTTTGCCCGTCGAAATACAGTATTTGCTTCGACTTGCTCAGCAAGATCGTTTCAGACTTTAAAAGGCCGAATCTATAATCAGAGATTCCTTAAGAATTCAGGATTTTCGCGCTATCGTGCAGAGAAAGTGCTCCCATAATTTTTAAACCTAAAGGATTTCTGGTTCAACTTATGTTTAGCATGGATAAAACAAAATATTAGCCCGTAACACCTGAATATCAATAAGCGGTTTTTTCCTCTTTACGGCTAATTGTGTTCGTAGTCTTGTGTTGCAGGCCATGCTAAACAACGCACAGCTTCGGCAATGGGGTTTATTCGTACCATCAGACTTTGCGGCGATGTAAACTGCTGGGTGCGGTTTCTCGCATGTTTGCAGGTGTCTTGGGATCAAGGGTGCAATCTCGTCACTGTGATCCGGTCCGCTACTCGAAGTATCGACGTCTTCTCGACGTAACGGCTACCTAGCCTATCTTGTAGTCAAAATACCCTATCGTAAACTTAAAAAACTGATAGGAAATAGTAATTATTTCATATAAGACAATTGTGATAGTTAACATTAATTAGAATCTGTGCCCGCTATAGTAAACGTCAATCAGGGTATTTTTTATCTTAAAGACACTGCTCACTGATTAACTCGTCTGGATGAAAGAGCTATTGAGCTTTTTGGATATTCCGGATGCTATGAAATTCAAATTTTGAGGGCAAAACCATGAAAAATCACAAACATTCTAAAGATTCTTTGAAAAATAGTGACTTTCGTATTGAAGGCAATATCCGTCTGGAAGCAATCGATTGTCAGTCTAATGAAATTAGCGGTTTACGCTTTTGATAAATTCGGTAGTTTGAAAGGAGCGGGACAGGTTGACGCGGAAGGCGGATTTTCTGTTTTCCTAAATATTTCCAAACCGATAGATGTAAATCTTGTTGTTGGACCAGAAGATGATCCTGAGTTGATAAGGAAATCATCGGCCTATCAACAATCATTTTCAGCCAATGATTGGGTGAATGAAGAAGGCGGTCTATATCGGCTCAATACTGATATAACGCTAGCGCGTGATATTTGGTGGCCATGGCGACCCGTTCGGTTGTGTGTCAGGGCATGTTCGTAAAGTTCAAACTGATGGTATGCATGACGATGTATGTCCGGTCCCTTTTGTTAAGGTAGAAATTTTTGACGTGGACCGCGAAGCTTGCTGGTGGCCGTGGCTGAGCAAATGGTGGGATGTGGTTCTCGACCGTCATGTTATCCGAATTCCAGAATTGCTTAAGGAAAGGCCTTTTTTGAAACCGTTTCCGCAACCTGATCCCGCACCTGAACTTAAATTTTCCCCGCTCGTAAAAAGTGTGCAAGTAGCATTAAACCCGCAACCTTTGCCTCCATTCCCAGCTACTGCATATTCTGGCTCAATCTGAACAGCCATTCTGATTTAATTTGAACACCGATTCTGAATAAATCTGAACAGTGATTCTGGTTTGAAGGTGAACACTTTTCCGGCATTTCCGGAATAGGTGTTCAACTTGCCAGAATCGGTGTTCAAGTTGTCCCAAAATGAAATCTAACGCATTGTTTCTTAAACCGGACTACCTTTTCCGCTATTTACGGAAAGGAAATGTCAGCCAAGAGAATTACGATGCGTCAATTAAGAGAAGTCCTTAGACTCAGTCTCAGTGCCGGATTAAGCATCCGGAAGATCAGCGCCAGCACCAAGATCAGTGTCGGCAGTATCCAGCAGATATTAAAGCGGGCCGAACAATTCCAATTGTCTTGGCCGCTGCCGGACGATCTGGATGACCAGGCCTTAGCCCTGAAGTTTTATCCCCGCGCTGATGCCAAACCCGCCCGTCGGCATCAGGAACCGGATTGGTTTGAGTTACATCGGGAGCTCAAGAAAAAGGGTGTCACCAAGCAATTGCTGTGGGAGGAATACACCCAGCAGTTTCCGAATCGCTGTTACAGTTATTCGCAGTTTTGTGCCCGCTACGAGGACTGGCGAGGCAAGCAACAGCGTTCCATGCGCCAAACCCATAACGCCGGGGAAAAGCTGTTTCTTGATTATGCCGGCCAAACGATCCCCATCGTTTGCGCAGCCAGCGGCGAAATCCGCCAGGCCCAAATCTTTGTGGCGGTCTTAGGCGCTTCCAATTATACCTACGCCGAAGCGACCTGGACCCAAAGCTTGCCGGATTGGTTGGGCAGCCATGTCCGAGCTTTTGAGTTTTTTGGCGGCACACCCAAGCTGCTGGTGCCGGATAACCTTAAAAGCGGCGTCAATAAAAGCTGCCGTTACGATCCGGAATTGAATCCCAGCTACCAGCAACTGGCGGCCCATTATCAGGTCGCCGTGATACCCGCCCGGCCTTATAAACCGAAGGACAAAGCGAAGGTCGAAGTGGGCGTCCAGATTGTGGAACGCTGGATTCTGGCTAAGTTGCGGCACCAAACCTTCTTCTCTTTGGCGGAGCTGAACCAATGCCTCCGTATTTTCGTGGCGGAGTTAAACCTAAAGCCGTTTAAGCAATGGCCTGGGAATCGTCGGCAATGGTTTGAAACCCTCGATCAGCCTGCGTTGTCGCCCTTGCCGACCCAGGCTTATCAGTTTGTCGCTATTAAAAAAGCGCGGGTCAATATCGATTATCACCTCAGCTATGACCTGCATCTTTACTCGGTACCGCATTATTGTGTCGGTGAGCAGGTTGAGCTTTATGTCGGCGATAAAGTGCTGGACGTGTACTTCCACGGCAAACACATTGCCAGCCATGTCCGTCGGTTTCATCCTGGCACCTCCACTCAACCCGCACATATGCCGGAACGGCACGCCAAACACCAGCAATGGACGCCCGGGCGGTTGTTGAACTGGGCGCAGTCGATTGGCCCGGATGTGCTCGCCTGGGTCAAAACACAACTGCAGCGCAAACCACATCCCGAACAAGCTTACCGGGTCTGTCTTGGCTTATTGAACCTGAGCCGTGCTTATCCGGCTGAACGCTTAAACCGAGCCTGTGCCATCGCTAACCAAAAGGCGTTGTTCAAATTGAAAAACGTAAAGGCTATTTTGCAAAGCAACCTGGATCAATTGCCGGAATCCGTCCCGGTACAAGCCGCCTTGTTGCCGCAAGACCATGAAAATATCCGGGGTGCGGCCAGTTTTCACTGAGCACTCATTAAAAAATCCAATACCGAGGACAGCCATGATTGAATCCCTGCTCAACCAATTACGCCAACTTAAACTTAGCGGTATGGCAGCCGCTCTGCAAAGCCAACGGGAACAACCCGGCACCTATGAAGGACTGGCTTTTACCGAACGCTTGCAATTATTGGTCGACCATGAAGACCAGGAACGCCAGCAGCGCAAACAAGACCGGTTAATGCGCCTGGCCCAGTTCAAACTCAACGCTTACCCCAAGGACATTGATTATCAGCAGTCCCGTGGCCTCAAACAAACGCAGATGGCTTCACTGCTGCAATGCGATTGGATCAACAAAGCCCAGAATGTGTTGCTGACCGGCCCCTGCGGCAGCGGGAAAACCTATATTGCCTGTGCGCTCGGCCATCAGGCCTGCCTCAAAGGCTATAGCACAAAATATTACCGCGTCTCCAGATTGACACTCGCCCTGACCCAAGCCAAGGCCGACGGCTCTTACCTTAAACTATTAAAAAGTATCGCTGGCTTTGATTTGTTAATCCTCGATGACTGGGGCTTAGAACCTTTAAGCGCCGCTGCCCGCCATGATTTAATGGAAATGATGGATGATCGCTATAGTCATTCCTCAACACTGATGGTCAGTCAATTGCCCACCGATCAGTGGTATCAGTCTATAGGTGATAATACTCTGGCCGACGCCATCTTGGATAGATTTATGCACAACGCGCACCGGATCAATTTAAAAGGAGAATCTATGCGAAAAAAATGAATGTCTTGACCCAAGTTGAACACTTAGAGTAAAAATAAAACTTCACCAATGCGTTCGATTTTAGGTGTTCAAGTTCGTCCAGAATCAGTGTTCAAATTATTCAGAATACGCACATATTTCCAAACTGCTTTTACAGTAAGCAATTAATTTGTGAAACATTTACCGACTGTGATGGTTTTTTTAATTGCTGTTTTAATTGGTCGCCAATTCATTTCCGCTACGGGCGGCTTCGCTTTGATTCAAGGCCCGATATTATAGTTAGGGTCACTCAAATCGTTAACGGGGTGGAAACGGTCATCTACATGGATCCTTATACCAGCACGCGCTGGGATTCAAACAATGCCCATATCGACTTGTACTTAGACAACGAAGAAGTGCGATGCGGACATGGTTGTCATCCGACTTTAGAGGGCTCGCCAGTATTTTTCACTCGTATTGGTAACGACGAAGTGTACCAAATTAACCAGTCAACCGGTTTGTATAATGATGCTTCAGTTACAAATATGGCTTACGGTCACAATCTGCAATTGTTCGCCCAGTTTGGCGATGCCTTAGCGACGGGTGCCCCTGCTCGGTATTATCGACTTTCTTACAAAAAGCAAGGCAGTAGTGACTTTAAATACATCGATGCCAATTTAACGGACACGAGAGTTGACAAGGCGACTTTGCTCGCTACCGATCATCCATTGGGTCCCCAAACTGTGGGTACGACAACGACATTGTATGAGGTTAGAAACCGTAGCAACTTCTACTGGTATAATCCTGACTGGATCGGCAATTGGTGGACTCCACCCGTTGAGGAAGATACCGACACGTATATTCTGAGGCTAGAAGTGTTCGATGAAAACGGTGTTTATCTCAATACCGCCTCGGGTTTGGTGGATTACCGTGACGGCAGTGCCATGCCGCCGGCCGTTTTGCCCCCTATGACCGATCATTGCGATTTGGTAATCACCTTGGACAACAAGCCTGCGGTAGTTGACTTAGGAATACCGGCGGTACTTAATGAATGTGGTGTTATTCCTTGGACCCCGGAACTTGCACTCAATTTTAATGTATCTGTGGTACAAGAAATCGGTAGACTCAACAGTTGGGCGTTGCAATCAACCAAGGGCGTTAACCCTGCTATTACTGTATTAGGAAGCAATTCTTCGAACTCAGGTAGTTTGAGTCCGGTAAGCACTGTAGTCAACGGCGCTCCTTTATTGACGGGGTTGACTACGACCTGTGCATTTGCTCTGAAGCTTTCTGCTTGGGCGCACATCCGAAACGGTTATGGTTTTGTTTATTATAGTGAGCAAATCAAAGCGATAGCCATTGAAAAGTGCACGTAAGGTAGATGTTTAAGCGCTAGGGGTGGCTTATTAGTCACCCCTAGGAGCGATTGAAAATAGGGAGTAGGTAATTATTTTCTCTTTTTTGCCATCAAAGACCTTATTTTTTGTGGGATGGCATATTGAAAGTATTGGTTATTATTAATCGGTTGCTTGGATTTTCTTATTTACCGATAATTGCTTAGGATGGGTTGAAGCATAGCCGAAACTCAGCAAATCACGGTTCGATCAATTCAGAGTTAGGCCTGCCCAAGCGCTGGTTTTGCATAGCTTTTGCCGACTTGAAAGCCTAATTCTGCCTACGATCTTGAGCTATTTCGGATCGGCGACCTTTATTTTTTTGCGGCGGTAGTTATGACCGTAAAATATTTCGGTGACTTCTTTCCTTAGCTTTTTTTCAATCTCTTCTTTTTGGTCTTCGCTTAGATTGCTTTCTTTTTCGAACAGATAATTCTCCAGTTCGGTTTCTTTGAGCATCATCTTGGTATGGAAGATGTTTTCCTGATACACATTCACGTCGATCATTTGATAATCTTCTTGCGTATCCTTAGCGATATAATTTTGGATTGAAGTAATGTTATGGTCGATGAAGTGCTTCTTTCCGGTTATGTCACGGGTAAAACCGCGTACGCGATAATCCATAATCACGACATCCGATTCAAAACTATGGATCAGGTAGTTGAGTGCTTTTAACGGCGAAATCCGTCCGCATGTCGAGACGTCTATATCGGCTCGGAATGTGCTTATACCATTGTCGGGGTGGCTTTCCGGGTATGTATGGACGGTGATATGGCTTTTATCCAAATGCGCTAAGACCGTATCCCGTAAGGGACCGGGCGTTTGGCTGTTCATATTGGCCGGCGGCATGACATCGCCTTCCGAGATCAGCATGGTAACGCTGGCGCCTTGGGGGTCGTAATCCTGATGCGCAATATTAAGTATATTCGCCCCGATAATATCCGCGACATCTTTTAAGATTTGCGTTAACCTGTCGGCATTGTAGGCTTCATCGATATATTCGATATAAGCCTGCTGTTGCTCCGCTGGCGCATAACATATATCGTAAATATTGAAACTTAACGACTTAGTGAGATTGTTAAAGCCGTGCAATTGCAATTTATTCAACGCATTAAACCTCGATTACTTCAAAATCATGAGTGATGTCGACTGCCTTGCTCAACATGATGGAGGCAGAACAATATTTTTCAGCAGACAATTTGACTGCTCTTTCTACAGCGGAGGCTTTTAAATCTTTGCCGCTGACTTTAAAATGCAAGTGTATCTTGCTAAAAACGCTGGGGATGGCGTCAACCCGCTCGGCAGTGACTTCCGTTACACAGTCGACCACGTTATTGCGTCCCTTTTGTAAAATTTGCACCACATCGAACGATGAACAGGCTCCGACACCAAGAAGTAATAACTCCATGGGACGCATGCCCATATTGCGTCCGCCGTGATCCGGCGGTCCATCTATCACGATAGCATGACCGCTACCTGACTCGCCGACGAACATGACGCCATCGACCCATTTAACTGTCGCCTGCATGGACGATTACCCCGATAAAAAAATGAGTGATAGGGTAGCATAGAAATCGTTGCAGACCGAATTTCAGGATGCATTTTTTTGCTAGACTGTGTATGGTTATAGAAATACAAAGCCGCACTTAAAAACTGGATGGTAAACCACATGATAATTGCACCGCACGAAGATCCTTATGCAAAAGTGATTGAACAATTGTTGCATTATTGCCATAAAAAATCTTATCCCCCGAAAACGGTGGTCTTTAGGCCGGGCGATTTGGGCGATAGGCTTTATTACATCGCCGACGGTTCGGTCAGTATTTGCGTCGAGGATGAAGATAACGATCAGGAATTAGTATTAGCCTATCTAAATAAGCATGAGTTCATCGGCACAATCGGCGTTTTCAAGGGGTCTGAAACCCGTAAAGTTACTGTTCGAACCAGAACGCAATGTCAACTCGCAGAAATGAGTTATGAACGATTCCGGCAATTACTGAGAAAAGAATTACTGGAGTGTGCTCCCGATATTCTGTTTATGATCGGGGAACAGTTGGCCGGACGGTTACTCAAAACCAGTCGCAAATTTAGCGACTTGGCATTTATGGACGTCGAAGGACGAATTGCGCGAACGCTTCTCGATTTAAGTAAAGAGCCGGACGCGATGACGCATCCTGACGGCATGCAGCTTTACATTACCCGCCAGGAAATCGGCAGAATCGTCGGCTGTTCGCGAGAAATGGTCGGCAGAGTATTGAAAGAGATGGAAGATAAGGGTCTTATTTCCGCACATGGCAAAACGATCGTGGTATTCGGGACACGTTAAAAGTACTATTTTATTCTTGCTTGCTGAATGGTTTCGTATGCCTTTGTTATTTTTTGCGTTTTTTCCTTTGCTAATTTCATCATTTCCTCCGGTAAGCCTTTCGCCACGAGCTTATCGGGGTGATTTTGGCTCATTAGGCGACGATACGCTTTTTTAACCTCTTCATCGCTGGCGGACGGCGTTACGCCTAAAACATCGTAAGCATCTTCCAGGCTTGAGTAGCGCTGCCTTGAAGAGGATTCCTTATAACGATTTTGGTATTCGCTTTGATCTTGATATTGATACTGGTAATTAAAGCGCCGCTGCGCTTGTACGCGAATTTTTATTCTTTCATATTCTATCCGAGTGATCCTAAGCTGATCGCAAATATGAAGCAGTAACCTTTCTTCTTTGTTATCGATGGAGCCGTCGGCAAACGCTTCTTGAATTTGGATTTCCAAAAACATGCGAATTAAGTCGGTACGGCGGTGGCATTCCCGGTAAAACTGGTCGAGCACCTCATCTAAGGGGAAATCCGCATTTTTGCCCTGCTGAAATAGGTTAATAGCGGTTGTTCGCATCTCGCCGGTTATAAACAGCTTATCCATAATGCGGTTAGCTAACGATATTTCTTCCGGTGATACGCGCCCGTCCGCTTTGGCAATGTGGCCCATGACCGAAAACGCTGCCGTAAAAAAAGCCATTTGGACCCGGTGTTGATCGCCCGGTTTGAATGAGGCCGACGTTTCAAGGTTAATCATCCCTATGTCGAATTGATGACCGACAGAAGCGCCTAAAATCGCACCTAGCGGTCCGCCTAACATGAACCCGAAAGCGCCGCCTAAAATCTTACCTAACCAACTCACGATAGCTGTCCTGTTTAACGCCTAAAAAATGGTAGAATCTTAACAATGCACTGCTAGGTTATTTATCTTAGCTTGCCTATAGACATTAACACAATTACTTATACGAGGTGCCATGAACGCTCCTGAAGCGCTTTATCAATCAAACCTGGATTCTTTGGCCTTGCGGGCGCGTGGAAAGGTCAGAGATATTTATAGCATCGACGATAAACACATGTTGATTGTCACTACCGATAGATTGTCGGCTTTTGATGTCATTCTGCCGGACCCTATTCCGGGTAAGGGCTTAATGTTGACCCGCATTTCAAACTTTTGGTTTGATAAGTTAAGTCAAATCATCCCCAACCATTTAGCTTCGATTTCTTTAGCGGATATTTTGCCAAATGCCGCAGAACGCGCCCAAGTCGAAGGCCGTAGTATTATTGTAAAGCTGTTAAAACCTTTGCCGGTTGAAGCCATTGTTAGAGGCTATTTAATCGGCTCCGGCTGGAAAGATTATCTTAATACCGGCGCCATTTGCGGGATCGAACTGCCGAAAGGTTTGCAGCAAGCTAAACAGTTGCCTGAGGCTATCTATACGCCGTCGACTAAAGCGGCTGTCGATCAGCACGATGAAAACGTCAGTTTCGAACATACCGTCGCATTAATAGGACAAGAGTTAGCTGAAAAGGTCCGAGATACAAGTATACGGTTGTATAAAGAAGCCGCCGCTTATGCAAAAGAGAGAGGCATCATCATTGCAGACACCAAGTTTGAATTCGGCGTGGACGAAGGGGGTGAACTGTACTTGATCGACGAAGCGCTGACGCCCGATTCCTCACGATTCTGGCCGGCAGATCGCTATCAAGTCGGAATCAGTCCGCCGAGTTTCGATAAACAATATGTCCGGGATTATTTAGAAACTTTGGATTGGAATAAAAAAGCGCCAGGGCCGCATTTGCCCCAGAACGTTTTGGAGCACTGTGCTGCAAAATATAGAGAGGCCGAGGCCCGATTGACCGGGGTCTAGTGGGTCGAAATTAAATCAAGCCGTGTTCGGCAAAAGAATAAGGTTCGCCGTCGCCGATGATAAAGTGATCCAATACCCGGATATCGAATAAGGCCATCGCTTGCTTTAGTCGATCGGTGATTTGTTTATCGGCAAGGCTGGGTTCGGAAATGCCCGAAGGATGGTTATGAGCAAATATAACAGCGGCGGCATTGTGATGTAATGCTTGTTTTGCTACTTCCCTCGGATAAACGCTGGCGGCATCGATAGTACCCCGGAATAATTCTGTGAGTTCAATAACGCGATTTTGGTTATCCAGGAATAAACAAGCGAAAACCTCATAGCTATAACCGCGAAGCTGGGCGCTCAGGTAAGCGCGGGTTATGTCCGGGCTGCTTAATGCATCGCCGCGTTGCAGGGATTCTTTGAAATGCCGTCTCGCCATTTCCATTACTGCTTGCAATTGAGCGTATTTGGCTTCGCCCAAACCGTTACTTTGACAAAAACGCTGTTGATCTGCGCCTAGCAAGGCTTTCAAGGAGCCGAAGTCGAGCAATAAGTCGCGAGCTAAATCCACTGCCGATTTTCCATGCGTACCGGTACGCAAGAAAATAGCCAATAATTCGGCGTCCGTTAACGCGCTAGGTCCGCGTTTGAGCAGTTTATCTCTCGGTCTATCGTCGCTCGCCCAATCTTTGATCCCCATCACATAATCCAAAATTAAATAAAAACTAAGCATAGAAGAATTTGTCTATACTTGCCATTACGGTTATAACGGAAAAATGTTGAGTAAACCCATTAAAAAACACGTGTTATTAGCAGTTTGCGGCGGTATTGCCGCCTACAAATCAGCAGAATTAACCAGGTTGCTCCGTAAACAGGGTGCAGATGTTCGGATAGCGATGACTCAATCGGCAAAAGCGTTTGTCGGCCCTTTGACGTTTCAGGCATTATCCGGGAATCCGGTGTATTCGGAATTGCTCGACGCCGACGAAGAAAATGCAATGGGGCATATCAACCTTGCACGCTGGGCAGATCTTGTCATTATCGCCCCTGCCACTGCAAATACGATTGCAAAATGTGCGCATGGTATGGCCGATAATTTAGTTACGACTTTGTTTCTTGCGGCAACCTGTCCTGTCTATATGGCCCCGGCCATGAATCAAGCGATGTGGTCCAAAACGATCACCCAAGAGAATATCCGTAAACTTGAAGCTTCCGGCGTCAAATTTATCGGCCCTGAGGTTGGCGATCAAGCCTGCGGTGAAACAGGTTTTGGGCGGATGACGGAGCCTGCCGAAATCTGTCGGCAACTTTTTGCTCAACCGCAATCTCCCAATTTACTGGGCGTTAAAGTGCTGATTAGTGCCGGACCCACAAGAGAATATATTGATCCGGTGCGGTACATCACCAATCGAAGTTCGGGAAAAATGGGCTATGCGCTTGCTTGTGCCGCGATGGATGCAGGCGCTGAGGTGACGCTGGTCAGCGGTCCCGTAAACCTGCCACAGCCTAGCAATGCCGAGATAATTTCGGTTGAATCCGCCGCGCAAATGTACGATGCCGTTATGGCAAAAGCAACACAAACCGACATCTACATCGGTACGGCAGCGGTCGCGGATTATTCTCCTAAAGACTCGGCAAATGAAAAAATCAAAAAGGATGCCTATCAAATTAATTTATCGCTGACAAAAACAAAAGATATTTTGTCGGCAGTCGCCCGATTGAATCCTGCGCCTTTTGTAGTCGGTTTTGCAGCGGAAACTAACGACCTTGTAACGTATGCGCTTTCTAAAATGCATAACAAAAACTTAGATATGATTGCAGCGAACTGGGTCGGACAAACGGAAGGCGGTTTCGATAGCGATCAAAATGCTTTGGAAATATTCTGGAAGGATGGGCGAACCACACTGCCCATGACCGATAAACATCACTTATCACAACAATTAATCGATTTGATTGCTACGAGATTTCATGAAAAAAATTGAGTTCAAAGTTCTCGATAAACGTTTAGGAAATGAGATTCCTTTACCTGAGTACGCGACTTCCGGGTCGGCTGGATTGGATCTAAGAGCCTGTTTGGTTGAGGCTATAGAATTGAAACCTGGAGAAACAATATTAATTCCAACCGGACTTGCCGTTCATATCGGCGATAATCACCTTGCCGCCGTTATTTTGCCGCGTTCAGGACTCGGGCATAAGCACGGGATCGTATTGGGTAATTTGGTCGGGTTAATCGACTCCGACTATCAAGGTCAGATTTTCGTCTCCTGCTGGAATCGAGGCGATACCGCTTTTACGATTAATATCGGCGAGAGGATCGCGCAAATGGTTTTTGTACCGGTGTTGCAAGTTACGTTAGAGAAAGTGGACGCATTTAACGAAAGCGTCCGCGGCGACGGCGGTTTCGGACATACCGGTCGACATTAATGAATTGTTTGGTGACAGAGGTTTACGTATGAAACGATTGTTTCTCACAATAGCCGTCATTTCAATCGTAATGGTGGTGATTACCGGGTTGGGAACTTTATTAATCTCGCGAACGATTGTTGCACAGTCGAAAGTCGATGCCGTTTCTTCGACCGCCAAAGGCGTCGCGCTTGCGTTGTCCGAGCAGATTAATTTGCTTAACACGATGCTTGATAAAATGGCCCAAGATCCTGAAGTCGTATCGGCTGCTGTGCAAAAAAATCCGGCTCTTTTAGCGGCTGCCGCAAGAAAGTTGGAAAACCATTTTCCGGGCGCGCTATCTGTAAAATTTTTACTAGCCAGTCAGCTAGATCCGAGTAAGCCGTCCGAAAGCGATTTGAGCTTCGCCGATCTTGATATGGCTCGAAAAACATTCGAAGCAAACCAGCCAACAGCCATACAAGGCGATATTAAAGTCGACAGACATTTGGCTATAGCTCGGCGTATTATGCAAAATAATGCTGTTATAGGCGTTGTCTTGACCGGGGTCGAATTTGATTTTATCGATAGAATTCTGTCCGCTACCCCCATTGAAAAGGGTTATATCGAATTGAAGCAAGGCAAACTGATACTTGCTTCGACGGGAAAAAAAATCGGAACAGACGAAATAGACGGTCTGCCAATCCAAGTTCCTAACACCGATTGGCAGCTGTTTTTTGAAAATAACAGCGTTACAGAAGCAGTTGAAATGTCTCTGCTTACCGGTATTATTCTGATACCGGTATTAGTTGTTGCACTTGCCTTTACAACCGGTTACCGGAAAATGTCAGACTTTCTGTCGGAAGATTTGGCTTGGGTCATTAAGGCATTTAAAGATATTGTGACTGAAAAGCCCTTAGGCGATTATCCGGTTAAGTTTCCAGAAATGAAACAGGTTATAACGACACTTTCACAATTTAAGAGAATCGTGAGCGATAAGTCGTTTGAAATTTGAAAACATCCTTCAAAAACGAGACAATGTCTATCAAATGATTAGTTCGATTGAATATTCATAAGCTTGCGCAGAAGGCATCGGAAATAAAAATAATGCCCATAAATATTAAAGGGGTTAGATAATGGAACGTTTGTTCTCGGTATTGACATTGATTGCCGTCCTGATGATTTTGATTTCAGGCGGCGGTGTTTATCTTGTGTCTAAAATTATCGTCTCTCAAGCAAAAGAAGATGTGGCCTTGGCTTCAGCAACCGGCGTTGCGCAATCGCTGAGCAGTCAAATAGCGCTTTTGGAAAACGCACTGGACAAAATAGCGCAAGATCCTGATGTGATTGCTGCTTTTTCCAGTAATAATCAAGCCGAATTAAAATTATTCGCCGCACGTTTTGAGAGCTTTTTACCGAAGACTAGAAAAGTCAGATTGTTGCCTATCGGTTCCATCGAACGGGACGAAACAAATGTTCCTCGAATGGGTTACGGTGATGTCGATATGGTAAAAGCAACATTTCAGGATAATCCATTGCCGGCCATTCAAGGCGATGTCGGCCCCGATAGGCATTTAGCGATTACCCGTCGAGTCATGCAAGGCAACCAAGCGGTCGGCGTTATATTAGCAAGCATAAATTATGATTTTATTGAAAATAGCATTAGCGGCGCTTCCGATAAAACAAGCTACTTAGAGCTAAGGCAAGAAAAGCTCGTACTAGCCAATGTCGGCACTAAAGGAGACGACGATGATTTAAATAGAATCGGTGTTTCCGGTACAGGGTGGGATATTTACGTTCGCGATCCTAACAGCAGCTCCCTCGGTCAACTCCCTTTGATAATCGGATTCATCTTTTTACCGGTTGTGCTAGCGCTAGGCGCATTTTACATTTGCTATCGCCAACTTTCGATTACCTTGGCTCAAGATCAGGATTGGATACTACAAGCTTTCAAAGACGTTCTCACAAACCGGCCTAAGGGAAGCTATCCGGTTGCTTTGAAAGGAATGAATACCGTCATCGCTTCGATGGTGCGCTTTAATCGCGAAGTAGAACTTCAAGGGGTGAATGCTGCCGCAAAAAATTATGATGACTTTGAGTTGGAAGGTTATTTCGACGAAATTAGCGTTCCATCAATTGCATCGAAGAGCGAGAGTACGCCCGCTTTCACAAAAAGCAACTCGGATTCCAGCGTCGTTGTTGAAGAAATAGAAACTATTCCAGCGAAGCAAGCTGCAAAAATACCGGAAATTATCGATGTTGTTCCAGAAAGTCAAAAAATTACCGGCCAGTCCCAGTCTGCGGAAATATTCAAAGCTTACGATATACGTGGAATTGTCGGCGTGAGTCTAACTAAAGAAATCGTGTTCGACATCGGCAGAGCACTGGGATCCGAAGCTAAAGAACTAGGTTGTCGAACAATCGTAATCGGTCGTGACGGTCGATTATCCAGTCCGACGCTGGCCGAATCGCTATCTAACGGCGTAATGTCGACCGGATGTCATGTTCTCGATATTGGCATGGTGCCAACTCCGGTGCTCTATTTCGTCGTTCAGCATACGGATGGAAGAACAGGCGTCATGATTACAGGCAGTCATAACCCTGCCGATTATAACGGCCTGAAAATGGTGATGAGGGGTGAAACACTTTCAGGTTCGAGAATTCAGCAACTGAAAGTCAGAATCGATGGCCAGAATTTTTTAACAGGCGAAGGAACGATTGAACATAACGGGATGTTTGAAAGCGAATATATCGGTACGTTATGCGAAGACATTCAGGTAACAAGACCTTTAAAAGTCGTTGTAGATTGCGGAAATGGGGCGGCGAGCGAACTTGCGCCTATTTTGTTAAAATCGCTAGGCTGTGAAGTGGTGGAGTTATTCTGCGAAGTTGACGGCAACTTTCCAAATCATCATCCGGATCCCAGCAAACCGGAAAATTTATCCGAGCTAGCCAAGATCGTTAAACAAAATAATGCCGATGTCGGTCTAGCTTTCGACGGAGACGGTGATCGCTTAGGCGTTGTCGATTCAAAAGGCAAAATAATTTGGCCGGATCGCCAAATGATGCTTTTTGCCAAGGACGTGCTAGCCGGAAAACCGGGTTCGGAAATTATTTACGACGTAAAATGCAGTCGGCACCTGCCTGATCAAATCGTTAAATATGGCGGTAGACCGTTGATGTGGAAAACCGGGCATTCACTCATGAAAGCCAAAATTAAAGAAACCGGCGCCAAATTGGCCGGAGAAATGAGCGGACATATATTCTTTAATGACCGCTGGTTCGGTTTCGACGATGCGTTGTATTCCGCAGCAAGATTACTGCAAATTTTGTCCGAAGACTCACGCGCTAGCGCCGACGTTTTTGCCGACTTCCCGGATAGTCTGTGCACGCCCGAACTTAATGTCGAATTAGCCGAGGGAGAAAATTTTAAATTTATCGATCGGCTTTTCGATTCCGCAAAATTCACCGGCGGAAAAATTACCGATATTGACGGGATGCGCATTGATTTCTCGGACGGCTGGGGTTTGGTAAGAGCCTCGAATACCACACCTTCGCTCGTCATTCGTTTCGAGGCGGATAACAAAGAAGCAATGGAAAATATTCAATCTCAATTCCGGCAACTCATGGTTGGAATAAAGCCTGACATTAAATTGCCTTTCTAAAAATTAAAAAAATATGGAACAAAGAACTGCACACCTGATAGCCGATGTCCTGATCGAAGCCTTGCCGTATATCCAACGATTTAAAGGAAAAACCGTTGTGGTTAAATTCGGCGGCAACGCTATGGTGGATGAAGCGCTTAAAAACAGCTTTGCCCGCGATGTTGTATTGATGAAACTGGTCGGGTTGAATCCTATCATTGTTCATGGCGGCGGCCCTCAAATCGGACAATTACTTGTAAAACTAGGCAAAACATCGGACTTCGTCGATGGTATGCGAGTAACCGATAGCGAGACGATGGATGTCGTAGAAATGGTTTTGGGCGGACTCGTTAATAAAGAAATCGTCAATCTTATCAATCGTAACGGTGGTAAAGCGGTCGGATTAACCGGGAAAGACGGCGATTTTATTCGGGCAAAGAAGTTACATATCGAAGTTCGCGACAAACCTGGCTCGACTGCTAATCAACCGCCTGAGATTATCGATTTAGGTCATGTCGGCGAGGTGAGCAGCATCGACCCTGCCGTGGTGAATATGTTAGGTTGTAGCGATTTTATTCCGGTGATTGCGCCCATTGGAGTTGGAGACGACGGTCAATCTTACAATATCAACGCCGATCTTGTTGCCGGTAAAGTTGCCGAAATATTGAAAGCAGAGAAATTAATCTTGTTAACGAATACGGCCGGTATTCTCGATAAACAGGGCAATTTGCTAACAGGCCTAACCTTACGCGATGTAGACGATTTGATTGCCGACGGCACCATTTCGGGAGGTATGATTCCTAAAACGCGTTGCGCCACGGATGCAATAAAAGGCGGAGTAAATCGCGTTCATATTATAGATGGTCGCGTAGAACACGCTGTTTTGTTGGAGCTTTTTACCAATCAGGGTGTTGGAACGTTACTGCTTAGTCGTTAAGCAAATTCTTATTCCGATAAGCTTGTTTCGAGGTAATTTCTAAAGGCGATACGAATATCTTGCACTTTCTTACTGGCGCACAGTTCAACGCCGATAGAAGAGTCACGGCAGCGAATATCCAAAAAAAGCTTTTGTTTTCTATCGCCTAAATCGACTTTGGAGATAGCCAAGCTTAAATCGTTATCGGTATCGGGCGTACGACCCATAATTAATTTACCGGATTCGATTTCAGGTTGTGTACTATTTGAACTGGTGGAATGTTTTGTTATAAAGTCTCCAGCAATTTTCCAGGCTTTTTCACATTCTCTTTCGGTCGTGCAAGTGAAAACCCCGAGTTGATTAGCCGCTTTAATTTCTTCTTTCTGTTGTTCCAGTCTTTTTTCTTCGGCTGATTGAGTGAGCTGTTTGTACCGAGAAATGTCGGCATTGAATTGTTCAATGACCTTATTCTTTTTTTCTATGTGTTGACTGATTTTGACATAAGCTTGTTGGCTGTCTTTTTCCGTCGCTTTAATATCATCCAACAGTTTTTGAGGAATTTTTCGCCGTTCCGTTCATGGGTCGCGGCCTGACGATTGAGCGTTTCAAGCTGATTATCAAGACGCTTTAAATTACTTATCGTCAGTTTTTGCTCGGTCTCCATTTCTTGCAGTTTAGCATTGAAGGTATTTTGCAAGTCTTCGAGTTTTGTATAAGTAATGCGCAACGCTTTATCGTGATACATTTGCTGAGCAATAACTTTTTCTTGCGCTTCTTTCAGCGCTTTAAGCAAGCGGTCTAGTGCTTCTTCAGACTTTGTTTTAGCTCTTTCCGTAACACCCACAACCCGACCGCCTTTATTTAAGGATTCACGACGATATTGAGAGTGCTGCGGCGGGACTTGATCGGAAAAATAAGTATTTCCTTTATCATCAATCCACTTGTACATTTTGTTCGCGTACGCTGCTTGGCCTGAAAACAAGCCGAGAAAACATGCGGCAACAACTAGTTTTGGTTTCATGCGCGTATACATAATCAAATTAAAGCCCATTTCGTCTGCTGATTATAGGTTAGCTGAGCCGAATTTTAAATCAATTCACTCAACTTCTTTGTTAATTATTAACACTCACGCCGATAGTAATAGTGAAAAAATAACGATTTTCCCAAGATTTAAACGCTACTCATCAACTAATTAAACTTACCAGTTGATTTAAAGGCGGGATGATAACCATCTTGGCTAACTGTAACATCATCAGCGCCAGTAAGGGCGATAAATCGATGCCGCCGAAATCGGGTATGAATTTTCTGCAAGTATCTAATAATGGCTCGGTAAGGCTGTGCAATATCGATGATACTGCGTTGAAGCTGCTGGGGTTTAACCAGCTCAGGACGGCGCTGGCGATGACCGCATAAATGAATACATCAAATAATAAGGAGATCAAATTGCTCATCGAGTACAAAGCTAACGCACCAACGCTAATCGTAAAGCCTTTTAGCATTAGAATCGAAAAGTCTTCAAACATACGTAAACCGAGAGCCAACACGATTGACGAAGTATCTATTTTGCCGACCGGCGGAATATACCGGCGCAGAATTTTTAACACGGGATGGGTAATCTTTACCAGAAACTGGGAGATCGGGTTATAAAACTCAGCTCGACTCCATTGCAGTAAAAATCTTAGGACAACTGCGAGGATGTAGAGTGAAAATACCGACTCGATGATAAATATAAGCGGTTCGGTCATGTAATTCGCATTCATTCTTTATCTTCCATTTGTTTAGACATTTCAACGGAGCGATTTTTCGCTGCGTGTAAGGCTTTCGCAACCAATTCGTTAAAGCCGCCGTGTTCAAAGGTTTCAATCGCCTGTTGAGTGGTTCCACCCGGCGATGTCACGCGTCTTCTGAGTTCAGCCGGGGATTCGGAGGATTCCAACGCTATTTTAGCGGCGCCCAGAGCTGTTTGTTGAATGAGTAAGCGAGCGATTGTCTCATTCAGTCCTAATTCCACCGCCGCTTTCTCCATCGCTTCCATCAATAGGAAATAATAGGCCGGACCGCTTCCGGAAACAGCTGTCACTGCATCCAATTCGCTTTCATCGTTTACCCAAAGAGCAATACCGACCGAACGAAGAATGTTTTCAGCCAAATCGCGTTGTTCTTGAGAGACGTTGTCATTGGCAAATAAGGCTGTTGCGCCGGTTAACACTAAAGCCGGCGTATTGGGCATACAACGAACAATAGCAGTATCGATTCCCAGCCATTTAGATAACCCGGCTTGAGTAATTCCGGCGGCAATTGACACGACCAGTTGTTGGGATTTTAGATAAGGGGCAATTTCTTTTGTTACTTGCGCCATAATTTGGGGTTTGACCGCCAATACTAACACATCTGTCGAATTAACAACTTCTTGGTTATTGTGTGTCGTATTAATGCCTAAACTTGCTGACAAATTTGTTAATGTTTCCTCATTTATATCCGAAACCCAAAGCTGTTTCGGATCATGACCGCTGGCTATCAAGCCGTTTAAAAGGCTAGCAGCCATATTGCCGCCGCCGATAAAACCGATTTTTGTTGTTTTCATGTTTTCTTTGTTTATTGATAAAGTAAACGTATTCTACCTAATATAAGGACGGAGCTGAAAATCACAAGTCCGATCGTTCGTGAATCGATGCAGTGATATTCTGACGTCCATAAAGACAAGACATGATCGAGACAATCTACGTTGAAGAAAATATCCGCCAGCATCCTCGTGTTGAAGCAATTTTGTCGCGATTCTCTCACGCTAGACAAATAATTTGCGAGCGCTACAGCGAAGTATTCAATCCTAAGACTCAAAATTTCCGCTTGCAAAAGCAAAACCCCGCTTTGATACTGGCCGAAAAACATAAAAATTTTGTGCTTGAAGCGCCCGTTGGATACGGTATAGGAGCTAAAAAGAATTACTACTTTTCACATATGTTGAACTGCCTTTACGATTGCCGTTATTGTTTCTTACAAGGCATGTACGCTTCGGCTAATTATGTTTTATTCGTCAATTACGAGGATTTTCAAACGGAGATTCAAAGTCTATGTCAAAGCTTTCCATCTGAAAACATTCATTTTTTTTCCGGCTATGATTGCGATAGCTTGGCATTGGAGCCGATAAGCGGATTCGCCGGCGCATTTATGTCGTTTTTTGAAACTATCCCCAACGGATGGTTAGAATTAAGGACTAAAAGCACCCAAATTAGGACCCTTCTGGAGCGAGAACCGTTATCGCGTTGCGTTGTTGCTTTCAGTTTATCGCCTGATGAAATTGTAAAAAAAGTCGAAGCTAAAACGCCGTCTTTAGCGCGGCGTTTAGCATCGATTGAAAAGCTTCAGCAACAAGGCTGGAACATCGGTTTACGCTTCGATCCGTTGATTTATCAATCCGATTATAAACAGCAATATCAGCAGTTTTTCGATACAGTCTTCACTATCGTGCGCTTAGAAAATCTGCATTCAGTCAGCTTAGGGGGGTTCCGTTTGCCCGATAATTATTTTAAAAAAATGCAAAAACTTTATCCGGATGAAACGATTTTTGCTAGTCCCTTAGAAAGCCGTAACGGTATGATTTCGTATCGGCAAAGCTTAGAATCGGAATTAATGAACTACACAACCGAGCAAGTATTAACCCATATCCCTGCCTCGAAATTTTTCCCATGCACCTTTTGAAACGAACGATTTTAATAACCGGAGCGAGTTCGGGCATTGGGCGAGCAAGTGCCGAACATTTGCTGGCTCAAGGACATACGGTCATCGGCCTCTCTCGAGACTGCAGCCGTTTTGAAGATATGGGCGAAAATTTTTATCCGGTGCAACTCGATTTATCGCAATTAGAAGGATTGCCGGAGAAAATTCGACGATTGGAACAGCAATTTCCGGATTTAAATGCCGCCATATTTTCAGCGGGCATCGGCCGTTTCGGGTCGTTGGAAGAGTTCTCGTATTCGCAAATTCAAGCGTTGATGAACATTAACTTTATCAGTCCTACATTTTTGACTCGTGCGCTACTCCCATCTTTTAAGCGAAAGAATCGAAGCGATTTGATATACATCGGATCTGAGGCGGCATTAAAAGGCAGCCGAAAAGGATCGATCTATTGTGCTAGTAAGTTTGCTTTACGCGGCTTTACCCAAGCTTTACGAGAAGAATGCAGTAACGATTGCGTGCGCGTTTGTTTGATTAATCCCGGTATGGTTAGAACGGCTTTTTTCGATAGTCTTTCATTCGAGCCCGGAAGCGATGCTAAAAACTTTTTATTACCGGAGGATGTGGCAGAAGCGGTGTCCTATGTCATCAATGCTAGAAAGGATATGGTGATAGATGAGTTGAATCTTAACCCAGCCAGCAAAGTCGTTAGAAAAAAATAAGCGGCTCGAAAGTGCCGAAGGAGATGAGCTAACATATACGTGTCTCTTATCAAAGATAAGCGTAAGCGAAAAATAAAAACCGGACATTTTCGTAAATGACGCGTAAATTTTAAAGAACTTAGGCCGATTTTCAGCACTAAAGTACCATCTTTTTGACAATTTCCGGTTATGATGTGCAACATTTTAAGGGGTAAGAATACAAATCAACTCTTACCTTAACGGATTACAAGGTAACTTATGATTGAATGGTTGTTAATTCCTGTCGCTTATTTATTAGGTTCGGTTTCAAGCGCGATTATCGTTTGCCGTATGATGGGGTTACCGGATCCTCGCGAGCAAGGTTCCGGAAATCCCGGCGCCACCAATGTGATGCGTATCGGTGGAAAGAAAGCGGCGGGTATTACGCTCGTGGGCGATTTTATGAAGGGATTTATTCCGGTCTATGTCGCGAATGTTTTAGGCCTGTCCCCTTTAATTCAAGCTTTGATCGGTTTAGCGGCATTCCTCGGTCATCTTTATCCGCTATTTTTCGGATTTAAAGGCGGAAAAGGCGTTGCCACATCAGCCGGGGTATTGCTGGGGTTTTCTTGGTGGCTGGGTTTGTCGTTTACGTTGACCTGGATCTTACTGTATAAATTCGGCAAAATTTCATCGCTTTCGGCGCTTATTTCTTCGGTTTTATCGCCGATTTACGCTTGGTTTATTCTCGGCGATAAAATGATAACCGGCGCGGCGGTTTTTATGATGGTCTTTCTGCTGTTTCGGCATAAAAGCAATATCCAGCGATTAATTGCCGGGGAAGAAAAACTTTAAGAAAACGCTATATACGTTCTTCTACAAGCGCAGCATTTATGTCCTATGGGTGCAAGCGAAATTCTGATCGATACTATTTTTACTTACCGATTAAAAATGTCCTCGCTAAGATCAAGACGATGAAAAAGCCCATCGAATCGGTAATCGCGGTTAGCATAATGCTGGCACCGACCGCCGGATCTTTGCCTAATTTATAGCGCACTAAGGGTATACAAAGCCCGACCCCTACGGCGACCATTAAATTAATCAACATGGCCGCACCGATAACAAACGATAATGCCAAATCGTAGTAAAGCGCCCAACTTAACGCGCCGACCAGTATCCCGATCAAGGTCCCGTTGAGCAGAGCGAGCGTTAACTCTTTTTTAATTAAACGGCGGACATTAGCTGACGTGATTTGGCCTAATGCTAATGACCGGATGATGAGGATGCTGGTTTGATTGCCGGTATTACCGCCCATCGCAGCAACAATCGGCATTAAGGATGCCAAAGCCACAAGTTGAAGTATGGTATCTTGAAAGACGTCGATGATCCGGGTCGATGCGAAAGCCGTCGCAACATTAACCAGCAACCAAACCGATCTGTTTCGCGCCGACCGCCAAACGCTGGAGAATAAATCCTCGTCCTCCTCCACCCCCGCTTGAATAAGCATGTCTTCGTCGGTTTTTTCCCGTATGAAGTCGATAATGCTGTCGACGCAAAGCCGACCTTGCAGTTGTCCAAGGTTGTCTACTACGGGGGCTGAAATCAAATCGTAGCGTTCGAAAGCCCTTGCTGCATGGGCGGTATCTTCATCGACTTGGAACTGCACGAAATCGGTCACCATCACTTCGGCAACATTCTGGCTCGGCGCATGGGTTAATAAGCGCTGTAACGGAAGCACGCCTTTGACGACATTATTTTGATCGACGACAAATAATTTATCGGTATGGCTGGGCAGTTTTCCCAGGCGACGGATATAGTCGGTAATCGCCCATAGGTTCAAATCGTCCCGAACGGTAATCATGCCGAAATCCATAAGCGCGCCGACCTGATGCTCCTGATACGATAAAATGGTATTTAGGTGAGTGCGCTCGACGTTGTTTAGCGATCGCAAAATCTTGAGCATCGCTCGTTTTGGCAGATCGGCCGCAAGATCGGCAATTTCGTCGGTATCTAAACTGCTCGCCGCCGATGCCAGTTCTTCAACTTCCATCCCGGAAATCAACGTCTGCCTGACCGAATCGGAAACTTCCAGTAAAACTTGTCCGTCCAGTTCGCTCTTGATAGCGTCCCAAACAGTCTGCCGTTGATCCAACGGTAACGACTCAAGTAAGAATGCTAAATCGGCCGGATGGAGATCGGATAATAAATTTTGCAGCCGGGCTTGGTATTCGTCGACAACAATGCTTACATCCGGATTGTGTCGTTCTGAAGCGCTTGTGCGAAAGTGTGATTTTTCCTCTTCCTGCTTCTCCAAAAGCGCAACAATAGCATCAAGCTGTTGTTGCAGAAAATGGGTTGTATCAATGGGTTGAGGGGTATCCATATCGCCTTGATTTAATAAATTTTGGCCTTTTCAATCGATCTGACGCTGAAAGGTTATTTTGTTTTTATACCCGAATTCTGAGGGCAATTTCCTGCCAAAGCGCCCGATAAGCTTCCGCGGCTCGGCTTTTGGCGCTATAAGCCCCTAAGGGTTTGCGTTCCAGCCCCATTCGCTCAATTTCGCTCGCATACGGCACGGTCGTAGATAATAAGCTGGGGTAGTCTTCTTGCACCTGCAACATTATATCCTTATGAAGACTTTTTCGACGATCAACCATAGAAAAAAAAGGGACTAAGGTTGTATTCGACAATTCTTGTTGCGCGATAAACTCACTTAACTGCTCTAAGGTACGTAGCGATAAAGTTGTGGGAATAATCGGCGTCAGCAGAAAATCAGCGGCGGCAAAAACGGCTTCGGATAATAATGAAATGCTGGGCGGACAATCCAGGAAGACGAGGTCGTGATCTTTCGATAAAGAAGTCAGACGTTTTTTAAGTTGTTTTGTAGGATTTTTTTTATCATCCAGAAGCAAATCAAAGTTTCTAAAGGAAAAATCCGCCGGAAGCAAGTCTAAATTTTCAAAATCGGTGCCTTTTATACTATCGTCCAGTTCGCGTTTTCCTGAAATTAAGTCTTTACCCCCGCCTTTGATTTTAGGTTTGATCCGAAAGTAATAACTGCTGGCGCCTTGCGGATCGAGATCCCATACCAAAGTGCGTAAACCAGTGTTTGCGGCGCAATATGCCAAATTGACGGCGCTCGATGTTTTACCGACACCCCCTTTAATGCTGTATAAAGCCAATATTTTCATTGTCGTTCCAGTTATTTTGCTTAAATGAAGAGAGGAATTGCATGTATTGCTCTGGTCAATGTATCGATCTAACGCTATAAACGCTTTTCTATGAAATCTCTGATTAACGCCTTCGATAAATTCTGCCGTGACCTAAAAACATTCTCCAAGAAAAAAAATGCATAAAAAAATTTCTCAAAATGAACCTTTTAAGCATTTCGTGCAATTAAAGTGGGAGTTATTAACCGTCACTTTAATTGAAAGTTTGTTATATAAAACGATATCCAAACTTGGAGAACAAAATGAGTTTGAGAAATATAGGTTGGTCAACAATTGTACTATTGGTTTTTAACTTTATTGTGACACCTTCAGCGAACGCGCTAACTTTAAGCGCAAAATGTCAAGTTAACGCTACCCGATCGAAAATATCGGTTACGGCGGCAGGACTTAGCGGTAACTTCTGGGCTACTGCCATTTCGGGAGGAATAATCAAAAGATCAAAAGCAAAACCCACGAACCTTCAAGGTGTCGTATCTTTCACATTCGATAGCGATCCTAAAGCGATACTTGCGAGCGCTACGGCTATTCCTGTGGCTTTCATTCAAGATAACTATGTGATAGTCAGGTTACGTGCCTCCGACACAAATCGGCTTCTCGGCGCAGTTGGACCGACCTGTACGCCTTTAATTTAATCTATTCGGTTAGCGCCGAATTAATATTTACTTAAATTATTGGGAAATTTGAACCTTTAGCCCATTTTACGGAATTAAAAGCTAACAAAATAAAAAAGTCCATTTCATTTAATAATATGTTCCAGGAGAAAAAAATGAGTTTCAGTAAACTAGTAACCTTAGCCTTAGGATTGTTATGCGGTATCGCTGGCTACACTGATGTAAGCGCTTCAACAATAAGTGTAAAGTGTGAAGTCCGGAGCAGTCCGGCTCGTTCTAAAATATCCGTCGACGGTGCCGGGGTAGCGGGAAAATTTTATGCGCAGGTTAAGTCAGGCGGCGTATTGAAATCTACAGGTGTTAAATCTTCGGATTCGGCTAATGAGGTTGAATTCGATTTAGATAGTAATCCTGCAGATATTAAAGCGGGAGCCACCGCTATTTCTGCGTCTTTTATCAAAAATAAATATGTAATTGGTTATATTCGCCGTAGCGGCACTAATGGCTTGATTGCGGCAGCATCTGCCACGTGCGCTGCTAAATAAAACGAGACCGCTTTTTATTGACCAATAGTAAAAAGCTACTTCATCAATTTTAGCAAGGGATTGGTTTTAGCTAGCCGTGGTTTTTGCAACTAATGATCTGGCTCGAAGTGCACACTATAAGTTGAAAACGTTTTGATAAGCTTCTTGTAGCTTATTAAATTATCAAGAACCAGCTTTCAGATCTGACTAATCGGCAACGTCACTTCGTTACATGTTTGGGGGCGGTATCCCAAACATGTAAAGGCGGTCGCAATTGTGGTTTTTGGGTTACAGTTTGGTCGATAGCTCAATATTAAATTAGCAACTGAATTTTCTCTCCTTAATGCAACACGGGTTAACTGTTATAATAGTGAGTTATTTAATTCATTACGCTTCGTTTATTTAATACATGTATACCCTGATATCCAACCACGACAATCGAGAACTCCCTTTCGACGTTGAAGTTTCCGGCGAATCTTTGCGTAAAGATACGGCGCATTATTACGACGAATGTTATTGGGATTATTTGCTCACTTGGTGTAATAGCGACAATTTAGCGTTCCATTACGGCTATTGGGATCAAGATACGCCATATCGACATCATGAGGCGTTATTGAACAAAAACCAGTTGCTCTACGACCTGGCAAAAATCAAACCGGACGATAGGGTGTTGGATGCCGGTTGCGGCGTGGGGGGAAGCAGCATCTGGATGGCGAAAAATTACGGAAATCGAGCCACCGGGCTAACCGTTAGCGAGCAACAAGCTAAATACGGCGCAAAACATGCTAAGCGGCAAGGGGTGTCGGCTTTGGTTGATTTTGAAGTGGCGGATTTCTGCAAAATGCCGTTCGAGGATGAATCGTTCGATGTCGTATGGGCTTTGGAAAGTTCGTGTTATGCATTAAACAAAGGCGATTTTTTGCAAGAAGCTTGGCGCGTGTTACGTCCGGGCGGTCGTGTTGTAGTTTGCGACGGTTTTTTCACCCGGCGTGAATTCAACCAGGAGGAATGGAAGGAAATCATTGTTTGCCTAAACGGTTGGGCCGTACCAAACTTATGTATTAAAAACGAATTCAGCGGCTTGCTGGAACAACACGGTTTTCACGACACAACCATGCGCGATTTAATGCCGGAAACAATGGACTCTATCGATTACATGCTCAAAGTAGCTAATCGTCTGCGCCCGATTCAAAAATTGAGCGAATGGTTAGGGCTGCGTACTGAGGGCCAAACGGCTAATTATTTAGTCGGTATTTCGCAACACTATTTATTTAGCAACAATATAACGGCGTATTGTATTTTTACGGGACAAAAGTAATCGAATGGTTATGCGGTGTTCTTAAGTTAACGGAGAATGCAGTTCGTAATCCTTACCGTTAACGCGATAAAAGTTGTTATCGGGTTAACCAACCCTAATTTTTAAAACTACGTGTTTAGTAATATTAATAGCTATCCCTAATCATAGACCTTATAATGGCAAGGTAAGATTAAAGGCGATTTGCACATTTTAGGCGGCGGATCGACCTTTTTTTAATCTTGTGTGTTGATCACTACTTTCAGAAAATTCAAGCGCTTCTTCTCTCTGCCTGTTATGGTTAGCAATCAAGCTAGATTGATTAATTACGAAGGTGCAAGAGGAACTTAAATGGCAATAAAAAAGGTACAGTTGTTAAATAAAGCGAAATATTTCGGTTTTATTTATTACAGCTATCTCCGTCATAAGCACTCTATAATTGTTCTGCAATGATTAATTCAGAAAGCTTTAGGGTTTTCGCTATAGAGCAAACGGGACTTTACGAAGTTGAGTCAATCGCGAAAGACTTCCAAGTCCACGCGTAAATCCGACATAATACGGTAATTGAATACCGACGCCTAGATTGGCGCATAACGTGTCGTTATGCACATCTCCCATTTTATCAGGATAAAAACTTGAAACGTCTATATGTAGGCAATTTGCCTAGCGAAGCTACGGAAGAATCCGTAACCTCTTTATTTTCTCAATACGGTACGGTACGTTCGATACAATTGGTATCGGATATTTTTAGTGGAAAGTGCAGAGGATTCGGATTTGTCGGCATGGAAGGACATGAAGCCAGAGCAGCAATTGCAGCACTGGACGGTAATCTGTATTGCGGCAAGCCGCTGAAGGTTAAATTCGAGGATGTCGGTGCAGTTAGAGGCGGCAGACGTTAACTAACAGATTCCTCTGTGATGACCAAATAAATCAAACCCTTTTCAAAAGCGAAGCTTTCGCTAAAAATGAAAAGGGTTTCTTATGTTATTGACTGAAATTTATATATCAATCGACATATCTAAAAAGCCGGTTATTCATTCATTCGGTGATCGATGATGTCCTGAACGACGGTTGGATCGGCAAGCGTAGACGTATCGCCTAAACTATCCGTTTCGTTTGCAGCCACTTTACGCAAAATTCGGCGCATGATTTTTCCGGAACGGGTTTTAGGTAAACCTTTCGCCCACTGGATTAAATCCGGGCTGGCAATCGCTCCGATTTCCTTTCTGACCAGATTGATAAGCTCATGCTTAAGCTCTTCCGTTAGAGCCACGCCTTCATTCAGGGTGACATACGCATAAATGCCTTGTCCTTTAATATCGTGTGGATAGCCGACCACGGCGGCTTCCGCTACATGCTCATGTAATACAAGCGCGCTTTCGATTTCCGCCGTGCCCAGACGATGACCGGAAACGTTAATCACATCGTCCACACGTCCGGTTATCCAGAAATAACCGTCTTCATCTCGGCGCGCCCCGTCGCCGGCAAAATAATAGCCGGGATAAGGTTTGAAGTAAGTGTCGATAAAACGCTGATGATCGCCGTAAATGGTCCTCGCTTGACCGGGCCAGGATTTACTGATAGCCAGGATGCCCCTTGCCTCGCCGGACATTACTTTGCCGCTACCGTCCAGAATTTCCGGTTGAATACCAAAAAACGGGAGAGTGGCGGAACCCGGTTTGAGCGCTGTCACGCCGGGCAACGGGGTAATTAAAATGCCGCCCGTTTCGGTTTGCCACCAAGTATCCATGACGGGGCATCTGCTGTCGCCGACCACATGATAATACCATTCCCAGGCCTCCGGATTGATCGGCTCGCCGACACTACCTAAAATTCTGAGGCTTTTCCGGCTAGTTCCCTTGACTAAATCGTCGCCCTGCGCCATCAGTGCGCGGATGGCTGTCGGGGCAGTATAAAAAATATTAACTTGGTGCTTATCGATAATTTGCCAAAACCGGTCCGGTTGCGGATACGTCGGTATGCCTTCAAACATTAACGTCGTCGCACCGTTGCATAACGGGCCGTAAATCAGGTACGAATGACCGGTGACCCAACCTATATCGGCAGTACACCAGTAAATATCGCCGTCGTGATAATCGAAAACGTACTTGTGCGTCATAGCCGCAAAAAGCAGATAACCGCCGGTCGTATGCAGAATGCCTTTGGGTTTTCCCGTTGAGCCGGAAGTATAAAGAATAAATAGGGGATCTTCCGCGTCCATATCTTCCGCCGGGCAGATCTCCGATGCTTCCTGCATAGCTTCATGAAACCAGCAATCGCGTTCCGGATGCCATGTAATCGAATTACCGCTGTTTTTAATCACAATCGCGCTCGTTACGTTCGGGCATTCCTTTAATGCTTCATCGACATTGGCTTTGATCGGAATAACTTTGCCGCCGCGGTGCCCTCGTCGGCACACACGATCACTTTGCAATCGGCATCCAGGATGCGGTCTTTTAGCGCCTCGGCGGAAAATCCCCCGAAGACGACCGAGTGCACCGCACCGATACGCGTACAGGCCAGCATCACGGTAGCGGCATCGGCAAGCATTGGTAAGTAAATACAGACCCTATCGCCTTTTTTGACGCCCTTTGTTTTTAGGACGTTGGCGAATTTACACACATCCCGGTGCAATTCGTTGTATGTTACTTTTTTATCCTGATCCGGCCGATCGCCTTCCCAGATGATTGCGATCTGATCACCGCGCGTCGCCAAATGCCGGTCCAAACAATTGACGCTGACATTGAGTTTACCGCCTTCAAACCAACGAATATAGCCTTTCGAAAAGTCGCAATCCATCACGGTGCGCCAAGGCTGGCTCCAGTTTAGGAATAACGATGCTTGCTCGGACCAGAATTCTCCGGGATCGTCAACCGAACGGCGGTACATAGCCTGATATTGTTCGGTATTGAGTAAAGCGTTAAGAGAGGCTTCGGGCTGTACTGAATAGATTTTGGATTCCGGCATAGTAAAATATGGACAGTTTAGGTACGAATTATAGTTTCTATTAATTCCGTTAAAGAAAGACATTATCGCCTATTATGCGCTTAAAACTTGATAATCTGCTTAATTATAGCTCCGTATGAATTGTTAGGTGCATGGTTGCAGCGACCCGCTATGTCAGCAAAATGGCAAATTTAAAGAACTCATTTTTCTAGCCGAAGTTTTTATTAACGATGTTACCCGCAACTAAGGTGTGAACGTATTCACTGTCGTTCCAGACAGAAAAAAATTCATACATCCTATAATCTTAAGTTATTCCAATTATGTATTGATAAACATGCTAACGAAAAACTGATTAAGCTAAGAAGGAATGATAGAATTCGCCCAATTGTCATTGCCGGATTTCATTCCATTAACGTTTTCTTTTTCTCTATGAATAACTTCTCTACCGGCAAATTCAAATGGTTTTTGCCGATACTATCCGGTTTTTTTATCGGCACCAGCTACATTCCGTTTCCGCCGTGGGCGTCATTATTCGGTTTTGTGCCGCTTTGGTTGTTTTGGAGCCGGCAGACAGAATTAAAGCCTGTTTTTTTGGGTGGCGTGATTACCGCATTTGTCTTCACGATGATCGGGTTTAACTGGGTTACTTTTACGCTGCATGAGTTTGCGCATTTACCCTGGTTTTTTGCCGGCATCGGAATGATTATCTACGGCTTGATCGGGCATTTGTTTGTTGCGGTAGCCGGTATCCTATGGTTTCTGGGGCGGAAAAAATTCGATTGGCAAGAGCCTTTGTCGCTTTGGATGATGGCGCTCATCACCATTCTGTGTGAAGCGAATTCCTTGACAGTGTTCGATTGGAATTTCGGATATCCTTGGTACGGAGCTAATATTCCGGTTTACCATTGGGCCGAATTTATCGGATTCAGCGGGCTGAGCGCCGCGACTTTATTGTGCAATCTGCCGCTGTATCGGGCTTGGCAGTATCGTAAACAAAAGCAAGGGAAAATCCTATTCGGGGTCGTACTAACGGGCTTTGTGTTACTGAATCTCGGCGGGATGGTATTAAAAGCGCGTTTGCCGGAGTCGGACGTCAAACTGAATGCCCTACTAATCCAGGCCAGTATACCGAATTCGGAAAAAATGGCTGCCGAATTGGGCGAAGGTTATACCCAGGAAATCGTGCGCCGTATTATGGCGTTGACCGATCAGGCGGTGAGCCGACATAAAGACAGTAAAATCGATTTTGTCATGTGGCCGGAAACCGCTTTTCCAGCCTTATTGGGTGAGGAGTTCAGGGGTAAGGAATATCCGGTCGCACTTTCCCAATTCCTGAGCGAAAGGCAATTGCCGCTGATCACCGGTGCCTTCGGCGTCGATAGAAAATCGAATCTTATTACCAATTCATTGTTTTTATTAGATGAAAACGGTGAAGTCGTCGAGCCGCATTACAGTAAAACAATTCTGCTGGCCTTCGGCGAATATATTCCCTTTGCAGAAACCTTCCCAATTATCCGAAAATTTTTACCTGAAATCGGCCGTTATGCGCGCGGACCGGGACCGACAATGCTATTCGATTGGAAAGGTTTTAAAATGGGACCGCAAATCTGCTATGAAAGCTTGTTCCCTAAATTTTCCAGAGATTTAGCGAATCTCGGCGCGCAATTTATCGTGAATGCGACCAACGATTCTTGGTACGGCACTTGGCAGGAACCTTACCAGCACATGTACATGACGCTGGCGCGCGGCGTGGAATTCCGGCGACCGGTTTTACGCGTGACCAATACCGGCATTTCGACCGTTTCGCTAGCCTCCGGCGAGGTGCTTGAGCAATCCCCCATGATGCAGCCTTGGGCCGGGCTTTACGAAGTACCATATCTAAAAAATCCCGAGCCTACTTTCTATCATCAGTGGTTTTGGCTAGTTCCAGGTTTACTCTGGAGTAGCTTGGTCGTACTATTCGCCTACGGGTTATATCGAAAATCAAACGCCATTCCGGTTAACGAGGTGAAATAAGATGATGTCTCAAAATATTCGCGAAGTACGGTATTCAGGTATAGCTAATCCTTCAGGCGCAGTAGCATTAAGCGCTAGTCACTTTATCGTTGCAGACGATGAGGATAATTTGCTGAGGGTTTATAACCGCCATCTCCCCGAAAAGCCGCTGCAAACCCTTGCGTTGAGCGCCGTTTTTAAAGGCATAATAAGCGACGGCGAAGATTTGGAAATCGATTTGGAAAGTGCCGCAGAAATCGAAGGCACCGTGTTTTGGCTTGGGTCGCACTCGACGAGCAGGAAAGGCGAATTCCGCCCGGCTCGGCATCGCTTATTCGCCGTCAAAATCAAAGCGGATGCAAAAGGCAACTATGTCGCCAGTCCAGTAGGCGAAATCTATACGACTTTAATCGACGATTTATGCCGGGATTCCCGTTTTGATCGTTATGATTTGGATAAAGCCAAGAAAACGCAGGCGAAAGCGGTCGGCGGATTGAGCATCGAGGGGCTTGCTTCAACAAACGACAATGAATTATTGATCGGCTTCAGAAATCCCCTCAGCGGCGGTGAAATCAAAAAAGACAGGTTGAAAAACGGGAAAGCTTTATTAGTTAAATTAAAAAATCCGTTTGAAGTTATTCACGGCTTAAAAGCCAAATTTGCCGATCCCATCGAGTTGGATCTGGACGGTTTCGGCATTCGTGAAATTACCCGGTACAAGAAAAACAAATACCTTATCGTTGCCGGTCCTTATCATGAAAACATAGCCGATGAAGATCATAAAAAAGAAGAAGGCAAACTTTATGAATGGTCTATGAAGACGGGAAAACTGAATGCCCTAAAACGATTCGAACTCCAAGGGTTGAATATTGAAGCCGCCATTTTTTATTCGGGTGACGACGAAACCGTTCAATTATTAAGCGACGACGGCGTTTTGGAGAACGCGACAGGGTTTCGCAGTATTACGATTGACTTATAATAACTTGCTTTAATTCAACATAATGAAGGAAAAATACTTTGCCGACGGTAGCGGTTTTGAACTACTTCGAAACCCTACGAAGGGGGCAACATGCCCCGTCAGGAGGGATAGTGAATTATCTGCATCGCTCGTTCCCACGTTGTACGTGGTAACGAAGCCGCACAACGAATAAGCGTTACCACGCAGGAGTGTGGGAACGAGGCCAGATTAGGCGCACAAGCAATTTAACATTTAGAGATGTAAGATGTTTTCGTGCGCCGTAATCCGCCGCATTGAGCTAACAATAGCGCAATAAAACGAGCAATACTATTCAATCTTTCCATCTACGATCCTGATTCGTCTCGGCGCACGGTTTCCTAAAACTTGATCGTGGGTAATCATGACTAACGTAACGCCTTGCCGGTTCAGGGCTTCAAGTAATTCCATGATTTCCAGGCCGGATTTGCTGTCGAGATTGCCGGTGGGTTCGTCCGCCAATACTACTTCCGGGTGCATAATCATGGCGCGGGCTATCGCTACCCGTTGCAATTGTCCGCCGGACAACTGATTGGGTTTGTGGTGCGTGCGGTCTGCCAAACTGACGGCCGCTAATGCTTCACGTACCCGTTGTTGCCGTTCTTTTTTGTTAATGCCTGCCAATATCATGGGCATTTCCACGTTTTCGGCAGCGGTTAGACGCGGGATGACGTGAAAGAATTGGAACACAAAGCCGATATTCTCCCGCCTTATTTGCGCCAATTCGTCGTCGGTTCGTTGAATTACATCCTGGTTATTCAATAGATACCGCCCCGATGAAGGCCGATCCAACAGGGCGATGATGTTTAATAGGGTGGATTTGCCGGAACCCGACGGCCCCATGATGGATACATATTCGCCTTTGTTAATCGTAAGATTAATGTCGTTTAAGGCATGAACCGACTGCTCGCCGACCTGGAACTTGCGGTGGATATGCTCCAAGTCAATCACGGTTTTTCCTTGACGATTGCACCTGCTTTAACGCCGTCTAGACCAACGGATTTAACGATTTTATCCCCGATGTTCAATCCGGTAAGGACTTCCACGGTATTCCAATTGCTTAAACCCGGCGTAAAAGTGCGTTCTTCCAACACGCCGTCCGGCTTAATCAATAGCACCCGGTTATTTTCCATGACCGCTTCCGCAGGAATTCGAAGGGCTTGCGGCTTACTACTCAGCAAGACTTCGATGTCGGCACTGTAGCCCGGCAGCAATTCTTTAAGGTCTTTCGGATCGGTCAGTTTTACTTCAACTTCGACAGTGCGTGTTTGTTTTTCTTTCTCCAGCACATACGGCGCGATTCTGGAAACCGTGCCGGAGCAACGTTTTTCTGCAAAGGCATCCAGCGAAACACAAGCGGTCATGCCGGTTTTGATCTGCGGCGCATCGACTTCGTCAATCGGTGCGGACACATAAAGGCAGCTAATGTCCATCAGATCAATTGCCGGAAGGGTTGGGATGCCAGGTGGCGACGGCGTGACGTACTCTCCGAGTTCGGCGTTAATCTCAGCCACAGTGCCGTCGAACGGCGCCGTTAATAACGTGCGCTCGACGGCTGCTTGCGCCGCATCGAGGCTGCGTTCGCTGACGATTATTTTATCTTTAGCACCTTTACAAGCGGCTTGTTGCGCTTTGGCGCCGGAGACTTTTTCATCCATCATCTCCTCGGACACAAAATGTTTGTCTTTATACAAGCGGCTAATCCGGCGCGCATCCCGTTGCGCGTTCGCTCCCAACTGGCAAGCTTGTTCGGCACCGGCTTGGTTGGCGCTGATTTCAGCCCGCCTTAAACCGACTTGCTGCTTTAGATCGTCGTTCCAAACTTCCAGCAATAACTGGCCTTGCTTGACCTGATCGCCTTCTTTAACATGCAGTTTCGCCACTTGACCGCCTGTTGCGGGCGCGAGATAAGCCCGCCGACAGGCTTTGACGGTGCCTACCCGCGTATTGGAAACGGTGGATTTGACTTCCCCTTTTTCGACGGTATAAACATCAACTTCGATAGGTTTCGGCTGTTTTTTATAGAAATAACCCGCAGTTAAAACGACAGCGGCAATCGCGATGAATAAATAACTTTTTTTCATAAGCACAATTCCTGTATGCATCTTGGGCTGATTATAATCCTTAACCCAGAGGACATGACGGGCATCTGGTGTATTCTGTTAAAATAATCAGCACGGTCTAACTCATCGGACAACAAATGCTTAACTCGCAAGACTTTAAAACTGCAGCTATCGCCTTGTGCAATGCCGGACGGTTTATCGACAGCAAAGGCTGGGTTCCGGCGACGAGTGGAAATTTTTCCGCGCGCTTGGCGGACGGAACGATTGCCATTACGACTTCCGGCAAACATAAAGGCCATCTTCAGATTGAAGATATTATGCTGATCGATGCCGATGCCAATTCGCTGGACGGCAAAAAACCGTCGGCGGAAACAGGCCTGCATACGGCATTGTATAAGCGTTATCCTGAAATCCATGCCATTTTGCATCCGCATTCGATCAATGCGATATTGGTTTCACGTTTATTTGGTAGCCGAATTGTGCTGGAAAATTATGAATTATTAAAAGCATTCCACGGCATTACGACCCATGAAAGCCGGATTGAAATCCCGGTTTTCGCAAACGACCAGGATATTCACCGGCTGGCGGATGTTGTCGACCGCTATCTGGACAAGGTTGACGTTTGCTACGGCTATGTCATCGCCGGACACGGGCTTTATACTTGGGGCGAATCTATACCGGATGCCCTGCGCCATTTAGAAGCGCTGGATTATTTATTCGATTGTGAAATACGACTGCACGGAGTGAAACAACCATGAGCTTGTTAACAATTTATCCCGACAATCAGCCGGAACAAGGCGTTCGTTACACCGAATTTTCCGATATTGAACGAGAACTTTCTGCGCTTGATGTGCAATTTGAACGCTGGACGGCCAACCGGGATTTAACAGCCGACGACGATCAGGCTACTATCATTGCCGCTTATCAAGAATCCATCGACAAGCTGAAACAACAATACGGTTTTCAATCGGTGGATGTGATTAACTTAAGCCCCGTCCATCCGCAAAAAGCCGAATTCAGGCAGAAATTTCTCTCCGAACATATTCACGAAGATTTTGAAGTGCGGTTTTTTATCGACGGCTGCGGATTGTTTTACTTGCATGTCGGCGACAAGGTTTATGCTGTGTTATGTGAAAAAGGCGACCTCATCAGTGTACCCGCCAATACCACGCACTGGTTCGACATGGGCGAGAATCCCTGTTTCAAATGCATCCGCCTTTTTACCACCCCGGAAGGCTGGGTTGCCAAGTTTACCGGTAGCGAGATTGCTAAATCTTTCCCTACGCTTGACGAAACGGTGGCGTCGTTAGCATGATTAAAGCCATTGTTACCGATATTGAAGGGACCACATCCTCTTTATCCTTTGTTAAAGAGATTTTATTTCCTTATGCACGCACGATATTGCCGGAATACGTTCGCCAACATGCGCAAGATGCTGCTATACAACCACTGATTGCCGACACCTGCCGAGAAGCCGGACTCGATTTCAATGTCGAAACCGCCATTACTGCATTGGTTCGATGGATTGACGAAGATAAAAAAATCACCCCACTAAAAGCTCTTCAAGGCTTGATTTGGAAGGCCGGTTACGACAAGGGCGACTTTAAAGGCCATCTCTATCCGGACGCCATCGCCAATCTTAAAGCTTGGCATAGTCGGGGCATCGCGCTATATGTCTATTCGTCTGGTTCGGTCTTAGCGCAGAAGTTATTGTTCGGGCATACTGACGACGGCGATCTCACACCCTTATTTTCCGGTTTTTTCGATACGAATATCGGTGGGAAGAAAGAAACGGAGTCGTATTGCAAAATTGCCGATGAAATAGGTTTACCACCGAACCACATTCTATTTTTATCGGATATTAAAGAAGAACTGGATGCGGCAAAATCGGCCGGATTTCATACCGTTTGGCTTACCCGCGACCATGAACCGAATGATCATGCTGAACACTGTCAAGTATCTAACTTCGATAAGATCGACTTGAATAGCATGACATTATGAACTTATTGATTTTTGTACCGGTCAAGTAAAGGGCGATTAAAAAATCCCACTCATAGTCATTTTTGAGTTTTATCAATCACCTTTCAATTGCCGAATCGGCATTTTGTTCAAAGGAAAATAAATTTACTTTTTTTTAGAGGAGTTGATTATGACCATCGCAAAAGTCAGCGAAATAACGTCCAGTTCCAGCAAAAGTTTTGACGACGCCATTGAAAAAGGCATTAAACGCGCCGGCAAAACCATAAGAGGCATTCAGGGCGCTTGGATTCAAGAACAGAAAGTTGTCGTTAACGACGGTAAAATAACCGAATACCGAGTGAATATGAAGATCAGCTTCCTGCTGGAATAACCCCCGGACGTAGCAGTTTTAATTTAAGGCCTTCCGGTATGACATTATCCCGGAAGGCGAATGGCCCTAAGATTTTCGCCATCCTGCAATGTTTCCACCATTTTTTCCGTTTCCACCGGACATCCCCACAGCGCCGAAATAACGCCGTTCGCTTTGCCGTTGTCGGCGCTGGTATAAAACCTTACCGACCCTAACCGCCCCGCGTCGCTTAATAGCCCATGATGGTTGAGCAATGAATGCAAACGCCGGGCGATGGCTGCACCCGAATCGATGACTTTTACATTCGCTCCCGCAATCTCCTGAATCACTGGCTTTAAAAACGGATAATGGGTGCAGCCCAACACTAAAACATCGGCGTTTTGTTTGAGAAGCGGTTCGACATATTGAGCAACCAGTTCTCTCGTCTCAGGGCCACCCAGCTCGCCTATTTCGACTTGATCGACCAGTCCGGGGCAAGCTTGCGGAATAATGTTAACCTGCTCTGCAAAACGAGCGAACAGAATTCGAAAGTTGTTGCTGTTGATTGTACGGCTGGTAGCCAAAACGCCGATGACGCCGGTTTGGGATTGTTCGGACGCCGGTTTGACGGCCGGTTCCATCGCTACCATCGGCAAATGGTAAAGACTGCGCAATTCCTTAACGGCGGCAGCGGTGGCCGTGTTGCAAGCAACGACAATGGCCTTGACGCCGTGGCTTAAGAAAAATTCGACGATGGCGGTCGAACGCTCCAGAATGAACTCCTTAGGCTTGTCACCGTATGGGGCATGGGCGGAATCGGCGACATAAATTAAATCTTCATTAGGTAGTAATTGATGAATCTCGCGCAACACCGATAAGCCGCCAACACCGGAATCGAAAACCCCAATTGGATATTCTGAATGCATGAAGAATGGGTGTTAAGTTGTTTTAATAGTTATTATCAATACATTATAAAGAAAACAATTCGCGCATTTTTTGTCCCGGACTATCCGCGCGCATAAACGATTCGCCGACCAAAAAGGCGTAAATATCGTTATCCAGCATCAACTGCACATCGGCTTGGGTGTGGATGCCGCTTTCGGTAATGACGATTTTGTCGTCGGGGATCATAGCTTTGAGATTCAACGTCGTCTGCAAGCTGACTTCGAACGTCTTCAGGTTGCGGTTGTTGATGCCGACCAATTTGGTATCCAATTTTAATGCTCGCTCCAATTCGGCGGCATCGTGCGATTCTACCAGTACATCCATGCCGAGTTTGGCGGCGGTATCGGCTAGTTCCTGCATTTGTGAATCGCCTAATGCCGCGACGATCAACAGGATGCAATCCGCGCCGATCGCCCTGGCTTCATAGATTTGGTAAGGATCGATCATGAAATCCTTGCGGATAACCGGCAACGGACAGCGTTGCCTGACCATTTCCAAATAGACTTCCGCGCCTTGGAAGAACTCCTTGTCGGTTAGTACCGACAAGCAGGTTGCACCGTTCATGGCGTAATCGAGACCGATAGTAACCGGCTGAAAATCCTCGCGGATCACGCCTTGACTGGGTGAGGCTTTCTTGATTTCGGCAATAATCGCCGGTTTTTTAGCCTTGACCTTATCCAGCAAGGCGCGGGCGAACCCGCGCGGTCGTTCGACGCCTTTAATGATGTCTTCCAGGTCGACGAGGCTGAACCGGTCTTTACTGCGGGCAACCTCTTCAACTTTTTTATCGAGAATTTTATTTAGAATATCTGGAGTGTCGGTCATTATTCTTCTGATTGTGTGTTCGAGTACTTTACTAAGGCATTTAATTTAGCCAGTGCCGCGCCGGATGCAATGACTTCACGGGCTATTTGGATGCCGTCCGATAAGGTGTCGGCAATATTGGCAGCATAAATCGCCGCACCCGCATTCAGCAGGACGATGCCTAATGCCGCGCTCGGCTGGTTGTTGAGGACGGATTTTATCATAACCAAGCTTGTTTCCGCGTTATCGACCGCCAATTCGGCTAAATTTGCCCGCTGTAAACCGAATTGTTCGGGTGTAACGGTGTAAGTTAAAACCTCGCCGTTTTTCAATTCGGCAACTTGGGTTGCAGAGCCAATGCTGATTTCATCCAGACCGTCATCGGCGCTGACGACTAAAACATGATTGCTGCCGAGCTTAAGTAAGACTTTCGCTAAAGGTTCGACCCACTCTTTGGAAAACACACCGATCAACTGGTTGGGCGCGGCGGCGGGATTCGATAAGGGCCCGAGGAGGTTAAACAATGTTCTGACCCCCAACTCTTTGCGCACATTGATCGTATGTTTCATTGCGCCGTGATGTTTGGGAGCGAATAAAAAGCCCACACCAATATCATGTACACATTGGGCAACTTGCTTCGCCGACAAATCCAGGTTAACGCCTGCCGTCTCCAACACATCCGCACTACCGCAACGGCTGGATACCGAGCGATTGCCATGCTTGGCGACCTGTCCGCCCGCCGCCGCAACAACAAATGCACAAGCGGTTGAAATATTGAAGGTATTTGCGCCGTCGCCGCCGGTGCCGCAAGTATCGATAACATGATCTCCCGACACCGGCACTTTACTCGCCAACTCGCGCATCACTTCAACGGCAGCGGCAATTTCATCCACGGTTTCGCCCTTGCAGCGCAGGGCAATTAAAAATCCGGCAATTTGGGCATCCGTTACCGCCCCGCACATGATTAAGCGCATCACCCCGCGCATTTCGTCGGCGGTCAGGTTTTCTTTAGTTAATAATTTTTGTAAAGCTGTTTGGATTTGCATTGAATGAAAATGAAAAATTTTTATTTAGCCAAAGCAACTGGATAATTCGGATGCTGCGGATTAACCACTAATGTCTGTTGTCTTGGATCGACAACCAAATCCATCGCTTCCAGCGGAATCGCGCCCAGCAATGGTTCGTTACCTAATACCACCGCTTCGGTCACATAAGTCCGATTGGCAAAACCAATTTCAATCGGTGCAATCTTGGGTACGACGCGTTGATGCCCATCGGCAAGCGTCACCACCTGCTGGCTCACTTCTTCAATATCGAAGCCTAATTGCAAAGCGATTTCTTCGGTAACGCACATAAAAGTCGCTCCGGTATCTACCAGCGCATTGATCTCAACTGATTTACGGTTAAACAAATTGGTTAATTTGAGTTGTGCGTAGGTTAAGCCCATGCTGATTTTTCCTAATTCTTTCTGATTTTTAACTTAATTAAGCATTTTAACGTCTGAACCGTTCTTGCTGAGCAAGTCGAAGCACATACCGCATTTCGGCAGGCCAAGGCGAACGGGAGTTGCGACTGAACAGAGCCGAATCTATGATTAAACAACTTATTCTATATCAATATGCACTTCATTGCGGCGTAGAAAGGGAATTGTCCAGGGTGGGTTATAACCGGCTGAACGCGACTCGGAGATTGCCTTTAAGTTGTTTTCTTTCAGCCATGTCGAAAGTTCCTCTTTCTTTTCGGCAATGTTGTTTTTGTTCAAAAAGCCGGAAAACTCCAAAACGGCAACTTTTTTGGCCGGTATTTCCTTTATCAATACCGCCGGGTCGGTCGGTTGCGGGGCGGTCGCCAATTGATATTGGGACGGCAGCACAAAGCGCATGGTCCACTTTTGGCCCGACTGCTCCTGAAACACGGGTGCGGTCATAGTGATCTTTTCCGGCTTCGGCTCTTGCAAAACGGGTGCCGTCATCGCAATTTTTTGCTTACTCTGGTTTTTACCGCTGATGTAGTCGAACAGGCGGAAGAAACTGAGCTTGGATGCCGACTCGTAATCGCCGGCATCTTCGGTTTGCACAACCAAAAAGGGACGGTATTGGCGGATTTCAACCGTGCCGTGTTTCTCCAAAATTTCGTACCCCGGACTTTCTTCCGATTGAATGCCGAATAAGCTGCACCCGGCCAGAAATAAGCTGTTTAATAGGGCAAAAACTATTTTCATGTCGCGATGTCCCCGTAAAGTTGAAATTATGCCTTATTTTGCCAAGGCCTAAGTTGGATTATATAGAATGACCGAACGAAGGGGTGTATCAATGTCCAAAGATACATCTCGCTAATTGCTTAGCTCATCCTATAGCTCTAGGCATTATTTGGGACAAATCGTTCCTCAGCAATTTTGATTAAATTATGATACCACGCAAGCTTGATAAACAAGGATGCTAATTTTAGTTCTTCGTCCTGAGGCACTTGGGGCCTAATACAAACTAATCCCTCTTGAACAAAGCTATTCTTCCAATAAGATGCGCCACGAAAAAGCCAAGGTACGATTTCATCAAACTCCAAGTTTCGATGACCAAGAATTTCCCCGCCTGTTTCCGTTATCGCTTTGATATGGGCTTGTCCTTGGGCGATGCATTTCGCACCTGAAATTGATTCAGATGTAGGTTGCAATGGCGATACCCAGTCCAATACTCCGGCCAAAAAAGAGACTCTTGCTCCTAGCAGAAAGAAATATGAAGAAGGCGCTAACTGGATAACTCGTCCACAACCAAATAAACCATTTGACAGCGGTAACGCCCAGAATTGACCCGGTAATAGATTTGCTGTCGATTTTGGCACAAACGGATAAATATATCGTTTCGACATAATTATATTAGCCAAGTAGGGTGGGCAGGTATTTTTTGCCCACCGTTTTCAAGTGCTTGCGGTGTTCGTGCGACCATCTCAGATCGTGGGATTCGTTCCCGTGGAACGAACAGCATAGGTCCTCCCTGCTAGGCTTCCCCAGGTTAGCAAAAACTGTAGATCTTACTCATCACTATTAATAATAACCGTACCTGTCGCGAATTTGGTCATAACCTGATAGTTTGCGTTAGGTACCAACGTTAAGGTAACGCTTTCATTATTCTCTTTAAGCACATCATCCACAGGCTTAATGAATAGTCCAACTTTATTGACTCCGGCAGGAATGGTAACCTGCCCAGTCAAAGCGGTGGCTGAATTATAATCAGTGCCGTTTATTGCAGTCCCCGTAATATTATATTGCACGGTTAAGGGTGCAGTATTTGCGGTAAGGCTGCGAGAAACTATAAATAGACCTGTTGAAGATAACGTCTCCGAGCCAACTGTATCGGCAGCGACTAAGCTGACAGCAGGTGTGGTATTAGTTGTTACACCTGATAGTTGAACGGAATCTATTTCTTCCCAAGTAGTCGTTGCAGAAGTATTGGTATGCACTTTAATGCCATTAACTTTGTACGTCGTAATAGGCCATTTAACAAAGAAATTCGCTATTGCTCCCTCTTTACTTGGGTCTTTTCCCTGCCAAACAGTATGCCAAATACCGCCAATATCTCTTGCTTCTACCTTATATACCATGCCTGAACCTGAAGTTTCACGAATCGTTGCACCATAGGCATATACCGGAGCAGCGAAACCTAGGCTGATATATTCAAGTGTTCCGTCGCGAACAGATGCCAACCATGCATTGCTATTATCACCATAAATTGTCACATTCGGTACGCCAACAGCTTGTTGAGCAGACCACGATGATGTACTCCATTGGGAACTAAAATTTATGACTGAATTAGCATATTGATCGCTACCGACTCCATAACATGTCGAACCATAAGCAGCTGTTGCCAATATAAGAAAGGCGGTCTTTTTAAACAATTTCGGTTTTATCATCTTAATTTCCTTTGTTAGTTAATTGAGCATAATGATTGGATTTTCATTTTCTTGTTACTTTTATCAAGTATTGTGTTGCTACACGCTAACCTTTTATTGTAGCGAGGTAATAATAAAATTAATTAAAAAACGAAACTATGAAATTTTTACTATTTTATTCAACTCATAAGTACAATCGATTAATTATTATTGCAAAACTTTTCTAACTATTATCACCCCCCCATCTTCAGGATGCACCTCAAACGTAAACTCCAGGCGCTCCATCAATTTCATCATATTGGAGTTGTTGTTCAACACTTCGCCCTCCATGCTTTTCAAGCCTTTGGAGCGGGCGATGTCCATTAGGGCAATAATTAATAAACGTCCGAGACCTTTGCCGCGCATGCAGTCGGCGACCACCAGGGCGAATTCGCAGCTTTCGCCGTCGGGGTTGATGGTGTAGCGGGTGACGCCGAGTTCCGTTTCCTTGCCGTGCTCCTCGGTGACGGCGATCAGCGCCATTTCGCGGCTGTAGTCGATCTGGGTAAAGCGCGCCAGCATGGATTGGCTGAGTTCCTGGACGCTATTCATAAAGCGGAAATAGCGCGGTTCTTCCGAGAGATTGCGGACGAATTCCTGCTCGATTTCCGCATCTTCCGGGCGGATCGGGCGGATGACAATGTCGGTGCCGTCGGCCAGTTGCATGTCCTTGACCAAGTGGGACGGATAAGGATAAATCGCCATGTGGGCGTAGCGGTCGGGATTGGGCGGACGGTATTCGACTACGACCCGCGCATCAGCGGCTAAAGCACCGGTTTCATCCACGATGAGCGGATTGATGTCCATTTCCATCAGCATTGGCAGTTCGCACACCATTTCAGACACGCGCAGCAATACACTTTCGAGCGCTTCCTGGTTGACCGGCGGCATATGCCGGAACGTGCCGAGCATTTTGGCGATCCGCGTTCCTTGGATCAGGTCTTTGACCAGAAAATTATTCAATGGCGGCAAGGTAACGGAGCGATCCTTTAATATTTCCACCGCAGTACCACCTGCACCGAAGGTAATAATGGGGCCGAAAATCGGGTCGCAAATAACGCCGACCATCAGTTCGCGACCGTTGGGCTTCACGATCATCGGTTCGATGGAAATGCCGTCCAGCGTTGCATCCGGACGGTTGCGCTTTACATTTTCGATAATGTCGTGATATGCCCCGCGCACCGCTTGTGCATTAGCCAAATTCAGCCGGATACCGCCCGAATCGGTTTTATGGGTGATGTCGGGTGAATTGATTTTCATCGCGACCGGATAACCTAACTGCTGGGCGATGAGTAAGGCTTCATTAGGCGAATGCGCCACTAAGGTTTGCGCGACAGGGATATGGAAAGCGGACAAGAGCGCTTTCGATTCCATTTCACTCAGGACTTTGCGTTTTTCCTGCAACGCGCCATCGATTATCATGCGTGCGCCTTCGACATCCGGTTCCAAATGATGGGACAAGGAACCCGGCATTTGCATCAGTAGCTTCTGGTTTTGGTAATAGGCGGACAGGAAGGAAATTTCCACCGCCGTTCCGGCACGGAAGTTGGGTTTTTTGCTTCATTAAAGGCGCTACGTGATTCTTCGACTTGAGCACCGCCCATCCAGCACGCCAGTAACGGTTTGCTGAATTGATTAGACACTTCGATAACTGCTTTCGCGGCTTCCAGCGGCTTGGTCATGGCTTGCGGCGTTAAAATGGTCAACACGCCATCGACATTCGGATCTTCCATACAGGCCGTCACTGCATTTCGGTAACGGTCGGCTTGGGCGTCGCCGATAATATCCACTGGATTTGCGTGCGACCACGTCACTGGAAGCACTTTATTGAGCTTTTCAATAGTTTCCGGCGATAACACCGCAATGTCCAATCCCCAATCCGACGCGCAATCGGTCGCCATCACGCCCGGACCGCCGCCGTTGGTAACAATCGCCAAGCGGCTACCCGTGGGGTGGAATCCGCAGGACAGCGCCTTTGCGGCGGAAAACAACTGCGTGACCGATTGAACTCGAACAACCCCGGCGCGCCGGATGGCGGCATCGAAAGCATCGTCGGAACCTGCCAAACTGGCGGTATGCGACATCGCCGCTTTGGAACCGGCATCGTGTCGACCGACTTTGACCAGGATGACCGGTTTGGTACGTGCAGCGGCGCGGAGCGAACTCATGAAGCTGCGGGCATTACGTATGCCTTCAATGTAAAGCAGGATGCTTTTGGTCTTAACATCCGAGACCAAGTAGTCGAGGATTTCACCGAAATCGACATCCGCCGACGAACCCATCGAGACGACACTGGAAAAACCGACATTATTGCTTTTCGCCCAATCCAAAATAGCGGTGCATAATGCGCCGGACTGAGATACAAAGGCCAAATTTCCGGCGTTTGCGCTGCCTTTGTTAAAGGTGGCGTTAAGCCCGATTTCAGGCCGGAGGACGCCTAAACAGTTGGGGCCGATTAGCCGGATATTGTGCCGTTTGGCAGTTTCCACTACCTTCCTTTCCAAGGCTTTACCCGCCTCTCCGATTTCGCTAAACCCCGCCGTGATGATGATCGCGGCTTTTACGTCATGTTTGCCGCAATCGTCAATAATGTCGGGCACGGTTTGCGGCGGTGTGGCTATCACCGCTAATTCCACTGGCTCTTTGATTTGCGAAAGCGAAGTATACGCCTTACACCCCTGAATTTCCGAGTGTTTCGGATTGATGGCATATAAAGCGCCTTGAAATCCACTTTGCAACATATTTTGGAATACGATATGACCGACGGAATCAATGCGCTCGCTGGCGCCGAATACCGCAACAGACTTAGGTGCAAATAAAGGTTTTAAGTAATGTTGTCCCATGTGCGAATCGAGGTAAGTGAATGTTTACAGGGCGGGATTTGGGGTTTTCATAAACACCATAGCCGAATGTAGTCTAATTGTAGGGAGTATTTATGATAAAAACATGTCAATAAGTATGAGCTTTTCGAATTTAAAAAATGACTTTTATTTCCTTGCTTCAAGTTTGTAATAACCTCCGAAAGTTAAGGAAATTTCGATTAAATTGATCCCATTCATCGTTCGACAAGGTTCTCGTGAGCGTAGCCGATGGGCTCACCGCGAACGGAATCAACAACTTGCCGTTCGTCCTGAACTTGTCGAAGGAAGCTTGTCGAACGACTGATTCAGAATTTCCTAAACCGTTTCAACGTCTGAAACCAGAAAAAAAGGATTATGGTTGTGGCGCTAAGTCTTAACAATTATTTTCAGCTGATAAAGACGGTTGCAAGGAGAATACATTAAGGGTATTAATAGCACGAGAAACATCCAACGTGTTTGATGCCGAGCAATGAAATGAAAGAAATTATTGATAACCTTTCAAAAAAATACGACCACAGGCCTACCTATTTGTTGCAAATACTCAGGGCAATCCAGGTTGAATTCCATTTTGTGCCGCAAGGGGCGATAGAACAGTTAGCCGGACTTTTACATATTCCACGGACGCAAATCATAGCTGTTGTCGAGTTTTATAGTTTTCTCCATTTAACGCCAAGAGGGCGTTATGACATTCTGGTTAGCGACTCAATAACCGATCACATGTTAGGTAAGAATGCTTTGATGCAATACTTTTCGGACAGGTTGACCGTTAATGTCGGTGATGTTCGCCATGATGCATTAGTCAGCTTGGATAATACATCATGTACCGGTTTATGCGACCAGGGGCCTGCAGCGCTGGTGAATGGTTACGCCTTAACACGATTAGATAAGGCAAAAATTGATGTCATCAAGGGTTTGGTTGATCAGCAGAAATCGCTTACCGAATGGCCTGCCGAGTTATTCCATGTCGATGACAATATCCATAAACCCGGTTTGCTTCTAAACCTGCAAACCGGCCTTGGGACAGCACTTAAATCGGTATTCGACCGAGGAATACCCGAAACACTCGCGGAAATCGATAAATCCGGCCTGAGAGGACGGGGTGGCGCTGGTTTTAAAACGGCGACAAAATGGAAATTCTGTTCCGAAGAAATAGAAACAGAACGCTATGTCGTTTGCAATGCCGACGAAGGCGAACCCGGCACGTTTAAGGACCGGGTGTTGCTGAATAGCTACGCGCATCTAGTCTTCGAGGGCATGACTTTATGTGCTGCCATTATCGGAGCATCGCAGGGCTTTTTGTATTTACGCGGCGAATATCTTTTCCTTTACGATAAATTGCAAAAAATACTGCTTGAGCGTAGGCAAGCTGGGCTACTCGGCAACAACATCCTCGGTAAAAACTTTAGTTTCGATATTGAAATTCATCTGGGTGCTGGCGCGTATATTTGCGGCGAAGAATCGGCGCTCATTGAATCGTTGGAAGGAAAGCCGGGGATTCCACGCAACCGGCCGCCTTATCCTGTGACCCAAGGTTATCTCGGAAAACCGACCGTTGTTAATAATGTCGAGACTTTTCTGGCGGCGGCAGCAATAGCGCTCAATGGCGGCGATTGGTTTGCCAAGGTGGGTACTGAAAAATCCAAAGGCACTAAAATCCTGAGCATCAGTGGCGATTGTGCAAAGCCCGGTATTTACGAATACCCGTTCGGCACATCCATTCAAGACATCTTAACGGATTGCGTGGCAACAGATGTCTTGGGAGTACAAGTGGGCGGGCCGTCGGGAACGTTTATTTCCAATAATGAATTCGGGCGGAAGCTGGCTTTTGAAGATTTGGCGACTGGCGGGTCGTTTATTGTTTTTAATAACACCCGCAACATTCTGGATATAGTAAAAAACTTTACCCACTTCTTTGCGCATGAAAGCTGCGGTTTCTGTACGCCATGCCGGGTAGGCACTTCGTTGTTGCAAAAACAGTTGGATAAAATTACCGATGGTCATGGTTCGGCGGGTGACGTCGTTGAACTGGAAGAACTGTGCCAAATCATTAAAAAACAAAGCCACTGCGGCTTAGGCCAAACCGCCGCCAATCCGGTGCTGACCACGTTGGAACGTTACCCAGAATTGTACCAAAGCCAACTGAAGAAAATCAGTTACGAGCCGGGATTCGATTTGGATGCAGCTCTGGGAACCGCGCGCCGTATGGCAAACAGAAACGATAAGGCCGCACATTTGGCTCAAATAGGTGAAGACCATGAGTAAAACCCTCACTATCGACGGCAAAGCCATTCCCTTTGAAGAAGGGCAAACCATTATGGAAGCGGCGACAGCGGCAGGGGTTTATATTCCGCACCTGTGCCATCATCCAGAATACACCCCGCACGGCAGTTGCAAACTGTGCAATGTGAATGTAAATGGTCGTGTGTGTTCGGCCTGTACCTTTCCGGCGGCAGAAGGCCAGAATGTCATCAATAACAGCAAAGAGCTGAATGACGACCGCCAAAAGATCACCCAAATGCTGTTTGTCGAAGGCAACCATTTATGCCCCGGCTGCGAAAAAAGCGGCAACTGCCAGTTACAGGCGGTCGCCTATCATTTGAATATGCTCGACAACCACTTCCCGCATTTTTATGCAAAAAGGGTTGTGGATGCCTCCCATCCCGAGGTCTTGATCGACCATAACCGCTGTATTTTTTGTACCTTATGCGTCCGCGCCAGTCAGCAGACAGACGGCAAGGATGTATTTGCCATTAGCGGACGCGGTATCAATAAGCGACTTATTGCTAACGCCCCAAGCGGGTTATTGAAAGATACCGACTTGGCAGCGACGGATGCCGCCGCGCATATCTGCCCGACCGGAGCGATCCTGATTAAACGCACCGGTTATCAGGTACCTATTGGTGAACGAATTTACGATCATCATGATATTGATGAAGTCAGCCTAAAGGTGGAAAAGGTTTAAATATGGCAGCTAAAGTTAGAATTGCAACGACATCGCTGGCCGGCTGCTTCGGCTGCCACATGTCCTTCTTGGATTTGGATGAACGCTTGGTTAAATTAGCCGAAGTCGTCGAATTCGACCGCTCGCCGATTACCGACATCGAACATGCCAGCAACTGCGACATCGGCCTGATTGAAGGCGGAGTATGTAATTCGGAAAATGTGCATGTGCTGCGCGAATTCCGCAAGAACTGCAAAACCCTGGTTGCGGTCGGTGCGTGCGCCATCAACGGCGGTTTGCCTGCACTACGTAATTTTATTCCCTTGGAAGAATGTCTGGCGGAATCTTACCTTGACGGCATCGGCGTGGAAAACCCGCAAATCCCCAGCGATATCGAGTTACCCTTATTGTTGGACAAGGTTCGTCCGATCCATGAAGTCGTGAAAATCGATTACTTCCTTCCCGGCTGCCCGCCATCGGCGGATGTATTTTGGAAGTTTTTGACCGATTTGCTGGAAGGGCGGGAGCCATCGTTGCCTTATGAGTTGGTGCATTATGATTGAACCTGATTTGAAATATCTAATGCCAAATTAGATAAATCTATAAAATCCATGAAAATCACAAAAGAAATGATACAGGCAGGGTATTCACTATCGGCGAATGTATACGATGGAAAAATTAACAAGCAACAGGCAATTAATGATTTAGAAACTAAATTTGGTTGGAATAGAAGGTCAGCATCTGATTGTATTGTTAATTTTAAAAAGATGATGGATGGCGAGAAATTCACAATGACAAACAATGCAGAACAAACCGAATATTTTCTTACACATATTTTGAAAGATTATGGTGTCATAAAATTAGATAATGCAATCAAGTCGGTAAAAGAACATTTGGAATATCAAAAGGGTAAAAATAAGTTAAATCTTATAAGAGATATTGTTTCTCGACATGAAAAAATACTTTTATCTCAAACAACATCATTTTATCCAGATGAACTAGACAAATCTGAAGCACTATTTGAAGGCGCTAAAAGTACAGTACTGGTAAATTCTTACGAAAGAAACCCAATAGCAAGAGCCAAATGTATCGAACACTTTGGTGTTCAATGTTTCGTATGCAATTTTGATTTTGAAAATGAATACGGTGAGATTGGAAAAGAATTTATCCATATACATCACTTAAAACAGTTATCGGTTATTGGGCAAGATTATCAAGTTGATCCAGTAAATGATCTAAAGCCAGTTTGTCCCAATTGCCATGCAATGCTGCATAAAAGAAATCCACCTTTTTCAATTGATGAACTGAAATCAATAATTGCTTATGTACGAACACTTAGAAACAACTAGCAAACCTGAAAATCTAAAGCGAATCGTCTTATGACCTGGTTTCAGGCATCTTAAGCTAACAAGCTAGAAATATCGCATTTCTTGGGCTTATCAACCTGTTTTGATCGCCCCTAAACAATTTGGAATTTTAAATGAATCAACTAACGCCGGAAGGCCAGCAAATTATCAATAACCTTGCCCAGCGCTATAATTTTAGCCCTGATGCCGTATTCAGCATGTTGCAGTCAGTCATTAACGGCAACGGCTCAATGGCGCAGTTTAACCATCGGGAATTTGGCGGCTCCGGCCAATGGATGAAGGGCGGCATGATTATGTTGGGCGATATGTTCAATAACGGCTTAAAAAATAGTGTGGGTGGGTTGTGTCAAGAACTTTCTAATCTAATCGCTAATCAACCGGGCCTTATTCAAAGCGGTAGCTTTCAGTCACAAAGCCAAGGCACCCAACAGCAAAGCAACTTCAACGGCAACTATTCTAATGGATCGCAGCAACAAAACAGTTCCGGGCCTGTGGGCGCTGTAAGCTTATTTGTGCCACCACCTGCGGGCAGTTCCGGCAACTGGTGGCCTGCAGGCTTACAATTTCCAAATAGCACAGGTGCACAAAATAATGTGCGTTATGCCTATTTTGCGAACATACGGCGACTGGCTATCGAAGCCAATGGGCATGTAACACTTTACGATACCCTGGATCACCAAATTGGTGGCTTTTCCCAGCAACAATCAGTGGGTGGTTCTATTACGTTCACCAGCCAATACGGGTTGGTCGATGTTAATTCGCTGCCGGTCATTTCTATTGACAATGTCCCTGTGGAAAAACCGGTTCAATCGCAGCCAGCGGCTTCCTTTCAAGCTCAGCCGGTAAATAATCAGGGTTTAACTCAAGAAGCGGATATTTTCGGGGCTATCGAGAAATTAGCCCAGTTGAAAGACAAAGGCATATTGTCGGATGCTGAGTACAGTACCAAGAAAGCTGAGTTATTAGCCCGATTGTGAATAAACTATTTTGCATTTTTGTAGATCGGATTAATGTAAAGGAAACTCTGATTAAGTCCTTCGACAGGCTCAGGACGAACGGTATGATGTTGATTCCGTTCGTGGTGAGTTTGTCGAACGCTCTTCTGAGCAAAGCCAAAGAGCATGAACGGAATCAACTTGTTCAGAGTCTCCTATAAGGTAACCGTAAACATTACGAGAATAATTATGTACGAACACTTAGAAACCGCTAAGAATACTGAAAATCTCAAACGTGTCGTCGTCGATCCGGTTTCCCGGGTCGAAGGCCACGGCAAGGTAACCTTATTGCTGGACGAGAACAATAAGGTTCAGCAAGCCCGTTTGCATATCGTCGAGTTTCGTGGCTTCGAGCGTTTTATCCAGGGTCGGCCTTATTGGGAATTGCCGGTATTAGTGCAACGTTTATGCGGTATTTGCCCAGTCAGCCATCATCTGGCGGCAGCCAAGGCGATTGACCAATTAGTTGGTATCGATCCGGTCAATCTTCCGATCAGCGCCACCAAATTACGTCGGCTACTGCATTTCGGGCAGGTACTACAGTCGCACGCCTTACATTTTTTTCATTTATCAAGTCCTGACTTGTTGTTTGGTTTTGAAAGCGAGATCGGTAAGCGTAACATTATTGCGGTATTAAACGACTATCCCGAGATAGGTTTACAAGGTGTTAAACTGCGGAAATACGGTCAGGAAGTGATTCGCATGATTTCCGGCAAGCGCATCCACGGCACGGGAGCGATTGCTGGCGGGATGAATAAGAGCTTAAGCAAAGCCGAGCGCGATTATTTGCTGGAAGACATCGACCAGATGATCCAGTGGTCGGCAGATTCAGTCGCGCTGATCAAAAAGGTGCATTGTTCAAACCTGCCATATTACGACGATTTTGGCACCATCCGTTCCAACTACTTAGGCTTGATCCAGCCCACTGGCGCGTTGGAACTGTATCACGGCGGTATTCGTGCCAAAAATGATAATGGTGAAACCATTGTCGACCACTTTGATTACTGCAACTACAACGCATTGATCCACGAAGAAGTCCGCTCGTGGACCTACATGAAATTTCCTTACCTGTTGTCGCTTGGCAAAGAAGATGGCTGGTATCGCGTCGGGCCGTTGGCACGGGTGAATAACTGCGACTTTATCGACACGCCGTTAGCCGAAGCGGCGCGCGTAGAGTTTAAAGCGCATGGCGGCGAAGCGATGGTGCATAGCACACTGGCAACCCACTGGGCGCGGCTGATTGAAGTCTTGCATTGCGCCGAAAGTATTAAAATCCTGCTTAACGACCCAGATGTCATGGGGCATGATTTAGTCGCACAAGGCGAAAAACGCTATGAAGGCATCGGCGTGATCGAAGCGCCGCGTGGCACTTTATTCCATCATTACCAAGTTGATGAAAACGACATCGTCACCAAAGCCAATCTCATCGTCTCGACGACCAGCAACAATCAGGCGATGAACGAATCGGTGCGCCAAGTCGCAGCGGAATATTTATCCGGACAGGAACTGACCGAGCCGCTGTTGAACAATCTGGAAGTGGCGATACGGGCTTACGACCCGTGCCTTTCTTGCGCGACCCATGCCGTCGGCAAAATGCCGTTGCAGCTTGAGTTACTGGATGTTGAAGGCAAATTGATTGACAAGCTGGTCAAGCACAGCGATGGGCAAATCGAACGGTCATAAATGGTTAAGCCAGATTTTGATAAGTTTAATCCGTTGCGGTTCGACAAGCTCACCACGAACGGATTAAACCAACAGTCGTTCGTCTTTATGCCCCAGAGGGTACTGAGCTTGTCGAAGGACAAAATTAGCAAGTGTCTAAACCTGTTCTAATTTTCGGCTACGGTAATCTCAGTCGTGGCGATGATGCACTGGGGCCTTTGCTGCTGGAATATGTAGAAAACAACATCGACTTGAAAGACATTGAACTACAGACAGACTTTCAGTTACAGATTGAACATGCGCTGGATTTGGAAAATAGGCAATTGGTCTTGTTTATCGATGCGTCTGTCTCTTGTGAGAACGCTTATGAATTTTACGAACTGACGCCAGCCAGGGATAACAGTTACACCACCCATGCCATGAGCCCGTCGGCGGTTTTGGCGGTTTATCAGGATATAAAAAAACAAACGCCGCCGCCGTGTTTTCTCTTGAGCATCAAAGGCGAATCGTTTGAATTGGGCGAGGGTTTAAGTACAAACGCCAAAAACCATTTAGGGCAGGCGTATCGGTTTATCGATCAACTGTTGCAAGTTCTTGAGATAGCTCGATGGCGGGAATTGGCAAGCCATGCATGAACTGTCGCTGCTAGAGAACGTCCGTGAAATTCTGGAAGAACACTCCGTTAGCCAGAATTTTACCCAGGTCACCCAAGTGACGCTGGAAATCGGCAAGCTTTCTTGCGTAGAGCCGGAAGCCTTGCGTTTCGGCTTTGATGTGGTGATGAAAGGTTCGTTGGCGGAAAATGCCAGACTTATAATGACTGAACTTGATGGACTCGGCCTTTGCCAGCAATGCGGTAAGCAGTTAGTGATGGAAACCCTGTATGAGCCTTGCGCTTCGTGCGGCAGTCCCGATGTTAAAATATTTCAAGGTAGGGAAATGAAGATCAAGGATTTAATTGTTATTTAAAAAATTGCTTAGAAAATTGCTTAGAATGGAAAAATAAATTCAAATTAATGCCATAGATTTGACGAAGAATCAGCGTAGGCAATACAAACAAGTTAAATGTCTCAGGAGAATCAGTGAGTAAACTGGTAGCTTACAAAAATAGAGGTGAACACAAAGGGAAGTCTCTTTTCCCCCATAAGCACAAAGATGGCTTTTATGTTGCTAGTGTAACGTCCTCAACAAACATTAAGATATGATACAATTGGTGTCCATGAGAACGCCAATGAAAATTACACTGATTGAAGAGGATCGAACAGAACTGGAACGCTGGGTGAAGAGCCGGTCTGTTGGGGCTAAACAAAGACTACGGGCTAGAATGGTACTGATGACCGCCGAGGGCTTGTCAACAACGGTCATTATGGCAACGTTGGGGGTCAGCAACCCGACCTTGAACAAGTGGCGGAATCGCTATCTCGAAAGTGGTGTTGAAGGGCTCAAGAAAGGCAAGACCCGCCCGTCGCGGATACCGCCGCTGCCGACTGACAAAGTCCAAGAAGTCCTGGCCTTGACATTGACCGGTAAACCGGCTGCCGCGACGCAGTGGAGTTGCCGGACGATGGCGGAGCAGGTCGGCATTTCCCGGATGGCGGTGCACGGCATCTGGCGGGAGCACAAACTGAAGCCCCATCAAGTGAAGGGCTTTAAGGTTTCGAACGACCCGCTGTTCGCCGAAAAGTTGCGCGATGTCGTGGGCCTTTACCTGGACCCACCGGAGAAGGCCATCGTGTTTTCCGTCGACGAGAAAAGCCAAATCCAGGCGCTAGATCGTAGCCAACCCGGCCTGCCGATGAAGCCGGGAAAATGCGGGACGATGACGCACGATTATAAGCGACATGGCACCACAACTTTGTTTGCGGCACTCGACGTGCAGACCGGAACGGTGATTGGGCAATGCCAGCCCAGGCACCGCCACGACGAGTTCCTCAAGTTCCTGAAGACAATTGACCGGCGAACCGACAAAACCTTGGCATTGCATTTGATCGTCGACAACTATGCGACGCACAAACATGCCGAAGTAAAGGACTGGCTGGCCCAGCATCCCCGGTTCCACACACTTCACGCCAACCTCGGCCTCATGGCTCAACTTAGTCGAGCGTTTCTTCCGGGACATTACCGAGGAACGTATCCGGCGTGGTGTTTTCCACAGTGTTGACGACCTCAAAACAGCGATACAGGAGTATCTCGACCACCGCAATAGCAACCCAAAACCTTACCATTGGACAGCCAAACCAGAGACGATCTTGGCTAAAGTAGACAAAGCTAAAGATATGTTGAGGACGTTACACTAGTACTAGCCGATTCGAAGTTGATTATATTCATGTCAAATCCGAAGAAGAACTAGAAGCTCTCGTCCGGTCTGGTTTGAGCGCAAGGATGTCAAATCCTGATATTAAAGAGGGCGCATCTTTGATTAAGCCAGACAGTATAGAAATTGAATCAAGTAGACTACACCCAGTAACGACAGAAATTGTTCTACCAAAATTAAGTCATGAAGTTGATTTGGATATAGATTCAGTCACTAAGTCGAGAAATGAACAAGCTTTTCTGCGAGCGCACCATGCCAAAGGTGGTTTAATCGCAAATGCGTGTTGTGCCAAAACGAATATCCATTGGAGTTTTTGGTAGCCGCTCACATTAAAAAAAAGGTCTGAATGCACTAATTTAGAAAAACTGGATTTTGATAATGTCGCGGCTTTGATGTGTAAAACCGGATGTGATGATCTTTTTGAAAAAGGGTACGTAGTTGTGTCTGGTGGTGAAGTGAGAAAGAATAACAATCGAAGTAGTACGCCAGCACTTGATTTGGTCATTAATAAAATCGTTGGTAACTCTGTAACAAACTGGTGTGGTAGTTCCTCCTATTATCAGCATCATGAAAAAAAATTTAAAATGAAATAACAAGCATTTAGGCTGGTTTGAGAGACAAAAAACAGATAATGAGCCAACAATTGTCGATTGCTTAAATTTCGTAAGTTAATATTTCATTAAATGTAAGGTAAATCATGTGCGGAATATGCGGTTGCGGTCAAACGGGTAAATCTTCTAAATTCCAGCCGATTGCTGGGAAACTAAAGCCTATTCTTGCCCATCACCCTAACCATCCCAGTCATGCCCACGAGCATCATGATAACGAACGACTGATTAAAGTCGAACAGGATTTGCTCAGTAAAAACAATGCCTACGCAGCACAGAACCGCGCTTATTTTGAACAGCACGGTATCTTTGTACTGAACCTAGTCTCAAGCCCCGGCGCGGGCAAGACCACCTTGCTGGTCGAAACCATTAAAGCATTAAAAGACCGGTTTCCTATTGCCGTTATCGAAGGCGACCAGCAAACCGAGCACGATGCCGATAGAATCAGGGCGACAGGCGCACCGGCAGTACAAATTAATACGGGTCGAGTTTGCCACCTCGATGCCCATGCCATTGGTCATGCGGTTACAGAATTAAAAGTGAAAGAGCGCAGCCTGTTGTTTATCGAAAACGTGGGCAACCTAGTTTGCCCAGCCTCTTTCGATTTAGGAGAAGCACACAAAGTAGTTGTTCTGTCGGTCAGTGAAGGCGACGACAAACCGATTAAATACCCGGACATGTTTTACGCCGCCGATTTAATGGTAATCAATAAAACCGATTTATTGCCGTACGTGGATTTCGATGTCGAGCGTTGTATTCAGTATGCAAAAAATGTAAACCCCGGCATTCAGGTCATTCAGCTTTCCGCTACCAAATATGATAATTTTTCAGCTTGGACGAACTGGCTTGAACAAAATATCGTAAGGTAAACGTTAAGGATTGAAGATCGTAGCTAACTTTAACACTCTGGAACTGATACGAACGCCGGCTTTTTCCATAGCGCTTACATTCACGTGAAGGTTAATTTTCGAATCCGCTACCTCTAAATAAACAGCGCCGCCGTTGGAGAGAAAATCTTCGTTTTCGCCGATTGTTAGAATATGCCGTTTGTAGCTCTCTTCGATCAAACCGGCAATATTTCTTTTTTCTTCGCCGATATAAAGTAAATGACAATTCTCCAACTGTGTGACGTCGCTTAACTTACGCAACGACAAGCTTTTGTTACCGACCGGCTTTTTATCTATCATCGAAAATGCGTTAACAATCGTACTATCGCCCCATATACATAAATCGACTGAAGTCTTATTTTCTTTGAAAGTTTCGAGCGGCCATTCGCTAAAACGGGCGAGATTTAACGCCAGTATCGATTTAGCCGTGTATTCTTCAACCGAATCCGCAACTACCGTTTTCAAGTTAATCGAAATCATTACTGTCATGATGATTAGCAATAATCGACTAAATGTTAGCGGAAGATGAATTGATTTATCCACTGGGAAAGCGATTGCTGTTTTGCTTTTTAGCTGAAAAAATCGATGGACGCATCACTAAAACCGATACGAGAGTGATAAACGTAAATTCCGTCCGTTTTGCGGAATAAAGCGTTGCTCGAATTCATCGCTAGCAACGCTGTCGTACCTGCGGTCGAGCAAATTGTAAATGCTACCGGAGATTTCCAGTCCGCTTAGCGGACCTTTAAACAGCTTATCCCCACCGGTTAACGTTAGATTGAATAATGGATAGCCCGCGGTTTTGGTATTACCGCGTCCCGAGCGGCTATCGGTGTATTGGGCTTCTACCCCCACTCTTAGCCGATGATCGAATAACGGTGTAGAAAAGTTTAATTTAAAAAGGTTGCTCGGCGAGTTGATCAGTTGCCGGTTGTTGCTGCTGTCGTAGGCATTGACCCAGGTATAGCTTGCTCGAAGCCGTGTGCCGTAATCCCATAGCTTTTCAACTTCGAATTCGGCGCCCCAAGCCTTATTAGTGCCGACGTTGAGAAATTTATTGATAGGATCATCGCCCGGAATAGGATTAGGGATTTCTCTTAGTTGAATCAGGTTGCTTATCTCATAATGGAAACCTACCGCAGTTAACCGCAATAAGCGATCCGGTTGATATTCGATAATTCCTTCGTAGGTCTTAATTTTTTCAGGGCTTAAATGAGGATTAGGGATTTGAATAGGATCGCGATAGTACAACTCGTTCGGACTCGGCGCTCTAAAAGATGAACCGTATAGCAATTTAAACGTCGCGTTCTCCCAAGGCTTGTAAATCAACGCTAACCGAGGATTAACGGCATTACTGGCGTAACTTAAATTATCGTAACGAATTCCGGCATTTAAAATTAGTTTTTCATTAAAGGTAATTTCATCTTGAAGATAAAAACTATATCGGCTTGTCGATTGATTGAAACTTACCAAGGAACCCGGATCGGCCGGTGCCACATCGACGAAGTTATTCGAGAGATGGTAGTTATCTTGATACTCACCGCCGAACATTATTTTGTGTCCGTCGATATGGGTGCTGACAAAGCGAATTTCCGTACCCCACCAACGACTTAATCCCTCGCCTTGATTAACTGTTACAGGCGGGTTGTCGTAAATAAATGTTCCGGGATAATCGTACCGTCCGTGATAGGCGCGAGCATACACTTCCAGATGATCGGCAATCAGGTTGTCATAAGTTAGATTAAAAAAGGTGTGTTGATCGCTATTTTGGTTACGCGAATCGTTAAATACGGTGCCGTAAATTCCCGTAGTCAGCCCCTTATTCCGCTTTGAGTAACCGGCTTCCAAAGTAAAGTGTTGCCAGGAAAACTTACCGAATAATCGTTCGGCATTATCGAATACGCCGTGGGTCGTCGCGCCTAATGCGCTTAATTCTGGAAAAAACAGCCTATTTTCGCCTTTGCTATCGTAGCGGGTTCCGGAAAGCAGCATTTCCAAACCGTTATCGAACTTTTTTCCGAAACTCATTCGCTCTTGATCGGTACCGTAACTGGCAACTTTACCGGATACTTCTACACCTTTGCCTCTGTAATCCTTACCGGACTTGGTGATGACATTGATAACGCCGAAGAATGCATTATTGCCGTAGATTGCCGAACCGGCGCCGGGCAGATATTCCACGCGTTCGATTAAATCGACATCGACCGGAAATTCCGTCCCCAACGGTCCTTGATCGTAAAGCGCATCGTTCAAGCGATAGCCGTCCAGCAACACTAGCACACGCGTATTAAGGTCGCCGGGAATACTGAAACCTCGAGTTCCTACATAGTTGTAATTCCGGTCGTTATTGACATAGACGCCGCGAACGCTCTGAACAATATCGGACAGTGTACGATAACCGTAATCTTTAATATCCTGAGAAGTAATGACGGTAACAGCCGTCGGCGCATCGGATTTTTTCTGCGTGAATTTGGAAGCGCTATAAACCTCCATGTTTAACAGATTTTCAATTGGCTCATCGGTCAAATCGGCTATCGCTTGAGAATTTTCGGGGAAAGCAGTTGGACTTAAAGCGACCATAAGAGCAACGATTATTAATCGGGCATAAAACGCCAAGCTGAATTTACCGGCTTTTTTAAACCGGTAACGACCGCATTGCAACTGCAAGTTCAGAAACTTATTTTTGCCAATTGAATTTTGCAACTTATGAATTCCTGATTTTTGAGTGCTGTTTAGCAGGTAAGTACGTATTTAAAATGTGATTTTATAGTTATAAGAGGAGTGGGTTAAACCTGTGACTTAATAGCGGCCGGAGTGACCAACCAAGGTTAGTCGATCCAAAATACAGGCAAATCACCGAAATATAGCTAACAAGTTCATCATAATGCACAGGTTTAACCCACTACCGTTGTTAAAAGGATAACTATGCTCGCCGAATCGTTCTAATTCCATGTCAAGGCACCTACCGTTAGAATTATAGTATTTAATAAGCCATGATAAGTGATTAATAATGCGTGGGAATTCACGAATATGATCAAGCGGAAAGCGCTGTAAGGATCGAATCCCAAAGGATCGCAGTTAATTTCTGTTAAATTGAGATAATCGGAAGACAAAACGCTGTCGGCTGGATTTGATTAAAAAACCAAAACAGAATATTTAAAACCGATAAGTTAATACCAAGCGCAAATTCCGACCGTTTTGCGGCATAAAGCGTTGTTCGAACTCGTCGCTTAAAACACTATCGTAGCTTTGATCGAGAAGATTGTAGATACTTCCGGAAATTTCAAATCCGGTTAAAGGCCCTTTAAAAAGTTTATCGCCGCTAGTCAAAGTCAAATTGAACAAGGGATAACCGGCTGTTCTACTGTTGTCTCGACCTAAACGGCTGCTGGTATATTGCGCTTCAACGCCCGCTCGCAGCCGGTGTTGGAACAACGGGGTAGAAAAATTCAATTTAAAAAGGCTGCTCGGCGAGTTAATTAAGCGTTGATTGTTACTGTTATCTAAAGCATCGACCCACGTATAGCTGGCGCGAAGCCGACCGCCGTAATCCCACAGTTTTTCAACCTCGAATTCGGCACCCCAGGCTTTATTGACGCCCGAATTGATATTTTTATTCGGCGGATCTTCTCCTGAAATTAGGGTGGGAAGTTCTTTGAGTTGAATGAGGTTGTCAATTTCGTAATGGAAACCCACTGCCGTTAGGCGTAAAGATCTATCCGGCTGATATTCGATAATGCCTTCGTAAGTTTTAATTTTTTCGGGGTTGAGATCAGGGCTGCGAAACGTAATAGGATCGGAATAATAGAGTTCGTAAGAGCTCGGTGCTCTAAATGAGGAACCGTAGAGTAATTTAAACGTCGTATTTTCCCAAGGTGTGTAAATCAACGCCAATCGTGGGTTGACCGCATCGCTGGAATAGCTTAGTTGGTCGTAACGAACGCCGGCATTAAGAATGAGATAATCGGTGATTTTAAATTCATCTTGAAGATAAAATCCGAAACGATTTGTTGCTTGGCTGTAAGTCGCATTGTTGGCAGAATTCGGCGGCGATAAAGCAATAAAATCATCCGATAGATGATAGTTATCTTGAAATTCGCCGCCGACCATTAATTTATGCCCGTCGATATGCGTACTGGTGAAGCGTACTTCCGTCCCCCACCAGCGTCCAAGGCCAAGTTCGGTATATCGTGTAACAGGCGGATCGTCGTAAATCCAGGTTCCCGGATAATCGTAACGCCCGTGATAGGCGCGCGCATACAGCTCTAAATTATCGGCAATCAGGTTGTCGTACGATAGATTAAAAAACACATGCTGATCGGTATTTTGATTGCGCGGATCGTTAAAAACCGCGCCGAATGCACCGGTTGGAAGTCCTTTGTCCCGTTTGGAATAACCGGCTTCCAAAGTAAAATGCTGCCACGAAAACTTACCGAACAAGCGCTCGGCATTATCGAAACTGCCATGCATGGTGGTTCCAATCTCAGGAAAAAACAGTCTATTTTCGCCTCGGCTGTCCATGCGAGTAGCTGAAAACAGCATATCAAAACCATTGTCGAAATGTTTGGCGAAGCTCAGGCGTTCCTGGTCGGTGCCGTAACTGGCAACCCGCCCGGACGCTTCAAGCCCTTTCCCTTTATAATCCTTACCCGATTTAGTGATGACGTTAACCACGCCGAAGAATGCATTGTTACCGTAGATCGCCGAACCGGCGCCGGGTAAATATTCCACGCGCTCGATTAAATCGATATCGACTGGAAATTCCGTTCCCAAAGGTCCTTGATCATAGGTAGCATCATTCAAGCGATAGCCGTCCAGCATTATTAAAACCCGCGTATTTGCATCGCCCTGTATGCTATATCCGCGCGTTCCCGCATAGCTATAGTTTCGGTCGGAACTGACATAAACCCCGCGTACACTCTGGACAATGTCGGCTAAAGTACGATATCCGTAATCTTTAATATCTTGTGCGGTAATAACCGTTACCGCCGTTGGGGCATCGGATTTTTTTTGAGTGAATTTAGAAGCGCTGTACACTTCCATATTCAATAAATTTTCGATGGGAAGTTCAGTTAAGTCCGGTTGAGTTTCCGAATAGGCCGACGAAATAAAGATAAAGAAAAGAAACGTGCCGGAAAATTTATAAAACAAACGACAAATTATGAGTTGAAATATCGATTTAAGATCAATAAACCGATTTTTCATGTGTTGCCCCATAAAAACCATAATATTTATGTACACATAATATCGCGAGCAAAATTCAAACACCTCATATCTTAATTGTTAATCTGTTATCCAAAAATGAAGTTTGATACCTTAAAAACGCTGTTCGGTATACGTTTTGGCATTCTAGTCATACTAAAAATAGTCGGTTTATCAAACTAAGCACTATAGTATAGAGCTTGTAAGTTGTTATTAACCCTCTAATAATGCGATCAAATTCACGATTTTATTCATTGAAATTAAATAAATACGAAAGATGATAGTGATTGCGTTTTAAAACGTGTGGCGTTTTTACAGCCTGTTTGGGAATAACGATCAACTAATGAATTGAATCGGTATGTTGACTTAAATAACAACGAAATGAAGTTATTAGCATTACGGGATATGGATAGAGGGTAGTAGGTAAAACGAGTTGCTTAATAGTGAGCGGAGTGACGATACAAGATTTGTCTTCCGAAATACAGACGAATTACCTAAACGAAGTTAACAAATTCATGTAAAGGCACTGGGACCCGCTACCGGATAGATGAATAGCATAGTTTTTATGCTATTCATCTAAATTGATAATTTATTTGTTACAAACTTTCTTGCGGTTGGCGACAAAACCTTTAGCCTGCGCGTCGGTTTCAGACATGTATTCGCCTTCCTTTGTATGGCCGAAAAATTTGCTGCCTTCGCAGTGGTAGATTTTGGAATGCGTATTGACCCAAACTTTACCCGAGCCTGCTGGCGGTGCTTCTACTTTTACCTTAGCCGGGATACTGGATTTAGGTGCTGGCTCAGCCGGTGCGGGTGTAGCGGCAGGCGTTGCTAAAGCAGGTGCAACTTCTGGGGGTTGGGCGGTAACCGCAGGAGCAGGGGTAACTTCCGCCGCTGGCGCTTTATCGGCGAACCATTCTTTTACTCCGCCATGCCCTCTACAGGCGCCTCTTTTTGATTTGCCGGAGTATTCCGAGCCATCTTTACAGATGCCGGTTGCCGCTGCTGCAGACGGTTTAACTACGGGTGTTGTCGTAGCCGTTGCAGCGGGTTCTGTCGCTGCAGGTGCTGACGTAGTTGCAGGGGCGGCTTTATCCGCGTACCACTCTTTAATGCCGCCGTGACCTCGGCATCCACCTCGTTTTGATTTGCCCGAATAGGATGTGCCGTCTTTACATAGACCGGTAACGACCGCCGCTTCTTCCGCCATGACGCCGGAGCAGAAAAAACAGATTATACTTACCACTAATAGCGATTGAATTTTCATAAAATGTTCCCTCGTGGTTGATTGATAAAACGCCTTGCATATTATTTGCAAGATGCAAAAACCCGCATCGAGCAGATAAAGTATTGATTAACAGCATGATAACAATTGCGATTATAACCTGTATGGTTACTTTTTATCCAACACCATAGTTAATGGTTATCCCTGTTAAAAAGCTGCTTTAAGGAAACTCTGATTAAGTCCTTCGACTGGCTCAGGACGAACGTTAAGCAGTTGATTCCGTTCGTGGTGCGCAGTCGAACGTTTTCCAGAGCGAAGTCGAAGGGCATGAATGGATTCAACTTGTTTAGAGTATCCTTAAGTAAACGGATCGACTTGGGCGCGTCAAGAAAAACGCTGCGCCGATCTATAATTTGTAACTATTATTGCTTTGCAATCTGAATCCGGGCTGAACTCTACTTATGTTTTTTTATACATTGCCGATTTTTTTCAATGACATTCAATCGGCAAGTCCTGTTGAATGTTTATTTATCCTAAGCGGACTTTTCGTCGCTCTGTTTATCAGTGCGCCTCAACCCAATCTGGATTGGAAACCTCAAGGTGTTGACAGTTTCCTAATGACTGCATGGTTTGGGGGCGTTTCATTACAACTAGTATTTTGGCCTTACTTAATATTGTTGAATGTTTGTTTGCTATTTGCAGATTATCTAGCCAAAACAGGAAAAATCACTGTTTCGAGTTGGGATGAAATTCATTTTGTCATCCTATTTACTATCGTTTGGTGGACAACGGCCATATGGCGTTGCTCGGCTAACACAAACACCAAGCTTTGGGCGGCGTTAGCGCGATTGACGACGATTGCCGTATTCATCGAGTACGGACTAAAACTGATCATCCGAATCGACTATCCTCGTATTTTCTTTAACTGCGAAGATATATTGCTGGATTACGGCAGTTGTTTCTAAGGCCTTGGCGTTGTAAAGAAAGCAGCCGCCCAATTCAATAGACCGGTTTTTAACTCACCGCTATTTTTTCCAAAACCAGATCCGCAGCCAAACGCCCTGTTTGCGCTGCACCGTTCATGAATCCGTAAAATGCGTCGCTAAGATGCTCTCCGGCTAAGATTAAATTACCGACGTTAACCTGCTGACTCTCATCGGGAATGTCCGATTCAACCCAGAATAATCCTCCGAAACGGGTTAGTTGCCCAGGCTTATAATTGGCATAGCCACCCGTCGTTAGCGGGCTTAAGGTCCAAGCTGAGTTCAAAATTTGGCCGGTTGAAGAAGAAGTAGCACCCGGTATGAAATGATTCAACCGTGCTATAAATTGTTTGCCTAGTTTGATAGCCTCTTGACGGCTTCCTAACGACCTCGCCTGATCGCCGCCCAAGAAAAAGTTTAGCGCGCCGTCTTGGCGATCCGATTGCCGCTGGGTCTCGTCCCATACTTCGGAAAATCCGAGATCGCTCCAAGCTGCATCGGTAAATCCGTTGGCTTGCCGCCAAAACCGTTTCGAGAAACCGGCAATAACTTTTTCATTTGAACCCAATTCGGCTTCTTTAATAAAACGGCGTAACAATTTCGGTAATGGTGCGTTAATTTTGACTTTATCCAATACCGGAAATGGGATGGCAATAATGACTAAATCGGCAAAAACTATCGAATGATCGGAAAATTCGAGTTTAAATTTTTTAGCATGCCTTTTTATTTCGATGAGTTTTTTACTTAATTGAATTTGTCCCGCCAAATCAGCGCCTAACGCATCGGTTATTTTGGCACTACCGCCGACGACCGAATAAGTCTCATCGCTGTAACTTAATAAATCGACGGCTTTTCCGTCGATTACAGGCAACACTAGGATAAATTGTATGGCCGACGACTGTTCCGGTTCCACGCCGAATTCAGTGTGAATGACATCCCTAAATAACGCATATAAGTAAGGCTTACCTATTTTATCGGCGTGTAATTCCAGATAATCTTTTACCGACAGCTTATCGAATTGCGGGGCAAAAGTATCCCAATCTTGGTCGAGCAATGCGGCGTCTGTTGTCATTTGTTCCGCGATTGCGCGTAAGTCGCCGGCAAGTTGAGACTCGGTTATGCTAAAACCGTTAAAAAAATAAGCGGACAGTGGATAAGACAAGCTTGCCTGATCGTCCTTCCGGTTAAACAATTCGATGCCGAATTCTTCGACTAATTCCAGCATATCCGCATGATCGGTGTTGATCAATTCGGCGCCGATGTCGACGATCAAACCGTTGCCCATATCGACCGAATTCATCCGTCCGCCGATACGCGACCGCGCTTCATATACAACTGCCGAATGCCCCGCTTTTTTAAGTCGATAAGCCGCATTCAACCCGGCTATACCGGCACCGATAATTGCAATAACAGGCTTATTGGGTAGCGCTTGAACGGCTTTTGGGAATGACAAACAACCGCTTACCAAACCGGCAGCACTTGTTACCGCCGTGGATTTAATGAATTTACGCCGCGACCAGTTACTGACATTTCGAGGTAATGGTAGCGGTAAATTTTCAGATGAAAGGATTTCCCGCCTAGCGGTTTGTAAAGCAAGTACCAGCTTTCGAAATAACGGCGTACGTCCCATTGCTAACCCCTCATGCCGAGTTGAAAAAGATAAATTCTAACCTTAATTCATAGATTCGGCCTTGTGAAGTTTTAATTTCCTTTCGACTGCTTCGGCGTCGCTCAGCAAACGTCCCCTAAGGGAAGCGTTATCAAGCGTTCATGCTTATTCGCGGTGTTTCCTGAGCGGAGTTGAAGAGGTTTCATTCTCTGTCCGTTCAACTATTAAAAGGTAGAATCCATAAGTTATCAGGCGTGTGCTTCATCAGCCCTTATCTTCCCGTTTGTTGGTGAAAATCTCCCATGGGCGGTGACGCGCTGTTTGGTGCTATCTAAACATTAAAAATAGAAGGCAACCTTACCCGACTCTATATCATACATTCCGCCCACTATGGCAATCTCGCCGCTTTTTTCCATGCCGGCAAGAATGTTGCTTTGCGCTCTGATTCGATTAACGATTAATTGCACGTTCTTATCCGCGACTTTTTGCACAAAGGTCTCTTTATCTATATAGCTATCCGGTTGCAGATCTTGTTTTACGGAATCGATGGCCGGTTGAATTTTTTCCAATAGCCCGGTCAAATGGTCTAGTTGCGCATGGGAAACGGCGCCTTTGATTGCGCCGCAGTGGGTATGTCCCAACACTACGATCAATTTCGATCCCGCCAATTTACAGGCGAATTCCATGCTGCCCAATATGTCGTCGTTGATAATATTGCCTGCGATACGCGCACTGAAGACATCGCCCAAACCGAGGTCGAAAATCAGTTCAACCGAAGTACGGGAATCCATACAGCTTAGGATAATCGCAATCGGAAACTGACCGTCGCTGGTGTCGTTCACTTGCTCTAATAAATTACGGTTGGATTTAAGGTTGTTAACAAAGCGCTCATTCCCTTCCTTTAGTAATTCGAGTATTTGCAGGGGCGATAGCGACTTTTGGGAGTCATAGGTGTGCGATCTTACATTCTCAAGCGGAGGCAGCGATCCGAAGCCGCGCATATTTTCAAGCGTGATCTTGATGTGTTTATGATGTGCTTCGCTTTTGAAATTATTAATAATCTCAAAGACATCGAAATCGATATATTTAGATCGTGTGGCGTCGATGACCACTTCGCTATGCGGCGGCAAGGCTTCCAGCGACTGTTGAATGTTCGCCCGATTTAAGAAAGAAACATGTTCGGATAAGCGGATGATGGTCTTATTGCCGATTTGCGTCTCTTTATAATACGACGCGCTCTTATAGTTTTCCAACAGAATAGCGAACAACGCAGCGGTAAGCCCGATTAGAATACCGATTAAGATGTTGGTAAATACCAGCCCCAATACCGTGGCGCAAAAAGGAATAAATTGATACCACCCAGAGCGATATAAAGTTTTTACGGCGGCTTGCGTCGCCAACTTATAACCCACCACCAGTAAAATAGCCGCCAAACTGGCTAACGGTATTTTATTTAAAAGACCGGGTATCAGTAGAACGGCTACTAATAATAGCGTTCCGTTAATAATTCCAGCCATTTTGGTTTTTGCGCTGGATTGGATGTTAATAGAGCTGCGCACGATAACTTGCGTCATCGGCAATCCGCCTAACAAGGCTGAGCAGATATTGCCTAATCCCTGGGCAATCAATTCCTGGTCGGAAGGCGTAATCCGCTTGTAGGGATCGAGCTTATCGACAGCTTCGACCGACAATAAGGTTTCCAAACTGGCAACGATAGCTAAGGTTAAACCGACCAAATAAATTTGCGGATTCGCCCGCTGGCTGAAATCGGGGAAGTGTAATTGCTGCAACAGTTCTGGAATATTTTCTACAACCGGTATGGTGACTAGGTGCATTTCGCCCAACGCCATTTCGGGGTAATAGTACCTTAATACTTCGTTGATAAATACACTGGCGACGACTACAACCAAGGGCGCCGGTATCCAATGGCTCACCCGTTGTCGTTGCATCGCAGCCGACTCCCATACGAGTAAAATGGATAATGATACAACTGCAATCAGGACTGCACCTGGTTGAAAAGCCCCTATCATGTTGAGCAATTCAGAAAAAGATGAAAAATCATCCGGTTGGGAAAAAGCGAAATCGCCCTCGAAATCCTTATCGTATCCGACCGCATGCGGGATTTGCTTGAGGAATATAATGATACCGATACCGCTCAACATGCCGTTGATGACGGATGAAGGAAAATAATAGGCAATTACCCCCGCTTTCATTAAACCTAAGACGACTTGCAATAAACCGGCAAAAAGCGCTGCTAGTAAAAACGCACTAAATCCTAAGTTTTGTATGGCGGGCAGTACGATCAACGATAAACCCGCGGCGGTTCCGCTAATTCCCAACGCAGAACCGCTTAACGGAGCTACCACCAAGCCGCCGACAATACCGGTAATTAATCCTGAAAACAAAGGGGCGCCGGATGCCAAGGCGATACCTAAAGACAAAGGCACAGTAACAATAAAGACGGCAATACCCGCCGGAAAATCATCCTTCAGGTTGGAAAAAAGGGAAAAACTTTCGTCTCGATACTTTTGTGTCTGAATGTCAGGCATGTTCTGCTAAATCCTTTCGATTTATTTATAATTCTCTGGAACGGCGATTTTTACGATTCCGCTTTATAGAATTCATGTTTGTAAAAACAGTTCCATTTTAAGCCGAGTTACAAGTCAATTGTAATGGTTGTACAATAGTAACAGTAAAACAAACCCGCGAGCGATCATGTTTTAAACGCATTTTCATGCTATCGGAAGTGAATACAATCAGACGATTTTTTAACGCAACATTCAGACAAAAAAGGTAGGTCGATATGGAAGACTTAGGTATCATCATGAAAGTATTATTTTTCCTGCTTTGGCCTTTATTGTTGCTACTGATTTTTTATATCTTCAACAAAAAAAAGTTTTTAGAGAAATTGGAAAAATATAAACAAGGCGGTTTTTTTGAAAAAAAATGATAAATATCGCTTTCGACTATCGTTTATAACTACGATACCGCTCAAGGTCATCCGCTGTATCTAGATCCCATTGCGTATCCAGTTCGATACAATCGAAACTGAGCGATTGAGATCTGGCTCGCGTCATCCCTAGAATCTGATTCGTCCCCCAAGGCATCTCGTTAAACAAGGTCGGTTGAAGACTATTAAGTCCGATCAAGACGTAGCCGCCGTCTTCCGCCGGTGAAATAACACAACACGTTTTTTGACTTAACCGAATCAAAGCTTGCTCGACATCGGAGTGTTTTAGCGATGGACAATCGCACCCGATAAGAATCGCGCTTTTATACTTCGCTAACACTTGAACAAAGGCTTGGTGCATCCTTTCTCCTAAATCGGCGCCCTGTTGTAAATGCAAATCGACGGAATATTTTTGCGATAAGGTTGCAAAATAAGGATGTTCGGTCGAAGGCGAGCACCATAATTGCACATCGCATAGGCGATTTTCAGTAACCGTCTGCAATGTCTTTTCGGTTAATTCCCGATGCAGCGAGGCGGCTTCTTCATTCGTCAAGGGAGGTATTAAGCGGGTTTTGACTTGCCCCGGTACCGGCGCCTTACAAAACACCATGATAACTGCATTCGGGTAACGGTTCATCGCACGGAGCGATTTGCGTTTATCTTAAAGGGAATCAACAAACACTGGACAAAACCCACGTCTTCTTGTTTGCGAAAAGCATTCAAGCCAATGGTTAATGTCGTTTGCGGTTGTTTGGGTTCGGCAATATAAGTCCCGCATAGTCTGTCCCACCAGGATAGCGAAAAACCGTAATTACTATCCGTTTCGATCGGTTCGGCGGAATGGTGGATACGATGCATGTCGGGTGTAACCATAATCCAGCGAAGCATCCGATCGATCTTTTGCGGTATGTTGACATTGCTGTGGTTAAACGTCGCCGCTCCGTTCAAAATGATTTCAAATGCAATCACCGCCATCGGATTTGCGCCGATGATGACAATACAAATCACCTTATAAATCATAGAAAGCACGATTTCCAAAGGATGGAAACGCACCGCCGTCGTGGCGTCGAACTCGAGGTCGGCATGATGAACTTTATGCAGCCGCCACATCAACGGCCATTTGTGCATGACGATATGCTGACAATAAATCGCGAAATCGAGTATAAGTAACGTCGCAATCATCGTCATTACATTCGGTAGGGCCCCTAGATTCAAAAGCCCGTAGCCTTTTTCCGCCGCCCATTCGGCACTGAGAAAAGCCAAGCTACCTATCGTAAAACGCATAACGACCATGTTACTAAACGCCAATCCTAAATTCACCGGCCACCGTCGCTTACGGTTGATTTGCTGACTACGCCGGGGACTAAAAGCCTCCCACGTCACCATCACCGCAAAAATACCGGCCGCTATCGATAAACGAACTATGTTTTCCACCATTTTCCCTCTCTATATAACACCGCTAACGTCGCTGTATCAGTACCAAAAAAATACCGTAAGCGCAAACTCCACATCAGCAAAATCGTTTTGAATACGCCGAATTGTTCCCAACGCCGTCCTGAACTCAGCACCTTATCTTTTAGGCAAATCGGCGAAGAAATAGGCTTGAGCAATTTGCTCAATGCAATATCTTCCATAAGTTCAATCTCAGGATACCCTCCAATCGAATCGAATAGCACTTTATTAACAAATATCGTTTGATCGCCTGTCGCGATACCGGTGAACCGGGAGCGCCAATTCATGAACGTTGCTACCACCTTTAACATCGGGTGCCTGCCTTTCAATTTAATATCGAAGCGTCCCCATTGTTCCCGGTCATCGATATGCGTTGAAATACGATTCAACGCATTCTCCGGTAAAAACGTATCGGCATGTAAAAAAACAAGTACAACCCCGGTTGCGACATTTGCGCCGACATTCATTTGAATCGCCCTCCCTCGATCAGACGTCATAACTTTGTCAGCCAGAGATAAGGCCTGTTTGTAAGTATTATCGGTACTGCCGCCGTCTACCACAATAATTTCGGCGATTACCCGATATGTCTGCAATGCCGATAAGCAGTTAACTATCGATTGCGTTTCATTCAGCGTTGGGATAATGATGGAAAATTTTTTTTGAGTCATCGTATCGACAAGAGTTATATAACATTTGAATTCTCAAAAAGCGGTATCGACATCGAAACAGATAGTTGAAACTGTTGGAAAATGAACGATTTTGTTAACCAATCGTTCACCCTATTTAAGTTAGATTAGCGCCTTCTAATGGTTAGCCGAATGCAATTAAAGGCCTAAATATCATTAGACGATTCTACGAAAGTTATTTCCAATTATTTCGTTCAACCCTACAAAAAATAAAGCCATTAACCATTCAAGACGGAGTAAACCCTATGATAAAAAAAATCATCATTTGTTTTTTTAGTTTATTGTCCTGCCTGATTTTACCTGAAGCGTATGCAGACAATCCGAATTTGTATACCTGTAAAGGAAACAACGTATCGTTAACCTACCGGACCTTTTCATTCGGCCCCGAAACACCGGATACTGTTTTTTTAACGATGAAGATCGGCAATAAAAATTACTCGGCAGGAAAAGCCGGTATTGAATCTCACAAATCAGTTATGGGCGATGTTAAGTCAATAGTACTTAAATTCACGCCGGATGTATCAATCAATAAAGCTTCATTTATTCTGCCGCAGATAAATTTAGGACAAAACAATCTAGGAACTCTGATTACTAAGGCAGGTTTTAAAAGCCAGTTAGCGCTCACCACGATTGCCACGCCTTTTATTCCCGGCCCTTACATCGGCGTTGTCAATAAATCGAATTATATCGATTTGAATTGCACGGCAACCTTACTTTTGGTTGAACCTTTATAAGTCGTTCAGAGCCGGCTTGATTCTTTATAGACAAGGGGCGAGCCGGTTCTTCGTTGTATATACTCTCGTATTATTAAATACATCATAAAAAAGTTGATTTAGCTTTTAGGAAGATAAACTAGAAGACACCGTAACAATGTTTTACCGTTGGCGCTTTATCTTGTCGAAGTTTGAATCGACTTCAACATAATGCAGTGTGTGGATCGTTTTTATATTACGGATTCAAACTAAGTTTTTGATAAACCGTAGTTATTTCTTTACCGTTCCACACATAGCAATAATGTGGTCCTTGCCGTACCGGGGCCAAGCGATTGGGTTTAAACACAGCAACACATACTCCGCCTTTAAAGCGTACGCTATCGTATACGATACCGTTCGAACCGTCGTTGCGTAATACTCTCCCTAGATTCTGAGCCGATGCATAATGATCCGGGTCGTAAATCTCGGGCAGTTCGTTCTGCCGGTTGCGAATATCGTGCAATTCGGCGTCCAGATCGGACGCGTAGCTTCGCATATCGATTTCAATGGGCGGTTGATTCGTCGCAGCAAAAAATATTGCTCGATGGAAGCGAGTTTCGGCCACGGCGACATCGATTGTTTTGGCCGCATAATAAACCCCGTAACTGCCGTCCGTGAATCGGCTTCCTTCGGGATTGAGATGCGTAAAAGCCGCCATAATCGGCGTGGTGCCGGGGCCTGAAATCCGCTCTTGCGGTAACACTAAGTTTATGTCGCCTGTTTCGTCGCGTAAGCGGTCGTTGGTCAAGCCTTCGATGACGTAGACGATGTCGAGATCTTCTGGGTCGGCAACGCGGTCGAATAAACCGACCGGCGGAAATCGGCTAGGCACCAAACGCCAGCAAGGTTGCCATTGAATTCGGCTGACCGGCAACGAATACTTCACGACCAGCCGCGTTGTCCGTCCAAATATTGCCTGACGACATAAAGATCGGCAACATGACCGGTCAACATACGCTCAATCGCCGATTTACCTTGAAAAGGCAGGGCTGAATTCGGTCGTTTTAGCCACTGATCGGCGGCTTCGGCATTGGGCAACAATATCTGCAAGGCCTTATAAATACCGAAAATATAAGATAACCGTTCCAATTTATCCGGGCCTAATTTGGCCGACTCCGGGTTTTTCTTCCACTTAAAGTAAGTGCTCCGCGAATCGAGACCCAATAAAGTCATTGCCTCTTCAACATTCAGTTTCCATGCGTTGACGATATTAAAATAAGTCCGTAATGCGCTTTTAGATACTTTAGCGCTATCGGACGGAAGTTGTGCGCGTGAAAGCGATAGCATGTCCGAACCTCCCGGCTAATTAATACAATTAAGTTTAATAATACACTATTAATATAATATGTCTATATATAGACTTTTAGAGGTTATCAAAAGAACGAAATAAACCTGAATCGACATTTTTTATCGCTACAACCTTACGAAACTGCTGAATCGAGCAAGCTGAATTGCTTAACATTCGAACGCTAAAACCAAATAGCCATCTGAAGATTCGTTACAAATGATAAACAATGCAACCGGAAAATCCGGTATTTCATCTCATTTAGTCGTAACGACCCCGCTAAGCGCGATATAATTTTAGCTAGATAGCCTTAACCGTTTGCAAATCACCGAAAAAATCATCAATGTATTATTTATTGGGCACTCAAGGGTGCCATCTCTGCGAAATTGCCGAACACTTACTTAACGAGTGCCGCGCTATCCGTACGGATTTTTCCATTAAACCGATCGACATCGCCGAGCAAACGCAATGGCAAGCGGACTACGACACGCTTATTCCGGTGTTGTTACATGTAAAAACCAACAAATTCCTAAACTGGCCGTTTACCCAAAACGACATTATCACCTTTCTTGAAAACTATCATGACTGAACAATACCGAATCGAAAAAGACAGTATGGGCGAATTGAAAGTCCCTGCCGATGCCTTATATGCTGCCCAAACCCAGCGCGCCATCGATAATTTCCCGGTGAGCGGTTTGCCTTTACCGCCCGCGTTTATTAAAACCGTCGCCTTGATAAAACAATGCGCCGCTAAAGCGAATGTGGCTTTAGGCGAAATGGATACAGCCACTGCCGATGCCATTATGTCTGCCGCGCAAAGCATCCGCGATGGAGAACATCAACATCAATTTCCGATTGATGTGTTCCAAACCGGCTCCGGCACCAGCACGAATATGAATGTTAACGAGGTGATTGCAACCTTAGCCTCGCGGTCGTCCGGCGCGACGGTAAGCGCTAACGATCATGTCAACATGGGACAAAGCAGTAACGATGTGATTCCCACGGCGATCCACGTTAGCGCCGCATTGGAATGTGATAACGCTTTATTGCCCGCATTAAAACATCTGGCCGAAACGATTGAAGCTAAAGCCCAGTCTGTGGATACCGTCACCAAAACCGGTCGTACGCATTTGATGGATGCCATGCCGATTCGGCTGAGCCAGGAACTGGGCGGTTGGTCCTTGCAAATCCGCAACGGTATTGACCGGATTCAGGCAACATTGCCTAGAGTATATAAACTCGCGCAAGGCGGCTCGGCGGTCGGTACGGGCATTAATGTTCATCCTGATTTTGCCGGACAGTTCGCCAAATTATTGTCGGAAGAAACCAAACTGCCGTTTCAACCTAATTCATCGTTTTTTGAAAGCTTAAGTGCGCAAGACGCCATCGTCGAATTATCGTCGCAACTGAAAGTAATCGCCGTCAGCCTAATGAAAATCGCCAACGATTTACGCTGGATGAACAGCGGACCGCTCGCCGGTCTGGGCGAGATCGAATTACCCGCTTTGCAGCCCGGCAGCAGTATTATGCCCGGCAAGGTCAATCCGGTCATTCCCGAAGCCGCAGCAATGGTCGCTGCACAAGTCATCGGCAACGACGCCACCATTACCATTGCCGGTCAATCCGGCAATTTCCAATTGAATGTGATGCTGCCGGTCATTGCCTACAACATCCTGCAAAGCATCGAACTCATAGCCAATGTCAGTCTTTTACTGGCCGACAAAGCCATCGCGGGATTCACGGTCAGGGAAGATAATTTAAAAGTCGCCTTGGCCAAAAATCCGATTCTGGTCACGGCCTTAAACCCGATCATCGGTTACGCCAAGGCGGCGGAAATCGCCAAAGCCGCCTATAAACAAGGCAGACCGATTATTGACGTCGCCGCCGAGATGACGGAAATTTCAAGGACGGAGCTGGAAAAACTGCTCGAACCGGCGCATTTGACGGAAGGAGGTATCGGTTAAGCCGTTGGATTTTATTTAAACCGGAAATAAATTAACTTGGGGGATAGGTTTCTCAATTCAGTTCCGATTAAGGTTGCTTTTATTACACTGAACGCAACTAAAAAAATGTATTCAAAACAACTAAACAGGAATTGAAAAATGAACTACAAAATCGTACTAACATTACTATCAATTATCTTGCTAACCGCATGCGCCAGCCAGCAGCCTTATGGTTACGGTTATAATAATGATTACAGCAACTATGGCTACAATAACGGTAACAAACGTGTGAGCAAAGCCCTAATCGGCGGTGGCGTCGGCGCTGTGGCAGGCGCAGCCTTAGGCACGGCTTTCGGCGGCAACGACTTGGCGAACGCCGGGTTAGGCGCGTTAGCAGGCGGCGCAGTTGGCGCGGCGGTCGGGGCTTATGTCGATCACCAGCAAAACAGACAAAAGCAGCGTCAGTATGAAGGCTGGCAACAAGCCCCTTACGACAATGACGGATATAGCCGGTAATACCGGCTATATCAATATCATCAACAGCGGCATGACGATTTTGTCGACGTTGTTTTGTTTTTGAAAATTTAAAACTCGTATATCGGGTTAGAGAATCGTTTTACAAGCTTTAGTTTACTCAAGGTTTTATTAGACATTCGATATGCGCACCCACACTCCGCGCTAATGCTTGTAACGCATAACCGCCTTCTAGTAGCGAGACAATCCTGCCGTTTGCAGAGGCCTCCGCAATCGCTATCAATTCTTCCGTTACCCAAATATAATCGTCTTCCACCAGTTTTAAACCGCCCATATCGTCTTCTTTGTGGGCGTCGAATCCGGCGGAAATTAATACGAGTTCCGGTTGAAAATGCTCCAACGCCGGTAGCCAGTGTTCCGTTACCGCAGTGCGGAAAACCGCTCCGTTACTACCTGCAGGTAACGGCACATTGATGATATGGTCGTTTCCGCTGCCTGCGCCGGAGTAAGGATAATAAGGATGGCGAAAGGTCGAGCACAACATAACGCGCTGGTCGTCGTGGAAGATGTTTTCCGTACCGTCGCCGTGGTGAACATCGAAATCGGCAATAGCCACTCGCTGTAGCCCGTGATGTTCCAACGCATGAGCAGCGGCTACGGCCACATTGTTGAAAATACAAAAACCTGCCGCATTTGCCCGCCCTGCATGATGACCGGGCGGGCGGATATTGCAAAAGGCATTATCGACTTCGCCCGCCAGGACCAAATCGATGGCCTTAACTGCCGCTCCCGCCGCATATAAGGCGGCGTCCAGGCTATGCGGATTCATTGCTGTATCGCCGTCCAAGTGAATCATGCCTGTAGCCGGTGCACGGCTGAAAACCGCTTCGACATAGCTCTTGCTATGTACCCGTTGCAAGTGCGTTTTGTCGGCTTTGGGGCCTTCAACCCGTTTCAGTCGGCTGAGTAATCCTGTTGCGATCAGCCGGTTTTCAATCGCAGTCATCCGCGACGGACACTCAGGGTGATGCGTCCCCATATCGTGTTTATGGCATTCGGGGTGGGTGAGATAAGCTGTCGTCATATCGATTCGAGGTATGTCATTCCAATGCGAGAATAAAATCCCATTGCGCTTGTGTCACGGGCATAATGGATAATCGATTTCCGCGCCTTACCAGAGCCAAATCCGCCAGTTCAGGTTTTTGTTTAAGTTCGGTCAGGCTAATTGTCCGGGTTAATGTGCTGACATATTTGATATCGACCATTATCCACGTCGGCTTAGCCGGATTGCTTTTCGGATCGAAGTGCTTATCGTTCGGGTCGAAGGCGGTATGATCGGGATAACCTTCTCGGACGACTTCCATGATACCGACGATGCCCGGTAAGTCGCAATTAGAGTGATAAAAGAAAACCTGATCGCCGATTTTCATGTCATCCCGCATCATATTGCGGGCCTGATAATTCCGCACGCCGTCCCAATGTTCGCATTGATTCGGCCTATTTTTCAGGTCGTTAATGCCGAAGGTGTCGGGTTCGGACTTCATTAGCCAGTAATTCATTGTTTTTGCTTTCCTGTCGAGCTTTGCCCATCAATAGGCTTTTTTATCATGTTGTTAAGCTTATCACTTCGTAAGATTTTTAAAAATGCGTAAAAATTTCCTGAATAGGCCATGAAAAAACGCAATATATTGAAAATTATGGCCTATATAAAATTAGGTCGTGTAGCTACGGCAGCAAATTGAAAATATTGCGGTTAATTTTTTGCAACTAATTCCTGCCATCCAGTCCGGACGAGACGCCAAGAAATCGATAGTTTAATCGACCTGCCGGAAATGTTTGCTGGTTAGCCTTGGATGTCATTGGAGTTACTGCAATGCGCTTTGAGCAATAAAGCGATACCCATCACAGTTTTAGATAAAAAAATAAACTAATGTAACTAGCGATTAAACAATGTTAATCGACATTGAAGGGCGCAAACAAAGAAATTGTTTTTGTATGTTCGCAAAAATAAATTCCGATGTGTTTAAATCTATTTTTATTCCCTTCCAATCGATTAAATGCAATTTGATTACAAGCAATTAATTACGGGAAAGAGAATGAACATTCAGTGTAATAAAATATTGATCGTACTCGGCTTGGTGTTTTTAAGCCCGTTTAGCTCCGCTGCAATCACCAATCCGATTTTATTTGTTACGCAAATTCCCATTCCTGCCGATTTTTGTACGATCAATGCGACCTTTTGTAATCATCGGGGCGCAATCAATATAACGGGTCGCGGCGGCGATTTGTGGATTCGCTATCCCGACGGAACTTTGAAAAACTTAACAGCGTCAGCAGGTTTAGGGAAAACCGGTTTGCAAGGCGGGACTGCAATTCAAGTCCGCGATCCGGCAGTATTCTGGAGCGGAAAGAAAGCCATATTCAGCATGGTCGTCGGTGCGCCGGCTCAATATCAAGTTAAACAATATCTTTGGCAGTTGTATGAAGTGACAGGTTTGGGCAAAGCCGAAACGCCGGCAATTACGAAAGTGCCTAATCAACCGCCTTATAACAATGTCTCTCCCATATACGGAACGGACAGCAGGATTATTTTTGTGTCGGACAGGCCGCGTAACGGTCAAGCATTGCTTTACCCGCAATTGGATGAATACGAAGAGCAACCGACAAATACCGGAATATGGAGTCTAGCCCCTGCAACAGGTCATTTAAAGCTGCTCAACCATGCACCATCAGGCGATTTCAATCCGTTTGTCGATAGCTTCGGGCGCATTATTTTTACGCAATGGGATCATTTGCAACAGGATCAGCAAGCCGCCAGCGACCGAAACGGCGGAAATACATACGGTACTTTTAATTACGCAAACGAAACCTCTTCGACGATGCTTAATAGCCGTGCTGAAGTGTTTCCGGAACCTTTGAAATTCGATACGGTTTCATTGGCGGGTAAGAACTTGTACGGTCACTCGTTCAACCATTTTTTTCCTTGGCAAATGCATGAAGACGGCTCCGAGGTAGAAACTATCAACCATGTCGGTCGTCATGAATTAGGCGGCTCCTATGTGGATGGCGTTTTTACCGACGATCCGGTATTAACTTATTTAACGGTCAGTTCGCTCAGACCGACAAGAATTAGTAATTTTTTTCAAATAAAACAAGACCCGGTCAATCCGAATGAGTATATCGGTATCGACGCGCCTGAATTCGGCACCCATGCATCGGGTCAGATCGTGCGGTTAATTAACGGCACGCCCGGAAAAAATCCCGATAATATGATAATTAAGTACGTAACCGATAAAGCAACCAAATTTCCAATCTCGGAAGGACAAACTCCGCCGCCTTTCCATTCAGGACTATACCGTGATCCTTTGGTCTTATCGGACGGCAGCATGGTCAGCGCACATACCTTTAATACCTATGCCGATAAAAACTTAGGAACGACGGCTAATCCGCAATCGCGTTACGATTACCGCTTACGTACATTAAAGCAACAACCTAACGGCGTTTGGGTGGCGGACCAACCTTTAACCAACGGCATCAAAAAAGCCGTCAGCTACTATGACCCGGATACATTGGTGAGTTATACCGGCGACTTGTGGGAATTACAACCGGTCGAAGTCAAGGCGCGTCCCGTACCGACAAGGTTAGTATCGCCGTTACCAACCCCGGAAGCAGCTGTTTTTCAAGAAGAAGGCGTTTCAGAAGCCGTTTTTCGTCAATACTTGTTAAGCAAAGGACTGGCGTTAGCGATAATGCGAAATGTCACCGTCCGCGATGACGACGATAAACAACAGCCGTTTAATTTAAGAGTAGCAGGAACGGCGACCCAAAAGGTGACAGCAGCCGGCAAAATTTACGATATTGCGCACTTTCAGGCTTTCCAAGGCGATCAAATCCGCGGCTTGAAAGGTTGTTGCTCGAACACGCCCGTTCCAGGTCGCCGCGTATTGGCCCAGGTACTGCATAGTGTAAACAGCAATCCGCCTAACCCCAATGCACCCAAAGGCAGTGTGAAAATCGCCAATGACGGTTCGGTAGCGATGTTGCTACCGGCGCGCAGGGCGCTGAGTTGGCAGTTGACCGATCCTCAGGGTAATTTCGTGGTCAGGGAACGTAATTGGCTGTCTTTTCAACCCGGCGAAATTCGCACTTGCCCGGCGTGCCACGGCGTTAACAATAAAAACCAAGTCGGTAGCGGCAGCCCAGTTAACAAACCGAAGGCGCTACGGCAATTGTTGCAGTATTTGAAAAGTATTAACGCTATTTGAGAACGCAAACGACCAAGATGTCACATTTAAATCGAGAAGATAGGCCAAGCGTACTATTAATCTATTGATTCGGTGTTTTAAAGATTGAACCGTTCGTGCTGAGCGAGTCGAAGCGCGGACCGCCTTTCGACAGGCTCAAGGCGAACGGAAGTTGAGACTTCACAGGACCGAATCTATAATTCTTGCAATAAGGTTTTTATTTGATTTTCCATTTCAGGGTGGTTACCAAATCCGCAATCCCGAAGGATGCCTTGTTTGTCTACCAAGATATATGAAGGCGTACCTTTGAGGTTGAATAGTTCGAAAGTATGGGCGTGATAGTCTAATTTTTGTAGATAATCTTGCACTTGACCGATGACTTTTTTACGAAAACCGTTGGGTTGCCGGTCGAAATCGGGTAAATGTTCGCGAATAAAAGTTAGAACTTCAGTTTCGCTGACAGCGGAGTCGCGTTTGACGAGTTTGTCCATTGCTAATGAAAAAGGGATGTTATACGGCAATCGTCCCGATTTCAATATGCCGTGTTGGCTCAGGCTGTATAAGGTTTCGCCGATGACTTCGCCTTGATTGACCAGCTTTTGCAGATTTTCTAGCGTATTTTTATCGAAATCTTCAAATGCTGTGGCTATGCCGAGCACGACAAGGCCTTGATTTGAGTATTGCCGATGGAGATCGATGGCTTGCGGTAAAGCGTATAAAAAACAGCCCGGGCAATTGACCTGAAAAACCTCGACGAGGATGACGTTACCGAGAAGTTTATCGAAATTAGTCGACTGGCCCTGGAGCCACTCGGAGACCGAAAATAAAGGCGCCTTTTGACCGATGCGTGCTTTAATCAAGAAATGTCGGATATTGCCGTTGATATTTCATTGGTTCCGGCTAAATTGACTTCTTCTTGCTGCTGGCGGCGTTTTAATTTAGCTTCCCGTTTTGCGATTAAGGCTTTGGCTGCTTCCGAACCGATGTGTTTTTCACCGCGTAGTTTTGCTAGTTCTATCTGTTTTTCGCGTTCGGCAAAGCGCTGCTTCTGTTCAGGTGATTTTTTGTCGTAGCAATGCGGACAACTTACGCCGATTTCGTACATCGGGCTAGCTTTGTCGGCTTCGGTTATCGGCAACCGGCAGGCATGACATTGATCGTATCGGCCTTTTTCCAGTTGGTGATTGACGGTAACGCGGTCGTCGAACACAAAACACTCGCCTTGCCAAAGTGTTTCTTCTGCTGGTACGTCTTCAAGGTATTTTAGGATGCCGCCTTTCAGATGGTAAACCTCGTCGAAGCCTTGTTCTTTGAGGTATGCAGTCGATTTTTCGCAACGAATACCGCCTGTGCAGAACATGGCGACTTTCTTGTGTTTCTCTGGATCGAGATGATCTTTGATGTATTGCGGAAATTCCCGGAAACTTTCTGTATTCGGATTGATGGCGTTCTTGAAGGTGCCGACTTGGTATTCGTAGTCGTTACGCGTATCGATTAACAATACGTCGGGATCGCAGATTAGTTCGTTCCAATCTTTCGGGCTGACGTAGGTGCCGACAACGCGTTGAGGGTCGATGCCTTCAACCCCCATAGTAACGATTTCTTTTTTAAGTTTAACCTTCGTGCGATTAAACGGCGGAACGTCGGTAAAGGATTCTTTATATTCGAGTTCTGCGAGGCGCGGGTCGGATTTCAACCATGTTAGCAATGAATCGACGCCTTTTCTCGATCCGGCAATTGTTCCGTTGATACCTTCTTGAGCAAGTAGTAAAGTCCCTTTTACTTGATTGCCTTCCATAACATCGAGTAACGGTTGCCGAATTTGCTGGTAATCCGGCAATGATACAAATTTATAAAGTGCGCAAACAACAATAGGCTCGGGAATTGACGTCATGATAAAACTAAGAATTAATCGGTAACTCCTGTGTGGAGCCTTTAAGTCTCACATCTGGGATTGTAGGTAGTTTTGAATGCCGATTTTACCCATTAATTCAAACTGTGTCTCTAACCAGTCGACATGTTCTTCTTCGTTTTCGAGTATATGTTCAAATATTTCTCTGGAAACGTAGTCTTTGACCTGTTCGCAGTAAGCAATGGCTTCTCTGAGCGGCGGGATGGCTTCATGTTCCAATTTAAGATCGCAATTAAGCATTTCTTCCGGATTTTCGCCGATCATCACTCTGCCCAGATTTTGCACATTGGGCAACCCTTCCAGAAACAAAATACGCTCGATTAGTATGTCGGCGTGTTTCATCTCGTCAATGGATTCGTGATATTCCTTTTCGTTGAGCTTGCTGAAGCCCCAATTTTTAAACATCCTAGCATGCAGGAAGTATTGGTTGATAGCGGTGAGTTCGTTGGTGAGTGCTTTATTAAGAAATTCAATAACTTTAGTGTCGCCTTTCATTGTTCTATCTCGTCAAGCCAGTTAAGCTGCGAGTATAGAATGATTTGGCTGATTTTGCATTAGGTATTGGTTGCAAGACTGTTCATGATTACTCAACAGTTCTTTAACGTGAGGATTGCATTTGCCGCAATCGCCGCCCACGCCCAAGCATTTGAATAATTCTCGCCGCGAACAAACACCCTCGCTGATGGCGCGTTTTATTTGGGTATCTGTTACGGCTTTGCAAACGCAGACGTACATAAATTTTATCCTGAATAACTAACTCTTATGTTAATGATAACAATTCTCATTAAAAAAGCAAGATTGCTCTGAAATTATTTTTGCTTGCCATATCACAATTTAAGAGAGAAAGTTAAAAGGCATTTTATGCCGGACATTATGAAAAATAACTGAATCGTTTGTTTGTCGCTGAACCTTTGACCAAAAATTCGACTCCAAGATAGCTATGCTTAGCACTACCTATTTTTAATTCAAATTCACCCATTTCACTTCATTCAAATGTCTACGGTAGCTGAATAACGAATGACCTTAAAATCCCGTTCCACCTTGGCTTTAAACGGACTACCACGTCGCAAATTCCTTAAAAGATTAGCCCAAGCCGGTCTTTTCTTGGCAACATGGCCTTATCTTAAAAATACGAAAGCACAGCCGGATTTGCACGTCGCTCCTGTGCTAACTGGCACGGAGTTTGATCTCACAATCGCAAATACGCCGATTAATATTACCGGTACTGAACGAATAGCCACGACCATCAATGGCTCATTACCCGGCCCGACTTTGTACTGGCGTGAGGGCGATACTGTAACGCTTCGGGTAAAAAACCTGCTTTTAGAGGAAACCTCCATTCATTGGCACGGCATTATTTTGCCTTATCAAATGGATGGCGCGCCGCAAATCAGTTTTAACGGTATCGCGCCTGGAGAAACATTCACTTACCGCTTTAAGGTGCAACAATCCGGCACTTACTGGTATCACTCGCACTCGGAGATGCAGGAACAAACCGGTTTATATGGGGCGATTGTTATTGAACCGGCGATGCCAGACACTATCCAATCTGATCGCGATTACGTGGTCTTACTGTCCGATTGGACGGATGAAGATCCGATGGCTGTGTTCGGTAAGCTCAAAAAAGAGAGTGCTTATTACAATTATAACCAACCGACGGTCATTGATTTCTTTAAAGATACTGCCAAAGAAGGCATTCAGTCTGCGTTCGAAAAGCGCCATATGTGGAACATGATGCGGATGAACCGAACCGATTTATCGGATATTTCCGCATCGACCTACACCTATTTGGTCAATGGTAAACCCAGTGCTGAAAACTGGTTAGGTTTATTCAAACCGGGCGAAAAAGTCCGATTACGCTTTGTTAATACTTCCGCGCAATCGTTTTTCGATGTGCGGATTCCCGGCTTAAAGATGACGGTTGTGGCGGCGGACGGGCAAAACGTCGATCCGATAGAGGTTGATGAGTTCCGTATCGGATTGGCGGAAAATTATGATGTCATCGTCACCCCGGAAGAAAAGGCGTATACGCTTTTTGCGCAATCCATGGATCGTACCGGTTGTGTCCACGGTACTTTAGCTACGCTACCGGGTTTGACAGCGCCAGTGCCAGTTCTAGATAAGGCCGAACCGCTTACGATGGAAGATATGATGGGGGCAATGGATCATTCGATAGATCACGGTATGGCAGACATGGATCATAGCAAAATGACGCCCGAGCAAATGAACCACATGAATCACAGTATGCACAACATGGACGGCATGGCTGGATCCCAGGCTACCAACAAGAAAGTCGCCCAAGCACACCATGCCAACACAGAATTTGGCGCCAGCGTAGATATGCGGGTTGATACGCCGCGGACTAACCTTGACGATCCGGGTATCGGATTACGGAATAACGGCAGACGGGTGCTGACCTATGCCGACTTGCACACAACCGGCGGCGCGTTGGATACTAGGCCACCGACAAGGGAGATTGAACTGCATCTGACAGGCAATATGCAGCGCTACACTTGGTCGTTTGACGGTTTGGAATACAACCGAGCAAACCCCATCCATTTTCGTCATGGCGAACGTTTTCGGGTTATTCTGGTAAATGACACGATGATGACGCATCCCATTCATTTACACGGCATGTGGAGCGAACTGGAAACGCCGGACGGGCAATTTCAGGCGCGGAAACATACCATCGTTGTCCAACCCGCACAGCGCGTGACTTTCTTAGTCACTGCCGATGCGCTAGGTCGCTGGCCGTGGCATTGCCATTTGTTCTATCACATGCACGCAGGTATGTTCCGGGAAGTGGTGGTTTCTTGACGGTGTCATACTTGAGCATTGCACTTTTTCGCGTTGAAAGTATCTATTGCCAGCGGTTTTTGAAAAACTTAACAATCATCAAATAAGCTATTTTTCAGTCCTTGTCGTAAAAGTGGTTTTAATGCTGTCGATCACTTTGTACCAGAGTGCATGGGCGGAAGAATCAGCGCATGATCATGAGCATATGAACCATGCCGAAATGATGAGCCACGAATCCATGATTGCTAACGAGTCTATGGAATATGATGTCGGCAATCAAACAGACCAAGGCATACAAGCGCTTAAAAATAAGCGCGATCCCAATGATTATACTGACGGCCTTGATTTCAGCGGCTTATCGAAACCAATAATGGGGGATGAAGATTATCTAGGTTCGGTCATAGTCGATCGTTTGGAGGGTGTTGACGCACGGGATGATTTCTCGATGACTTACGATTGGCAAGCCTGGTATGGGCAAGACTACGATAAGGTTGTCGTTAGGGCGGAGGGTGAAATCGACCAGGGGACATTCAAAAATGCCCGTAATGAAGCACTATGGGCGCACGCCTTGACCCCTTTTTGGGATACTCAACTAGGCGTACGTATCGACAGCGGATTAGGTACGGACCGGGTTTGGGGCGCATTTGGCGTACAAGGTTTTGCGCCTTATTGGATTTATATAGAAGCGACGGGGTATGTCGGCGAAGGAGGTCGGACAGCCTTCCGGCTTGAAACCGAATACGATGTGCTCATCACCCAAAATCTGATACTTCAACCTCGTATCGAGGTCAATTTTTATAGCGAAAGCGATTCTTCTCGTTTAGTTAGCAGCGGCTTATCTAATATAGAAGCGGGAATGCGTTTACGTTATGAAATTAAACGGGAATTTTCACCTTATGTCGGCATAGAATGGGCAAGTACATTCGGTTCTTCTGCGGATATTATAAGGTCGCAAGGGAATCAATCGGAAGAAACCCGCTTTGTCGCGGGGGTGCATTTTTGGTTTTGATTCGGATAAATAAAAAAGACCGTTAAGTTTTTTGTTTGTAATTTATCTACCGGCCTTTTATGGTCTAAGTCTTAGTACTGGACTTGTCGAAGCACATGCTACCTTTCGACTGGTTCAATAACCTAGAACGGATGGAATAGATACTTTACTAGGCTTAATCTATAATCGAAAGATATGTTGAATTAATCCGTGTTTGTCCGAATTAAAACTATATTTCTGCCAACAGTTTAACTTCCTTGTGCCGGAAACAATCTATCGTATGGTCGTTTACCATCCCTGTTGCCTGCATGTGAGCATAAACAATAACGCTACCGACAAATTTAAACCCGCGCTTTTTTAAATCCCGGCTGATAAGGTCTGATAAATTTGTGGAGGCTGGAAGCTCGCGGTGTTCTTGCCAACTATTTTGAATCGGTTGGCCGTCAACGAACTGCCAGATGAACTTATCGAAACTGCCGAATTCCTCTTGAACTTTGATAAAAGCTTGGGCGTTAGTGACGGCGGCGTTTATTTTAAGCCGGTTGCGGACGATAGCGGAATTATTGATTAGATCTTCGATTTTAGCTTCGTCATAATGAGCGACTTTTCGAACGTCGAAATTATCGAAAGCTTGCCGATAACCTTCTCGTTTATTCAAAATAGTCGACCAGCTTAAACCGGCTTGTGCACCTTCCAGCAGCAAAAATTCGAACAAATGCCGGTCATCGTGAACGGGGACTCCCCATTCATTGTCGTGATAATGCTCTTCACTTGGGCTGTTAAGCGCCCATTTACATTTTGTCATCGGCTTTCATCTAACGTGGAGTTTTAGCGAGTTTGGACAGCATAAGTGAAGTGTCACCTAGCTTAATGCTTTCTTAATCATGACTATACTACACTCGCTGTCCATGATTGAATATGCCATACAAAAAAATTAATGAACGTTTACTCGATATTTACAAAACAAATATTCGTTCGAGCGGTAAATAAATCGTTATGTTAATAGTAAAAAAACTCACGTTATTTACCGGTTTGTTTGCACTGGTCTTACTTTTAAGCGGATGCCAAACATTAAGCCGTTACTTTTCCGGCGGCGAACCCCGCGTTGTTGAAACGCCGAAAATACAACTGCAAACCGATATCGATAAGCACGAGTACGATTTGGTCGGCGATCAGACCATCGTAGGTGAAATCGCCTCGGTAGAGACCCAGGAGAACGACACCTTGCCCGATGTCGCGCGGCATTTCGGTCTAGGTTACAATGACATAACCGCAGCGAATACGGGTGTGTCTCCGTGGACGCCCAGAGCAAATAGCCGGGTTCTTTTGCCTTTGCAGTTCATTCTTCCCGATGCGCCGAGGAAAGGCATTGTATTGAATGTCGCAAATATGCGGATGTTCTATTATCCAAAAAAAGAGCGAAATAAAGTCTATACCTATCCGGTCGGTATCGGTCGCGACGGTTGGAATACGCCGATGGGTGCGACGAGTATCGCGGTTAAAACCGCTAATCCCGATTGGCATGTGCCGCCCTCCATTCATCGCGAACATGCTGAAAAAGGACACATACTTCCCAGCGTTGTGCGTTCCGGCCCTGAAAATCCTTTAGGTTATTATGCGATGCGCCTTGCCATCGGAAGCTATCTTATTCATGGGACTAACAAACCTTTCGGAATTGGAATGCAGATCAGTCACGGCTGCGTTCAGATGTACCCGGAAGATATCGAAGTCTTGTTCAAAAAAGTGCCTGTCGGTACGTCTGTCAAAATTGTTCACGATCCTTACCTGACGGCATGGGACAACAACATGCTTTATCTTGAGGCGAATGAGCCTTTAGAAAAATGGTTAAACAATAAACGTCAACTTAAAAAGCAAGTCTCTAAAGAACTAACCAAACTGGCTAAGCAACATAATGTGACGGTTGATTGGGATAAGGTCGATAAAGTTATCGACCGTGCCGACGGTATTCCTACGCCGGTGCTGGTTAACAGCCCCGATATAGCCGACATTTCGAAGGCGGCGGTGCAATTGGCGCATCCCGAAAAACTTTACGGGCAGCCCGAGTTGGTCGAATTGACCGACAACGATTGGGCAATGCTCGTTGCAACCTTCGACAACGAAAACGATGCCCGAAAATTAGCGGCCATGTTAAATCATCAGGGACCGCCCATCCCATCCAGGCAAGTTGCAGTCAACAAAGCCTATCAGGTTGTTGCCGGTCCCTTTAAAAGTAAAAAACAGGCAAAAGAAGCCGCTAGTCGAATTCGTTTCGATTTTGAGATTGAGGCGAAACTTCTAAAGCCCAAAGACGAATCCTTACAGAAAACGAAAGAGCCTTCTAAATTAGCCGTTAGCAAGCTTTGATCTTTGATTAACAAAAGTTAAAAGGGAATATCGTCGTCGTAATCTTCGCTAAAGTTATCGCGACCGCCTTGCGGGGCAGCAGTTTGCGGCCCTGAAGGTTGATAGGCCTGTTGGCTAGCACTGCTTTCGCTTCTTTTCCCGATTAAATCGATGATATTGGCGTTCAATTCCAGGCTGGTTTTCATGCTGCCGTCGTTGGCTTTATACTCGCTTTGAGTCAGTTCCCCGGAAACAAAAACCTGCTGTCCTTTCTTAAGATAATTCTGCAAACCGCCTTCAGCGCGTTTGCCGAATAACGCTACGCGAACCCATAGCGTTTGTTGCTTGTCGCCAAAACCGATGTTATTGGCGACCGTTACGCTTAACACGGCCAATCCCGAAGGTGTATAACGAACTTCCGCATCGCGCCCGACTGTGCCCGTAAAACTAAAAACATTACTCATTGATTACTCGATGGCTGGTTAATAATGCCGATATTATCATTTGGTTTACCCCGATAACCAATAGTTAATATCAGATGACGGACATGAGTCGGATTAACGGCAGCAAATTTTTATGATGAATGTGCCGGCTTCTTATCGGTGAGTTCCATCAAATAAGGAGGATTAACCTGCTACCGGCCTAGAAATGACGGATTATGGTGAAAATGAAGATACGCCGTTCGACATGCGCGTATGATGGACGGTGAATTCGTGAGCTTGGTTGATTTATAATTAATTTTTAAAAATCGGAGGAACAAACATGTTGAACATTATATTATTTTTAATTCCGGTCATTATTATTGCGATTCTAGTGCTTGCATCCAGACAGCCAGCCGATTTTAAAATCACACGAAGCGGAATAATCGCCGCACCCGCATCGGTCATATTCCCGCATATCAATAATTTACAAAACTGGAATGCCTGGTCTCCGTGGGCAAAGCTCGATCCTAATGCGAAAAATGTCTTTGAAGGACCGGCAGAAGGTGTCGGCGCTAAAATGAGCTGGGCGGGGAATAGTAAGGTCGGTGTCGGAAGTATGACAAACATGGAAAGTCGTCCAGACGAATATATTCGGTTCAAACTGGAGTTTCAAAAGCCGATGCAAGCCACTAATAGTTCAGAGTTTACGTTTGCTCCCGAAGGAGATAAGACAACTATAACGTGGACGATGATAGGAACGAATAACTTCATGGGCAAAGTCATGGGAATGATAATGAACTGCGACAAAATGGTCGGTGGACAGTTCGAAAAAGGCTTGGCGGATTTAAAAGCGATAATTGAATTGCAAAAATAAAAAGGCAATTCCTTTTTTACTGCTGTAGGCAAACTGACAATAAAGCGGATAATTTTCAAGTTACTAAGTTAATATTGAGCCACTTATTGCAAAGTGGCTCAACAATTTAATTAGGTTGAACGTGAACATTACCGATTCAAAGCAGGTAGTTAATGACTAAGATTGCTTTATTTCGCTAGTGATTTAAAAGTTAAAATTACTTGATAATGTGATAGCAAGGGGAATATTTTTTCCCTGGTAGTTTCATTCTATGCTGCTCGACAAACGATGTCAGTAAAGCATCCATCAATGCCATAATCCGTTCCTCGCCGCGGATTTCAAAGTGTCCGAACTCCTCGATTGCTCGGATGCCGGTATCTTTGACGTTTCCCGAGACAATCCCCGAAAAAGCGCGCCGGAGATTGGCGGCAAGCAAATGTTTTTCCTGATGACTGTGCAATTCAAGAGATTTCATGTTCTCATGCGATGGATTAAACGGTTCTTGAAAAACTCGGTCGATTTTTAACTGCCAGTTAAAATAGTAAGCGTCTCCGTGCTCTTTGCGGAAGGCCCGTACTTGTGCAATTCCAGCCTGCATTTCACGCGCAACCCGTTCGGGATCGTCAACAATGATTTGGTATCTGTTTCGCGCTTCTTTTCCTAGCGTGTTTGCAATAAAGTGATCAATTTGTTCGAAATAATTTTTGGCGCTATCAGGTCCGGTAAATAGTAACGGAAACGGCATTTTTCGGTTGTCGGGATGCAACAAGATACCCAAAATATATAAAATTTCCTCAGCGGTGCCGGCGCCGCCTGGAAAAACCACAATCCCGTGACCTGTTCGGACAAAGGCTTCCAGGCGTTTTTCGATGTCGGGCATTATGACCAAGTTGTTGACAATCGGATTGGGCGATTCGGCGGCGATAATCCCAGGTTCGGTAATCCCTAAATAGTGACCGTTTTTAATTCTTTGTTTAGCGTGACCGATTGTGGCGCCTTTCATGGGGCCTTTCATGGCTCCAGGTCCGCAACCGGTACAAATATCCAGACCGCGCAGCCCCATCTCATGTCCGACCTGTTTGGTATATTCGTATTCTTTCCGGCTTATCGAGTGGCCGCCCCAGCAGACAACTAATTTGGGATTCGTCATAGGGCGCAAAATGTTGGCGTTGCGAAGGATATGGAAAACAGCATTGCTAATGCCGTTAGAGGTCTCAAGATCGAACTGAGGATTTTGATTAATTTCGTCATTGACATAAATAATGTCGCGAACAACAGCGAATAGATGCTCGTTAATCCCTTTGACCATTTGTCCGTCGACAAAGGCATGGGCAGGAGCATTTTTTAATTCCAGTTTGATACCTCGCTGTTCTTGGACGACACGGATTGAAAAATCAGGATAACGTTCCAGCAATTCCTTGCCGTCGTCCATCGCGCTACCGCAATTTAATACTGCAAGAGAACAGTTTCTGAAGGTTTGATATAATCCGCCTTGGCTGGAATCCAGCAGTTTATTGACCTCTTGTCTGGATAAAACATCCAGTCTACCTTCAGGCGCGATTTGTGCATCAATCACCGTGTATTTCATTATTATCCTTTTTAGCCGTTTTCGGCTTAATTTGTAACCGATTGTGGGAGTTTAAAGCATTTTGTTACAGTTCTTGTATTCCGAATGGTTAATTTCTGCAATTAATCATAATGTTGCAATTTGCTTTTTGAAAGCAAGAAAAAGCTAAATCAACAGGTTAAATTTTAATGTGGAATATTAGAAATATCGGTTAACAAGCTGATAAAAATATACTTTATCAGTCAGTCTTCGCTATATCAAAGTCTGTGCCAGTTTTTGTCTAAGTCGTTGTCAAAAAAGATAATTTTTTATTTTATTTCCCCTTTTCTTATGCTATTCTAATTTCAAGTGGAATATTATGGTGAATTTTGGTTGTTTTGTGGTGAATTGTGGAGCAGCTGGGATTTTAATTGAGGGGGAGTGTTGTTTCGAGGCAGTGCCACAGTCAATCTCGACGAAAAAGGCCGATTTGCTATACCGGCGCGTTTCCGTGATCGTGTTCAGGACGTTTGCCAAGGTAAAGTTGTTGTAACGCTGGCTTTAAACGAGCGGTGTGTCCGCATGTCCGGTTGTCTATGGATTTATCCGCTTTGCGAATGGGAAGAGCTGGAAAAAAAAATCAAAGAGCTTCCGACTTTCAAAAAGAAAGCAGTAAAACTTAAACGATTTTTAATAGGTAGTGCTTTCGAGTGTGATATGGATTCTCAAGGTCGAATTTTATTACCGGAAAAATTAAGAAAATTCGCCGAATTAGATAAAAAATTAGAGTTAGTCGGTCAGCTTAACCGGTTGGAGCTTTGGAACGAAAGTTCATGGGAAGAACAGTTTAAGGATGATGAGGATGACGAGGATATGGAAGAGATAAACAAGTTGTCCTTTTAACCCGGTTAAAGCAGGTGCAACACAAACCCGTATTGCTGGCAGAAGTATTGCGAGAACTGGCAATTAAAAATAATGGCAATTATGTGGATTGCACCTTTGGTCGAGGTGGGCATAGTCAAGGTATTTTGTCGTTGCTGGGGGCTGCGGGTAGGCTGGTCGCGCTTGATCGCGATAATGATGCGATTGAATCCAGTATAGCTAAGGAATTACTAGAAGACAGCCGGTTTGCCTTAAGGCATTGCGGGTTTTCTGCTTTGGATCGCGTAGTGGCTGAAGCGGGATTGACCGGTGCAATTGACGGCATTTTGATGGATTTAGGGGTTTCTTCGCCGCAATTAGACGATCCGCTCAGAGGATTTAGTTTTATGCAAAACGGCCCGCTGGATATGCGGATGGATGCTTCCTCGCAAATGACCGCCGCTAAGTGGCTTGCGCTGACTGAAGAAAAAGAAATAGCCGATGTGCTGTTTGAATACGGAGAAGAACGTTTCGCAAGACGGATCGCTAGGGCCATCGTAATAGCCAGAGGCATAAAGCCGATTTCAACAACTTTTGAGTTGGTGAAGATTATTGAAGAAGCGATTCCAAGACGAGATAAACACAAGCATCCCGCAACGCGGAGCTTTCAGGCCATTCGGATTGCGGTTAATCAAGAGCTTAATGAGTTAAAAACGGCGTTAGATCTTTCTCTCAAGGTGTTGAAAACAGGAGGACGTTTAGTGGTTATCTCATTTCATTCCTTGGAAGATCGAATTGTTAAGCAGTTCATCCGCAACGAGTCCGGAGCCAAATACGATCCGGGCAGGCTGCCGGTAAAGGAAGCCGATATTTCCAAAGGGCTTTTAGTGAAAAAGGGTAAGCCGATCATAGCTGGTGCATTCGAAATTGAACAAAACCCAAGGGCGCGTAGTGCAATTATGAGAGTTGCAGAGCGGGTGTGATCAATGGCTAATACCCTAGGAGTAACCCGTAAAGAAACGATAGTTTTGATGTTGCTATTAATCGCGTTAATGATGTCCGCGTTGGCTGTTATTTATAGTAAAAATAAATCGCGTTCGATATTTATAGAAATCGAACGAAATGAACGTGCGTTGGACCAGTATGAGGTTGAGTGGGGACAAATGCAATTGGAGTTAACGACGCTTGCCGAACAAAACAGGGTGGAGGCTATTGCTAAGGAACGTTTAAAGCTCGTCATGCCGCCACGGGAAAGCGTTATTTATATAAAGCCGTAAATGCAGATATCGAATCCTAATAGGCCAAGAATTCATACCGAGAACTTTTCCGGAAGAAGGCGGTTTTTGCTTGGCTTTATTATGAGCTGTATGGTGGTGCTTGTCGGTCGTGCGATACATCTACAGGTATTTAAAAAAGATTTTTTGCAAGAACGTAGCCGATATGTCGATACGGTGTCTATCTCATCATACCGGGGCAATATAGAAGATAGAAACGGAGAGGCCTTAGCGATTAGTTCGCCCGCGCCGTCCGTGACGATAAACCCGAAAGAAATCGTTAAGGACGATGAGTCGGTTGTCACGCAGATGGAAAAAAAATTCCGCGCGGACAATCACTTGGAAAAACTGTCCGAAAACGACAAGCAAGCCGTATTGCGCTTATATCGTCAAGAAAAACAAGAAAAATTGGCTCATTTAGAAACGATGCTGGGGCTGTCAAAAGGTAAGATTAAAGACGTTCTCGATGAAAAAAAAGATAAAGGCTTTGCGTATTTAGCAAAAAAAATCAATCCGGGATTGGCAGAGCAAGTTAAAGAACTAAAACTAGCCGGTGTCGATGTGCTTCGCGAGTTTAAGCGATTTTATCCGTCCGGTGAAATTACCGCGCATTTACTCGGTTTTACCAATGCGGAAGATGTCGGTCAAGTCGGGCTGGAAAAAAGTTACGAAACGGTTTTGAAAGGGGCGGACGGAAAAAAAAGGGTCATTAAAGACGGTTTGCATCAAGTTATAGCCGATGTAGAAAATATATCGTCGCCTATTCCCGGCAAAAAACTGGAATTGAGTATAGATCAGCGTATTCAATATCTGGCTTTTCGGGAATTGCAAAATGCAGTAAACGTAAACAAGGCAAAGGCAGGCGCGCTTGTCGTTTTAGATGCAAAGACCGGAGAAATATTAGCGGCAGTGAATCAGCCGTCGTTTAATCCGAATGCAAAAAACGACCTTAAAGAAATTTTATATAGAAACCGGGCTTTCACCGAAGTATTTGAACCGGGATCGACTGTCAAACCGTTTGTTGTGGCGGCGGCGTTGGATGGTAACTATATACGTCCGGGTGATCTATTTGTTACCGATGGCGTTTTCGCTGTGGGGTCCAATCTCGTGAAGGATACCCATAATTACGGAACGTTGAATGTTGAAGGCGTGATTAAAAAGTCGAGCAATATTGGGGTTGCGAAAATGGCGTTGAAGATGCCGGTCGATTATTTTTGTGGACGATACAGAAACTTAGGTTTCGGTGAATCGCCTGCGACCGGCTTTCCTGGCGAAGCCAGTGGTCGAATGCCGTCTGGGAAAAGAATGCGGGATTTTGATCGAGCTATTTTGTCCTACGGCTATGGTTTGAATATGTCGGCAATTCAGCTGGCGAGGTCTTATACCGCGTTAGCGGATGACGGTATTCTTCATTCCGTCAGCTTGCTGAAGCGGGATGAAGATGTAGATGCGCGCCGCGTTTTCTCGGAAAAAACAGCGCGAAAAGTCAGAACGATGATGGAAAGTGTAATTACAAAGGAAGGAACCGCTTACGAAGCGAGAGTTGAAGGTTATCGCGTAGCCGGTAAAACCGGAACTGCTAAGAAAGCAGGAGCGCACGGTTATTCGCCGAATAGCTATTTTGCCTTATTTGCAGGCTTAGCGCCCGCGAGTAACCCTCGCTTAGTGATTGTGGTGATGATAGATGAACCGTCCGCAGGTCAATACTATGGCGGTTTGGTGTCAGCGCCAGTCTTCTCAAAGGTTATGGCAGGATCGTTGCGATTGCTAGGCGTTACACCGGATCAAGAAAATACCATGCCGATTTTATTGGCGAAAAAGAATTGATAAGCCGGTTGTTATGAGGCTTACGGAATTATTAGAAGGACTGGTACCGCTTTCTGAGATAGAGCGAGATAGTGCTAACAAAATTGAAATTAGCGGTTTAGGTTTAGATAGCCGGACGATAAAAAAAAATGAAGTTTTTATTGCCTTATCCGGCGCGAAACAACATGGATTAGCGTTTGTTGATGATGTAATAAATAGGGGCGCTAGCGCAGTTTTGTACGATACGGCTGGAGAAGGCAATGTATTGTCGGAAAAGATAAAGAATATCGATATTTTTCCGGTGACAAGGCTGGGGTGGGCCTTAGGTGCGTTAGCTGCAAAGTATTATAACCAGCCTTCGCAGGAACTCGATGTAATCGGTATTACCGGTACGAACGGCAAGACATCGTGCAGTCAGTTCTTGGGTCAGATGCTAGATGACTGCGGAATAATCGGTACGTTGGGCTGGGGCGAATGGGGACGGTTAATCAAAACGGCGAATACAACACCGGATGCATTAACGGTTCATCACGTTTTGTATGAGTTTGTTAAACAGGGAAAAAAATCCGTTGTAATGGAAGTTTCCTCGCATGGTTTGGACCAAGGCAGAGTGAACGGTGTGCATTTTAGAGGTGCGGTTTATACCAATATTAGCCGCGATCATTTGGATTATCACGGCACGATGGAAGACTACCTTGCTGCAAAATTAAAACTGATGCAAGCACAGGGGCTAAAATTTGTGGTCCTCAATTTAGATGACGCCAGTTGTGATCGGATAATTGCTGCAGTCTCGGATTCCGTTGTGCTTTGGGGTGTCAGTGCGCAGGGAAAGCAGCTTGTTTCGGGAGAAACCGTAAAAGCGCAAGGAATAAACTATGCGTTCAACGGAATCGAGTTTGATATTGAATGGCGAGATGAAAAGCAAAAAATCTTTGCTCCCTTATTCGGCGATTTTAATGTTGAGAATTTATTATGCGTTATCGCAACACTACTGGCAACGGACTATCCATTAGCAGAAATCGCTGCAAAATTGACTACCCTAAAACCGGTTGTTGGACGAATGGAACATTGTGTTACGGCGAATAAAAAATTGAGTGTTTTCGTTGATTTTGCTCATACGCCGGATGCTTTAAATCGTGTATTAACCAGTTTGCGAAAACACTGTCATCGTGAATTATGGGTCGTATTCGGGTGCGGCGGCAATCGGGATGCCGGTAAGCGCGCTGAAATGGGTGCCATCGCTGAACAATGGGCCGATCACGTCATCGTTACCGATGATAATCCGAGGTTTGAAGATCATGTCGCCATTGCAAAACAAATATTAGCGGGCTGCCGTTCGGATAAGGTGAGTCTCGTCCAGGATAGACAGTTGGCGATTGAACAGGCGATAGCACGCGCGGCAGAGAACGATTGTATCGTCATTGCGGGCAAAGGCCATGAAAGCTATCAAGAAATTAACGGTATTCAGTACCCCTTTAGCGACAAAGAAATAGCAGAACAGGCGTTATATAACAGGTTTGGCATGTAATGAAAATGAAGCTAAGCGAAATTGCAAACAAAGTAAACGGAGAAATGACCGGACACGATTTGGAGATCTGTTCGGTCGGTATCGACACGCGCATTATTCAGCAGGGCGATCTGTATGTGGCAATAAAGGGACATCAGTTTGATGGCAATCAATTTATCGATAAAGCCGAGCAAGCGGGAGCGACAGCCGCCATCATTAATGAAGGCTTTAATTCAACGCTACCGCATATCAAGGTAAAAGACACCCGTATAGCCCTAGGCCTTTTGGCGAACGCATGGCGGGAAAAAGCGGATGTTCGCGTCGTAGGCATTACCGGCAGTAACGGCAAAACGACAGTCAAAGAAATGACCGCTGCCATTCTAGGCTTAAATGGCGAAGTGCTATACACCAAAGGCAATCTGAACAACGACATCGGCGTACCGTTAACCTTATTACGATTAAATGAGAAGCACAAATATGCCGTCATTGAGATGGGTGCAAATCATCCTGGAGAAATTGCTTACACCTGTGCGCTAGCAAAACCGGATGTGGCGATACTCAACAATGCCGGCGGCGCACATATTGAGGGCTTTGGAAGTCTGGAAGGCATCGCTATGGGAAAAGGTGAAATTATCGAAAACCTTAAATCCGATGGTATAGCGATACTCAACAAAGACGATAAATATTTCAATTATTGGCAAACCATCGCCGGTAATAAGCAAGTTATAACCTTCGGATTCGATGAAACCGCCGATGTGTGTGCTCGCAATATTCGACTGGAAATTATCGATAATGGCTTTGTAACAGCATTCGATCTTGCTGCGGCTGGGAAAATCACAAAAATTAGCCTCAAAGTAGCCGGACATCACAATGTAAAGAATGCATTGGCCGCAACCGGAGCGGCATTAGCATTGGGAATCGAGCTGGAAAAAATTAAAACCGGACTGGAAGGCTTGAAGCCCGTTACAGGCAGAATGCAGCCGTTGGTCGGTCGTTTGGGAAATATAGTGATAGACGACACCTATAATGCCAATGCAGATTCGCTAAAAGCTGGTGTCGACGTGTTAACAAACTGCCCTGGAAAACAATGGGTTGTATTAGGTGCTTTCGGTGAGCTGGGACCTGAAAGCCCTAAAATTCATGCAGAAATAGGTCGGTATTTAAACTCCAAAGGTGTTGTGCGCCTGTTGGCTATGGGCTCCGATGCCAAAAATTCCGTTCAGGGTTTTGGTAAAGGAGCCGCTTTTTTTGATAGCCAGGACGAGTTGATCGGCGCATTAAAAGCTGAGATCACGGGTGAAGAAACAATTTTAGTCAAAGGCTCAAGGGCGCAGCGGATGGAAAACGTCGTTGCTGCACTCGTCGATAATTATAGGATGTAAGCCATGCTTCTTTACCTTGCAGACTACTTGATGACGTTCGAAGGCGGATTTAGGGTATTCCATTACCTGACATTTAGGGCAATTTTGGGAGCACTAACCTCTCTTATCATTTCCTTTATTATCGGCCCATATATGATCAGGAAGTTAAGCCGGAAAAAAATCGGTCAAAGTATTCGCGAACTTGGACCGCAATCACACTACGAAAAAGCGGGTACGCCCACAATGGGCGGTACCTTGATTTTAATCGCCATTGCGTTTAGCACTTTATTGTGGGCGGATCTCAGTAATAGATATATATGGGTGATTCTGTTGGTGACTTTGGGTTACGGCGTTATCGGATTTATCGACGATTACCGTAAAGTGATTAAACGCAATAGCGACGGTTTATCGGCAAAAGCGAAATATTTTTGGCAATCTGTTATCGGCATTATGGCGGCGATGTTTCTGTATAAATCCGCGGTTGTTCCGGCAGAAACCCAGTTCATTGTGCCTTTCTTCAAGGATGTCATGCTCGATATGGGCTGGATGTATATCGTCCTTAGCTATTTTGTAATTGTCGGGACCAGTAATGCAGTCAATTTAACCGATGGTCTAGATGGTTTAGCGATCATGCCGACCGTCATGGTCGCTGCCGGATTGGGAATTTTCGCCTATTTATCTGGACACGTCGGTTTTTCGGAATATTTGGCCATTCCGTACTTACCGAACGCGGGCGAATTAATTGTGTTTTGCGCGGCTTTGATCGGCGCCGGTTTAGGTTTTTTATGGTTCAACACCTATCCGGCCATGGTGTTCATGGGCGATGTCGGTGCGCTTGCTTTAGGCGGTGCGCTAGGAACATTAGCCGTCTTAATTAGGCAGGAGATCGTCCTAGTTATTATGGGGGGAGTCTTCGTCATGGAGACCTTATCCGTCATGATTCAAGTCGCATCCTACAAAATGACCGGTAAACGCGTTTTCCGTATGGCACCGATCCATCATCACTTCGAGTTGAAAGGCTGGCCAGAGCCGCGCGTGATCGTCAGGTTTTGGATCATCACTGTTATTTTGGTGCTAGTCGGACTGGCAACACTTAAGTTGAGATGATGTTAAGCCATAACGCTATCAAAGATCGATTGAAAGCCGCCCTGGATCTGGATGTTTGTACTTCCAAGATTGTGGTCGTCGGTTTGGGCGTAACCGGTATCTCAGTTGCACGATACTTGTCAGCATTAGGGTTTGATTTTGTTATCTCCGATAGTCGCGATCAGCCTTCAGGATTATCCCAGCTTCAAGAAGCACTAGGGGGTATTGTTGCAGTGACAGGCAAGTTTGATAGTGAGTTGTTTTCAAAAGCCTCGCATTTAGTGGTGAGCCCCGGGATCTCTTTAACGGAAACGGCAATTCAGCAAGCCATGCAACAAGGCGTGAAGATAATCGGCGATATCGATCTATTCGCGTGCGCAGTCGATGCACCTATTATTGCCATCACCGGTTCGAATGGGAAAAGCACGGTGACGACGATGGTCGGCGATATGGCGATAGCATCAGGAAAGAAAGCCGGCGTAGGCGGTAATCTGGGTTTGGCGGCGCTCGATCTGTTGGACGCTCAAGCGGACATGTATGTGCTCGAACTGTCCAGTTTTCAATTGGAAAGAACAACTCAACTGAATGCTGCAGCGGCTACGGTATTAAACATTAGCGCCGACCACTTGGATCGTCATGCAAACTTAGCGGATTACGCCAGGCAAAAACAACGTATCTATGTAAATGACGGCGTCATGGTTATCAATATCGATGATCCGATTGTGTTAAAGATGCGAGAAAAAGGCAGGGAGACGTTAACTTTTTCGATCAGGAATAAAGCTGATTTCTGGATAAGCAACGAGCATAATCAAGAATACTTGATGCACGGTGAAAAATCGTTGATGCCTTTGACCGATTTACCGCTGGAAGGTCGACATAATGCGGCTAATGCATTGGCGGCCTTGGCATTAGGAACGGCAGTCGGATTAGAGATGGATGCAATGTTAAGTGCGCTTAGAGCATTCAAAGGATTAGCGCACAGGATGCAATGTGTTGCTGTCATAGACGGTGTCACTTGGATAAACGATTCGAAGGCTACAAATATCGGTGCCTGTGTCGCAGCATTACAAGGTTCGGACCGAAAAGTTGTGTTGATTGCAGGCGGGGATGCCAAAGGTGCTGATATGCATGAATTGGTACCTGCGATAAAAGAAAAAGTAACGAAAATTATACTGATTGGGAAGGATGCTGGGCTTATAGAACACGCACTAAATGGTCGCGTACCGGTTTATGAGGCTGGAAATATGAAAGAAGCTGTTGAAATTGCGGGTGAAATTGTTATGTCCGGCGAAAACGTGCTTTTATCGCCGGCCTGTGCGAGTCTCGATCAATATAAAAACTATCAAGATCGCGGTGATCAATTTGCCGAAGCCGTTTTGAATCGAATGAAAAGAACTATTGCAAGCTTATCCGAAAATATAAAGGCTGCAATATGAACCGGCGAAATCAGCAGCTAAAAGAAAAATTTTATTTTGACCCGATACTGGTTTTTGTCACGGGAAGTTTAATTTTTATCGGTTATGTCATGGTGGCGTCGTCATCCTTGCATTTGGGTGTAGAGCAGAAGCAAGATAGTTTCTACTACCCGATAAGACAGTTAGCCCATATTTTTTTAGGATTAGTCCTCGCAATGGGAATAGCGAGAGTATCGATGGAGACGTGGGAAAAAATCGGTTCGGCCTTGTTTATCGCCGGGTTATTCATGCTGGTAATTGTGTTGATTCCGGGGTTAGGCGTAAAAGTCAACGGCAGTATTCGTTGGTTATCGTTAGGCGGTGTACGAATTCAGGTTTCTGAAGTCGTAAAGTTTTTTTCCGTAATTTATATGGCGGGTTATGTCACCAGACATAAAGAGAACCTACAAGGTTCGGCGTACGGAATTATCAAACCCTTGCTGTTATTTTCAGTTGCCTGCATTTTATTGTTATTGGAACCGGATTTCGGCTCCTCAGTCGTCATCCTGATGATCGCGATGGGTATGATGTTCTTAGGCGGTGCTAGGTTAAAGCAATTCATCATTTTGCTGACGCTAGTTGCGGCGTTAGCGGCATCGTTGGTTATTGTTGCACCTTATCGAATGGCACGCTTAGTCAGCTTCGTCGATCCTTTTAAAGATTATTTGAAATCAGGTTATCAATTGTCGCAAGCGCTCATTTCTTTCGGTAGAGGAGAAGTACTTGGGGTGGGATTAGGTAGCGGCATCCAGAAATTGTTTTATTTGCCTGAAGCGCATACCGACTTTTTATTTTCAGTGATCGGTGAAGAATTAGGACTGATCGGCGTGTGTACAGTCATCTCGTTATTTGCCTTGTTGATCTGGCGTGCATTCGGCGTGGCTGCAGAAGCTGAACAAGCGGGGCAACGATTTTCAGCATTCATTGCTTACGGTTTGGGAATATGGCTGGGCTTTCAATCCTTCGTCAATATGGGCGTTAATATGGGCATATTGCCGACGAAAGGATTAACACTACCTCTGATGAGTTATGGCGGAAGCAGCATGATGGTCATGTGTTGCGCTATTGCTTTACTTTATAGGGTGCATAGCGAAACAGTCGCCTTGAGTGGAAAAATACCGGTGGATATATCGAAATGGGTAAACGTATAGTAATCATGGCGGGCGGTACAGGCGGGCATGTGTTCCCGGCACTGGCTGTTGCGCAATGGTTTTTGGACAATGGTTGGGACGTCTCTTGGTTAGGAACGCATAAAGGGCTGGAAAGTAAAGTCGTGCCTGAAAAGGGAATTGAAATAGACTGGCTGTCCGTAGCGGGCGTGCGCGGAAAAGGCTTGATATCGAAAGTCTCATCGGTATTTAAATTGATCAAAGCCTGCGGACAGGCATTTATGATTTTACGCCGCCGCAAACCGGATGTTGTGCTCGGCATGGGAGGGTTTGTAGCAGGCCCGGGCGGATTGATGGCGAAAGTTCTCGGAATACCGCTCGTCATACACGAGCAAAACAGGGTCCCCGGCACGACCAATCGATTATTGGCAAAATTTGCCGATCAAGTCCTAGAGGCTTTTCCAAACAGTTTTAAAAAAACAGCGAACGCAAAATGCACGGGCAATCCTTTACGTAAAGAATTTTTAAATCAGGTAAAAGAAAAAGAAGCGATTGAGGGAAGAAACATCCGCTTATTGATTATCGGCGGAAGTCAAGGCGCTCAAGCGTTAAATGAAGCGATTCCGGACACGTTATCGACCTTGCAAGGAATTGATGTATGGCATCAAACCGGTGCGATCATGCAAGAGCACGTTGCTAAACGGTATATAGACCAGGGAATGAAAGCGAAAGCTACGGCGTTTATAGACGATATGGTGTCGGCTTATCGATGGGCGGACATTATCATTTGCCGTGCCGGTGCAATGACGGTTAGTGAAGTCGCAGCAATGGGCTTGCCTGCAATATTGATTCCGCTCCCGAATGCCATAGATGATCATCAAATGGCGAATGCGCGTTTTCTATCCGAGTCGGGCGCCGGTTTTATCTTGCCCCAAAAAGAATTGAATACAAAGAATTTAATCGACTTAATTACAACGGCGCGATTAAAGCTTGACGATATGGTTAAGGCGGCTGGGCAATGTGCTCGTATGGATGCGACGGAAACCGTAGCAAATTATTGTATCAGTGAGGTTGAACGATGATTGCTTCTCCTCAATTAGAACCGAAACGAGAACTCGGCAATATCAAATGGATTCATTTTGTCGGTATCGGCGGAACAGGAATGTGCGGGATTGCCGAAGTGTTGTTTAATCTTGGATACACCGTTTCGGGTTCGGATATAAAGGAAAGCGCTGTGACGCAAAGACTCGTTGAGCTAGGCGTTAAAGTTGCGATAGGTCATAAGCGCGAAAACATAAAGCAAGCCGATGTTGTTGTCGTATCAAGTGCGATTGATCGAAAAAACGATGAGGTGGATGAAGCTTATTTAAACCGTATACCGGTTATTCCACGCGCGGAAATGCTAGCAGAATTAATGCGCTTCCGTTTCGGCATTGCCGTTGCAGGTACGCATGGAAAAACCACGACGACCAGTCTGACAGTTTCTATGCTAGCAGAGGGCGGATTAGATCCAACCTATGTGATCGGCGGACGTCTGAATAGCGCAGGCGTCAATGCCAAATTAGGGCTGGGAAATTATCTGGTAGCTGAAGCCGATGAAAGCGATGCTTCATTTCTTTATTTACAGCCGATGATAGCGATAGTGACCAATATCGATCAAGATCATATGGCGACTTATCAGAATAATTATCAGCGGCTTAAAGAAACGTTTATTGAATTTCTGCATCATTTGCCGTTTTACGGCATGGCGGTCGTTTGTATTGACGATGAAGGCGTCAGACAAGTACTGCCCGAAATCTCGAAACCGGTTACAACCTACGGTGTCCACAATGATGCGGATATTCGTGCAGAAAATATTATTCAAAACGGCATGCAAACATCTTTCGAAGTCATCCGTAAAGATAAGCCAAATAAATTGCATGTCACCTTGAACATGCCGGGGTGGCATAACATGCTCAACTCTCTGGCTGCAATTGCAGTAGCCACAAAGCTGGAGGTTTCGGACGATGCTATTGTCAGAAGCTTGGGCGGTTTCACGGGGGTAGGCCGAAGGTTCCAAATCAACGGGGATTTACCGTTTCAAAACGGAAAAGTCACTTTGGTCGATGATTACGGTCATCATCCACGTGAAATTGCAGCAACACTGGAAGCACTTCGTCAAGCTTGGCCTGAAAGAAGGGCGGTGGTGGTCTTCCAGCCGCATCGCTATACCCGGACCCGCGATTTATTTGAAGACTTTGTCCATGTGCTGTCAACGGTGGATGTACTGATTCTTATGGATGTCTATTCTGCAGGGGAATCGGTCATCCCCGGCGCCGATGGAAGGGCTTTAAGCCGGGCAATACGTATTCGAGGTAAGGTTGATCCGGTTTTCTTGGAAAGCAAAGGCGAACTGGCAACCGTATTAGCCGGAATCATCAAAGAGGACGATGTCATATTAACAGTTGGCGCCGGTAATGTCGGTCAGATAGCAGCGGAATTACCCGAGTCATTAGCAAAAGAAATATCGAAAATAAGCATTGTAGATAAGTCGGAGTTTAAGGGACGTTTGTTAATAAACGAGCCTTTAGCAAAATATACGAGCTGGCGTGTCGGCGGCGTTGCAGACCGGCTTTATTTGCCGTTCGATAAAAAGGACTTATGCGCGTTTATTAAAAGCTTACCGGAAGACGAGCCTTTGCTATGGATGGGCTTGGGCAGCAATTTACTGGTACGTGACGGCGGTGTTCGCGGAACGGTTATTAACACCAAAGGACGCCTAAAAGCCATGCGCATCAATGACGACGGAACAGTCTATGTTGAAGCCGGCGTTCCTTGTGCGCATGTTGCCAAATTTTGCGTAGACCAAGGCTTAACCGGAGCGGAATTTTTAGCCGGGATACCGGGAACGATGGGCGGTGCTTTAAAAATGAATGCAGGCGCCTTCGGCGGGGAAACTTGGCGTATCGTAAAAAGCGTGGAAATGCTTAACGCCAAGGGAGACATAACTCACAGAGATCATCAAGATTTTGAGATTGACTATCGTTCTGTGAAAAGCACAAAAAATGCCGATAACGACTGGTTTCTTTCGGCGAATTTAGTGTTGGAGCCGGGCGACTCCGTCGAAAGCGTCCAAAAAATTAAAACGCTATTGGAAACAAGATCGAAAACACAACCGACAAATCAGCCGAGTTGCGGTTCGGTCTTTAAGAATCCGGAAGGCGACTATGCCGCTAGATTGATCGAAGCCTCCAAACTCAAAGGCTACAGTATCGGCGGCGCATCGGTGTCGGAAAAACATGCCAATTTTATTGTAAATACCGGGAATGCCACAGCGGCGGACATCGAAAATTTAATCAAATACGTTAAAAGAAAAGTTCAATACCTTCATGGCATTGAGCTGCAAACAGAGGTTTGCATGATAGGTGAGGAAAAAGCGTGATAACAAATCCAAATGAGTTCGGCCGAGTAGCTTTATTAATGGGCGGTTCTGCAGCTGAACGAAAAGTCTCGTTAAAAAGCGGAGCCGCTGTATTTGAAGCGTTGAAAAATAAGGGCGTTGATGTTGTTGCAATCGATGTGACTGGAAGCCCTGTAGACGCATTAGCCGGGCAAAAAATAGACAGAGTATTCAACATCATTCACGGTCGCGGCGGTGAAGACGGGATATTACAGTCCGTACTTGAAGTGATGGAAATACCTTATACGGGCAGCGGCGTATTGGCGTCGGCGCTCAGTATGGATAAGTTACGCACCAAATTATGCTGGCTGGGATATGGACTGCCCACACCGAAATGGCATCTATTGAAAGGGTTGGGTGATTTGGATGACTGTATTGAAAGATTGGGTTTTCCAGTCATTGTAAAACCCGCTCAGGAAGGTTCGAGTATTGGAATGAGCAAGGCGAATAACCGGGAAGAACTGATAAAAGCCCTTGAAATTGCGGCAGAGTTCAACTGCGATGTCTATGCCGAATCTTGGGTTGTGGGTAAGGAATATACCGTGGCCCTGCTTGATGGAGAAGCGTTACCGGCAATTCGTCTGGAAACGCCGAATGCGTTTTACGATTACGAAGCCAAATACAATGCAAATACAACAAAATATCATTGTCCGTGCGGATTAGACCCAGAACAGGAACAGCAGTTACAGAAATTGGCTATCAAGGCCGGTGATGTTATCGGTATTAAAGGTTGGGCGCGAGTGGACGTCTTTATCGACGACAACAACCAACCGCAGCTAATAGAAATCAATACCGTTCCTGGCATGACCGATCATAGTTTAGTACCGATGGCGGCAAAACAAGCGGGTATCGGGTTTGATGACTTGGTTTGGCGAATCTTGGAAACAAGTTGCCGGTAAATGAAAAATGGAAGTTGCAAAAACACTGTTAGCTTTTGCATTGTTAGGATTGGCGTTATGGCTTTTTGGACGGCAGGCCGTTAGTCATCAAGTATCGGAATCACTGCCGATACGTTATGTCAGAACGGAAGGTGTTTTCCAATATTTAAGTAAAGATGAGTTAAAAGCGGCATTAATGCCTTTGGTAGCGGTAGGTATTATCGAAGCGGATATGCAAAAAATTCATACCACGGTAGCGAACTTACCTTGGGTGAAAAATGTGACGGTTGAGCGAGTATGGCCCGATACCATAGATATAAAAGTCAGCGAACGGAAGGCCTATGTAAGATGGGGACAAAATAGCCTGTTGACAGAAAATGGAGAGATTTTTTCCCCGAGCAATGTCGATCAATTCCAATCGTTGCTTTTGGTAGAGGGGCCGAAAAATCAAGAAGCCAAAACATTAGAAATTATGAAAGGCGTTAAAACGGCATTGGACGATCAAGCGTTAGAGTTGGCTGAGTTCAATGTAAACGGTAGAGAAGCATGGACATTGAAGTTAAAAACCGGTTTAGAAATTGTGTTGGGGCGAACAGGACAATTAAAAAAACTACAGCGGTTTTTGGATACCTTACCCATTTTGGGACAAGACAAATTAGCGGCAATGCAGGTAGTGGATTTACGTTACCCGAACGGCTACGCAGTGTCATGGAAACCTGAAATGGAAGCAATCGATTGGGGAAAGCCTCAAACCCAAGAATAACAGAAGATTGTCAATAAAGAAGACGACACAGAGCAAATTAATGGCGAAGAAAACAGAACGTAATTTAATAGTCGGACTCGACATAGGCACGTCAAAAGTGGCGGCGATCGTCGGCGAACTGTCGAGCGATGGGAATATTGAAGTGATTGGCATAGGATCAACGCCTTCCCGCGGCCTTAAAAAAGGCGTGGTAGTTAACCTCGAATCGACAGTACAGTCCATTCAACGAGCTGTCGAAGAAGCGGAATTAATGGCCGGATGCCAAATTAAATCGGTATTTGCAGGGATTGCCGGTAGTCACATACGCAGCCTGAATTCGCATGGCGTCGTAGCTATCAAAGATAAAGAAGTCAGTCAATACGATATTGATCGGGTAATCGACTCTGCAAGAGCGGTTGCCGTCCCTGCCGACCAAAAAATTCTGCACATTTTGCCGCAGGAATTCATTATCGATCTTCAAGACGGTATCAAAGAGCCGATTGGAATGTCGGGGATTCGTTTAGAGGCGCGGGTTCATATGGTAACGGGAAGTGTCAGCGCCTCCCAAAATATCATCAAATGTATACGCCGTTGCGGGTTGGAAGTCGAAGATATAGTTCTGGAACAACTGGCCTCTTGTAATTCGGTCCTGACCGAGGATGAAAAGGATTTAGGCGTTTGTTTGATCGATATCGGCGGCGGTACCACCGATATAGCAATATTCGCCGACGGCGCAATTAAACATACGGCGGTTATACCCATAGCGGGCGATCAGGTGACGAACGATATTGCCGTAGCGCTACGAACACCAACCGTCAATGCAGAAGAAATTAAGCGTAACTACGCCTGTGCATTAACACAGCTTGCTAGCGTCGATGGGGTTATTGATGTCCCGAGTATCGGCGATCGCGCGCCGAGAAAAATTTCCACACAAAATTTAGCAGAGATTATCGAGCCTAGATATGAAGAATTGATGTTGCTTGTGCAATCTGAATTAAGACGGAGCGGTTATGAAGAATTAATTGCGGCCGGAATTGTATTAACCGGAGGCAGTTCGAAAGTGATGGGGCTTATAGAGCTAGCGGAAGAAATTTTTCATATGCCGGTGCGTATGGGTGTGCCACAAAATGTCAGCGGATTGGCGGAGGTTGTAAGGAACCCCATTCATTCGACAGGCGTTGGATTATTGATGTATGGAAGGGATCACCAGGGTGGTATTCGGGGCAATGAATCGGAAGAATTAAGTTTTTTTGCAAAAGTGAAGAGCTGGTTTCAGGGTAATTTTTAATTAATATAGGTTTTACTAGAGGTAGCGAAATGAAATACGAACTGATGGATATGTGTAGTGAAAATGCGGTAATTAAAGTAATCGGCGTTGGCGGCGGCGGTGGCAATGCAGTTAATCATATGGTAGACAGCCATATCGAGGGTGTAGAATTTATTTGCGCAAATACCGATGCTCAAGCGCTAAGAAAATTAAACACCAGCACCATTATTCAATTAGGCGTTGAGTTGACCAAAGGTTTGGGTGCTGGTACAAACCCCGAGGTTGGAAGACAAGCCGCTGAAGAAAATAGAGAGCGTATTAAAGAAGTTATTACCGGTGCCGATATGGTGTTTTTGACCGCCGGTATGGGCGGCGGTACAGGTACCGGAGCTATTCCCGTTATTGCTGAAATAGCGAGAGATATGGGGATTTTAACGGTAGCCGTTGTAACCAAACCGTTTACCTTCGAAGGTAAAAAGAAAATGGCGATAGCAGAACAAGGCATTGCCGATCTTGAAAAATATGTCGATTCTGTCATAACGATTCCTAATGAAAAATTGCTCCCGGTATTGGGTAAAAATGCATCGTTGCTAAATGCCTTTAAAGCAGCAAACGATGTATTATTGGATGCTGTTCAAGGAATTACCGATTTGATTGTTCATCCGGGTTTAATCAACGTGGATTTTGCCGATGTTCGAACCGTAATGTCCGGCATGGGCGCCGCTATTATGGGCACCGGTGCCGCTAAAGGCGAAAACCGTGCAAGAGAAGCGGCGGAAAAAGCCATTGCGTGTCCGTTATTGGAAGATATTAATCTACAAGGCGCGCGCGGGATTTTGGTCAATATTTCTGCGGCTGAAATGGGAATTGCCGAATTTAACGAAGTCGGTAACATCGTTCACGAATTTGCGTCGGAAGATGCCGTCATAAAAATCGGAACGGCCGTAGACTCGTCATTAGGCGATGAAATCAAAGTAACCGTTGTAGCAACCGGCATGGGCTTGCCTAGAGCACAAATGATGAGACCTGCGGATAAATTGATGCAAAAAGCAGCTGTAGGTGAAATTAACTATAAAGTGTTGGATAAGCCGACAATACAGCGTCAAAACAAACCTGAAACCAGGGAAACCCGTTTCGGTGCGCAACCCAAAAAAGATATGGATTTGGACTATTTAGACATTCCGGCTTTTCTAAGACGGCAAGCAGATTAAAGGAAAATCATCCGGTTAACCCAATCTTAAGGTCTGATTGTGGTAAGATTACTCATCTTTACATATAGGCTTAAACATGATTAAACAGCGAACCTTGAAAAACACGATTAGAGCAACCGGTGTGGGGCTTCATACCGGCGATAAAGTTTACTTGACTTTACGCCCGGCAGAACCGAATACCGGCATCAGGTTTCGTCGCGTTGATCTGGATTTTCCGGTGACAATCCAGGCTACGCCGGGTAATGTCGGAGAAACCGTCCTTTCAACGACGTTAGTTTCGGGGACGACAAAAATTTCTACCGTTGAGCATTTGTTGTCGGCTTTCGCCGGTCTTGGCATTGATAACGCGATTATCGATGTCAGCGCCGCTGAAGTACCCATTATGGATGGAAGTGCCGGACCTTTTGTATTTTTACTTCAGTCTGCCGGTGTGCAAGAGCAGGATTGCCCGAAACAATATATCCGGATTAAACACAAGGTCATGGTTGAAGAGGGCGATAAATGGGCTGCTTTCGAGCCGTTCGACGGATTTAAAGTGACCTTCACGATCGATTTCGAACATCCTGCGTTTGCCGAAAATGTGAAAACGGCAACGATGGATTTTTCTTCGACGACTTTCGTAAAAGAAGTAAGTAGGGCTAGGACTTTCGGCTTTATGCGTGATATCGAAATGCTAAGACAAAACAATCTTGCCTTGGGCGGAAGTCTCGATAACGCGATAGTTGTCGACGATGCGAAGATATTGAACGAAGACGGATTACGTTACGCCGACGAATTTGTAAAACATAAAATTCTTGATGCCATTGGTGATCTTTATCTTTTGGGACATAGTTTGATCGGTCAATTTACCGGTTATAAATCAGGACATGGACTTAATAACAAGTTGCTCAGAACTTTATTAGCAGATAAAGATGCCTGGGAAAAAATTACATTCGATGACGAAAAGGAAGCGCCGATTTCATTCATGCGTTCGGCGGAATCGCCAAGAACAGCGGCCTAATTTTTAGGATCAAACGGAATCTTGTTTTTAAAGCAAAATTACGCGGTTTTATTGTTCTTTATTCGCAACCTGTCTAGGGTATTGCTGAGTTTGAGAAAGGACTTCTTTAGGTGAGCGTCTGTGCATAACCGGCTTTGATCGCGTATCTCATTGATTACCGACTGAGAAGGGATAGCGACACTTCGATTCGGTTTAATGCCTTCAAGGGTGGGTAAGCGAACGATCTTTATTTGTGTAGTATTCAATGAAAGGAAATACGCTTTTTCGATGCTTTCCTTTATAACAGGGCAAAAAAAGCGTAGCTGAGAAGCCCAAAGGGCCGAATCGGTGTAAATAATCAGTTTATTGTTTTTTAACACAGCGTGTAATGCGTGGTCCGCCAGATGACTGGGAAGTGCCGTTCTGGCTCGATTTAGAATGGCTAACTGGTGATTAATATGCAAACAAAGCTGATTAGGCATTCTATTCGAATGAGATAGAATTTGGCGGATGGTCGGGATATTGGATTTCACTTAATAAATTGTCTAAAACCGAGTAAAAAAATTCAATGGACGCGTAGTTTAATATTTTAATTTTGTCATATTTTCGCCCTCTTATGTGAATAGTGATGACGCGAAGTATTTACATTGACAGTTTACACTTATCCCTATAAGATTATACTTGCTTGAAATTGATTTACCGCTATGCTTATCTCTACGAAGTTTATCAGTATTACTCGTCCTGTTTATCATTAAGTAATTTTCAAATTTCCCGCGCCATCAGCCTTCATAGGCTTTATTTATTTTATTTTTAAGGATTACACAATGACTACTGGTACAGTTAAATGGTTTAACGCAGAGAAAGGTTTCGGTTTTATTCAGCAAGAAAGCGGCCCGGACGTATTCGTTCATTACCGTAACATCAACGGTAACGGATTCAAATCGTTAGACGAAGGTCAAAAAGTTAAATTTGTTATTACTCAAGGCCAAAAAGGCCCTCAGGCTGAAGAAGTTACTCTCGCCTAAATATAAGTTTTCAGATACGGACCGGCAACAGAAATGAAACCCGGTCTGTTATCCCGGAAAAACAGAAAAGTCTAGTTTAATCGTATTTACGATTGCCGTATAACAGCCATCCGTTAGGATGAAGCCCCTTAGAGTCTCGGTGCGTCCAATGCACGACTCCGCCTTTATTATTCCACTCATATTCTCCGTAAAATAAGATAAATTCGCCTTCCTTTAAGTTTTCTACTTTGGGTGCTAAATCAATGTTGTGGGCGATAAGCAGTTTTTGCCCCGAATCCAATTGAATTATAAACCGCTGATGACGCGGACCATGATCATCATCGCGCAATATTTTTATAATTCGTCCCGATTGCTTGACTTGTAAATTGCTAAGTTGATTTTCATAGGCATGATGGATGCTCTCTAAAGTCGTGAAACTTTCTTTTACATCTTCAGTAGCGTTAACCGGGTTAAAATTGCCTGTATAACGGGATAGAAAAGCCGAACAAATTCCCAATAAAACAATCAGAAATATTTTAAGCACAAGGCGATTGCTTCGCTTAGTATCGTCCGAAAGCCTTGATTTATTTCGATATGTCATTTTCAAAATAGAGAAAGTTATAAAATAGGCTTGATTATCGCGCTTTAACCCCCATCAATACAGAAGCAATTAATATCATGCTGATTTTATTCGTAACAATGTCTGTTCGGTGTACCAAAAATGCCAGACAGTATATAATCAGCGGTTTGGTCCAATTTACCCCCATTCACGTCGGAAATAGATATGCTGAGCAAGCTGGTTAGAATAATTTTTGGAAGCCGCAACGACAGACTTGTTAAGAAAAAGAAGAAGCTGGTCAAAAGAATAAATGCCTTAAGTGCTGAATATGAAAAACTATCAGATGAAGCATTAAGGAAAAAAACCCAAGAGTTTCGCGACCGCTTAAATAATGGCGAGAAGCTAAATAACCTGATGCCCGAAGCCTTTGCAGCGGTTAGGGAAGCTTCATTCCGGGTTTTAAAGATGCGGCATTTCGATGTCCAGTTGATCGGCGGGATGATCCTGAACGACGGCAAAATCGCCGAAATGAAGACTGGAGAGGGCAAAACGCTGATGGCGACCTTGGCGGCTTATCTGAATGCCTTGCCGGGTAAAGGCGTCCATGTTGTAACCGTCAATGATTATCTTGCAAGACGTGACTCCGAATGGATGGGCAGGGTATACGGCTTTTTGGGCATGACTACCGGCGTAATCGTCAGTCAATTGGAGCATGAAGAAAGAAAAGCCTCTTATGCCGCTGATATAACCTACGGAACCAACAACGAATTCGGCTTTGATTATCTCAGAGACAATATGGCTTTCAGCTTGGATCAGAAGGTTCAGAGAGGGTTACACTTTGCAGTTGTCGATGAAGTGGACTCAATCCTGATCGACGAAGCCAGGACACCGCTTATTATTTCCGGTGCTACCGAGGAAAGTACTGAAGTCTATGTTAAAGCCAATGCCATTATTCCCGCGCTTATAAGGCAGGAAAAAGAAGAAGGAAAAGGCGATTACTGGGTTGATGAAAAAGAACGCCAAGTCCACCTGACCGAAAAAGGCCACGAGCATGTCGAACATCTTATGGTCGAGCACGGCTTAATGTTCGAAGGCAGCAGTTTATACGACGCCACCAATATCCGTTTAATGCACTATCTGAATGCGTCCTTGCGCGCGCATACATTGTTTAGAAAAGATGTGGATTATATTGTAAAAGACGGCCAAGTTATCATTGTCGACGAATTTACCGGACGTATCATGCCGGGCAGACGCTGGTCTGAAGGCCTTCACCAAGCTGTGGAAGCTAAAGAGCACGTCACCATACAGAATGAAAATCAAACGATGGCCTCCATCACCTTCCAAAATTATTTCCGGCTTTACGAAAAACTGTCGGGAATGACCGGAACGGCCGATACCGAGGCATTCGAGCTGAACAAAATCTACGGTCTTGAAGTGGTTGTTATACCAACCCACCGTCCGATGGTTCGTAAAGATTTAGGCGATGTCGTATTTTTAACGACAGACGAAAAATACAATGCAGTTGCCGAAGACATCAAAAAATGTGTTGAACGTAGCCAGCCGGTTCTAGTCGGTACAACATCGATTGAAAACTCCGAGCGCTTGTCTGCATTGCTAAAAAAATTGGGTGTCGCGCATGAAGTGTTGAACGCCAAACAACATGAAAGAGAAGCGCATATAGTCGAGCAAGCCGGTATACCGGGCGCTGTTACGATTGCGACCAACATGGCGGGACGCGGAACGGATATCGTTCTCGGCGGCAACTTGGAAGCGGAATTACGCGAATTAGGAGAAGGGGCAAGCGATGCCGAAAAGGAACGCGTTCGCGGACAATGGCTGGATCGTCATAACCGTGTTGTTGCATCGGGCGGTTTGCATGTAATCGGCTCGGAGCGGCATGAATCACGCCGTATCGACAATCAGCTGCGCGGACGGTCAGGGCGTCAGGGCGATCCAGGGTCGTCGCGTTTCTACCTGTCTTTAGAAGATGATTTGATGCGTATTTTTGCATCTGATCGTGTCGCCGGATTGATGCAAAAACTGGGCATGGGTAATGGTGAAGCTATTGAACATCCTTGGGTAACCCGCTCAATCGAAAACGCCCAGCGTAAAGTCGAAAACCGAAACTTCGATATTCGTAAAGAAATTCTTGCTTACGACGACGTTGCCAACGATCAACGTAAAGTGGTTTACGCTCAGCGTAATGAACTGATGGAAGCCACCGATATATCTGAAATTATCGTGGAAATCCGTAAAGATGTGGTTAATCACATGATCACCCAATACATTCCGCCCAAAACGATGGAAGAGCAGTGGAATATTAAAGGGCTTGAAGAAAATCTTTATCAAGACTTTAACGTAGAAGTCCCGGTTCAAAAAATGCTCGATCAAGATAAGAAGTTGCAAGAATCTACCTTGCGGTTGAAGATTCTCGATGTGCTGGGGCAGTTGTACGATCAAAAGGAAGCGCAAATCACCTCGGATGTTATGCGACATTTTGAAAAATCGGTCATGTTGCAAGTTCTCGACAACAGTTGGAAAGAACACCTTCTGGCGATGGATTATTTGCGTAAAGGCATACACCTTAGAGGTTATGCGCAAAAAGATCCAAAACAAGAATACAAACGCGAAGCGTTCGAAATGTTTACCAGTTTGCTGGACCATGTGAAATACGAAGTGACGCGCATACTCTTTAGAGTACAAGTCCATCAGGAAGAAGATGTCCAGGCGATGGACCAGCAAATGCAAGCCCCCAAGGAATTGCATTATGAGCACGCTGAAGTTTCCGCATTGGAAGAATACGATCCTGAAGCGCAATTGGAAGAAATGCCCGCAACAACGTCACAACCGTTTGTCAGAGACGCCAATAAGGTGGGTCGAAATGATCCATGCCCTTGCGGGTCAGGCAAGAAATATAAGCAATGTCATGGGAAATTGAGTTGAGTTGAAGGAATGCCAAACTATGAAATAACAAAAGAATAATTTGAAACTTTGATATTTGAAAGAAACTCTTTTGTTCTTCATTTCTGGGCAGAATGGAATGGATACGACGCAGAGCAAAAGAAAATAATCGACTCGGTAAAGATCAAATATCCAACTATTGAGTTTTTTTTATGAATGTCGATAGAGAAGAAAATTTTGATATCGGTAGAAATCATAAAATACGAGAGTTACCAACCATTGTATTTTATTCAAAAGGTTTCATGATTATTCGGTTGGATGGTTTCGTTGATGAAAAAAAGCTAATTAATGAGATTCAGTTTTATTTCAAGAGTTAAAGTTAAATTGAGGAAATTTATAATTTTATTGATAATGATTTTAGCGGTAGGTCGAGCAAAGGTCTTATGGTTGCTCGATATTGCAGTCGCCGATTAAAAAGTTGTTGCGAAAAAATTCAAAGATCGTTACCAGCTGGGAGCATCGAAATGTCGGGTTTAAAAAGTATACCCGACCTACTTTGCTACATTTTTTTGGGTATTCCTGCAGAAAACCGGCATACAAGACAATGTAATGTCCAGATATTCAATCCGTAATAAAACATCATATTTGGAAATGTCCGTCTGGAATTCATCATGACAAACTTTGTTCATAGTGAATTGCCGCGCCATCGGCAAATCCACCATACAATTGATCCGTAGTACAGTCTTTAATTTTGCAAATTAATCGACCCCATAAACGTTCTGGGCGTCCCATAATGAGATGTAACAACACCCTATCAGTTCCTACGTATAAATTGTCTATATTGAATTGGAGGTTGACACCTCATTCCAGTATAGGGGGATTTCGGGGGACAAGGATGCGGTCATTGTTAGTACGAATTAATGATAATGACCAAATTGTAACATTATCGTATGAACCGTTTCCAAATGCTAATATATTGATATTTAATCAATGGGTTAAGCCGTTTCTTTTTTTAAAAACACTTAGCTGTTGATTATGACGAGGAGCGTTTTCTTGCTAAGAAAGTAGCGTCCCAATAAGAAAACTTCCTCGTAACGAATATTGAAAAGTGATTTGTTCTATAAAAATTCAGAATTTGCTTGTCTCCCGCACAGTATCGCGAAGAGCCGGAATTAAAAGCCTAAAACATCTTGCATATCATATAATCCCTTAACCTTATCTTTTAACCAATCAGCCGCTCTTACTGCACCATTTGCAAAGGTCATTCTGCTAGAAGCTTTATGCGTAATTTCAACGCGCTCGCCTTCATCGGCAAACATAACGGTGTGTTCGCCGACAATATCCCCGGCACGAATCGTAGAAAAACCGATGGTTTTGCGGTCTCGTTCACCGGTTATGCCTTCTCTGGCGTAGACGGCGCAATCTTTCAAATCCCGGTTTAATGCTTTTGCTACGACTTCACCCATACGCAAAGCGGTACCCGAAGGCGCATCCACTTTATGGCGATGATGTGCTTCGATGATTTCAATATCGGTATAGTCGCCCATGACTTTTGCGGCCATCTCGAGTAATTTAAGCGATAAGTTAACGCCTACGCTCATATTGGGGGCCATAACGATTGCTGTGTCGTTAGCTGCAACGGCAATTTGAGCTTTTTGCGCTTCGTTAAAACCAGTTGTTCCGATAACGAGTTTTTTTCCGGCTTGACGGCATATTTCGACATAATCCATTGAAGCTTCAGGTCGAGTAAAGTCGATTAAAATATCGAATTGGTCAATCACGTCGGCAAGATTGTCGACAATTTTTATACCGGAAGCATCGGCGCCTATTAATTCTCCGGTATCCTTATCGATAACCGGGCTACCGGCACGGTCTACAGCGACTGTTAACCTCACTGTTGCCGATTGACCAAGTACTTTAATCAAACTTGCGCCCATCCGTCCGGACGCGCCGGTAACTCCAATTCGGTTCATCGTTTATCCTGTTAATTTATCGAAAAAGCTTTTTACACCGTCCGTCCAAGAATGTTCCTGCGGACTATGTTGTTTACCGCCGCCCGTCAGTGAAACATTGAGTTGCTCGATGATGGCTTTTTGCTCTCTAGTCAAATGAACAGGGGTTTCGATATTCACTTTACAGATCAAATCGCCGACTGCACCGCCGCGAACCGGTTTAACGCCTTTGCCGCGTAAACGGAACAACTTGCCGGTTTGGGTTTCGGCAGGTACTTTTAACATGACCTTGCCTTGCAACGTCGGTACGGATATTTCGTCGCCTAAACAGGCGGTTGCAAAACTGACGGGTACTTCACAATAAAGGTTTGCCCCATCGCGGGTAAAGATAGGGTGATCTTTAACGTGAATTTGTACATACAAATCGCCCGCCGGTGCACCGCGTTCGCCCGCTTCGCCTTCGCCTGCCAATCGTATGCGATCGCCGGTATCGACCCCGGCAGGAATTTTAGCCGATAGGGTTTTGATTTCTTCGACACGGCCTTGACCGCGACATACGCCGCAGGGGTCTTTAATTTGTTTACCGCTACCGTGGCAAGTCGGACAGGTTTGTTGAATGGAAAAAAAGCCTTGCTGCATCCTGACTTGTCCATGACCGTGACAGGTTGAACAGATTATAGGACTTGAGCCTTTTTTTGCGCCCGTGGCATCGCATTCTTTACAAGCGACGAGGACGGGAACGCGCAATTTCGCTTCCGTACCGGCAACCGCTTCTTCAAGAGAAAGTTCCAAGTTATAGCGAATGTCGGAGCCGCGTTGAGGTCCGCCGCGTTGCCGTCCGCCGCCTCCGCCGAAAATATCGCCGAAGACATCGCCGAAAACGTCGCTAAAGCTTTCTGCTGTAAAGCCGCCGCCTCGTCCTCCCATTGAGCCGTCAACACCGGCATGACCGAACTGATCGTATGCCGACCGCTTTTTGGGATCGGAGAGCACTTCATAGGCTTCTTTAATTTGCTTAAATTTAACCTCGGCTTCTTCAGGATTGTCCTTATTTCTATCAGGATGGTATTTCATCGCCAAGCTGCGGTAGCTTTTCTTTAGCTCTGCATCGCTGGCATTGCGTTCAACGCCTAATAGTTTGTAATAATCTTCTTTTGCCATAACGTAAATAACCGACAACGATGGCCGGTTTCCTGGTGTCCTGAAAATCGAAAGTGGCGCTTACTTTCATAAGCACCACCTCACTTAGCTCTACGCGTTCTAGGGTAAGAACGGCGTCTTATTTCTTGTCATCGTCTTTGATTTCTTCGAATTCGGCATCGACAACACCGTCGTCTGCTTTCGAGGAAGCGCTTTCATTACTTGCACTGCCTTCATCCGATGATTTTTGAGCGTAGACTCGTTCGGCAAGTTTACCGGAAAGTTCGGTCAAAGCGCTAGTTTTAGACTCGATATCGTCTTTATTATCGCCCTTTACCGCTTCTTTCAGTGCATCGATAGCTGATTCGATACCGGATTTTTCATCCGCACCGACTTGGTCGCCGAGTTCTTTCAACGATTTTTCGGTTGCATGTATCATCGTGTCGGCATGATTTCGCGCGCTGATCAAGTCTTTCAGCTTGCGGTCTTCCTCGGCATGAAGTTCCGCATCCTTAACCATGCGTTGAACTTCGTCATCGGACAATCCGCTCGATGCTTTAATGACGATCGACTGCTTTTTGCCGGTTGCTTTATCTTTCGCCGATACGTTCAAAATCCCGTTTGCGTCGATGTCGAAAGAGACTTCAACTTGCGGCACACCCCGCGGTGCAGGCGGTATTTCCGCCAAATCGAAACGGCCCAGCGATTTATTCGCCGATGCGATTTCGCGTTCGCCTTGAAGAACGTGGATAGTAACAGCCGTTTGGTTGTCATCGGCTGTTGAAAACACTTGCGACGCATTGGTCGGGATTGTGGTGTTTTTCTCGATCAATTTCGTCATGACGCCGCCCATTGTCTCGATACCTAAAGATAATGGGATAACGTCCAATAACAATACGTCTTTTACATCGCCGGCCAAGACGCCTGCTTGAATAGCGGCTCCCATTGCAACCGCTTCATCCGGGTTCACGTCTTTGCGCGGTTCTTTGCCAAAAATGTTCTTAACCATTTCCTGTACTTTCGGCATACGGGTTTGACCACCGACAAGAATCACGTCATGAATGTCTTTTGCCGTTAAACCGGAGTCTTTCAAAGCCGTTTCGCAAGGGCCTTTAGTACGGTTAATTAACTCTTCAACTAGCGATTCCAGTTTAGCGCGGGTCAATTTGACGTTAAGATGCTTCGGACCGGTGGCATCGGCAGTGATATACGGCAGATTCACATCGGTTTGCTGGCTGGACGATAATTCTATCTTGGCTTTTTCCGCGGATTCTTTCAAACGTTGCAAAGCCAGCGGGTCGTTATGCAAATCGACGCCGGTGTCTTTTTTGAACTCGCTTACGAGATATTCGATAATGCGCGCATCGAAGTCTTCACCGCCTAAAAAGGTATCGCCGTTGGTCGACAATACTTCGAATTGGTGCTCGCCGTCGATTTCCGCAATTTCGATGATGGAAATATCGAACGTACCGCCGCCCAAATCGTAAACGGCGATTTTGGTGTCGCCTTTAGGTTTGTCCATGCCGAACGCTAGTGCCGATGCAGTTGGTTCGTTAATAATCCGTTTGACTTCCAAACCGGCAATCCGTCCGGCGTCTTTGGTTGCTTGCCGTTGCGAATCGTTGAAATAAGCGGGCACTGTTATGACGGCTTCGTTGACTTCTTCGCCTAAATAAGCTTCCGCATCTTTTTTAAGTTTCATCAAAATACGGGCGGAAATTTCCGGCGCAGCCATTTTTTTGCCGTTAACTTCGACCCAAGCATCGCCGTTTTCAGCTTCTGCTATTTTATAAGGCACCATTTTGATGTCTTTTTGTACGACATCGTCTTTAAAGCGCCGACCGATCAATCGTTTGATAGCGAATAAGGTGTTTTTGGGGTTAGTGACTGCTTGGCGTTTTGCCGATTGTCCCACTAGTACTTCATTATCGCTGTTGAAAGCGATGATCGAAGGTGTGGTGCGTGCGCCTTCGCTATTCTCGATAACCTTTGCTACGCCGTTTTCTAAGACGGCAACACACGAGTTGGTGGTGCCTAAATCTATACCGATAATTTTTGCCATTGAATGCTCCAGACTTGAAATTATAAATAAAAGTAAATGTTATGACCGATATGGAGGCTGATTTAAGTTATTCAAGCCTGTTCGTTATCTTTCGGCTGTTGTTCCTGGGCTTTTGCGACTACCACCAAGGCAGGTCGTAACAAACGTCCGTTCAACATGTAGCCTTTTTGAAAAACGTTGACAACAGTATTTGGCGGGACATCCGCTGATTCTTGCATCACCATTGCTTGATGTTGTTCGGCATTAAACGGTTGACCGACCGGGTCGATTTTGATCACGTTAAATTTGGCGAAGACGGTTTCAAACTGCTTAATCGTTAATTCGCTGCCTTCGCGAAATTTTTTTACATCCTCGCTTTCACCGGTTGCGGCTTGTAAACCTAATTCCAAGCTGTCTAAGACCTGCAGCATTTCTTTCGCAAAGTTGTTTAAAGCATATTTATGAGCATCTTCTAATTCTTTTTGCGTCCGCTTTTTAAGATTTTCCATTTCAGCCATCGTTCTGACCGCTTTATCCCAGTTTTCTTGCGCTTTTTGTTCGGCTTCAGCAAGTTCTTTTCTTAATTCTTCGACGACTGTTTCGGTTGCAGGGGGCGCGTCTAGAGCCTGCTCCGTTTCAATAATTTCTTCAGTTTCGTTCGGTTCAATTTGCGATTCGGTTTGTTCCTGATCGTTGCTCATCTGTTCTTGCCCTGTCATAAATAAATGTTCTGCAAATTCAAAAAAAGTTGTTTTTAAGATGATGGGGACGCTGTTCTAGGATTCAAGGCCGCGCCTAGCAATTTTGCAGTAATATCGACAAAGGGGATGATTTTTTCATAGGCCATGCGTGTTGGTCCGATAACGCCCAACACACCGACTACTTCGTTACCGACAGAATACGATGAAGTAACTAAACTGCATTGTTCGAATGCCTTATAGCCGGATTCTTCGCCGATAAAAATTTGTACGCCTTCAGCCTTCATGCATTGATCGAGTAAGTGAATGACGGCTTGTTTTTGGCTGAATGCTTCGAACAGTTTTTTTAAATAATCCCGATTAGACAGTTCGTTAAAGCCCATCAGGTTGGTTTCCCCGGCAAGTACATAGTCTTCTTTTTTGTTGTTGGAATCCAATGCCAATTGAGCAATTTGAATGGCGTCGATCATGCCTTGATTCATACGTTGCTGGTCTTCTTGAAGCTCTTTTAAGACGTCTTCACGCACTGATTGTAAGCCTCGGCCCGAATAGGTGGAATTGATAAAGTTAGCGGCTTGTTGCAGTTCGGCGGCGGAAAATATTTTATCGGTTTGAATGATTTTGTTATGAACTTCTTTCTCGTCGGTGACAAAAATGACTAGTATTCGGGTATTGGATAAAGGGAGGAATTCGATATGGCGCAAATAAACCAGTTCTCGTTTAGGTAGGGTGACAATCCCGGCCATTTGCGTTAGCTCAGCTAATAGCCGAGAAGCTGTGCTGATGACATGATCCGTATCTTCGTCCGCATTTAAACCTTCTTGAATTTTACTGAGTTCTTTCGATTCAAGCGGTTTATAGGTTAATAAGGAGTCGACAAACATACGGTAGCCGCTGACCGTCGGTATCCGCCCGGCTGACGTATGCGGTGAGTGCACCAATCCGAGGTCTTCGAGATCGGCCATCACATTAGCGGATCGTAGCCGGACTCAAGTTTAGCTCTGACCCTTTCGACAAAACTCGAGATCCTACCGGTTGTCCGTCGCAGATATATCTTTCAACCAGTGTTTTGAGTAACTGTAATGAACGTTCGTTTAAAAGTTGATTGCCTGCCATGCTGTCCATCCTCTGTATTTAGCACTCGCACGCTATGAGTGCTAATGATGGAAAGTATCAGTCTCGCTTTAATATGTCAACATGGATTCTGAAAGCGGATTCTTTTTAAGATTAAATACCGGATTATTTTATAAGTATCATGTTATAACGCTATGAATATTAAAGTTTATTTTTGAATATCACAAATCAATAGATTACTTGTTCGAGAGGCTTTTTAGCGTATAGTAGCTAATAGTCGTGGCGAGGGATTTTATGATGCAAAGTCAAATAAAAAATAAGGTTAAAGCGCTTTTTAATAAACCTGCCGATATGTTGCTTTATGTAGTTTTTTTAGTCGCTGTCCTCAAATTGATCGATCTTTATACGGATATAAACGAGCATGAAGACAATTGGAATGAGTTTAAACTGCAACATCAATGCGAGCTTAAGAAAACTGCGGCTGGAAATCAGCAATCGGCGTGGTTATGCGACGACGGTAAGACCTATTATCGATGGCGCCAAGCTGTTCGTTAACAACGGCTTGCTGTGTTGTACAGAAAACCGTTGTTAAGTTCTAGTTACGCCCCTGAGAAGGCTAAACGCCCGTTCGCTTTTATGGCCTTCGGGTATTGTGTTTGTCCACAGACGGTCAGTGCTTCGACTTGATCAGCATTTATGTCCTGTGGGTACGAACGGTTCAGTTATTAAAGACCTAATCAATAAAAGTGTTATTTCTTTTTGCACATGTCTTGGAGTTTCTCGCTGAACTGCGCGGAGTAAACACCTAAATAAGTTCCAAATACGATTGAAATCGAAATGACCAACAGAGGATTGCTGATTGATAAGCCCAGCAAGACGTCTTTATTTAATTTGTCCGGTGTTTGGAGTAAGTACGCAAAAACTAAAGAATACCCGACAACGCTGCATGGAATCGTAGCTAATTGAGGGATATTAGCGGCAAGACATAATACAACAACAGAAACGGCAACGGTAAACGCGGCCATGAGTGGAAAGCCGAGCATAGTATCAGGAGAGATTTCAGTTAGCATTAGCGCGGTTGCCCATGCCATGACAACACCGAAAACACTACACGTGATGTTCTTACAAATGGCTTCTTTGTCCGCGCCGAGTAAGAAAAAAACGGCCCACGGCACTGTTGCCGCCCATATAAAAAACAATCCACTAGCGGGGCCTACTGCCAGAAATGTTGCTACACCAGCCAATCCACCGATACTTAAAGAAAGTGCTGTTAATTTATCCACGCGAATTCTCCAAAACTCACCTCATTATTTTAAAGTTGCCGGATTCATACTGAGGCGTTTCTATGAAACCTAGCATTAAGATCATGATTGTACTTGACCCGTGTCATTGAATATAGCAGATATTAAAATGGAGTAAAACTCTACACGTTAGTGCCGACATGAAACACTAACTGAATGCGGGTTGTTTATTTAATAAGGCACATTTCGAACAAATGCCCTGTATTTCTATCGTTTTGCTGTATTCGCTGAAACCGGCAAGTTGGAGTTCCTGCGAGAGCATGTTCATCACGTTATTTGCCGGTCGCTCCTCTACTTCTTCGCAATGTTTACAGATTAACATGAGTTGCTCATGACGATGGCCTGAATGGTCGCAGCCGAAAAAGGCATTTAAACTTTCAATTCGATGAATTAAACCTTGATCCAATAAAAAGTCTAAGGCCCGGTAGATAGTTGCCGGTTTGGCGGCAGGTTGTAACGGTTTTATCTTGTCGAGCAAATCATAGGCTTTGACAGCTTTATGGCTGTCGCAAATCAAAGTCAATACTTGAAAGCGAATAGGGGTGAGCTGAACGCCGCGTTCGGTGCATATTTGTCTAGCATGATCTAAGACTTTGCTTAGACAGACGGTATGATCGTGATAAGAGTTTTGTGAACGACTACCGTTTGCTTCCTGATTAACGTCCATTACGGTTACCAAAGTTTAAAACTGTTGTAATGGTATAACGTCAAACTTGTTTGAGCAAATGTCTTAGTCAAAAAGTAAAATAGCTGAAAATGATGGTGGAGAAACAAACTTTGATTTGTTGATCCAGTAAATGAAGAGGTTTTGAATTAACAACATGAATAGAGATTATTCAATGATATGTGAAGATTTCTCAGCCGAATTTTAAATCCGGCTGAGAATCGAAAGTATAAGTCAAGCCGCGAAAGATAACGAGGGTAATGATTTGCGCCGCATACCGATTAAACCAATAACACCAGAGCCGAAAAGCCAAACTGCTGCAGGCACAGGAACCGGCGCCAATTGTTCTAAGTTTGGGGTTGATAGGTTTTGCCAAGTTGCGCCGCCATTTAAACTGAATCGACCGCTACCGGAACCGTTACAGCAGCCTTCCGCCCAGAATGCTTCGAGTACATGATTACCGGTACCTAAGTTGCTAACAAAAGCACTCAGTATTTGACTGCTGTTACCCCAATTATTTCCCCACCATAAATCGTATTGTTTGTCGGTGAGTTTTAAACCGTCAAGATACAAAGCGCCGCCATAACCGGCATCGGGGGCGATCTGAAACAAAATAGACGTATTCCCGCTAGAGAAATTGACTGCTAGATGCGAGAAAGTATTATTCCCGCCCAACATATTATCGAAATTAGTAATCGCATGGGTTGAGGTCGATGATGATTGTGCATTCCATGATGCTCTGTAATCAGATTTGTTAACCCCTGCATTAATTAAACGGGTCTGATAAGTAATTGAAGCAGCATTTGCATTGCCAAATCCGAGTAAAGCAATACTTAAAAGAATAGGATAAATGGAGCGTTGCATTTTTTAATACCTAAAGTTAATAGTTGATCAATTCATTTGACAGATAGAGATCTTGTTTTCTGAAATGGTGGCTATTATGAAAAATGAACAGATAAATTACTGTGACCGGTTTCTCTTGCTGAACAAGTAATTTGTGAGCTGATTCACAATTCCGGCAATGACTAACCTAAATGGAGGGGAGAAGGTTGAATCTCGTTACTTTGATGGACTGGTCGGCTTCATCCGTAAAGCTAATTTGTGTTTTGGAATGACAAACTTAGGTTTGTCATTCCGCCTATCGTTCCGGTCACAGAATTAACCCACTCGCAAATGGCCACTCTTTTGGAATCGCTAAAATTTGAATTTTAGGATTGGGATTAATACTGGAGAAAAAAGAGAGTAGCTTGACAGAAACATTATCTGACATGGCTGTTTAAAAAAGGTTGCTTATCCTGTGTCGGATAACAAGATTGTCAGCTTAGCAAAATAGGATTATTGAGGGATTACAAGGTCGTCAAAAGATTTTTATGGACCGCTGCAAAATCACATTGCGTGATACTTAAACGGAAAATTGTAAATTGAGTGAGTTAAGCATTAATCGTTCTATCGACCTCTTGAAGAGGTCGATAGTTTTGTATCTTAATAGATTACTTTCTTCTCTTTTAAAATAGCATAAATGTCATCGATAGATTGTTGATCCGTATTGAAAGTCACGTCAGCCGATTCAGAATTATTTACGCCAATGCAAAGTAAACCGGCGTTTTTGATTGCTTTAATTAGGTCGGCATTTGAAATTTCCAGCACGGTAGCGGCGTGACCGTTATCAAAAAGTTTTCTTTCAAGCTGGTATGCAACAATTTTGTCGTTTGCTCCGGTTAATGAAATGGCGAAAGCGGTTTGGCTAAATCGGGCGGCACGATCAGTAGCGCTGACCGGTTTCAACTCTGTATCGTCGGTGATACCGGTTATCATACCCGCGCCGACCGTTCCATTCGTTAATCGGTCGATAATGATGAACGAGCCGGTGCCTTTGCTGAGGTTGTAAGGATCGAATACGACAGGCGCATTAACGGATACGGTGCAAGAGCCGATTTCATTTAATTTAAGTTCGCTAGCGTCGTGATGCTCCAGCGTGTTGACATCAATTCGATGATGTATCATGGAGATGGAGCCGTACACTTTTCTCGACGCCAGTTTAATGGCGTATTGTCGGCCCGGTGTCATCGCTTTTTCTGTCATCCAAACGATAGTCGCGCGAAATTTATCGGAAACTGTGGGTTCGGTCGCTTGTTTGCCGACGATCATATCGCCCCGGCTGATGTCGATCTCGTCTTCTAACGTAAAAGTGACCGCCATCGGAGCAAACGCTTGATCAAGATCGCCGTCATAAGTAACGATAGACTTGATTTTGCTACTTTTTCCTGAGGGAAGCGCAGTAATTAAATCGCCTTTACTGAAAATGCCGCCTGCTACCGTGCCGCAAAAACCGCGGAAATCCAAATTAGGCCGGTTAACGTATTGAACCGGAAAGCGCGCATCGGTAAAGTTTCTGTCGTTTGCAATTTTGACCGTATTTAAAGTCTCCATGAGCGGTTGACCGGTAAACCAAGGCATATTCTCGCTAGGGTTTACGACATTATCGCCGTCCAAGGCTGACATCGGAATAAAGCAAATGTCGTGTAAATCGAGAGTGCTGGTAAAGCTAAGGTAATCCTCTTTAATCTTGTTGAATACCTCTTCGCTGTAATCCGCCAGATCCATTTTATTGACAGCAACAATGATGTGCTGAATGCCTAATAGAGACGCAATGAAACTATGGCGTTTGGTTTGCGTTTGTACACCGTAACGAGCGTCGATCAGGATAATCGCCAAATCGCACGTTGAGGCCCCGGTCGCCATGTTGCGCGTGTACTGTTCGTGGCCTGGGGTGTCCGCGATGATGAATTTTCGGGTTGATGTGGAAAAATAACGGTAAGCCACGTCGATGGTAATGCCTTGTTCCCGTTCCGCTTGCAAGCCATCGACTAGTAATGCTAAGTCGATTTTGCCGGCGCCGGTCGTGCCGGATTTGACGCTGTCGGCTTGCACTGCCGCTAATTGATCTTCATAGATCATTTTTGAATCGTGCAACAAGCGGCCGATCAAGGTGCTTTTGCCGTCGTCGACATTGCCGCAGGTTAAAAACCGCAATAATTCTTTGCGCTCGTGTTGCGCCAAGTAGGCGTTGATATCGGTGCTAATGAGTTCTGACTGGTGAGACATGAGTATTCTAAATTCCTGTTTTCAATGCGGTAGGGTAGGGCTTAGAAGTAACCTTCGCGTTTCTTTTGTTCCATCGAACCGGCTTGGTCGTGGTCTATTAAACGCCCTTGGCGTTCAGACGTCGTGGTCAATAGCATTTCTTGAATAATTTCGGGTAAGGTTGTCGCTGTCGATTCCACGGCGCCGGTCAACGGATAACAGCCCAAGGTCCGGAAACGTACCATTTTCATTTCGACTTTATCCTCCGGACCGATAGGCATACGCTCATCGTCTACCATGATCAACATACCGTCTTTGTTAACTACAGGACGTTCTTTTGCGAAATATAAAGGCACAATCGGAATGTTTTCCAAATGGATATACTGCCAGATGTCCAACTCGGTCCAGTTGGACAGCGGGAATACCCGGATGCTTTCGCCTTTATCGACAGTACCGTTATAAATATTCCATAATTCCGGACGTTGGTTTTTCGGATCCCAACGGTGGTTTTTATCGCGGAACGAATATACGCGTTCCTTTGCTCGCGACTTTTCCTCATCCCGCCGTGCGCCGCCGAATGCTGCATCGAATTGGTATTTGTTTAATGCTTGTTTCAACGCATCGGTTTTCATCACATCGGTGTGTTTTTTACTTCCGTGTGTAAAAGGGCCGATACCTTGTTCTACGCCGTCCTGATTAATATAAACCAAAAGATCCAACCCTAATTCTTGGGTCATCTTATTGCGAAATTCAATCATTTCCTTGAATTTCCAGGTCGTATCGACATGCAACATCGGAAAAGGCGGAACGCCGGGGTAAAAGGCTTTCATGGTCAAGTGCAGCATGACTGCGGAGTCTTTTCCAATGGAATAAAGCATTACCGGTTTTTCAAATTCGGCGGCGACTTCACGGATTATATGGATACTTTCAGCTTCGAGCTGTTTAAGGTGGGTGAGATTGTAATCGGTCATTGAGTGTCCGTTTTTGTTACAGGGCAATGCAGCGTTCAAATGATGGCATCATAAAATTGTTAAGTCATTTTAGTAGGAAAGGGCTTTTAATACCAGAATTCCTTGATTTTGAATCAATACAGTGTGCGGGAAATCCCCTTAAAATAGCATTAAAGCAGGTGTCAACATAGTTGCAATAAAAATTCCGCTTATCGCTATTCGCCGACTATGTTTAGCGCGACTGCCTCAGCCACCTTAATACCGTCAACGGCGGCAGATAAAATTCCGCCCGCATAGCCAGCGCCTTCACCTGCCGGATAGAGTCCTTTGGTGTTGATGCTTTGATATTGATCGTTGCGTTTGATACGGATGGGCGACGAAGTTCGCGTTTCAACGCCGGTTAAAATCGCATCAGCCATAGCGAAACCGGGGATTTTAAGTTCGAAAGCGGGGATGGCTTCACGAATGGCCTCGATCGCATAATCCGGTAAGGCTGAATCAAGATTACATAAATTTACATTAGGCAGGTAGGACGGTAAGACTTTTCCAAAAGTAGTAGAAGTCCGGTTTGCCAGAAAATCGCCGACCAACTGACCCGGCGCGGCATAAGACTTACCGCCGAGCACATAAGCATGCGCTTCCAAACGGCGTTGATAATCGATGCCTGCTAAGGGATGGCCCGGATAATCGTCCGGCGTTATACCGACGACGATGCCGCTGTTGGCGTTGCGTTCGTTCCGTGAATATTGGCTCATGCCGTTGGTGACGACATGCTCCGCTTCCGATGTTGCCGCGACGACCGTGCCGCCGGGGCACATGCAAAAGCTGTAAACCGAACGCCCATTTTTACAATGGTGAACGAGTTTATAATCGGCAGCGCCTAAAATCGGGTTGCCGGCATTGTTACCGTACATACACTGGTCGATTAACGATTGCGGGTGTTCGATTCGAAAACCGACGGAAAACGGTTTGTCGTCCGTAATGGTTGGGGTCTTTGATGCGGGTATACAGTTTGCCGTCGGAAAACGTGCCCGCCCCGCCTTCGCCGAATTGCACATTTGATTCGGGGTTGAAAATACCTTTCCGCCATAAGCCGAAGGTATCCTTGGTGCGTTCCCGTACTTCCTTGCCGCGTTCGAGAATAATCGGGCAAAACCCCATTTGCGCCAAGACCTAAACCGGCAAATAAGCCGCAAGGTCCCATGCCGATAACAAAAGGGCGTTGATTAAGTTTTTCGGGCGCTTTGGCGACAAAGCGGTAGGAACAATCGGGCGTCGGCGAGAGTTTAGGATCGTTTTTAAGCCGAGCTAATACCGCATTTTCGGTTTTTAATTCAATATCGAGCGTATAAATAAGAAAGACGGCTTTTTTATTACGAGCATCATATGCCCGGCGGAAGATTTTATAGGTAATAAGGTCGGCTTCAATAATCCCCAAACGGTCTACAATCGCCGCTTTTAGAGCCGATTCGGAATGATTTAAAGGAAGTTTGAGTTCGGTTATTCGAAGCATTGCGTGCAATAAAATAGCTAAATTTGAAATTTAAACGATATTGTAACCGCTGATGACATTCTTCGATGACTAATGAACGGCCTTTCAAAGAAGTTGAATACACGGTCAGGCTATTTCGAATTGGTGAGTTGGATTAGCGGCGCCTGTATGACGATATCGAACCATCCTGTTATCGACTTGGTCATTATCTAATGAGGCTAATGACGTGGAGATAGATTATTTATGACAGCAAAAATGATTACGGTAATAGGAATTGTATTGGTTCTTATCGGTTTGACGATGACTTATGCACCCTGGCTGGTTAACTGGTTCGGTCGATTGCCCGGCGATATCCGCATTCAAAATGAAAAAAGCTTTGTTTTTATACCGATTGTTTCGATGCTGGTTGTGAGCATTATTTTGTCGATAATTTTAAATCTGATATTCAGGAAATAAGGTGCGATTTACGCACTAAATCAGGTATGGCAATGCAACCAAGACAACAATGCGTTATATCCCAGTTTGCGCCCATACTTTAGATCGCCGGTTAGATGCAAGTCTAGCTTTTTCGATTTAGATAGATCCTATTCTAGTAGAATAGAATGACACGCCATCTCGAATACATTTTAGTTGCCGATAGTCTGAATTATTGCCTACTTTAGCAAACCAGCGCGCAACTTAGGCCGGTGCCGAGGCGTAATTTCCGGTTAATAAATTGTCGTCGGTACGAAAAACTCTCTTGCAGACCACAGCGTTTTACCCTTGCGCTTTTAGCACCAACGTCGTGGTGAAAAATATATCGAGTTTGAAACCGATTAAAATGAGAATGAGCAGTGCTTGGCGTTTAAAGCGCATGACCTCACTAAGACGGCTAATCCAAATTATTCGACACCTGTTTGAGCAAGCTCCTTCATGTACTGTCCAATTCGTAAAAACATAGCGATATTGAAGGCAGCCAGAATTGAAGTTGTAACCCAACCTGCAATGTTTGCTGGTGTGTTATAAGTTAGCAAAGCCAAAGTGCGGCGAAGGTTGAAACCATGAATTTCCAACCTACTACAAAAGCCAGAGGGAAATAGCGATAAACAAAGTCTTTTCCCCGAATGCCGCCATTACACCAAAAAAGAAATATCAACCCCAGGACGGTAAGCACAAAAGTGGACAATGAGTCTACATGCTCCCAGTCACTGAGCGGAACCGGTGCCGTTGATAGTCGGACGAGCGTAAATTGCAGGCAATCAAATCCGATGATAGCAATGAAATAGAAAAACGATTTACCCTCCGATACGGCTCGAGCAGTCAGTTCGGCTTTCACATGCTTCGTGTCCCGATAATCGCGATGATTTATCAGCATAAAGTTTGAATTATTGACCCGGTCTTTTAAAGGTTAAACAAATGAGTATGCGTCCCCTTCGACTTCGCTCAGGGAATGCTGTGGAAAAGCACGAATGCTAAATCACGTTCCCTGAGCGAAGCCGAAGGGAACTTAAAACTTCACAAGACCATCTATCTAATATTGAATTCGGCATTCGGTATACCCGCACCCAAAGCCCAATGCTTGTAAGACTGGAAATGTCGGAAAAAATAAAAATTGTCGGCGCAATGTATGACATCCGCACAGGCAAAGTCGATTTTTATGGTGAGGTTAATTTTAGTTATGCTATCTTTGAGGATATGGTATTGATGTCTCCTACGCTACTTAACCCAATCTTCCTGTTTAGTCGGGAAGCGGCTTATTTCAGTATCGTCCCAGTGGAATTATAAGCATCCGCTAAGGTCGCCCACCCAAACAACCAGCAGCAGTGATAAGTCTTATAAACAAAATACCACTTCTACTGTCCTTATTTTTGTGTGTACCCCAAATTTTTGCCGACGCCACCATTTCAGGAATCGAGGATGAAGCCGAAGACAATGTAAAAATTATGTTGTCCATCCAGAAAGAAAAATGCGATGCCCCAAAATGGAAAATTGAGGGGCTATTTGAAAATGCCGACCAAGAAATCGATCAGGCGCTACGGGCGCTAGGCTATTACCACGCTGCCATCAAAAAATCATTGGCATTTAACAAGGATTGCTGGAAAGCCGATTTCCATATCAATCCTGGTCAGCGTACATTAGTGAGCAATGTTGATATTGACATCATTGGCGATGCCAAGGACGACCCTGCCTTTTCAATCTTGTTGCAAAAAATGCCTTTAAAGCAAGGCAGCCCGCTTCATCATGGCCGGTACGAAACCATGAAAAGCAAGATTGAATCCTTGGCGCTGGATAGCGGCTACCTGCAAGGCTCGTTCACCGAAAAAAAATTGCTGATTGATAAACAAAATAACACTGCCCAAATTAAACTGACATTTGATTCCGGCAAACGTATGGTTTTTGGCGACATATCCGTACAACAAGACGTGTTGGATGATGGGTTTGTAAAAAAATACTTGTCGATAAAAAGCGGCGAAACCTACACCAGCGAACAATTGGCAAAAACCCATAACGCACTTTCGCAAAGCGGTTATTTCGATTCGGTCGATATCCGCTCCGACCTCGAACATATCCAGGGCCATCAAGTCCCCGTCACTATTAAGCTAACCGCCAAAAAGAAAGCTCATTACGGCTTTGGGGTCGGGTTCGATACGGATATCGGGCCGTTGCTCAACGCCAGCTACATCAATCGCAGGATCAACCGTTACGGGCATTTCTTTACGTCAAATGTCGATTTGTCTACCGTTTTATCGACCGCAGAAGTGGATTACTCTATTCCGTTGGACAAGCCGATGACCGATCTCTTCAGTTTCGGTGGCGGACTTAAGCGGGAGCATACCGATACCTTTAATTCCATGTCGGCAACGCTTTCCGCCCGTCATAAACATGCCTACACCAACGGCTGGCGGCAGACGATTTTCCTCGATTACACCTATGAGGATTTCACGACCGATTCGGATTCCGGGCAGACATTATTGCTGGTGCCGGGCGGCAGTTGGTTAAAATCCGTATCGAATGACCCTTTGCGACCGACCGAAGGCTACCGTGTGGAGTTTGAAGTTAAGGGAAGTTATGAAAACCCGATTTCGGACGTTAGTTTTCTGCAAGGCTATCTCTCGGCTATCTGGCTGCATGAGTTGCCCCTGGGAGGTAAATTTATTGGCCGGACGTTACAAGGCGTAACACTGGTCGATCAAGTCACCCAGTTACCGACCAGCTATCGGTTTTATGCGGGGGGTATCAACAGCGTGCGCGGCTATAACTATAAGGAATTAGGTCCGAAAGACAGCTCGAACAATGTCGAAGGCGGCGAATTGCTGAGTGTTATTAGTGCGGAATATGAACAAGCCGTGTTAGAAAACTGGGGCGTTGCCGCTTTTGTGGATACCGGTAATGCCTTCAATTTCGATAGTATCGACTTCAAAACCGGAGTGGGTCTGGGCGTGCGCTGGTATTCTCCGGTAGGCCCAATCAGGCTTGATTTTGCTTTGCCGTTAAATGAATCGGATTCTTCTTTCCAAATCCATTTTGCCGCAGGCGGTAGGCTATGATGAAGCGCTGCCTGCTATTTGTAGTGATATTGGCGCTTATCATCCCGATTGCATTGGTCGGGCTAATGTCCGGTGAAGCTGGTAGTCGTTGGTTGTTGCAATCGATCTTCTCAGTTGTTCCTGAACGAATAGCTGTCGAAAATATTCGAGGCCGCTTGTTAGACCATTTCGAATTGACCGGGCTTCATTACCAAAGCGGTGGGGACACCGCGGATATCGACACTATTGATTTCGCATGGCAGCCTGCCCAATTATTTTCTGGCACTTTAAAAATCGTTGATTTGACCGTCAAAGGCGTAAACGCAAGCGTCACCAAAACAACAGAAGAAAACAAAAATAAAGAGACTTCGGTTCTCGACGCTATCAAGCTGCCAATCCAGTTTGATATTGGCAACATCTTGGTAACAGAGGTGCAGTTTACAAGCGATGGGCAGTCGCAGGTTTTAGATAAGCTGCAACTGTCGGCAAAGACTGAAGGCAATCAAATTAAGTTGCTGTCGTTTGCTATCAATTCCGATATGGTTAATGCCGAAGCCAAAGGCGCTGTAACGCTGGAAAAAGGCTTCCCCTTAAACCTAAAGGCAGATTGGCGGATCAATGCCGATAAAAATGGCGTATGGAAAGGGAACACTATAGTTGGCGGCGATCTTAATAAGCTGGTTTTCGACAATCACCTGGATTCACCTTTCAAATTGGTGCTGAATGGGCAGGTGGAAGATGCGCTGAAAACTCCAAGAATCATTGCAAAGGGAGTTTGGAGCAATCTAGTATTTCCATTTGTCGCTACACCACCGCAAATACAAAGCAAAGAGGGCCACTTTGAACTGGACGGTTTACTCACAAATTACCGCCTTACGATAAACGGGCAATTGAGCCAGCAGTACGTTCCGCAAGCGACGTTATCTTTCGATGGTAGAGGAGGGTTGGATGCCATGAACATCACAAATCTGGAACTCAAATCAAGCACTGGCATCTTTCAGCTTACAGGCAGTACCTCTTGGGGAAATACCCCGGCATTCGACTTGACCGCAACTGGGCAAAAATTCAACCCTGCCATTATCGTTCCAGAACTGCCCGGTAGTCTGACATTCAGCAGTCATATCATTGGCAATCTCGACTCGAAAGCATTGAAGATCAATGCCGATATAGACAAATTGTACGGGCAGTTACGTAAACAACCGTTGAATTCCAGTGGCAAACTGGCCTTGAACGGCGACCAGCTTAAAGTTGACTCGTTTCTCGCTGCTTTGGGTGCAAATAAGATCACGGTCGATGGGCTGGTCGGGCAAACAAACGGAGACTTGGTATTTGCTATGGACATGCCTACGCTAAGCACGTTCTGGCCGACCTTGGGCGGTAGCCTACAAGGAAGCGGTAGCTTACAGGGAGGCTGGCAGAATCCGACAGTGAAATTCGATGCCCAAGGCAAACACCTGACATTTGCGGAACATGGCCTGAACGAGCTAGCCGTAAACATCGATTACCAACCCGGCGAGCAAAGTATTTCGACGATCAATGTCTCAGCCAACACCATCAAAAGCGGAACTACCCAAATAAACAAGCTATCACTAGAAGGCAAAGGTACGCCCAAGCAACATGGCTTTAACGCCAATATTTCTTCGCCAGAAGGCACTTTCTCCACCGCGTTAACAGGCGGCTTGACTGGCAATAACTGGAAAGGCGATATAACAAAGCTGAATCTCACACCCAAAGATGGAAAAAGCTGGTCGCTTAAAGATAAGGTGCCACTGGGTGTGGACAAAAAACAGCAAGGAATTGATGTAACGCTCTCTGAAGGCTGCTTGGTGCAGCAAACAGCCTCGCTCTGTACCAAAGGATCGTACCTGGCTAATGGCGACCTCGGTTTTCAATTAAACGCAAAGGCGATACCGTCCGGCTTGGCACAAACCTTTATGCCTGAACAAATGACTGTAACAAGCCTACTTAATGCGAATGTAGACATTCAACGGCAGAAAAATAGCTTGACTGGCGATTACCGAATAGACACGACACCGACAGAAATCTTATTGAAATCCAGAGAAACGCAACGGGAAATTCAATTAGGCGCATCTTCCTTGTCAGGCAATATCAAAGGCGAAAAGGTCTCTGCAGATATTGATCTGCATCTAGCGGGTCATGATTATTTGCAAGGACGACTGCTCCTGGATATTGGCAAAACTCAGGCGATTTCCGGGACACATCGCCGCATCAATGGTCGAATTTTCCTTGATAAAAACATTTTTCCCGCAAATATCGGACATCAAAGGCATGCTAAAAGCCGATTTAGACTTACAAGGCTCGATAAACAAGCCGCTGGTAAGCGGACACATTGACTTGACCAACGGGCTAGCCGATGTTGGGTCAGTCGGCCTGCATGATATTGATTTGCACGTTGTTGCAACAGGCAATCGCAGCAATGGCATCCAGCTACAAGGATCTATCGTACCAATCGTTCTGAACAAGCCCGATGCCCGTGAAAAGATAAACTTAAAAACCAAAATCAATTTTGATGGAGACCTGCAAATCCAGGATCTAATTGCCGGAAATATTCATTTGGAACTGCCCGCCAACACCCTCATCTCATTGGAAACTAACGAAACAAAAAATGAAATCCGCTTAGGTGCAACCAAACTCTCTGGTCGCATCCAAGGTGAAGCGCTCTCCGCAGATTTGGATATGGCATTGCTTAAGCAAGATTATGTTCGCGGTAATGTACAAATAAATACACGTCATTCACAAACGCTGTCCGCCCAAGCAACGGCCTTAATCCGCGAACTCGCTTTCATTGAGCCTTTCGTACCACAATTATCCACTATCAAAGGTCAATTAAATGCCGATTTTACGGCAAGAGGAACGACTCAAAATCCACTCGTCAACGGCGACATACACCTTAGCAATGGCGCTGTGGCTGTCGAAAAACTCGGCATAAGTGTTAATGGAATTAATCTTCGAGCGGTTGCATCGACTGATAAGCCCGACATTATCCAGATAAAGGGTTCGGCCTTATCCGGTGATGGGTCGATTAATCTTGACGGTACGGTAGGGTTAAAGCCGGAAGCGCATTTTCCAAGCGAAGTCACACTTAAAGGCAAGGATTTTGAGGTCGCAAAATTGCCCGAAGCGCAAATCGCCGTCTCTCCGGACTTGAAGATTGCGTTGAACGACCGACAAAAACAGATCGGCGGGCAATTGGAAGTACCCAAAGCGATTATGACAATTCAGGACATCCCTGAAAATGCGGTAAAAGTCAGCGAGGATGAAATCATTCTTGGCGAAGAAAAACCCGAAGACAACACACCGCCGCCCGGTATCAATGCCGATATTGGCGTAAAACTGGGCAAACAGGTCAGCTTCACAGGACAAGGACTGCAAACCAACTTGGCCGGCAACCTGAAAATCATCAAGACCGGCGAAAAAATGGTAATGCAAGGTAATGTCGATCTGGAAAAGGCCAGTTACAAACGCTTCGGGCAAGACTTGACGGTACGTAAAGGCCGTTTCTTATTCAACGGCCCAGCCGATAACCCTTGGTTGGATGTGGAGGCGATACGGCTTTCGAAAAGCAAAAAAGTTACCGCCATCCTTGCCCTGACCGGGACATTGAAAAACCCGCAAACCCATATTTCATCCGAACCGTCCTTACCTGAATCGGAAGCTCTCGCTTACTTAGTTACCGGCAACCCACTGAATCAAGTCAGTAAGGCGGAAAGCAACTTGCTGGCCAGTGCCGCCTTGTCTTACGGAGCGGGAAAAGCGAACTGGCTTGCGGACAAACTGGGGATTGACGAATTCAAAGTTGAAGAGGGCAGTAAACTTCAGGATACTTTGCTGGTGATGGGCGAATATTTGACCCCCGATTTTTATGTCGGCACCAAAGTGGGTATGTTCAATAAACAAGCCAACATTGTTCTGAAACACAAAATAACCGATACCATCAATGTCGAGTCTCAAGCCGGTACCTCTCAGCGAATAAAACTAAATTATGAAGTTGACGGCGATTAAAACCATGTCCAACGATGTTTGTTGTATTTTGTAGGCACAAGGCATGCTGCTCGCGGGATGGAATATTTTTTAGAAGTTAGCATCGCTAAAGAGGTATTCGCTGTATTTGGAGAACGTAATCCAACTGTAGAAAAGCGATGCAACGTAATTAAATTCTTTGCTGAAAATGATGCCTTTCCTCTATAGGGATTTGAAAACTGACGACCGTAGGTCGGATCAATTGTAGCCCGCTTAGCGCCGATTAACGAAGCGTAATCGGAGGAATGTTATGGTTTTTTCATCCGTGCGATTACGCTTCTCTTATAGCACCTACGGCTCTATGTTATATATGGTCTCAATAATCCTTAAAACACTGCGAAATTCGTATGAAAAACTCCTTTTCACGTTAATTGCCAACAAGAATTTCAGACATCTTTTCCCAAATGCACCACGGGTATTATTTGTAAGCTGGTCGTACATGCCGGAACTACGCATTATTGATTCGGCTTTTTAACGTTTGAGACGTTTGTGCTTAGCAAGTCGAAGCACAGAGTATCTTTCGACTCGCGCAATAATCAAAGTGCGCAGGAGTTAAGACTTCAAAGGGCTGAATCTATACTCTCGGCTAGCGCGGATCTAATCGTAAACACTGATGGCGCGGTTATTCAAATAGAAATAGCCAACGAAGTTGCTACAACAACTCTTAATCGGCTAACCGTTGTAAGACAACGGCAACTTTCACAGACACATTGAGGCGGTTTCGGATTCAGTCGGCAGCAATTGCGGTGTAATTTGCGCTAACCAGATTTTGATCCGCTCTTCTGTTAAATGCGGTTGTCCGCGCTGATCGAGCACTAACCCCACAAACTGTCCATCAATAATCGAATCCGAATGCTCAAATTGATAACCTTCGGTACTCCATCGCCCTATCATGCTGGCGCCATAACCGTAAAAGATCCGGTAGAGCTGGATCAACGAGCTGGCAAAACGCTTGGCGTAGCGTTCCTGATGGCCCAAGCCGAACAGCGCCACCCGTTTACCGGTAAGGTCTACACCGTCAAGATAATGCACAAATTCAGCCCAGTTAGCTTCCTGGCAACCCACCGCCAATCCGGGCAGATCGCCAACGCCATAACTGGGCGTACCTAAAATAAGGGCGTTGTAGGCAAGCAATTCTTCCGGCTTGGTGCGGTTGATATTTTTAGGCTTGTCCGCCAATTCTTCGCCTAACAATCTGTAAATTTTCTTTGCCGCCAATCGGGTGCTGCCGGTATCCGTGCCGAAAAAAATGCCGATTTTGTTCATAATCCACCTGTACTTAAACTTTAAAGAAACCGCTATGCGTTGTAGCTTTCTTACTAACCAAAGCAATTTTCAGACCATCGGTTATTTCTCAATACACCCCGCCTACCTTGCTGATTAAGCAGATAAAGAGAAAATTATTTTAGCTAGGATTGTTGATGGAAAATAGACAATTGCCATTGTAGATTGGGGGATTTACGACACTGTGCCGTTAATTGTGGTAGCGCTGTCCTAACTATTGATTCGGCCTTTTAAAGTCTGAACCGTTCGTGCTGAGCGAGTCGAAGCACAGACCGACTTTCGACAGGCTCAAGACGAACGGAAGTAAATACTTCATAGGGCCGAATCTATAATCACCGCCGATATAAAGCCTGTTTACGGCTCAATCTGTTTTTCTAGCTCTACCTGATCGTTAAAAACCAGGATGGTAACTTCCCCATCGACATCGGTTATTACCGCCTGCCGTACTACGCCGCTATCGTGGTAGTTGTAGCAATGCAGTAACTCGATTTCTCCATAGACCAGCTTTTCACAACGAATCAGGCGTTCGTGTTCATCGTAAAACCCACGAAAATAAGTATTCCGGTTTTCGCGTTCGTCGTCTTTTATTTCGTTGACCAAATTCAAAGGCAACTTTATGCCGCTGTAACTGATGAAGTAACGGCAATTATTATTTTCGGAGTCCATATGAGATAACAGGTTCTGGTTAAAAACCGGTATGCAGCAAGGTTTATGCCTTTACCGGGATACTTAAAGCACAAGGCTTGAGCGGATCAATCACTGGTTGATTGTGTTCGATAGCGTTCTTCTCATTCCATTATTGTCGGTTTTATAACAAGGCTTGGGCTGCTTTCATCAAGATAACCAAGCATTCGGTGTTGGCCTTAAACTTGCTTATTCCTATGTTAGCAATTTTAACTGTTTGGCAAAGTATGAAACGCTATCTCGACGGGTCATCCTATGAATATGCCGACATGGGCGATGCGTTTTCCGACATTCCGAAAAACGGGGGCGATTTCGGCAAACCTATGCATCTTGCTGAATGACTTTATATGGCAATACCAAGACAGGAATGAAGCGATGAAATTAGTCATTGAAAAACGCCATTTTGAGCCATTGTTGGTTACACATCCGCGTTTACAGGGATTTTCCGAACAATTTCGCTTCGGCAATAAGGTAAAACTTGCCTATCACCAGCTTACTTCGGACGAATTGCTCAGTTTGTCAGGTATCTACGAGCTGGCAGGTGAGACGTTTCAACCGCAAGTCGCCTTGCTGTCCGCGCTGCAATCCGCGCTAAGTGTCGACAAACGGCGTTATACAGCCGAGCAACTGGAAATGCTGTTGCCTGAAATCGCCCATTACTTATTGGACGGGGCAATTCGCGGCTGGTTATTCCATGTCCAGCCTATTCGCCGACAAGAATTATCTCAAGGAAACGCCTGCTCTCATTACCAGTTACGACGAAGCCGCCAATCGCTATTTCGACTGGCGCTCACGTTATAGCGAACAATTTTCAGGCTGGGGCACGGGCATCTATGCCGATGACCCGACGGCCAATAATCGTAGTAACGATTGGACGCGCAAAAACACCGTACTGCTCTCCTCTGGCGGCGATGCCTGCCGTTTGATCAACGACGAAAACATCCTGGTCGAACGTGCCTTGAGTGTTGATGCTTCTGGCGATATTCTCGGAAAATATCTGCGCAAAGCCGCCAAAAGCATGCGTTACGACAGCAAAGCCGAAAAAGCCATGGAGCACGTCAAAGATGAAATACCTAGCGGACTGTTCACCGAATTGCCGATACATGGCTTTATTCTCATGTTCCATCTGGAACTGCATCACCACGTTTGGGTGCATGTCGATAACCTGGAGCCTTACCGCTACCAACCTGAACTGAAACAAAAACTGATCTTGCCGTCGGAGCAAACCGACCTTATCGACATCTTGACGGCTGAAATGGATATGTTAATGGACGACATCGTTGCCGGAAAATCGGGCGGTACGACCGTCTTGTGCGCCGGGCCTGCGGGGGTTGGCAAGACCTTGACTGCCGAAGTTTACTCGGAAATCATCAAACGGCCTTTATACCGGGTACACTCCGGGCAGTTAGGCTTAAACGTCGCCGAAATGGAAAAAATCCTCAAAGAAACCTTGATACGCGCGCAGCGTTGGGGAGCTGTCATGCTGATCGATGAAGCGGATGTTTACATCAAAAAACGCGCTGACAATCTGGCTTCCAATGCAGTCGTCGGCGTATTTTTGCGTTTGCTGGAATATTTCAACGGTTTGTTGTTTTTGACGACCAACCGGATCGACGACATTGACGAAGCCATCGTTTCCCGCTGCATCGCGCTGATCCGCTACCACGCGCCTAACCATGCCGACCGCTGCAAGATTTGGCAGGTCATGACGGAGCAATTTTCGCTGCCGATAGATGAAAGCTTAATCATAGAACTGGTGGAACTGTTCCCTGCCGCCACCGGACGGGACATCAAAGGGCTCACGAAATTGGTCGCCAAATTTTGCCAGCAAAAGCAATTACCGCCAACATTGGAGGTATTCAAACGCTGTTCGGTATTTCGTGGTTTGGAATTGGTTGAATATCAGCCAGCACCCAAAAAAACAGCATGATTTATGTAGGGGTTTTGTAACATTTCTTACAAAAATCGTGTGAACAACCAATAACCTACCGAATTCATTTCACGCTCTATTTTCTAAAATATTGATAGTTAAGCGATATCTTTTACCTGAAAAAATTGGTACTTATTTTGCTAATCATATAAAACAATCTCTGTATTTTTATCCATCATTTTGAGCAATCAAGGAGCAATCAGTGTCGATCAAGATAATTAAAGCATTTTCCGATCAAGCAAAAATCGAAGACGATCTCAAAGAAAAATTAAAAGCGTGCTTAAAAATTAAAGAACTCATCGCGTTAGGCGCAGAATACGGTTTTGAAATTGATGAAGTCGATTTATACCCACCGAATGAACCACAATTCACTGAGGATCAACTTTCAGAAAAAATGGCCAAAGCTTTGCTGAGGGTTTAACAATATATTTTTTTAAGCAAACTCTAGCGAAAGCTTATAAAGCTCGAATCTAACAAATGCACTGCTATCCCTTAGAGTGTATTTTAAGATTTACGGCGTTTTCGGAGAACTCCGTCATTTTCAGGTCATCCGATTTACACTAATAGCTTTCGACCGAATCTTGCATTTAAACTTGATACAATGCCAGTAAAGGCTTCAAATTCTGTTGCTAATTCCCATCTCTTTTCCTTACTAAAGCTTATTCAATAAACGAAATGCAGTGATTAGATAACCGGTCATTGGTGCAGTGCCGCTTGACACCACGCCGGTTGAGCATCGCTGAACCAACGACAGGTTGAAGTGATGACCTAAAAGGACACATCCGACACGACTTTTCGCTTTTATTACGGCAAATGTAGGCGTGTTAACGCCTCTCTGCTCACTACAATTTCAATCTAAAGCGACGTACTATCGAGAGAAAATCACCGGTTGTTGCTGTGCCTGAATGGTACAATAAAACATCAGTTATTTTTCTTGTCAATACTGAACCCTTAATAGATGGGACTAAACAGCTACCCCTATAACTTCAAGGATTCCGTGAGTTATAAAATGCGATTTTTTTTATTTATTAAGCAGCGAAAATCCTCAACCGTAAAAAATTATTATTAAAAGGGCGGTCAGTATGAATGCAACATCGGAATTTACAGAAACAGAACTGTTCGACCGTGTACAAAAACCGCGCACAAAACGGGCCTTGCGTGCGGCGTCGCCTACGTTCTATTTTTTTGATGCCAGCGATGGCGTTCAACTTCGACTTGCTCGTTACCAAGGTGGCAGCAAAGGGCCGGTTTTGCTTTCGCACTGTATCGGCGTCTCGCAACGCATGTATTCGACGGACACTCTTGAAACCAATTTGCTGGAATATCTTTACGAACACGACTACGATGTTTGGCTGGTCGATCACCGTTTAAGCATCGAGCTACCGAGTTCTTACCGGCAATCGACGATGGACGACGTCGCAACTAAAGACTATCCCGCTGCAGTCGCCAAAGTTCTCGAAATCAGCCGGGCTAAAAGTTTGCAAGTGGTTGCGCACGGCGTCGGTTCCTCGACGTTTACAATGGCAATGCTGGCCGGATTGCAAGGTGTGCGGACCGCCGTCTGTTCGCAAGTCTCTACAGACTTGATCGTACCGCCGTTAAACCTGTTTAAATCGTATCTGACGTCTTATGCAAAAACAGCTGGATTAAGGACGTTAACTACCTATACCGACAACGATGAAGCCTACCTTGGCAGGGCTTATAACTTCGCCATCCAATTCTATCCGATGGAAACGGAAGAACGTTGCAAAAACCCGGTCTGTCGGCGCATCAGCGGAATTTACGGCAATTTGTACGAGCACGGCCAATTAAGCGCCGAAACGCATCGCGCCATGCATGAATTATTCGGTGTGGTGAATCTAACTGCGATGTCTCAACTTTCGCGGATTTCAATCGCCCGGCATTTAGTCGATGCGACAGGTAAAGAAGCGTATTTGCCGCATTTGAGCCGTCTTGCCATTCCGATTGCTTTCATACACGGCGCGGAAAATATTTGCGTGTTACCGGAAAGCACCGAAATGACGATGGATCGTGTCACTAAAGCTAACGGCTCGGGACTTTACCAGCGCTTTTTGATTCCCGAATACGGTCATGTCGATTGCATAATCGGCAAAAACGCCGTCAACGACGTTTATCCGCATATCTTAAGCCATTTACAGGACTCGGATAGCTGAGGATAAATAAGAACCGTTTGATGACTCACGTTATCAAACGCATCATCGCAATCCATGTTCTTAAATTACGGTTCTACTCATGAAAAAAATATTAGGTATTCTACTGATTACACTTTCCGCCTGCCAGTTTCAACAACCGGACTATCTTAAAATGCTCAGCGCAACTGAATTGCACGAGATTCTGCAAAAGGAAGATATTTTTCTGGTCGATGTTCATACGCCGCAACAACGCCATATCAAAGGTACCGATCTTGTAATTCCGTACAATGAAGTCGATAAACATCTCGAAAAGCTGCCTCAAGACAAAACCACTCCGATTTATCTGTATTGCGAGGGCGGCCCCATGGGAAATGCGGCGGCTAAAAAGCTCCACGAAATGGGCTACCAAAACATATTCAACCTTGATGGCGGCGCAAGCGCTTGGAAAACTGCGGGATTCGAGTTTGAGTGAACTTCAATGCTCAACAAGCGGTCCGTTGTTAGTTGAACTTACAAACATGCCAATGCTCAGCTATCATCTTTGTTAAACAAAAAGGAACTCAGTATGCTTAAAACTCAGGGCTATGTTGCCCATAATGCCGACACGCCGTTAGTTCCGTTCAGTTTCGAACGCCGTGAGCCCTTGGCTAACGATGTTCAAATCGAAATCTTGTACTGCGGCGTGTGTCATTCAGACATCCACCAAGTACGCAACGAATGGGGCAATGCCAGTTTTCCGATGGTACCCGGTCATGAAATCATCGGCAAAGTCACCGCATTGGGCGGCGCTGTCACCGATTTTAAAATCGGCGAAACCGTCGGTGTAGGTTGTCTGGTCGATTCTTGCCGAACCTGCCCGGATTGTCAGGATCACCTAGAACAGTTCTGCAACGCGCCTACCTTTACTTATAATTCGGAGGATCAAATCTCCGGCGGCAACACTTACGGCGGTTATTCCACGCAAGTCGTCGTCGACCGTCATTTCGTCCTGCATGTCTCCGATAAACTCGACCCGGCCGCCGCCGCACCGCTGTTATGCGCCGGTATAACAACGTATTCGCCCTTGAAGCATTGGAAGATCGGCAAAGGCCATAAAGTCGGCATCGTCGGTTTGGGCGGACTGGGGCATATGGGCGTCAAATTCGCCCGCGCGATGGGTGCGCATGTCGTCTTGTTTACCACATCGGCAAATAAAGTAGAGGATGCTAAACGAATAGGCGCGCATGAAGTCGTCATTTCTAAAGACGACGAAGCCATGCAGCAACACAGATTAAGTTTCGACTTTATACTAAACACAGTTGCCGCCGCCCACAATCTGGACAGTTTTACCGAATTGCTCAAACGCGACGGTACCTTATGCTTAGTCGGCGTTCCCGATCATCCTCATCCTTCTCCATCCGTCGGCAACTTGATTTTTAAACGCCGTCAGATAGCCGGTTCTTTAATCGGCGGTATCAAGGAAACCCAGGAGATGCTCGATTTTTGCGCCGAGCACAATATCGTTTCCGACATTGAAACGATACCCATGCAACAAATCAATGAAGCGTACGAACGGATGTTGAAAAGCGATGTGAAGTACCGGTTTGTTATTGATTTAGCGAGTTTGAAGAATTAAGCCTACAACAACAGTTTTATGAAGCTCAGGACGAACGCTAATATGCTGTATCCGTATTGGTGTAGTTTCCTGGAGAAACAAAATTGACATACGAGCCTGTTTTGACAACTGACAGGCTTATTTTCATTTCCGCGTATATCGATGCTTAACTCCCACCGGAAAATACTCGGGATCGGCAAAGGGTCGCAATGAAATCTGCGGCATTTGCCGTTCCATCGGTGTGTAATTGGCGAACTCGCTGTTTAACCGCACTAACTGCGTTCGGATGGATTCGGCAATCGCTTTTTTCAACGTTTCTTCGGGTTGAATCGTTGGCAGCAATTCCACCGTCACCGATAAAAACTTATCGCCGTCGTCGTTTTCTTTCGTTTCCAGCACGAATTTACCCGTGACCGATTTTAGGATCTCCGGTTGCTCCAAACCGACCGTGACATTCTCGGGATAAATATTCGCGCCGTAGTAGGACACGGTAAAATCCGCCCGGCCGAAAACATAAACAAACGGCAGATTACGAGGTTGATAACCATCTTCCAAGCCCAGCACAGCCATCGAATCGACACCCTGTTCTTTGAGGAAAGTCCACATCTCGTCAAAGCCGATTAAGCCGCCTTTGTCGGCGATATGGTAGCGAACTAAAGGCACCGAATTTTCACCGGACACCACCAGCGTTCCGTCATGCGTTTCAAAGAAGCGGCTGACCGGATCGTATTGCACCAAGGTCGGCAAACGCGATTCGCCGAATAAGGCGCGGGCGGCGTCGGGCCGATCGGCTAGAAAACGGCGAATAGCGATGCTGAACGGCGTTTCGTTACCTAGCACGCCGCCGTCGGCGGTGCCGTAGAGCGAAGCTGAATCGAAACACGGTGCAGTCGAACCGATGCGCTCGCCGACGAGGCTGCGCCATTCCTCGCTGAAGACTTCCCCGGCAAACACCAGCTTTGGCTTAAACTTCGCCCAGTCGATACCTTCGGCAGTACCGGCATCGATCACGTCTTTAACGAAGGGCGGATACCCTAACAGCACCGTTTGCTCGAAATGCGGCGCCAGTTCCCGTACCACCCGAAAAATTTCGGCCTTATTGTTGCCCGGCGTTGCCACCAGCATCGGATAACCCTTACGCGCCAAATGCCAGCAACACGAGGTCGTAAACAGCCCGCCCACCCAATTGCCCAGAGCAAAACACACAATCGCCAAAGTGCTGCGCTCATGCGCGCGGAAACTGTCATGAAACACCTGCTCGAACCGCACCGTCACATCCAGTTCGTACGCCGCCGAGCGCGGCCAAAATGTCGGTTGCCCGGTCGAACCGGACGATACCGCCACCCGATCAGCACCCTGTAAGCTACCGCCTAAACACCGTTCCGGCAGCCGATAAGCCTGCATGAAAGCCGGTTTAGTCATTAACGGCAAACACTGGAACGCCTGAAAAGATGAAATCCTTGAAGGATCGACGCCGTGTACTTCCAAATATCGGCGATACGCAGGTACCTCTGCCGCGCATCGTTGAAATAAAGCCAAGACCTTATCTTCCGAATTAAGCGACTGATGCTGTAAAAGAATTTGATCCAAGGGTGTAGAAAAAAAACGGTTAAAAACCTCATCGGATGGCGAAGTCGGCGGATTATTCATTGTAAATTCCTGACATGATTTCTTAGGTAGAGGCTTAAACCAGTGACTTGTGATAGTGTGGAATAACAAACCTAGGGACGCTCTGAATAAGTTGATCCCATTCATGGCTCGACAAGCTCACCACCAACGGTATCAACCTCTGACCGTTCGTCCAGAGCCTGTCGAAGGACTTCCTCAGAGCTTCCCTAGGTTTGTCACTCCAAAATACACGCGAACCATACGACTCATTAACAACACGGGTTAATCCAATTTCATTCATTATAGTCAACACAAAGCGGACAATCCGGCTAGTAAACGTTCCATCGCCATCTTAGAACGTTCGAGATCCAGCATCCCGTAAGATAGCCGCAGATAAGCCCCTTCTTTTAAACCGAACGCACAACCGGGAATAGCCGCGACTTTATAATCCCGGATCAAATCATGCACTAAGTCCAAGTCGTTACGGTCGGTATTCAGTTTAACCAGTTGATAAAACGCACCCTGCGTCGGCGTCATCGGACAAATAACCGGGGATTGCCGAAGAGCAGCCAGAACCTGCTCACGCACGTGCTGCAAGTGCGGCAAGTGCGCTTTGCAATAACCCGACCCGACCGCTAAAGCAGCTTGTGCGGCTTTTTGGGTTACCAGCGGCGGACAAATCAGATTGGTATCCTGCACTTTCAACAAGGCCGGTAATAAGCCCTCGGGGACAACCGCATAGCCGATGCGCCAACCGGCAAAACCGTATGCCTTCGAAAGCGAATATAAAGAAATAGTATACGGTTCGGCATCTGCAATACTGCCCGGTGAAAAATGTTGCGCATCCTCGTAGACAAAATATTCATAAGCTTCATCGCTGATATGATACAAACCGTACTCGCGGCACAAGCGATTAACCGCCCGCAAATCGGGTTCGGAATACACCGCGCCGGTCGGGTTATTCGGGGACACGGTAACAATCGCACGGGTTTTCGGCGTAATCGCCGCCTCGATGGCGTCGACGTGCAGTTGATAATCCGCCGTTGTCGATACGGCGACCGGCACGGCGTTCAACATACGAATCGCCATCTCCTGATTGAAGTAATACGGCAACGGCAGAATCACTTCATCGCCGGGGTCGAGAATCGCCAGCATCACATTCAAAAACGCCATGTTCGCACCCGCCGTGACCATCACGCGGTAACCTCGACTGCAATCGATGCCGTTTTCCTGCGTTAACTTATCATCGATCTGCGCGATAAAAGCCGCATCGCCCAAACTCGCGCCGTAAAAATGGTCGGTCGATTGCAAACCGAAGTGTTGAATCGCCGTCAATGTTTCCGCAGGCGGCGGATACGCCACCATGCCCTGACCTAAAGACAGCGCACCCGGTGTATTGCGCACCCACTCGCCCACGGTTGGGATGATGGGTGTTTGTACGCGTTCGATCGTATCGCTTGGACGCATGGAAAGAAGAGAGCCTTTACTTAAAAAGCATTAATTTAGCATTAAATGCTCGATACTGTATTGAAGGAATCGCCGAACGCATTGAATTCGTTTATGCCGAAGGGATATTAAAACTTCCCAACGCCGGATCGATCAAATCTCAGTATAATCAAAGCCTGATAACAAGAGTTAACCTGCGAGGATACTATGAGAAAATACCTGTTACGCCCTTCGGCATGGCTTGCTGCTTTAGCTTTGACGGCCGCCCTTCCTGCATTTTCCAACGACGTTACGGTTGCACCCGCGCCGAACGGTATTGAAATGCCGAAAAACTACAAAAACTGGCAAATCCTCGGCGTCTCGCACCGGACGGATAAAGATTCCTTACGGATTATTCTGGCAAACCCCACCGCCTACAGAGCGGCGGCGGAAGGCGTAAACAATCCCTGGCCGGACGGCAGCATGATCGCCAAACTGGCTTGGAAAGACAGCACTCACCCCAACTTTGCCGCCGCCACCGTACCGGGCGATTTGTCGCATGTCGAATTTATGATACGGGACAGCAAAAAGTTTACCGCCACCAACGGCTGGGGTTACGCCCGCTGGCTCGGCATGGAACAAAAACCCTACGGCAACGATGCCGATTTCGCCCAAGAGTGTTCGACTTGTCATCTACAGGCGAAAGACACCGGCTACGTCTTTACCCGGAAAGCGCCATTGCCTTAATTTACGTATAACTAAAATAATTAACGATGATATTAAGTTGGGGTTCGTTTCTCACCCCAACCTACCGGGCTGGCGTGGAAAGACAGCACTCACCCCAACTTTGCCGCCGCCACCGTACCGGGCGAATTGTCGCATGTCGAATTTATGATACGGGACAACAAAAAGTTTGCCGCCACCAACGGCTGGGGCTACGCTCGCTGGCTCGGCATGGAGCAAAAACCTTACGGCAATGATGCCGATTTCGCCCAGGAGTGTTCGACTTGTCATCTTCAGGCGAAAGACACCGGCTATGTCTTTACCCGGAAAGCGCCGTTGCCTTAATTTACGAATAACTAAAATAATTAACGATGATATTAAGTTGGGGTTCGTTTCTCACCCCAACCTACCGGGCTGTTACCGCTTGTGCCCATAAGTTAGCCCGCTTGATTTATACCATGCTTACCAAAGGGGAAGACTATGTGGATCAGGGACAGACGTATTACGAAGAAAAATATCGCCTGCGGGTCATTAAAAACCTAACCAAACGTGCTGGCGAGTTTGGTTTTCAATTAACTCCAGCACCAGAGGTGGTATAAGAATGTTAAATATATCAGCTGCTTAAAATGAGCTTCTTGAGAGCTCGGCATTGGGTTTAACAACACAAACACATAGTAGAGAAGCAGTGTGTTATTGTAATGTCGATGTGCAAAGACCGTTTGGCCAGTGGTGCTTTTACGCCCGATTGAGAGCTTGGTCTGGGACTTTCTGCGTTCACAACATTGGTGGAGCTTGGCTACCCCGTTCGAAAGAGTGATTTATTTTACGCTAGTCCTGCACATTTTTTTAATCCGATATTTTCGGAGGTTTTTGCTTGTCTTTAAAAAAGCTAATGAGGCATAACCTTCTGATTTTATATGGCTAATCATTTAAGTGTGCTTCTCGAAAGGCCATATTTTATGCAGCTTAATTTTTGGTGCGTACTTTGCTGAATAAGATTATTGAACAACACCAATGGAATACAGTTCATGAGATGCCTTTTTTCAATTCAGGTTGTTTCCAGCCAGTACCAACTCCGATTTTGCTAATGTCCACAATACAATTAAATTCAGGATCAGATGCCTGTATATCCGCCTTTAAAAAATAGTTTGCAATTAAGTTCACTACTTCATTTTTTGGAAGGAGAAAACCAATGCCAGGTTCAGCATGAATCACGACAACTACTTCTTCAGAATGTATATGTTTCGATAGTAAATGCGAAATACGCTCAATATTTGCCCCCAATCCATCATAAAGACTAATCCAATTGTGATTGGAATTTTGCGGCCACATACCCGGAAAATTCAATACCACTTTTTCATACATTTCAGTTGGGTTCATGTTGCCTAACGTAAAAGTAAGGGGCGCGCCGGATGGAAGACTGAACCGAAACCGACGAACCCAAATAAACCACAACCCTCAAAAAGCGCCTGCGTCCGGCGCGTCCCTTTGACTGCCGGGTTAGACCCCAAAGTAGCTTTATTATTCCTAAACATTTGAAATACGTACTTCACTAAAACGGGGCTTCTTTAAATTACCTTGAGATTCCAGTGCCCCTGATTCTACAAGTAACATAACGCGCCTAGTGTGCAAATTTATGGTTGCTTCCGAATAGTTGAGGCCTCCTGCAGTAATTGCTTCACTGATAACACGAGCCACCTTTGACCAATTTGCCTTTGTGTTGTTAACGATGGCTTCATCGATTTTACTTAAACCATAAATTCCTAGTTCAAAAGCAAGAGCTTGTTCCTCTTCTTGAGGAAATGCAGGCAGTTCATCTTCGTCGTCTAGCAGGAGCATGTTTTTAATTGTCTAACGCGCCGATGAGCGGCGCTGAAGCGCGCAGCGCGGAAGCGTCCGCTCCATTGGCTGGTTAGGGCTCACGCTCCATTCCTAAATGTAGTAGAACCCATAGCCCACTAGAGTGCATTGACCGTCGCGGATTACGAATTCCCAGATTTCATAGGGGCCCTCTGGCGGGTTCACATTTAGACGGTACACGTTCTCACCGTGCTTCCTTTCCGTCCGAGCGGACTCGATATCCTGCGTGCGAAGGTGCTCAAGTAGATCAGGCACCTTTTTCAAGAAGACCTCAACTATCTCTTGGTTCTCCGGGAACAATGAGGTGATGTAAGTGCCTCGATCTATGGCACGCAAAATGAGTTCAAGGTCCTCGTACGGCACCTCGTTTCCGATAGTTACCGACTTTTCTCCTGCCTCAAGTGCGAATTTATACTGGTAGTACTCGTATGTCTCGCCCGATGTAAGCCACTCACCAATCCCAATTCGGGTCTCCTCTGGATCGACATAGTGCTCCTGCTGCCAAGAAGACAGGTAGGCTCGAGTATAAGAATATCGGTAGCGGTTTTGACCCTGGAGTTCCGGTTTGAACGTAACTATCACGGTCTTCACACAGCTAGGAGGCCCCCAGCACGGTTCGAATTTGACGCTCTCGATTTCCTTTTTGTGAATGACTGTGATTTCCTTCATTAAATCGCTGACTTGCGGCTGCGTGACAGCTCGCGCGAGATCGAGCTGGACCGCAGTTTCCGCACGAGACTGCAACGAGGCGATAAACAGGATGGCGGTTACCGTTGAGCGCATGGTCGTGAGCCCTAACGCTGTGCATAAAGCGACGCCCAAGCGCGGAGCGATTGGGCGGTCGAGTGAGTGAAACGAACGGCTTTAATGCGCTTGTTATACATAGGTTGGCTACCGACGTTGGCTTGAGTGCAGAACACCAAGACGAGCAAGCATGTGATGCCCGAAATCTGCTAGCTCTTTGTCGGAGAGCTTTAAATCCGTGATGTCAGAGGCATCGTAATCTTTGAATGTGTAGAGAACGTGGTGAGACCACGGACCACACTGAGACCCGCTGACATTCTTGACATCATCAAGGACGAGACGTAACCGACCGGGTTCGACCTCAACGAGGCTGGCCACCACGCCGCTTGATCCTCGGTTACCGTTGTCAGTGTTCACGGATTCCTTCCTCTTCCTATGTATAACGCAAAGCTAAGGGGCGTTTTGCCTGTTGGTAGTGATAAAAAATAACATAACTGACTATGTTGCTCATAGTTTATAAAGCGCACTGGGGCAAAACGTCCCTTTGAGCGACGGGTTAGGCCAGAAATAAACATATTAAACATTCGACGCACTGCCCGTTGGTTAGTTCGCCTTATGGCCTTTAAGCTTTTAGTACAATGAACATTGATTTATGCGCTTTGCAGAACTGTTATTCGTCATCGATATATTCCCCAAGGCCTCTATTTTTGAGATACGCGATTATTTTCTTATTTTTACCTTTATACCTAATGCAATAAAGCTCTTGTATGTCCATTCCGTTACCCATTCGTTCTAAGTCTTTATCAGTAGAAGGTTGCTTGCAAACATAGCAATGAAAACTTTTTTTACCAGAATAAAATTGGCTTTCAGTTATTTCATATTCGAAGAATTCGCCGGCTTCAGATTGAGGAAGATCACACGCAGTACAGCAACCGTCCTCAACATAAAAGTCACCAGGTACGTTTTTTGGGTGTGGGATTCGATTTGCCATGAATGCCTAACGTAAAAGTAAGGGGCGCGCCGGATGCAGGACTAAACCGAAGCTGACGAACCCGAATAAACCACGAACCTTCAAAAACGCCTGCGGACGGCGCGTCCCTTTGACTGCCATGATACTTATTGAGCCTCCTCCGAGGTAGCCCCAAAATGGGGTTGCTTAATAACCATAACTGGAGAAGACTCCCATGAAATTCTATACGAAAACGCATCCATATTACTGCGGAATTGACCTTCATGCGAAGAATTTATACGTCTGCATTTTGGATAGTGAAGGTACGATTTGTATCCATAAAAATATCAACGCCAACCCTGATGCGCTAGCGAAACTGATCCAACCCTTTCGCGATGACTTGGTGATAGGGGTTGAATGCATGTTTACGTGGTATTGGGTGGCCGATTTTTGCAAGGAACAGGGGATCGAGTTTGTTCTGGGCCATGCGCTCTATATGAAAGCGATTCACGGCGGCAAGGCCAAGAACGACAAGATCGACTCGCATAAAATTGCGGTTTTGCTACGTGGCGGCATGTTTCCGGAAGGCTATGTGTATCCGTCCGAATGGCGCGGCACGCGCGATCTGCTGCGTCGGCGCATGCACCTGATGCGCAAACGCGCCGAATTGTTATCGCATGTGCAAAATACCAACAGCCAATACAATCTGCCGGAGATCGGCAAGAATTTGCGCTATGGCTTTAATCGTGAAGGGGTGACCGAACGGTTTGCCGATGACAGCGTGCAAAAGAGTATCGCCCTGGATTTAGCGCTCATCGGTTTTTACGACGAGCAACTGGGCAAGGTGGAATGGCATTGCCAAAAGACGGCCAAGGTTTTGGATTATCAGGGCCTGATGTTGTTGCGTTCGGTACCCGGTATCGGTGAGATCCTGTCTTTAGTGATATTGTACGAAATCCATGATATCGACCGTTTCTCTCGGGTACAGGATTTTGTCTCGTATTGCCGATTGGTCAAATGTAAAAAGGAATCGGCCGGCAAAAGTTACGGCACCTCGGGCGGCAAAACCTGTCCTGAGCTTACCGAAGGATCGGCAATGCTTACTTGAAATGGGCGTTCAGTGAAGCGGCCGTCCTCTTTTTACGCAAAAACCCGGAGGCGCAAGCTTGGTTGGAAAGACAAGCCAACAAATACACGAAGGCCAAGGCCTTAACAATTTTGGCCCATAAACTGGGTCGGGCGGTCTATTTTATGATGAAGCGGAAAACCGTGTTTGATCAGCAACGCTTTTTAATAGCTTAGGAAACGGGGCCAGCCTGACGTCTAACTGGCATCGTTTAAGCACAAGCTCGGATGGGATTGCCTTTGAATTGTCGCCTTGACGACCGGACACTCCCTCAGCGCCGCTTGATAGCCTTTTGCTTTGATTGGTCGCCCCGTACGCTTCCGCCTCCGTTAATCCAGCATCGTTTTTCAGGAACTGCGCCTTCCCCGAACCCGAATCTAACTGGACAGCCCGTTGGCTAAACCTTTGTTCTTTGAATGGGTCGGCATGAGGATAACTTGAATGATTTCTAGAGCGGTCTTGCGGATATTCGTTACCCAACAGACATCACGACTCTCAATAGGTGTTTAGGCAGAACCTGATTTTGAATGAAAAGCAGGCTTCTTGAATGACGGCAAGATGGCTTAATAGATTGATGTCTGCCCAATTCGGAAAATTAAAAATTTTCCGAATTGGGCAGAGAAATTTTTATTGTCTATTGACAGGCCGGAGGCTCATAGGTGTTAGGCCGGAAAATTATACTGGATGATGCTTGAAGAAATTTATGCATTATGGATTTATTGGCCAGAGATGTTTGTTACGAAAAGCATACTGATAATTTGCAATAAGCATTGGGAGTGTTAAAGCAATACCAACAACAAACAAGGGAACAAGAAAGCCTAACCCTACTTCTTGAATTGAATTTGGTTCAAGCGATAACACTGCGTAACCCATAGAAAAAATGAAAAATACTACATTAACAAAGAAGAAAAAGATCCAATGCTGGCATTTACCAAGGCTTATTTGCCAGGCGAAACCATACAGACATACAAATGATACGACATCGACCAAGTAACTAGCTGCTGTAAAGATTATGTCACCAATGCTCTGATTTGCGAAACCCTCCCAGAAATCATAACCAAGCAAACAAATGGTCATGATAATTGATGTCCAAAAATACCATTTCCATGCGGGGTGAACTGCGTTCATTTTCTAAGAAGCCTAACGTCTGAATTCACCGGCGCTGCGCGGCTTTATCGCGCAGCGTCCGGTGGAATGATGGGTTGGGCGGCACGGCGCTAAAGAATTGCATAGCTTGCGTGTGACTCGGCCCAAACGCCTTGCGCACGATCTTTCCATGCTTTGTCTTCTGGTACGAAGTTGCAGAGTTCAACATGAACTACCTCGCTCTTAGTCCAAAAAGCGCCGACATACCTAAGTTCAAGAACGACAGTCTTTCCGGTTACACCCTCGAACGAGATTGGCTCGTCGAGTTCCACTACGGCGGCGGGCTGTTTGTTCTGACCCTTAATGAAGGCGACGCACTTTCCCGTGAGAGTCTCCTTGCCGTTTAGCCAGCGTGGTTCCATGTCGTAGCCGCCGTAAAGCCGAAGGCGATCTCCGACGTGAAGGTGACGGCAAAATATGGCTGAGAGGAACGACATCATTGTGACGCCTAACGTAAAAGTAAGGGGCGCGCCGGTTGCAAGATTTTAGCGAAGCCGACGAACCAAAATAAACAACCAGCCTTCATAAGCGCCTGCGTCCGGCGCGTCCCTTTGACTGACGGGTTAGGCCAGACATTTAATAGACGTAAATACATTAGGCACATTTAAGGTATGCATTTGATATTTGGGCTTTGATATATTCCTCGTTTTCACTTCTGTCTTTTTGCGGCTTTTCAAATTGAACCCAATATAGTGTTTCTTGCCCGAGGTTAGTTTGGCTTGGCTCAGGGTTAGAAACTACTGTACCCAAAAAATTACACTGCCAACCTGAATGTTCGGAAACCAAGACTTTATCACCTAGAAAATAAGGGAAGGTTACTTTTAGCTTGCATGATTGCGACGATGCCACCATCAAAACCAGCCTCAAAATACCTCCAAGCACACCTGACATAATCGCCTGCCTTAAATGAACCAATGTGTTCTGGCAGTGGTTCAGATGTAATATGAAAAAAGTTTTCACTTGTTCGACGAGCTTGAATTTTAGAGTATTTTGAAACCCCATCCTCAACAAGCTCTATATAAATTGACTCTAACTCACTTGTCATGAAAATGCCTAACGTAAAAGTAAGGGGCGCGCCGGTTGCAGGACTAAACCGAAGCTGACGAACCCAATTAAACCAAAAACCTTAAAAACCGCTGACGGTCGGCGCGTCCCTTTGACTGTCATGTTAGGCTGTTTAAAAAATATAACCATAATTTGAATAGGTTAACCGATATTGCTTGCTGTGAAAACAAAGCGATGATTCTCGAAGAATCGGAATTTCAGCTCACTGATGATGTTCAAATTAACATCTACAGTTCCTGAAAGGTCTGCCTCACTTGATTCATGCCCCCAAGCGTCGATGCAATCCACGGACGCACCATTGGCGAGCAGATTACTAACAACTTTGACGAAGCATACCGTGGCTTGAATATCCCCGGCTTCCTCTGGAAACCATTCTTCAGGTTCGCCGAAGCCTAGCTCAACGCTGCCAATATACAGATGACGAAAACCGCAACTACAACCATCACGAGAGCCGACAAACCATTTATATGGGTAGGCAAGTTGTAAAGCCTCTGCCAATGCCGGCAATTCGGTGGAAAACGAAATTAATGGCTTATCGTACTTAGTTAAATCCTCTGGCGAATCGGTACTTAGCAAGACCATGTAGCACATTGTTGCCTAACGCCCAGTTAAGCGGCGGCCAGCGCGCAGCGCCGTTTGCGCGAACATGGCGAAGCCACGCGCAATAAGGTGCGGAGTGCTGGGCGTCCGAGCGAGCATAGCGAGCGGCTTGAACGACTTGTTGGACGAAGCCGCTAACGCGGAGAAAAACGCCGCCGCCCGATTAATCGATAAAATGTAACCTCAAGCCCTAAATCACAATGGGGCCCTCAACAACGAATCATGAGGTTACAAAACAATGCCATCTCCCGAATTAATTTTCAAGCAAAATTATCAAAGCCATCTTAAACACCTGAAACTCAAAGGTCTCCAGCCTAAGACGATTGAAGCCTATTCTAGAGCCATGCGACGTATCGGTGCCTATTTCGATTATAAACTTAGCGATCTGTCCGAACTTCAGTTGACCGATTATTTCAGCGATTTGCTGGAATCGCATTCCTGGAGTAGCGTCAAGCTCGACCTTTACGGGCTTAAATTCTTCTATGCCTATGTGTTGAACAAGCCCTGGCCGGTGTTTCGGCTAATCAAACCGCCGAAGGCACAACGCTTGCCGGATATCGTCACGGTTGAGGAGGCCAAGCGGCTTTTCTCGATGACCCACACCCTCAGCTACCGGGTGTTCTTGTTTACGCTGTATAGTTTGGGGCTGCGCCTCGGCGAAGGTTTGCGTTTGACGGTGGCTGATATTGATGCACAGCGGCTGCGGGTGCATATCCGCGATGCCAAAGGCAACAAGGATAGGTTGGTGCCTTTGCCGGTGGCGACTTTGGATTGCCTGCGCCGCTTCTGGCAGGTGCACCGCAATCCGGTGTTGCTGTTTCCCAACCGCCACGGTGGTTTGAAGTCGGCGCATTTGTCAAACACACCCTTGATCGCGGTGGCGTGCAAACAACGCTGCGCCAAGTCGCCCAGGACTGCGGCATAAAAAAAGATTTCCCCACACAGCTTACGCCACAGCTATGCGACCCATCTGATCGAAGCAGGCGTCGACCTGCTTGAAGTCCAGAAAATCCTGGGCCACCACAGCATCCTGACCACCGCCCGTTATACCCACCTGACCGACACCACGAACATTCAGGCCGACGCGTTGATAAATGCGCTGATGGATGGTTTTGCCATGGAATGGCAGGGGGTCAAATGAGGTTGCTTTCGTCGATTATCCAACGCTTTGAAACCGAGTTTCTGGCGACATATCCAAATGCACTACCCAGCCAACTTAAAGCCCTATCCGCGCTGAAACAGTGCCGCACTTCGCAAAGTCCCGTGATGATGGTGCAATGCGACGGCTGCGACAAGCAAGCCTTCATCGCGCATTCTTGCGGCCATCGTAACTGTCCGCATTGCCAGCATCATGAAAGCCAGCAATGGCTAGGCCGCCAACTTCAGAAACAAGTGCCAGCGGCGTATTTTATGATGACGTTCACGTTGCCAAAGAGCTGCGCCCATTGGCTTGGCAACAGCAGCGCATACTTTACGGCTTGCTGATCCGTTGTAGTTGGGAAACGCTCAACACCTTCGCGCAAAACGATCCGCAGTTACAAGGTCAGGCGGGTGCGATTTCGGTACTACACACGCATTCGCGCCGATTGGACTATCATCCGCATGTGCATGTGGTGATGCCTGCGGCGGCGATCGATCCGGTCAGCGGTTGTGGCGCACCAAAACCAGCAAAGGCCATCAATCCTATTTGTTCAACCACAAGGCCTTGGCGAAAGTGTTCCGTGCAAAGCTGCTTGGCGCTATTCGGGCAGCGGGGCTTGAACTGCCGGCCTGTTACCCGAAAAAATGGGTGGTGGATGTCAAATCCGTTGGCAGCGGCGACAAAGCCTTAGTTTATTTGGGGCGCTATCTGTACAAGGGCGTGATTCAGGAGAAGGACATTATCGCGTGCAAGGACGGATTGGTCACCTTCCGCTACCAAGACGGCAAAACCAAGCAGACGCAAACTCGGACGCTGCCGGGGCCTCAGTTCTTGTGGCTAATTTTACAGCATGTGTTGCCGAAGGGCTTTAGGCGTACCCGCAACTTTGGCTTTCTGCATGCCAACAGCAAAAAGCTGCAGGCATTGCTGCAAGAGCTGTTTAAATTGAATCCGATTAAAACGCTGGTCGCGCTGGCAATAAGACCCGCGTTCAAGTGTCCTTGCTGTGGCAGTGCCATGCAGATTGTGAAAACGCGGATTCCCGCCATGATGGCTTTCGGGCTTGTACCCTCCGGTTGACAGAAAGGGGGCATAAACGATTATGTGACCGCATTGGCCAATCCGTGAAGTTTTAAACCGGCATGTATTAAGCCGATGACCGCGCTTGCCTAAAAAAGGCCATAATCCCGCTTAAATCATAACCTCTCAAAAGGTGTTGCACAAGACAATGCTTTTGCACGCCCTCAGGTACTGCGGCTTAGATTTTCCGCGAAACCTATAAATTCCAAAAAGATATTTTCTTATACTAATAGACATAGACTGTGTCGATTATCACCGGGCTTGTCCAACAACCGGTTCAGATTGTGGTTCGCTTCGCTCTCACAATCTAACCTTATTCGTTAGGCATCTTCGACACTCCCTGCTACAGCCAAACGAACTTTGTTATACACACTTTCTGGCATTGTGTTTCGGTAGACGTATTGAAGTACGTTTTTGAAATTGGCCTCTTTGATCGCCATCTCTTCAATCTCCGCTATTACCGCTTCTCCATGGATTGATAGGTAATCTTCGACCAGCACTCCTAGGCCGCTTAAATCATCGCTTTTACTAAGCAGGCCCCAGATCAATTTTATTACCTGCAATCCCACCGCAGAATCTGAAAGGCACGTATGAACGTTGCGATCAATTTTGCGCCAACTTTCGGAGCTTGCATCTGCGAACGGGTTCGACTCAACCCAGCTTATAGCTAATTTGGTTTTCTCTTCGGTACTCAATCCTTGCGCGTATCGCAGGCGATCCGCACAAGTTCGCCTACTGTATTCTTCCCACGCTTTCGATTTTGGCTTTCTCTTCATAATGCCTAACGTTGGAGGTGAGGCGCACGCAACGGCATGGCCCCGCGAGGCGCAAGATACACCACTGCGCTTCGCGGGGCCATGCCGTTGCGTGTCGCCTCGACCGACGGGTTAGGCGTCATTGCCGTACCTCTCGAGCATCAGCGTCAGGAGCGCCATCTGATGCGAAGGAAACTCGTGCTCCACCCACTGCACCAGGTACTCGTCAGTGCCGTGCTTGCCGAGAACAGTTGTCGCGGCCTGATGCACGGCACTTGCAAACTCTTGAACTCCGAGCTCGCATGACAACAGCTCCCTTCCCGCTTCGTTTGGAGCATTGCTCCAGAGCTCGTCAAACTCGAGTATGCGCAGCGACATCTCAGTGCCGTCAATCCGATCGATCACCCACCGATACTCTCCGGGCTCCTCGTCAAAGCCGAACGACACGGAGTGGAAGCCCGAGTAGGCCATGCACGCAGCGAGTACAAGATTCCCCAGCGCGTCACTGAGATACGAGGCGGTGAGCTCAATGCTGCGGTCACCGAAGCAGACCTTGCAGTCCGCCCACCCTGCGCCCCGGAGTGAGTACTCGATGGTGAGCGGCATGACGCCTAACGTAAAGCAGGCATCCTATTTGACGGAAAACATTCCGTCAATAATGCTATTTGGGTTAAAAAAATATACACTTTGTTAAATAAAATCATAATTTTATTAATTTTTAGTAAATCCTAAAAAATATGCTCGATACATCAAGTTAAGATACCAGTTCCGTCATCAGGCGAGTCGCTAAAGTTGTTAGACTAAATACGCGGCAACATTCGGTTAAAGCATTACAGTATCCGTGCTGAACAAATGGGTTAAACTAATTAAATCGAAAATAAATCGCAATTTCCAAAGCTTTAAATTGACGAATTTCTTATTTTAGATACTCGAACCAGTCGAGTTTAGTACAAACCATACATTTTACTTAAAAATCGATTGGGAATTTAAACTTCAAAAATCCACATCAAAACGAGAAATCAAGTAATCCTGCGCCAACCGGCCTTGCACGTTATATTCGTGCAGCCATTTTAAAGAAAGGGTCACTTCGCGGTCGTTAATATGCGGTGTCCACATAACGACAGGGCCGATGCTGGCGGCTTCGCTGAATGTTGTTTCCCGAATTGCGATGGGCGCACGATCCGCGCTAACTTGCCGGTAAAACGATCCGGTTACTCCTAACGCGAATGCTTCGCCGAAGTAGTGCCCGACGGTATAATCGAAGTGAAGCTCGTCGCCGTTGCGGTAGTCGGTGGCGTCGTTCTTAGTGTTAACCATATAACCTAATGTCGTGGAAATTTCGTTATCGCCCGGCAACTCCCAGGTTAGCGACAAAACTTGATCGAACGTCCAGATGTTGAGTCCGGTATTGTATGCGTCTTTTTCATAATAGCCGGTCGGTGCGACGATGCCCTCGTATAACAGCACATTGAAAACGTCCCATTTCCAGTTGATCGTCAACGGCACGATATACGTGTCGACCAGTCCGACACGCTCCATTTGAGTAGCGCCGCTTCGGTCTTGTATGGCAGTCACGCCTGGATAAATCCCGAAGCCGTAAATTCCGCCCAATACGGTGTAATCGGTGACAACAAATAGGCTGGGCATTTCCAGCAACGTGGCGGTTTTGCCCGATTTATCCTGGTAAGCGGCCATGAAATTGCTGAAATAAACGCCCTTGTCCGGCAAGACGCCCATGGCAAAATCCCCGTAAAATCCGGGCAAATAGTTGCTGCTACCGTCCTCAATTGCCCGGCAAGGCATTGAAGCGACAATCGCAAACAGATAAAGGCCGCTTAGGATCGGTTTTATTGGGTTTGACACATAAATCCTGCCTATTTACTAAAAATTCCGATTATTTTGATACAACCCGTTTAGGTGTAGCCGAATTTAGACGGTCGGCTCAAATGCTGAATTTGCGATTCCCGTTCGCCTTCGACTGCACGGATGCAGGAGTTAGAGCAACGCAAGGAACAGTTGCCGAGAGTCTTTCGAAAGCCAGTATGTGCTTCGACTTGCTCTGCACGAACAGTTTAGATTTTAAAAGGCCGAATCTATAACGTGCGGTTATTTTGTATTAATCATAGACGGTTTTCGTTAGACCGCAGCTCGGTCGGGCGGGGAGAGACCCGCCTCATAGATTCCTACTATGGACTTCCATATAAGAAAACGGGTTTATTGATCCGGCCTTATGAAGTCTTTACTTCCGTTCGCCTTGAGCCTGTCGAAAGGCTTTATGTGCTTCGACTAGCTCAGCACGAACGGTTCAAACATTTAAGGGCCGGATCAATAGGTCTTGCCGTGTGCATTTTGGCGCGAATCATTCTTCGATCTCAAGACGCCTTTCTCCAATACAAAAACCTTTCACGACGTGCATACACACGTCGTGAACGGCATTTTTTGAGGATCACTAGCCCTTAGACAATCGCAAATTCCGCCGCCGATAATGCCGGTAAGCTATTGCCGACGATTTCCAGGGTTGCAAATTGCACAGTACTGCCTGTCGCGTTGCCGTTGCTGTCGTAGATCAGCGCACCGGTAGTCGTGTTGTAAACCAGAAAATCGTCCGCGTCTTGCGCTAATCCGGTTGCATTGGCGGTGAAATTGCCGGTTTGCACAGCGCTCAGACCGCTGAACCGGGTGAAGATGGCGTCGTCCAGTACGATACTATCGTCGGCGATGTTATATCCGCTGATGATGTCGATGTTGTTTGTCAAAGCGGTATTGAACACGAACCTATCCAAGCCCGCACCGCCGATCAGCTTATCGTTGCCCACGCCGCCGGTCAGGCTATCCGCCCCGTTTCCGCCGTTTAGTACATCGTTGCCGCCCGATCCGGTAATGACGTCGTTGCCGTTTCCGCCGTTTAGATTGTCTGACGAGGCTCCGCCTATCAAGGTATCGTTGAATTGAGTTCCGTTCACATTGAATTTTTCCACCGTATCGAACGTCAACAAGACATTTCCGTTCGCTTTGGAAACGATGTTGCCGCCACTGACCTTCAATTCGATACCGGCATTATTGATATTCGATTGAAGGTAATTGGCAACCAAGGTATCGATACCCGCGCCGCCCGAAATCTTGGCGTCAATATCCGTCAGGATGTCGCTCCCGCCGCCGCCCAACAAGGTGTCGAAACCGGTTCCGCCGAATAATTTGTCGTTACCGTTGCCGATGGCAACGCTGCTGCCGTCCGCCGCTTCAAAAAACGCATCGCCGTTGATAAAGTCGTTGCCGGATTCGCCGAATAAGCTATCGTTACCTGCCCCGCCGCTGATGATGTCGTTGCCGTCGTTGACATACGGCCCAGACGGATTGGCGACGCTACGTTCGTATTTCAGCAACGCCGCATTGTTGTTTGATCCACCGTAGATGGTATCGTTACCGTCGTCGCCATGTAGGGAATCGTCACCGTAATTGCCGAAGATTTCATCGTTGCCGCCCATGCCGTTGACTACATCGTTAGCAAATGCGCCTTTTAAAATTTCAATTACCGTTGTGTTGTTAACGCCGACTTGCGGCGTTTTGCTGAATTTTCCGATCTCGCTGCCGAACAGTAATTCACGGATCTGCGCCTCGAACTCGGAATCGGTCAATTGGAACGTCGCGCCGCTGCCGATCGGCTGGTTGTAATTGTTGGCGATAAAAGCCACTGATTGAAATTGCTCTGCGGCGCCCTCAACACTGCCAGCCGGTAGCCTGACGAAGATGTCAACGCCGCTTTTTGCCGTATCCGAAGAGGCGTGAATTTCGTATTTCGCGCCAACCGGCAATTTGGGCAGGAGTATACTGTCGATGCCGATTTTAAAATCGTTGATTTCGATTACATCGCGGACGCCGCTGCTGGTGAATTTACCCCAATCCGCACCCGAAAAATTCAAAGCGGCTTGCCCGGCCTTGCTGATTTGCGAGTTGATCTGGTTTTCCAAATCCTGAACTTCATTGAAGGTTGAAAAACCGCTCTGTCCGACCGAAGTTAAGAACGAAAAAGCCGATCCGACGAAAGGAATTTCACCTAGCACGGCTCCCGCTGCGCTAAATGCGATGTCGACGCCCAGTTGTTGAAAATCCGGCCCGGTATTATCGGGTAACGAAACGGTATTGACGAAACTGGCGAGGGTATTGGTATTGAAATCGAAGCCTAACGTTACGTCGCCGCGCACATCCAGGATATATCTATCCGCGCCGTCGCCACCGAATAGTTGCTTATTCGCAGCATCGATGCCCGCTACCGCGTAAATCACATCATTGCCGTCGCCGCCATGAACGGTGTCGGAATTGAACGCCGCGATTATCTGGTCGTCGCCCAGGCCGCCGTCGATTATATCCTTGCCTTTGCCGCCATCCAGGATGTCATTGTTTACGCCTCCGGTTAATATGTCGTCGGCAACGGTGCCTTTGACATTAAAGTTTTCCGTGCCGTCGAAAGTCAAAATCGTCGAGTTGCCGATACGAGCGTGGATATTACCGGCGGGATTCAGCTCGATTCCTGCGTTGCTGTAAAGTAAATTAGTGTAGTCGGCCGTTACGGTATCGAAACCGGCATCGCCGAACAGACTGCCCTCGCTATCGATCAGGTTATCGTTACCTTCGCCGCCAGTTAACTTATCGTTGCCCGCGCCGCCGATCAGCGTATCGTTGCCGTTATCGCCGGTAACGATGTCGTCACCATTGCCCGCATTTATCAAATCGTCGCCGTCATTTCCGGTAAAGGTATCGTTTTGGCCGGCATTAAACTTTGATACGATTGCACCGGTAAAAAAGTCGAAATCCGCGCCGATTCTGTCATTGTGTTGCGAACCTTTAAAATCGAACTGTACCGCGCCGTCGAACTCCAAAAAGCCGCCGATACCGTTATCGAATTTTGCGTGTCCGTTGCCTATATTGCTTAAAGTAACGCCTGTTCCGTCATAGGCAGTGTAATCTGAGTGCAGGGTCGAGGTCGAAGTGGTTCTGATGAGGAAGGCTTCATTCGCGAAAATTTGGTTACTGCCGCTAAAGTCTAAAATATCGTCTCCAGCGCCGCCGAAGATTGTATCGTTGCCTGCATCACCGAATATCACATCGGCGCCGTCGCCGCCGATTAAAGTGTCATTGCCGCCGCCGCCGTTCAAGGTGTCATTGCCGCCTTGTCCGGATAGCACGTCATTAAATGCGCCACCGACTAGAACATCATTATTATGAGTTCCGGTAACGTTGAAGCTATCGACGAAAAGATGGGTAAGAAACGTGACATTATTACTTTTCGATACGATGATGCCGCCGTTCAACGTATTCGTCATTTTAATTCCGCCCGGAATATCGCTGGTTAGTAGACTGTAATCCGCAATTAGGGTGTCAAATGTATTGAATGCGCCGATAGCAGTTCCGGTCTCTTGTATTAAAGTAGTCATTGTTAGAGTCTCCTCGTTTGATTAGGTAAAAATTACATTTGCCGAATGTGTTATTAAGATGGTCAGTTTTTTAATTCCCGCACTTGTTATTTCTTTTCTGATAGGAAAATGTTCTATGACAAAACAAAAAAGTTTTTTTGGAGGGATTTTGAACGAAGCAAAAGGGGCAACAACCGGGACAGGTCTTGCAATATGAACAGACAGGCTATTTAACTGGATGATGAAGACGGAAAAATCCGGCTAGCCACCTTATTGATCCGGCCTATGAAAGCTTAACTTCCGTTCGCCTTCGACTGCACGGATGCTGGAGTTAGAGCAACGCAGGGAGCAGTTGCCGAGAGCCTGTCGAAAGGCTTTATGTGCTTCGACTAGCTCAGCACGAACGGTTTAAACATTTTAGGGCTGGATCAATAGCTGAAGCCTGCTCTGGGTTTAATTGGGTTTGTCATGCCTATTGCCTGATGTCCAATCATGACCACATCGTTATTGAAACAATCGAAGGTAATTTTACTAACGCCATATATCATCTGAACGGCGTTAATACCCAGGACATAAACCGCCGTCACAATCGTGCCGGGCATGTTTATCAGGAGCGCTATAAGGCGGTTTTGGTGGAATGGACGCTTATTTGCAGAAGTTATCGCGTTTGATTGGTCAAGCGGCTATCAGAAATCCGCTGTCACCATCGGCATTCGATAGATAAGCCGCTCGATTTTTATGTCGCTGAATCCGATAATCCTAAACAAGGTATTAAACTTGCGTATGCCAGGTGCGATTATTCAATGCAGCAATATACCGATGCCTTCGGTGATCACTGCTCAATCGTAAGCCGTGCAATCAACATAGCAACTGATTATAGATTCGGCCCTATGAAGTATTTACTTCCGTTCGTCTTGAGCCTGTCGAAAGGCGGTCTGTGCTTCGACTCGTTCAGCAGGAATGGTTCAGACTTTAAAAGGCCGAATCAATAATTACGATACGTGTATGGCAAGACCATACCCCGTTTCCCCTTGGGGTCCGCTCAGGGAACCTCGTTAAGCTTAATGACGTTCTCTGAGCGGAATCGAAGGGAACGAATGCACGTTAAATTCGAACGATAAAGAGCCGAATCAATAGATAAAGTTTCCTTATAATTTCGGCGTTGTGAAGTCTAAATTCCCTATCGTCTTAGGGCTGTCGAAAAGTGGTCTGTGCTTCGACTTGTTCAACACGAACGGTTCAGAGTTTAAAAGGCCTAACAATAATTGCAGGCTTGTAGAAATCCCGCCGGATCATTCTCCGGCGAGACTGGATCTCGGTTAGTACCCGGCTTCCGTCAATTGCTGCGCAAGAAGCGCTTCGGCTGCCGCAAATTTGGGCGAAGGTTTTAAGTCGGCGAGGTCTATCGTTTTCACTGTTGATGTATTTTTTGCAAAACCGGTCGCTGTTGGTGAACGCAGCTCATAGATAGCAAGCCCTGAATCATCGGGAGCGTAAACAATACCATCGGCAACCGTCACAGCTGCATAATTCGCATTGGAGTATACGCCGCCCGATCCTGCATGCCAACGACCCGGACAACCCGTGTAACAATCGACCGGAAAAGCAACCAAATCACGATAAGACGGCACAAAGACTAAATCGCCGGCAATGGTCGGAGGATAGGCGTCGCTAGCTATCGAAGTCGTCCACAACGGCGCGCAGGTTCTTGCGCCGCATGCGGCGGGAAATGCCGCTAAGACATTTCCGTAGCCGACAAAGACTTTATTTGCGCCTACGGCAAGCGTTCGGTATGTTCCCGCTGGAAGCTGGTACGTCCAAGCAGGTGTGCAAGCGATACACGTTGCTTTTATTGCGGCGAGAAAAGAGTTACCGCTGACATCTCTATAAACAAGGTAAACATAGTTGTTTGAAAACGTCGGCGACCACGTATCGGCAGCGCGCGTAAACATCGGTGTACAAGTGGCTCCGCCCGTCTGACAACCGACTTTAAATTGATAAATCGTATTGCCCATTTTTGCGTATACGAAACCGGCCCCAACGGCGAGACTACCTTCCGGGTAAGAATAACTACCGGTTGATCCGCCGGGTCCGCGCCATACATGCGAACAGGTGGCGCCGCCTGTTCCGCAATTCGTATTGAACGCAAAAAGACCGGCATTAACATCGCCTTGAGCAACCACATACACCACGCCGCCCTTAAAGATAGGCGCACCTACACCCGGAGGCAGGTTTGCCTGCCAAACAAGCGCTCCATTGGTTTTCCGGAAGGCGAAGAGTTTTCCAGTCCCGGCAACAAAAATAAGATCAGCGCCGTATGCCGGCGGAAGAATGGGGTTTGCCGATGCGGCGATATTAAAAGCTTGTGTCCGCGTAAATCTATTGTAAGCCCGTAAACTGCTGTCGGATGCGGTGAAATACAGCAACCCGCCGGCGATAATCGGCGATGTATAAACAGAGGTGGGCGATGCTAAACTTGTCGAGTAAGTCAGGTTTGCTGCTGTCGTATAATTCAGCGTGTTTTCTGTGTGGTTCCATCCTGTACCGGCTGCGTCACCGCGCCATTGCGTCCAGTTTGTCAGTACAGTAAATGTTTTTTGCGCGGACGCGCCGCTCCCGAAATGCGGCATCACGGTGATAACATGCGCCCCCGGCTTTGTATAGGTAGGAACGGTAATTTGCACAGAAAATCCGCCGCTCGCATTCGTCGCTATAAACGCCATTTGCGTTAAATCGAAATACACATCGAGAATGCTGTTGGGGGCAAATGCCGCTCCTGTGACCGTTGTGTTTACCGTCGGTGGACCGGCGGCTACTGAGAACGTCAAGGTTGCGCCCATAGCCGATGTTGCAGATAACATCACCGCAAAAAAAGAAGCAGCCATCAATAAAGAACGTTTCATCATTTCCCACTCCAATTTTCGCTATTTTAGTAGGGTCATTGTCGGCATCATTTCTGTTTTAATCAATAGGTATCTTGTCCTATTGACAAATAAAATCATGTTGAATGCCGGTATTATCAACGTGAGAAAACTGTAGTTTAAAGATTCGGCAACGGTATTCTCCGGTTAACGGTTAAAATACGATTTACAAAACTCTTGAATTCTTTATTAACGGAATCATCGCATGAAAATTATTTCCTGGAATGTTAATGGCATTCGCGCTGTGCAAAACAAAGGTTTTGCCGAAACGCTGGCGCATCTCGATGCCGACTGTATTCTGCTACAGGAAACCAAGGCACAGGTCGATCAAATCGATAAAGCGTTAGCGCATATCGACCATTATCATATTTATTCGAATTGCGCCGAGCGTAAAGGCTATTCCGGCGTGACCATTCTGTCGCGGCAAGCGCCGTTACAAATCGTCCCCGATATCGGTATCGATGAACACGACAAGGAAGGCCGGGTGATCGTTGCTGAATTCGAAGAGTTTTATCTGTTGAACGTCTATGTTCCGAACTCCGGCGAGGAATTGGCGCGGTTAGATTATCGCAAAATCTGGGATGCCGAATTCTTAGCCTATTGCCGCCAGTTGCAAAACAAGAAACCGCTTATTGCCTGCGGGGATTTTAATGTCGCCCATCAACCGATCGACATTGCCCGTCCCAAGCCCAATTACAATAAGTCGGCCGGTTATACCCAAGTCGAAATCGACGGCTTCAGCCGGTTCTTGGAAGCCGGTCTGATTGATACTTTCCGCCATCAACATCCAGATACGGTTGCGTATAGCTGGTGGAGTTTTCGGGCCAACGCTCGCGTTAACAATATCGGGTGGCGGATCGATTATGTCCTAGCGAGTCGAACATTGACGGACAAAATAAGCCGAGCCTTTATCTTGCCTGAAGTTACCGGATCGGACCATTGTCCGGTCGGCATTGAAATTAACTTCTAAAGGCGAGTGTCGAACAATGTTGAGCGAACACTTAATGCACGAACATCGCCAATCTCTGTTTAGCTGTAAGCTATGCCCGCAGATGATCGGTCCGGTCGTCAGCGGCAGCCCGGTTTTTTCGCCGATTTTGCTGATAGGCCAAGCGCCTGGCGACAAGGAAGGCGGCTTCGGCAAACCCTTTGCCTGGACGGCAGGCAAAACGATGTTCAAGTGGTTTGAACGTATCGGGATCAAAGAAGAAACCTTTCGGCAACGGGTCTACATGGCGGCAGTTTGCCGTTGTTTTCCGGGGAAAAATCCAACGGCGGGCGACCGGGTACCGTCGAAAGAGGAAATTGCAAATTGCTCAAGCTGGCTTAAAGCTGAAATCGATCTTTTAAAACCTGAGCTTATTCTTCCGGTCGGTAAACTGGCGATTAGCCAACTGATGGAAGTTAATAAACTAAACGAAGTTATCGGCAAGTTACATCGTGTTAATTTTCACAACCATGAAACCGACGCAATTCCATTGCCCCATCCGTCCGGCGCTTCGACTTGGCATCGAATGGAACCCGGCTTAACACTACTTGAATCCGCGTTATCGCTTTTACAGCAACATCAAGCTTGGAAAAAAATCATCCACCAACAGAATAGTTAACTTTATAGCTTTTTAATTTGCTAACGTTGTCTTTCTGGAAAGCCGCTGATATTCAGCACTAAAACTTTAAGATGAAAACAGTATGCTAACTACATACAAAGCGGATTTCTTGCAATGGTCTAGCCGTTTTCGACGTGATAACTAAATAGTAAACATTGAACTCAAAAAAATGCGGGATAAGCACAACATCGAAATGTGTGCAAACCCGCTTTAAGGGAGGATTTTCTTTAAACTCTATCTCTTACAAGAATTTTTCGGTGTAAAGTGAAGAACTCTGGAAATTAATTTTCATTTAATTCATGAGGTTAAAAAATTACCGGATTTTGACAATATCGCAATCCGGCTAGAGGAGAGCACTTTAAGCAGCCTTTTGCCAAGCCTCGAAACCGCCGGCAATTGAAATCACCTGGGTATAACCTAACATTTTCATGGTCACCGCCGCCATGGACGCACGTCCGCCGGTGCGGCAATAAATCATGACCGGCTTACTTTTATCAGTCAGTTCGGCAACCGTACCGATTTTGAATTCCAGTACGCCGCGCGGCAGCAAGATTGCTTTATCGATATGACCCGCGGCATATTCACTCTCTTCGCGGACATCAACCACCGTAATACCACCTTCCGCCATCAATTGTTTTGCTTTGTCCACAGTCACTTCGGTAATTTGCTGTTTGGCAGCGGCTACCATATCTTGAGCAGTCATGCCGCCGGTTTTATGTACCGCGCCCCCGCAATCGACCACTGGCTGTCCGTCCGCTTTTGCCGCTTCCTTTTCTCGGGCGACTTCCCTCTGGACGATAGCATCCTGCCGCTGGTTTTCTTCCAGGCCGCAAAAACGGTTGGCCGGGACGGCTTCATCGATCAACCTAGGTTTGGGCAGGTTAAGGCTGTTCATGATCTCGATAAACTCCTCGCGGGTTTTACCAGCTAATCTTGGATTCGTCGTTTTTTCCTGTTTGATATTACTAATCCATTTTTGCTGATAATCATGACCGGGATACACGACGGTATCGTCCGGCAAGGCAAACAATTTCTGAATACTGTCGTATTGCGCACCCGCGTCGCCGCCTTGGAAATCAGTTCTGCCGCAACCGCCGATAAACAAACTATCCCCGGTGAATACTCGATCGCGCCATAAAAATGAAATACTGCCTTTGGTGTGACCGGGAGTGGCGATCACCTTGATTTGCTCGCCTTGACCGAAAGTAAAGACATCACCGTCTTTGATCTGAATATCGGCGGTTTCCGCACCGCACAAGGCGCTCACGCCAGTCTGTGCGCCCAGCTTTTGTCGCAACAAGCCGCTGGCGGTGATATGGTCGGCGTGGACGTGGGTCTCTAAGGTGTACTTTAAGGTCAAGCCCAGCTCTTTTAACATCGTCAAATAATCATCGATGTGTGTATTGACCGGGTCGATTAGCACCGCTTCCTTACTAACGGGATCGGCAATTAAATAGGTGTAAGTCCAGGTTTCATCATCGAAAAGCTGTTTGAATAGCATAGCGTTCTCCTCGTGTGTTATTTATCGATATACAAATTATGATGTTCATTCACTATTAAAATAATTAATGCAAAACAAATGCCAATTCATATAAAAAAAATAGTAAGACTATGTTTTACTTGTTATTTTTATTAGCTTTAAAGCTCGCCTGCATCTCACTTAATTAAACAAAAACATGTTTCATGTCGCTAATATTGAATCAACAGAAACACCATGAAACATAGTATCCTTAACTAGCCGACTGAATCCGCCAATTCATACCGAATCACCGATATTTAAGTGATAGCTTAAACATGTTGTGAATCAGCTAAGTAAGAATATGAAATAGACCAAAACTTAATTATTTCGGTTATTGATTAAGTCTATCATTCTTGATTAGTTAGGTAGTTGAGTGTGCCTTTTATCTAAAAAACAATAGTTAATAGCCGTTGCATTGTTTTTATATTACTGTTTTAAAAAATTTTTATTTATTTTACTACTTGATTCATTTAATAAGCTTTATGTATAGTTTCAATGAAACATCAATACGATTCGTTGAGACATTATGAAACAGACTACATCGCTCACTTCCTTCTCCCAACGAAATTCCGTTTGGTTGGCACAGCTTGATCGCAAAAACCTGCTGTTAGACCTGCTTGAGCTTTTTGACTCAACCTGCGTTTATCTTGTTGATAATCAGCATCAGGTGCTTTATTGGAGCCTGGGTATGGAAAAGCTCACCGGTGTAAATCAGAGTGAAATAATCGGGGCAAACTGTTTGCCCGACTATGTTATCGATTGGACCGACGGAAATTCAAAAAAATCGATTCAGCTCGTTCCTCAAAATAAAAAACGCATTGAAGCGATTAAGTCGACGACAATTCTGTATGAAAAATCCGGCCTAATTCATGGCGGAATCATATTATTAACGACAGACACAGAACTAGTTCAACAACATAACGCGCCAAAAACCGGCGATAGATCGAAAAGGCAAAATTTTCACGGTATTCTCAGCCGCTCACCGGCAATGAAGGATGTTTTTCAAATTATTCAAAACGCCGCAGAAACAGAGGCTACTGTTCTGGTAAGAGGAGAAAGCGGCTCCGGCAAAGAGCTGGTAGCTCAAGCCATTCACAAATTAAGCGCCCGCCGCCATGCGCCTTTTTTGGCGATTAATTGCGCGGCTTTATCCAGCAATCTGTTAGAAAGCGAATTATTCGGTCATGTGCGCGGCGCATTTACCGGTGCGGTAAAAGACCACAGCGGCTTATTTCAACGAGCCAATGGCGGGACATTGTTCTTGGATGAGGTTGCCGAACTTCCCTTAGAATTGCAAGCTAAGTTACTTAGAGTACTGCAAGAAAGAAATTACATACCCGTTGGAGGCAGCCGCAGCATTCAAGTCGATGTTAGGATTGTGGCTGCAACGCATCGTTCGTTAAGAGAAGAAGTTAAAAACGGACAATTCCGCGAAGATTTGATGTACCGCCTTAGAGTCGTACCGATATTTCTGCCGCCGCTTCGGGATAGACGAGAGGATATTAGCTTGTTGATCTGGCATTTCATTGAAATGCATAACGATAGCCGTGTCCGAGTCATCGAAAAAATCGACCCCGACGCCATGAAAGTATTACTCGATTATCGCTGGCCCGGTAATATCAGGGAGCTGCACAATGTCGTCGAATATGCTTTCGCCGTCGGACGAGGTTCGACGCTGCGTTTATCGGAATTACCCCCCGAATTTAGAGAGCCGCGCGTCGATAATCTTCAGAAAATCCCGCGTAAACAAATCCAAACAATGAATCCGGCGGATGAAGCAGCGGCTATCAGAAAAGCTTTGGAGCAAAGCGAAGGTCAGGTCAGTATCGCAGCTAACCTACTTGGGATGAGCAGAGCCACTTTTTGGCGAAAAAGAAAGTTGTATTCTTCAAATTAAAATTTTCATTAATTTTGCCGATTAGCAATATGCTTCGACTTAAAACTTTAAAAGTTCGTATCAATAATTGCGTAGCTCCGGGATGGAGTGGTGATTTTTGACCGGCTTGGTTTGCCCGGTATTGGTTGTGACCGGAATTATCCTCTTGCTGCAAAAAAGGCGGGCGAAATGATTATATAAATCTCAGCAGACGACATTCAAAATATTGCAAAGACCTGGGTTTTTTGACTAAACCGCCTGCAACCTTTCATTTGTTTGTAGGTATTTTACCAGATATAAGCACTTGCCTTTTTTTCCATAATATTGATCTCAAAGCTTTGTTTTGCGGCAGTGCCGGTTATTCCATAACAAATATGTAACGGCATTAAGTGTTCTTCTCTCGGATGACAATAACGCGCCGCGGGTGCGTTTTCCCAATTTATCAACCGACGTTCTCGCTCATTTTCCGAATAACTTTTATTAGAGCAGGTGTCGAGTAGCCATTTTTCGAAAGCATTATTCATCGCGCGAATTTCTGTACTTGATGATGCAAAAAATCCTTGGATATTGTGGAATGAAAAGCCGGAGCCGATAACAAGCACATTTTCGCGCCTAAGTTCACTTAATGCTTTGCCGATTCGTATATGTTCCGTGGGATCTAAACCTTTGACCAACGACAATTGTACGCAAGGAATGTTTGCTTGAGGATACATCAGCTTTAACGGTACAAATAAGCCATGATCAAAACCGCGTTGGTTATCGAGTTTTGCTTCTATTCCCGCTTTTTCTAATAGCTTGAAAATCTTTTTTGCCAGATCGGGCGAACCCGGCACAGCATATTCAATTTCATAGGATTCTTTAGGAAATCCGGAATAATCATAGATCAACGAAGGAAAATCTCCACTGGTTATGGTGGGGTGAGCGGTTTCCCAATGGGCGCTAATCACCAATATGGCAGACGGCTTACCTAAGCTTGGTGTTATTTCTTGCAGAAAAGCGATCATTTCCTGATGATTTTTATCACCAAGCAAAGGTAGCGGACCGGCGCCATGAGGGATAAATACTACCGGACTCAAATTGTCAGATTCATCAGATGCCATAAACGCCCCTTCTATCTCAACTGTTTGAGTTCAATCCGGCTTTGCAGTCAATTATTCTTTAGTCGCTTCAACCGGAATTGTGACAGTGACTTCATCGCCGACATTCGGTGCGTATTTGCCCATATTGAAGTCGGTACGTTTGACTACAGTCGTCGCATTGGCGCCGCAGGCGTCTTTTTTCAGGATCGGGTGCGGCATACACTGGAACGATGTCACTGTCAGAGTTATCGGTTTAGCAATCCCTTTCAGAGTAATGACGCCATCGACAGACACCAACTTATCGCCCTCAAACTTTAATTGGCTGGATTTGAAAGTCGCCGTTGGAAACTGGGCGGTATCGAGGAAATCTTTACCCTGGATGTGCTCATTGAATAACGTTGATCCGGTATTGACTGAAGTGGTATCAATAGCCACCTCAACCGAACCCGTTTTGGTTTGACGATCAATGACGATCTTGCCTGACGCCTTGTCGAAACGGCTTAGCTGCGTCGAATAGCCAAAATGGCTGTAGGAAAACCTCGGCAAAGTATGGTTGCTATCGAGTATATAAGTTTCCGGAGCTGCCATCGCTAGACTTGAGAAGGTCGCGGCTAAAGATAATAAAGTAAGGTATTTCATGGTATAGCTCCAAAAATCGGAAAAAAATGAAGCTTTAAAATCGGTAATCGGCGCATCCGACTCGTCGATAAAGCCTTGCTGTTGGGCGTTCGTGTTTCGGGTTGTGCGAAAAATGCCAAAACTTTTTGAGCACGAGATGGGGAAAGGGTTCAATTGCAAGATCGGGTTTGTTAATTCGCGCACCGTAATGATTCTTAGGCCAAGTAACGACAATCGATCGGCTAGCTGACCGGAATGTCAGTTTGGTAGAGACTTAAGCTATAGTAAGATTTTCATAAATAATAACGCCAGCAGTGAAAGTGAAGCTATTTAAACTGTTTAGTTCCACATTCACTGGGCGGGGTTAATGATGAAAGTATCCGGCTTTGACCGAAGCGGTCTATGAATGGGTTTGTCATCAAGCATTAAGTTACTATTCAATACTCGGCATCATGGTATACATTCTGTACATCGTCCAAGTCATTTAACATGTCTAAAAACTTCTCAAACATTTCGACATCTTCGCCGCTGATCGGCGTAGAGCCTTTCGGTATGAATTGAATTTCGTCTACATCGTAATTAAGTTCGCCGAACGCGTCCGTCAAAGCTTGTTTAGTCTTAAAGTAATCGCTTTGGGGAGTGAAAACAGTTATTTTCCCATTATCGTTTTCAACGTCGGTCACATCGACATCAGCCGTTAGCAAAGCTTCAAGCACAGCGTCTTCGTCATTATGTTCAAACGCCAAAATAGCAGAATGGTCGAACATATGGCTAACGACGCCTTGGGTGCCGATCTTGCATTTTGTCTTGGTAAAGCACAGGCGCACGTCGCCGAAGGTGCGGTTTGGGTTGTCGGTCAGGCAGTCGACAATGACCATACAATTCCCTGGCCCAAAGCCTTCATAACGTGCCGGTGCAAAATCTTCTCCGCCGCCGCCTTTCGCTTTTTCGATGGCTTTCTCGATAACATGGGTAGGGACTTGGTCTTTTTTTGCGCGATCAATCAAGCCGCGTAACGCCAAGTTTCCGGATGGATCAATGCCTCCGGATTTTGCACAAACATAGATTTCACGACCATATTTACTGTAGACTTTTGCCTTGGCGTCGGACGTTTTGGCCATTGAAACTTTACGGTTTTGATAGGCTCTACCCATTATGCAGTTGCTCCGTTGAAAAAATTAATCCGGGAATTTTACAGATAAGTATTCGTTTAGTGAAATTTCATCTGCTGTTTATGGGAACTGAATTGTATAAATCGACAATAATAGAGGTTTCCAGTAACCTTAAATTATTAAACAACATAGACCGAGGTGGTTATGACTAAAAATAAGCAATTATTGCTCATATTGGTGACAGCTTTTATTTTCTTCAGTTCTGTTTGCAAAGCAGGCATTCATTCTGAAGTCGTTCATTACCAAATCGACGGCAAACCATTTCAAGGCTATTACAGCTATGACGACAGCATCATAGGTAAACGTCCGGGCATCTTGGTGGTGCATGAGTGGTGGGGACATAATGCTTACGCTGAAAAACGCGCCGACCAATTGGCAAAATTGGGTTACGCCGCTTTTGCGCTCGATATGTACGGCGCAGGAAAAGTGGCGGATCATCCCAAAGACGCACAGCAATATATGGAAGCGGCGTTATCCGATATGAAAGTTGCGGATATGCGATTTAACGAAGCCAAGCGTTGGCTGCAAAATCAGCCGACGGTGGATGCGGGTAAAATCGCGGCTATCGGTTATTGTTTCGGGGGCGGAATCGTTCTGCATATGGCAAGAACGGGAGCCGATCTTGCGGCAGTTGTCAGTTTTCACGGTTCTCTAGCGTCGAAAGATCCAAGCCCTGCACCGGGATCGGTTAAGGCCAAAATTTTGGTACTAAACGGCGCCGACGATCCTTTCGTAACCGCTGACCAAATCAAAGCGCTCAAAGAAGAAATGCACGATGCCAAAGCCGATTTTGAATTTATCAATTATCCGGGCGTTAAACACAGTTTCACTAATCCTGAAGCAGACGATTTTGCGAAAAGATTCGATATGCCTCTAGCTTACAATACCGAGGCGGATAAAGATTCTTGGTTGCAGATGGATAAGCTTTTTAAACGCGCATTTAAGCCATAATACCGGCGATTATTTAGACTTTCGGGCTGAAATCCGTGGCTGATTTTACGATGTCAATTTATTGCTTCCCGGCTTTTATCTTCAACATTTCATTCCCGCCGCGCTGAAATTCATATTCGACACGACAGATTTCAACGTCATATTCGTTACGGATGAAATGGTTAAGGACGAAAGCTAAATACGGCGATGGCTTGCCGTCAAGCATAATCAGAGGGAAAATCCTTGCTTCTCTGGCGACTCTCAACATCTCTTGTATCGCGTGTAAATGGAATTCGGCAGAGAGATGGGTGCTGTAAAGAAACAGAAAGTGCGACGATAAAGCGATGTCGAACAGGTCGCTTTCAAAGGGTAACGCGGGTAATTCGGCAGCGATATACCGGCCTTGGCTTTTACCGTTTTCGAAGTCGGCTAAAAAATCCTGCATGGCAGCCATTCTGAGTTCGCCGAGTTTTTCTACCGAAGCGATTGCGTTATTCCAAACATAATCGCTTTTATTCTTCTCGACCTGAGACATTACAACGGCATAGGTTTCGGAAATCCGCCGACGGATTTGATCGGCATTAAAGCGATAAATCGGGTCGATAGAAACCGCCGTCCCGCCATGTCGGTTGAGTTCCGCATTGAAACCGGCCGGACCGTCGCCGCAGCCCAAAATACGGCGCTGCAAATCCGCAGTTGTGAGGTTGAACATTCTGACGTACTCGTCGTTGGAGCGTCCCCACGGCACGATTTCATTTAAAGTGCATCCCACTGACTTTTTGCCCGATTAAAAAATATTTAAAATCAATCGATTAAGCCGGTAAATCTTTAATTCGTCTAACGTCATACCGGCATGGCTTTCGCGTATAGGAAAGCTCCATAAATTTCATTGATATACTCGTAGTTGCGTAAATGGAGATCGGTAAAATCGTGTACCAGTAAAAAGGTATGCACCGCAATCACATCCCCGGTGGAATCAAATGGGAGATATCAAAAGGTAATAGACCTGCATGTCTGCCCTGAGTTGCAAATGTCCCGCTGGGCCGAATGGAATCGACATTTTATTTTGATTCTACGGCTCTTATCGGTTGAGCGCAATTTCTGTCTCCAGAATGTCTTGCGTGGTTTTTAAAACCGTATCGGGATTAAGACTCATCGAATCAATTCCGATCTCGACTAAAAACCGCGCCATCTCAGGATAATCCGAAGGCGCTTGACCGCATAAGCCGATGTGCTTGCCATTGCGTTGGGCGCCTTTAACGGCAAGTCGAATCATTTCCTTAACACCCGGATCGCGTTCGTCAAAATCCGCTGCAATGATGGCGGAATCGCGGTCTATGCCTAAGGTAAGCTGGGTTAAGTCGTTAGAGCCGATGGAAAAACCGTCGAAAACTTTCGAGAATGCATCGATTTGGATGACGTTATTCGGGATTTCACACATCACATAGATTTGTAAGCCGTTTTCGCCGCGCTTTAAGCCGTGTTGCGCCATAGCGTCGAGAACGCGTTCGGCTTCTTGCACACGGCGGCAGAAGGGGATCATTAAGATCACATTGGTTAAGCCCATGTCCTCGCGTACGCGCTTCATTGCGGCGCATTCCAGCGCGAATCCTTCGGCATAGGCTGGATGGATGTAACGCGAAGCGCCGCGGAATCCTATCATCGGGTTTTCCTCTTCGAATTCGAAGTCTAACCCGCCTAATAACGAGGCGTACTCGTTAGTCTTGAAATCTGACATCCTAACGATAACCGGTTTCGGATAAAAGGCGGCGGCAATGGTGCCGACGGCTTCGGATAAGCGTTCGATAAAGAAATCTTCCGGCTTTTTATAATTCCGGGTGAGTTGTTTGAGTTGCTCGACCACGGCCTGATCTTGCACGCGTTCAGGATGAATCAGCGCTAAGGGGTGCGCTTTGATGTATTCGGTAATAATGAATTCCATCCTGGCTAAGCCGACGCCGTCGTTCGGTAAAAAGGAACATTTGAACGCCAGTTCAGGGTTGCCGATGTTCAGCATTATGTGGGTTTTAGGTCTGCGTAGACCGGAAAGGTCGGTCGTTACCACTTCAAAATTGAGTTTGCCTGCATAGACTTTGCCGACATCGCCTTCCGAACAGGAGACAGTCACAAGCGAATTGTCGGGGATAGCAGTGGTGGCGTTTTCGCAGCCGATAACGGCAGGCACGCCGAGTTCACGGGATATAATCGCCGCGTGACAGGTTCGTCCGCCCCGATTGGTTACAATGGCGGAAGCGATTTTCATCACCGGCTCCCAATCGGGTGTCGTGATGTCGGCCACGAGGACGTCGCCGGGTTTGAATTCTTGTAATTGTTCCAAATGTTCGATAATCCGTGCATTTCCGGCAGCTATCTTGCTGCCGACGGCATGACCGATCACAATCGGCGTTGCTTTATCTTTCAAGACATAGCTTTCCATCACCAAGCTATTACGTTGCGAAACCACGGTTTCCGGGCGCGCTTGGACGATGTATAACAAACCGTCGATGCCGTCTTTCGCCCATTCCATATCCATCGGTCTCGGTTGGCCCGCTTTTGCGCTGTAATGGTTTTCGATTTTGATGGCGTAATCCGCGAGCATTAACACATCTTGATCGCTGATACAGAAACGGTTGCGTTCTTCCTCCGAGGTAACGATATTCTGAGTGGGTTCTCGCGTGCGGCCTTGGCTATAAACCATCTTAATTTTTTTAGCTCCTAACATTCGTTTAAGCACGGCGCGTTTACCTTGCTTAAATGTCGGCTTATGCACATAAAACTCATCGGGATCGACAGCGCCTTGCACGACATTTTCACCGAGGCCGTAAGCACCGGTTATAAATACAACATCATTAAAACCCGATTCGGTATCCAGCGAAAACATCACGCCGCTGGCGCTTAAATCCGAGCGCACCATTTTCATGATGCCGATGGACAAACCGAGTTTGAAATGGTCGAAGCCCTGGTCGACACGGTAATGGATGGCGCGGTCGGTGAACAGGCTGGCAAAGCAGCGTTTACAGGCATCCAGTAACGAGCTTTCGCCGCGAATATTAAGATAGGTATCCTGTTGTCCGGCAAAGCTGGCGGTGGGCAGATCTTCTGCGGTTGCCGAGCTGCGCACGGCTAAACTGAGATCGTCCCCGTATTGGTCTTGAAGTTGTCGGTAGGCTTCAAGAATCTGCTGTTCGAGTACATTCGGTAAGGGGGCGGCATAAATAATTTCTCTGGCTAAACGCGCCCGTTTCGCTAAGTCGGTTACATTGTCGGCTTCCAAATCGTCCAAAGCGTGATGCAGTGAATCCCAGGCATTCGCCTCGTCCAGCATGTAACGATAACCTTCGGCAGTTACTGCAAACCCGTTCGGAATATTGATGCCTTGCGGTATTAACTCGCGGTACATCTCGCCTAACGACGCGTTTTTTCCGCCTACCAAGGGAATATCATTGATTGATAATTCATTAAACCAGCGGATATAGCTGTTTTTATCGGACATGCGCCTCTCCAATCTGAGTCTTGACTTTATATTGAATGACTAGACAAGCAATTTACGTTCAAATTCATACCTCGTCTATATCGGTTGATTTTCCGGGTACGAAGACTTCCTGAACTAAATAACCGGCCTGTTAGTCTTACAATTGATTTTAATGTCGCTTTAATAAATACGCTTGACTTGGATCAATGAAACGTAATTACGGCTGGATATACTTTTTTGCGACCGGTAAAGATTGCGCAGAGATAACTGCCGGTCACTTGATCTCATTTTTATTAATGTAACGGTCGACTATTTCGCTATTTAATAACGTTAGGAATACAAACAATGGGTAATCCATCAAACCAGTTTTTTCTTAAACTTTTCACATGGCTAGGTACGCTATATACTCATTTTAAAGACTTAATGGCTAAGATTTTCGGAGAAACAACCCCGTCGGCGGCTGATGAAAAAATATCCAAAGCGCCGGATAGCGACGACGCGCTGGTCAATAAGGGGAGGATTTTTTTTATCGTATTGCTGACCATTCTGATTGTTTCATATTTGAATAGCTTCGATGGAAAACGTCAGGACGAAATTTCTTACGGTCAATTTATGGCTTATGTGAAGGATGCCAAGATTGAACGCGCCATTGTCACTGATCGTTACATCACCGGTTTCATTAAGCCGGAAAAACCGGATGGCGCGGCGAAACCCTTTGTTACCGTTCCGCTTTGGCAGCCCGATTTAGCCGAGTTATTAGCGCAAAATAAAGTGGACTTTGTGGTCAGACCCAGCGAAGGCTGGTTGACGGGCATTTTCTTTAACTGGATCATACCGATCTTTATTTTTATGTTGATTGCCTCGTGGTTTATGCGCCGGACAACCGCCGGCGCTCAGTCGTTTTTAAATTTGGGTAATAAAATCCGCATTCATCAAGATACCCAACCCAAAATATCGTTTAAGGATGTGGCGGGGCCGATAGCGCAAAGCAAGAACTTAAAGAAGAAATCGACTTTTTAAAGAACCCAGAAAAAATCCAGAAATTAGGCGGCAGAATGCCAAAAGGCGTATTACTGGTTGGACAACCGGGAACGGGCAAAACCTTATTGGCCAGAGCGGTTTCAGGCGAGGCGCAAGTGCCGTTTTTTAACATCAGCGGTTCCGAATTTATCGAATTATTTGTCGGTGTCGGTGCCGCTCGTGTGCGTGAGTTGTTTCTGCAAGCACGCGCTAAAGCGCCGTGCATCATTTTTATCGACGAATTGGACGCCATCGGTCGCTCGCGCGGCGGTCCGGTAGTCATGGGCGGACATGACGAACGAGAACAAACCCTCAACCAATTGCTGACCGAAATGGACGGCTTTGACACCTCGGTCGGCGTTGTAGTGATGGCGGCAACTAATCGGCCTGAAGTGCTTGATAAAGCGCTGCTGAGGGCAGGGCGTTTCGATCGGCAGATTGTGGTCGATAAGCCTGACTTACAAGACCGGATCGAAATTCTTAAATTGCATACTAAAGCCATGACCTTGGCAAACGATATTGATTTGACTGTAGTAGCCAAACGAACGCCCGGCTTGGTCGGCGCGGATTTAGCGAATATCGCGAATGAAGCCGCCATCATCGCCATACGCGGAGAGCATAACAAAATAGAGATGGCGGATTTCGAAGCCGCTATCGACCGGATTTTGGCCGGTCCTGAAAAGAAAAATCGTGTTTTAACGCCAGAGGAAAAACGCCGTGTGGCCTATCACGAAGCCGGACATTCGATGGTTGCCGAACATGTGCCGACGGGTCAGCCGGTACACAAAATTTCCATTATTCCGCGCGGCATTGCTGCATTGGGTTTTACCTTGCAGCTCCCAATAGAGGAAAAGTTTCTGTCTACCGAAGATGAGTTGAAAGATCAATTGGCTATTCTGATGGGCGGAAGAATGGCGGAAGAACTAACGCTCGGATCGGTTTCTACCGGAGCACAAAACGATTTGGAAAAAGCCAGCGATATTGCCCGTAATATGGTGTGTTATCTGGGAATGAGTAAAAAACTGGGGCCTTTAACCTACGGTAAGCAGCAACGGTTGCAGTTTTTAGAGACCGAAGGGACTGAATACCGTAATTACAGCGATGAAACCGCTAGGACTATCGATACTGAAATTTTGGCTTTAGTCAAAGATGCCGAGGAGCGCGCACGAAAAATCATCACTGATAACCGGCTTTTGCTCGAGAAACTGGTTAATTTACTGCTAGAAAAAGAAGTTATTAACCGGGAAGAGATGCTAGCGCTGCTAAAAGATTGAGAGAGTTACTCTGATTAGATGTTTGGTCTCAATCGAATAAATCCAATTGCCCGGATAATAAAGCCGGTTTGAAAAGGTCATTGTTAAACGGCGGCAAGCCCGGAAATTCAAGTTTATTCCTCGCTAAGTTAAAACGTTGCGCCAGCAGATCGGCATAGTGTCCCGTACCGCGCATTCGTAGGCCGAAAGTTGAGTCGTAAGCTTTTCCGTCTCGAGAGTCGACAATACGGTTCATCATGTGGTTTGCTTTTAATGGTTCATGGGTTTGCAGCCATTCTGAGAACAATTCTTTGAGTTCGTGCGGTAAGCGTAAAAAAACATAACCGGCATCTAGCGCGCCTGCTTCGCGGCTTTGTTGTAATATTTTTTCCAGCTCGCAATCGTTCAGCATGGGAATTAGCGGTGCAACGAGCACCGACACCGGAACTCCTGCATCTGCCAATTTCGCGAGTGTTTCTAATCGTCTCTTCGGTGCGGCGGCACGCGGTTCCAATCGGCGAGCCAACTCCGGATTCAACGAGGTTATAGATAGCGAAACATGAACAAGCCCTTGCGCTGCCATTGCCGTTAGTAAATCCAGATCGCGCTCGATGAGCGATGATTTGGTGACAATCGAAACCGGGTGATTAGTCAGGTGAAGTACTTCCAGAAGCCGTCGAGTCAATTTTAGCTGCCGTTCTACCGGTTGGTAAGCATCGGTATTGATACCGAGAGCGATAGGTGCGGGGCGATAGCTCTTTGCAGCTAATTCAACAGCAAGCAATTCCGGCGCAGTCGGCTTATAAAACAACTTGGTTTCAAAATCCAAACCCGGCGATAAGCCTAAATAGGCATGGCTTGGACGTGCAAAACAGTAAACGCAACCGTGTTCGCAACCTCGATAGGGATTTATCGAACGATCAAACGGCACATCCGGCGATTGGTTGTACGTTATGACTGATTTTGCACTGTCTATAAATAATTGAGTGGCTAGCTTTGCCGGATTATCGTCCGGATTACCCCAGCCGTCGTCGAAACTTTCTTTTGTTAAAGTTTCAAAACGACCTGTCTGGTTGCTTAAAGCACCGCGGCCTTTCTTGAATGATGGGGTTAGGATCGGCATAGATATAAGAACAAATGCAAAACATAAGATATTTTTCGGATTTAAACAAGCAAAATCTGACTGAGAATACTGGATTTCGAAATGCTATGGTTATGTAAAATTTCTTACCAACGGCATGATGGAATAGCTAAAAAGGTTGTTTGTTTTGTAATACGTTTATTCCATCTGTTTAAAATTGAGACGTCAGTCGACGGCCTAAGTCCTTAAAAAATATTATCTAATCTCCAATTTTATAAATATATTTGGTTCTTATCTTATTTTTGAAATAAGCTGTAATTTCCATAATTAGTGCTACGTTCATTTTCTATATTTAACATCGCAAAACCATCGTTTTTTACTCCGTATTAAATTTATATCTCTGCGTTGCTTAGCATGGTTTGAACCGGCAATTGTTATTATTAGAAGTCTGACGAAAACCGCTGTTAATGCCGGATCCTGTCAACGAGATTTAGTTAGTAGTATTTTGGAACCTATTAATTCTTATAGTTAGTAAGGAATTGTTAAATATTTCAAAAATTTAATTTTCACCACTTTTTGAGGTAAACCAAAATGAAAAATCACACTTAAGATAAGCGTTATAACGCTGTCAATCCAATCAAACCGTTAGCATTAGCCAGCGCTATTTCTTGTTTTCTCGGTTTACCGCTCGCCGCATGGAGCGATAGCGTAAAAATTTTGATTAAATTGCACGAATTAATCCGGGCGACTCAAGGCACTCATAATGCGCTGTTGGATCTTGAAGAACTGGATGAAGCTAAACTGGATGCATTTAGGTTGAAATACGAAGCTTTGGCGTAGTTGGCGCGGTTGAATGCGGATAAGGGAATGGGGGATTCCGATACGCCGGAAGCCGATATTGTTTACGGCAACGGAAAAAACAAAATATGAATCCGGGTTAAAGGTGCGGTTGATTGATACCGGTCCGTTTAATCGTGACTTGATCGCCGACCGACAACATTCCAATGTTGTCATGGAGGGCATTTTGACCGAAATACACCTTATTTTCCGATTTTCTTAATCGATTGAGTGTTGTTAATGGTTCTTTACCGGTCTGCGCTGTTTCCGGATCGATGGTCGGCACCGAGCAACGCGAGCATGGTTTAGGTAATCGAAAACCGATAGCGCCTATCGAAATTTCCCGCCAAGTGTCTTCGGCATAACTACCACAACCGGAAACAACCAAATTGGGTCTGAATCTGCTCATGGATAGTTCAAGGTTCATGGCTTTGTTCAGAGCAGTTAGCGAATTTTCCGAAATCAATAAAAAGGGAAAGCCGTCCGAGAGGGCCGCTTTATCCGAGCTTTTTGCAAATTGCGGGTTGACGGGACGAATAACCGATTCCGGCTGATACACAAGACGACAACTTATACCGAGAAAGCGGTTGAACCATTTGTCGGCCTCTGGCGATACGGCGAGGGTATCGACTTGATCGTGCCAAATCGTACTCCGAATTATTTCGCCTTTTGTAGGGTTGAGCTCCAACCTAAGTTCTTCCATGTCTGGAGCCGTTAATACCAACTCATTCTCGGTTAACGCCGTTTTAATTAGCGCCATGCGCGGTAGTCGGCGTTGGCTGAGAAATTGATTTTCTTTGTCGATTAACATCCACTGACGGTCAAATTTAAGTCCAGTTTCCGTAACAGGCCAGCTTTGCAATGGAATACCGGTTAACGACTTCACCGGATAAATATAAATGGCGCTAAGGAGAATGTTTGACATGTTAATTGTCTTGGTTTGTTGCGAGAATCGGGTTTACTTAAAAGCTAATTTTCGCTGGGTAGCCAATAGATGGTCTGCTAATGCGTCGTTCAGATGATCGAATTTAATGCCGTAAAATTGCAATTCGCCAATGGATTTACGCACAACTTTGCCGGGAACCTCAAATTCTCTGAAATCGGCAAAACGGAGCGTCAAGATTATTTTTTTATTGGTCGCCAAGCGCATATTGGTGGCAATCAATACGCCTCTGCTGCTGATATCGATCAACTTGACCGAGCTATTTTTATGCATCAGAAAAGTAAAATTAAATAACCCGATTTTACGCACCGTCACGCCGATGTCGTTTCTCAAATAACGAATGCTCATGCGCCGATTGGTTTCGAAGGGGGCTGGCGTACCTCGATTAAACCAAGTATCTGAGGTCGTTCTGGAATGACGAATGTTGGTCATGACTTGGGAGGCTAGTAGGTTAAGGCATTATGGTAAGTATTGACCTTAATGCGTCATTTTTCAAATATTCGACAGTTTAATTAAAAAAATTTAGAATCAAGATGCGCATATAAATATAAAAATAATATTAAAAACAATGGCTAATAGTTATGACTGGTTGATCTTAGATCTGCAGGGAAATCCTGCCGTAGTTTATTACTAGCCTGTTTTTATAATAAAAATTAAGATATTACAGCCTATTTGATTATCGACACGCTTTTTTCCGTAGAATGCGACCAATAACGTTGTTTAGACCCCTGTTTTTTTTCTGTTTGCTGCTTATGCTGAGCCTTAATGTGTTTGCTAAAGGCAAACAAGTCGTCAAGATTGCTTACTTAACGCAACTTCAAAAGCCACGACCGCCGACATCGAATATCGATCCCATCGTAGAAAACAAAGGTTTTCCCGGAGCGGAATTGGGTGTCGAAGATAACAACACAACGGGTGAATACACCAAACAATTCTTTTCATTAGATAAGTTCATTGTCCCTGCCGATGGCGATGTAATGGAGATATACACGAAGAAAATCGCCACAAAGTACGCTTTTGTCGTGACGAATCTCGGTCCGCAGTTGACGAATGCCATCGCCGATTTAGAGCAAGCGCAAAATCAGCTGATTTTAGATGTGCAGACAGTCGACGATGCTTTACGTAACAAGGAATGCCGCGCCAATGTGTTGCATTTGTTGCCCAGTCGAGCCATGCGAGCCGATGCGCTGGCGCAATACCTGATGAAAAAACGCTGGACGAAATGGTTTCTTGTCGTTGGAACTGCACCGGAAGATAAATTGTTTTCGGATGCTTTAAAGCGGGCGGCCAAGCGTTTCGGCATGAAAATAATTCAAGAAAAAGCCTGGGAACATACTTTCGATGCTCGAAAAAGCGCTCAATCCGATGTCGCTGTGTTTACTCAGATAGAGGACGATTACGATGTTTTGGTTGTTGCCGACGAACAAGGTCAATTCGGCGAATATTTGGAATATAGAACGTGGTTTCCAAGGCCGGTCGCCGGAACGCAAGGATTGATAGCGACTTCTTGGCACCGAGCGCATGAACAATGGGGTGCCTCCCAAATACAAAATCGTTTCAAAGAGCGGGCAGGACGTTGGATGGAGGAGCAGGATTACAGTGCTTATTTAGCCATTCGCGCAATCGGAGAGTCGGCAACACGAACGAAGTCGAACGAGTTAAAACCGATCAAAGATCATCTTTTAGGTAATGAGTTTGCTTTACAGGGCTACAAAGGCACGCCGTTATCCTTCCGGTCATGGGACCATCAATTGCGCCAACCGATATTATTAACAGCGCCGCGTTCGCTGGTATCCGTTGCGCCTATTGAAGGTTTTTTACATCCTAAAACCGAATTGGATACCTTGGGTTACGATCAACCTGAAACAGACTGTCAGTGGAATAAAGGTCAATGAAAAAACAATTATTTAGCTTTATTATTGCAGGGCTTTTCATAACGCCTGTTGAAGCCGAAACGGTATTTATCTCGCTAGAAAAGGATAATGCAATAGCCGTCGTCGATCCCATCGAAGGAACATTAAGCAAAACCGTCGAGGTCGGTCGGCGTCCTCGCGGTATTGCCTTGAGCCCGGATAATAAGGTGATCTATGTTGCCGTAAGCGACGATAACGTAATCAAGATGCTGGATGCCGAGTCTTTGCAAGAGCTCGGGACGTTGCCTTCGGGAGACGATCCCGAAACCTTTGCGTTAAATCCGAAAGGGGATCGCATCTACATCTCCAATGAAGACGACAGCATGGTGACAGCCGTCGACATCGCCAAGAAAAAGACAATCAAGAATATTAAAGTGGGCGTCGAACCTGAAGGCATTGCCGTAAGCCCGGACAATCGGTGGGTTGTGAGTGCATCGGAAACAACCAATATGCTGCATTGGATAGACACGAAAACACACGAAATTACCGAAAATACCCTGGTCGATACGCGTCCTCGCGCCTTAACGTTTACCGGCGATAGTAAGTTCGTTTGGGCAACCTCGGAAATGGCGGGAAGTCTTATGATTTTAGACACGGCAACAAAGCAAATCGTCAAACGGGTCGGTTTTGAAATACCGGGTGTTGCGAAAGATAAAATTCAACCCGTCGGGGTCGTCGTCGATAAAGCCAACAAGCACGGCTATGTCGCTTTAGGAACGGCGAATCGTATCGCTGTGGTAAATGCTCGAACCCATGAGGTTGAAAAATACTTATTGGTTGGTCAACGGGTTTGGAATCTTGCCTTTTCCCCGGATCAAAAACGGCTTTACACGGCAAATGGGGTTAGCAACGATATGTCGATCATAGATTTAGAGAACTTAACCGTTACAAAGTCGGTCGGCGTTGGCAATTATCCCTGGGGTGTTGCGGTCAAGCCATGAGCCGAAGCTATGCGTTGACTATTGAAAATTTAAGTTTCTCCTATAGCGGGAGAAAAGCGCTGGACACTATCGGATTTACGATAAATCCGGGTGAATGCACGATATTGTTGGGTCCGAATGGTGCAGGGAAAAGCACGCTATTCGCTCTAATAACCCGATTATACGATGCCCGAAGCGGACGTATCGAATTATGCGGTTTCGATATTAAAAAACACACCAGCCAAGCCTTAGCTCGATTGGGTGTTGTTTTTCAGCAATCAACCCTCGATATCGATCTTACCGTCATGCAGAACCTTAACTATCATGCGGCTCTGCATGGGATGGGCGGAAAATTCGCTAAACAACGTATCCAACAAGAACTAGAACGTCTAAATATGTTCGAACGGCGCTTTGAAAAAATACGCCAATTAAACGGCGGACATCGGCGACGTGTTGAAATAGCAAGAGCTTTGCTGCACAAGCCGTCATTGTTGTTGTTAGACGAACCCACGGTCGGGCTGGATGTACCTAGTCGGCAAGAAATTGTCGATCACGTGCATCGGTTGGTTAAAGACGACAATATTGCCGTTTTATGGGCAAGTCATTTAATAGACGAGATTTATCCCGATGATCGGCTGGTTGTTTTACACAAGGGTCACATTAAAGCGGTCGGCCCGGTGGACAGCGTTTTAAAACAGACAAATGCACCGACAATCAAGGAAGCGTTTTATGCGTTAACGCAAGAAGGAGGTCGGGGATGAAGTTACTGCATTACTGGCGCGCCATGTGGGGCATTATCTGGCGCGAATGTTGGCGCTTTGTGACTCAAAAGGAACGCTTTGTTTCCGCATTGGTAAGACCGTTGGTCTGGCTATTTATTTTCGCTGCCGGATTCCGATCCGCGTTAGGATTAGCCATCAGTCCGCCCTATGAAACCTACATTCTTTATGAAGTTTATATCGTACCGGGACTCTGCGGCATGATTCAATTATTCAACGGCATGCAAAGTTCGCTATCGATGGTATACGACCGTGAGATGGGTAGTATGCGAATTTTGTTGACATGCCCTTTGCCGCGCTGGTTTTTATTATTTTCTAAACTGTTAGCAGGAACCGCAGTTTCAATCTTACAAGTTTACGTTTTCTTAGCGATTGCTTGGTGTTACGACATTCGTCCGCCCTTGCACGGTTACGGCTGGGTACTGTCGGCCCTGGTTTTAGTAGGGATGATGCTGGGTGCATTAGGTTTGTTACTATCATCACTTATTAAGCAACTGGAAAATTTTGCCGGGGTGATGAATTTTGTTATTTTCCCGCTGTTTTTTATGTCAACCGCATTATATCCGTTGTGGAAAATTAAAGAATCCAGCGCACTGTTATACCGGCTAGCGGAATATAATCCCTTTTCTCAAAGTGTCGAGCTGATACGGTTCGCCTTATACGGACAATTCAATCAACATGCTTTTATCTATACCTTGGGTGCCTTTATTGTTTTTATGACACTGGCAATCTTAGGTTATAATCCATCAAAAGGGATGATGACGCGAAAAGGAGGCGGATGATGTTGAGTTACAAAGCTTTTTTACGCCTTTCTATGTTGCTCGTGAGCCTTAAAGATAATCAATCATACGGTGAATAGGTGAAAAACTCATTTTTTCTTGTAATACCCTTACAAGAATCAAAGCCTGATCGGCTGAAAGAATTTGAACCCAAAGCGTTGGAGCAATGGCTGGTTGAATTGCCAACGGCTAATCCGGGATTAGCAACTCGGCTTATTCTTGATTACATATCCAGCTCCAACATGCTAAAAATGCCTCTGCAATTACGTTTGGATGCCTTAGAGCAAATGCGTTCGAAAGTTTTGATCATTGAGGAATATCTTCGCTCCAGACTGATAAGCGCCGCCTTTCCAAAAGGAGAAAATGATTTAAAGATCCTTCAAGTCTTGGTCTCCTTAGAAAAAGAATACGCAATCGGTTACTGGATTGTGCTAAAAGAGCTTACGCGCCGTCAAGTGAGCTGGTTTCAGGGGAAAAACCTAGCATTGGCATTGCAACGCTGTATCAAAGGTTTGAGTAGCATTGTCGTAAGCCACTTTATCATGGGCTTGCCCATACCTGATTGGGTATGGATCGATTTACATTCGCTGTATAAACTCAGCGTAACTTTAAAAAAAGATACGGTAAAGGTGGTCGATAGCACTAATATAAGTATCAAAGCCAGCAGTCCTGAGGAATGTTACCGGCGAATACTCTTATTGCATCTGTCAAGGCCGACCGGTTTGATGCAAAAAGAAATTCTTCAGGTTTATGGTTTTATAGAAGTCTTATTTCCTTATTTCAATTTAAGTCCGGTTGCGATTGAAAGTCAGCAGATGCAATTTGCAATTTTGACCGATGAAGATAAACCGCCCTTGGTTCAAAGCGACTTACATAGTAAGCGTCATTCGAACACACTGTTCATCGATTTGACACGCCTTATCAAGGCGCTGGAAAAAAAGGATAAATTTTCAAGTCAGTCGCAAACGCGTTTTACCTCGATTCATGTATTAAAAAATTACGAGGAAAAACCCACCGTGGAGCTTCTCGAATATCTTGAACAACGATGGCTAGGTGTTGAACTGCAAAAAGGATCTATATTTAGCGACCGACTGGACCGCTATCTAAGTATAGGATTGGTGCCTGCTTACAGTTTCCAACATTCAAATTCATCAAAGAATAAAGAAAGTGAAAACGAACAGGAAATGTTGGTTCATTCGGAGTCAGAACGCTTATTGTATTGTGTACTTGAAAAAACCGGCGTTTTGTCGGTAGGGAATTTAATTAGTTTTAGAAAAGCCGATCAAGCCGCACAAAAAAGGTCTTTAGGCATTGTCAATGAGTTAATTGTGGCTAAGCAAAGCGGAAAAATTAGTTTTGGCGTTAGCTTGTTAACCACTCATTACGATGCGGTAAATTATTTAATGGCTAATGGCGGAGATGCCGAGGCTTTAGGAAAAGGATTGTTTTATAACGACGATGAGCAATTTGAAGATGCCAGCTTTATCATAGTGGATAACTATATGTTAAAAGAGGGCGATCTCATTAAAATGCAGCTTAATCAGGAAAACATTTACCTTATACTTAAAGATAAAAAAAATGTAGGTTTGGGTTATTGGCAATTTGAGTGTCAGCGCGTTGCTTCAAAAATTGAAAAATCCATGCCCAAAAAAGGTTTTGACTTTATCTAACTTTTAATTTCCGATTCAGCAGTACATAAATCACTTGAAAAGTTTTTGCATCGTGGTAAGTTGGTTTCTTCAGTAGACATCAGCCAACTGACCTATAGCTTTGCAAAAAATGTGGACAGATAAGTTTACTTGAGTAGCTTGGAAGTAATAATTAATTAGGAATCGATAAGAAATTGAGAGTCGTCTCAATACAAAAAAATTACAAACAATGAGGATGAAAAATGAGTGACGAACAGAACGAAAAAAAAAGTATAGCCGCAGCAACCAGTGTTATCAGCGATAAATTAACCGCTTTCATGGGACTAAAGGAATCGAATCCTAAAGCCTTCTACGGGATTATTGCTGTTATTATTTTACCCATTCTTTTTATGATGGTTAGCGGCGGAAGCGAGTCTACTAGTGTTTCAGGTCCGACCATAAAAGAATTGTCGGTCGGTCAAAAATATTCTCTAAAAAGCCCGAATACGGTTGATCCAAGTGCAACAATTCGCTTAGTTCCCGTTCCAGGAACTTTGGCTGCCTATGATGATAGCGAAGAAAAAGATAGAACCGAAGTCTGTCAGCATATGCCGCAAAATACCCCGGTTGAAGTTATGGATTTCTCCGATGCTTACGGGAAACGCAAAATGTTTGTAAAAGTAAAAGTATTGGAAGGCGAATGTAAAGATAAGGATGGTTGGGTCTTGGCAATTGACGTGCAATAAAATTATTGTTTGACAGATTGCCTGAAAATATTCATAATTACATGGATAAATTCAAGCGCGGGAATAGCTCAGTGGTAGAGCACAACCTTGCCAAGGTTGGGGTCGCGAGTTCGAGCCTCGTTTCCCGCTCCAATTTAAATATTAAAAAGCCGCGAAAGTCGCGGCTTTTTTGTTTACCGACATGGCTGAGTAGCAAAATGGTTATGCAGCGGCCTGCAAAGCCGTCTACACCGGTTCGATTCCGGTCTCAGCCTCCAATAACTCATTCCACGAATCATCATAAGCATTATAAATACCCAATTTAAAAGGTATTTATGGTTTTTTATAGTCCCACTAAGAATCATAAGGTGTATTGACATCTCAAATTATTAGGGGTACTTTGCGGGGTACTTTATAAATAACAAAGTGAGATACCCCTAAAATGCTATCAGATGCCGCATGTAAAAATGCTCACAAGAGCGCGAAAGCCAAGCTGGGTAAAGCTTTTAAGTTATCTGATAGCAAAGGTTTATTTCTTTTGGTTAAGCCACAGATCGAGGGATGGAGCAAACTATGGCGATTCAAATATCGGTTTGCAGGTAAAGAAAAGTTACTCGCTTTTGGCACATACCCTGAAATTAGCCTTGACCAAGCTAGGCAGAGGCGTGAAGAAGCCAGAAAGCTAGTGGCAATAGATGTTGACCCAAGTGAGCATAAAAAGGCAGTCAAAGCATCAAAAGCGGCATTGACTGAAAACAACCTTGAAGTGATTGCTCGTGAATGGGGGCAAAAGAAGGTCGAGACATGGGATGATAAAAACAATCGGTCAAAAAGGATGTTGGAGCGCAATATCTTTCCCTGGTTAGGTGCTAAACCAATAACGGAAATATTACCAAAAGATATTCTGGACTGCTTAAGACGGGTTGAAGATCGCGGCACGATAGAGACAGCTCACCGCACACTTCAAATAACCGGGCAGGTTTTCCGTTATGCAGTAGCAACCGGGAGGGTTGATCGCGATATAACGCCGGATTTACGTGGGGCATTGCCACCCGCCAAAGGAGAGCACTTTGCAGCCATTACAGAGCCAAAACTGGTAGCCGAACTTTTACGGGCAATCGACAGTTATCAAGGCTCATTTCCTGCCTGTTGCGCCTTAAAGCTTGCCCCTTTAGTTTTTGTAAGACCGGGGGAGCTTAGGGCGGCAGAATGGGATCATTTTGATTTAGGCGCTAAAGAATGGCGATATTTCGTATCAAAAACAGCGGTACAGCATATCGTACCGCTATCCAGCCAAGCCTTGAAGATATTGGATGAATTGCACCCGCTCACAGGCCACGGACGTTATGTGTTCCCGTCTGAACGCACCCCTAGAGGTGAAAGGTGCATGTCGGAGAACACCATTAATGCGGCATTGAAACGCCTGGGTTATGGTAAGGATATAATGACAGGCCACGGTTTTAGAGCTATGGCGCGTACTATCTTGGATGAAGTATTAAATTTTCGCCCTGATTTTATAGAACACCAATTGGCACATGCTGTGCGTGATCCAAATGGACGCGCCTACAATCGAACTGCACACTTGCTAGAGCGCCATAAAATGATGCAATCTTGGGCAGACTACCTTGATGGCTTCAAAGCTGGGGCTACAGTCATTCCGTTTCGTAAGATAAGTTAGCCAGTCTTAAATTAACTAGCGCCTAACAATCACCCCATTTATTGTTAACCCGCGCTCTTCTCTTAGCTTTGCGGCGTTTTCCCTGATAGCTCTTAATCTGTCCTCGAACTCACCGGATAAGAAGTTTATAGTCTCGGGATCAAGCTTCACACCATTGTCGACAATAATGTTGTTGCGCCACTTTTTACTTTGACGATTATTTAACCAATGTATTTGAGCCTTAACTTCTGGCGGTAATTGCTTTTCAAGTGTAACAATTTCGGCAACCCCATCTTTGTAGACAAGCTTGTCCTCGGTTACAACGTGTAATCCAAGGCCGGATTTATACATAGCATTAGCCATTTTTGCATCGGCAAAATCCTTACCCGCGTGTATAGACTCAAGAAACACTGGGTACTGCACCTTCCAATTATTTAAAGTTTGCTCAGAAACACCGAACACATGAGCTAGCACATCGTCGGTTGCACCCATCAAACACAGTTCATAGGCTTTTTCGTTATACTCTGATTTATAAAGAGTATCGCGCCCACCTAATGGGACATCAATACCCTCTGCTATTAATGCAGCCTTGTTAGGCCGTGTGATTACGACTTGTTTTTTTAATAGTTGCGTTGATGGTTGTGCAAGCTTGCTCAATGTTGCTTTCGATTGTTGCGCAACATTGAGGTTTCTTTTAACCCATGATTCTGATTTAGCTCTCTTACTTATGGCCTGTCTACTTACAACATTGTCATATTGATTTGATATCCAATCAAAGCCGTCTCTATCGTCTGACTCCCATATCCCCTTAGCAATAGCCCAATCAATCTTAGTTTTAGCAGCCACTTAAAATCTCACTAATATTTTTCATTTACCAATATCAATTCAACACATGTTGAAATTCGTTTAATTGAATTAACTGTTGGTCAAGAAAAGTCCCGATTTGACGGGGCTTCCACTATTACAAAACTAATTCAGTTTGCCTAATTCAGCCAAGTGTTCAGGTAGTAAACTTATCCGAAATTCGGGGGCATCACTGCAAAATGCTTCGATTGCTGAAATATCGCTTTTTAGCTCCTCTTTCTTTTGTTCAACCAGTGCGATCTCTTCATCTCTTATTACGGGGCAGATTTTATCAATCTCATCTAGTGAAAAACCCTGTTTAGTCAGTTCATCGACCTTTGCGGAGCGACTATCAATCTTGAATTTTAGGGTTTTATCCTGCAATTGAATCTGGGCTGGTATAGCCATCGAATGGTTAAGCAACTTCACAATAAAGGCATCGTTGCGGTTGTCGTATTGGCGTTGTCCATTGATGATGATTTTTTGGTTTTTATCAAGGGCGACTTGAAGAAGATCGCAAAAGGATGCTACAGCTCCCGACTCTGACCCTATCATTTCATCCGTAATATTCCCAAGATTAGGCATAACAGCCTTAATCTTAGAGATGTTAATTCCGGCTTGTTCATATTCATTTCTTGATATTTTATTCATTAGTTTCTCGATGATGTTTGTTGATTAATTTGATTTGATTGCCAGCAGGTAAAGCCCACAGGCTAGGATAGAAATACCGACTGGCATGTCATTACTGTTAACGGCGGCTTTTAGTCTAGCCAAAGCAATTTTTTTATATGTTGTCTCAGCTAACTGCCCAGGCTTGCGCCCAGAACCGGGTTTAGCGCCGCCAAATAGTCCTGAGTATCGGTGTGGATTTTCATTCATGCTTTCTCTCCTGATTAATTTAGACCTATTGTTGCATGTCTAAAACTTGGATTAGACTGGTTTTTCCGGTTACTTGTTGATTGATATGTGGATTTACAGAGTAGGGAGGCGCTAACTTGTGATCGATAGAAAAAGTATTTACTAGCGAAAGTTACCGGTTTGATATTGTTCGCTTCTAACCTTATCCATTGGCTATTCGCATATTGATCAATGTAAATATGTTATTACTTGGTAAACGTTGTTATGGGATTAAAAACAGGCTCAAGACCAAGTGTTTTAGGGGCTTGTAGAGATTCGGCTTCACCCACCCTTCACCAATTTTTCACCTACCTTTCACCTGTTTTCACCAAGAGAAAAGTTGCACTATAAGCCCATGATTGCAAATGACTCATCAATAACTCTTTCTTGATAATCATCGATGGTTTCATAGGAGCGTCGGCTATATGTAAATGTCCTTGCCGCTTTTTTTATAGGAATCACGTTTCTTGGCAATACATCATTTTTTATTATGGGATTGAAAACAGGCTCAAGACCAAGTGTTTTAGGGGCTTGTAGCGGTTTGGCTTCACCTGTTTTCTTCACCTCTTTAGCTAGGGTTTTTTGGGTGGTTATTTTTGTAGTTCCAGCGAACGCCCAATCATTACTATCTATTTTTTGTGGCTCAATGAAGGAGGCTCTCAAGTAAGTAACCCCATCTTTTCCCGGTGTTGGTTTGTGCTTAACCAGAAAAGTAATGCCAATAAAATGTTTCATAAGTTGTTGCGCTCTGCTAAATCGTTTTGGATCAAGATCACCAAATGTAAGCCGATACAGTTTTGCAAAATCGCTCATTCTAGGAACGGTACATACCCCCTTTGTTTTGGACTTGCAATTAAGAAACTTTACTATCTTGTCGCCTGTTAATACGTCTAATAGTTCCAAAGCTATGCAAGGTTTCTTGCCCGCGGAAACGCTTATGAAAACTACTTTAGCATCATAACATCTACAAATTGATAGCTTTTCTTCCTGAACGCTAGAATCGATGCTGCTATGATCAGAGTTATTAAGGCTTATCGCAGCCCCACTAGGGGGCTGGGTAGGATTTCCATCAATTAGGTGGCTTGGTAGATTAGACTTCCTCATACAATTGCTTTAAGAGTTTCATCACTCAGCAATATGTACTTCGCGACCTTTGAATGGCGACCTTTCACTGTGTCAATAGTTATCAGCTCAGTAACTATATTATAACCCTTGTCCCTCAGCTCCATTACCCTAGTAGCAGGACTCATTATATCCAGCTCATCACGGGCTTGGATTGTCGTGATGCTGCCGAAGTTATGGATAAAATCCAGTAATCTAAATTGCTGCAAGGTTGTATTGCTACTTACTTTTTTTGGCGAAATCATTACTGACCTCCTAATTTGGTCAGCAACTCACGAATATCTTCAACTCTCCAGGCAACAGACCTTTGACCCAGCTTTATAGGTTTCGGATAGTCCCCTGATTCGATTCGCCTGTAAAAAGTAGCTCGGCTCACTGGAATAATGGGTGGGGTATTTGTTTCCCGACATCCCAAGAGTTGAGAAAGCTTAACTAAACCTTGTGCAGGTAGTTGATTGATTGTTGTGTTCATGTGGGTGTCTCTTCTATGCTTGTTTTAAAACATTATTAGACGCTGTGATTTCCTGTGAGAATCTCCAGTTTTCCGAATCGCGCATTTTTGGGCAAATTAAAAAACTAAAATATTGTTATTCCTACAAACGCAAGGTACGAATCTTAAAACTCGTTTTTAGCACCTGCCAGTGATCAACAAGCTTTCCAGTGAACTCAGGCGACAATTGAGCAACAATGTAGCTATCGTGTTGGTTTATTAGTTTGTTAGAGATTGATGCTTTTAGGCTAATCTTAATGTTTTTTTTAAGGCGGCCGCTTTCTCGTCCAGACGGGCGTTTTTACGCTTTAGCCTTTCGATTTCAGATTGTTGAAACTTTTGGTCTTCAAAGAGTTGCCCTGTTTGCCGACGTTTTGCCTGCAAGGCATACAATGTCGCCCCTTACTACCTTAAATGCTGCGACTATCTGGGATTGCCATCCCAGATAGTCGAGTTCTAACGCTTGCTCATTTTAACTGTACGGTCTATCTTTTGTAGGCAGACCGTACCGGAAACTCTTCTTTTTTGTTTTCATTGTTGACCTCGGGTTTAAAGATTATTCTATTAGTCGAGTGTCCTCTAGAATGGGCTAAAATCATTATTGATCAGGCCGTTTGTTAGAGCAATATACAAGACAATAAAGAAGACTCCATATCATTCTTAATGATGTTGAGAAATCAAACTGCCCAAGTATTAAAATAAAAAGCCTCTACTAAACAATAAGCTGAGGCATAATAACAAAAACAAGGACATTAAATGCTAACTGGCGAAATCCGCAGTCAAGTCGATAACGTATGGAACAGCTTTTGGTCTGGCGGCATTGCCAACCCGCTGGAAGTGATCGAGCAGATCACCTATTTGCTGTTTTTACGGCGATTGGATGAATTGCAGACGTTAGAGGAAAACAAGAGCGCGAAGTCAGGCAAGCCAATGGAACGCCACATTTTTCCGATGGGCAACGACAGCAAAGGCCGCAGCTATCAAGACGTGCGCTGGAGTCGCTTTAAAAACACTTCGCCGCAGGAAATGTACACCATCATCAGCGAGCATGTGTTCCCGTTTTTGCGTGAATTAGGTGGTGATGGCTCCACCTACAGCCAGCAAATGCAAGGTGCGCGTTTTACCATCCCCACGCCTGCCTTATTGGCGAAAGTGGTCGATTTGCTGGATCAAATCCCCATGCAAGACCGCGATACCAAAGGCGACTTGTACGAATACATGCTCGGCAAAATCGCTAGCGCCGGACAAAACGGGCAGTTCAGAACGCCGCGCCACATCATCCAATTGATGGTCGAACTGGCTGCACCCACACCCAAAGACATCATTTGCGATCCTGCGTCCGGTACCTGCGGCTTTTTGGTGGTGGCAGGTGAATATGTGCGCCAGCATCACCCCGAACTGTTTTTTGATGAGCGCAGCCGCGAGCATTTCCATCACCAAATGTTCCACGGTTACGACTTCGACAATACCATGTTGCGGATCGGCAGTATGAACATGCTGTTGCACGGTGTGGAAAACCCCAGCATTACCTATCGCGACTCCTTATCGCAAGACTACGCGCTGGAAGAAGAACAGTTCAGCCTGATTCTCGCTAATCCGCCGTTTGCCGGTAGCCTGGATTACGACAGCACTGCGCGGGACTTGCTGGCGGTGGTTAAAACCAAAAAGACTGAATTGCTGTTTTTGGCCTTGTTCTTAAAGCTGCTGAAACCGGGCGGACGAGCGGCGGTTATCGTACCGGATGGCGTGTTGTTCGGCAGCAGCAAAGCCCATAAAGACTTACGCCGCCTATTGGTGGAAGAACAAAAGCTCGATGCCGTGATTTCCTTGCCCAGCGGCGCATTCAAGCCGTATGCGGGAGTCAGCACGGCGATATTGGTATTCACCAAAACCAATTCCGGCGGCACGGACAGCGTGTGGTTTTATAACATGCTGGCCGATGGCTGGAGCCTGGACGATAAACGCCAACCGCTGTTAGAAGCGGATAAGCTCGGCACCCGCCCCAAAGCCCCGCTAACCGGGGACGAACACAGCAAAAACAACCTGCCGGATGTGCTGGCGCGTTGGCAACAGCGTGAAACCGACGAACGCAATAACCCCCGCACCGCGCAAAGCTTTACCGTGCCGAAAGAGGAAATTGCCGCCACCGGTTACGACTTGAGCTTGAACCGTTACAAGGAAGTCGTGCATGAGCAAATCGACCATATCCCTCCCGCGCAACTGATTGCCGAATTGAAGCAGTTGGATAATGAGATACAGGTTGGTTTGGCTGAGCTGGAAGGGATGTTGAAGTGAGTTGGGGAAACGTTAGACTTGGTGACGTTACACTTGTCAAAGCTGGTGGCGGTGCACCACAAGATACTGATTCTTTTAGTAACTCAGGAACTAGTTTTATTAGAGCAGGTAGCTTACCAAAATTATTATCAGGTTCTGATGAAAGTGAATTGGAAAAGATAAGCGATGAAGTTGCAAAAAAGCATAATTTAAAAAAATTTCCTCCAAATGTAATACTCTTTGCAAAAAGCGGTATGTCTGCAACAAAAGGTCATATTTACAAAACGTTAAATGAAACCTATGTTGTTAACCACCTAGCTATTTTAGAGTGTAAAGATGAAATAACTCCGGAATATTTATACCGAGTTTTACAACTTCATTCACCGACACAGCTAATTTTAGACCCAGCTTATCCTTCAATACGTATTTCAGATATTGAGGAATTTTCTATCCCACTCCCAACACTCCCCGAACAAAAACGCATTGCCGCCATACTCGACAAAGCCGATGAGCTTAAACGCAAACGGGAAGCAGCGATTGCCAAGCTCGACCAGCTTGCACAAAGCATTTTTGTGGAGATGTTTGGAAATGTTGCATTAAACGATAAAAGTTGGGAAATTAAGGCTTTAGAAAATATATCCACAAAGATAACAGACGGTGAACATCAAACGCCACGAAGAACAGATTCGGGAATTAAGCTTTTATCTGCAAGAAATGTTCAGGATGGCTACCTTAGTTTTAAAGATGTTGACTATATTGACGACGAAGAATATAAAAAAATCAGTAAGCGTTGCAATCCAGAACGTAACGATATTCTTATCTCTTGTTCGGGTAGTATTGGCAGGGTTTCCATTGTAAATACAGATGAACCCCTGGCTCTTGTGCGTAGTGCTGCATTAGTAAAACCTAATAGTGCTTTAGTTAAGCCAAAATATTTAGAAGGGTTTTTACGAACTCCATTTATGCGCGATACGATGATTAAAAAAGCACATTCATCAAGTCAGGCTAATTTATTTCAAGGTCCTCTTAGAACCCTGCGAATAGCAATTCCACCAATTCCTCTCCAAGAAGAATTTATCAACCGAATTAGCAAACTTGAAAAGCTAAAAGTTGACAACACAGCTGCACTCGCCAAACAAAACAACCTCTTCACCTCCCTCCAACACCAAGCCTTTGCCGGACACTTATAGCCATGAGCAATTTCAGCTTTTTGCAGGAGGAATGGCTGGCGATCCATGACAGTGCCAGCAAAGCAGAAAGTTATTTAAACACCGATTGCCGCGCCGCCTGCTGGTATGCGAGGATGACGCTGGAGCAGATGGTCAACTGGGTTTATCAAGTTGATCCTAACTTCCGGTGCTATGAAGAAAGCTTGGGCGCACGGGTGCATGACCCTAGTTTTCGGCACAATGCCGGTGAAAGCATTTTCACCAAAGCCACCTTGGTGATTGCTATCGGCAACCGTGCCGCCCATGCCAAAGCCACCAAACGCGCCGATGCCCTGGCCGCCATCACCGAGCTGTTCCATATTGCTTACTGGCTGGCGCGGACTTACGGCACACGGCAACGCCCGAATCCGGCCTTGCAATTCAATCCGGCGTTAATCCCACCGGCACCGCAAGCAAAAGCGGTTCCGGTTGAAGAACTTGCCAAACAGGAAGACCGTTTAAAACAGCAGCAAGCAGAAAATTCAGCGTTAAAAGCCCAATTGGAGGGTATGGCAGCCGTTCATGAAGAACTGGCGGCACTGCGGGCGGAAATCGCCCAAGCCAAAACCGCCAATCAAGCAGAACACGACGCGCACGATTACAACGAAGAACAAACCCGCGATTATTTTATCGACTTGCTTTTGCAGGAAGCGGGTTGGGCGTTAGCCAATAAAGACGACCGGGAGTTTGAAGTGTCCGGCATGCCCAATAACCAGGGCGTGGGCTATATCGATTATGTGTTATGGGGCGATGACGGCAAACCGTTGGCGGTGGTGGAAGCCAAACGCACCCGCCGCGATGCCCGTGCCGGACAGCAGCAAGCCAAACTGTATGCCGATTGCCTGGAAGCCCGATACCAACGCCGCCCGGTGATTTATTACACCAACGGTTATGAACACTGGTTTTGGGACGACAGCCAATCTGCACCGCGCCGAGTGGAAGGTTTTCATAAAAAGGACGAATTGGAACTGTTGATGCAGCGGCGCAGCAGCCGTCAATCGTTGGCTTCGGTGGCGATTAATGCCGGTATTGCCGGACGCAGCTACCAGCAACAAGCCATCCGCAGCGTGACTGAAGCGATGGAACAGCACAACCAGCGCCGCAGTTTAGTGGTAATGGCAACCGGCGCAGGTAAAACCCGTACCGTGATCGCCTTGGTGGATTTACTGGTGCAATGCAATTGGGCGAAACGGGTGCTGTTTTTGGCGGATCGGGTGTCATTGGTCAAGCATGCGACTAAAGCCTTCATCAAGTTTGCGCCGAATTTAGGTGTGGTGAATTTATTGGACAACGCCAGTTCGCAAGGTCGCGTTTATGTCAGCACTTATCCGACCATGCTGAACTTAATCAACGACACCAGCAGCGACATTAAACGCTTTGGCATCGGTTACTTTGACGTGGTGATTGTGGATGAAGCACACCGCAGCATTTATGCCAAATACGGTGCATTGTTCAGCTATTTCGACAGCTATTTAATAGGTTTGACCGCAACGCCGAAAGATGAGGTTGACCGGAATACCTATGGCCTGTTTGAACTGCAAAAAGGTGTACCGACGTATGCCTACAGCTTGGAAGAAGCCATCGCCGACGGTTATCTGGTTAAACCGAATGCGGTTTCCGTACCGCTGAAATTCATCCGAGAAGGCATCAAATATAAAGATTTGAGCGAAGACGAACAGCAGCAATGGGATGAACTGGATTGGGGCGATGATGAACCGCCGGAACAAATCGATTCTGCCGCCTTAAACCAATGGTTGTTTAACGAAGCCACCGTTGATAAGGTGCTGGCGCATTTGATAACCCAAGGCGAGAAGGTGGCCGGTGGCGACCGTTTGGGCAAAACCATCATCTTTGCTAAAAATAACCGGCATGCCGAATTTATTGCCGACCGCTTTAACGCCAATTACCCAGAGTTTAAAGGACTGTTTGCACGGGTGATTACCTTTAAGACCGAATACGCACAATCATTAATTGATGATTTCTCGGTTAAAGATAAATTGCCGCATATCGCCATCAGCGTGGATATGCTGGATACCGGCATCGATGTGCCGGAAGTGGTGAATCTGGTTTTCTTCAAACTGGTACGCAGCAAAACTAAGTTCTGGCAAATGATCGGGCGTGGGACACGGCTTTGCCCGGATTTATATGCGCCCGGACAAGATAAGCAGTTCTTCAATATCTTCGACTACTGCCAGAATATTGAATATTTTAATGGCGACCTTGAAGTGAAAGACCCGCCTATCCCTGAAAGCTTGGATAGCCGGTTGTTTCAAGCGCGGGTGGGGTTGCTGTTAAGTCTGGATGGCGAATCATCCAGCAATCAGGTTAAAGACCAGAAAGGCCAGTACGAAGCGGGTTTGCGTGACGATACCGCCCGTCTATTACATGAGATTGTCGCCAATATGTCTTTAACTAATTTTATCGTGCGGCCTAAGCGAAAGTATGTGGAGCAATTCGGCCAGCGCGAAGCTTGGGACACGCTAAGCCAAGATGAAGCGATAGACATGGCGAATCAGTTATCGGTTTTGCCGTCGCAACTGCGCGATACCGAAGAAGAAGCCAAACGCTTTGATTTGATGATCTTGCGTACCCAGTTGTGCATTCTGCAAAGCAATCCGGGCTTTGAGCGGCTTAAGAAATCCATTAAAGACATAGCTGAAGCGTTGGAATTGCAAGAGAGCATTCCGGCCATCCGCAAGCAAATGCCGTTAATCCAAAGCCTCTTAACTGATGACTGGTGGCAGGATGTGACGGTGGGCATGTTGGAGCACGTTAGGCGACAATTGCGCTTGCTGGTTAAGCTAATCGAAAAAACCAAACGCCCGATTATTTTCACCGATTTTGAAGATGAAATCGGCGAAGGCAAAGCCATCGATCTGCCGCTGAAACCCGTTGGCCTGGATTACGAACGCTTCAAAAACAAAACCCGCGACTTCCTGCGCGAACATGAAGACCGCATAGCCATCCAAAAACTGCGCCGCAATCTGCCCATTACCCAAAGCGATCTGGAAGAACTGGAAAAAATATTGCTGGAACAGGCGGCGAATAATAATGATCTGGTTGATAAAGCCAGGGACGAAGCCGGTGGTTTGGGTTTGTTTGTGCGGTCATTAATCGGTCTGGAACGCAATGCCGCCGTGGAAGCCATGAGCGAGTTTTTAAATGATTCCACCGTTACCGCCAGCCAACTGACATTTATCAAACTGATTGTGGAATGTTTAACGAATAACGGTACGATTTCAGATGACCTGTTTTACCAGTCGCCGTTTACTGATTTTGCGCCGACTGGGCCGGAAGGGATATTTCCAGCCGCCCAAATCACCCGGCTTAATGAATTGATAAAAGACATTCGGCAACGAGCAGTGGCTTAATTGTACTGCTGCCAGTATCTTGCTTTTTCTTAAAATAATTTTTAAGAGATTGATGCAACCCTAAATCTGCCGCAAGGCGAATAGTTTGATTTGTGTAAAACCAGGTTGCATTGCAGATTTAGAAAATTTACCGATTTGTGCGATGGCTGGTCGGAATGGTCATCGAGAATTACCATTTTAATGTGGTTGATTCTTTATCTGAAGGTGTTAAAGGAAACGAAATCGGACAATTAACTTAGGCTATACTTTGAATACGTTAGAACCATAAATAACTATAAAATTGCAACTTATGGATAAATTTAAAATAGACCCTTCATTTTCTGCACATTTTCGGAATTTGCATCAAGTTTTTATGTATATCACCGATCGGTGCAACCTCGAATGTGAGCAGTGTATTTATAAACCAAGCATTTCACATTTCATCAACGAGGAAATAGAACTCAATACGGCTTTAAGTCTCCTCAGCACATTTAAAGAGCTGGGAGCGGCCAAAGTTACGTTCCTCGGTGGTGAACCAACCCTTTATGGTCATCGATTAGATGGACAACCCCTTCTTGATTTAATAGAAAAAACAAGGGGGCTCGGTTACGAGTATATCCGGTTAGACACTAACGGACAAAAGACCAAACAATTTTTAGACAAACCTGAATTTAAAGAACTCGACGAAGTAGCCTTTAGTCTTGACGGTTATTCTGCCGAAACAAATGACCCACTTCGTGGGAAAGGAACATTTCTTCGAGCAGTTGATGCGATACGCCATGCTATAAACGTTGGTTACCATGTGACTATTACGTGCTGTGTGCAGAAGCTCTTTCTCGAACGTAACAACGATGGATTGCTCAAGCTCGAAACCATGATCCGCTTCGCAGAATCCCTCGGTGTTCACCAAATTAATTTCCATGACTTGTTTAAAGTTGGAATTCCAATGGATACTTGGACTGGAAACTTCGCGCCTCAGCCACAGGATTGGCCTCTGGTATATGATGAAATCTCAAAAAAAGTGCAAATTAAGCATTTTAAAATATCTGTACGGTTACCTCAGTGTTTTGTTACTAAGTCAGAATTCGCTCGCAATCCTGAGTTTTATGGTTATTGTCCAGTTAAAATGGGTGAACGAGTGATGGTACATCCCAATGGTACCATCAGGATATGCTCAAATCTTATATGCACTGGATATGGAGTCGCACGTTATCACGATAATATCATCGATTGGGACCATTCTGCGGGTAACGAAATTATTGGGCATGATCTGACTAAGGATACACCATGCACAAACCGAAGTCGTCACCGTAAGTACGGCGATCTTGTCCCTGTCTGCTTCTCATTCAAACCGGATCAGGAAGAGTACGTTTGGGAAAATCGTCTGAAATGGGATCAGTACAGGATCATAGAGGAAGATGTCCGTGCGATTAAATAAAGAAGACATTACAGCTCTTGAATTCACTATTGAGGCAACAGGTTTTACAGGCAAGATTAAATCAACTGATTGCGTAGCTTTTAGCTCGGCTGATTCAAAGGAAAATGAGGCAGTTCATACTAGAACAAACGAGCAGCTTTTGGAAACTCTAATTAAAAAAGATGATGTAGGTTACTGCATTCATATAACTGGCCAAATGCGCGCTCTCGCTGATCCGTTTCATCGGAGACTTTGTGCGGAATTAGCAAATCGTAGCAATTCAAGATTTATTGTTATCTATAACATTCCAGAACAATTTAGACAAAGTCCGGAAGGAGTGGGCGAATGGAATGCCCAGCGGTGGGCTTCAAAAACGTGGGTACAAAAACTTTCTGCCATGAATTTAATAGGTGATGCGTTGGTCGATGTGCGTGCATATAACACTGTTCAGGAAATCGAATACTCGGTTTTCGGAAACCGATATATTCAACTTCAAGAAAAGCATTTCGATGAGGACGAATCTCCGTCTCCAAAGCCAAAGCGTGTGTGGCTTCTTAACTCAGAGAAACTTAATGGGTTTCTTACCGAAAAGGCAATAAATATTATCAATAATGCAGATGATATTCCCGAAGCTCTATATAAAAGGTTTTTTGCCAAAGTAAGTGGAGTTAGTTCACAAAATATAATGGCAAAGTTGATTAAAGAAGGAGCAATACATATTGAAAAATTACTTGACGAGAGATTACTTGAATTCGATCCTGATGCAGCAAGTAATTTAGATATTCTGAAAAGCATTGGATTCATTAAATTGAGTGAACAAAATAGAGTAAGTATTACTGAAGATGGTAAGCAGTTTATTGGATTTTAAAAATGACAGAAACCTCCCAACAAAAACAGATTCTTAAATGGAAAGCACTACTTGATGAGCAATTACTGTCTGGAAAACCATTTTCTTTAGCACAAAAGAAACTTGAGGAAATTAAAAAGGTTTTCAATGTCGCATTCTTGTTCCAATGGAACACCCTTTACTCGAATGGGAAAGTCATCTGACTAGTCTACTGTCCGGATATTTTCAAATATTAATATTGAACGTGGACTAGACATTAGTACTTCGAGATCAAATTTTGAAAATATAGATATCTTAATTGTTTTTGCTTTATCAGAAGATAACGTTGCTTTTTGTATAGAATTTGCGAAAGAGCAACGCTATGCATCACAGATGTTAGTATGCATTTCCGAGGAAGACCAAGGTAAATATTACTGTCGAACGATCAGGAAACATATGGAATGAAACCACTTACGTTACCAATTCAGGATTTAATTAAAGCTAATGATTGCCGTTTTGGTTTGTATATAGTGAAACATTGCGCAGACTATCTAATGAATAAGGTCGTTGCAAGCACAAGAGAGTTGCGTATCAATAATACAATTGTTGTTATTGTTCATGGAATCAAGACGCGATCTACGTGGCAAGGAGAAGTTAAACAGGCTCTAGAGAAAGTTGGCCTCATTGCTATACCAACTAATTATGAAAAATATGATTTATTAAGGTTTCTATTTCCTTTAGAGTGGTTTAACCGAGCTGCGATTAAAATCGTGGAGGATGAAATAAAACGAGTTAATAATAAATTTACTGACGGACATATCTCGATTTTGGCACATAGTTTCGGTACCTATATAACGGGAAAAATTTTATTATCGAAAAAGTACAAATTTGATCGGATTGCTCTCTGCGGAAGTGTGTTACCGATGAGTTTTAACTTTCATTTAGCCGAAGGAAATGTCTCAAAAATTATTAATGAAGTCGGTTGTAAAGATATATGGCCAGTTTTTGCTGCAAAGTGTTCATTAAAATATGGGTCGTCTGGAAGTTTCGGATTTAATCGAGGTAATTATGTAGAAGATCGTAAGCATGTAGATTTTGCTCACAGTGATTTTCTTAATGCAAAATTTTGCGAACGCTTTTGGATACCATATTTTTGTGGTAACAGCATCATCCTGCCAGGGGATGTTACTGCTAAACCGTCAAAATTGATCACATTTCTCGACAATACTATATTTTTCTGGTCTGCTTTTTTAGGGTTTGGTTTGATCTTTTACTTTCTGATTAAATTGCTTATACGCTATCTATAAACTATGAGGATTTCAACCTGGAACGTTAATGGACTTCGTTCAAGCGTGAGCTCTGGATTTGAGACCTGGCTTGCTGACAGCAATAACGATATAGTTTGCCTTCAGGAAGTCAAAATGAAGGAAGACCTGTTTACAAAGTCGTGGTTTGATAACTACGACACTTTTTTTAATTCAGCTAACCGAGCTGGCTATAGTGGTGTCGCTACACTTATCAAGCACTCACTTATGCCAATATCGGTGGAGAGAGGAATAGACGACTTGACTGATAATGAAGGCAGAGTTCTAGCAACAGAGTTTACTTCATTCATACTTGTAAACGTTTATGCCCCACATAGTCATCGTCAACTTACTAGATTAGAACAGAAGCTTTCTTTCTGTCGACAGCTTCTCAATTATCTAAAAAAACTTAGGAAAAGGGGTAAACCACTTATTGTTGCTGGTGATCTTAACGTTGCTCACCATGACATTGACCTGAGTAATCCAAAAGGGAATAGAAAAAATGCTGGCTTTCTTCCCGAAGAACGTGAATGGTTTGATTCACTCCTTAATGAAGGATTTGTAGATGCATTCAGGATATTTGAGAATAACGGTGGGCATTTCACTTGGTGGAGCATGCGCAAAGGTGTGCGTGAACGGAATATAGGCTGGCGTTTGGATTATGTTTTAGTAGACGAAACTATAAAGCCGCGTGTCATTTCATGTCACCATTCTCCAAATCAAAGAGGTTCAGATCATTGTCCGGTTACAGTTGAAATTGATATTTAAATTTAGTCAATATAAATATCGGTCTGAGCGTCCGCAATCACATACCCGACAATGCTGAATTTAAAACTCAGTAATTCCAACGACAAGTTTAAGATTAGTGGTCAGCATGAAATCGCCGGTCAATGATGACTTTTGTGGGCAGATCACGAAAATGAGTGGTCAGAATTATGAGAATACTCAGTAACTGACGGGTGTTAACACTTTTGGGATAGCAAGTGCGGGTGAAACCTCGTACCCTTGCGCTGAAGAACTCCTACCAAAGCCCTCTCTAGAAACCTAGTTATTATGCTGGTAACACTTCATATAGGCTATCAGGATAGAGTTGGTACGGGTTTTGTAGCCCGCCTGAACCATTCCAATGCCGTAAGGCTATCCGATGGATGGCGACAATAGCGTTACCAGAAAAATCAAAAAAGAGGATTATGTTAACGGTAAAGTTTGGATTAACGACCAGCAATATTTTGATAGTGTACCGTTAGTAGCTTGGGAGTTTTATATTGGCGGCTACCAGCCAGCGCAAAAATGGTTTAAAGATAGGCACGGAGGAACTTTAAACTTTGAAGATATTTTACACTATCAAAAAATCATCGTTGCCCTTATTGAAACAGATAGAAGAATCATGAAAGAAATCGAAAATGTATTTATGTACTGACTAATAACCCATTGATTATTTTTATCCAATTTAATCCCGAACAGCAGCCTTTTAGATGTTTACAAAAACCACGTTCCATAGTAACATCAATTTAATTGGGGTACATTTGGGGGTATTCATATAATTTTAAAAACATTATCGCTTTAATATTAGGCATCACAAGGCTTAATGTGATAGAGGTCTCACCTCGATTCAACAAGATTCAAACAAGTCCATAAAGCCTATTAAAACCAACGCTTAGAAGGTTTTTTAGTTCAATAGCGTTCAATTGGATTCGTTGACATCCATACTCAAACAGGTATTGCATTCGGTATAACATCGTTACCACCGATTACAGTTATACCAATGTCGCTATCAGATACCGCCTGCAAGAACGCCCATAAGCACATCAAAGCGCATTAGGCAAGCTTTCACATGATTTGCCGGGTTATCTATGGGTATGCTCGCCAAAGTCACTGCGTTAACGCTCATTCTGTGGGTTAATCAACTCAATGGGGATAAGACTAATAACTTAAAACGGTATATCCTAAATACAACACCGTTTAAATGTAATTGCTACATTTGCCTAGTCTTTAAAGGTAAAGGCCAATCGATATAATTCTAAAGTTTAAAAAAAATACTTTAAATATCATATCATCGGTTGTTTGATGTGGTAGAAATCGCACTGGGGCTTCTTTCGTCGCCCCAGTGTCTTAAATAAAAAGCTTGAAAACTAACTAGCTGTGATAAGCAGATTCGCCGTGTTCGCAAATATCCAAGCCTTCGCGCTCGACTTCTGCAGGCACACGTAGCCCGATAACGACATCAACGAGCTTGAAAGCCAGGTAGGAGACGATACTCGTCCAGACGATACACACCCCAACGCCCCACAATTGACTGGTCACTTGAGTTGTCATGCTGAATTGACCGACACCGTTCGCTACGTAATCCCACACGCCCGTTCCGCCTAAATCCGGCGAAGCTACGATGCCAGTTCCAATTGCGCCGATAATTCCGCCGATGCCGTGAACGCCGAATGCATCTAATGAATCGTCGTAACCCATTTTCGCTTTAAGCCCGGTCACACCCCAGAAACACACCGCGCCTACGACTAATCCTAAGACAATCGATCCCATCGGCCCTGCCCATCCGCAAGCCGGTGTAATGGCAACCAAGCCTGCAACCGCACCGGACGCACCGCCCAACATACTAGGTTTACCGCGCATTAACCATTCTGCCGCCATCCAAGATAATGTTGCTGCCGCACTCGCTAATAAGGTATTTACAAACACTAATGCCGCCAAGCCGTTGGCTTCGAGGTTGGAACCCACGTTGAAGCCGAACCAGCCGACCCATAACAATGAAGCGCCGATCATGGTCATGGTAACGCTGTGAGGTGCTAAAGATTCTTTGCCGAAACCGATCCGTTTACCGATCATTAAACAACCGATCAGCCCAGCGATACCGGCGTTAATATGCACGACCGTGCCGCCTGCGAAATCCAGAGCGCCTTTTTGGAAGATAAAACCGGCTGTCGCACCGGCAGCTTCTGCGGCCTTAGCATCGGTGTAAGCATCGGGACCGGCCCAATACCAGACCATGTGGGCCATAGGTAAATAAGAGAAGGTAAACCAGATAAACATGAATAACAGAACCGCCGAAAACTTAACCCGTTCGGCAAACGCACCGATGATCAAAGCCGGTGTAATGGCCGCAAAGGTCAACTGGAAGGCGACATAAATAAACTCTGGAACATAAGCCCCCTTACTGAAAGTTGCCGCCATCGAATCCGGCGTTATGCCTTTAAGGAACACTTTACTGAATCCGCCGAAAAACGCATTACCTTCGGTGAAGGCAATGCTATAACCGTAAAGCGCCCACAATATCGCCATCATTGCAAAGATCACAAAAATTTGCATTAACACGGACAGCATATTTTTCGCACGGACCATGCCGCCGTAGAACAAAGCTAAACCGGGTACGACCATCAAAATAACGAGTACGGTCGCTACGATCATCCACGCCGTATCGCCTTTATTAACGGTCGGTACAACGGCTGCCGCCGTTTCCTCTGCTGAAAGTATCGGCGAACATATCATGAGCAGAGCCAATGCCGCTAAGCTCATTAAACCTGAAAATCTATTTTTCATCTTATTCTCCTTTTAAAGCGCTTCTTCGCCAGTTTCGCCGGTACGTATCCGGACAACCTGTTCTAAGTTAGTTACAAAAATTTTCCCGTCGCCGATTTTTCCGGTATTCGCCACCTTGGTGATTGCCACCACGGCTTGGTCGACCAAGGTATCCGTGACTGCAACCTCAACCTTAGCCTTCGGTAAAAAATCAACAACGTACTCGGCACCGCGATACAGCTCGGTGTGCCCCTTTTGTCGGCCAAAGCCCTTTACTTCCGTAACCGTTACACCGGATACGCCAAGTTCCGAAAGCGCCTCACGAACATCATCGAGTTTAAAAGGCTTAACAATTGCGGTTATCAGTTTCATACGTGCTCCTTTATCAAGTTAACAACCAAGAGAACCGGAAGGCCTCCCTGGAATAGAGAGGAATCTGTAGTTAGTAAGCGTGCGGTTCACTTGAAATATGGAAAGCACTAAACATGCCATATTTAATTTGATGGTAAATCGGGGAAATAAAGCGAATAGGTAGTGAAGATTATTAAAGAATGCACCAAATTAGTGCGAGCTTATGTTTAGTGATAAAGAATGGTGCGAAGTAGGTAGCTGAAATTGCTAGCCATTAAAGACAATTTAGGAAATTTCTTTAACTTTATTTTGTTTCTCAATTTGGAAAACGTATCGAAGGTTAGAAACTATAGATTAGGCCTGATGACCTATTATGTTCCCTTCGGCTCCGCTCAGGGAACATATCAAGCTTAACAGGATTCCAGGAGCGAAGCTGAAGGGAGTTATATTGACATTAAGTTCGAACATTATAAGACCGGATCATTATGACTAGCTGGTAGTCATGAGCTAAATGTCGATCGTCTGAAGAGGGACGTTTTTTAATTCGCGCTGAAACTTTCCATTTTCTGAGATAAATTGCCGGTTGTAATTTAAATCTGATATTTTTTGATGAACAACTCGGCTTGATACTCGTGAGTCAAGCGTGCTTTGGAGTGAAAAAGCTAGCTTTGTTAAACTGTCTATAACGTTAGAGATTTATCTTTGTACTATTATTTGCAGAGTGATCAAATGATTTATCATCCCGGACAAACTTTAAAGTAACGCTTTCGGACAATCTCACTTGAAAAAGCTGAACATAAAAAAATGCGCCCGAAGGCGCATTTCTTTTGTAAAGCAGATATACCGTGTCGCGTTTAGAAACTGACCGTCATATCGGTTGAGAACAAAAATTGATCTTGTTTTGTATTGCCGAAAGGCCGTGCGCCGTCAGCCCAATCGTAACGAACGTTTGGGCGAACATTTAACCATTTTAAGGGTTTCCAGGTTACACCTGCGGTGACGGCGTAGTAACTTGCAGCCGAACATGTAGCACCGAAAGTACCGCCCGACGCAAAACTATTTCCATTACCATCCAAAGAAGCGGCAACACGACCGGGTGAACAAACCCTAAAACCGTTTTGATCGCGGAACCATTCTCCCCTGATTCCAGCAACAACATTGTCCATCACGTCGTAAGTGAGGTGGGTATTTACGCCATACCATTCTGCATCCGTCGGTACGCCAAGTAATACACCGTCCGCAAATCCGTGGTCATGCTGAACCATCAGATGCGTCTTTTCAGTAATATTGTGTTTGGCAACAATACTATACATTGACCAATCTTCCGAACTTTGCTCCGAAGTCCCGCCGTAGGTACCGCTCACGTTAACAGAAGAATTTTTGTCTGTACTTGTCCAGGTTGTTCCCATCAAGCCAGCCCAGTTGCCGAGATGTTTATCCCAGCCGCCGTCCCAGCCGCCAGTAGCGCTTCCAGTTACAGCACCGCCCATGACCGACCAGTTTCCATCCACAGCATAGTTACCCATGATACCGGTATGGGTAAAAGGTTCTCCGTATTGCATGGTATAAGCGTGGGTATAGAAAAAGTTATCCGGCGCGGGAACGGTTTCATAGCCAATCGGCGTATAAAAATGACCGGCTTTAACGTTTAAGCCATTTCCAATTGGTATGTAAGCTTCTAAATAAGCTTGAGGTAGTGCAATATCGTAGAATCGGTTGTCGTTAGCACCTAGAAGATTCAAGTCCCAGTGGCTTCTATTTAGCGGCAATCCTGAATTAACATCGAACGCCGGAACACCGTATGCCTGAGTAAAAATAGCATCCGTTCCGAACATCACATCGAACCGTCCGCCGATGTCGAAAGAGTCTCCTTCCGTAGCAACAGCTTTTTGCACAAATAAGTTCAATTGGTTTAATTGAAACTCGCCTTCGCGATCACCAAATGTAACCGGTCCGTTAAATCCATTATCAGGCGCTGCGGCATTATAGGTAATACCGGCATTTGCCCAACCGCCTATCTTGATGCTGTTGTTCTTCATGAAACTGCTTTCGTTGGGATCACCCACTGTTTCAAGCAGTGTGCTTGCTTCGGTAAGGCTTTTTGCCTGCGCTGTACCCAACGCAGAAATCACGGCAAGCGTAATGACCATTGGCTTAGTAAGAAGACCGCGATTTTTTAGCTGACTTTTCATATTGTTTCCTCTCTGATTTTTACCCAAGTTTATTCTTGTCCTAAATAGTATAGAGCATAATATGTGCCAGTTGTAAAAATGTGAATTTTATTGGCTTTTTACAACAACCTTATAAAATTATCGCCCAATATTAGTGCGATTATGAAAATCTATGCACCACATTGGTGTTTCTGTCATAAAGTTTCCGCCTAACAAACGAGGATTTTCTTTCTCTGTTTTTTTTAGTGGCTTATACGCTAAAAAAAATGTTATCTTTTTAGGGTTTGATAAAAAAATAATTCTTAAAACATCCTTGGAGATAAAGTAAATGTCTGCAGCTAATGTAATGAAACTGATTAAGGAAAACGATGTTAAATATGTCGATTTTCGTTTTTGCGATACTCGTGGAAAAGAACAACACGTCACCTTTCCCGCGCACGCCATAGACGAAGACACTTTTGAAACCGGCAAAATGTTCGACGGCTCGTCAATCGCCGGCTGGAAGCACATCAACGAATCCGACATGATCTTGATGCCGGAAGCGTCTACCGCAGTAATGGATCCTTTTTTCGATGAAAAAACGTTAATTTTGCGTTGCGACATTATCGAACCTAAAAACATGCAAGGTTACGAACGCGATCCGCGTTCAATTGCTAAGCGCGCTGAAGCCTATTTGAAATCGACCGGATTAGCCGATACCGCCTTCTTCGGCCCGGAAAATGAATTCTTCATTTTCGACGATGTCCGTTGGGGTACCGACATGAGCGGTTCTTTCTACAAAGTAGACTCTGAAGAAGCCGGCTGGAACTCGGAAAAAGTTTATGCCGACGGCAATATCGGTCACCGTCCTGGTATTAAAGGCGGCTATTTTCCCGTTCCACCTGTTGATTCATTCCAAGACATGCGTTCTGCGATGTGCTCAACTTTGGAAGAAATGGGGCAGGTCACTGAAGTACACCATCATGAAGTGGCAACCGCTGGACAGTGCGAAATTGGTGTCAAATTCAACACGCTGGTTAAAAAAGCCGATGAAGTGTTGATGCTTAAGTATGTGATTGCTAACATTGCCCATGCCTACGGCAAGACGGCAACATTCATGCCTAAACCGTTGGTTGGCGATAACGGAAGCGGTATGCACGTTCACCAATCGTTGTCTAACGGCGGCACCAATTTGTTTAGCGGCGAATTGTACGGCGGCTTGTCCGAAACAGCGCTTTATTATATCGGCGGCATCATTAAGCATGCTAAAGCATTGAACGCGTTCACCAATGCATCGACCAACAGCTATAAACGCTTGGTCCCAGGTTTCGAAGCACCTGTTATGCTGGCTTACTCGGCGCGTAACCGTTCCGCATCGATTCGTATCCCGTTTGTTAGCAACCCTAAAGGCCGCCGTATCGAAGTACGCTTCCCGGACTCAACGGCAAACCCTTATTTGGCTTTCGCGGCCATGATGATGGCGGGCTTGGACGGCATCCAAAACAAAATCCATCCAGGTGAAGCGATGGACAAAGACTTGTACGACTTACCGCCGGAAGAAGAAAAAGCAATTCCGCAAGTTTGCCACGCTTTCGACCAAGCGCTGGATGCGTTGGACAAAGACCGTGAGTTCTTAACCAAAGGCGGCGTCTTCACCAACGATGCTATCGACGGCTACATCGAACTCAAGATGGCGGAAGTGACTCGTCTGCGCATGAGCACACACCCAGTCGAATACGACATGTATTACAGCTTGTAATCGATAACGATTAAACCCCGTAAGCTCTCGGCTTGCGGGGTTTTTTTATGCCTTACGATTTGACAGCGTTTGAAAAGTTACTCATCTGATTTCTTCTAAGCGATAATAAAAAAACGGCAAGCCGATTTTAAAGGGCTAATTGATAAACGGTTATGAAAGATATTCATCGACAAACTTTACAATTTATCCAAAACAATTCGTGGGATTCCGCGCATCGGCTTATACAAGATTATTCAGATCCGTTATCCTGCCGAATTCACGGTTATTTACACCGTATCGAGGGCGATTTAGCCAACGCTCGTTATTGGTACCGGCGTTCCGGGCTAGATGTCCCTGACAACACCTTGGATGACGAGCTTAAGAACTTGCTCTCAAAAATAGCGGAATAACATCGCTAAAATACCTCCTAAGATACATGCCGGTCGATAAAAAATAGGATTTACGAGCATGTTAGCCACAGAGCAATCGGCCTATTTTGCTTCCTGCCAAAAATAACATTTAGCGGTTCCTCATTAAAGCAATACAATTGCACAATAACGGTGCATTTTTCATAACCGCCTAAAACCCCAATTTTAATTAATACACGTAACTACATAAACGGATTTTCAATAATCTTTTGATTATCAGTTTATTAGAAATTTTCAACCAACAAAGCCTTACAGTCATTTTTAATTAAACATGGTCTGTTAATTGCTTATTATTTATCAAAGTGTAGAGCCTCGTTACCGATTACATGATGAAACGCATACTGGACCACCTTACTACCGCTATCTTGTTATTTAATCATGATCTAAACCTTACCTACGTAAACACAGCGGGCGAAATTATGCTTGCCGATAGCGCAAGGCATTTAGTCGGCGTCAATGCCGCAGAGTTATTTAAATTTTCCGATCCAGCCCTGTTATTGAATTTGCAACAATGTTTGAGCATGGCGGAGCCTTTAGTCGACCGGGAACTTCTTCTCGACCGCATGGGACATAGTTTTACCGTTAATCTCTGTGCTACGCCGCTAATGATAAACGATCAACCTGAAGAAATTCTCGTTGAAATGCAACGGGTAGATAATCACCTGCGTATTTCGAAAGAAGAGCAGTTGTTAAGCCAGCAAAATACGGCGCGACTGCTAGTGAGAGGGCTTGCTCATGAAATTAAAAATCCGTTAGGTGGGTTACGCGGCGCAGCCCAACTGCTAAACCTTGAATTATCCGACCCTGAATTAAAGGAATATACCCAAATCATTATTGCCGAATCGGATCGTTTGCAAGGCTTAATGGATAAGTTGCTCGGCCCGAATAAACCGCCGGAGTTTAAGGTCATAAACGTTCACGAAGTGGTCGAACGGGTGAGACAACTGATAGAAGCCGAATCGACCGGCGGACTGACCATTGTTTGCGATTACGACCCGAGTATTCCCGATATCCGCGCAGACAGAGACTTATTAATCCAAGCCGTGCTGAATATTGCTAAAAAACGCGATCCAGGCTATCGAAGGTAAAGGCACGGTTACGTTAAAAACGCGCATTCAACGGAATCAACCGATTGGCCGACAGCTCCATAAGCTAACCGTAAAAATAGACATTATCGACAACGGTCCCGGTATCGATCCCGACATTATGGAGCGCATCTTTTACCCCATGATTACCGGACGTGCCGACGGCACCGGCTTAGGTTTATCGATCGCCCAGTCGTTAATCAACCAACATAACGGTCTTATCGAATGTCAAAGCGAACCCGGTAACACCATTTTTTCGATCATTTTACCCATTTGATAGCCAGGAGAATCGACAATGAGTAAACCTGAAACGGTATGGATAGTCGATGACGACAAATCTATTCGCTGGGTGGTTGAAAAAGCCCTCCAAAAAGCCGACATCAATACGCGTAATTTTGCCGCCGCACGCGAACTATTGGACGCCTTGGAAGGCGATTCGCCCGACGCGTTGATAACCGACATCCGAATGCCCGGCATGGACGGCTTACAGTTGCTGGATAAAATTCAGCACAGCCACCCCGAACTGCCGGTGATCGTCATGACGGCGCACTCCGATTTGGAAAGCGCCGTATCGGCCTTTCACGGCGGCGCCTTTGAGTATCTGCCTAAGCCTTTCGATATTAAAGAAGTCGTCGATCTCGCCCATCGCGCTTGCCAGCATGGCCGACGTCTTAAACTCGACGAACAAAAAGAGCCAGTGACACTGGCAGCAACGCCGGAAATTATCGGCGCAGCACCTGCCATGCAGGAAGTATTTCGCGCCATCGGGCGCTTAGCAAAATCGCATATTACCGTACTTATCAACGGTGAATCCGGTACCGGTAAAGAACTGGTCGCCAAAGCGTTGCACCGCCACAGTCCGAGAGTGCAAAAACCGTTTATCGCCCTGAATATGGCGGCTATTCCGAAGGACTTAATGGAATCCGAACTGTTCGGTCACGAAAAAGGCTCCTTTACCGGCGCACAAGCTCGCCGGACAGGACGTTTCGAGCAAGCCAACGGAGGTACCTTGTTCCTCGACGAAATCGGCGACATGCCTGCCGAATTGCAAACCCGATTGCTCCGCGTACTTGCCGACGGAGAGTTCTACCCGGTCGGCGGACATACGCCGGTTAAAGTCGATGTTCGTATTATCGCCGCCACTCATCAAAATCTTGAAGTTCTGGTTGAGCAAGGCCGATTCCGGGAAGATTTATTTCATCGCTTGAACGTCATTCGCATACATATTCCGCCGCTTAGAGATCGCAAACAAGATATTCCTTTATTGCTGCGGCATTTCTTAAATCAAGCGGCACAAGAACTCAATACGGAGGTTAAGTCCTTAACCCCCGACGCGGAAGGCTTTTTGAGCGCGCTGGAATGGCCGGGCAACGTCAGACAACTTGAAAATACCTGCCGCTGGCTTACCGTTATGGCTTCAGGTCGGGAAATCCAATTCGACGATTTACCGCCGGAACTTATCAATACCAGCCACGATACAGAAGGTGCTTCTACGACCGACTGGGAAACCTCATTAAGAAACTGGATCGACCAGCAACTTATTAAACGCGCCCAATCCGGCGCATCCAATCATAGCGATGTCGCGAAACACACGATTCCTATCGTAGAAAGCATTTTAATTAAAGCCGCCTTGGATTTTACGCGAGGTAGACGGCACGAAGCCGCCATTTTATTGGGATACGGACGCAACACGCTGACCCGAAAGATAAAAGAACTCAATATTGAAGAGTAAATTGACGCTAAGAATTCCTAGTGGTAACTACCCCCCTATTTTAACGCTCTTAGGGTGCGCTTAAAACCGTAAGGCGGATTCGGAGCGATAGCGACAATCCGCCATGCTAATTGATGTACAACCTTTAACCATACAACCCAACCCAAAAGCCAACGCCCGGAAATGTCCTTGGTAACATCGGCATTTTAGGTTCCGTTTATGGCGGATTGCTTTGCGAATCCGCCTTACGGCTTTGTGTCATTGCGGAGCATCTATCCAAGACAACTTATCGTCAATGGCTCGAATAGTGACGCCTAACATAAAAGTATATTAGCTGAATAATTGGGACTTACGTTTTTTGAATTCTTCGCGTGAAATTTGACCTGTATCTCGGAGATTTTTGAGTTGCTCCCATTCAGATTTTATTTCTTGCTTTTCAATGTATGCCCATTCCCAAGGTGCAGCACCAGAGCCGGCGGCATCCGCTATTTCATCTGGACTATATCCTAGATCGCGCATTTCATGTAGAAAGTCCCAATCACTCATGATTATCTCCTAAATTTTTGCCTAACGTGAAGTATGCACCTATTCAGGTGTTTAGCAAATTCAAAAAATTTATAACATAATGTGCCCTTTAAATAAAACAATAAACTATCAAAACCTTATTGTGTTATCAAGTTCTGTTGGGTGCATTTAATGCACCAATTTGTACGTAAAACGCAGCCTACGGACTACCGATTGTATCTTTTCCGTTTACAAGCTAATAGTGGAACATAAACGTAAAGCATCAGGATTCCAATGGTCGATAGCCCAATTCAATACTTCATTAACTTTAGCACCATTTAAAACATAAGGCGGATTTTGCTTAAGTAACAACAACAAGTCAAAAAGCACAAGGCTAGGCGATTGGGTATCGACTGCCGTCGCCAAGGTCTGTTTGCTGAGCTTATAACCGCTCTGGTCGACGATGACCGGGACATGCATGTATTTCGGCGTCGGCAAGCCCAACAACCGCTGTAAATAGATTTGCTTGGGCGTTTCTTCCAATAAATCGCAACCGCGCACGACATGGTTGATTTGCTGTGAAGCATCGTCGATGACGACGGCGAACTGATAAGCAATAATGCCGTCTTTGCGTTTTAAGATGAAATCACCTTGCTGATGAGCCAAATTTTGACTAATCAGCCCTTGTAGTTCATCTTGAAAGGTAATGTCGGTAGATTCGGTTTTAACCCGGATGGCGCTTGGAATGTCGCCAGAGATTGTTTTTTTCCGGCAAATGCCCGGATAAAGGGTGTTTTCGTCGTATGTACCTATCGTCGCAAAGTAGTCGGCCAGTTCCTTCCGACTGCAGCCGCAGCGGTAAGTGAGCAGATTTCGTTCGAATTCGTCCAAATAATACCGGTATTCTTCCAGATGACGGCTTTGGTAATAAATTTCGCCGTCCCACTGCAGGCCGAAGGCTTCGAGGCAATTCAGGATAGTATCGACCGCTCCCGATCGATTTCGAGGTGTATCGAGGTCGTCGATTCTCAGCAACCACTTTCCGTTATGGGCGCGGGCGTCGAGATAGCTGGCGAGGGCGGTAAACAGCGAACCGAGATGTAACGGCCCGGTAGGGGAAGGGGCAAACCGCCCAATGTAATCGGGTTGGGCGGTATCAGAACTAGATTGAGTCAGCCTTAACCCATCTGCTTTTCGCGGATTTCATCGAGCGTTTTGCAGTCGATGCACAAGGTTGCGGTCGGTCTGGCTTCCAAACGGCGAATGCCGATTTCGATACCGCAAGACTCGCAAAAACCGTAGCTGCCGGATTCAATCTCTTTAAGCGCTTCGTCGATTTTTTTGATCAGCTTACGCTCACGGTCGCGCGCTCTGAGTTCCAAACTGAACTCGGATTCTTGCGTGGCGCGGTCGTTTGGATCCGGAAAATTCGCAGCATCGTCCTGCATGTGATGAACAGTGCGGTCGACTTCGTTCATCAGTTGAACTTTCCAATTGTTAAGAATGTTCTCAAAATGTTTCAATTGAGACTCATTCATGTATTCTTCGCCTTCTTGTTCGACATAAGGCTTAAAACTGAAAGGCGACGCACCCGCGTTGGGACTATCGGACATCCACGAACTCCTCAATGGCAAAATAAATAAACCGCGCATTTTTAGCAGAATAGTCGGCAGTTAGCAAGAATTATTGCTATGATTTCGGACAAAATTTAAATAAGACTTTATGTTGAACCAGTTAGCCAAAAGAAATTTCGATATCACCCCTTTTCATGTCATGGAGTTATTACGCCGCGCCAAGCTGCTGGAACAGCAAGGCCGCGACATTATTCATATGGAAATCGGCGAGCCCGATTTTGCCACTCCGCAAGCGATTGTCGATGCCGGGTTGAAACAACTCCAAACCGGCGATATTAAATACACGGCAGCCGCCGGTTTACCTGAGTTACGTGAAAAAATCGCTGAGTATTATCGTTCGCGTTACGGGGTTACTGTCGACAAAGCCAGAATCTTTGTTACCCCCGGCGCTTCCGGCGCATTTCTATTGGCGTTCGGCGCAACACTCAATCCGGGAGACGAACTCTTGATGGCCGATCCGTGTTATCCCTGTAACAGTAATTTTGCCAGGTTATTCGAAGCAAAAGCCGTAACGATTCCTGTAGATTCGACAACGAACTACCAGTTGACGTTCGACTTAATCAAACAGCATTGGAGCCCGTCGACTAAGGGCGTGCTCATTGCATCGCCGTCGAATCCAACCGGCACGCTAATCGGTCGCGAGATGCTAAAGGAATGTATCGAAACCGTTGATCAATTAGGCGGCTGCTTCTTTTCCGATGAAATTTATCACGGCTTGGTTTATGGCGAATACGCGCCTTCAGCCCTTGAGTTCAGCGATAACGCCTTTGTTATCAACAGTTTTTCAAAATATTTCGGGATGACCGGCTGGCGTATCGGCTGGTTAATCGTGCCGGACGATTTTGTGGAAGGTATCGAAAAGCTGGCGCAAAACATTTACATCTCGACGCCTACGTTATCGCAATATGCGGCGCTGGCGGCTTTTGATGAGCAAAACTTAAACGAATTGGAAAAAAGGCGTACCGAATTTGCCGCTCGACGTGATTTTCTTTACGATGAACTGATAAAATTAGGCTTTGAAATTCCCGTAAAACCCGATGGCGCATTTTATATTTACGCCGATTGCGGTAAGTTTTGCGATGACAGCTACCGGTTCGCACTCGACCTGTTGGAAAATGAAGGTGTCGCCGTCACACCGGGCTTGGATTTTGGCGTAAATCAACCCCGCCGGTATGTGCGATTTGCTTATACGACCTCGATCGAGCGTATGGAAGTTGCCGTACAACGCTTAAGACGATTTATTAGTTAGTATGTACAAGGAAAAATATGTCTGTTAAACAACTTACTGCAATCGATTTACAAAACAAAATCACGAATAAAGACTCGTTAACGCTGCTCGATGTGAGAGAACCTTTTGAATTTAATTACGCTAAAATCGATGGGAGTGTGCTGATTCCGCTTAATCAAATCCCTGCGCGACTTAAAGAAATCGATTTCGATACCGAAGTCGTAACGATTTGCCATCACGGCGTCCGTAGCATGCAAGCCGCCAATTTTCTTACCCAAGTCGGTTTTAAGAATGTAAGTAATTTGACCGGCGGAATCGATGCTTGGTCTGTCGAATGCGATAGTTCGATACCGAGGTACTAGGTAAAGCGGGTAATTAAACACTTTCGGCCTTGTTAAGAATAAATAAAACCAATCTCTTAAATCCGATATGGATTTGCATGTTTCTCTAGAAGACCGAATTTATCTGTCAAAAATGTTAACTAGATGGAGTTTTGTTGAATTCTCCATCTATCATCAGCTTAAGTTAGTTCAGAAATTAAAAACCAACTCGTATGCCTGCCATCACCTGATGATCGCCGACATCGTAAAGCTCTGTGATATCTCTAGAGAAGGGATTACTCGCAGGGATAGTAACCTCCGCGTTTGTTCCGCTAAAATACCGGTACTTAAGGTCGAAACTGATTCGGTCGTTTAATTGATAGTTCACTCCAGCCCCAACTTGCCAAGCAAAATCTAAGTCATTTTCACGGCTCGGTCTGGGATTAAACCGTGAAGATTTAATTCGCAAGTGATAACCCCCGGCACCGGCGGTAAGATAAGGCGTAAATGACGTGCTATTTTTGAAGTCGTAATACGCATTCAATAAAAACGCTGTGCGTTCCCGTTCGCCTTTTATTGAGCCTGAGAAATTTGAAGTTGTCCCGCCGAAAGTTCGGGTCGCCGTAAAATGATTGAGGTCATTGGATTGATACATGCCTTCGCCTTCTAAGCGGAAGTAATCTGTTAACCGGTAGCCCAGGGCAACACTTGCGGCAAACCCCGTATCGGTTTTTTCTTTATAAGAAAAAGCATTGCACCCGAACAATGAAAAACACTGTTCAAAACTTTCCGAAAATGGTTGGGCAAAAGCCGCACCGGCATTGATCTGAACATACGCTTTCGATTCTTCAGCCAAAGCTTGAGCGGTCGCCAAAATACCGATAAGGATGAAAAGATTGGACTTTAATAATGTAAACATAAAATAGCTCCCGAAAATTAATTTGCTTTAATTGTTTTTACTAAACAATCCGGGATATTTTTTTTACCCTCTGCTTTTAAGTAAGTTGATTTAAATCAAGCAAGCTGGCATTAGCAATGTGAAAATAAAATTGCTTTAAACATCCTGTCTTTGTTCAGCATAGTAATGTTTACAGAACTGACTGAATGGCCCCTGAATAGCGGGAGCTATCTAACAAATTAGCTTAGGTTCGCAATAAAGTGCAGGATTATTTTGATTGGGATTTACAAATACAAACTAAACGGCTCGACCAGCACAACGTCCCCTTCGGAAACGCCTTTCGATTCGGCAGGCAGGATAATAAAACAATTGCTACGGCTCATTGAGCTTAAGATATGCGAACCTTGTTGCCCCGAAGTCGCCACAAAAAATTGCCCGTTTTCATCCTGCGTTAGAATTCCGCGCTGAAATTCCTGCCTACCCTGCGATTTTTTGAGTGTCGTCGTACAAATTGCATTGAATCTTAAAGGTTTAGAAGGCGCTGCGCCAGAAAGCCAATTCAGCGCCGGCGCGACGATTTGCTGGTAGGTGATCATCATCGAAACCGGGTTACCGGGCAATCCGAAATAGTAGCACTTTCCGATTTTGCCGAAGATTAAGGGCTTTCCGGGCTTAACGGCAATCTTCCAAAAATTGACCTCTCCCAATTCAGCCAATATCTCTTTCACATAATCGGCCTCGCCGACTGAAGCGCCGCCGGTGCTGATGATGACATCGTTAGCGTCAGCCGCTCTTTTGATCCGGTTTCTTAGTTTTTGTTTAGTGTCGGACACTGTACCCAAGTCTATGAAATCAAAACGAGGATCGGACAATAAACCGGTCAATACATAAGCGTTAGAATCGTAAATTTTGCCGGTCGTAAGTGGTTGACCGATTGGCGATAATTCATCGCCGGTCGAAAAATAAGCAATGTTAATACATTGCCGCAGATGCACATGACTGATTCCTGCCGCTGCCAATAAACCAATATCGGCAGGACTGAGGGTTTTTCCTTTACCGCAGAGAAAGCCGCCTTGTTGAATCTCTTCGCCAGCTTCTCTTATGTTTTGATAAGGTTTAATACCGGCAGGAAAGTTTATAAACATATTCTCAACCGATGCTAGCTCCTGCATCACAACCGAATCAACACCGTCAGGCACAACCGCGCCGGTAAATATACGCACGCAACTGTCCGGTTCTAATTGCCCTTCAAACGGTTTTCCCGCCCAAGCTGTTCCGATTAGCTTAAGCTGGAAGGGTTTGCTGAGGTCGATCTCCTTGCTTGCAAAAGCGTACCCGTCCATTGCTGAATTTCGGTCGTAAGGAAGCCTGATGGGTGAGCGAACATCTTCGGCAAGTACCCTGCCAAGCGCAGTATCCAACTTTACAGGTTCAACCTCAGCAATAGGCTGAATTGTGTTTTTGATACGTGTTAGCGCTTCATCAAGGGTTAATAGCGGTTTTGCTTCAACACTACAAGGGTCGGTCATTTCAGCTTAAAAATCGGTCGATGATAAACCGGGCGATATGCTCAGGCTGGTTTAAGTCTAGAAGGGTTAGTGGGCTGGGAAGATCGAGTTGAACATCCGAAGCGACGGCAACAATATCGGGATCGCTCGGATAACGTAAAGGCGAGGTCAAAGCTTGCCGGTGCAGTTCGATCTTGGGGAAGCGCGATTGTTTAAAGCCTTCGACGAGTATTAAATCTAAATGCGATTGATCGAAAGCGAGCAGTTGCTCATCCAATACCGGTTCTTTAATCTCTTCAAATTCGGTGATAATCGCACGGCGATGGCTTGACACCAGCATAACCGGACTTGCTCCGGCTTCGCGTAGCCGATAGCTGTCTTTACCGGGCTGATCGATTTGAATATTGTGGTGACTGTGTTTAATCAAGCCGATACGCAAGCCTTGCACTTTTAATGAAGGGATTAGTTGAGTTAAAAGGGTTGTTTTCCCCGTGCCGCTCGCAGCGGTGAAGCCTAGTATGGGTATCTTGGCGTTGTTCATCGCGTCAGACGCTCTGTCGTATATAAAATAAAAGGGACAAATTTCTTTAGAGATCTTATTCTAGGGTATTATTTAAGCTGTCGCTAAGAATAGCAACCCATACGGTTGAATAGTGTGATCCGAATTGTCCTTGTCTTCGTATTAATCGCCATTGCTTTTTATGCCTTGAGAGCATTTAAAAGGCGCCTCCAGCTAAAATTGCAAGTCTATTAAGGGTGCTCATTTTTGCATCATTTGGACTTGTATTGCTATTTTTAGCTGCAACAGGCCGATTAAACGGACTTTTTGCAATCTTAGGCGTTGCGCTAGCGTTTTTTGTTCGCATGTTACCGCAGATGGTTCGCTATGCCCCCTATCTTCACCGGTTATGGCAAGAATTTATCGCCACGAAACAACAATCGTCACATCAAGATAAATCCACTGGCAGCCCCAAAAGCGGGATGACGCTTCAAGAGGCTTATGAAGTGTTAGGACTTAAACCGGGCGCGAGCGAACAAGACATTATTGCTGCGCATCGCCGACTAATGCAAAAAATTCACCCCGACCGCGGCGGATCGGATTATTTGGCCGCCAAAATCAACACGGCAAAAAAAATCTTATTAAATAAATAACTCGGCTATGGGAATTCGATTATCAAAACTCGCCCGCTATTCCACCGGCATCGTGATAATGATGCTCTCAGCCTGCAGTCAAGCGCCGAATTATGCGCCGGTGAAAACCGTAAACCAAGCGCTTAAACCCCACAACGGTAATGAAGCCAAGGTTGCATCCGATAGTCCTGAGGTAATCCCGGAAAAACCGCAAAATTCGACAAACATAGACTCTTCCGGCTTACAAAATCAATCGCTACCGCAACAACCGATCAAGGAAAATATTTCAGCATTTAACAATAGCCAAGTTAAAAAAATTCAAAATCGGACCGATCATCCCCGCACACCGCAAAAATCCGCCCCAAATGCAACGTTACCCGAGAGCAAAACTAAAAAAAATTCAAAGCCTGAGCTTTCAGACAACAATTTAACCGTTAAACAACAGACTGTAAAAAAAGCGTCTGGCGCTACGGAGAAAAAACCTACATCCATCCCTTTAGACTCAACTAAAAAATTAAAAAATAATGCAACAATTTCAAATCCTACTATTATTGCCTCCCGTAACGAATCAACCGGTGAGTTAAAAACTAAAGAAAAAGTGTTAACCAATTCAAAAAAAACAAAAGAAGAAAAATCAATTATTTCAATTGATAATAAAAAGATGTTAAAGTTGAATTTCGGATGGCCCTTGCAGGGAAAAATGACCAGGACTTTTGCACAAACCGATCACAAGGGGATCGACATTTTAGGCAAAGATGGACAGGCGGTTCGTGCCGCAGAATCCGGCAAAGCCGTTTATTGCGGGCAAGGTCTAAAAGGGTTCGGTAACCTCGTTGTTATCAAACATAACGAAAGTTATTTAAGCGCCTATGCAAACAACAGTAAGCTTTACATCAAAGAAGGACAACAGGTAAAAAAAGGACAAACAATAGGGCAATTGGGTGCTTCCGGATTAAAAAAAGAGTCTTTACACTTTGAAATAAGAAAGAATGGCAAACCCATTAATCCATTATCAGTATTATCCAACCATTAGCGCCTCTTTCCGTAAGGTAGACTAAGCCGGGAGCAGCAGATATGAATGAAGAGATATTAGAACCTACCGACGACGATATCGATTTATCCTTCGACGAAGACTTGTCGCTTGACGAGGATTTGGATGTAGATGATTTTATTGAAGATAAAAGCATACCGGAAGATCCTGTGCTTTTACATGCGCGAGGCGACGGTAGCTTCGATGCGACGCGCGTCTATCTAAACGAACTGAGCCGATCAAAACTCCTTACCGCCGACCAAGAAAAAATATACGGCAAGCGCGCCTTAAAAGGCGACCGCGAAGCACGCAGAATTATGATTGAAAGTAATTTACGGCTCGTAGTTAAAATTTCCAGGCGTTACCTCAATAGAGGCTTACCTCTACTCGACCTTATTGAAGAAGGTAATCTAGGGTTAATTCGCGCCGTGGAAAAATTCGATCCCGAGCGCGGATTCCGATTCTCCACTTATGCGACATGGTGGATAAGACAGACGATTGAACGGGCGATCATGAATCAAACCCGAACTATTCGGTTACCGATCCACATCGTTAAAGAAATGAACACCTATCTTCGGGCTCAACGGCAATTAGCGAACCAATTGGATTACGAGCCAAGCGCTGAAGATGTTGCAAAACATTTAGATAAGCCGGTCAGCAAAGTCGAAAAGATGCTCAAATTGAACGAGCGGGTCACATCCATCGATGTCCCTGGCGGTAAAGATTTCGATCAACCTTTAGTGGAATCGATTTCGGATACCGAACGCGCCTCCCCTTCGGAACAATTGCAGGAAGACGGTATGCGACAAAACGTTGCTGCCTGGGTATTTCAGCTCCCGGAAAAACAGCGCGAAGTCATTTGCCGTCGGTACGGTCTTTGCGGCTATGAAGACTCCACGCTTGAAGAAGTCGCCCAGGAATTGAACGTAACAAGAGAACGTGTTAGACAAATCCAGATGGACGGTTTGAAAAGGTTAAAAGAAATCCTTGAAGTTAATGGTTATTCAATGGAATCGATTTTTAATTAATTGCTGCATTTAAACCACGGCTGTTTGTAACGGCCAATCCCTGTAATTGAAAACTTGCCCTTGTTCGCGGACGGTCGCACAGTTATTCAACGAGATTTCGCCGTAAACCCATTGTACGGCATTCAATTCACCGGCATTAAGAATACCGTTATCGGGAAAACCGCGATCTACCGGCGTGTAGATGCCCGCTGAACCGATATTAACGTCGACCGCCTCCGACCACGACGCATGACCGACCAGACAAGACTGCGCGACATAACATTGGTTCTCGAGCGCTCTAGCTTGGCAACCGATTTTGACGCGATAAAATCCGGCTAACGTATCTGTACAGCTCGGGACAAGAATCAAGTTAGCGCCCATCTCGACTTGCTGTCTTGCAAGCAAAGGAAATTCACTGTCGTAACAGATATTGATCGCGATCTTGCCGTATTCGGTATCGAAACATTTCAACTCTTTTCCGCCCCGAATGAACCATTGCTCGTTCTCGAAGCGGGTCATCATAACCTTGTCCTGGTAGTCGAGGCTACCGTCGGGCATAAACAAATAAGCGCGATTTCGAAAAACGCCCGGTTCAATTTCTACCGGAAAACTACCCGATTGAATAATGCATCCATGCTGTTTAGCTAAATTTCCGAATAGCTCGATATAATCAGTTTGCAAAGACTGCATGGCGGTGAGTTGTTTAGACAGCGACGAATATACTTCCTGACCGAATAAGGACGCCAGTTCCATGCTCGCATACTCTGGAAAAAGCAGAATCTTCGCATTGTTTTCAGACGCTTCGTTAACCCAACGTTCGACTTTTTGTTGATAGCCTGTCCAATCGGACAGAAAGCTGATGTCGTATTGTGCGGTAGCGATTTTAAATGTCATGTTTTAGCCAGAAAGTCATAGGTTTAGCGGTTTCTTCGGTATCGTCCAGATCTTTCCAAATATAACTAGTCGTTAATTCTGGATGCTTGAAGTATCCGCGTTTATTCCAGAATTTATCTAACGGCACATAATCAGCCGGTCTTCTGGGATGATCGGCAGGTCGCTCAACGCAACAAAAGGTGATATGTCTAAAGCCGCCTAATTCCGCCGCATGGGCTTCCCGTTCCTCAAAAAAGCGGACACCTAAACCATAGCCGCGATAAGCTTTATTCAACACGGATTCGCTGCAATAAAACACCTTATCGATATCGTAGCCGTTTTCCAAAAACGGATTTTGTAGTTCCGCCGTTTCGTCCCGCATGGGAATCGCCGTCGATGCGCCGACGATGCTGTTGTCATCGTTGTCGAACGCCAACACGATCACGCTATCGGGATGGTCTATGTAGGTCTGTAAATATTTTTGTTCGTACTCAATCGTACCGTCATACAAATACGGAAAATCCCGGAACACTTCAATTCGAAGACGGGCAAGTTCAGGAATGAATTCAATTAGGGCGTTACCGCTTTTTCGCTCGACGCGGATATTTTTGCTCATAGTGCTTATTGTTTTGGGAAAATAAATGTATTTTATCCGAAGATAGACGAATTGAGGATGGCGCATCCCTAAATTGAACTGTTTATCCTTAGATTCTGAGCACTCTGCCTTTCGATAGTAAGAGCGTAAGAGCGGACGGATATTAAAACGTTATAAGGTCCGATCAATAAACGGATTTTTATACAAAATTGATTAAGATCAAGCCGACTATCAAATAGACGCTTGCAAATTAACCGTTAACATCCTATTTTGGCATCAATATTCACTTTTGAATGGGTACAGGGAAATTCGATGTCGGTCATAATAAAAAATATAGAAAAACTACAAAAATATTTCGAAGTTCAAACCCAAAAGCTACAAGCCAACGAACGCTACATTGCATTGATGGCGCTACCGCCTTTGCAGCGTTGGTCGAGCGTTGCGGGCTTGTTCTTACTTTCGCAAGCCGTTATTTTCGGGATTTTATACCTGCTTTTCGGAAAACTGGTCGTTATCGGCTTTTTTGCCAGTATTTTGGCCGGTTTGGCAACTGGGTTAGGGGCCTTGCCGGTTCTGTATTTTAAAAACATATCCAACAACCTTTTTAGCAGCATGTTAGGCGCTGCAGCGGGTGTTATGCTTGCGGCAACCGCCTTTTCTTTATTAGTGCCCGGCATCGCTTCCGGTAATGTTATTTGGCCGGGGCTGGGGATTTATATTGTTTCGGCAGGCATGTTATTAGGTGCTTTTTTTCTGCATTATGCCGATCATCAATTACCGCATCCGCATTTGGATGCCGTCGTCGATCCGCATATAAATTCTTTTAGAAAGATCTGGTTGTTTGTCATTGCCATTACGATTCACAATTTTCCGGAAGGTATGTCGGTGGGGGTCAGTTTCGGTTCTGGCGACATGAAAAACGGCTTGGTATTGGCGATTGCCATCGCTATGCAGAATATCCCGGAAGGCTTAGCCGTTGCGCTACCGCTAGTGAGTCTGGGCTACAACCGGTGGCGCGCGGTTGCCGTTGCCACGGCGACCGGATTGGTGGAACCGGTCGGCGGTTTGTTAGGGATTACGATGGTGACGCTTTTTCAATCGGTCTTGCCGATTGCGATGGGTTTTGCGGCCGGCGCCATGTTGTTTGTGATCAGCGAAGAAATTATCCCGGAAACGCATTCAAAAGGCCGTTCGCGTTATGCGACGTATTCGTTAATGGTCGGCTTCATCGTCATGATGATCGTCGATAATGCCTTAAGCTGATTTTTATAACGTGTAAAGTCGAATAGCATGGATAAGCTGCAAACGTTTATAGAGGGAATTTTTGCTTCCATACCAGCTCAAAATAACTTTTATGCATTTTTTGCCGAATTAAATTTATATCTATCGAATCTCTCGTTTGGCGATGCCCGGACTGTTCTTACCGCAGCCGCAACCAGTTTCGCGCTAATCTTGGCAGCCGAGATGGGCGATAAAAGCCAATTGGTGTGTATGGCGTTAGCGTCCAAGCATCGACCGGTACCGGTGGTGTTGGGCGCGGTTGCCGCATTTGCCTTATTAAATGCGTTGGCGGTGGGTTTTGGTAAAGCTATTTCAAACTGGTTTCCAGACTATATTATCGCAACGGTTGTTGCGTTATTGTTTTTAGTATTCGGTATTCAGGCTTTACGCACCACGATTGAAGACACCGATGAGGACGTCAAAGAAAAAAAGCGGTCACAGCATTTTTTTTACAACGTTTTTGATGATTACACTTGCAGAATTCGGCGATAAAACCCAGCTTGCCGTGGTTGCTTTAAGCAGTACAAGCAGTCCGGTAGGCGTCTGGCTGGGATCGACCGTTGCTTTAGGGACTACCTCTGCATTGGGAGTTTTGGCGGGTAGAAAGCTGTTGCAAAAAATCCCCTTAGAATTGCTACATAAAATCGGAGGCGTCATTTTTTTGATGTTGGCCGGTTTAGCTATCGTTAAGGCCTATCGAAATTATTTCGAATATTACTAATTTGTTTTAGCCAAACTTCGTAAAAATTTTTTCGGTATACGAGCGAAATTAGACTTGCACGAACCGATCAGCGGAACCGCAACACAATAGTTGGTGGCGGTTATCGTGTTGCATTAAGCTTTATCGTTATACAAGAAAGCATCTAAACACGTCATTCGACCCGTTTTTTGTTGCAAATTCGATAATGCATCAGTTTGCCGCATCGCTTATTCGCTAAATGCATAGATTAACGACGCCAAGTTAATTGTAAGCAACTATTTCACGTAGGTATTCTCACTAATAGACCGGGTTGAACAATTCAAATACATTACCTTAAAACAAGTCGTTTTAAGGTAGCTCACATGCAGTCCAGTATTATCCGAAATGGAATAAAGACAGAGCATCATTTGGATGTGTTATTCAAAAATCGATTTGGGATCTTTGTTGAATAACGCCTCGTCTGAAATGAAGCCAATAAACAAAAACAAATCCGAACCTGTGGTTTATATCCTTGATGATGAAATTTCAGTTAGGGATTCCTTACGTTTACTAATCGAATCAACCGGACGAATGGTTAAATGTTTCGATTCCGCTACCAGTTTTCTAAGTAACATAAATCAAGAACAACCCGGCTGTTTGATTCTCGATATCTGGATGCCGGGTATGACCGGCTTGGAAGTACAGAATGAATTAACAAGAAAAGGCATCTTTATACCGACAATATTTATCAGCGGCTTAACAACAATCCCCTTGCTTCATTGGCATTTAGGGCTGGCGCAGTCGATTTTTTGAAAAACCGATTAATTGTGAGCTATTGTTGATTCGAATTGAAGAAGTAATTCACAACTTCTGGGATCGTTTTCAAGAAAATCGAAGTTTCAAATTCGTTTTTAATTCGTTGACGGTCAAAGAAAAAGATGTTTATAAGTTAATGATCAAAGGTTTTTCTAATAAAGAAATGGCGCGCGAGTTAGAAATTAACCATCGGACCCTTGAATCGTACAGGGCTAAGATAATGAAAAAAATGCAGGTTAAAAACCTGAATGAAATGATTGCTTTGAACGCACGATGCGGCGAAGTTGACGAAAATTCCCGCGTTAAATAACATCACAACCGATTCATGTCGGAAACAATTACTGAGTAAATTTTTATCTTTAGCATCGGTTAAAGTTCCTCAAATTCTCAAAGCAACGAGAAAAAATGCCTAATCACGTACTTTTACATCTAGACTTACCCTCAATTATCTGCTAGCAAATTTTTCGACTCTACCGGAAAGGTTAGCAACAAATTGATCCAAATATCTCGTAATTATTATATAAACATTGATTATTTAAATAATTACCCGCGCCTCATAAAAATAATTCTTCAGTTTTAACCGGGCTAATTCGGCCTATCCTCAAAAAAGACAAAAGGTTTGTTTTAAACAATGTTTAAGTAATCGATCCAATATTGCTTATGAATTGAACTACGTATTATTAACACGTGGTACGGAAAACTACATCTTTAAAGCCTAACACGAGAAGGACATATAAAAAGATGGAAACGGCTCTTGACGCTTCTAGATTTTTTCTAATACAGAAAAAAAATTCAAACAAGACAGACGTCAAGGCGATAACGGGAATAATTCAAGAGAGGTCGATTCTATGAAAAACCGAACAAATGCAACACGGAAATCCATGTTGTGGGTTGCAGGTCTGTCTATGTCAGCCCTATTAACCGTTCTGGGAGGAAATGTAGCGCTGGCAAAAGGCGGCAATTCAACCCAAAACCCAACACATAATGGCGATCCGGTCCAATCGCATAATAAAAGTAACAAGGGACTGAAAACGCCGCATTCTGCCAGAAAGCAAGCGGCAAAGCGACTACAGGCACATCATCAAAAAGAACATCAACAAAAGCTGCAAAAATGGGCCGAGTCGCATCACGGCTATAGCGGATTGGGTGAAGCAGGCGACAGCTTCAACAACAATCCTAAGCCAGCACAGAAAGGAGGTGCAAAATGAACACCCAACTACACAAAGCGATTCAACAGATATTGTTGGCCGGTAGCACAGCCCTATTCGCAGCGGGCACGTTAGCTGCCGTAGGTCAACAAAACCCGCCGCCCGGCCCAGGCCAGGTGCCGGATTATTTTGGTTTCGTACCAAACTATGCGACCAGTCCGCAACCGATTTTGACGAAAGTGGACGTAAACACGGGGGCTGCTGTTCCAGCGGGATCGGGTGCCTTAGCAACCGCAAACTTAGGTGCAGGTGGTTCAATTGCCACCCCAATCATTATAAATTCAGGTGGATCTGGCTATGTCACCCCTAAAGTGACAATTACCGATCAAGGTATCGGCTCCGGTGCTAGCGTAACCGTAACGACAACAGCGACAGCAGGAGGTTTTCTTACGAGGTCCCTTCAATTGCTAACCCTGGCTCGGATTGCGCAGTAGGTGATCCAGTAGTTATATCAGGAACTGGATCAGGTGCCACTGCAACTGTAACAGGAGTTACGGACGGTGCTGTTACCGAAGTCACCCTTGGTAATCCCGGGCAAGACTACACAGGTGCTACCGCATCGTTTGAAGTTACCTGCTCGGGAGCAAACGGCGCAGCAAATGCCAGTGGCTCTATACAGGTGGCACCAGGTACGCCGGGTGTTATTGATAACTATACGATTGTATCAGGTGGTCAAAATTATGTTCCGGGTGCAAAGGTTGTTTTTTCCGATCCTAATCGAACTGCTAGCGGTAACACAGATGCCGTCGCTCATGTCACAACCGTTGATGCAAATGGCGCTATTACCGGAATTGCAATTGATAACCCAGGCACGGGTTACACGGCAACGACGACAACGACGATTGAGGATATTGGTTCTGGCACAGGTGCTACTGCAACCGCGACAGCAAAAAAGGTTAGCGGCGTATCTGGTGTAATCACTGCGGTTAAAGTGACGGCTGCTGGTAGCGGATATCGCAACCCTGTGGTAGAAATTACTGATGCCAATGCCGGTGCGGCAGGCCAAGGCGCGGTTCTGGTTGCAACCACCTATAATTACGCCACCGACCAGCAAACCGATAAAGTCATGGATGTTCAGGTGTTAAATCCTGGCAGCGGCTATGATGCGGGGACGACTGTGACGGTTTCCGGCGGGACTGGGGCAATTCCGGTGACAGTAACGCCAATTATTGTCAATGGTGCAATTGTTGGGATTGACGGCATCGATATTCCAGATGTTAACAGCCCAACAGGGTACATACGTGATCCTAATTTTGCCGGCTTGAATGCGGGCTTAGGTTTGGGTAGCGGCTTTAAAACACCCCTAGCTGGTTCTGGTATCCGTAAATTCGTCGACACCTTGCCAGGATTGAATGCGCCCAACAACTTGGGGCAACAAATGCCGATTGGTGTAGCTGATACCACTACCTTTCCGGGTTCTGATTACTACGAAATTGCCGAAGTTGAATACACACAAAAACTACACACAGACCTGCCGGCTACTCATCTACGTGGCTATGTACAGATTAAAACCGGTGGTTTTGATGTAGCGACTTATAATGGTTTAGACGCTGCTGGTAAACTGACTTATGCCAGCCAATATGCGGGTTACTTGGGCCCAGTCATAGTTGCGCAAAAAGACCGCCCGGTACGCATTAAACTGGTTAACTTGCTTTCCACCGGCGCGGCTGGCAAACTCCCCGTCCCAGTCGACACCACCTACATGGGTGCTGACGGCGCTACCGACACCGACAACCGCACGTCTATGCATTTACATGGCGGTAACACACCGTGGATCAGCGACGGAACAGCGCGTCAGTGGACTAAGCCGGCAGGCGAAGCAGGTTCTAACAAAGGCGAATCTGCCCGTAGCGTACCGGATATGTGGTTTGATGCTTCCGGAAATTTAATAACCACTTCTGGCTGTCAAGGTACGACAACTTGTGGGACTGAAGGGGCGGCTAACTATGTTGCTGGCGCAACTAACAATCCCGGAGATGGTGCGTTGACGTTTTTTTACACCAACGAGCAAAGCGCCCGCTTGATGTTCTATCACGACCATGCTGAAGGAATCACCCGCTTGAACGTCTATGCGGGTATGGTGGCAGGCTACGTATTGCAAGATCCGACCGAACAAGCCATGATAAGCGGTGTTACGGCGCATGAAGCTGCGGTTAACATGGGTTACACGGGAGCAGAACTGGCTAAGTATGACAACACTCATGTCTACGCGGCTAACACTTTGCCTCCACTTGAAGACACCATTTCTTTGATTATTCAGGAAAAGACCTTCGTTCCCGACAATACTACGCCGGTGTTGAATTTCTACGGTCCGTTCAGTTCGGCACTGAATTCCCAGGATCCAACTTGGCGTTGGGGTACAGGCGCGGCGGCTGTTGATAAGATGGGTAACGGCGATCTTTGGGTTCCGCATGTCTTCATGCCCAACCAGAATCCGGGCGATGTCAGCGGCGCCAATGCGGTAGGACGATGGGATTACGGCGCGTGGTTTTGGCCGCCTTTTGTTAACCTGCAAAATGGCCCTATTGCTAACCCATATTTCGATCCTAATTGCAATACCACGACTAGCTATTGCGAGGGGCCGGAAATCCCTGGCGTGCCTAATGGCAGCCAATATGCCGTACTTAGTAACGGCGTACACGGTGGTGTAACCGATGCAACCCACGGCGGTGCTATAACCGAATCGCCTTCCGGCACACCGGAAGCATTTAATGATACACCATTGGTTAACGGTACAGCGTACCCATATATCAATGTCGATCCTAAAAAATACCGCCTGCGAATCTTAAGCGTCGGCAACGACCGTATGCTAAACCTGTCTATGGTGGTGGCGGCAAGCAAGAACACCGACAGCACTGCTGCAGGGAACACTGGTCCAACGGGAAACCAAGCAGTACTTTGCGACGGTTCAACTACAGCTCCGGCTCCAGAAGACTGTACCGAAGTCAAGATGGTACCGTTCGATGCCGCTCAGAATACAGCGAAACCATTCCCTGGTCATTGGTATACCAAACAAAAGGGTGGCGTGACTTTCGACGGACGTCCGTCGGGCGTATTCGATCCTACCACCAGTGGCCCTGAAATGGTTCAGATCGGTACCGAAGGCGGCTTTTTGGCTGCGCCGGTCGAAATCAAAAACCAACCGGTCAACTATGAGTACAACCCGAAAAACATCCTGATCGGGAACATCAAGGAACATGCCTTATTATTAGGGCCTGCTGAACGTGCCGATGTGTTGGTGGATTTCAGCAATTTTGCCGGTTCTACCTTGCTCCTGTACAACGATGCGGGCGCGCCGGTTCCAGCATGGGATTTGCGTTTGGATTATTACACAGGCAACTTTGATAACACCGATACCGGTGGCGCGTTTTCTGTTATCCCAGGATACGGCCCAAACAGCCGTACGTTGATGCAGATTCGGGTTAGTGGTTCTGGTGGTACTCACCCTGTGGATGATAAGGGTAATATTAACCTAACTACCTTGGCCACGGAGGTACAAACCGCGTTCAAATCAAGCCAAGAACCGATCATCGTTCCGCAATCCGTATATAACAATACCTACGGCATGAGTTTTCCTGATGCCTTGGGTGCGGATTTATCGCGGATTGGCGATCATTGGTTGACTTATTCACCGCTTTCGCCACGCAACCCACTTGATGGTAGTTTTACTCTTCTGGCTCCAGTTAAACTAGAGTTGGAACCCAAAACAATTATCGAAGACTGGACGATGAACTGGGGACGGATGAACGCCTTGTTAGGTACGGAAGTTCCGCATACCACGGCAATCAACCAAACCTCCATACCGCAAGCCTTTATCGATCCACCGACCGATTTGGTCAAGATCACGCCGAACGACAACATGGTGCCGATCTCTGGAACATTGCCGGACGGAACGCAGATCTGGAAAATTACCCATAACGGTGTCGATTCACATTCGATCCACTTCCACTTGTTCCATGTCCAAATTGTCAACCGGGTCGGTTGGGACGGCGCGGTATATCCACCGGATGCCAACGAATTGGGCTGGAAAGACAGTGTACGGATGAATCCGTTGTCTGACACCATTGTGGCCTTGCGTCCGATGAGCATGACCGCGTTACCGTTCAAAGTGCCTAACAGCCATCGTTTGCTTGATCCTGCTTTAGCTCAAGGTGCTACCTCGACGGATTTCTTCAACTTCAGTCCGCTAAGTGGTAATGGTGCAAACGTCACTAACGAGTACGTCAACTACGGTTGGGAATATCTGTGGCACTGCCATATCCTGGGCCATGAAGAAAACGACATGATGCGGACAATTGCAGTGGCGCAACCACCGGAAACACCGTCTGCGTTTACGGCAACAACAGTAGCCAATGGCGTTAAACTGGATTGGGTTGATAATTCCATTATCTCCAACTGGGTAACGATCCAACGATCTACTGATAGTGGTTTTACTCCTGCAAACACCATAACCATCAATCTTGTTGAGCCGGAATGTAATTCGCAAGCTGGCTGTGCTAGAACCTATACCGATACCACTGCACCGGTTGCTACTTCGGTCTATTACAAGATCACGGCTAATAACACGGTCGGTGCCGGTGATGGTAAACTGGATGCACCACGTAATCCAGATGGCACTTATGGCGGAACATTACCTGCTGAACTGGCTTCGTTGACACCCGGCTTTACCGATTATGCCAACGTGACCGCCAATTCTGACACTGTGACTACCTCTAGGTTGGCTATTCCAACAGCTACTGTAACCGCTGGTCCTCTGAGTTTTGGCGATCAGTTGATTAACACAACCAGTGCGGCACAAACAGTAACAGTAAGCAATACTGGAACAGGCAATCTGGCGATCTCTAGTGTTGCGTTGACTTCTGGCGCTAATTTCGGCATTAACAATAGCTGCCCAGCAAGTTTGGCGCCTGCAGCAAGTTGTAACATCAGCGTGACGTTCAAACCGACTGGTTTGGGTGCATTAGCCGATACGTTGACCATTACCGATAATTCAAGCACAGGTCCAACGCAAACTGTTACTTTGAATGGTAACGGAACTGCGCCAATTGCCGGTGTCTCACTTGGTACTCTGACATTTGGTAATCAAAACGTCGGTACGATCAGTGCGGCACAAACGGTAACACTGTCTAATACCGGCACTGCCCCGTTGACAATCGCCGGTATCGTTGTTCCTGCACCATTCGCACAAACGAATGCCTGTGGTGCATCCTTAGCAGCTGGTTCAAGTTGTTCGATCAGCTTGACCTTTAACCCAACAGCGGCAGGTGCTGCAAATGGCAATTTGGTTATCACTGATAATAGCAATGGCGTGAATGGTACGCCACAAACGGTGGCCCTTTCTGGAACAGGTGTGGTTGTAGCTCCTGTACCTCCAGCAGTACCAAGTGTTCTTAGAGATAACTTCAACCGGGCTAATGCCAACACTTTAGGTGGAACTTGGCAGCAAACTGCTCTCTTCGGTGCATCCGTCCTGAGGGTGAATGGAAACCAAGCTACTGCAAATGCTTTGGGACTCACAGGTTATGCCTATTCAAACACAGTAGGTACTGCAACCCAAGGTGCTGGTTTCACTTTCGCTAACACGACAGTGAACAACACTGCGCTGTTCCTGAAAGCAACTGGTAGCATTGGTGCTGTAAGTGGCCAGCTACAAAATGCCATCCGGGTGCTCTACAATGCTGGTAACGTTACTGTAGCCACTACGACCAACGGTAACGGTGCTGCTACCTACGCCAACGTAGGAGCCGGTATTTCGACCGGCGGAGCACTCGTTAACGGCAACTCGTTGCAGGCTGCGGTGGATAACACTGGCAAAGTTTGGGTCTGGAAAGTGGTCGGTGCGACGACTACCTTGTTGACACCAACCGGTGTGCAGTTGCCTAACAACGCTTTGTGGACAACAGGTGGTGGTAAAGCAGGTATGCAGTTGCCGAACGGTGCAAGAGTAGACAATTTCGTGGCCTACTAAGCACTGAGCAAGATGGGTTGCAGCTTCATCGCAGCCCAAATTTGCAATGGATTGCTGGTTTAACAGAACACCGTCAACCGAAGCAATCGATTGGAAAGCGTTAAAGAAGAATAGAATCATCGATATACTGGGCTTTAATCAGGAAAAACGAGATTCGTTTTAAGGTTGGGTTGACCGTCACAACCCAACCATCCCTTCGAGGGGTCGAGTCGGTAAAACATAGCCAGTTCGATTAAATTTGGAGATCCTTGAAGGGTGCAGGGATGCAACTTTGAAAAAGCCACTCCGGCTAAAACCGGAGTGGTCTTTTTAAACTCAATTTAAAAAATGAGGTTTTTGCCGTCGCAAATCAAAAGCGGAATGCGACGGGAACTACTTTTTATTCAAGTCAAATCGTTAACCGGTTTGAAAAACCACAAAATTTTGGACTACTTTTATCGTAGACATACAACTACTCAGGGCACCCAATACGACGCAGAAGTCGTTTTTAAATTATGATCAAAATTATCTATTCAACACTTTTTTTCATCATTGCATTTTTCGCCGCGCAAGCTGACGCAAAATCTATAACAACACAGAAAACCGATAAAGATAAAGTCAGTTACGGGATTGGCGTCGATATGGGCAGAAATTTCAAGCGCCTTGCGCTCGATATCAACCCCGACCTGATCATGAAAGGCCTAAAAGACAGCTATACCGGCAAAAAACTCAGTATCCCCGACAATGAATTGCGCGCCATTATGAGCACCTATCAAAACGAGTTGAAAGACAAACAAGCCGCCGCAATTAAAACGATTGGCGATGAAAACCAAAAAGCAGGTGAAACCTTCCTGGCTGAAAATAGCAAAAAGGAAGGTGTGACCGCGTTGCCGAGCGGCTTGCAATACAAAATTATCAAGAAAGGCGACGGCAAAATACCCGGCGATGAAGATACGGTCGAATGCAATTACCGGGGAACGTTAATAGATGGCACTGAGTTCGACAGCTCCACCCGCGTTGGTAAACCAGTGCAATTTAAAGTCGGCGCGATTATTCCCGGTTGGCAGGAAGCGTTAAAACTGATGCCGGTTGGTTCCAAATGGCAACTTTTTATACCACCGCAATTGGCTTACGGCGCTCGCGGTGCAGGTCGGGACATCGGACCGAATGCGACACTCATTTTTGAGGTTGAGCTTCTCGGTATTCATTCCAACGACGTCAAAACAACAACACATTGAGTTACGTTTTAAGACGGGATAATTTTATGTACAGGGAATTTTGTATCACTCGCCAATCTAGCTGGCTGTTCTTATTTATATGTCTGGTTTTCTCGACAGTAATTAATGCGAAATCCAATTCTAACAATAACGACCTAATAGAACTTGGCAGACGAATCTATGTGGAGGGTATTTTACCTTCCGGCAAATCCTTACAAGGCACTCGCGCAAAGTCTGTCCAGGTTGAGGGTGATGCCGCCGCATGTGAAACCTGCCATCGTCGTAGCGGAATGGGTAGTTTGGAAGGTAATATCGTCGTACCGCCTATTACCGGTAGGTTTTTGTTCGCCACAGACGATAATCGTCCCATTGCCTTGGTCGATCCGCGTGCGCCCAAAAACGTAACCCGCGCACATGCGCCTTATAATGAGAAATCGTTTGGGAAAGCACTTCTCAATGGCCTTAGTGTAAGCGGGCGTAACATGAATGCTTTAATGCCGCAATACGCATTGAACAATAAAGAAATTAAAGCGCTGATGGCTTATTTACATTCGCTTTCCGCCGAATTGTCACCCGGCATTACGGACGATAAAGTTCATTTTGCCACTATTGTGACGCCGGATGTCGACCCAAAACAAAGCGATGTCATGCTAAAGATGATAAACGCGGCATTTTCTCAACGCAATGCCGCCCAGGAAAATTACTCCGGGCGAATGCGGATGCCGCTTGACCTTATCCCACGCACTTTAAGGAATTGGGATTTAAAGGTGTGGGAATTAAAAGGAACACCTGATACGTGGAATGCACAATTAGAAGAGAATTATCGCCGCGAACCAGTATTCGCTGTGATTTCGGGGCTGTCAAATACAACCTGGACACCCTTTCACAAGTTTTGCGAGCAGCAAAAGCTACCTTGTATGCTGCCTAGCATCAACTTACCGCCTCAGCAAACTTCTTTTTATTCGTTGTATTATTCCGGTGGTTTGGAGTTAGAAACAAAGGTATTAGCTAAGCATTTGCGCGATCTTGGCGCTAAATCGCCTAAGCGTTTAGTCCAAATCTACCGCGACAACGAATCAGGCCATGCTGCATCCCATGCACTGACAGAAGCCCTACGAGATTCGGGAATTCAGGTTATTGACCGCTTACTAGCCGGACAATCGCTTGACGATACTAATGAGGCTTTGAAAGATCTCTCCAACGAAGATACTGTTATGTTGTGGCTGGATCCTTCGGACTTGTCCGCTGTTGGTAAGGCGGCGACAAAGTTAGCGGCTTCCGCCATTTACGCGTCCGGTATTTTTGTAAAGGACGACTTTAGCGCCATTTCAAAAGAATGGCTTAGCCGTCTCCATGTGGTTTATCCCTATGAATTAGGCGATAAACGCCAAAAAAACGTTTCGACCCTCGTTAAATGGCTTAAAACATGGAATTTACCTTTGGTTAACGATAGATTCCAGTCTGAAGTCTTCTTTAACTTGTTATTTTTGACCGACCTGTTTTCCCAGATGCTCGACAACCTTTATCGTGATTACATGATAGAACGCGCTGAAGATATGTTGAGTTTAGGATCGAATGTGTCGGTTTATCCTCATTTAAGTTTATCGCGCGGCCAACGCTTTGCTTCTAAGGGCGCTTACATAGCAAGGTTTGATGAAAACGGTAATTTGGCTGCTGAGTCCGAATGGATTGTGCCGTGAATTTATCAAATGATTCCGCCATTCGACACATGAAAAATAAACCGATCAAAATATCGAAAATTATAAAATTAACAAACTTAACGGCAGCTATTCTAGCGACTACGCTTTTATGGCCGTCTTTTACGATGGGTAAAGAGCCAAGCCAAACTGTTGGGGAAGAACAACCGCCTACCCAAGATTATATTCGCACTACCGTCAATAATTACTTCATTCCAGATGTTGACGTTATTCGGATGGACAATAACAAATTATCTTTAATAAACGCGTTGGACGACGGTCGTCCGGTCATGATGAATTTTATTTTTGCTTCATGTTCAGCGATTTGTCCGATGCTTAGTCATACTTTCATGCAGGTTCAAAAAAAGTTGGGCAAGGAGAGCCAAAACGTTCATCTGGTATCCATTTCAATCGACCCTGAAAACGATACACCGGCAGTGCTTCAAGCGTATGCAAAAAAATTTCAAGCTGGAAGCCAATGGGATTTTTATACCGGTAAATTAGAATCGAGCGTTGCCATTCAAAAAGCGTTTAATGTTTACCGAGGCGACAAAATGAACCATTCATCCGTTATTTTGATGAGAGCAAAGCCTGGAAAGCCTTGGTTCCGATTAGAAGGATTTGCCAGTCCTCAAGCGGTGATGGATGAATATCGAACGATGCTTGAGAATTCTAAGTAAATTTTCAAGCAGCTTCCATTAAAGGAACCTTTGAACAAGTTGATTTCATTTATGCCCTTCGACTTCGCTCAGGAGAGCGTTAGACTAACTAAACGCAAACTTAATTAACTACTTGCAGTTCATACTGAGCGAAGTCTAAGGACTTAATTAGAGATTCCTAAATGCGTACATTAATATGCTTATGAAGAAACTTTAAATGTAAGAATTTCAACCGTTTTAAACGCAACGCAATAAAAAATATTATTATTCAAGCATTAACGCGCAGATCATCGATTAATAAACACTGTGCGTTAATGAAAATAATTCTTGAAAGTAAGTTTTTATTCTGCGGGTTCCGGCATTTTGTGATGACGCGCCTTCATTTCGGCATGATGGGCTTTCATTAACTCAAGCTGTGTTTTTTTAAGTTGTTCTTTTTTAGCGGGATCTTTTTCGGCCAGAATTTGATTCGACAAGTCGTGCATCGACAGCAGATGTTCTTGCATTCCTCGCAAATGTTTTTCTTTTTCTTCATCGGTCATACTGTCCATCATGCCATGCATGCCGCCCATTCCTTGGTGCATACCCATTCCTCCCATACCGTGATGCATACCGCCACCCATGCCCATGTTGCCCATGTCATGTTGCATGGCTTTGTCCGCCGTTTTAGCGGGCGCTGCTGGCGGGGCAACGTGCTGTAAGTCAACAGCGTGGCTCGAAAATGACATCATGAAGAATAAGCACAGTGCTGATAAAAATTGGTAACCGTATTTCATTGGACTCACCTTTATTGTGTTGATTGAAAAAGGCAATGCATTGCGCATTGTGACTGATAGGAGTTTCACCTGTCGTTAAAGTTCATTGTGTTACAGTCATCAATTAGTTGGCTAACTGCAATCCATTTCAGTAAAAAATCTTATAATTCAAGCCTTACCGGTATAACCTAAACAATTTTATAAAAATAGCATTTATTTAATGCAAGATAGTTTGATTCATAGCAAAACCGGTAAATTCAATAATGTAATAATAGAACCGTCAATACATGACATCCTCTAATGGGCTGGCGCATTTAAAATTTCTTTAAATTGGCAGCCCAATTTTTTTTGAAAAATCCTTATTTTTAGAGGATGGAATGAGAAATCTATCGGAGGATCACCATGACTATTTCAAAAGCTCAATCTCGTCGCCGTTTTTTAAAACAATCCGCTTTTGGCTTAGCCGGTTTTGCGAGTTTGCCAAGTTGGTTAACCGCGGCTGTCGATATCCATGGAATGCCGCTCTTATCGCCTAGACAGGCGTCGAAAAATTTTAAACCCGATGTCGAGTTTGAATTGGTTTGCCAAGATGTCGATTTTCCTATTCTGGCGGGGCAAAAAACGCGTGTACAAAAATACTCGGCGAAGTTAATCAGCGGACCGGAACACACGATTACCGATATTCCGAATTCCTTTTTAGGGCCGCTGATAAGGTTGCATAAAGGCCAAAAGGTACGCATTCATCTGTTGAATCAACTAAATGAAGTTACGATTACCCATTGGCACGGGTTACATGTTCCCGCAGAAGTGGACGGTCACCCTATGTACGCCTTCGGACCGGGGCAGAAGTTTGTTTACGAATTTGAAGTCGTCAATCGTGCCTGTATGGCGATCTATCATCCGCATCCGCACGAAGCTACTGCAAGACAGGTTTATCACGGGCTTGCCGGCGGCATTATCGTCAATGACGAAGAAGAAGCGGCATTGGAGCTGCCGACGGGCGAGTATGAACTGCCGATTGTGATTCAAGACAAGCTTTTCGATACAAGTAATCAGCTCATCTACAGTCCAGGTATGCACGGTAACATGTTCGGGTTTTACGGCAATCGGATATTGGTGAACGGACAACCGGAGCTGCAATTGGATGTGGCTACTTGTGCTTATCGGTTACGTTTTCTAAACGGTTCAACTGCAAGAATCTATAAGCTTGCCTGGGATGACGGTACGCCTATAACCGTACTCGGTACGGACGGCGGATTATTAAACGAACCGGAAAATAAACCCTATGTCATGTTAGCCCCCGGCGAACGTCTGGATGTGTGGGTTGATTTCAGCGGTCGTACGATAGGTTCGGAATTGGTTATGCGCAGTTTACCCTTTAGCGGCGCCTTACCCCAAATGGGCATGGGGATGATGATGGGCAGCCGTTATGGTTTACCGATGGGCAGCGATTATGCGGTGTTTACGGTGCGCGTCGTCAAAAAAGTCGGCGACAGTCCTAAATTACCGGCTATGTTATCGAAGATTGCCGCTTACAAAATAAGCGATACCGCTAATCCGAATAAACCTGTGCCTATTACTATCTCCGAAGGGCATATGCAAATGCTGCTCAATGGTCGGCCTCATGCGTTTAATGATGTTCAGCCCATTGAGCGCATTCCGGTGAATACGATTCAACTGATGGAAATCGCTCATGACAACAGCGGTCACGGTATGGGAGGTATGCATGGCGGGATGGGTATGGGGATGGGCCGAGGAAGAATGGGAATGGGCGGCATGGGTATGGGAGGCATGATGGCGATGGCGCATCCGATTCATCTGCACGGACAGCAATTCCAAATCGTCAGCCGAAGTTTAGATTCTTCTCGCGAAAACGCTTACGAGACGGTGAAACACGGTTTCGTCAATAGCGGGCTGAAAGATACAGTATTAGTAATGCCCGGCGAGACCGTACGGATTATTAAACCCTTTCAGGACTATAAAGGTTTGTTTATGTTCCATTGCCACAATCTTGAGCATGAAGACATGGGGATGATGCGCGAGTTTTCGGTTGAATAATAATCGTTTCAGGAAGAATTATTTTTAGAGATTTTCTACTTACCACAAAAAAGGTGAGCGGGTAATTTTGGGAGTGAATTGTGAGTGAAATCTCATTTCTAGTATCGGATAAAAGGTAAATCCTTATGCCGTTAGAATTATGACTTTCTTTATGTAGAAGACATGCTATATTCAAAACCTGAAAATTTAATAACTTTATTTCCTGATTCTTAACGAAATAGACCAACCTCTGTTCTATTAAAGACTCTACAACACGATGGCTGACAACGAAGAAGAAATACTCTCTCCCTGTAACGGTAAATGCGAAACGGATGAACGCGACATCTGTACGGGTTGTTACCGATCTGTTGAAGAGATCGTAAAATGGGTCAGAGTCGATGAAAAAACGCGTGAAATGTATTGGAAAAAAATTGAATTGAGACGAAAGATGTACGAGGATAGCGAAAAATCGCAATAAACAGTACGAGAGCCTGTCTTTTGTTAGCAATTACGCCTTTTGAAGCCAGCTATCGAGGCATGAAAACGTTTCGGTAGCCGCGCTGACGACTTCCGTTATTTCACTGGTTTTGCCATCGAAATGGTTCGCCATAAAGTGTTGGAAGGCTGCCCATTCCGTCATTAAATCATCGCCGTAACTTTGGTAATAATTCAGTTTATCAAGGATACTTTCGCCGAAATGTTCTTTTAGGCGTTTTGAGATAATTCTACCACCTAAAGTAGACCCTTCAAGCACATAAAACGCACCCATTCGACGGGCAAACGAATCCAATAACGGAAGATTTTCGCAACATGGACTTGCGGTTAACATAGAGCCATTGACTCCTAACAGGGCAAGGTCGCTGGCAAGTGAGGCCGTTTTTGATCGATGTCGCAATACCTGTGAGTTTCCGATTTTAACGTCATTGAATATCAACGGCTCGATCGCCGAAAAAAAACCGTAAAATTTGCCGATGAGTTCTTGATATTCCAAAATGGAGTAATCTGACTGAAATAATCGCGATAAAGATCGATTGCGTTCCAATTGTCGATGAGCTGTCGATGTTTCGCTTTTAAGCAACACCATGACCGATGATTTATTTTCCGCCAAAGGTATCAACATATCTTGATTTGGTTTCATATTACTAAGTACCGCCTATTGAGAGAGGTTGGGGAAAATATCTTTATAACAATACGTTATGGTAAAAAGAATTCGGCGGACCGAACGAGATACAGTTAACACTTTTAAGAATAGACAATAATTCGACTCTCAGAAAGATAAAATTTATGAACCAGTTTGCAGAATTGTTTTTCGTTGATTGTAACTCCCAAAAGTTTAGTCTATTCTTTCTAAACATTGTTAATTTCGTGTTGCGGTTACTATCATAAAATCGAACTCAAATGTTTCTATCGACCCATAAAGTAACGATTGCGAGCGTTGGTATGAACGTCGAACAAGTCGAGTTGTTCATAAGATTTTTGAAGCGTTTTAGTAGAAAACTTAACAGTAAATGGGTATTTGTCGTTAATCACGATTCGGCCAAAACCCTTGAGTCGATGGGTAGCGACATTGAGGCGGATTTTCTGCTGATCGATATAGACGACGAGATAGGAAAACGAGTTTGGTATTTTTTGTCTGCTTTCAAAGATGAAAACAAAATGATTGCTTTTACCAGCGAGCCTTGGACGACTGATGCAAAGTATCTGATAAAAAAGCCTTTGTTCGATTATGCAAAAAACGAAGAATCGGTCGATCCAAACAAAATAGTGACTCTTCTTAACCGCATTGAAAAAACATCTGCTTAGTTATAAGCGAAATAGTTGTTATATAAAGAACGTTGACTAAACTTGAAACTTAGAATGTTTGATTTTTTTTAATAAACCGGAAAGCAAGCAAAGTTATGAAAGTTAAATTCAACGCAGAAGGGTTGCAGACAATTGATGTCAATGCAGAGTCAAGATTGCTTGATGCATTGCTTTCCAGGAATGTGGGTGTTCAGATGCTTTGCGGCGGTCGCGGTTTATGCGCAACATGCCATGTTTACGTACTGAAAAACCCGCAAAACTTAACGCCGCCGACCTCAAAAGAATCGCTAACCTTATCGGTTTTGACAGGTGCAAAAGCAAATAGCCGTCTTTCGTGCCAAGCGCATGTTATCGGCGACGATATCGAAATCGCCTTCCCTGAGGGTTTGTATATCGACTCAGTTGAATCGCTCGAAAAGTTGGTCGGACAACGGACACGTGTGCCGATACTGCACCCGGTAACGGGCGATGTTTTAGTGGCGGCGAATAAAATTATTATCAGAACCATTGTTGAAGAGCTTAAAAACCTTGATTTTGAGATTTCTAAAGTCAAATATGTTGAAGCGCACAAAAAAGACTAAGCGCGAAATGATAAACCATTGTAAATCCTTACAAGTTATTTTAATTCATTTAAATGCTGAATGCGGTGAACTTGCCGAAGGATTAAATAAGAGGTTCTGAAGTAATGTGATTTAAAAATTATGAGTTTGGAGTTAAAACAGACTCAATTCGTCCCTATCAATTAACGAGGCAAATGTATGGCGATAAGTGTTGTCGACGGTGGTTACGATGGATACCACAATTATTATGTGCCGGAAGAATTTTTTAAGGCGGATCTTGAAAACGGCGCGCTTTTTCTTCGCGATGGCGAAAGAGCAGCTAAAGTTACCGAATCGTTTATTAACGGCTTGCATCTCGGAATGGAAGAAGAGGTGGGCGATTCTTCAGGTCTGTTGATGTATCGCTGCGGTCATCAGTGGGCATTACGCGATATGAAACGGTTCGGCGATCGCATGCGGCAAGAATTCGGCGGCGGAAAGATCGATGTCTGGCAAATGAACAAGCGCTTTGTTTTGGAAACATGGTGGTGGCCGCTGATAATTCAAGGTTTCGGCGATTGGCGATTGGACTTCAGTTTTGAAAATAACGGAATCGTAGTTGTTGAATTAAGAAATTCTGCAATCGCTCAATCGATGGGCTTGATCGGAAAACCGGTTTGTCACATGTACGCCGGGTTATTTGCGGGCGTGTTCTCCTTTCTGGATAAAGCTGAAAGAGGCGGTATCGAAATTCAATGCTATGCAATGGGTAACGATGTTTGTAAGTTTTTGATCGGTAGTCAAAAACAAGTGAACGCGGTTGAGTTTTGGCGTAAAGAAGGCGCTAACGCAAAAGAAATTTTGGACAATCTCGGTTGATGTTTTTATACATTCTTTAAAGAGAAACCCTATGTCTTTTCCGTACACGCCAGCACAAATAGCGGCTTTTAGATCGGCCTTCGAGACTATTGTAGAAGGTATCGAGCAGGGTGAAAAAGCGAAGAATGATGAGCAATTCATCAGCTTAATGCGCGGTGTTGAAGGAAGCGGGCTGGTAGCGGAAAGCCCTAAAAGTTCTCAAGTTGAAAGTCATCACTCCAAAGACGTATTTTCAGTTTTACCGTGGTTCGGCAAAAGAAAAAATCGAAAAACCTTCAACAACCGATATAACGAGTGTCGAAAACTTTTTGGAACCGGCAAAAGCAAATCATGCCGTTAATGAAATTCCTTCGTTATTTCATTTTGAATCTTCCGATAGTCGAGTAGCCAGCCGGTTTTTTAGCGATTTACCTTGGATCGACGATAAAGCGAAACATGTAGTAGATTTCGGTAATCCTTTAACTGGCGTGACCAGTCATCCTGATTCTGTTCAAGAAAAAATCGAAAACAAATCTCAGGATAATCGAATTGCAAGCTTTTTCTTTTCTGAATTACCCTGGGTTTCCAACGATTCGCTTGCAGAATATCAAACAGGATTTTCCAAAGAGACTCTTGTTGAGAAACCCGATGTCGCACGGGATGATGAAATTCCAGTCGCAATAACAACGCCTAATCGGGTTGAGCCGAATGCAAAATTATTTTTCAGCGATTTGCCGTGGAGTAAAGAAACCGATAAAAGCGTCAAATCTCTTACAGCAGCTGAAACAACTTTATCGTCAGAAGTTGAATTCAGGGCTGAAAAGACAATTACGATTAGTCTAAAAGATTCAAAATCTGAAAATACTAAAAACACAGACCTAAAGCAGGCAGAGAACGCAAAAGCGTTTTTTTTAAGACTACCTTGGGAAAATAGTAAAAATACAGCTAACGGATTTAGCAACACGTTCACATCGAATGACCTGTGGGACGAAAGTTTAATTGCAACCAACGAAGTTATTTGCCTAGCCAATGATGTTAACGAAGATAACTCAAATTCAACGGCAAATAGTTTCTTTTCACAACTTCCTTGGCTTAAAGCGGGGTTATTATCGGCAGCCGAAATTAATTCCGGTTTAGTCACAGATAAATTTCAGCCGACAGAAGAGGCAATTACAAGTCATGAAAATCCTTTAAGCGGATATTTTCAATCTTTGCCTTGGCAAGGCAGTCAAGCTATTAAGCAAGCGCCGGAAAATTTCCGAAGTTCGGTGCAAAATGACAGTGAGGCGACCGGTATTTTTGCATTAGCTGCACAATCTGCGATACGAGCATCGCAAAAGGTTAGTGCTGCTCAATCCGAAAAGAACTCTCATAGCACAGAAATTTATTTTAATACCTTGCCTTGGAAAGGGAGCCGATAGTGGCATGAATGTTAAATCACTTAAATAAACAACTTATCAAAATCAATGCACGGCGCTAAAGATTCATACTTATAGCGCCGGAAAATAATTAAAGCATTTAGTAAGGAAAAGAGCATGAGTACAATTGATACACTTAGAAGGTCGAAACTCAGGGATGATGAGCGAATCAAGGAGTTGTTTAAAGAAGCTGAAAGCCGCCATTTTAATCCGCAAGAATTTTCTCGATTTCTCTCCCTTGCTCCCGAATGCAAAGAGAGAGAAGCGGTAGCAAAAGAGATCATTGAAGCAGAGTTTCCGGTGGTGTCAAAAACAGTAAAACAGGTTTTTTCTTTATACCCTTATCCTAAGTTTCACGAATTACCTTTGGATAAATGTATCCGCGATGTGAGTTATGTTAGCGTTTATGCAACCCACAGCATGATGCTAAACGACCCCGACTGGTTTCGCGATAAACTCTTGATTTGGCTGAAAACGATACTGCAGTCTTTTGATTATCCTGCACGGGAGGAGCTGGATCCAACAGTTGCAGCTACAAAGCCGCAATTGCCTTTTCCTGAAATAACCGCACATGCGGATACGCTTAATCCCAAAGGCCGTCGTTCGATTTACGAAACCTATGCGCGATTGATAAAGAATTATCAGGAAGTTCTATCTCCTAAAGCATTCGATATGATTAGGCCGCATTTGCAATTGGCCGTTGACATACTTTCATCAGACTGAGATCAATGCCATGACAACAACGAATACCGGGATTTCAAACTCGCAACAGGCCGGACAACTCAGCTCACAAGTCCTGAATAAACTATTCGGCGAGAGTTCATTAAATTTTAACCTGAATCAAGGAACCGTACTCAGCCCAACCGATGTAAGAGTTATCTATCTCTCTTCCGACATCATTCGCGGCATTTACGACGTTTTGAAATATGAAACGGGCGATGCTTGGTCGTTAATTCTTAAGAATTGCGGCGTCATTTGGGGTGAACGTGTCAGCGGATCAATCGATAAAGAGATTCAAGCGACCGGTAACCAGAAAATTGGGCAACTCAGCGTCGATAGTTTTATCCATTTATTGGAATCTTATTTTGCCAGTCACGGATGGGGAAAAATGCAGATTTATCTCGACGATGCAGAAAGTCATGGGATTGTTCGGGCCAGTCTAAAAAACAGTCTATTTGCAGATACCTTGAAACATCTTAACAGCCCGACAGAGTATATGATTGCGGGAATGCTTCAGGGAATCTTTTCCTCAATTAGCGGTCATGACTTAGGTTGCATACAAGTAAGTTTCGAAACAACAGGTATTGCAACCAGTGAATTCCTAATAAGTGCAAGATCTCGGATCGATACTTTAGAACAATCCGGTTTTGCACAAGAATTGACTCCTGATGAAGCCTTGGCAAGATTACGAGCTTCCTGATAACAGTCTTTTCCCCGATCAATATCGTGTGCTCGAGTTAATATCGGAAAGCTCGGCGAGCACAGTATTGACAGGCTTTGATCAAAAAGAAGACGCAAAAGTTATCATTAAATGTTTTAAGAATCACGCAAAAGGCGCTTATTTACGCGAGATAAGCGCTGTATACGATATGCGGCATCCGTTTCTTGTTAGGTGTTTAAATACATTCCATCGCAAAGACGGATTGTCATGTCTCGTTTATGAGTACATGCCGGACGGAACATTAGCCGATTTGCTCGAGACTAAGAAAAAGATCGAAATCGATTTTATTTTTCAATGCCTAAACGATCTTCTCAGAGCTCTAATTTATCTGCACGCGCAAAGTCGTATACATTGCGATATTAAACCAGCTAATATTTTCTTACGAACTCATCCAAATGGACAAGTCGACTTTGTTCTGGGCGATTTGGGAGCCGCTTGTTTTCTTAAAGAAGCTCAAGAAGGAAATCATGTGGTTGGAACGCCGGCCTATATCGCTCCTGAACGGATAAGAAACCAGTTTTTTTTCAACAGCGATTTATATAGCTTAGGGATCGTTGCGTTTGAGCTTTATACGGGTTATCGGCCTTTTATGGGGACGGTTGAAGAAATTAATCAAGCAAATTTAACCGAGATTGCTTCGTTAGAAGCCATCGACTATCAGCCGTTACGAGATTTGGTCGATCATTTACTCGCAAAATCGCCGCAAAAACGAATTGAAACGGCAAGTTTGGCGTATTCATATTTAATAAAATTACAAAATCAGCAATCAAACCGGAACGCTCATTTTAATGATAGCTCGGATCATGCTAATCAAAGAATTCAATCGCAAACACCGAATGAATTTTCGATCAATGTATCCTCTGAAAACTCAATTCTTGCTATTCAGTGTTTACATAGAAACGATAGGCTATTGATTGCATTAACCTACTCAAGTTATACGGATATTATCGATCCGATATGCCCGGATGAGATCGTAAAATCGCTTATGCATACGAATTCCATTCAAATAACCAGCGCTACGACCATCGTCTATTCCACACCGACTCGAATTCAGCAATTCGATTTTGTTACGGGGGAATCCAGAACACTCATAGAAAAAATTAACAATCCAAAAAAATTTTACTTTAATAACAATAAATTAGTTTTTGTGGACGATTTCAATGTTTCTTATATCGATTTAGCCGACAATTCCGGTTTTTCTTTTCGTTCTTCCTATTATCTTTTTAACCCTATCGTTAGCGTATTCGAAAACGGATGTTTATTTTTAACCGAAGGGATGGTAAACGAAAAGCTCGTCAAAAGAGATAAATTCGGTATGTTGATAACGGAATGGCTTATGAATGGACCTATTACGGCTATGACAAACGCTGTGGACGATTATATTCTAGGCGCATCATTAAGTATTAACGACCAAAATTTATATTCAATTTGGTGTTTGCATGAAAACGCAGAAGCTTCGAATAAAGTCTTGACAGAAAAAATTAAGCAAATAAGTTGCACGGATAAAACTATTTATTGGCTTACCCAGAAAGGCGATTTACTGAGTTGTAATCGAGATCTTGAAGAAAGGTTGATTAGACAGTGTGCACATCAGACCGCAAAATTTGCAATATCGAAGGACGAACGCTATTACTGTACGCTTGACTATGCAGGACAAAATAAAGCAATGATTAGAATTTACGCAAAAGAGGATTCATAAATGACCGCTGACACAAAAATCGAATGCTTATTTTATTCACACGTCTGGACGATTTATGAATTAGAAAACTTAGGATTCATTAAAACGGGCGATGAACTGCTTATGGAGCTGGCTACAGAATCCAGATTCGCGCCGGTTTTCGATCGGTCTGAAAAAACAAGTAAGGGCATTGTATCGTTATTGCAGCCCGGTTTTTCTGTGCATAAACTCGCATTTCGACACAGCGCTATCAAAGCGCCTATCGTTTTAGCGCCAAATCCACCGGTTGCGATTGATCATCAGCTAGCTGCGCTTTCGTTACTTCCAAGTATCGAAAACCACGCCGATAAAGTCATAGTTTTGATTCATGTAAACGATGCGCCCAGTTTTGCGCCCGCTTTCGCCATTATGGATAATTTTTCGATTGTTTGGGATATGGCGGACTTTCCCGGCATAGCGTTATCCGCATTAGGCCGATCCTTGCTCAATCAACAATGCTTAAATAAAGAGACATGGAAAGGTTTTTTCTTATGCAATCATCCTAACAGAAAGTTACCGGATATTAAGATTCGAGAATCGGTTTTAAAAATGCTGTTGAATGAATTTCCGGTTCTTAAAGCCGCTTAAAATCTGTGACTTATCAACAAAAAGATAAACTATTTATTTCCAGCTTGCCTTCTCTAATCGAGTTGGAGCGGTTAAATAAAATTCGCGGTGTAAATAGTTTAGTGAACGTCGCCGGGGTCGATATTAAGGAAATCTATACGGAATCCCAGTTGTTGGGTTTCACTATTTTGCAATACGATTTTGCCGATGTTTTTACCCACGGAAATAGCATTACCGATTTTTCGAAAGAAGAAAAAATTTATGTAAATCTCTATGAAACCGTTTCTGAAATCGAACACAGAATTGCTTTTGCGAATGCCGTCAAAGGGTTAAAACAGTTATTAGAAAATGGACAGCCGACGCTGATATTTTGCCATCGTGGATTATCCAGATCGCCGTTGGTGGCGGCATCGGCGTTAAACTTTATTCATGATGAATCGCTCACGCAAACCATCGAGAGAATACATAGTATCCAGCCGTCCGCTCAGTTTACCGATGTCGGTATTTCAGCTCTGTTATGGTGCAGAAATCAGTTAGGTTAATTCAGTCTTTCAGAAATAATGTATTTTCATGCGCTTATTGAAGAAACTGAAGCTGTTTTCAGCCGCTTTTCCTGTTTAAATAAAATCGAATTGCCGAATCGTTTTGCTAAAATCGAACATACCGAATACGACGGCGTTTTAACGCTCGAAAATCATTTTTACCGGCTTAACGATCTAGGACATATACGCTTAGCGCATACCTACGCTCCCAAAATTAATATTATCGCGACCTTTTTTTTTCCCGATCCCGACTTGCAGTTGCCCGTCTATAGCATGGAGTTCGTCATGCTCGGAGAAAAACCGATTATCGCGCTGATGGATATGGCGTGTTTATTGAAACCGATGTCGGAATCAAAAACGGTTGAAGACTTTATGATTTCAGCACATGCCGCCTATCCTGAATACAGCCGAAATCAGCCTTTGCCCGAATGGTTCGACCAGTGCAGATCGGGCGTAGAATTTTTTTTCAGGCCGACTCTGCCGGAAGCGTTTAAAGGCCTTTCTCAACTCAATTTACGTCTGTTGCAAAACTTAACGGAATTAATCCTAACACCCGATTCTTACGGAAATGAGGACGCTGTTCTCCATCAAAACAATATTCAGGCTTATAAAATGCACCATCGGATAAATTCGCCCGGATTACGCTTGATGAACCGAAGTTTCGGTCCGGAATGGACGCAGGAATATCTCGGTAGCTATTTATTTGGATAAAGCCAGTTTAAACGGTTTTTGATATTTCGGCCCTTATCGCTTGCTCGCGCGACGATAAGGTGTCATGGGCGGTCGTAGCGAACGGGAATAACTTCCAATGTTGAAAATCGTTAAAATCGTTCGACATTGTTAAATATTCTGCCGTTCGTATCTCGGTCTTTAGCGTTTCAATTAAGGAAAAACCGCAGTTCTAAACGACCCGGTCTCCCGGTTCCTGACCGGCAAAAAATGCGGCGATATTCGTCATCACGCGATTACCCATTGCCACGCGGGTTTCCATGGTCGCACTGCCCAAGTGCGGCAATAAAGCGACATTGTCCAATTCCCGAAAGCCGGGGTCAATAGCCGGTTCGCCTTCGAAAACATCCAAACCGGCTCCGGCAATCCGGTTCACTTTCAGTGCTTCGATTAAAGCTTTGCTGTCGACTACATCGCCGCGGGCGGTATTTATCAGATGAGCAGTGGGTTTCATAAGTTTTAATCGCTCTTCGTTGATTAAATGCTTAGTCGCTGCGCCGCCGGGGCAATGTAAGGAGATAAAATCGGCCTGTGTAAGTACCTCGTCAACGGTCGTGTAATACGTCGCGTCGAATTCACACAATATTTCCGGCAAGGTCGCGCGCGGTGCATAACAGATGATCTTCATTCCGAAACCGAAATGGGCTTTTCGAGCCATCGCCTGGGCAATGCGTCCGAAACCGATCAGTCCTAAGGTTTTGCCGGTGACTTTCTGGCCCAACATGTGTGTCGGTCCCCAGCCCGTCCAATGATTATTGCGGACAAGCCGATCGCCCTCCGAAGCGCGGCGCGCCGACATCAAGAGCAAGAGCATCGCAATATCGGCGGTACAGTCGGTGAGTACATGTGGCGTGTTGGTGACGACAATGCCTTCCCGTTTCGCTGCTTCGATATCGATGTTGTTATAGCCGACGCCGAAATTGCCGATAATTTTGCAACGTTTTCCGGGTACGCTAAGAATTTCGGCGGAGATAGGGTCGGTAACCGTTGTCAATAAAGCATCTGCCGATTGCAGGGCGGCTTTGAGTTCGTCTGCCGACATCGGACTATCCGTTACGTTTAATCGGACGTCGTAAAGCTCTTTAAGGCTGGCTTCGACGGCGTCGGGCCATTTTCGGGTAACGATAACTTTTGGTTTTGTCATGGACATAGTTTTAATTTAAAAGGCTTTCAAAGAGAAAGGTAAATCTATTCATAACTTTTATCTTAACAAAGCAGATAGAATGCGTCTAACCCATCTATATTGATGGGTCGCTTGAATTCTCCGAATGATCGGATGGAAAACCCATCAATTAAATTCGGTGAAGTCGTCATAATAAGTCTGTTCGTATCATTTAATGGGGGCAATGCGTAAAATGAGAACTAAGCCGCTCTGTAAAAATAGCCGATAATAGTTGCTAAACCGAACCCCAAGTTTCATGGTGTAAAACGATGTCCATGATTACAACGAAAAACATCAGCACATGAATAGGACATAGACAGCGATTAAACCCTTAAAGAATAAGGTACTGAACATTGAATCAAAAAAAGCCGCTTTCACTTAATAATTTGCCGACTATTGTTTATGTTCTGGATTTCATATTTTGGAAAAAACCGATCATTCGTAGTTTTTTACAAGATCATGAACTTAGATATGTTAACAATATCAATCTAGTCCCTGAAAACGCAACGCTGGCTGTTTGGGGAAATCGCAAGTTCGATAACAATGTCATAGAAAATAAAAAAATTTCATTGTTGCGAGTTGAAGACGGTTTTTTACGTTCGGTTGGTTTAGGGGTGGACTTAATTAGGCCCGTATCCTGGGTCATCGATAGCCGCGGCATCTATTACGACGCGACATGCATTTCCGATCTCGAACGATATTTACAAACAACCGACTTTACGCCGCCGTTGCTTGAAAGAGCTAATAAGCTTCGCGAACGCATCGTTGAGAATGAGCTTACCAAATACAATGTCGGTACCCGAGGCGCCGGCGATAACGCTTTATCCGAACTCAGAGCTAAAGCGAAAGACCGGAGAATTCTACTAGTACCCGGACAAGTCGAAACCGATGCCTCTATTGCTTACGGTGCGCCGGAAATTCGGCATAATATGACCTTATTGCAAGCTGTTCGTGAAAAACACGCCGACGCCTATATCGTGTACAAACCGCATCCCGATGTTGTCGCCGGATTAAGGGTGAAGGGGGAACACGAAAATCATGCGCAAAACTGGTGCGATGAAATCGTGACGGATCGGACGATGGGCGAATTATTGAAAGAGGTCGATGAAATCCATGTATTAACCTCGTTAACCGGATTTGAAGCATTATTACGCGGTAAAAAAGTAACCTGCTACGGGCAACCTTTTTATGCGGGCTGGGGATTGACGACGGATGTCGTACCGATTAGCCGGAGGACGCGGTGTTTATCCTTAGACGAACTTGTGGCGGCGACCCTCATTTTATATCCCGCCTATGTTAGCAGAACAACGGATTGCTATATCACTGCCGAACAAGCTGTCGATGAGCTGTTAGAGTGGCGAAGCATAGCAGCCGAGCTACCGCGTTGGCGTAAAGCCATCAGGCCGCTGCGCCGGATGATCCGGCCGTTGTTGAACGCCATCGGTATTCGGTGATCTTATACGTCAGCGTGAACATAGATTAAAAATCATGGGTTTCAGCTAAAAATTCAATCATAGGATCGACTATCGGAAAGAAGAAGACCCTATGGAAAGCTCGTTATTGCCTAATCATATTAACAGTAAGGAAATTGGACTTCATTTATAACGTTACCACTACCGCATTTTAATAGCTGAGGATTATGGATTTATCAGGTGAGTGTTTTTTTGAATTTATACAATTTGTTCGATATATCGACCGACTATAAGTTTAACCATTCGGGAAGTCTAAAAATTGTGGATTATGATGATACGTTACATTCTCATCATTTAAGGACGCGAAAAAGCATATCCTCAAGAAAAGCAACAATACCGGCTTCGTCTTTGTTTTCACCAAAATCGGTCAAAGATGGCAAATGATCCTTAAAAAAATTCTGAATATGCGCCATTTCGATAATGGTTGAGGCTAATGATTTTGGGTAGTAATAATTAGGGTTGCACTCCAGGATAATTTCGGCGATATGGGCGCATAAGTCTTTGTAAGGTTTGAACAACTTGTCCTTATTGTCTTCCGATACGCGTTTCGTTAAATATGTCTTGGAACCTTCCGTGATAATAATTTGATGCAACAGACTCTCATCGACATAACTGGTGCTAAGATCATCTTGAACTGTAGTAGCCAATAACTTAATGATCGTTTTAAGCTTAATCACGGGATCGTTTATATTATTCGTTCGATACATGACTTGGTATTCCAGCCATGTCCAGTACCAAGCGACAACGTATATCAGCAAGCGGTGCTTGTTTTCAAAGTACCGGTATACGCCAGCCTCGGTTGTACCGATATCCTCGGCTAGCTTTTTGAAGGTAAAGGACTCAAAGCCGTTTTTATGTATCAGCTGGATGCTGTGCATGATTATTTTCTTGCCGAGTTCGGATTGCTCGGGGTTTCTAAGAAACAATTTCTCATTCATCTTTATTTGTAATTCAATTTCCATAAACCCTATTTCGCTTTAGAAAAAATTAGTGACGAAATGTTTGCCAATTTTTATACAAAAAATATTTTTCGATTAGTTAAAATAAAACTTTACAACCCGAAAAGATAGCATTACTATCATTTATAGATTTATTAATATCATTATTGATTGTATAGCCGTTATATTAAAATGTAAATGATTCTTATAAGACCGATTTCTTATGGATAACGCAAACAGCCCCTTACAGCGATTACAAAAGCTAATCACGCTAGAACGTGAAGACATCGGAATTCTAATTACTTACGGTATTGGTATAGGCGTGCTTTCGCTAGCTACCCCCGTCGCTGTGCAAGCGTTGGTCAACACCATTGCTTTCGGCGCCTTGTTTCAGCCGTTATTGGTGCTGACAGTCATATTGCTAGTTTTATTAGGTTTTAGTAACAGCTTGGTAGCGCTGCAGTTTTATGTAGTAGAAATGTTGCAACGCCGTTTGTTTGTGCGCATCTTCGGTGAGACGGCTGCCCGTTTACAGCAAGCCCGATATGTTGTGAATAACGAATATCACTTGCCGGAATTGACCAACCGTTTTTTCGATGTGGTCACGTTACAGAAAACGGCTTCAACGATGTTGCTGGAGACACTAGGCTACGTATTGCAAACTGTCATCGGCATGATACTGCTGGCGTTTTATCATCCTTTATTATTGGCTTTCGATTTGTTTTTCGTCGGTGCTCTGGTATTTATTTTGTTCGGCATGGGCAAAAACGGCTTGTCGTCTGCTATTGAGCAATCGAAGGCGAAATATATAGCCGCAGCATGGCTGGAAGACATAGCGTCCAATCAAATTCTGTGTAAATCGTCCGAAAACAGAACGTATCTTGACACCCAAACCGCTGATATTGCGCAAAACTACGTCGATGCTTGCGCAAAGCATTTTAAGGTGTTGTCCGGTCAAAATATCGGTGCGTTAATTCTGCACACGCTTGCAAATACGTTATTGTTGGGAATGGGCGGCTGGATGGTTATCTCCAACCAACTCAGCTTGGGTCAATTGATTGCGGCAGAATTAGTCGTTGGCGCCATGATCTACGGCTTAACCCGATTAGGTAAAACTTTAGATAACTTTTACGAAATGTTAGCCAGTGTCGATAAGCTCGGCTATTTAGTGGATTTGCCGCAGGAAAAAAATAAAGGCGGCGTGCTAAATCTTGCAGAAGCACCGTTTAAAGTAGATATTGAAAATCTGACATTACCGGGAGGCATACACTTGGATGCTCTCAACAATGCCGGCTTACAGATTGCTTCAGGTTCACGTTTAGTTATAACTGAAGGCGTGGAAAAAGGCAGCTTATTCGACGTTATCTTCGGTTTACGGCAACCGAGCTCAGGTCGGGTTTGTTTTAACGGTCAGGACCTTCGCGACCTTAATCTCGGACTATTACGCGATACCGTCTGCTTAGTGAGGGACGCCGAGATTTTTTCCGGCACTTTGCTGGATAACATTCAGATGGGACGTGCGCTGAGTTTAACGGACGTCAGACAAACGTTAGTTCACGTTGGTTTGGCAGATACGGTTGCTGACCTACCCGCTAGTCTGGAAACTAATTTATTACCCAACGGTTCGCCTTTAACCCATGAACAATGCTTACGCATTACGTTAGCGCGAGCCTTGATTGGACAACCGCGGCTGCTATTGTTGGACAATGTGCTGGATCGAATAGATAACCGTGTGTTGCCGAAGATTCTTGATTATTTACTTGCTGAGGAGTCGCCTTGGACACTGATCGTCGCTAGCCAACGCGCCGACATCATCACTCGATTCGACCGCAAAATAAAACTTCATAACGGCATGTTATCGGACATAAAATCCGATAATCAAGGTGTGTCATGATACAAGATGATGAAATAAATTTGCCTTTATTATCCGTCGTAAATACTTTAAAAACAGTAGAAACAGCGCCTGTTGCCAAACGTATTGCGCGTGGGTTATTCAAGTTGTTCCTAGCACTGATATTATTCTTAGGTTTCACCCCCTGGCAACAAAACGTACGCGGCTTCGGAAGGGTGGTCGCCTACACGCCTGCGGAAAGGCAACAGATTATTAGCGCCCAAGTGGAAGGGAGAATCTCGCGCTGGCTGGTCAGGGAAGGCTCGCAAGTTAAGCAAGGCGACACATTGGCGGAATTACTGGACAACGATCCGGAGTTCTTACAACGCTTGGAGAGCGAACAGAAAGCAGCCTTGGCGAAGCAAGAAGCCACCGACAACCGGGTTAATACGTTTCGCGAACAATTGCGGATGGCTGAACTTGCCCGTCCCCAAGCTATTTCAGCCGCACAATCCCGCGTTGCGATGGCGAATGAACGGCGTAAAGCTGCCGATCAATCCCTGCAAGCTGCGAAAGCCGCTAAGCAGACTGCGACCTTAAATCTTAACAGGCAGCAACAACTTCGGTCGAAAGGTCTAGCGTCACAACGGACTTTGGAATTATCCCAACTCGAGATGGCGCAACGCAACGCCGAAGTTGAAAGAGCGCAAGCGTCGTTAGTTGCAGCAAAAAGCGAAGTTGACGCATTAACTTCGGATTGGCAAAAACTGGCGGCGGATGCTTCAGCCAGCGTCGAAAAAACCCGTGCCGACCTAAACAAAGCGATCGAAGATCAAAACAGCGTACGTGCGGATATTTTAAAACTGCAAACCGCTTGGCGCGGCAACGAACCCAGACGGTTGTTGCTCCCCGGGATGGGATTGTATTACGTTTGTTAGCGAATCCAGGGGCGGAAATGGTCAAGCCCGGACAGGCATTAGCTATTTTTATCCCAGATACTCAAGAGCGAGCGGTTGAATTATGGGTAGACGGTAATGATCTTCCTTTGATCGTGACCGGCAGTCATGTCCGCTTGCAATTTGAAGGCTATCCCGCGATTCAGTTCGGCGGCTGGCCGGAGTTTTCAGTGGGTTCCTTCGGCGGTCAAGTTGCCTTGATCGATGCAACCGATGACGGTAAAGGTCATTTTCGGATCTTAGTTCGACCTGACCGAGAAGATAATGCCTGGCCGAGTGTGCGTTTCTTACGTCAGGGCGTAAGGGTCAACGGCTGGGTGCTGCTTGGCCAAGTCACCTTGGGTTATGAATTATGGCGGATTTTTAACGGCTTCCCGCCTTTGATTTTACCCGAACCTGCTGTGATCGATACGCCAAAGGACGATGCTAAAAAAACCAAGGATGAAGGGGAGAAGGGTTCATGATAAGGACAATAATTCTCTTGCTTGCGCTGCTTCCTATTTTTGCATCGGCAGCTGAGACTGAGTCCAGTAAGAATAAAACATTGACCTTGGATGTGGTCGTCAATGCCGCTAAGAAATCCTTTCCCGGCTTATTGGCTACCGAACAGCGCAAGCAAGTTGCCGCTGGCGAACTCACCGCAGCAGAGGGCGGTTTTGATACCTTATTAAAATCGCAAAATCGGTGGTCGATAGCAGGATTGTACGAGAACCAAAACAACGAGGTCAGCCTGGAGCAACCTACGCAATTCTGGGGAGCAACGTTCTTCGGCGGCTGGCGCCGGGGTGTGGGTGATTATCCGGTTTACGAGGGTAAAAGCCAAACAACCGACACCGGCGAAGCACGCATCGGTGTAAACGTGCCTTTATGGCGCAACCGCGAAATCGATCGGCGCCGGGCGAGTTTACAACAGGCCGAATTGGGTCAGCTAATCGCGGGACATGAGTACGAACAGGCTTTGATTGAAGCAACCCGGATTGCCTCCTATCGTTATTGGGATTGGGTGTTAGCGGGCCAGCGGGTAATTGTCGCCAAGCATTTACTGCATATTGCCGAACAGCGAGATAAAGGTATCAGGGAACGTGTGGCTGCGGGCGATATTCCGGAATTCGAAGCCTTGGACAATCAACGTGCGATCATCGAGCGTCAGGAGCGCGTCGTTGCCGCTCAACGCTTATTGGAACAAAGCGCAATCCAATTATCGTTGTATTGGCGGGATGACGCCGGTCAACCCCAGCTCCCGTCAGATGAGCTGTTGCCGGAACAATTTCCCGATCCTGATTCGATAAAAACCCTCAGTGTCGCAGAGGCGATGCAAGCCTCTCTAAATCAACGACCTGAACCGAAACGTCTGGAATTGCAAACCAGGCAGACCCAAACAGAGCTGGAACTGCAACAAAACCAGCGGTCGCCTGCGGTCGACTTAACGGTGAGCGCGGCCAATGATATAGGCAACAGCAAGGAAAAGCTCAACCGCAACGAGCTTTATGTGGGGTTGAATATCGATATTCCATTACAGCAACGTGTCGCTACCGGACGCGCTAAAGTGGCCGCGGCGAATGTCCAGCGCTTGACGTTGGATCGTCAATTACAGGAAGAACGGATTGCGGCGGAGGTGAAAGATGTGTTCTCAGCACTATCCGCATTACGGAAACGTTTGTCGTTAAGCGCCGACCAACTGAATGCCGCCGAGGAGTTGGCCGAAGGAGAAAAAACCCGGTTTGATTTAGGCGAAAGCACCTTGTTGTTCGTTAATTTACGAGAAATAGCCAAAGGGGATGCAGCTTTGCAGTATGCCGAAGCGACCGCCGGTTTATTCAGAAGTTATGCCGATTATCAGGCTATTTTAGGGATTCAGGAGCAAATAAATGAATAATCTAATTGAACTAAGAGGGTCTCAAACGATGTTAAATGAGATTGTAAAAAACAACATTAAATTTGTATCGATTTTGAAATGGCTAGCGGGTCTTTCAGTATTGGGTTTTGTAATTCACTTCCCTGATGTGATCGGTCATAGTATTTTGTGGATGGTACATACGTTTTATGAAGCGACTTCGTTTGTATTTGAACACTTTTTAATGCACACGTTTGGCTTCAACAAAGATTTAGCACAATTAATCGTATTTTACTTCAGTGTTGTTACAGGATTAGGGACGATTATTTTATTTTGGCGATATTGGCTCAGAGATTATTTGACTTTCAAGTTATATGCTTTTCAACATCAGATTATTTATTATTGGCACAGTAAACGGACAGGGGAGAAAATCAAACTTATAGTTATTTATTCTGCCTTAACAATAAGTACATTTATGTTTCTGATTACATGAGGAAAATAAATTCTCTCATTCAAGACAAAAAATCGGACGTTTTATCGAATTTGAACTGGAACGGATAGATGAGTCCTTAGGCCGGTTAAACACGAAGCGTATCGATTCTATCGAGAATGACGCGCTTCGGTTATCAGTAAATCCTATCTACTCACTTACTTGCAACAAGCTTTTATTGCCGCGCCAATATCGGTCGGCGAATTAACCACCTCAACCCCTGCCGCTTTAAGCGCGGATACTTTACCTTCCGCCGTACCTTTTCCGCCGGTTACGATCGCGCCTGCATGACCCATGCGTTTACCGGGCGGAGCGGTTTGTCCGGCGATGTATGCGACCACAGGTTTAGTGACATGGGCTTTGATATAGTCTGCGGCGGCTTCTTCGTCGCTGCCGCCGATTTCGCCGACCATCACGATGCCTTTGGTTTGGTCGTCGTCCTGAAAACGGCTCAGCACGTCGATAAAATTCATTCCCCGGATCGGATCGCCGCCAATACCGACGCAAGTGCTTTGTCCCAAGCCTTCGTTAGTCGTTTGATGCACGGATTCGTAAGTCAAGGTGCCTGAGCGGGAAACAATGCCGATACAGCCGGGTAAATGGATTTTACCCGGCATGATGCCTATTTTACATTCACCGGGGGTGATAACGCCGGGGCAGTTGGGACCGATAAGCAAGGAGTCTGTCTGTGATAACGCGGCTTTTACTCGCAGCATTTGAAGAATGGGGATGCCTTCCGTTATACAAACGATGATTTTGATTCCGGCATCGGCTGCTTCCAATATGGCGTCTGCTGCATAAAACGGCGGCACGTAAATCATGGTAGCGGTTGCGCCGGTTTGATCGACGGCGTCTTGCACGGTATTGAATACGGGGAGGCCTAAATGCGTTTCTCCGCCGCGTTCCGGCGTAACGCCGCCGACAAGTCGGGTGCCGTATTCTAATGCGCCTTGCGAATGAAAAGTGCCTTGCTTACCGGTAAAACCTTGGCAAATAACTTTGGTGTTTCTGTCGATTAAGATACTCATGCCGCGCCTCCTGCTAAGGCGACCGCCTGTTCGGCGGCATGGGCTAAATCTTCAGAGGCGTAGAGATTGAGTCCGGTATTGCTTAACAAAGCCCGGCCTTCCTCGACGTTGGTGCCTTCCAGCCTTACCACGACAGGTATGGTTACATGGACTTGTTTGATGGCTTCCAGTATGCCTTGTGCGATGACGTCGCATTTGACGATGCCGCCGAAAATATTGACCAGGACTGCCTTAACGTTAGTATCGGAAAGGATTAATTTAAACGCTTCGCAGACTTTTTCGACATTGGTGCCGCCGCCGACATCCAGAAAATTGGCGGGCTTGCCGCCTTTAAGTTTGACTAAATCCATCGTTGCCATCGCCAAGCCTGCGCCGTTGACCATACACCCGATAGTGCCGTCCAAAGTAATGTAGTTAAGCCCGAATTGCTGGGCAATGTTTTCTCTTGCATCTTCTTGTTCAGGGTCTTTAAAGCTTACGATGTCCGGATGCAATGCTAAGGCATTATCGTCGAAGTTTATTTTGGCGTCTAAAGCCAACAACTCGCCGTTATCGGTCACTATAAGCGGGTTTATTTCAATTTGGCTGGCATCTTTTTCGATAAACAGGTTAAACATGCCGAACATGATTTTTTGCAACGCTTTGTGTTGCGAACCCTTCAAGCCAAGGGCATAGGCTACATTCCGGCATTGATAAGCTTGTAAACCGGTAATCGGATTTATTATTACCGTTTTGATTTTATCTGGCGTTTCATGAGCGACCGTTTCGATATCCATTCCACCCGCAGCTGAGGCAATAAAAATCATCCGTTCGCTATTGCGATCAACGACTAAACTTAAATAAAGTTCGCGCGCGATAGGGTAGGTGAGTTCGATTAAAACTTGATTTACGGGTAAACCTGTTCCGTCAGTTTGATGTGTGACTAACCGGGTGCCGATCATGCTATCTACTATAGTTTTAAGTTCTCCGCTATCCGAGGTCAGTTTAACGCCGCCCGCTTTGCCTCGCCCGCCGGCATGGACTTGTGCTTTAACGACCCAACTCGCACCGCTTAATTTATCCGTTATTTCGCTAACGTTTGTCGAAGAGTTGGTTGCTATGCCGTCGGGTACGGGGATGCCGTAGTCCCTAAAAAGTATTTTGGCTTGGTATTCATGGATATTCATCAATTCTCCCGGTCTTCAAAAAAGAACTCTACGAAATGCATGCTGTATGATTGCAGAGGATTCGTCTATAGTTATGATACCCGACAACGTCGCTTAAGTCCTTGGAAAACGCAAACTAAAATTATCGTTATGGTTGTTAATAAGCCCAAAATTATTTACCCTTGCCCTTTTTCAAAAGGCTACGGAATGCCGGCTACGCAAGCATGGCAGTTGCTTAGTATCTATTATGTCTATCGGTTTATCCTTGCATGTTCCTTCACCTTGTTGTTTTATTTGCGTGTCGGCCCGTCTTTATTTTTATTTAGTGCGCATAACGGTCATTTGTATGCGTACAGCAGTTTAACCTACCTAATCACTACGCTTATTTTCGGTTTTTTGGTCTTTTGGCGTATTTTCGGTTACAGCATCCTCGTGCAGCTTTTGATTTTTACCGATATTTTCATGCTCACGTTGATAATGCATGCTTCGGGAGGAACAAGCAGCGGTGTCGGTATTTTGCCGGCAATATCGGTTGCCGCAGGCGGGTTATTGGTGGGCGGTAGATGTGCGCTCGTTTTTGCGGCGATAGCGAGTTTATCTATCTTGGGTGCTGAGATCTTTACATCCGAATTACATTTTTCGGATAAAACGAATTATTCTTACGCCGGTATGCTGGGAGCAACTTACTTTGCTATTGCATTGTTATCGGTTGTTTTGGCGCGCCGTTCGGAGCAAATGCTAAAACTGGCCGACGAACAGCAGCATACGATTATTCAACTGGAAGAGCTGAATCAATACATCATCCAGAATTTACAGTCGGGTATTATTATTACCGATGAAAAACAAACCATTCAGATGGCGAATCAGGCGGCTAGCCGTTTAACCAATTTAACTGAAATGCCGGATAACCTCGTTGATATATCCGTCGAGTTGTCAAATGCTTTCAAAAAATGGCTTGCAGCTTCAGACCATGATATTGCTATGCTAAAGTTATCGCACGAAACCGAAATAAAATGCCGGTTTATGGCTTTACCCACGTATCAACACGTGTATTATATGGTGCTGCTCGAAGATATTTCTTTATATAATCAACGGCTTCAGCAAAGTAAATTGGCTTCTTTGGGAAGGTTGACAGCCAGTATTGCGCACGAAATTAGAAATCCCTTAGGCGCAATTAGTCATGCCGGTCAGTTATTGTCGGAGAGCCCGCAATTAACGAGTCAGGATCAACGCTTGACTAAAATTATTCAATCCAATTCAACCCGAGTGAATCGCATTATCGAAGATATTTTGAATTTGTCGCGAAGGACCGATTCCGCACGCGAAAAAATCGATGTTGTTGTTTGGATTAAAGATTACGTGGAAAACTTTATAATTGAAAATGGGATTTCTGAATCGCCGTTTTATACCATGCTGGGCGAACACCCTGTATGGGCCATTATCGATCCTGCGCATCTTAAACAAATCATGGATAATTTATGCCAAAATGCGCTGCGTTACGGAGAACCGGAGAAAGGACAGATAGCAATCAGAATAAACAAGACCAGTTTCGGTCCCTGTATCGAGATACTAGATAACGGTCCTGGAATTAGCGCCGAGCACAGAAAGCAGCTTTTCGAACCGTTTTTTACAACCTCACCGAGCGGGACCGGACTCGGTCTTTACATTTCGAGAGAATTAGCAGAATTAAATCAAGCAAAATTAATCTATTATTTAACGGACGAAAATCGTAGTTGCTTCAGTCTTTGTTTACAAGACGCAAACCTTACCACCATTGAGATATGAAAAAACCCCTGGCTTTAATTGTCGATGACGAACCGGATATTAGAGAGTTGCTGGAATTAACACTCGGCAGAATGGAAATTCAGACGCATTCCGCTGAAAATTACCAAAGTGCTGCGTTGTTATTACAACAAAAAACGTTCGATTTATGTCTCACCGACATGCGCTTACCGGACGGCAACGGATTAGACTTAGTGGATTTTATCCAAAAATTGCCGAAGCCAATACCGGTCGCCGTTATTACAGCTCATGGAAGTATGGATACGGCCATCCAAGCCATGAAAAAGGGCGCCTTCGATTTTGTATCTAAACCGATTGATTTGACCGGATTAAGACAACTGGTCGGCAGCGCGCTGAAACTTTCAAATACCGAACTACCAAAGGAGCGGCGGACAAGACACACTTTACTAGGCGAATCGCCAGTCATGCGCGAAATTCGTTCTAGGATCGATAAACTGGCACGCAGCCAAGCGCCGGTGTATATCAGCGGAGAGTCGGGTTCCGGTAAAGAGCTGGTGGCGCGGTTAATTCATCAGCAAAGTTCCCGCAATGATAAACCTTTTGTGGCGATAAACTGCGGAGCTATACCGCATGAATTGATGGAAAGCGAGTTTTTCGGACATAAAAAGGGCAGTTTTACAGGCGCGGTCAGCGATAAAAAGGGGCTTTTTCAAGCGGCGGACGGCGGTACGCTGTTTCTGGACGAAGTCGCTGATTTACCCCAAGCGTTACAAGTTAAGTTGTTGCGGGCCATTCAGGAGAAAAAAGTTCGACCGGTCGGCGAACAACTGGAAATTCCCGTCGATGTTCGCTTGTTGAGCGCTACTCACCGAAATTTGGCGGACATGGTCAAAGCGGGTATATTCAGGCAGGATTTGTATTACCGCATCAATGTCATCGACTTAGTGTTGCCGCCGTTGAGGGAGCGTTCGTCCGATATTCCTATGCTGACCGAGAATATTCTAAACAAGATGACGGATGGAAATAAACCCGGAGTTTCAGCCGAAGCGTTGGCGGACTTACAACGCTATCGCTTTCCCGGCAATGTGCGAGAGCTTGAGAATATTCTGGAGCGAGCGCTTGCTTTATACGATGGAAATACAATAGAAGCTGACGATCTCAATTTACCGATTGCAATTAGTAACGATGTCGATCTTCCCGACTACGATCCTGCCAAGGAAAGTTTGGAAGATTATTTAGATGGGATAGAGCGAAAAGCAATCACGTCGGCGTTGGAAGAAAATAAATGGAATAAAACAGCTGCAGCAAAGCAACTCGGTTTAACATTCAGATCTTTTCGATACCGCTTAAAAAAATTGAATATGGAAGAATAAATAAAGGCTAAAGACCGGTTATTCTGAAACTGATTCTCGAGCCTTTATTTTACGATTAAGTAGCGGAATTTTTCATCAAGGTTTGTATTTTTTCATGCCTTCGAGCTTAGCGATTCCTGTTTTTATTTTCGCTTCGACATCGGCATTCAATTCGTCGTTTTTGTAGACTTTTTCAACGAGTTTTTCTTCAACCAACGCTTCCTTAATCCAGCGTTTGGTAAAGCGGTAGTTTGTATAAGTGGTCGCTACTTCGCCGGTCTTCGGGTCTTTTAAACCGCTGCCTTTTATGGTTTGAGGTTCTACTTTAGTTGCAACAGAAACAGTAACAGCTTTCTTAGCGGCTGCCGGTTTAGGCTCTGCGGCTGGTTTCGTTACTGCTTTAGCCGCTGCGGGTTTTGTTGCGGTTTCGGTAGTCTTCGGCTTCTCTTCAGCTATAACAGTTGGTTTCGGTTCGGAAGGTGCCGTTGCGGCTGCCGGTTTGGCTTCAGTAGTATTTGCTTTCTTTTCATTTACGATGACATAAACGACATAAGCAACGAATAGTGTAGTTATCAAAAACAACCCTTCAGTCATAACGGTTCCTCTTTTATTAAAGATTTGAATTATTATTTTTGCTATCCCTTGGAATTAAAAGGCAATCCTTACCGTTAGCAAACTTTATCGCCGCCGGGGAATATACCAGATGCAAGTCTATTTGGTAAGCGCAATTTAGAACAAATTTGATCTGGTCGTTATTTATCCAAATCAAATAACAATTATTGCACTGTTAGCTGTTTAAAAATTCGATCCGTCATCGTTGGATGGCGAATTCAGTACCGAAGTGCAATCCTAGTTATTGCTGCTGATTGTCCAAATCGGGTATATTTTGGGCTAATCCCATAGCGTGTTTCGATAAAAAAGATTTTGCAGCGGGGATATGATCGAATACCGCAAGTCCGATATTTCGCGCGGCGGCTAGCGCCAAGTTATCGTTTGAAAATAAGCGCACCAGTGAGTCGGTAAACCCTATCGTTTTTCGATGATCGTTTTCACGTGCGGACACATAGGTCTTCAAAAAATCCGCAGAACCGATGTCTTTATGTTGTCTATGCTGTTTGATTAACATGTCGGCGAGTTGCACCACATCGCGCAAACCTAAATTAAAGCCTTGTCCAGCTACGGGATGGAGTTGATGCACGGCATTACCGATGATGATAGCCCGGCCCGATTGCATCTTGCCTGCTCTGACCAGCGATACCGGAAAAGCGCGTCTGGGAGCGCTTAGGCTAAACCGTCCCAGGCGATAGCCGAAGCAAAGTTGGAGTTGTTCAAGGAAATCCATTTCGTTGTCAGCCATCAATGCCTCCGCGTCCTTATTACGCCGAGTCCATACGACAGCGCATTCATTTTTTCCGGCTGGGAGCAATGCGAGAGGACCGGAGTCCGTAAACCGTTCGTAAGCAATGTTATTATGATGCAACGTTGTTTTGACCGTGGTGACAAGTGCGGTCTGACCGTATTCGGTGATTTCCTGAGGGATGTCTAACAGCTTTCGGATAGTAGAGTTTCCACCGTCCGCTCCCACTAATAGCTTTGCTGTTAAACATAATGATTCGTCTCGATATTTAAGACTGATATGGACACTCTTTTCGTCAGAGGTAAGGCCGACGACGCGGGCGGGACTGATAACTGTAATTGAGGTTTTTTCGACTTCTTGAACTAAATGGCTTTCAATATCCCTCGCTGTAATAACGTAACCTAATGCGTCGACATTTTGCTTCTTCGCAGATAGACGGACTTTGCCGAAATGCCCTTTGTCGGAAACATGAATATCTTTGATAGCAGAGGCTTTGGATCGAATCGCTTGCCAAACTCCGATGTCTTCCAGGGTGCGAACCGTACCGGCAGCCAATGCCAGTGCACGGTCGCCAAGCGCTGAATTCAACAGTTGGTCCTTGGTGTTGGCTTCAATAATGGCGATTTTTAAACCGGTATTTCTGAGAGCCAGCCCTAAGCTATTTCCGGCCAAACCGCCGCCTACAATAACGATGTCGAAGTGTTGTTCGTCGAGTTCCATTGTCAGTGCTGCATCAATGCTTCAATTTCAATAACGGTTTTCGGTACGTTGGCAGTCAGGATTTCATAACCATGTTCGGTTACCAGCAAATCGTCTTCTATTCGAATGCCGATGCCGCGCCATTTTTCGTCTACGGTTTTGCAATCTGCGGGAATGTAAAGCCCCGGCTCAATCGTGAGCACCATGCCGGGTTCCAGTAAGCGCCATTTTTGATCGACTTTGTAATCGCCGACATCGTGGACATCCATCCCCAGCCAGTGACCTATTCGGTGCATATAAAACTGTTTGAATTTCTCTTTTTTGATGAGTGTTTTTACTTTCCCTTCGAGTAATCCGAGGTTGACCAAACCTTTAGTTAATGTTTCTACCGAAGCATCGTGCGCATAATGCCAAGGTGTTCCGGGTTTGATTTGTTCGATTGCTGCGCTTTGCGCATCTAAAACCAACTGGTAAAGCTGTTTTTGCGGCTCCGTAAAACGCCCGGAAACCGGAAAGGTTCGAGTGATGTCGGCAGCATAGTGATCGCATTCGGCGCCGGCGTCGATCAGCAAAAGATCGCCGTTTTTGAGTTTGTCCGAATTTTCCGTGTAATGGAGCACGCAAGCATTTTTTCCGCCTGCGACGATCGAAGGATAGGCGACCGAGCGTAACCCTTGCTGCATAAAATGATGTACGAGGTCAGCTTCAATTTGGTATTCATACATCCCGGCCTTACAGGATTGCATCGCTCTTACATGACCTTGTGCCGAAACCTCTGCGGCGCGGCGCATCAATTTGATTTCCTCTTGGCTTTTGAACAGGCGCATTTCGTGCAGGATATGTTCCAGAGAAACCAGCTCTCCCGGCGCAACGATGCCGGAACGTGATTGTCCTTTGATATGATTAATCCAATCCAGCAGACGGTGATCGAGTTCCGAGTCTCGGCCCATCGGATAAAATACCTTATGCTTATTCTCCAGCATGCCCGGTAAAATTTCATCCAGGTCGTCGATAGGGAAAGCATCGTCGGCTTGATAATGCCCGGTTGCGCCTTCTAATCCGGCATGGGCACCTTCCCATAACGCTTTGGTTTCGTCGAATTCACGACAGAACAAAATGTACTCGCCTTGTTCGCGGCCCGGTATGAACACAGCCATCGCATCGGGTTCGCTGAATCCGGTCAAATAGTAAAAGTCGCTATCTTGACGAAAGGGATAATGCACGTCGCGGTTACGGATTTTTGTGGGCGAACTGCCTAACAGGGCGATATTGCCTTTGCCGATTCGTTGCATGAGCTGCTTGCGCCGCTTTTTGAATTCACTTTGCTTCATGGTCGTATATGTTTAGTGAACGCTGTTGTTTTGTTCTGAGTTTAGATCTGTTATTAAAAAAAGAACCGCTGCTCGAAGGTATTCGGTGATCTCCATAAAATCATTTTCCGCTTCTTCGCCCTCGATATCGGGGTCCAGCTTGGTAAATTCGGCAATATCTTTCACGATTTCGCGGCTTTCATTAGACCAGTCGGAGCGAACTGGTACAGAACCTATGCCGAATAGAAAGCCTTGGCACCAATGTCTTAAGGCATCGGCTTGTTCGCTGAGTGGAAAGCTTTCGTCCGGTAGCATGAGTTCATAGGAAAAACCGTCGTCGATCAATGCCGAGCGTGTATTTTCAAACAACAGCTCTAACGTCATTTTATCCGCAAGTTCGATTTCGTCACCCTCTTGTAAGAGTTGGTTAAACCAAAATTGAGATTCGGCTTGAACATTGCCGCACAGGACGCCTGTTGCTATTCCATGTGTTTCTGCTGCGCTAAGACGGGCTTCGAATTTTTGAGTAATTGAATCTATATCTGGGTAACGCATAGGACCTAAATTTTATTACGATACTAAAATTAGTTAGGCTTATGCTACCATTTATCATAGATTTGTTTATGATTATGTTGATAATCGACTAATGATTTAAATTCGGCAATTTAGACTTTTGCAAATTCTTTTATAACTTATTTTAACGACATGACGCCATGACCGAGAAAGAACCTTATCAATCCTTAGAGATAAAGGATCTTGAGAAAAAGTTGGATCAGCTCATCGAGTTGTACAATTGCGTACTAAAAGAAAATGATGTGCTGAAATTGAAGCAGGAAGCTTTGGTTCGGGAGAAGGCGCATCTTCTTGAAAAAACCAATTTAGCAAAAAGTCGCGTCGAGGCTATGATTTCGAGGCTTAAAACGATGGGACACGGTTCATGACGACAAAACCTGCAACCGTATTGCTCACAATTTTAGGAAAGGAATATAAAATCGCCTGCGAACCGGCGGAGCAGGAAAATTTGGTTCGTTCTGCCGGTGAATTGGATGCACAAATGCGGAAAATGCGCGATTCCGGTAAAGTCGGCAATGCCGAACGAATTGCTGTAATGGCGGCGCTTAATTTAAGTCACGAGCTACACAGTCTAAGAAACCAGACGACGACATTAACTCCGGGTTGGAAGGAATGTTTAGTGAGCATGATGAGTAAAATCGAAAATGCTTTGGAAAAACGTTAAACAGGTTAAACTATAGGTCTGTATCTCCTGCAGTGTTCGAGGGTGTATTGGGTGTTTCCTGAACCTATTTTTACCCAGGGGTCTATTTTTATTAATGGTGTGCATGCCCGTCTCGACGAGAAGCCTGATTTAGTAAGCCTGATCCCACTTGAACTTCCGGTTCAAGGACGAAAGTACATAACGGCACAGGTGGGAGATGCACTTTCTATTTCGCGGCTAATTTGAGCTGTCAGTCTTGTTCAAACTTAAGATGATGTTTTTGTACGCGGTAACGCATGGTTTCACGGGTTGCTTTGAGTAATCTGGCGGCACCGGTCACATTGTGATTCGCCCGATTTAAAGCTTCTTGAAGTATCAGTTTTTCCATATCGTTAAGCGACAAGCTGCCATCGAGAGGGATATACATGCCTTCATTAGCCATGACAGTTTTCTCATTAGCTTTATTCAGCAATTGCAACCACTGCGCTGGAAAAACCACACTTTCGGCCAGCAATACGCAACGTTCGATGATATTGTGCAATTCTCGAACATTACCCGGCCAATGATAACTCTCAAGTTGGTTCCAAACATTCGCAGGAATTATTTTGACATGCTTGCCAGACTTTATGTTGCACTCTTCCACGAATTGCGGCACTAAATCCTGAAGATCTTCGATCCGATCTCTAAGCGGCGGAATATGAATGTTCAAAACGCTCAACCGGTGATAGAGATCTTCTCTGAATTCGCCGCTTTTAACTTTTAGCTGAAGTTCGCGATTTGTAGCGGCAATGACTTGTACATCGACTTCAACCGTGTGTTCGCTACCTAAGCGGCGGAACTTGAGTTCTTCGATAGCCTTAAGGAGTTTGCCTTGCAAGTTTAGGTCCATTTCTCCGATTTCATCCAGGAAAATCGTTCCGGTATCGGCTTGCTCCAATAAGCCTCGGTGACGTTTTTTGGCCCCGGTAAACGCACCCGCTTCATAGCCGAATAATTCCGATTCGAGCAAATCCTTAGGAATGGCGGCACAGTTAAGTTCTACTAAGGGTTTATTTGCACGTGTCCCAGTGTAATGTAATATGCGAGAAATTAAGCCCTTTCCGGTACCGGTTTCCGCCAGTGATAACCAAACTGGAAAAAGGGACGTTCACAACCTGTTTCAGCATTTCCCTTAGTCGTTTTGTTGGGGTGCTGCGTCCGACTAATGCCTCTAGCGAATAGCGGTTGAAATGTTGGCTCGTTTCCTGATGAAGTCGGCGACCCTCCACCAACATATGCAACCTATCCAATTCGCACGGTTTTTCGATGAAGTCGTAAGCGCCCAAGCGTAAAGCGCGAACAGAATCGGTCACCGTGCCGTAACCCGTCAAAAAAATCCACTCGCAACTGGGCACAGTAGTTTTCGAATGCTCCATAAAGTCTAAGGCATTACCGTCGGGCAAATTCATGTCGGATAAGATAACGATAGGATCGATTTTATTTTCGATTAGGAATTCGGTAGCATTCCGAATGTCTGTTGCAACATGTACTTCCCAGTGGTGTTTTTTGAAAAAACGCGTTAATTCATTGCCTAGCAAGACCTGGTCTTCGATTATTAACAGTGACTCTTTCATGTTCCGGCCGGGAGAGTGAGTTTGACGCAAGCATGGCCTTGGTTGTCGTTATTCAGCTTCAATTGTCCGCCGAGCGAGCGGGCGAAGCGAAGCACCATCGACAAACCGAGTCCGGTTCCTTTTTCATGGTAACTTGCAAAAGGCCGGACGCCTTGTTTAAGCAAGGGTTCAGGGAAACCGTTTCCGCTATCGGAAACTTCAACTTCAAGATGTTCATTCAATTTATTAATCAGTAGTGTAATCGTTCCCCCTTGCTTACCTAATTCTTGTACTGAATTAAGTAGTAAATTCAGCAAAGCCTGACGAAATTCAGTCTCAGGAAGAATGAATTGAAGATTGGCCGGGATCGAGTAAATTAATCTTATATTTTCGTTAACTTGATATTTTAATAAGGTAAGCAAGTCCTTGACTAACTTGGAAATATCGACAATCTTGGCGGTTTCGGGCTGTTGTTTGGAGTAAGTCAGTAAGTCGTTAAGCCGATGGGTTATCCGCTTCACTTCCATGCTCACGAGTTGTAAGCGTTGCCTCAGCTCTTCATCTTCGCATTCGACACACATATTTTCCAAGGCGGCTTGAATGCCTGCGAGCGGATTACGCAATTCATGTGCCGCACTGGCGGCTAATTCGCCGACCGCCGCCAATCGTTCCGAACGAGCAAGGGTATGGCTTTGTTCAAGTAAAGTATGTGTCGCTTGGCGAATTTCTCGTTCGAGGGTTTGCGTATAAGAGATGTGTTCTTCTTCCAGTTCGGCTAGTCGCCTAATAAGGCGATTGTAGCTGGAAAATAAAGGCAGCATCAAAGGTTCGTTCCGGTTTTCGTCGATGGGCTGCATTTCGCCGTTTGTTAATCGTTTCAACAGTTGTTCTAAGGCGTTGAGCGGAGCCAGGATTTGCTGTCTGAAGAATACAAAGCCGAGCGAAAAAACGGGCAAAAACACGGATAATGGAATGAATATAGCAAAATTAAGTTCCAGGCTGCTATCCCCATGAACTTGGTTAAGCAGCTTTTCCTCGTTGCTGCGTTGCAAATTGAGTATCTTTTGGGAAATGATCAATAACTCCCCGATGTCTTGACGATTCCCTTCTTCAATATGAAGAAGTAACGGCTTGATTTTGTCTAATAAAGCCCCCGTGCCGTCTTCATTAGGCTTGCGGTCGGCAATAAAAATAGCAATCTTTTTATGGAGATCCGATTTCTCAAGTGCTTGGTTATCTTTAAAACCGTTTGCTACGATGGGAGAGTTGATAAGATCGAAAATCAGCTGTTCAAGTTCATGTCCCTGGACGATGTCCTGCTTGATTTTGTCGATACGACTAAGATTACGCCAAGTGATACTGCCCAGGGCGAGCAGTTCCACCAAAACCAATATGCCCAGCACAAGGCTAATGACTACAATCGGACGGTAAAGTATTTTATGCATACGGAATAATGACCAAGCAAATTTGGATATTTATTTAAGAAGCTTATTTTTTTCCATAAATTTTAAGAACCAACTCATAAAACCATAGCGGGCGGAACATTAAAATCCATATCAGGAGCAAACCCGAAATGGGAACAGGACCAATCTCGATAATGGTTATAAGCACTAAAATTATAAAACACACTATTCGCATAACATTTTCTCGTCGCTGCTCACGGCAACTGTTCTCAGGCTTTTGACACAAAATTCGCCGGCAATAAGATTAAAAGTTAATAAACAACGAACCCATAATCAAATGATGCATTGTATTAGTGCCGGAATGGATAGGGTTTTCAATATATTGATTTAGATATCCGGCTTCAAATCGGAAGTTTTTATTGAAAGTCCAGCCTAAACCCGCAAAGGCCCTGTTCTGGTCGAAACCTGACTTGCCGCCGGACGGTGTCGAATTGGTCTTAATAAAAAACTCATCCCAAGTGATAAGGCTGAGGCGCGGCTCGAATTCAAATGGATGCATAAAACGTATCATCTGACGCGGTCTTATCCTCACATCATTCCCATTTCCATTCAGGAAATTAGCTTCGATCATCGTCCTGAACATAAAAGTACCGTATTCGGTAGGCAGTACATAGCGGAATGCGGGCCAGACATCCTGTTGGGAGTTATAGGCCTTGCCTATGTTTTGGGTTGGTAGCCAAGTATATCCCGCCCAGATGGTTGCGCGATCACTTAATGAATAGCCAACAGCGGTTCGCACCATACCTTGGTACCAATGATCCCAGTTGTCATTGAAACGGGATTGGCCTTCAATCCAGATGCGTCCTTTTTCCAGTCTGGGATCTACGAATTTCAAGCTACTTTCGCCAACAACTTGTAACCAGCTACCCGCATCTTGAAGCAGATCATCGTCGGCTTTGACTGGACTGGTTATCCCGCAGAAGTTAATAAACGATAAGATCAGGATTAAAACTTTGAATTTTTGTTTGTGCATAGAAAATTACCTATTTAATAGCTGTTTAGATGATGAGTTTTCAGGCTTTATGATGTATTGTTTGAGCGGACGCCACAGTATAACGGGATGTTTTCGTATCCTTGGAGGCTACAACATCTTCTGTGCATAGTTCTGACGGCCTGCCCATGCATAAACGTTGGAAGACCCGCGCTCCTGCAATGCCATTAATGATAAATGCAATGGTAATCGGCAAGGCAAACCAAGGATCGTGCCGACTGGCATGAGAAAGTAAAAGGTCTTCGCCTAAAAAGGCAGGCGAGATTGGGAAGCCTACTAAACAAAGGAAACTGATAAATAAGAGTAGAGATAACTTCGGTTGGGTTTCCGCCATCGCTTGGTAGGTGAACAGTGATTCGGCGGGATCTTGATGTTTCAGCATTTTGACTAAAACGGCAACGCCTAGTGTAACGTCCTCAACAAACATTAAGATATGATACAATTGGTGTCCATGAGAACGCCAATGAAAATTACACTGATTGAAGAGGATCGACGAACTGGACCTGGGTGAAGAGCCGGTCTGTTGGGGCTAAACAAAGACTACGGGCTAGAATGGTACTGATGACCGCCGGGCGGGCAACGGTCATTAGGCGTTGGGGTCGACCTGACAAGGTGGCGGATCGCTATCTCCAAAGTGGTGTTGAGGGCTCAGAAAGCGTCGCGGATACCGAGGGGGGTTGCCGGCGGGGGGCGGGGCGGTGGGATCGGCGGGGCCAAACGAAGCCCCTCGTGAAGGGCTTAGGTTTCGCGCCCGCTGTTGCGAAGGATGGTGGGCCTTACGGCGGAGAGGCCACGTTTTCCGTCGACGGAAAAAGCCAAATCCAGGCGCTAGATCGTAGCCAACCCGGCCTGCCGATGAAGCCGGGAAAATGCGGGACGATGACGCACGATTATAAGCGACATGGCACCCAACTTTGTTTGCGGCACTCCGTGCAGACCGGAACGGTGATTGGGCAATGCCAGCCCAGGCACCCCAGACGGTTCCCAGTTCCTGAAGACAATTGCCGGCGAACCGACAAAACCTTGGCATTGCATTTGATCGTCGACACATGCGACGCACACATGCCGAGTAAAGGACTGGCTGGCCCAGCATCCCCGGTTCTTACACTTACGGCCTCGGCTCAACTAGTCGAGCGTTTCTCGGGACATTCGAGGAACGTATCCGGCGTGGTGTTTTCCCAGTGTTGACGACCTCAAAACAGCGATACAGGAGTATCTCGACCACCGCAATAGCAACCCAAAACCTTACCATTGGACAGCCAAACCAGAGACGATCTTGGCTAAAGTAGACAAAGCTAAAGATATGTTGAGGACGTTACACTAGTAACCATGCCGGTAAAATTCCGCTTAAGAAAATGGCTACATCCTGTTTTGCTGACGGGTTTAAGAACAATACAGCAATACCCGCCAAAATAGAACTTAAGGTAATGGCTGTCCAAACCCTGATGGGTTTGTTTATTTGACCGAATGCGCTAAGGGAAGCGAATACCATTCCCATAGAAATCGGAATCGATAAATATTTTCTGTCCAGCCCGATGCCTTCAATAGCAACCATGATGATGAACAATCCGGCAAAAGCATATAGTGCTTTTATCCAGGCACTGGTGTTATTGATGATTGCACCTGTTCTTTTCAACGGTTCCCAAACGAAGGCACGTACGAGCAATTCAAGATTGCCTTCCTGCAACGAAAAGACATATAGCGTATTTTGCAGAACTTCCGGCAAGGTGTTACGTATGGATGCAGGCAAGAACGTATAACTTTTATCGCTCTTGATAAAGAAATCGGTATCGGCTGAACCTTCCACCCGAAGTAAATGGGCAACAATGGAAGGCGATACCAGGAGTTGATAACAACGTAAAAAGGCGTTGCCTAAAAAATGCACCAGCACTAAGGTGTCCAGTCCTAAAGACAGCTCAATAAACATCAATCCCACTTGCGTAATTGATGCATAAGCAATTTGTCCTTTGATGTTGGACTGTGTTTTTTCCGATAAGCTGGCGAAAATTACTGTCAGTAATCCGATCATAAACACGATAAATCGGGTCAAATAATGGTAAGTCCAGATTGGATCGGTTCTTAATAACAAGAAGACACCAAGATGAACGGATAACGCACCATAAAATATCGCGCTTGACGGTGTGGGACCTTCCATCGCTCTGGGTAGCCAGAAACAAAACGGAAATTGTGCCGATTTTCCCGATGCTGCAATAATAATCAAAGCAGAAAGCAGCAACATGGACCCATAACCGGCCGGGGGAAAGGAGGTATGTTCGAATAAATTGGCCAATTGGCTGAAATGTTGGCTTTCATGGAATAAAAGATGGCTCATCCATGAACCGAGGAGGAGTCCGATATCGCAAAAACGGTAGACGGTATAGGCTCTGAGTGAGTTTCGCACAGGCTGGACTCGGTGACGATAGAAGGCAATCAGCAGGAACGATGACATGCCGACAATTTCCCAGCCGGCAAACAGGACGTCGATAGAGCCGGATAACACAACGATAGTTAAGCCGAACACGAAGCTGAAAATCGTCAGGAAAAACCGTTTGTATCCGGATTCGCGATGCAAGTAAAACCTGCAATATTTCACGATAATGGAAAATATCGCCCAAACACAGCCTAAATAAACAGCACTGACCCGGTCGAAATAAAGCAGTACCTGAAACCGGTAATTATGAGTTGTATAGAGGTTAAACCATTCGAACTCATGGTTTTGAAAACCATTGGATGCCCATAAGGCGATCAGGGAAACGATACATAAGCCCAAGGCTTGGCTGCACCAGAAACTGATGGCTGCAATTTTTTTCTCGTTATTGGGCGTGATAAAAATCAGCCAGAAGCCTATTAAAGGCAGAAGTACGCTGGTTAGCATTAATCCATTCATGAAGCGCTCCTAATTAATTTGTGAACAGGGATCGTCCCGGTTTGACCTAAGAAAATGTCTTCCGACCGCGAAGCTGTCGGAGTTTTTAATTCAACAGGCAGTTCAACCGCTTTCCAGTCGCCCTTCGAATAAAGCTTTTGGATATGAGTATTGGGGTCGCAGGAGACCAGAAATATCCAATCATTAACCAACCATTCCTTAAGCTCGCCAATGTTAGCTAACGCCTTGTCCACGATGGCGCAGGTTTGTTCGACGACAATCATTAACCGTGCCGGTTCGTGGACTTCAATCATTTGATGCGGTAGACCGGTACGAAGATCGCCTTCGACGCCATTGGCAACGCCGACTAAGCCGATGACGTTATGGGGTAATTTGGTGCCTGCACCGTAAACCGAGTTGTCGATCCGCGAGAATAAATACTCCAGGTTAATTCCGCCGCAAACGGGAATGATGGCGGATAAAATGCGTACCAATACATTTCCCGAGTTATCTTTAGTAGGATCGTAAGAATGCAGAAAAGCCCGCCTGTCCATGAATAAGTCCCTGGTAAGCGTTCTTCTGCCGACAATGCAATACAGATTATTCGAATGGTTGTACTCGGGCCGCGGCTCGAAGATGGACGATGCGCGCGCTGTGACATGATCGTGCGCTTTTTCTGTGGTGTTGGCGTTGGGAGCCAGTTCGAACCAGCGGCAGCGTTCGCGGGCGTTTTGTTGCAGCGCGCTTTCCATAACATCCTGGAACGTCGATAATCCTTCAACCGAATCTTGTTCCAGTAAATGCTTGTCGAAGTAGGTTATCTCATCGCGGCTGGTATTATGCAAGGCTGCGATGAAGCGGGTTCCGCCCGGAATTTCAATGCCTCTTGAATAAAGAATTTTTCTGACTTCTTCGCTATTCGCCATCCATGCAAATGCCCGTGCATTCGGTGCGCCCGGCTTTCCCGAGCACGCACCGCAATCATAGGCTGCAAAGTGGGGGTTATTCACGCTACTGGAACCGTGAGCGACGATAACAACTAAAGGTGCAAAGTGTTGAGTCAGACCAATGTTAGTCAGTAACCCGCCGACTTTATCGGCCATCTCAGCGTAAGAAAAACCCAATAAGTAACCGTCTTCCGTTGGAATGTCGTTTTCTCTGAGTAAATGAAGCTGGGTATGGGAGTCGATTTCGCTGAGCATCTTCAGCTTCGGTAGTTTAGAGCCGGGACGAAAAACATCCCATGCCATACGCGCCGCGTAGCCAAGACCTAAGGTTTGTGTATAGAGCCAGCCGCGTAAGACAGAATGCGATTTAAAGTGCAAATGGGAAATCGAAGCCGTTTTTGAATCGCTTTCGGGTTGCGGCTTTAAACCGGACTCTCTGATTAAGTGTTTGGGTTTGATAACCACGGGGCATTGCGCGACCGGATAAGCATCGTCGAGTCCTTGATAGAGGAAATCAATACCGAAAAAACCCCGCTGCGCCAAACGTTTCGATACCGGCATCGGTTTGTTCAAGATGACGGCGTAACGAACATTCGCGGTCGTCTATACAAAAAAAGGCCTGTGCATAAGGCTTTTTAGGTATTTTTTTATCCTGGATGTCAACCGGTTTTAAGGCGGTTAATAGCTCGGTATGTAACGACCATTCCATAGCTTCATGCCACACTTTCAAATGCAGAGGGGACTCGGCTTTGAGCAGGCCGTTGTGTAGCAGGCTGACATTTTTCGGTAACGGTATTTCGGCAATGCTGGGGAATTTGCTGCTTTGATATTTGTTAAGGAATGCCAGTTCGCAGACCAATTCGACCGCAATCATTTCTTTCAAACTGATTTTTCTAGGATCCAGCAGGCAGCGGGGATTCTCTTCGACAATTCTTATCATGCCCGCCCAACCCGGGTGAGTCAGCAGCATTTCCAACAGATATTGCTCATAGAGCGATGTCGAACCGACGATTTTTTGCAAGCAAAATTCGATGACTTGATCTACGTTCTTAGTCAATAGATCGCGGACGATGGGTTCTTGCAAGGGGTACAAAGGTAGTAAACTGTTTTGGGCTAACCGCATCACACAATCCCAAAAGCTTTCGTCATCTTTGGGTAACGTCCAGCGGCTGATGCCTTGATCCAAAAAATTACCTAATAAACGGAATAAAATAGGATGAACGTAGACGTTTAACTCCAATCCTAAACGGTTTAACCACGTATAGCGTATGCCGTGGTTCGCTAACGAGACCGGTGGATAATGGCTGTTGTGATCTTGTTCGAACAGGCTTTGTTTGAGCGATTTTTGCTGTTGTGGAGTTAATCCCGTTCGATTCAATGCCCAGTTGATCGCATGATCGTTGATGCGCCCTTCACGGTAAAGGTTTTGGTAATCTGCCATCGGCAAGTAACTACGTGCGCCGTTTATTTTACCGGCTAAGGCGACACCTTCATGAAAGTCCATGTGTTGAACGGCATGTAAGGTGTTGTGATGGATAAAGTCCTTGAGCGGGCCTTGGCTTGGCAGCCAATGGGCGATATGGTCTATGGCTTTATTTAAATCGAATTCAACCTTGCTCGGCGCAATAAAGTTATCTTCATTTAATAAATCGGACGTTATTCTTTGATTCAGCATGTGTTTTTTTACCTTCGGTAATGGGACGGCTCATTGCTAATACAATTTCAACGATGTCTTGCTTTAAAAGTAATGAAGCACGTGTCGTGCCATGTTTTTTTTCAAAGAACAATTCCGGCTTAAGTTTGAGTTGTCAATTGGATGATTACGCTTATATATGAAGCGTTAAAGTCTGAAGGAAAAGCTTTATAAAACGGAAATAGTCATATTGCATATGAAAGCGAGTGAAAATAACAGGATGAACGATTGGTTTAAATGAACCAATAGGTTTGGTTTATTTAAACCTGGTTTCGTATCGAAATTAAATGCTCGCACCGTTTTTATAAGACTTAGATTCAGTATTCAACGCCTTCTACAATAAGTTAAGTTCCTTGGCACAGGTATTGCGCATGCAAAATGAATACAATAACTAGATCAAGTTTTCTTTAGGAGTAAACGATGTCCAATCCAATTTCATTAGCTGTGCCAAAAACCGGAATTCCCGGTTTGATAGAAAACTGGCGCAGCGATGTTCTATCCGGTTTCTTAGTGTTTCTTATTGCACTACCCCTCTGTTTGGGGATTGCAATGGCATCCGGTTTCCCGCCGATGGGCGGCATTATTACCGCCATTATCGGCGGCGTCATCGTGTCGAGGCTCAACGGTTCCTACGTCACGATTAACGGGCCAGCGGCCGGTTTGATCGTGGTCATCGTCGATGCAGTGGCTGAACTGGGGCAAGGCGATGCAATGGCGGGTTACCGTTTTACCTTAGCAGCCATCGTTTGCGCTAGTGTTTTACAAGTGTTACTCGGCGTATTCAAGGCCGGCAAGCTCAGCGCGTTCTTTCCTTCATCTGTGGTTCATGGGATGTTAGCGGCCATAGGCATCATCATTATGGCCAAACAGATTCATACCCTTTTAGGTGTTAAGCCTCAGGCCAAGACTTTATTAGGGACTATCGCTGAAATTCCTCACTCTATTATGGAGTTGAATCCCGATATCGCATTAATTGGAGGTCTTGGGCTTGCTCTGCTGATTATCTGGTCGCTGGTTAAAAGTCCAACATTAAAAATGATTCCAGCGCCTTTGTTGGTGGTATTGCTAGGTTTAGGGATGGAACGTTACTTCGATCTGGATCATGTTCATAATTACATGTTTTTACCTGATGCCAAATTTCTGCCTCATCATGAATTCAGCATCGGTCCTGCATTCCTGGTTTCTGTTCCGGAATATTTTTTAGAGGGATTTACCTTCCCCGATTTCGGTAAAATTGCAACGCTTGAGTTTTGGGAAGCTGTTGTCACTATTTGGCTGGTGGGCAGTTTGGAAAGTTTATTAAGCGCTTCCGCAGTCGATAAGCTCGATCCATACAAACGCAATTCTAATTTAGATCGCGATTTAACGGCGGTCGGCGTTGGTAATATCGCTTCAGGAATGTTAGGCGGCTTGCCGATGATTGCTGAAATTGTCCGTAGTTCCGCCAACATCAATAACGGTGCGAAAACGGCTTGGGCAAACTTCTTCCACGGTTTGTTTTTACTGATTTTCGTGGCTTTATTTCCCAAATTAATTCATGAAATCCCCTTAGCCTCCTTGGCGGCATTGCTCGTTTATACGGGTTTTCGGTTGGCTTCGCCCAAAGAATTTGCTAAAACAATGGATATTGGAGTCGATAACTTTATCTTATTTGTAGTTACCATTATCGGAATTCTGGCGACCGATTTATTGGTCGGCGTATTGATTGGTATCGCTTTGAAACTATTAATGCATGTCGCTCGAGGCGTGAAATTAAAAAATCTGTTCTCGATGGCTTATCATGTCAACAAAGATGAGTTAAACACCTACCATATCGCTATTAGCGGCGCGGCGGTGTTTTCCAACTTTATCGCGCTAAAAAGCATGCTGGCCGAGCTCCCGGAAAAACAAACCATCTCGTTTGATTTGAGCGAAGCGGAATTAATCGACCACACCGTCATGGAGTTTATTCATGACTTTAGCAACGAATACAGCCATAATGGCGGTCATTGCTCAATTGTTGGGTTACACAATCATGAGCCGTACTCTGATCACCCGCTTGCTACTCATCGGAAAAAGCCTCTTTTCAGGATGTTTAAGAATGAACATGCTGATTTATATTGATAGGAAATAATTTTTTAATGTCTTTAAAATCTGAATTTAACGGCCTATTTGCTAAATCCCGGTTTAGCATTGTTCTTCTGTTTTTGTTAATCAATTTGGTTACTTTTGCAGGGCTGAGGTTGGTATTATTGGTCAAACAATTTGCCGACATCGATACACCTTTTTATCAGATAGTTGTCGCGTTTTTGTACGGGGTGGTGAATGACTTAGCCTATTTCAGTTATTCGCTGATCCCGTTTGTGATCTACTTGTTGGTTGTTCCCAACCGGATTTATCGAAGCAGGCTGCATCAGCTTATAAGTTTTTGTTTTTTCTTCTTTTTTCTGTATCTGCTGTTTTTTACCGAATTATCGGAATGGACGTTTTGGGACGAGTTCGGGGTTCGCTTTAATTTTATAGCGGTCGATTATTTGGTCTACACCCATGAGGTGATCAATAACATCATTGAGTCCTACCCATTGGGCTGGTTATTGTTTGCAGTATTAGTGGTTACGATAGTTAGTTTCATGTTGGTCAGGAAGCCGCTGGCGCAAACTTTTACCGCTTACGAACCTTTCCTTCATCGCTTGAAAATAGCTTGCGTATTGCTGGTGTTGCCTGCCATCAGTTATTTTGCCATTCCTCCTTCTTGGTATCAGTTCAGCAATAACACCTATGTGAATGAATTGGCCGGGAATGGGCCGTACCAATTTTTCTCGGCATTCCGAAATAATGAGCTGGATTACCGGCACTTTTATAAATTGAGCGACGACCAGCAAATGTCGCAATTGGTTCGGTCAAAGATAGCGCCTGAAGGGACGTTTAAAGATAATGTTCCCGGTGCCTTATACAACATAAAACATCAGGTCATCGGAAGCGGCCAGGAAAAGAAGCTTAACGTCGTTATGATTATGGTCGAAAGCTTGAGCGCCGAATTTATGAAAACCTTCGGCAGCAAAGAGAATATCACGCCCTATATGGATCAATGGCTTAACGAAGGTTTGTTGTTTACCAACTTTTATGCGGTCGGTACGCGCACCATCAGAGGACTGGAAGCCTTAACCTTATCGATACCGCCGACGCCGGGCCAATCCATTGTCAAGCGTCCGGACAATCAAAATCTGTTTAGTTTAGGCTACGTCTTGCAGCAACGCGGTTATGACACAGTATTTTTATACGGCGGGCGCGGCTTTTTCGACAACATGAATGCCTTTTATTCCGGTAACGGTTACCGGATCGTCGACCAAACCGATTTTACCAAGGAAGAAAACACCTTTCAAAATGCCTGGGGGGTATCTGACGACATCATCTTTAACCGGGCGATCAAAGAAGCCGACGAGGATTATGAAGCACATAAGCCGTTTTTATTTCAGATCATGACGACGAGTAATCACCGGCCTTATACCTATCCGGCAGGCAAAATCGACATCCCATCAGGATCGGGGCGCTCAGGCGGCGTAAAGTACACCGATTATGCGATTGAGCAGTTTATACAACAAGCTAAAACCAAGCCCTGGTTTGACGATACCGTATTCGTCATGGTGGCGGATCACTGCGCCGGTAGCGCTCGCCGGACGGAGCTTCCCGTCGATAAATATCACATACCGTTATTTATCTATGCACCTAAACACGTCAACCCCGCTAAAATCGATACCTTGTCGAGCCAGATAGACGTAGCCCCGACCGTCTTGGGATTGCTGGATGTCAACTATGAAAGCCAGTTCTACGGACGCAATATTTTGCAGATGAAGAAGGATGAGGGCAGGGCGTTGATCAGCAACTATCAGCGTTTAGGCTTGTACAAAGACAACAAATTGTCCTACCTATCGCCGCAGCAACAAGTGGATGCCTTCGACGATCCGTTAGGCGCACATAAACCGCTCGAAGGCGATCAAAAAGAGGCGTTGGTCAACGAAAACATGGCTTATTATCAATCCGCCGATTATATCTGGACGCATCGGTTGAGTCGGCATGAGTGAGGAATTATGTCAGTTGAGATAGGCACACGAATTCCAAACCAACAGGTCATCGGAGGTTGTGCGCCAAATTTACCCTACGAATAAATTACGTAAAGTTACTATTGTCAAAGGTGGCTGGTTTATAATAAGTCTTTGTTTTGTCTAGAAGATTATTGGTTTTATTATAAACAGTAAATGGCATGTGTTCTAAAAATGAATATCGTTCAATTAATAATTTAAATTTCCAATGCGTATCTTCTGGAGTTTGACAGAAACAATTGATTGCTAGAAGTTGTGTAACTTCATAGCCAAGGAATGAACGTACAATATTGCTATACATTTTTTCATCAGAACTTACAAAGCTATCTATAATTTTGTCTGTTTCGAACTGTTGACCTATCATACCGCCAGGACAATTTGTGGCAACGAACTTCAGAAGTTGATATAGGACCCTAAAATAATGCCCGCAGATATTATTATATTTTTCAATAGCCGCTCTCGCGGATTCTAAATCTAATATTAGGTTAGAAAGTAAAATTTCATTCCTAATATGTTCCATATGTGAATAATCTTTGTTTCTACTAATCGATGGTGATGTTAGCTTTTCAAGGGCTTTATTATGTTGTTCAAGCAATGAGAAGAAAGTACCTTCAAACTGTTGTTTAGCTTGGGTTTTAACTTGCTCAGCTAAAACTTTTTCCGTTTTTTCCTGTGCAGATGCTGTACGTTCAAGTTCTTTTCTCGTTGATTCAAGCTCTTTACTTTGTAGATAAATTGTTAAAAGTAATGCAATTAATCCCAAAAAGCTCAATATCGGGTTTAACGTTCCACCGATAAAATCACCAAATGTTCCCCAATCCGTATTGCTCGAACTAAGCTTATAATGAAATTTAAGAAAATAAAACATGAATACACTTACGACTAAAACAGAAGCTATCACTAATATCATCAAAAGATATTTCAGAAGACCTGCTGGAGTAATCGTTTCTAATTTTTGCTCGAGAGTTTGTTTGCACATGGTTTGCCTATAGGGAATTACGTGATAATTAGGCGAGATTAATTTATTAAATTATCTGTATAAAGCTGGTTCGTCGTATATGCCTTATAAATATTTATAATTCCTTGTTTTAATAAAAAAAGTCATGATGGGTGCGTTCCACGTACCAATCAAACCAATATCATATCCAATTCAAAACCATTGTATGGTGTATGGAATGCACCCTATAGGGCTCAATGTTCCGCTGTGTTCGGTACTATAAAAATCATTAAACCGCATTCGCCATCTTGTTCATCTTCCGGTTGAACACCAGCTTACTCAATGCAGGCAAAATCACAAACGTACACAACATGATCCAGAAAATTCCCATTGTGATAATCAAACCCATGCTGGCGATGCCTTGATGCGGGGAGAATGCTAGGCCGGCAAAGCTTGAGGCGGTTGTCAGTGCGCCGTAGAACATAGCCCTTGCGGTGCTGGATTGGTAGATGTTCTGGTCTTCGGAGATCGAATGATGCAGTTTTTCCACCATGTGGATGCCGTTATCAACGCCTAATCCGAGTAATAAGGGCAGGGCGATGATATTGGCGAAGTTGATGGGTGTATTGGTGAGTACCGTACTTGCCATTGTATACAATCCCGCCAATAGCAGCGGCGTCATAACCAGTAAAGTGTCGGTAATGTTCCGCCGGATGGTAAAGAGTAATAAGGCGATGGCGATTAGCGCTATAACAATCGCCTGCTTGAAGGCGGCGATGACTTCTTTCATCGATTCCCAATACATGATCGGCAAGTCGGTGGTATCCGGCGCGACGGCTTGCACATCGGTAATAAATTCTTCCAGGTTAGCCAGATCGTTCAGGTCTTTCTTCGGTAATATTTGTATGCGGTATAAGCCGTCCTTGCTCAGCCAGCGATCTTTAATATCGGGCGGCAGATCGGTTAAGGCAATTTCCTTGGCGTCGAAACTTTCATAAAGTTCGTTCATCGCGTTAGGCAATGTGCCCAATAACGTCGTCTGGATTTTTTCGATAAATCCGCTACGGTCGGGTTCTTGCCGGGTAGACAGTTCCAGGAGGATGTCTTGCAATTCCTTTTTAAATCCGCTCAAGATTTGAATTTCACGAGCATCGGTTTTTTGCGGCAATATAGCGTCGATTGTTTTGATAAGGTTGGTGATGCCCGGTATCGGGTCGTTATCCATTTTTAACGCCGGGAAACTAAGCGCTTGCGATCCCAACACCATCGCCATATCTTCGATGATCATCAATTTTTCTTCTTGATCGACCGGCATGAAATCGTACAGGCTGATCGTTTTATCAACCGAATCGACCGCCGCCAATTTAGTTTGCAGTTCTTTGGTTTCTTTTTCGTTTTTGGCTAATACGGTGAGCGTTAAAGGCGAGGTGTCGCGGTCTTTCATCAGGTTTTTAAAGGCGATGACCGATTCCGTATTCGGATCGCGCAAGTTGATCGGATTAAAGTCGGTTTGGACTTTGAAAACCAATCCGATTGATATGAGCGCCATCACCCCGGCGACGATCGTTATCGGCTTGGCGAAATGGATGGTTAGCTTTGCCATTTTCTCCGAAAGGGATGCTAACGTTTCGATTTCCGATGCTTTCACCGGCTTAGACGGTGCAATAGACAGCGGGATTAATTTCAATAAGGCGGGGAGTGTGATTAAGGTGACGATCAAGCAGATAAATAAACTGGTACCGGCCAGTAAGCCCAGCTCCGATACGCCTTTATAATCGGTTGGAATAAACGAATAAAGCCCGATGGCGGTGGTTCCCGCACAGAGTATCAGCGAGGGGCTGGTGGTCATCAACGTGCTGTGCAGTGCTCTTTCCCGGCTGATATGATGGACGAGATTGTCCCGGTAACGTAAACAAAAATGGATTGCATACTCGACTCCCAATCCGATGTTGGATACGGCAAACGCTATCGATATTAAATTGAGTTGTTTAACCGAAAAAGCGGCAAACGCACCGCAAAAAAGCATGCCGAGCGCCAGCACGATCAGCGTCGCAACAGACAGTAAAACCGATCGATACGCCACCAGCAATATGACCAAGACTAAGACGATCGAGAAAATACTGGCATTGAATGTGCCGGTACTCATGCCGAGCAATTCGTCGTCTTCGAGACCGACTTCGCCGGTAACCCAAACTTTGACGGTGGGTAAGTTCGGATCCTGGATTTTCTCCACCGCTTTACGGATGGATTCGATGGCGTTTTCGGCAGGCCGTATTTGCGAATAATCGAACTTAGGCAATACGATGACGAAGCCGTTTTTGGAGCGCGAAACGCTCAATTTTTTCTCCGCGATTAATTCTTCCCACGACAGCAAACTATTTTCGCCGTTAATTCGCTTGTGCAAACTGCGCGAAACTTTTTCGATTAATTCCGGTAAATCAATGGGGACGGTCTGGTCTTTGTTTTCAGTTTTAAGCGCGTCTTCGAAAATGGACAGGAAACCGGTTAAATTCGGTTGTTCGGATATTCTGCCGATAAAGGGTTGCGCTTGCGCCAAATTTGCGGAAATGGTCTGTAAATCCTGAGGTTCGAGATAAAGCAAGCCGTTCTGGCGGAAGAATTCATTTTCGTTCGGGATATAAACGGTTTCAAAATTTTCTTTATCGGCGTTCAGTAAGCGACCCAAACGTTTGGTTGCCGATTTGGTTAACTCTTGAGTATCCGATTCCACGACCAACAGGAGGGTATGCATATCCTGCGAAAACGCTTTTTCAAATATGCGACGATTTTGTTGAAAGGGGGCGTCGGGCGCAATCAGCTCTGCGGTATCCGTATTAATGCTGAGATTGTTGGCGGTGTACATCATGGCCAGATAAGCCAACAAAGTAACTAGCGATAAAACCAGAAAAGGATGACGGAGCGTCCATCCACCCAATAATGAAAAACCGTTATGCAAATTAGTTTTTAACGACATTGAAGTTCCGTTTGCTTAAATATTAATGTAGGGTGAGTTGCTTCGATGTATTAAGCGCATCGCTTCGTGATTCGATCAATTCGCTGCCCTGTTGTTGTATAAAGAAGGCGGAAATATTTTCCGTATTCGCTGCCTTCAACCCGTCTTGTTGGCCTAAGCAGAGTAATGTCGTCGACCAAGCATCGGCAACGATGGGGTTTTGGTGGATAACAGTGACCGATACCAGATCGTGAGTGATGGGTCGTCCGTTACGAGCATCGAGTATGTGGCTGTACCTGACGCCATTTTCATCGAAATAATGATGGTATGTTCCCGAGGTCATGACGGCAAACGGCATATCGTTGGGCATGTCGATCACTTTGTGCAATTTTTGTTCGCCCGGCAATGGTTTTTCTACGGCAATACGCCAAGGTTGCCGGTCGGGTTTGTGTCCGTTGGTTTTCAGTTCGCCGCCGATTTCGACTAAATAATTTTTGATGCCTTGTTTTTCGAGAATTTGGCTGATTCTTTCGACGCTGTAGCCTTGCGCAATGGACGACAAATCTATTTTTAAATCCGCTTGTTTTTTTCTCAGTTGGTTTTCTCCGGCGATCTCTAACTTATCCATGCCGATTTGCTTCAAGGCTTTATCAATGGCAGCTTGCGGCGGGACGGCTTGGGTTTCATTTTGAAATCCCCACAAGTCGAACAAGGGTTTGATCGTTAGATCGTAACACCCTGAACTGGCTTTATGAACGGTTTGCGCGACTTTCACCAAAGCAACGATTTCCGGGCCGACCGTAAAATTATCGGTATTTTCAGCGCTGTTAAACGTCTCTATCGTAGAATCGGTCCGGTAATTGGATAGCAATTTATCGATTACGCCGAATTCGGTTTCGACAGCAGTTTTGATGCTTTTGTGGTCAACCGGTTGTTCCGCCCAATAGCTGATATGGTAAGTCGTTCCTTGCGCGTAGCCTTGAAGCTTTTGGAGACTTTGATCGGAACATCCGGTTATCGTTAGTATTCCGGTTAGTAAGGTATAAAAACTTAAAAGGGTCCATTTTGGCGCTAAATTCCAAGCAGTTAGTTGCATGTGTGGGGAAGCCGTCGCTATCAGCCGTTTTGTCATTATAAAAATTTAAACGGAGTTTTATTGTTATAAACGTTACATTTTACCAAACGATTGTTTATTGTAGTAATTTTTGATTTTTTTTGGGTTAAAACGTGTAAAAAGATAATGAAATGCCGAAATGTTTTAATGTCATTAATTTGCAGATTTTTCGGATAAATCGGTTTCATTAACACGCAGGTTTAATGCTAACCGGTTACAATGTATGGCTTTATATCAAAGCCGAAATAATCAAACTTAAATGACGAACTCCTTTATTTATGCGCTGGATTTCGACGGCGTACTTTGCGATAGCGCGGTGGAAACCGGAATGACCGGCTGGAAAGCCGCAACCAAACTTTGGAACGACATGCCCGAATCCGTTCCTCCCGACTTGATTGAGCGTTTCCGCAATGTGAGACCGATCATCGAAACCGGTTATGAAGCGATATTAGCGATGCGCCTGCTCTTTCTGGGGGAATCGACCGATGCCGTTTTTAGTCATTTCGGTGAGAAAGCGAACGGCTTGATAAATGAAGCATCAGTTTCAATCGACGATTTAAAGAATCTGTTCGGTGAAACCCGGGATCTGTGGATCGCCCGTGACCTGGACGATTGGGTCGATAGAAATCCTTTATTCGAAGGTGTGGCAACTAAGTTGCAAAAATTGTGGCAACTTTGTCCCTGGTACGTGGTCACTACCAAGCAAGAGCGATTCGTTAAACAGATATTGCAAGCCAATGCTATCGAACTGGCGGACGAAAGAATTTTCGGCTTGGATCGCAAACTGAGTAAAGTTGATGTGCTGGCATCGCTTCTGGAATCTCATCCGGGTAAAACGATTCATTTTGTTGAGGACCGTTTACCCACTTTACTTAATGTTCTGAAACAGGATAGATTGTCGTCTGTTCAATTATCGTTCGCGTTGTGGGGTTATAACACCGCCGAGGATAAAGCATTAGCCGAACAACAACCGTTTACCTCAATTCATTTAAACGACTTTCTCGCGTTCTAAACGACATCGAGAAACAACACATCATTTTTTACCGGAGTAATCACTATGTCACTGAATATGTATCAAGCGTCCGTTCCCGTTTTAATTCATATGTTAGGTAATTTATCTAAGATACTCGATAAAGCGCTTGCCCATGCCGAGGCGAAAAAAATCGATCCGTCCGTTTTTGTCAACGCCCGTTTAGCGCCGGATATGTACCCGCTAAGTAAACAAATACAAATTGCCACCGATATGGCGAAAGGTTGTGCGGCGCGGCTTTCAGGCGTCGACGTGCCGAGTTTCGAAGATAACGAAACAACGTTCGCCGAATTACAAGCCCGTATAGCTAAGACGGTCGCCTTTTTGCAATCCGTAACGGCTGAACAAATTAACGGCAGCGAAGAACGAAGTGTGACTTTGAAAATACGCGGCAAAGACATCGGCTTTATCGGCCAACCATATTTGCTTCATTTTGTGCTACCGAATTTTTATTTTCATGTCGCCACCGCTTACGACATTCTGCGGCATAACGGCGTGGAACTTGGAAAAATGGATTTTGTAGGCAGTTTCTAAGTTCTTACGTTGCGGTACAACACTTGTGCAGAATTTAATAAACACACGATTTGTAAAAGGTTTTCAGGCTTTTGTCGAATTTTTTTTTTCGAGCTTAAAGCGGTTTCAAATAAACAGATGGCTGACGCGTAAACTTTGGTTGAATGTTCATTTATATCTGGCTTTGGTTGTCGGTTTCATCTTCGCCATCATAGGCTTAACCGGCAGTATCAGTGTTTACCGTGAAGAGTTGGATGCTTTATTAAATCCGCAATTAGTCGTTGAAAATCCGCAAGGCGAATTCCAATCTTTAGACCGGATCATGGCTGCCGTAAGAAATGCGCATCCCGACCGCTATGGAGAATGGACTTTGGAAATGCCAAGTTCGCCGAACGGCATGGTGACGGTTTGGTTTGAAAAACCCAAGGAAACTTTTTTCGAACGCTATGCACCGTTGATGGTGTCCGTTAATCCTTATACAGCGGAAGTCGTCGCTAACCGGTTTTGGGGGCGGACAATAACCACATGGCTATTGGATTGGCATACCCATCTACATTACGATGAAATGGGATGGAATATCGTTGGGTATTGCGGTGCGTTGCTTATCGTTTCAGTCCTCTCCGGGATTTATTTATGGTGGCCTGGGGTTAAAAATATTAGTTCGGTTCTACAAGTTAGGGTTCGATTAGGATTGATAAGATTAGTGTTCGATTTGCATCGGGTAATGGGCTTATGCAGCGCAGGGGCTTTGTTAATACTTGCTTTTACCGGGTTTCAGTTGAGTTTTCCGTCGTTACTGGAAGAGATAAGCGGTTCAAGCGGCATGGCGCACGGCGGAACCGGAGAGAGCATATCCAGCACAGCCATCCCCAACGACCATCCGACGGTACTGGAAGCGGCTGAATTTGTCGCTCGCGGGCCGTTTCAAACTGCCGAGCTGCGCCGCGTGACGACGCCGATGGGCGACAGCGGCGTGTACCGGGTTAACTTACGTCAGAAAGGAGAGATAAATCATCGTCATCCTTATACGACGGTCTGGGTCGACCGTTGGAGCGGCCAAATTAGAGAGGTGAGAGATCCTAAATCATTTTCTACAGGACAAAAAGTTATCACTTGGATGTGGCCTTTGCACACTGGCGAGGCGTTAGGATCAATAGGACGTTTCTGTTGGTTTTTAGCCGGACAAAGTCTATTTTTTCTTTATGTAAGCGGTCTAATGCGATGGTTGCACAGTAAAGGCTGGATAAAAGATAGGGCAATTCATGTCTTGGATTCGACTGAAATAAAACTCTGGATTAAAAACGCAGTCTATCGATTGTTGGTGGTTATCGACCGAATGATGAATTGGTTGGCGCGCAAGGGCGCACCACTTGTCGTCGGAATGGTCAACGAATTGTCTAAATGGTTTGAAAAGGGATTGGGCTTGTATTTATCGAAAATCAAAAAATGAATTTAATCTCTTGATCGAGTATGACTAAATTCGAAAGGCTCGAATGCACTGCTACTTAGCGCTATTTAGGTATTTATTTTTTAAATCGACATAATGCCGGCTGGAATATTCCAGAAACTCCCGGTCTTTATCCGTTAAAGCTCTTATAAGTTTAGCGGGAGAGCCGACATAAAGGTATCCGCTTTGCAATGTTTTTCCGGCAGGAACCAATGCTCCGGCGCCTAACATGACGTAATCTTCCAGTACCGCGTCGTCCATGATGATGGCGCCCATCCCGATCAAACAGTAATTACCGATGGTGCAGGCATGGACGACGGCTCGATGGCCTACCGTTACGCCTTTGCCGATTGTTAACGGATAACCGCGGTCGGTAAATTGTCCGTAATGAGTGACGTGGAGTACGGATCCGTCTTGGATATTCGTGTCGTTTCCGATGGTAATTTTTTCGACATCTCCTCTGATTACTGTCGTCGGCCAGATTGAAGCGTTATCGCCGATTGTCACATCGCCGATAATGATCGCGCTGGGGTCGATATAGGTCGAATTGCCGATTTTAGGACGAATACCGTTGAATTCTCTGATATTCATGGCGATCAGTCATTTTGATATCTTAAAGGTTATTGCAACATAAAAGGGCTATGTGGCAATAATAGTTTGGATTACCGTCTTGGTATCGTTTGGCAGAATTTCTTCTGCCAAACGAGTGACATGGGTGTTTTATTTTGGTGCGGCAACAGCAGCTTCTTTAGCTTTATCGACTACTGGAGCGGGAGCTACAGGAGCCGCTGGAGCAACTGCTTCTTTTGCAGTTTCGACGGCTGCGGCACCCGCACTTTTAGCAGCGGCGGCGGCTTGATCGGTAGCTGTTTTAGCGGCATCTTTTGCTGCATCAACTGCGGCAGCGCCAGCACTTGCTGCGCCTTGCACAGCAGCCGCGCCCGCATCGGCTGCGCCTTCTACGGCTGCGGCACCAGCGCTTGCTGCTCCTTCAACTGCTGCAGCACCGGCATCTGCAGCGCCTTGAACAGCTTCCGCGCCAGCCTCTGCCGCACCCTCAACTGCTTCTGCACTTTCTTCAACGGTTTCTTCTACAGCTTCGTTAGCTTGCTTAGCGGCAGCAGCAGTTGCATCAGCTGCTGCTTTTGCAGCGGCTGCAGCATCACTTGCAGCCGTTTCAGCGGCTGGTTTTGCGGCAGTTGTTGGTTCTGTAGATGAAGTCTGTGTCGATTTTCCTGAATCGTCACAGCCAGCCAGTAAAGCCAAACTCATCATACTTGTTACAATAATTTCTTTAGCTTTCATATCGTGGTTTTCCTGATTATTAGAGTTACGAATATTTTTGAATGTTACCTGAAGCTAGCGTAGGTAATGCTTAATACTATCACATCAATAATTCAGCCTAACAAAAAATTAGTATTTATCGGGCCTATTCGGACTATAAAGTTATATTAATTTCTAAGATTATCGTAATTTAATAAAATGTAAGTTAATGAAAAATTTAATTATTTAAAATTTCATAATAAAACGTTACACCTAGGTCTTTGCTTTTTTTATCGCGAATAAGACCAAAGAAAATACAATCAAACTGGGCAATATCGCCACTAGAGGCGGGTTAAAGTTATAAATTAGTCCCATATGATTAATGATTTTATTGAATATATTGAAACCCATACCGATGGTGACGCCGAGCATGATTCTGGCGCCGACGCTGATGCCGCGATGAATGCCGATAACAAAGGGGGCGGACACCAGCATCATAATGAATGTGGTTAACGGATTGACGGCGCGTCCCCAAAACGCAAATTCATAACTGTGTGATTTTTGGCGATTTGTTTTTAAAAAATCGACGTACATCGCTAAGTCGTAAAGCGATAGATTATCCGGGTCGACAACCACAATTTTCAGCAAATTCGGCGCGATGGACGAATGCCAGATTTTTTCAGCTTGTTGTGTGACTTGTATTTGATCGGTTGAAATCACCGATTCCTTGGTATTGACCAATTTCCAGGTTTTGTCGCCCAGAAAAATGGCTTTATCGGCATGTACTGCTTTGTTTAAATGACGATTGTTATCGAGTTCGTAAATACTGATATCGGCTAATCGGCCGTCTTCCTCTGCTTGACGTACATTCACATAGTTAGAACCTTCCCGTAACCAGACGCCGTATTTGGAATTCATGATGATGCTTTCGTGCAAAGCCACCATTTTGAGTTTTTGCGCCAATTTTTCGCCAACCGGAGCAATAAATTCGCCGACGACGAGCGACAGCGACACCAGCACGAAACCGGCCAGCAAGACCGCTTTTATGATACCTAATACGGACAAACCGGCGGCCTGCATAGCGATGAGTTCGCGATTATTACCCATCGATCCCAAGACGAACAAACTGCCGATTAATGCCGAAGAGGGGACCAGTTCGTACAGAACTTTCGGCGAGGTTAATGCGATGTAATAGAAAATCTGTTTTAAATCATAAGCGCCTTTTAGATCTTTAACTTCATCCGCAAAGGTAAAAAGATTGAAAATGGTCAATAAAATTAGCATGGTGACAAGCGAACCTTTCAGGATTTCCTTGCCTATGTAGAATGTTAAGACATTCATTTTATAAACCTTTTCTTAAAGGATAAAAACAGCCATTTGAAGCCGAACCAGTTGGCGAGCATCAACAGGCCGAAGAAAAATAAACTCAGATTAACCCAGAAAATTCCAGGCCAAATCGGGATACTGCCTTTTATCAGCCAACTTTGGGTTACGCCGGAAAAATTCCCGTGGCTGAAAAATATCAGAAAACCTAACATCATGCTGCCGTAAATGCCGCCTCTAGGCGATATTTTCGATAAGGGTACGGAAACGAAGGCAAATATCAAAATCGTGATAGGAATAGAAAGCCGGTTTTGCAGTTCGGCAATCTCTTTTTTATCGATAGACGTCCATAATTTACTGCTAGGAACGGCTTTAGGCGTTACATAGTTCGACGCCGCCCTTTCCGCGACTTTAAAAGCATATTGTTTAAATTCTTCGATAACATAATTAAAATCGCCCGGATGACCTTGAATACGTTGGCCGTTTTCAAAGACCATGTAACGTCCGCCGGGTAATTCTTCAAAATGGCTTTGTTCGGCGCTCAAGATGCTTAAACTGTCTTTTTTTCTATCTTGGACGAAAACGGATTTCATGGTGTTGTCCGCCGTAATGTTTTCGACATAAAACACCAGATTCCCCTGGCTGTATTCGCTGAATTTTCCGGCGGCAATTCCTCGAATATCGGAGGATTGTTCATCCTGATTCATGAGCCGTTGCATTCGGTTTTCCGCCCACGGCGAGATGTATAACGATAAAACGAAACTTACGATACTTAAAGGGATAGCCAACAAATAGATAGCCCGGTACAAGGTGCCGGCGCCGCCGCCTGCGCCGGCTATGGCCGACATTTCCTGGTCTTTGTACAACCTGCCTAAAACCATTAAAAGCGACATAAAGGTTGCTGCGGGTATCAAAGAAATACCGACGCTGATCGTTTTTAAACCTAAAATCGTTAATAAGGTATCGTTTGAAATATGTCCTTCAACCGCTTTCTCTAAAATCTTGATGAACTTTTGGCTGACGATGATGACGACGATCACCATCCACACGGAAAATAAAGTTCTCAGTAAATCTTGGGCGATCATTCTGTCTAAAACAGTAATGAAGGGTCGCCGCGACATTTTATAGCCAGTCGGCCAGTTTGCGTCCAAGCCCATCTCCTCAATCAAAACAAGTATAGTGTTGTATAATCCGGTATTGAAATAACGGATTTGCGATGACATCTCAGCCTAATCCACCCTCGCCAACCCAATAGCAAACATGTAAAAAAAGATGGACTATTCAATTGAAACCGCGCCAATAGAAACGTTAACTTCAGATTGTATCATTATCGGTGTATATCAGAATCAGCAATTGATACCATCGGATGCCGGTTTGTCCCGGAGCCTTCAAGACCTGATCGTTAAGGTCGTAAATAGAGGCGATACCGCCGGAAAACTCGGCGAAACCGTGTTGATCAATGTCGTGCCGGACAGCTCGGTTGAACGTGTGCTATTGGTGGGCTTAGGCGAAAACAAAGCGTTATCACCCAAAAGCTTTCGAAAAGCCTTGTCTTCGGCGGCTATGAGTTTAAAGAAGCCTTTCATCAAATCGATAATATGCGGTCTTGCACAAGCGCCTGTCGAAGGCTGTAACATTCAGTGGAATGTTAGACAAATCGTAGAAGTATTCAGCGATTCGGTGTATCAGTTCACCGCCTTGAAGTCCGAAAAAGAAACCGAAAGCAAATTGCAAAAAATTGTAATTACCGCACCGGGAAGTGTTCATGAACTCGCCCATACAGGCTTGCTGCAAGGTTTAGCAATTGCCGAGGGTATAAATCTTGCCAAGTCAATGGCCGATCTTCCGGGTAACATCTGTACGCCGACGTACATGGCTGAACAAGCACTAGAGCTGAATAAAAACCACGCCGAGTTGAGTGTAAAAGTCCTTGAAGAAGCAGAAATGCAGGAATTGGGAATGGGTTCCTTACTTTCCGTATCGAGAGGCAGCCGACAACCCGCAAAGCTCATAACCTTAGAATACAAGGGTGCGAAGAACGACGCCAAACCGGTCGTCTTAGTCGGCAAAGGCGTAACCTTCGATGCAGGCGGTATTTCGCTTAAACCCGCCGCCGGTATGGATGAGATGAAGTATGATATGTGCGGCGGTGCGGCGGTTATGGGCGCGCTTTTGGCTGCCGTTAAAATGCAATTGCCGTTAAACATCGTCGGCTTAATACCGGCATCGGAAAACTTGCCGGACGGCGACGCCAACAAACCCGGCGATATTGTCACCAGCATGTTGGGTAAAACCATCGAAATTCTAAATACCGACGCGGAAGGCCGGTTAATCCTTTGCGATACCTTGACCTACGCAGAACGCTATAACCCGGATGTCGTAATCGATATGGCGACGCTGACGGGGGCGTGTTTGGTCGCCTTGGGCCGTATCCCTAGCGGATTGCTCGGTAACGACGACGATTTGTGCAATGCTTTAATCAAAGCGGGCGAAGCGTCGTGTGACAGCGTGTGGCGTTTACCGCTGTGGGAAGAATATCAGGAGTTATTGAAATCGCCGTTTGCCGATTTGGCGAACATCGGCGGCAAAGATGCCGGTACGATTACCGCCGCCTGTTTCCTATCGCATTTCACCAAAAACTTTAGGTGGGCGCATCTGGATATTGCCGGTACCGCTTGGCGCAGCGGTCAATTCAAAGGCGCAACGGGTCGCCCTGTGCCCTTGTTGATGCAATACTTAATCGACCGCACGAACGCCGCCTAAGGTCTTCGTGTGCCGGAAGTCAGCTTTTACGTTCTGCCGACTGAATCGATACAGGAACGCAATCAATTCGCCTGCAAGCTGATCGAAAAAGCCTACCGTAGCGGCGTATTTGCTTACGTCCTGACCGATTCACAGGAACAAAGCGGACAAATCGACGACCTGCTCTGGACTTTTAGAGCAGGGAGTTTTATCCCTCATCAGATTTTTGGGGACGAAATACCCGAAATCGAAAACACTGTTCTAATTGGGGCAGATAACCCGCCGGAGCAATGGCAAAAAACGATAATTAATCTGTCTTCGAAAATCCCGCAAGATTTTCAACATGCCGAACGCATCCTAGAAATACTGGACGACAGCGAAGCAACCAAAGCTTGGGGAAGGCAGCGGTATCGGCAGTATCAGCAGGCGGGGATAGAAATTACTACGCATAAAATGTAAATCTTTTCTGGACTATACATTCGGCCTTTTAAAGTATTAACCGTTCTTACCGCTCAAGTCGAAGCCCATACCGCCTTTCGACAGGCTCTCGGCAACTGCTCACTGCGTTTAACCTACAACCCCTTACACAAAGGCTGTCTAAAAAATGTCCGGGGCTGAACTTACAATTCTGTGTGGTGCTTGCTAAAGGAGATCATCCTGGTTTTTTGTCAGCTTCAGCAACACGTAAACCGAGCCGGTCCCGCCGTGCCGTTGCGGCGTCGAGCAAAAAGCTTGGACTTCTTTGTGTTGCCGCAGCCATCGATTGAGATTGTTTTTAAGAACGGGCCTATTTTCTGATGATCGATAACCTTTACCATGAATCACATGAACGCAGCGGAATCCAGCCGAAATGCTGCGCGCTATAAATGAAAGCAATTGTTGTTTTGCGGCTTCACTGGTCAGTCCATGCAGGTCTAATTCCGCTTGTACGCCGAAAAAACCTTTGCGGAGTTTGGTTAAAACAGCATGTTGTAGTCCGGGTGCGGTATACGTTAAGCTCTCTTCATGACTGACTTCCTCAACGTCGAAAAGAAAGCCGTCCAGCATCATGTCTTCCGGATTATTAGTTTTCGGTTTTGGATAGGGTTTGGGCGGAAGTTCCGCGCTATGATGGACTTTATCGCTTTTTACGGCGTTCACTTTACCGATTGTCTGCCGAAACAAGTCGCTATCTTTTGAATTGATGATTTTTTTTGTCACAAGCGCTGGCTTTGTTGTACAAAGTTGCTAACATTTACGATTCTATAGTGTAACCTCAACTAAGGCGACGATTAATGTACATTTTGTTAAGTAATGACGACGGCTACTTAGCTGAAGGGCTGTCTACCTTGGCAAAAGCATTAAGCCAACATGCCGAGATAGCCGTAGTCGCGCCCGATAAAAACCGGAGTGCGGCAAGTAATTCCTTAACCTTGGAAATGCCGCTACGAGCATCCCTAGGCGAAAACGGTTTCACAAAAGTAGACGGAACGCCGACGGATTGCGTGCACTTGGCAATTACCGGTTTGCTGGAGAAAGAACCAGATATGGTCTTCGCCGGAATAAACCACGGCGGTAATTTAGGCGACGATGTGTTGTATTCCGGCACCGTAGCCGCCGCAACCGAAGGACGTTATCTGGGGTTGCCCGCGGTAGCCATTTCCCTGGCCGGTAGCGGAGAAGAACTGACTCATTTTGAGACTGCCGCGCAGGTTGCCGTCACCTTGTTGAAGCAATTAATCGACAATCCGTTACCTAAAGATAGTATCCTTAATGTGAATGTCCCCGATATTCCGTTGAAAGCCTTAAAAGGCTACAAAGCCACCCGTCTCGGTCAGCGCCATAAATCGGAACCTGTCATAAAGGGGACCGATCCTCGGGGTCGGCTATTGTATTGGGTGGGACCGCCCGGCGCGGAACAGGATGCCGGACCGGGAACCGATTTTCATGCGGTGAGTACTGGCTATGTGTCGGTCACGCCGTTACAGTTGGATTTGACTTGGTACGACCGTATTGAAGAATTGAATACTTGGCTGCCGAAGGAGAATAACGTATGAGCCAAAGCCTGCAAGGTATAGGCATGACCTCGCAGCGAACGCGCGACCGGATGGTTAACCGCTTGATCGAACAAGGGGTCCGCAACCATAAAGTATTGGATATTATGCGCACTACTCCCCGGCATATTTTTGTCGATGAAGCGCTGGCAAGCCGGGCTTATGAAGATACGCCGTTGCCGATCGGTTATAACCAAACCATCTCGCAGCCATATATCGTCGCCCGCATGACCGAATTGTTAGTTAACAAGCTGGGACATCCGCAAAAAGTGCTTGAAATCGGCACGGGTTGCGGTTATCAAACCGCCGTCCTTGCGCAATTGGTCGATCATGTGTATTCAGTGGAACGCATCTTACCGTTGCAAAAAAAGGCGAAAACCCATTTATTCGATCTCAAGATCAAAAACGTCAGTTATATCCACAACGACGGCGGCTGGGGTTGGCCCGAGTATGCGCCTTTCGACGGAATATTAGTCAGCGCCGCACCGTCTGAAATCCCGGACGCCTTACTTGAGCAAATGGCGATGGGTGCGGTTATGATAATACCGACCGGCGAAAGCGGCGGGCAAATCTTGCAGCGAGTGATTCGAACCGATAAAGGGTATGAAGTCGAAGAATTTGAGGGAGTGAGTTTTGTGCCGTTTTTGTCGGGGCGCGAGTAAACCGCAAGCAGGCAAAAGTAATAAAAGTTTCCCATATGAAGTGCAACGTAATACGTGAAAACTGAGTCATGAACCCGGATTCCATTACTCTTAAACTAGGCTACCTTGCTAATCGCACGTTCGCAAACTATAAGCAGATTGTTGCCGCAATGCCCACCGTTGCAATCTTGTTGAGAGTCAACGCAGGCTATCTTAGGAAACCAATGCCCTTAAGACATCCGTCCGGCTAATAATGCCAACCAATTTCCCGTGGTCGAAAACAGGGTAGCTTCTTACCGGGGAACCCTGGAAATTTTGCGCTAAATTTACAATGCTGGAATTGGCGTCGACACTGATAACATCCTTGGACATAAAGTCTTCCACTTTCCCGGACATGCCCTGGTCATAAACGCTTTCGAAAAACCACACGCATGCCGTCCTTTTCTGAGAACATTCCAATTAATTGTCCATGTTCATCCATAACCGGGGCGCAGGTGATTTTATTTTCCAGCAACTTTTTGATGGCATCAAACACATTGGTTTGCTTTGAGAGCGAAACCAGTCTTTTAGTCATGTAATCGGCAACAGTTATTTTCGACAACATTATCAACTCCTTAGGCTATTATTTTAATAGGGTTGATTGGAGGATCCATGTATGTGAAATCCGCCTACAGGGTACGATTAACCTAAGAGTCTTTTTACTCTTATAAATTCAAGTTTGCAATAGCGAGCGTATACCAATTAACGATAGAGTAATCGGAGGAATGTAATCGATAAAATCCATGCGTACGATTACGCTATCGCTAATCGTACTTACGGCTCTATGTACGCATCAACGCAGTTATGCGTCAAAACATACATGTTTCGCACCTTAGCATTTTTTAACACATTGTAAATATAGATAATTTATAAGCACTTGGCTTACGTCTGCGTAGTCAGCACACGGGTATTAAATGTAATTTAGCCAATTGACGGTCGGGCTGGGTCTAACGTACCAGTTTTCAGCTGTGTCGGCCGAGCGAAGCGAGGGCGGTGTCTGCTGCAAACCGGAGTTAGGCAGCATCCGAGCCTCCGAGTCTAGTTGAGTACGCGCTCGAGCTCTGCCAAGAAGGCGTACCACGTGTAGATCTGAACGGTCAGGCCGGACTCGCCCGGCTTGGCCTCGACGAGGCTTAGCATAGCGTACGACTGTGCGTCGGGAAGCCGGCGCCCTGCGATGAGGCGTAGCTCCGGCGAACCGAGCTGAATCCCATGCCGCTGTTCAATGCTAAGCGTGACCGCCGGGTCGGATTCAATTCGCCGGCCATAGCCCTGCAACTGCTCGACGGCAACGGTAAGTTCTCGGGACAAGCGTTCGGATGGCTGACCGCGTCGCGCCAAAAGGAGATGGGACCCACGCTTAAGCTCGACAACCTGCGAGGGAAACTCGTCTCCCGCATCTATGACGAGGTCCATGCGCATGCGTCGGTCATCAGGTGAAGCTTTGATCGTCACCTCTTGGACGACCTTGCTGGTCACCGCAAGCACGCCAGATTGCATCAAGGCATTCTGCACTTCGCGTTCCTTGGCGTCCGAATCGAGTAGACTGCGTAGCTCGGCGATGGCCTGGTCGTACTGTCGTCCGGACCGATCTTGCATGGCGGTGCCGAGCTGCTGAGTCGCGCGTTTGACCGGCGCGTAGATGGCGTCGTGTACCTGCAGAACTACATGTTCAGAGCACTGGGCGCGGATAGCGCGTTCCATCCGCACTCGAAACGAAAGAAACGGATCCAAAGAACCATTGGAGAAGATGCGGTTCACGATCAGCCCTCGGCTCTGGCGGACGCCTGCGTTCTGTCTGCCTAACTGCAATTATACATCCTAAAAGACGTAAAATAATGCGTCATAATGAAGCCTAAACCGTTTTTAATATCAAGGAATTAAACAAATTTATCCCATCCTAAAATAAACGACTAATGCCCCGGTGCCATCTCAAAAATAATCAATTCCGCCGAGTCTTTGCCGACATTCTCAACCTGCATTAACTTTCCGCTTTCCCAGAACACCTCGCCGATGCCGTAGGTATTGACTTGGCCGTCTTCGGTTACTTTCAGTTTGCCTTTAACCACATAGCGCGGACCGGGGCCATCGTGCGTGTGCCAAGGTGTTTTGAAAGCAGGTGGGAAGGTAACACGGATGACTTTGGCGTTGACGTTTTTGCTGGGCAATTCGACGGTATTTTCAAGTAGCGGGGTCCTGATCAATCCGGCCTTGGATTCGTCAGCAGATACGGCTTCCACGACCATAAATAGTAACAGGAGCAGGACAACGGCCAAAAAGAAACGGTAACGGCTGGTGATGATTTTATGCATCAGGCTGTCGCGTTTATCGTGATGTTCTAGGTTCATCGTTGTGCTCCTGTTGATCTGCAAAATTAAACTTCTCTTGGATTAAATAGCTTTTTTAATCCGGTCTAAAGCTTTTTCTAAATTAGACATGCTGGTGGCGATGGAGATGCGGATATGGCCCGGCGTTCCGAAGGCCGAACCGGGCACTAGTGCAACGCCTGCTTTTTCGATCAAATATTCGGAAAAACCCAAATCGTCGTCGATGCCGTCCAGCTTTTCAATCAGCTTTTCGACATTCGGGAACACATAGAAAGTTCCATCGGTTTCAATACATTCCACGCCGTCAATGCTGTTAAGTTCGGCAACGACGAAATCGTGGCGCTTTTTGAATTCAACGCACATGTTCGTGATAAAACTTTGATCGCCGGTTAAGGCCGTTTCGGCGGCGACTTGCGAGATGGAAGTCGGGTTGGATGTGCTTTGCGACTGGATCGTGCACATGGCTTCAATTAAATCCGCCGGTCCTGCAGCATAACCGATGCGCCAGCCGGTCATGGAATACGCTTTGGAAACGCCGTTCATCACGACGGTGCGGTCGTATAAATCGGGATGTGCGTTCAGTATGTTAACGAATGTGCCTTGTTCCCAGAGAATATGTTCGTACATATCGTCGGTTGCGATGATGATGTTGGGATACTCTTTTAACACATCGCCCAATGCTTTCAACTCGTCCAAGGTGTAAGCAATACCGGATGGGTTGGACGGACTGTTGATAAAGATGAGTCGAGTTTTTGGCGTAATGGCTTTCCGAAGCTGATCCGGGGTAATTTTAAAGCGCTGCGCTTGTGTGGTCTCAATAATGACCGGTACGCCGTCTGCCAGTAAAACCATGTCAGGATAGGAAACCCAGAACGGCGCCGGGATAATGACTTCATCGCCGGAATTGAGCAAAGCTTGGGTTAAGTTATAAGAGCTTTGTTTGCCGCCGCAGGACACTAGGATTTGTTTCGGTGTGTAATCCAGTCCGTTGTCTTTTTTGAATTTCTCGATGACCGCTTTTTTCAAGCCGGGCGTACCGTCGACGGCGGTATATTTGGTAAAACCATTATCTAACGCTTTAACCGCAGCGGCTTTGATGTGGTCGGGCGTATCCATGTCGGGTTCGCCTGCACCCAATCCGATAATATCTTTACCTGCCGCACGCATGGCTGCCGCGCGGGCGGTGATCGCGAGGGTAGGGGAGGGTTTTACTGATTTAACTCTATTTGAAAGTGTAATGCTCATCTTTGCCGTTTATTAAGAAAGTGTCCGAATAATCTGGAATTATACCTCAGCAGAATGGTATTTTTAAAAAATGCCCGGATATTTAGATGAGTTAATAGCTAATTTAGATTCAGTCTTGTGATTCGTAAATGTATCGTTTGACGCTATGCTCATTTGGAGTCGTGACTGTCGTTAGATCCAGGCTAATTCGGCTCGCTCAGCATTTACTTCATTCAAACGCTTTCTAAACAATTCTGAGATTTCTTCTAAATTACGTGTAAAGTTGAGCTGGCTTGGGATACATAATACGGTCTTGTTTCAAACATTCACTTGGTTTTTATTAAAAATTCCTTTACCATTCGAGACCGTTTTATACGAAGGGGTGTTAGCTCAGTTGGTAGAGCAGTGGACTCTTAATCCATGGGTCTAGGGTTCGAGTCCCTAACGCCCCACCATTTGCAGCCTATTCAATATTACATTGTGTCGTATTTGCGCCATTAAGCTTAGCAGCAAAAGGAGCTAGGTGATCCGCTGATAGGTGTGCGTAGCGCCGTACCATTTCGGAACTTGCCCAGCCACCCATTTCCTGAAGCACATATAACGGGGTTCCGCCCTGGATGTGCCAAGATGCCCAAGTATGTCTGAGCGAGTGCCAGCAAAAGTCCTCAATATCCGCCCTTTTTAAAGCTTTGCGCCAGGCTCTTGAAGATGGCTGCAGTATAGGATGGCTTTTGTAAGTAAACACCCACTCATTGCTTTTTCCGCGCTGCATCTCCAAAATAGCCATTGCGTCATCATTTAGGGGAACAGGAATGGCTTTTCGTGCCTTGGCTTGGTCTGGGTGCACCCAGGCCAGCCGCCGCACCAAGTCAATCTGATTCCACTGTAGCTTAGTTACATTCGCTGCCCGCAGACCAGTTGCCAGGGTAAATCCCGCCATAGCTGCCAGATGCTCTGGCAATTCGGCAAGCAACCTTGCAGCCTCTTCACGCGTTAGGTAACGCACACGCAGCTTTTGCTCTTTCAGCATCCGAATGGCAGGAGGTTTATCGAGCCATTCCCATTCCCTTGCCGCTTTCCGCAAGATCGCCCGGATCAAAGCAAGATTCCTATTAACGGTAGCATTGCTGCAACCGCTCGCAAGCTTGGCTTCAATTATCCGCTCAATCAACGAACGGTTTATATCCTCAAGCGGTTTGCCGTTTAGGAATTTATCCAGCCAACGCAACTTACCAGCATCTTCCCAAGCTGTTGTTCGATGGCTGGTTTCTTTTCCCCACCTGACAACGGCCTCATTCCAGGAATACTTAGGCTTCTCCCCCAGCTTGGAAATCCGCCACATTTCACCTTTTAGTTTGTCGTGAAGTTCTTGGGCTTGGGTTTTGTTTTCGGTCTCAGTAGATCGTCGTATTCTCTGGCCATTTGGCGTTGTGAAATCGATCCACCAGATGTTTCCTCTTTTAGCAAGTGACATAAGTCCTCCTTCTGAATTGTTGTCACTCGCAACGCTTGCCGCGGAATATGATACAAGCTCCGCAGGTAGTTTGCGAGATCATCGTCAATAAAAACCCACCGCCGTCCAGCTTTTGCGCCGGGAATAATACCTTGCTTCGTGCGCGCTCTAACTTCCTCGGGGTGCATGTGGAGAAAGTCGGCGGCTTCTTGCAAAGAGAAGGTTTTCATCTTTAAGTTACCAGTTGAGTACAACGTTCAGAGAGTGTCTTTTTTTTGCTTTGTTGGGTGCGATAGGTTACTTGTTGGGCTCCATTAAATTTGTCACAACATAGGACATTGCCGTCCAGGTGCGTGATAATGAAATTAATAATCGATTTGCTACGAGTCGCCGATAGAATATTTTTGAGCGCATCATTTCGCTTGGTCGTTCCTGTTAGAGCTTGCCATAGGCGTTCAATAATTTCGATGACCTTTGGGTCGTCTAGGGGTGACATAGCTTCGAGACCGAGCCCACGTTCCAGTTTATATTTTCGTATTTACTTTCAGGTTCCAGTGTTTCGTCTTGATGATGTGGTTTTGGCATATAGTCTTTGCAACAGTCAACCAGTTAAATGCATTATTTCATAAAAATGGATATAACGAAATAAATATTTAACGATATTTGTTGATTTTTAGTTTTTATCCATTTCTTCATGCTTCTTTTGTTCGGTTTGTAATGGTGGATTCCGTGTCGGATGGCAGCATTTGTGGCTACCGATCGTATTCTTGAGCGAACTCTCTTTTGCTTGTAATCCGTAAAGACCTTTAACAATCGTCGTCTGTTCAAGCCCGTATCTAAGATTGGCTAGAGCAAGGCTGCATCCAGCGCATCGACAACCCATATTCCTAAATCAAATATTTAGCAGCTATATTTTCTGATATTTTATTGACTCCTTAGCTGTAATGTAAGATACTCGTTAATAATTTATACAATCATTATATCGATTATAATTTGTTTTGATTGTTTACACAATAAGTGCAGCCAGCGAAAATTTCTTACCTCACCTAGCAAGGTGCGTCCCATGACTGATGATCCCTATCAGAAAAAATTAATGTGTCATTTACAATCCTCAATTAGATATAACTGACCTTGCAATGTTGCCATGAACATCAGTGAAAACGCCTTTCAACAGCGTATAGCTAGTCTAGGCAAGCATGCTATTGCCAGAGCCAGTGATAGCAAAGTTTATCAACTTCCCATATGGCCAGAGCCAACCAGGGGATACCCAACCCAGTATTGCGCGGGGCATTATTCGCCGCCGTACAGGGTAAAAACAGGGCGGTTTTTCAGCGCGAGCTATTGGCTTGTCAAAAAGGACTGCAAATCCGCTTTACCGGGATTCAGCTGGACCAGTCAGACCTGGATGTGTGGGAACAGGCATTACATTTAGCCAGGCTCCATCCCTTAGGGACACGTTGTGAATTTTCCGTGTACGGTTTTTTAAAGGCATTAGGCCGTAAAACAGGGAAAAGCGAGCATGAGTGGTTAAAGAATTCATTTGCGCGGCTGATGGGTTGCGGGGTTGAATTATCCGACCAACAAGAACGGAAAACCTATGGCGGGAGCTTGTTGGAGTTTATGCGGGATGACCTAAGTGGTCGTTATGTGGTTATTTTTAATCCCAAGATACTCACGTTCTACGAGGGTGGTTGGACGGCAATAGATTGGCAAGACCGGCAGCTATTACGAGGAAAACCCCTCGCGCTATGGTTGCACGGCTATCTAGCAACCCATGCGAAACCGTATCCTATCAAGATAGAGACCATCCGCTCGTTTAGCGGCAGCAGCAATAAGGAAATTAGATGTTTCAAAAGGAAGTTGGCTACCGCTTTAAACGAACTCAAAAAAATAGAATTTATTATGGGGTTTGATATTGAGGGCGATAATGTCATCATCAACAAACCCCCTACGCCATCGCAACAGCGTCACCTTATCAATCAATAAACACCCGCCCTTTTCACGGGATACGGGGCACAAAATCACGGGATACGGGACACGCTATTCACGGGATACGAGGCACGGACACGGGATACGGGGCACCGATTTCACGGGATACGGGACACGCCATTAACGGGATACGGGGCACGCATTTCACGGGATACGAGACACCAAAAATCTCAATGCTTAGGCTTGAAGCCCTTGTCCAGCAAGCCTTACAGGAGAACGTGAAAATTGGCTAATCTTTTTCTAATCAATATCTAATCTTTCTTTAATCATCGGGCTTATGAAAACTATAAAATCAGCGAAAATCTATCAGTTTCCTCGGTTCGACCGAGCCGGTGCGATATCTATCGACTCTTCTTGGAACGCATTGAATGCCAGCAAGGGCTCTAGACAAGCCCATAAAACAGCAGCGTGGAAAATGATACTGCACTGGCCAATCGGGCTTGTCTGGTTGTTGGTGGGTATGCTCTGGCCTTTCCTAAATTGGATGGGTGCCATGGATGTGCTTTTCCAATGGTTAAGGGTCTTGTGTTATTCAAACTCCCCTGACGTCCACGCGACCCTGCAGGCAGGGATTCATACGGCGTGTTATCTTCTGCTCTCAGCATTTGTTTATCTTTATAGGCCCAGCGTGTTTTGAAAGTTGAATCGCCTTAAAATATAGCGGCTAAAGAATTGACTTGTTATTAATCGTTAGCTAAATTGTTGCTTAATCGCCGGTTCTTCACCGTTTTCCAAAAACAGGGCGTTGAAGCTTGGTTGATACACCAAAGGAATTGTTAATGAAACGAATGACCAAGGCACAATTCATGCACGCAGCCAGCACGTTAAGTATGGGGAAAAACTCCCTGGAGATAGCGGAGGGTGTCCTGGTAGACGGAAAATCCCAAGTCGGTTACGCCAAGGCAAAGCAGATCACGCCGGGAGCCGTATCACAGATTGTGAACCGGTTATGGAAAACGCATCTAAGGGTCATCAACATCCCAGACAAGTTCGTGGAGGTGACGGCGGTCCTGCCAGAACACCAGGCATTCATCGTGAAGCAGTGGGAAAAAGAAGCCCAAAGAAGTGTCAAATGAAAACCGTACAAAAGTAAAAGACAGGCAAAACCTCATCTTTGGCACACTATCCTCTCAACGACCCCCACAAACAGGACCCATGGCAACCCACAAAAAAGAACTCCTTGATTTAGAACTCAGCCTGATTGATGAAGATCCCAAGCAACCGAGACGTGAAGATAATCCAGGTTTTTCAGAAGAAAAAATCAACGAGCTGGCGAGATCAATTAGCAGGCGAGGCGTAAAAACCCCCATTTCAGTGCACAATCATCCGGAAAAACCAGGCCGGTTCGTCATCAACCACGGTGCACGGCGCTTTAGAGCCTCTAAAATTGCCGGTAAAAAGACCATACCCGCACTAATCGATAACGATTACACCAGCGCTGACCAGCTGACTGAGAATCTGCTCCGTGAGGGCAATACGCCGTTAGAGATTGCCGCAGCTATTGGTGAATTCCTTAAAAAAGGCATGAAGAAAAAAGAAATAGCCGAAAGCATTGGCAAAACGGCAGGGTATGTGACGCAATACGCTGCGCTATTGAAACTGCCGAAGTCGATTGCCACGGCCTTCCGTAACAACCGGATTACCGATGTGACGCTGACTTATGAATTGGTGCAGCTGCACCGTGACTACCCCGATGAAGTCGATACGTGGGTCAACGATGAAAACCAGGAGTTCACCCGTGCTTCCATGAGATACCTGCGTAATTACCTGAGCCATAAATCGGAGGAAAGCAACCTGGAGTCCGATTCGCCAGGGGGTGATTTGTCATCGTACGGGAGTGACGGCACGGAACTTGACCAGGATACCGGCGCAGCACTTCAACCCACTGGCTCCGACGGGGAGCATGGCTTAGATGAGACAGGCGGCAGTAAAAAAGCCAGGCACCAGGCCGTTCCAGGCAAGCTTAATAACGTGATTGTGAAGGTCTTGCACACTAATCGGGTTGCACGGCTAATGCTGGATCGCAGGCCGCCGGAGAAAGGCTATGCGTGGTTAAAATATGACGATGACGGCAACGAATTTGAAGTGACATTGCGGGATGTCCAGCTGATTGCTGTCGAAGAGGGTGAATTGTGAAACAACGATTACTGGTAATGAATGGCCAGTGCGCCATGCAGCAAGAAGACCAAGGCCAGTGGCGTAACGTCAAGGTTGAAAAGGCCAGGGGCGTTAAGCCTGGCATATACAATATTTATTTGGCAACCCCGGCGGACAAGTCAAAAGAACATTCTGGCGTTATCTTGTATGCAGACAAAACGGCCATCTATCAACAAGTAGGGAAAGGGCAATATATCAGCCATGATCGGGCAGATTTTGTAAAACCGCCGGAACCTGGCGCGGCTAAGCGCATAACCTATGCCGCTGATGGCAAAGCCGTAGTTGCTGAAGCGACACTTGCACAAAAACAATCACGGAAAATTTAGCTGCTAAATGGTTCTAGTTTAACGACAGAAGGGTGTTATCAAATATCCCTGATTTATGAGAGGAAAGAAATAAATGTCTTCCCGCACGTTCCGCTATTTGGTAAAAAAGAGCGCATGTTCCAACCCCTAAACATAGCCAAACTAGAGTAGAAAGGCTTTTAACAAGTAATTAAAAATATTGGGGCATAATTTATTATTTCGATATAATAATGAATAGAGGGTAATTTCTTGAGACAATGCATTGACCGTTAAATTTTTCAGGTTATAGCAGCAGAAGGAGGTTTCCAAATGAATACACCAACAATGAAGATTAGCGTTGCTCCCTTATCAAGGGCGAATAATGCTGAAAATCAGGATATGGCTGTTGCCGATGATTTGCTCAATGCTGCCCAAGATGCTGGCCGTGAGCAGCAGGCACTGATGGAAACGGCTAATTCCGAACAAGTGTTATACCAAGAAATGTTAGAAATATACCTGCAAACGAAGCATGACCAGGTTGAGAGTATTGAGGTCAAATTAGGAAGCCTCATTGTCCAACAGCAAGCCCTATTACAGCAATCCGAGGCCAAAAAGCCGGGATTGTTATCAATGCCAAATACTAAACATCAGTGGGCCGTTCGGCAATCTCGGCAACAATCACGGTTACACGTTTTACATAATCGCCTGGATATTGTTCGTGAGCTTAAAGAAGGCATGGGGGTGCATTCGGCCAAACTGGAAGAATTAGCTGAGCGTAAATTAAGGAAATACGATCCTACTCTAGCCCAAAAATGGGATGCATCGTTAGAAGCACATCGCAAGCACCAAGCATTGCTAAGGAAACAAGATCAAGAAAAAAAGCGTGTTGATAGTGTCGGTGTTGGTCTTTCTCTCCGTCTTTCAAAATCAACTATCCGGTAGAAGAATTAATAGCTTGCGTGTATAGATTCCGCGGCAATTTAGTCTACCGAATCTGGTTGAAATTCTAATCGTATTACCAGTGTGAAAGGCGGTTCACGGCCAAATCCAGCCGCTTAGATATTTCAAAACCTGACGATCAGAAACTGGTGAACGGACATTCAAGTCTTGTTAGCAGGGACAGATAGATTCTCTGATTAAACGATCATTTCAGGTTTTCTAATGGTATTTTTGGATTAGGATCAATTGTCGTTAGCCCTAACAACATATCGGCCAAAGTTGCTGAATCCAATATATCTAAATAAGCGTTCCCCGCTCGTGCAAATAAGTGCTTTAATCCGCAATTTGGCAGTAACCGACAGTGTTGTTGGGAAGGATCAAAACACTCTACCCAATTAAAGTGATTTTCCATGCTACGTACCACATCGCCAATGTTTATCAATTCCGGTGCTTGTTGCAAAGCCAAGCCACCACCTTTCCCGCGTGTGGTTTTCACAAATCCTTTGCTACCCAGTTGATGAACGACTTTCACTAAATGATTACGGGAAATATTAAAGAAATCGGCAATTTCAGTAATGGTCGTTTGCTTGTCCGGTGACCTTGCAAGATAAATCAATACCCTGAGTGCGTAATCTGTATAACTGGTAATTTGCATGTTGCTTACTGTTGGGAAAAGAATTAAAGTATAAGATGTATTTATATTACATCTTCTGTAAAAAGCAAATTGCTGTCTGTAATCGTAAAGATTAAATCCGAAACCATGAATATTTTCAACGCTCGATTCTGAAGATAACACCTAGTTGGGAATAACTCTTGCCGCACCTTTGAGTGTTGAAAAAGTGCCGTTAAGCATTGCTAAATCCGAGTTTAATTTAGTTTGATAAACAGTATGGGGTATTCGTATGAAGTTCAGTCCATGTATAGCAGGCAAATGCACAGACCAAGGCACACACTGTGAAGGTTGTGGCAGGACGCATGAAGAAATTGCGGAAACAAAAAAGATGATTAAGGCATTAGTGGCCTTTGCTCAAATCAAAGGCTATGAGAATCATGAAGAGTACGCCCGATTTATTGGCAATACCGTCCTGAACAAGCTCCAGAACCCATCATAAGTAAATAGATGAAGTCTTTACGTACTGATGCTTTATGGCTCGTTATTTATTTTCATTTGTTTTCAAGCAAGCATAGCAAGGTTAATCGTTGATGATCGAACCCGTTGCTTTAGAAGATTTCTTTATCACTTTTTTTTCAGCCGCCTTAATCATGCTGGCAGGTGCAAGCTACGCATTGCTGTTTGCCTGGTCTAAGGTAAATCCAAGTAGTCGTATAAAGATTGCCGCTTATGTCTCATATGCCGTGCTGATAGCCTCGGTGGCTGAATTGACCAGGGCAGCGCATTTTCAAGGGTACTGGCTGGTCATTTCCTTGGTGATGGTGATCGGCTATTTTTTTGCACCGATAGGCATTTGGCACCTGTGCGTGAAGACACATGCCGACCCTAATTTAATTACAACAACAGAGGATTAGTAATGGATGAAACACCCTTATGGGCTTCGGAATCATTCTGGAAGAAAACCGCAATCTGGGTCACGGCAGGCTCATTTTTGGTTTTAGTGGTGTTGACCTTTGATTCATTAACCAAAACCAGTGCGGGCAGTAAACGGGTACCCGCCTATGCCGTGATCAACAAAAAGATCGATTACCAATTCGACAAGGCCTTGCATAAATCCATGCCGGTGATTGGTGACAATGAGTTTTTATTCGGCAAAGAATATACGGAAGAAGAAGCCCGCCAATTAGTTGATTTAGGCAAGAAAACCACGCAAGCCAAAAACTGCATGAATTGCCATACCCTATTGGGCAATGGTGCCTATTATGCCCCGGATTTAACTAAAGCCTGGCTGGACAAAGGCTGGATTTCCAAGGACATGCGGGAAGACATGATGGTGAAATTTTTGATGGATCCTGAAAAAAATGCCCGCACCTTCGGTAGCAACCGGAAAATGCCCAATCTAAAGATTACCGAACAGGAAGCCAAAGGCATTATCGGCTTCCTAAGTGGATGTCGACTATTGATACCAACGGCTTCCTTTATAACTTTAAAACCATTGAAGCGGAAGATTAAGCATGAATACAAGTGGATTAAATAGTGTCATGCAAACTGCAGCCGCTTTGGGTGAGAAGTCGCGTGCCAGTCTTAATGATTTCAAAGCGTGGGTGCAACTGGACAGCACCAACTTAAGCGATGGACAACAATTGGCCGTTAAATACTTTACGGTTGCAGTTATTTTGTTCTTCGCGCAAATCCTGTTCGGATTATTAGCCGCGACCCAATTTATTTACCCCAGCTTTCTTTATGAAATCCTGGATTTCAATGTCAACCGCATGATCCATATTAATGCCATGATTGTGTGGATGTTGTATGGTTTCATCGGCTGCGTTTACTGGTTTCTGGAAGATGAAAGCGGCACTGAAATCGTCGGCTTAAAGCTGGGCAATATTGCCTTTTGGTACTCACGGGTACGGTCACTGTGGTGGTGCTGGTTTACCTGCTGGTGCAAATTGGTCCTGGCAAGGATTCTAGCCTGGTTTATTAATGAAGGCCGCGAATATATTGAAGCGCCGCGTTGGGCCGATATCGGCATCGTCGTGGTCATGCTGATATTTTTCATAACGTCGTGGCTACCTTCAGTAAAGGTAAATGGTCGGGTATTGCCGGGGTTTTAACCTGGATTTGGTGGCATTAGCAGGTTTGTATGTTGCTGGCATGTTTTATATGACCAATATTACCCATGAACAATACTGGTGGTGGTGGGTGATCCACTTATGGGTAGAAGCCACCTGGGAAGTGCTGGTAGGTGTCATTATGGCGTGGTCGCTCATGAAACTGTTGGGCGTCAGGCGTAAAATCATCCAAACTTGGTTGTATATAGAAGTTGCCCTGATGTTTGGTTCGGGCATTTTGGGTTTAGGGCACCATTATTTCTGGATTGGTACGCCGGAATACTGGTTGACTATCGGCGGTTTTTTCTCAGCCCTTGAACCCATTCCATTAGTCGCTATGGTCGTCCACGCGGTTTATGATTCCGGTACCCATGCGTTTAAAAATGGCAACCACCCTGCATTGGCTTGGATTATCGCCCGCCTTCGGTAATTTTTTGGTGCTGGCGTTTGGGGCTTTATGCATACCTTGCCACAAATTAATTTGTATACCCACGGCACACAGTGGTCCGCATCACATGGCCATTTGGCTTTTTTTGGCGCTTACGCGACCATTAATATTGCCTTCTTTTATTTAGCCATACAACATTGGCGTGGCGATGTCTGGATGGGTGGTGGCAGCCAGAATGCCTGGCGCTGGAAATGGGCATTAGGATTGCTCAATGGTGGTGTTCTCGGCATGACCATTGCCCTGTTGATCGCGGGTTACGAACAATCGTTTATTGAGCGTGCCGTGGAAGGCTCATCAGGGCGGCTACTTTACCGCGCAGAACCACCCATCATTTCAAAGCGCTATGGTCTGGCGTTTATTTTTTGGGGGGATGACCTTTGCCGGATTTATATTGCTGGTCTGGGATTTATTGACGATTGGCAAGGGCGAAACAAGAAAAGCGCCGGAAATTATTGAAACTTAGTGGATACGATGGTCATTCTGGAGTAGCTATAAAGACGAAAGATGGTACGACTAGACAATCCAGCATCATATTGCGTTATGATGCTGGGTTATGTAACTTTCTGACTGATGATTCAGCTTTTTTAAGGGAATGCCTCAATCTGAGGCGCAGAGCAGAAAGGAGACCATAACAGGAAAGGTGAGCACGCGTTGCCGAGTAAAGGCTTTGTCGTGAGTGCGATGCGCGGCGACGAAGTCGGGCGCATGGATAAGTTTTGCAAGTTGAGCGAGAATGCTGGCATGGATACTGCTAAGTCGGAATCATTGTTTTATCCTTGTTATTCAGTTGGTTATAGTAATAATTATATCACGAATTCCTTAACTTAACGACATTGTCCCCAAGGGGATCAGATATGTTAGAAAAGCCATGCCGGATATTCTTGAAGACGCGGGAAACATGTTCAGCGCATTATTCAGAGAATTACTTAATGAGATGTATGATGAGTTAGTGTATTTAGATAAACGCATCCATAGCTTGGAACAGAAATTGGTTACGCTGAGTGCCGGGCATGAAAATTGCCAGCGCCTGTTGAAAATACACGGTGTGGGCTTGCTAACGGCGACTGCCTTAATAGCGGCTATTGGTGACGTGTCGGTCTTTAAAAATGGCCGCGAACTAGCGGCATGGTTAGGCCTTGTGCCGAAACAGTGTTCCACCGGCGGCAAACAGACACTACTGGGTATCAGCAAACGAGGCGACCCTTATCTGCGGACACTGTTAATTCATGGCGGACGATCAGTAGTCCGGTTGGCACACAAACACCAAGACAAGCGGAGCCGTTGGATAGGTGGCATTAAGCAAAGACGTGGAGAAAACATCTCCAATGTCGCGGTGGCGAACAAAAATGCGCGGATTGTCTGGGCATTACTGACCCAGAAGAAAAATTACCAAACCATGCAGGCATAAGCGATGTTTGGAGAAATACTTATTCAAACCCCTCAACAGGGTGTTTGCGCCAAGGCATGCGACTTATAGGTATCGTTAGCGGCGCGTAATGATTGATGAAAAAAGGGTCACAGGTAAAGTAACTGGCAATAAATTGCGTAGATAAAATTCAAGTGATGGCAAAAAAGGTAACACCTGCATTCCTATAAACCTGACGGCGTCTAGGGCTCAATTGAAGCCGATGACTTGATGAGGCAGGAATGCGCGAATTCCATCAGGGCCAGAGGACAATGATTCCTCATAAAGGCCGGATATATGGGAGCAATATTTTTTTGTCACAAAAGAATTTTTTCTTGCAATACGGGGTAGACCATATATGACGCCGTGTCGTATGGCCTTGCATTTTGACACCGCTCCACTAGCGTTACGCTTCCTTTACTCCTTCGGTAATGGGGAAATTGTTATGATGATGAGGATTGTCCGTTGAATAAATGCCACCCTACTGACGCCCAACCGCCTAACTCGACACGTTGTTCTCTCAAGAAGTCTATTTCCTTAAGGTATTTACCGGATAAGGAGTTATAAACAGCTTCGTCTTGGGCGAATACCGTCAAGGAAACAACTAAGTAATAAGCCTCGGATCGTATCAATAGACGCATCATTACGCCGTAATGAATAATGTTTACCCGCTTCATGACTGTGTCTAATATAAAAAAACAAGGCGTTTTCTGCTTGGAAAAGTAACAATTGTATTTAATATACTTTTACTTGTTATGGTCAGGTTAGGGCTAAAGCAACCATAACGATCGTGCTGGCCATAAACACCGACCCCCATTTAAATTTTTTGATTGACGGTTGATTACGCCATTCATTTAACACCGTAGCTTTCTTTTGCTCACAATAATTAGATAACCGTCCATAGATTTTGCAACCTAAATCCGGCAATACCATTATGAATTTAAGAAGAATGCAGCCGATTATGAAGGCCATAATATAAAAAACAATAATTTCAGTCGTGTGAGGATCGGTATGAAACAGGTGCTCAATGATCATATCGAGCGTATGTTCACAGAACTCGAACATATAGTGCAGCAGCATGAGAAATGAATGCGGAAGTGCGATAAGTAAACTCAAAAATACATCGTAAAAAACAATAACGCCAACCCCTAATACAAAGAGAATTATTGATTTTGCTTTAATGGTTGAAGTCAAATTGACATACATAGTTATTCACCTCATGTCAGAAAAAATTAATTAGATTTCACAATTATTGGAGCCGTTTCTTTCAGGGAGGATGAGCGCCCGAATCGTTTGCGGCGTGGAATATTGCTTGTTTTCCTAGAATGAGGGATTTTTTCCTTTCCATTCAACTGGACAGTTTCTACAGTGATGTTGGCATCGGATGCTGATTGTATAAAGTCTTCAATCGTTTCAAGAATATCGTGGTCGATAAATTGAGTTTTGGAACCATCAATAACGAGGTAACTGCCTTCTTCGATTTGATCCAGGTAATTTCTTAACAATGCCCGGTTAAGAAACGAAACATCTTTGTTCAACTGCAACAAGTAATGATTGCCTGATTGAGTGAGCGAGATGGCGGCATGGTAATTAGCCCTGATGACATAATACAAGCCTACCAACAAACCGACCAATATCCCTTTAAGCAAATCGGTAATTAAAATCGCGGTCACCGTTGCAATAAAAGGCACCCACTGATTTTGGCCTTTATGCAAAAACTCGAGGAACAGTTTGGGCTTTGCGAGTTTGTAACCGGTTTGTAACAGGATTGCGGCGAGGCATGCCAATGGAATGTGGTTCAGGTAGCGGGCAAAAAACATGACGCTCATCAGCAGGAAATAGCCATGTACAAAAGATGAGACTTTACTTTTACCCCCGGCATTGACGTTTGCTGCGCTTCTGACAATAACTGCGGTTAAGGGCAAACCACCGATAAACCCGCTGATGATATTGCCAAGACCTTGGGCTTTCAATTCGCGGTTAGTCGGAGCTATGCGCTTTAAAGGGTCGAGTTTGTCGACTGCTTCCAGGCTCAATAATGTCTCAAGGCTGGCGATGACGGCTAAAGTAACTGCTATGGTATAAGTCTGTTTGTTAAATAAAAAATTGAAGTCGGGAAATGAAAACAAATTAATGAAATCGACAGCGTCTTTTGTCACAGGAAGTGACACTAAATGTTTAGCTGAAACCGCCCACTCCGGCGCTATTTGCAAAGCTATGATGTTGTATGCAACGCCCCAGGCTACGACTAATAAGGCTCCTGGAAATATTCTGAGGAAGTTGATACGTTTTATATAATTTGTTTCCCAAAGCATCAGGATCATCAACGATACAGCGCTGACAACTGTTGCTCCCGGCGAGATATATTTTAAGACACCTGTTAGCTCATCAAGCGTTGAACGGGAGGTTTCTTGCATATAACTTTCATCGCCTTCAAAACTGGCATCGTAACCGAGCGCATGGGGGATTTGTTTCATGATTAAAATTAGGCCGATAGCCGCCAACATCCCCTTGATCACTGGCGTTGGAAAATAGGCGCTAATTGAACCCGCTTTCATAAAACCGAAAATGAGTTGGAGAAAACCTGCCAGAACTAGCGCCACCAAGAACCCAGAAAAGCTCCCTAACGTATCAATAGCATTGTAAACAATGACAGTAAGCCCAGCGGCCGGTCCTGAAACACTAAGCTGGGAACCGCTGGCCCAGGAAATAATGAGACCACCCACCATACCTGCAATCAAGCCTGAGAATAAGGGAGCTCCGGAGGCTAAGGCAATGCCAAGGCATAAGGGAAGTGCCACCAGAAAAACAACAATCCCGGCCGGGATGTCATTTTTAAAATTCCGGCAATAAAAATCTAACTGCTTGTATATCATGCTACATCTCCGTCGGGTGTCGATTATGAAAAACGCTCGTTGTTACAGCGCAGCCTCGGTTTGAAAATCATATTGATAGAGTGGATCAATTTCGGTATCAGGGTGAAGCGTTATCAGGGAGTTAAGTAGCCCGTCAGATAAGCCATAAACCCAGCCATGTATCATCGGTCGCTCATGTCTATGCCAGGCAGCTTGCACAATCGAGGTATGGGCTAATATTTGCGCTTGTTCGATAATATTCAACTCTACCAAGCGGTTAACTCTCTCTTCTTCGGTTGGCAAAGCATCGATTTCATTTTTGTATAAACGGTAGATATGCTTGAGATGCATCAACCATTTGTTGGTTATTACCAAGCTGGGGCTTTGTTTGCTAAGAGCGGCTTTAATACCGCCACAGTTATAATGCCCACAGACGATGATGTGCTTGATTTGCAGGACATCAACGGCATATTGCAAGACGCTGAGGCAATTAAAGTCCGTAGCGATCATTTGATTGGCAATGTTACGATGGATAAAGATTTCACCGGGTTTCGCGTTGACAATAATTTCAGCCGGGACGCGGCTGTCTGAACAGCCTATCCATAGAAACTCCGGTTTTTGCCCAAGCGCAAGTTGTTCAAAAAAGCCAGGGTCAGCGGCTTGTTTTTCCTGAGACCAGGCTTTATTAGCCAATAACAATTTTTCATAAGATTTCATAAGACACACGTCACAGTAAGGGCATTCATTTTTAACACCTGTTATAATATCGATACGATACTTTATTTGTGGTCAGTGTAGAATACAAACCTTTCAATAACCTTTCAGGATAAAAATTTCTACGTAAGAATGAATATTTTATTAATCGAAGATGATGCGGTGGTATCAGACGGACTAATCCATACGTTGGGTAAGGATGGCTTCAAGGTAATTCCTGCGCTAACCGGCACTTATGCGTTACATTTGTTATTGGCTCAGGACTTCGACCTGATCGTATTGGATTTATGCTTGCCCGACATGGACGGGTTAACTCTTTTGCGCGAACTAAGGCAACAAAAAATCAAGCTCCCAATCCTGATCTTAACGGCGCGCGATGGCATCAATGACAGGATTAGGGGAATCGAACAGGGTGCCGATGACTACATGACCAAGCCTTTTGAACTGAAAGAACTGGAAGCACGGATTCATGCCTTGATTCGCCGTTGTTACGGCGGCTTTCAGGATGATATCAAGATTGGAAACCTGAGCTTGAGCACCCTTGACAATCAGATCCGAGCCAGTGGCGAGCCGCTTATGTTAACGCCGCGTGAATATGCGGTATTGGAAATATTAATGATGCAGGCAGGCAAGGTTGTTTGTAAAGACAGGCTCGCCCACAGGCTTTCTGTTGAAGGTGATGCCGTAGCCGATAATGCCATTGAAGTGTATATACACCGGGTTAGAAAGCGCATAGAGCCTGTTGGCTTGTTGATAAAAACATTACGTGGACTGGGATATATGCTTGAGGTTGCCGATGGCAAACTATAAAAGCCTAAAATCGGGGATTCTGTTTCGCCTGCTTATCCCGATAATTTTATTTATTATCCTGGAATCGGTTTTATCCTACTTTGTCACCTTACATTATGCAGATGAAACCTACGATCGTTGGTTACTGGATTCCGCCAATTCACTGGCGCAAGAAATTAAAGTCAGGCATGCGAAAGTTTTGGTTGAGCTGCCGATTTCTGCTTTGGAAATCGTCAGATGGGATGATCTGGATAAAACATATTTCAAAATTACTTCAGCAAATAAGGGGCTATTGACGGGGGATAGCTTTGTGCCAGAGCCAGAAAAGTCGGTCAATTTTTCTAATCCCGTTTTCTTTAACGCCAATATTGACAAAGAACCGGTTAGGGTTGTCTCCATGCGGGTGGAAAGGCCGGATGTGCAGGATACTTTTTATATTCATGTCGCCGAAACCTTGAAAAAACGGCGAATCATGATGACGGATATTTTGCTGGCTGACTTGATTCCGCAACTTGTGATGATTATTTTTGCTGTCGGTATGTTGTATGTGGGCTTATCAAAAGGACTTAAGCCATTAAAAGTATTAGCTGATGAAATCGCCAAGCGGTCGCCCAACGACTTAAGCCCAATTGCCGACACCCATGTTTTAACAGAAGTCAAAATACTCACGGATACCATTAACGGCTTGTTAACCAGGATGTCCACTACTATTTTGGGACAACAACGGTTTGTTGCTAATGCCGCCCATCAATTACGCACACCCTTGGCTGGTTTTGCCGTGCAGGTAGAACGGGCGCTACGTGAACAAGACATGGCATCAATAAAGCCCGCACTTACACAAATGCAAAAGAGCGCAGGCCGTCTTACACATACGGTTAATCAACTTCTCATGCTGGCTAAATCTGAACCGACCGATGGGATGGTCGAGTTAAAGCCAATCAATCTTGTTCCATTAATTAAGTCAACCTGCATTGATTGGGCGCCAAAAGCCTTGCAACGGCAAACAGATTTAAGTTTTGAATGTTCGGAAGAGTTTGTATTAGTTCAGGGTGATGAAACCTTGCTACGGGAGTTATTGGTTAACCTTCTGGACAATGCGATATTGTATGGTCATGACAAGGGACATATCATTGTTAGCTTAGTCTTGTCGCCGACGCCTATATTGAGTATAGAAGACGATGGACCGGGTATACCCGAAAGTGAAATAAGCAAAATATTTGAGCGTTTTTATCGTATTCCTGGAAGTTCGGGAGTCGGCTGTGGCTTAGGGCTGGCTATCGTGAAAGAAATAGCCAACCTGCATCGGGTCAATCTTAAACTTACGAAAACTAATGATAAAGGTGGCACAAAAATAACGTTAGTTTTAGAACATGCTCGCCAAGCTTTATGAGCTACATGCCAGGGTTAGAAATGGATTTCGCCAAATTTTGCATTGACTGTGAGCGGCTTGAGCTTTACCAAGGAGGTCAGTTCGATAAGATGCTTTTTGTCATTTTCGATAATAAGGTATTCGCGTCCGAACGAGGTCACAATATCCATCGCTTTGCCTTCCAAGAATTGATTGTCTTTTAATTCAATCTTCACTCGATAATGATACATACATGCGATTTCAAGGTAATCATGCAGGTTGCAAGAAATTTGTTTCGTCATAATGAAAATCAAATGTTAGTGAATGTCATTCTTGTTATCAGCTTAATAGGACCTCGAAAACCCAAATATTTTCGTTAAAAATATGTTGCCATTAACTGGCATTCAAAACTTCGTTTTCACCGCCAGAAGCGGTTTTTGAAGAGGGGCCGGGGGGGCCGGCGGGGCCGGCGGCGGCGGGGTTGTGTCCTGCGCCGGCGGGGGGGGCGGGGGCGGGGGGGGGGGCCGCTTGTCGGGGCTTGGGTTTTTCGAGGTGCCCAATAGACCATGCTTGTTCGGTAACCTTTAGCCAGGACTCTAATCCGTATAAGCCATGGCTTGACTTTCATTATAAAGCGCCGCAATCAAGTTAGCTTGATACACCATACCCACCAGGCGGTTTTCATTATTTACAATCGGGACCTGTCTGTGGCCCATATCTGACATCAGCGGAATCAGTTCGGCGATATGGATGTTTTCCGACAACATAGTTACAGGGGATGCCATGATATGACCGACCGATTCAGGCTTGTTGGTCGATATGTCTGGTGTACGGCGTATAAATGCCCGAAACTTTTCCGGAAATGATTCATTGGCTCCCACATTGATGAATTTAAAAAAATCATGCCAGGTAATAATGCCGATAACACGCCTGGATTTGTCGATAACCGGCAGTGCTTTCAGTCTTTCACCTTGCATTATTTTCCATGCTGCCTCAACGTCTGTGCCGTATTCAACCTTTATTACATCCCTAACCATAATATCCGCACATGTAATTGTACCGCTACGGCGTTTAAAACTATTCTTTTGGACTTCCATCAGCAGTTTAGTTAAATCACCGGAAGAAACATCCACAAAGGTATCCCCATTTTGAAGGGCCTGTTCCACATCTTGTTCTGAAACCCCAATATGTCGGGAAGGCTCAACAATAAAACCATGTTCACTTACTTTTCGGCTAAAAGGTTTCCTTATCCCGACTGGGTATTCATGGCGTAACAGCCAGCAGTTGATAACAAGCGCGATTATTAGCATGGCCACTACATTGATTCCTACCGGCATCAATACAAACCCGTAACCCAATGTAGTAATGGGATGACCTCCCAAGACGGGCGCCAAAGCGGCTGCAGCGCCCGGGGGATGGAGGCAACGCAGCAACAGCATGGCAAGAACACTTACGGCGACGGCATACGCTGATGCGAAAGCCGTGTCGGAAACGAGTTGGGCGCAGAGTACACCGATAAAAGTTGACACCAGTTGCCCACCGACCAGCGGCCAAGGTTGCGCCAGAGGGCTATTAGGGATGATAAACACAATGACCGCTGAGGCACCCATTGAGGCGATAAGCATGGGATAGGCAGGAGATAAGTTAAATTGTTGTGAAATCCAGGCGATTGTCAGTATGGCACTGAAACACGAAACGACAGAAAGCAGTTTTCCTTTGAGGCTTAAATTGACCGGATCAACCGGAATGAGGCTCATGGGGTTAGGCTTAATGGGAGGATATCAAGAAAGCATCGGCATAAATGTCCGCGATGGTGGCACCTTTGAGAAAGACCTGTTTTTTCATCTGGTTGACCATTTCTGGATGGCCACAAAGGAATACCCGCCAGTTTTTAAGGTCAGGAATATGGGAAAACACAATGTCATTGACCCGGCCAGCCGCAAAACCATCAGGAACATCATTGCCCGAAAGGCATGGGGTGTAATGGAAATTGGAGTGCTGCTTGGCAAGTTGGCGCATTTCATCAATCCGGTACAGGTCTTCTCGCTCACGGCTGCCGTGGAAAAGATGGATAGGGCCGGTATGCCCATTCGCCAAGGCATCGGTCAATATCCCTGCCAGCGGCGCCAAACCCGTACCAGTGCCGACGAGCAATAAACCTTGATCACTCCGTTCTGGCAAATAAAAGCAATGTCCGCGTGGTTCCGAGACGGCGATGGAATCGCCGACGCTTACTTCATCGTGCAACCATTCACTAAATTTGCCACCAGGAAGTCGGCGAATATGAAATTCCAGCGTGTTAGATTGTTGCGGAATGTTGGCGGTTGAATAGCTACGTGTCAAACCATCGCTTCTTTGCAAATTAACAAACTGTCCGGCATTAAATTCAAAGGCATCCTCAAACGCTACGACCAATAGAATTGTATTCCTGTTAAGTAATTTATTGACGACCACGGTGCCCATCCGATAAAACTCCGACTGGTCGGGTAGCTTTATCACCATGTCCTGCTCTGGGTAACACTGGCAAGCCAGGAAATAATTCTGTTTTATTAAGGTATTCTTCAACCCGGATTGGGCGGCTTGAGGTGGTGTCACGTCGGCGCTGCGTACCATGCAACTATGGCATGTCCCTTTTTTACAGGCAAATGACAGGTTGATATTTTGCCGTAACAATGCGTCGAGGACTGTCTCGCCTTGTTGGCAAGCATAACGGTTTTGGTCGACCGATAACGTAACCATTGTGTGTGCCTATAGGGGGCGAAATCAAGGGCGACCTAAGAGGCTCGCCCTTGTTTCTCATAGTTAGAAATTTAGTTATTTTCCAAGCACATCATTACGGGTGCTTTCGGCGATAGCTGCGGCTTCGGCAATCAGGTCGCTAGGCACTTTCAGTTCAGTGAGCGTTGCCCCTAAATGTTCCATGACCGCATTAAAATGGTCTTCATTCAGCCCCACTTTTACCAAATTGGCATGGGCATTCCGCATGTCCTGGCCGGTATAGTTGTTGGGGCCGCCAAACGCCATGGTGAAGAACGCTTTTTGCTTGGCAATCTGTTTGTCCATATCCGCATTGTCGAAAAATCGGTTGATCCGATAGTCGTTCAGTACTTTTCGGTAAAAAATATCAACCGCTGCATTTACGGCAGGTTCTCCGCCGATTTTTTCGTAAAGTGTTGCACTCATGTGTTGTCTCCAGATTTATGACTATGATTTAAGGCGCTATTAGATTTTTATAAGCAAATGTAACCCAGGAAGTTAGGTCACAATGTTTTTTGATTTTAGCTGTGTTTACAAAGTTACCTCCCCGATAAAGTGTAATTATTCGGCCCTTTGTCCGTTTAGGTCGGTGTCTCTTCCCAATATTTTATGCTTGGCATTTGACCTTTTGACCCTCTCATAATTTTGTAGCCAATGAATTGAATAGACCAGGATGATTAAGGCATAAATCGAGATTTCGGTGGCGAACTCATCTTGCGGCTCTGCCCCAACTTGCTCCTGTGTCCCAGTAGTTGTATTAGCTTGCGTCAAAGCAACCATTCGCACATCCCGGACGTTTACGGACGGACCGCCAGCCTTAGATTCGTGCTGTTGAAAATATCCCGTTGTCATGCCTGCGTTTTCGAAGGCGAACGTGTCAAACGAGATTAGAAGGGAAAATAAGTAAAGTGCGAATATTTTCATCTGTGTCTCCTCGGCATTGCAATAGATTAATAATAGTATTGATACGCTATTAGTATTCTCCTTTTTTTCCAAGAAAACAACTTTTTTCTTCCGTCCAAATCCTCGAAGTTTTTTGATAAAAAACGTTCTTTACTCAAAGATGGTTAAATGACAATCGAGTGGGTATCAACGTCAAAAGACTTTTTTTGATCATGAATGCAATACGGATTGAGATGGCTGACCATAGGGAACGACAAAATAATTATCACTTATGATATTGATTCGATATAATATAGACGTCAGATTAGTTCTCGATTGGAGACGTTATGAAAACCACGTTGCTTTGTTTGTTGGCTACGCTATTGCTATTTACCAATTGGCACACGGCTTTGGCTGAAAAACCGGATTTTGCCCAAGTCAAAAAGAACTATTACGATACCCATCCCGGCAAGGGCAGCCACGGGGAGTATTGGCAACCGATACCGATCCAAAAATACTGGAACCCAAAGGATTTCTACACGCCTCCGAAAACAGTTGAAGGTGAGTTCAGCCAAGAAAACTGCGTTGGGTGCCATGAGGCAACCACGCCGGGTGCTTTCCACGCCTGGAAAAAAAGTGTCCACAGCAATTTGTCCGCTATTCGTAATTTACCTGACACGGATGTCCGAGCTTACAAAAAAGCAAAATTGGCAGAAGTCGAAAGCAGTTTGCACAAACTGGGCTTATTGGAAGACGGAAAACAACTTGAGCAAGTGGGCTGCATCGATTGTCACGGTGGTTTAGGCAAACAATCTATCGACCACGCCAAAGACTTGATGATGCCGGACCGCGCCACCTGTGGCACTTGCCATCAGGATGAGTTTGCCGAGGCGGAGTCAGAGAAGGAGCAAACGTGGCCACAAAAGCAATGGGACAAAGGCCATCCTTCTCATGCGGTTGATTGGCAGGCCAATGTCGAGAATGCGGTGTGGGCGGCAATGCCGGAACGGGAAGTTGCGCAAGGCTGCGATTCTTGCCACTATCAGCAAAACAAATGCGATGGCTGCCATACCCGGCATACTTTCTCCGTTGCCGAAGCAAGGCAACCGGAAGCGTGTTCGACTTGTCACAATGGCGCTGACCATAATGAATTTGAGAACTTTATGCTGTCCAAGCATGGAACGCAGTTCCTGACCATGGGTAAAAAGGATTGGAATTTTGAAGTGCCGCTGAAAGATGCATTGACTAAGGGTGGCTATACCGCGCCGACTTGTCAGCTTTGTCATTTCGAATTTCACGGCGAATATTCGCATAACCTGGTGCGTAAAGTCCGTTGGGCATTCAACCCTACCCCAGGCATAGCAGACAACCTGAACCATCCTTGGTTTGAAGATCGCAAAAAAGCCTGGGTACAAACTTGCACGTTGTGCCACTCGGAAAGTTTTGCTAAAGCCTATCTGGATACCGCCGACAAAGGCACGATTCAAGGGCTAAAAGTGGAGCAGGAAGCCAAAAGCGTTATCAAAGCACTCTATAAAGACGGTTTACTTACGGGACAAAATACCAATCGCCCAGCACCGCCCGCGCCTGAAAAAGATGATGCGGGCGGCTTTTTCCAATTGTTCTGGGCGAAAGGCAATAACCCCAGCCGCGTCGAACGGATTTATGCGGACATGTGGGAGCATGACCTGATCAAGCATTACAAAGGCATTTTCCATGCGAATCCCGGTGGCTATACCTATACCGAAGGATGGTCTTCACTCATGCGCGATTATGCCGAAATTATGGATGAAGACACCAAGTTGCGTGAGGCGGCCAGGATTAAATCAGGCACGAAAGCGGCTACTTCTATTGAAAGTGGCAACAAGATGGATTTTGGGTCGATTTTCGCCGGTTTAGTTTTGGTCAGCCTAGGGCTGTTTGTTGGTTACTTAGTACTTAAGTCTAAGCAAGAAGACTAATAGTATTGTGGCTTGGAATCCAAAAAAAGCGGTGTTGTTATTTATATGCGGAGCGCTGCTTTGCATCGGCAGCACGATGTTATTTCAACAAATCAAGGTAGTTTTTTTTGGTGACGGAGATTCTCGACAAACAAATCCAGCAGAATTGAACTTCAAACTTCTCCAAGGGCAAACATCTGAAATACAAGGTGCTTTTACAGTAGACTCCGTCGATAACTATATTTTTCAACGGGATGGCAAAGATGCCTTCAGTCTTTTGCTGGCACATTATAGGGATGCCCAAAACCAACAACACCGTGCTGTACTTTACCCTAAGTCCAAACAAGAGAGTAGTCCGTTAACAAGCGCTACTGACCTGCGGCGAACTATTTGGCAAGAAGCAGGAACAGCCATCAGCCAAAATACGTCTAAAAACGCACTGATATTGAGCTGGTGGGACGATGGGCAGCGCATCCATTTTTGAGCGGACGACGGGATGCTTGGATTACTAAGCCATCGTTGGAAACTTTCATCAGCCCTGTGTGGAAAGGTATGAAATCCAACTTTTTGCTGGCCTCAGACTCAGAGCGAGGTCAAATGGCTAATATGGCACGCTGGTTGACGATGGATAGCGACAAGGCCGTAGCAGAAATGCGGAAGTTTTTTGGCACATCCCGGCTAATCTATGTGCTAGTTACCAATGACCTGTTAATGCGCCTGGGTGAAATGGTGGATTATGGTGGCACACCGTTAGCATTCAGCTCAAAGGCTGTCCCGGCTCATGATAACCTGCATGGCGATATTGCCCAGATCAAGCAGTGGGCTTATGAAGAAGGCGGTGGCAATTATTTGGTGCAAAAAGAAGGGCTACACTATCATGTCTGGGCGACACCTAAAGGCTCAGCAATAGAAAACAACTCCTTACTCGTGCGTCTACTGCCTTTTGTCGATTCCCTCAAAAAACTCCCAGAACATATCAATCTTGTTTACCAAAGCCATTGGGGTGGCTATTTGTCGATCTACAAGATTGATTTGTGACTATCGACAGGTCGCTTGACTATTAAAGAAATCACCTAGCTGGACGATTTATTTAGTATCGAATAAAAACTATATTGACAAGTTCCATGAATAGTATTAAAAATATGAAATATAGTATCGAATAAATACTATATATACTAATTTTTATACTACGCGGAGATAAAATTATGAGAACAAAAACTTCGACCGTCATTGCAGGATTGTTGTTTGTTATCGCAACAAGCAGTTATGCAGATAAAGAAGGCGTACCCTTTCCTGAAGGCTATAGGAATTGGTTACATGCCAAGTCAATGCTGATACAACCGGGGCATGCCTTAGAAAATCCCTTTCAAGGCATCCATCACGTCTACGCAAATGGGAAGGCCGCGCACGGTCTAAAAACCGGAACTTATGATGACGGTTCTGTACTGGTCTTTGATCTTTTAAAGTATGAAGAAAAAGACAAGACCATACAGGAAGGAGAACGTAAGCTCGTTGGCGTTATGCATAAGGATTCAACCAAATACGCATCAACTGGTGGCTGGGGATTTGAAGGCTTTGCGGGCAACAGCAAGACAGAGCGCCTAGTCAAAGACGGCGGGAAATCCTGCTTTGGCTGCCATGAACCGCAAAAGGCCAAAGATTATGTCTTTTCCGAACTTCGAGACTAATCAGATCCTGTTTTTATATCGCTAACAATTAGCATTCCATGACAACTTTTTGCCCAACTTTGCCGCATGAAAACTTACTTAATCAGAAGGTGCGATAGTCTCCGCTTAACAACTTAAGCATCACAGTTTGTCCATTGGTGGGTTTATGGCTTTATGCCAAAATCGAATCCGGATTGTCGCGCGGCTTTTGTTAAATTTTCAACAAACTAATAAAAATAAATTGAGGAATAATAATGTATTTAATCAAGCTAGCGTCGGTGTTTTGCCTTTCATTGTTTCTACTGGGTAATATTCATGCGGCGGGATCTACCATCAATGAAGATTTTTCATTAGTGAGTTCGCTTGCTGATGATATGGTTGCATGGGCTAAAAAGGGGAACAAAGAGGCTTTTCTTGAGTCGGCTGATTCCGCACTAAAACTTTCGGAAGCGATGAGGAGAGACAACTCAATGGCAATCGACCGCTTTAGGCCCAAGCTAAGGGCCGCCAAAAAAGCGGCCAAATCGGGTGATTTTGATAAAGCTATCTCGCTTGTGGAAGAAGCCAAGACTTTGATGAAACCTGCAAAAGCATCTTGGGATGGTGGTTCTTGATGCCAGGAAGTGGCCTTGAATAGTCAATGACAATAAAATAATGGGTTCCAAAATGTTGAGTAAATATGTTTTGGTAACATACCGGTCTACTGTTTATTTAAGTTATGATGACCGTCATAATATTTCTAACCTAATGAGTTATAAGCCATAAACACGATGGAAAAAGTTGGTGTATTTGATTTGATTGAACGGATGGCAGCATTGTTACGTTCGGAAGAGCGAAAAAAGTGCACTTCGTTAGGACTGCAAAATGTACATTTACAAGCCTTAAACTATGTGTCGCGGTGTAATAAATATAGCGATACCCCAGCAGCGCTCACTAATTATTTGGGCATGACCCGGGGTACTGTTTCCCAAACCTTGTTGTTGTTGGAAAAAAAGGGCTACCTAAAAAAGACGGCTGATACCAAAGATCGACGTGTTGTCCATCTTGCATTATTGCCGGAAGGCAGGACGGTTTTAGAACAAGCCAAACCAGCGGAATTATTTTGTCAGGCTGCTAACCTTCTGAAACAAAATGATAATCTTGATTATGAAACGGTTTATGCCAATACTTTGACGGCGTTACAAAAAGCCAACCAGTCACATTCGTTTGGGTTGTGCAAAACCTGCCGTTATTTCACAATCGCTGCCGATGGCTTTGTCTGTGGCTTAACCAAAGAAGCGCTCACCCAAAGCGATAGCGAAAAAATCTGTCAGGAACATACCGTTATGTAATGCGCAGTTGTTAAGCCCGATAGTCACCATGGCTATCCCATAAAATTGATAAACATCCATAAAACCAGATGGAACTTAATATTCCCATGACAACCCATTTAAGCAGGTAATATCTATGTCTCAATCACATTTATTTGACACTTACGCAAAAACAGCCCAAGGAAGGATTATGCACTTTGATGTTGTGCTGGACGATAAAGATTCCGCCAAAGCATTGGGTTACGCTAAGACGTGGCTAGAAAGTATTGGCGTACATGATGCGGTAGTGAAGCAAGAAAATTGTGTGTTTTGCCACAGCGCCGAAACGCCTTACGACTTAAGAAAACAAATCGACAGTCAAGGGTATGGGATTATTAAATTAGAAGGGTGTCCAAAATAACAACGGCAAGTTGATCAGGTTCACGGTGTATAGTACCGTCGAATAAATAAATTTCAGTCGTTAGCATAATCCGCTCCCGCTCCTATCTATCTCTCCAGTCTTTTGTAATGTCACTCTGAGCATTTAATTCAATTGTTGATTTGGAATAACTTTTCTTTATTTCTTTTGGGTCGGGGGGGTAAGGATTCGATCATACCCATCCCGAATGTCCGATTTCAAGAAAGCAAGGGCGTTGTGCTGATAGTCGGCAGTGGGTCGGTTTCGACTAAAACCACTTGAAAATCTCGACCGCCTGCTTTGGATATTTTGGTTGGTTTTTTTATGGGATTATAGATGGCTCTTTCCCATAATCTTTATACGCTGCGGTACTGTGCATATCCGACACATGAGCGGTCGCGGACATAATGTCATTTAGATGATTTATTGACATTAACGGAGACTTGCTGTATGGTTATCACTCGTAAAACTACATTGAGCGAGTGGAAAAATGTAGCGCCGCCTGGGAAACCAGGTGTCACCTGGAGTGACTAAGTGCTTATGGCACTGAGAGAACCTCGCCCGCGCGGCCACCTTGTGTGGCCGTTGCCATTTCTACGGCCTAATGGTACGGCCTTCAAAAACTGCTTTCATTAAAACAGCAAATCTAACTTTTCTTGCGGATTTTATTCGCTTGTTCAATGAGTTGAGGGTATATGCGGTTTGCACTCGAAGTATGAGGTGACCGCCACGATGCCTGCTCTTCTCAACTTCAAAAAATACACCATAATAAACCGTGTTACCGTTCTGATCTAGTTGTTCTACGGTGACAAAATTCCTGCCTACGTCGGCAACGGTAATGTGTCGTCCATCCAATTGCTTAACAATCTGTAACAGTAACTGTTTTGACAAATTGTAACGCTCTTCGTTAAGAACACGCGTTTCATTCTGGGTTTTGTATAACTCGTCCTGTGGAATCTCTTCTTTTCGACCATCATGCTTAGGGTTGTGTGTAAAACAATGGCACGAAAATATAACCATTACCACAATGCGCCTATTCTGCTCTATCTCAACGAAAAATGCAAAAGGGTCTAAGTGGCTCAAGTCCCAAGGATTACCACGATAAACAACTTGCTGAAAACGATGATGACCATGATCAGCAACGTGTTGAGCAATTAACGCATTTTCCTCTATATCGGTAGAACCCAATTTGGAAGCTCATGTCGATCGAACATAATCGTTGGTTCTTCGATGCTAACGCCATATTTTTGTGTATGGCTAAAAACGACTGTTTTTGAAGCCAATTGGGGTCTTTTGACCAAAAGCACGGTTTGTACCCAGCTACCCCTGTAAGCCTTGCTATCCGTGGCTTGCAGCCGAAATATCGTTTCTGAAATCGGCAAGGAATTTTTCTATAACCTATTGAATACTAATGGTATTCAATAGGTTATAAAATTAATACAGGTAGGTGGAAAAGCCCACACTAAACTTTCTTAAGAGGATGTGCGCTGGTTTAGTTTAACCTACACTTCGTTTAACACGACAGAATCCTCATTTCCCGACTTCGCCTTATAAGGTTGTGAGTCCAAACCCGCTAAACTTACACAATCCCAGTTAAATCAATGTATTAACCTACAAACATCGGTTTGGACGCACATTCACTGCCAATAGAAAAGTACCGTGTACGTTTCTTGTCTATTGAATGAGCAAATAACAAGACAAATTTCCTTCCTTATCGTTGTTTAGAAGGCGGAGGCGGCGAATATCGGTTATCAAGGGTTTTATCAATTTTGACAGTAAGATCTTCGACAGTTTTGACCGTTAGTTTTTCATTTGGCCCTTTTGCCTCAGAAATATAGTCGCCTATCAATTTGGCATCGCTGACCCTAACTAAATGCCCCATCAGGTAGGCAAACAAAAAGCTGGGTTTATGAAGCCGTCCAACCAGGACATAGTCTGCCCCAAACCCCTTGCCTAAATTGGCAGCAACATCATGATGGTCAAATAAATAGCCAACGCCGCTATCAGCAAACTTCTGGCTCTTTGGGTCAATATTAATAATCACATAATCCGCTTTCTTGAGTTCCGCTTCCAACAGCGGTTTTATAGATGCTGTCCGTTTAATTTCAGCAGGTACTCTTGGAGCCAATGTTAAATCTTTAAGCTCAAAGTCAAGAATGGCAATCCTGGTTTCTGCAAATCCGCTCATGCTCACAAGACACAATATGATTGAGCTGAATACGTGGCGCATCCCCCTGTTTTTTTTGATATTCATAAGCCCCCTGTCATATAGTTTTTCCATAGTATACTTTTCTCTTATAAACTCAAGGGCTTTGGTCGATGCCATGTTTTTTTTGAATTATTTACGGGTTGGCGCTTAATTCGCATTTTAGATTACTGAAAATCATCGATTGTCTATGTTCCGCTTCCAAGAATTTCAACAGTAGCTTCGCTAGGCTTTTTTACCCTAAAGTTACAGGCGCAATCTCCTTTCGCCATGCAGGTCAACAACTCCACCTCTTGATCTAGCAACGTAGACATCAGCGCTAAATCGAACTGACAAATTTCGTTGTGTTTTTGGGCAAGATCATGGTAAACGCAGTTATGCGCCCTTATTTTAAAGTGTTTGGAAGTCCCTGAGTATTGGGTGTTAACCTCGTAGCCCAATTCCGTCATGATTTGCTGTGAGTTCTTCAATCCGTTTCTCAATGGGTTTGCCTATAAAACGTCCTTTAAGCCCATCCGCCACGGTTACCCCAAGCTTATGCATATAGGCGTTGAACCGTTCGGAACCTAATTCATCCTGCAAATTACCCAGCATCACTTCAGAAAACCAAGCGTACTGCTTGGGAAAATAGTTAATGCCTTTGCGGGTGATTCCGTAATTTGTAACCGGGCGTCCACTGGTCTTATTCAACGACTTTTTTTGAATGTACCCCTGATTTTCTAAGGCTGAGAAATGTTGCATAACACCAGCCCTGGAAATCCCTACTGAATTGATGATTTCGTCGATAGTGAGTCCGGTTTGGTTTTCTAAGAACAGCTTGAGTATTTCACGCTGTCGCGTACTAATGATGTCGGCCATGATTTTACAACAAAAGTTTAATTGCTCATCAAAATAACATAAAAGGCGCTGGTTCAATAATTTCATTAATATTACTTTATAAATATATATATTGAATAAGTATATTTAATGTTGTAACCTATCACTTACTGGCGGTTTCTGCCGTCGATAAAAATCGACGGGGTTCCCCCTCAGGAAAGCAGAGGTCGCCAGTACCCTGCTTATAAATATTAACTAGGGACAATGACCGGAGGTAAACGCATGTCGGTTAGGCAATGGAAGAAAAGTGATGTTCGCCATTAGTCAACCGGCAAGCCAAAAAAAAGGATGGCAGAAAGGACTGCCGCTAAGGAGCTTCGGTAACTATTGCTTATTTAGAGAGGAATGAAGATGTTAAAAAAAATATGCATGACCAGCTGCCTCATGGCGGCGTTATTGCCTGTCTGGGCGCAAGCCGAGACAGGAAACACACACCTGATCACACTGAAGGCGGTCAAACTGGATTCCGGACAGTTGGCTTATCAGATGGTCAGCCACAAAATACAGGATGATTCCGGCTCTGAAGAGGATATCACTGGACGCTATGCCAAAGAACCCTCCATCCCTGGCCCTACCATTGTCATGACCGAAGGCGATAAGGCTGAGGTTACTTTGGAGCAAGGCATAAAAGATTCTGATAAACCCGTCAGCATCCATGTGCATGGCGTGCATTATAAAATTGATAGTGACGGCACCATGAAAATGCTTAATCAGGTTGCCGATGAAGCGGCTTTCCCGGGTAAACCGTACACTTACAAATGGACCGCTGCGCTCGGCACGGCAGGTACCTGGCCTTATCATGACCATACATTCGGCAATCCGAAGTTAGGTTCAGAGGATAAAGGCCTTTACGGCACCCTGATTGTTAACCCGAAAAGCGGCCAAATACCCGGCTTAATTGATGGCGAAATCAAGCAGGTCAATCTGAAAGATATTAAACGGGAGTTCATCCTGTGGATGCACGAAACCACATTTTGGGGCATGGAGGTCAACAATATCGTTAACCGCCAGGTGCCGCTTTGGACTAACCCGTCTTTGGGCGCGCGCGAAGGCGAGTTGGTGCGCTTTCATGTGATCGGTCTGGGGACGGCTTTTCATACCTTTCATTTACATGGGCATCACTGGATCCAGCCTGGCACCACGCATATTCTCGACACCTTCAATGTCGGGCCGATTCAGCGTGAATCCTTCGTCATCAAGGCAGGGGAAGGTGTCGGACCCGGTCATTGGCATTATCACTGCCACGTCTTACAGCACATGCAAAGCGGCATGATGGGGGCGTTCATGGTCATCGGATCAAAATAACCAATTGAAAAAATTATAAAATAAATCGTGGAAGGTAAAGCTATGAAAACATTTAAGACCCCCCCTATTGCCGGTGCCATTATGATGGCACTAGCCAGTACCGCAGTTAGCGCTAATCCCGATACTGCCAATGTCGATGACGCTATTCTCAGTGTGCCTGGGCTGATGCCTTCGGCGACGCTGGAAATGACAGATAACCCGGGACTGTGGTTTAAAGACCCGATCGATGGAGATGCCCTGGTGGTGATTAAACCCGGGCAGGCGGTACACATAAAAATGTCCGAGGAAACCCGCAGCCAACATACCATCACCAGTCTACTCTGGCCTGTCGGTGCCAAGGATTTTCCGGTCGACCAGGAGAAACCGTCTGATGCCAGTATCACCAAAGGCCTCGATAAGCCGGGATTGTATGTGTTTACCTGCAAAGTGCATCCTTACATGTTCGGTGCTGTCGTGGTTGACGATCCGGATACTAAAGGCCTTGATATAGGCTCTGAACTGGAATTGGTTACAGGTGTGAAAGTGCCAGCCGACAGCGACATTGCCAAAAAGCTGTTACGCACGTTCTTTGTGGTAACCACACCCAGTCTGTGGCGTGATTACCGGGAAGCTGAATGGAAAGTCAATCTCCCCGACATTCCTTTGAATATTAAAGGCCAAACGATCAGCCTTAGCGCCCTGAGCATGAACATGCCCAACAAACTACAGACACCTAAAACCCCGGGTGTTGGCGAGGTTTGGGTCAATACCCAGTTTGAAATGATCGAAGGCAAGAAAAAACCCGGTACCGCGACCCGCATCGATGCCGCTAATTGGAAGGTGGTTAATAAAGTCAAAGGTGTCAAGGAAGAGATGAACCATCCACACAATATGTGGCCGGACAACACCTATCAACATATTTATCAAACCCAATGGTTCGATAAACGGCTATTGACGTTCGAACGCGCTAGTGGCAAGGTGACCAACAACATTGAAGTTGGCGAGTCGCCTTCACATGTAATGACTAGACCTGCCGACGACATATTATACGTGGCCATTAACGGTGGCGAACATGTTGTCAAAATGACTGGCGGTGCAGCACCTTCAGCCGTAAAAAGTATTAATGTCGGGCCGAATAGTTCTCCGCACGGGCATTTTATTACTGATGATGGTAAATATATGGTAACGCCCAATGCCTTATCCAGCAGCGTCTCCGTAGTCGATCTGGACAGCGAAACCAACACCATCATTCCGACCGGAGGTGATTCCGATTGCGGTTTGGGGTACGCCTGATGGACAACGCGCTTATGCCGCCAATCTGTTGGGTACGCCGCCACAGTTGCTCAGCAGCTTGACGGTCATCGATATCCCTGGCAAGAAAAAATTAAGCGATATTAATTTGGCGGCGGATTATGATCCGGTGTCGGGCAAGATTACTGGGGAAGCATACGGGCTACTGCCCATCCAAACACCGGTCAGTCCTGACGGGAAGTATGTCGTCACCGCCAATACCTTGAGCGCCAGTATCACCATCGTCGATGTCGCGACCAATAAAGTTATCAAAAGCCTAACTTGTGAACCCGGTTGTCATGGCGTTCATTTCGGCATGAAAAAAGGCGGCGGCTACTATGCTTATGTCGGCAGCAAATTTGCCAACGACCTTGTCGTCGTCGATATGGATAAATTGGAAGTGGCAGGTCGTGTACTTTTGGCCGATGGAAAAGATACCAGCATCGTTGCCTATAACGGCATGGGTGGTCAGGGCATCTTGCCGCTGCCTTTGGTTGAGCATGGCTATCTCAAGGAAACCTTAAAACTTTCCGGCAAAAAACAACTCAGTTCAGATGTTGAAGGCTGGTTGAAGTTATTAACCAAAGAACAAAAAGGGATATAGAGATATCCAGCATTTCTTGGCTTTATTCAGGTTGGGCTTCATCTTTTGGAGCCCAACCGTTCTCTTTTTTGGAATTCAACTTTGTATTAGATATTTAATAGGTTATACAGATGACACATTATATGGAACTCCTCATGACGAATCAGCCATGGAATCTCATTATCTACATGGCAATCCCTGTGATACTTGCCGAGACAATCGCCATTTCGGAGCTTTATCTTCTTTTTACCGGTAAAGATACGGGCGCAGTAAAAACGCTCAGCCGGTTTGCGGGAATTATCGTTGGCTGGTATTTCCTTGGAATCTTCATAAATTTACTGTTTACTGCGGTTATTCCACTGACAACCGCCAACGATTGGCGTGGCATCGTGGATGTGATTGCCGTTGGATTTTATCTCCTCGGGCTTGTTCCTCTTTTTGGAATAGCACTACTTGATATGAATCTGCTCTCTCGTACCGCATCGCAAAGGGAACGCAATAAGCTTCATGCTATTTCCGTAGGGGTTTTCCTGGTCGTTGCCCATATCGCGATGATATTCGGTATGGCCGACCCTAACCTATTCTCTACTCAAGGGGTGATGGAAAATATGCCGGGCATGAGCCATCCCTAACTGTTTTCAAATACCTAAAGAAAAGATTTAGAACTAAACAACCAACCTATTTAAGAAGGATATTATGTCTGATTTTAAAAAATATCAATGTAAAGAATGCGAACACATCTATGATGAGGAAAAAGGTGACCCCGATAGCGGCCTTGCGCCAGGAACACGTTGGAACGACATACCGGACACCTGGTCTTGCCCGATCTGCGGGGCACCTAAAGACTTTTTTAAACAGATGGAGTAAGTCTTTACCTGTGGTGCATCAATAGGGGTATTATGGATTACACCAAGCGCTTGCTTGAAGAGCGTTTGGAATCCAGCTCAATATCAACTCGCAGATGGAGAAAGCCATGCCACATGTTGTTGCCCTCTATCGTTATTCTGTGAAGGGCATTACCCCAGAAAGCAACGATGTTTTAACCGTGCTTGATGAGGAGCGGACTGCCGGAGATCGGGTGCAGTGACTACACTCATTGCTTAAGTTACGTTCCCATCTTTTCGCCCTTTATCTGTCTCTTATTAATATAAGCATTTAGGGCAATGTGGCTTGAATAACCTAGCACCCTGGCAATTTTTCGTACTGACAGCCCTATCCCTAGGAGTTCCTTAATCTTTTCCTGGTGAGCATCAAACTTGCTCTTCTGGATCGTGCCCCTCGGCTTGCCCAAGATTTGCCCTTGGGCTTTTTTAGCCGACAGCGCTTCTTTCGTCCGTGAACTGACCAAGTCGCGTTCCAGTTCGCCAAATAAGGAGAACAAGGTGATGATGATCTTTGAGTTCATGTCGTGCTGGCGGATATCCAGGTTCTGCTTCAGGATAATCACGCGGATCGATTTTTCCACCAAGGCATTGACCAGGGCGATGACTTCTGCGGTGCTCCGCCCCAACCGGCTGAGTTCGGTGACGATGAGCGTGTCGGACGGGTCAAGCCGGTGGCTGAGTTCTTCAATGCGCCGTTGTTTGGGCGATTTACGGGATGAAATGGTCAGCTCGATAAAATCATCGATCTTTATGTCCTGTTTCCGGGCGTATTCCAGGATCTCCAGCTTCTGGTTGTTAGTGTCTTGCTTGTCAGTCGATGCCCGTAAATAAGCCAGCGTTTTTCCCATTGGTTTCGGTGGGCGGTAAGCGATAAGGTGATATAGGTTATTTATTATACATTATGAATGTGTAATAGCATGTTTTTAGCTTAGTCATTGTACATTATCCTTAATGAACGTTATCACCCCTACAAAACAATATGTCCCGACTGACAATTTTAACCCAGGATGAGATCAACACCCTTTACGCGATCCCTACGCTGGATAATGAAGAGCGGTCTTTTCTGTTTGCCCTCGATCCCGACGACAGTGCTTATCTCGATACACTGGGGAACAACACCGCGAACAAGGTCAATTACATCCTGCAACTGGGTTATTGCCGTGCCGTCAATTACTTTTTCCAGTTCAGCGTCCAGAAAGTAAAGGCTGACGTTGAATTTATCCTGCAACAGTATTTCCCCGGCGAGCCGTTCCCTAAAAAGCAGGTACTGAGGAAATATCACTACCGTAACCGCGCCGAAGTGATGGCCAAGTTTCAGTTGAAAAATGCAGATATTGCTTTCCAGGATCAATTAACCAATGAAGCCAAGGCACTTGCCAAGCGCCATACCCTGCCCCGGTTTGTCTTGGACGGGTTGCTGTCTTACTGCCTACAGAAAAATGTGGTCAGGCCAGCTTACTCAAGCCTTCAGGATATGGTATCAAGCGCACTTATTGATGAGCGCAACCGCTTGGCCGCCACATTTTATATGGAAACCGATAAAGACTTGCACGCGCTATTGGATAAGCTGCTCGAAGATGACAACCTGTTTTATAACCTAACCCTTGTCAAAAAAGACCAGAAAAACTTCAGCATCACAGAAATAAAAACCACTATCGCCAAACAACATTTGATCGTTGGGATTTATGCAAAGTCCCTGGCATTGATGCCCAAACTGGGCATATCGGAACAGAATATTATCTACTATGCGAACCTGGCCGAGTTTTACACCATCCAGAAACTGAAAAGGATGGCCAACAAAAATATCGTCCGGCTTTACCTGCTCTGTTATGTCCACCGCCGCCTGTTCAAGATCAACGACCACCTGGTCACCAGCTTTATCCATAAGTTGGCCCACTATGGGGACAAGGCCGATGATTACCAGCGGGACAAGATAGACATTTCCGAAGCGGTGGACAAACAACTCAGGAAACAAGCCTGGCAGGTGATGGCCATTAACATTGATGAGCGTATCCCCGACAGCCAAATCCGGCAGAAGGCGTTTGAGGTAGTCCCCCAAGACCGTTACCCGCAGTTCCTGGACGATTTTAAAAAGCCCAACCTTGACCGTGATTTCTTTCGTTGGCAATACTACGGCCAGTTCGCGTTGACCATCAAGAAGAATATCCGTCCCTTGTTCAAGACGCTTGAGTTCTCGTGCGCAAATGCGGAGATGGCCAAAGCGGTCGATTTTTTAAGGCAACATCTTAGCGGGAACCAACCGTTCCGGGACTATGACTTTCAAGACGTGCCGCTGCGGTTTTTTCCGAAAAGGCTAAGAAAGTTCTTGACCTATAAAGTGCAAGCCGAGGGAAATCACGCGGTCAAAAAAGTGGATGGAGACCGCTATGAATGTATGGTGTACCTCCAACTTAAAAACGGCCTGGTGCAAGGCGGGGTGTTCATTAAGGACAGCCACGGCTACCGTGCCCTGGAAGACGAGCTGATCGATATTGAACATTGGGAAAAGCATAAGCGGGCTATTTTAAATGGACTCAACATGCCTTTGCTATCAATGGGGATAGAGGAGTTATTGGATGGTTTACAGGCCAATTTGAAGGAGAAATATGAACGGGTGAACAGCCACATTGAGAACAGCGAAAACACCAGCCTGAAAATCACGTACAACAAAAAAGGCGAGCTGCTTAAGTGGATGTTGCCTTACGCCCGCCTGGACGATGGGGTGAACAATCCCTTCTTCGACAAGCTTCGGGTCACCAGTGTCGGCGACATCCTGAAGTTTAATGCTGAGGCCACCGGGTTTATGGGTGCATTCACCCATCTTCAGCCCAAATACGCGAAATTGCCGCCCGACCAAGAAGTCATCAATGCTTGTACGATAGCAGCGGCCACTGGGATAGAAACGAAAAAGATGAAGGAGATCAGCGATGTCAACGACCACGACCTCGACAGGGTAAACAAAAACTTCATCCGCCAGCAAACGCTGTACGCAGCCAGCGAAACAATCATCAGAATACAATTTAGCCGATTACGGTGTCCATGCCAGCGTGGACGGCCAAAAATTGGTCACCAAATACCACACCATCAAATCGCGCTATGGTAAGAAATATTTTGGGATGCTTAAAGGCGTGGTCTTATTCTTGCTTAATGCCAACCATCTGCCCCTGTGCCTGAAAGTCATTGGTGCCAATCAGCATGAAAGCCACTTCTTGTTAGATATTGTGGAGAGTAACACGTCCGATGTTGAAATCACGGCGGTCTCCGGCGACATGCACAGTATCAATCGGGTCAACTTTGCCTTGATGTATTTGTTCGGTTACCTGTTTATGCCGCGCTTTACGCAGCTGCGGGATAAATCGGACAACAACCTGGTCTGTTTTGATGAAGTCAAACACTATGCCCACCGTGTTATTAAGCCCAGCAAGCAGGTCAATAGAGTGCTCATTATAAAGGAGTGGGACAATGTGCTACGGATATTGGCATCATTGGCGCTCAAAAAGACCACACAAAGCCAGATTGTCCGTAAACTGTCCTCTTATAAGAAGATCAATGCCACCTTGAAAGCCCTGATTGCATTCGATGAAATTATCATGACCGATTATATCCTCGATTACATTGACATCAAGGAAGTGCGTGAAGTGGTGCAAGCCTCGCTGAATCGGGGCGAGTCTTACCATCAGTTAAGCTCGACCATTGCCAAGGTCAGCGGTGGGAGGATGCTGAGCGGCAAGAATGAAATCGAACTCGACATCAATGCCGAAGCCATCCGGCTGATCGCTAATGCGGTGATCTTTTATAATGCGACTTTGTTATCGACCTTATATCAGCATTATCTGGAAATCGATCCGTACATGGCGAAGACAATAGCCCGGTTTTCCCCGGTCGCATGGCAGCATATCAGCTTCATTGGCAAGTATGAATTTTACAACCGAGGGGATGTTATTAATATACAAGAGGTTATCGAAAAAATCCTTGCTGATTTCAAAATCGATATTTCGGCTGTAAGCCACGGATAGCAAGGCCTACAGGGGTGGCTGGGTACAAACCGTGCTTTTGGTCAAAAGACCCCCAATTGTTCAGCCCTCTTCTTAATAATCACTGCGTATTATTTGTTTCAGCATGAAACCATTTGTTTTAATCGTTTAGCGCCCGATAAACAGACGCTATGCCTATGTTTAATTGACGAGAAATATCGACTGGCCGCAAACCTTCTGTCTTTAAGCGGATAACCTCAGATTTGTTTACGGTACGCTTTCGCCCCTTGTAAACACCTTTCGCTTTTGCCGCATTGATACCGTCTTTTTGCCGTTCCTTCCTTATATTCGTCTCAAACTCAGCAAAAACACCAAGCATACCGATAAAAGCATTGCCCTCCGGTGAACTTGTATCGATATTTTGCTCAGTTGCCTTCAAAGACACGCCATTGGTTTTTAACTCATGGACTATATCCTGCAAATCTTTCAGGCTCCTGGCCAGCCTGTCTATGCGTGTGACGTAAATAGTATCACCCTTCCTGGCAAAATCGAGCAAAACCCTTAATTCAGAGCGGCCTTTCCTTGATGTGCCAGAAATTTTTTCTGAGCGAATGATCTCACACCCTGCAGCACGTAAAGCATTCTCCTGGATAGTAAGGTCTTGGTCTATAGACGACACACGCGCATAGCCATAAACTGTCATTGGGCAAAAACCTACCAATAGGGTCTAAAGGTAGCAATGATAACCCTACCATAATTATAAAACAACCTTATTGATACGTAAAAAGCCTCTCAAAAAAAATAATCAATGAGGTATACCCAAATGGAGGCTGGATAAATATGGTTTAGACTGAAATGACAACTGCCCAAGCATCACAGGCTGTCGGCTTTATCGTCCAGCATCCCTTCTACCAGCGCACGTAGGGCCTCGGCTTCGCCCGGGCCAAAACCCCAGTGGATATGGCGGACAATGCCTTTCCGGTCAATAATGTAAGCTGACGGCATGACCTTTACGTCATATTCCTTGGCGCACTGCTTGCTGGTGTCCGCCGCGACGACAAAGCTGGCAGGGAATTTGGCCAGGAAGCGCTTGGCATCGTCGACATTTTTATCCTGGTTTACGCCGACTACGTGCAACCCCCTGCCTTGGAATTTCCTGTGCAGGCCGTTCAGGAACGGGAAGGATTTGGCACAAGACCCGCACGAGGCTGCCCAGAAATCTATATAAACCACATCGCCACGGTACTTGGACAAGTCCACGGCCTTGCCACCGGCCAATGGCGACAGGGTGCAGTCGGGGGCAACCGCACCTTCCGGTAAAGCCAGGGCAATTTGGGCGAACAGGCATAGGGTCACCACTAATGCCAATTGATACGGATGGTTAGCCCATGAACTATGGGATGTGCGGTTTTGGGGGGTTAATGTCGGTAGGGTTGGCACAGTATTCAAATTGGGGCACCCATCAACAACAGGCTCAAGCCGCAGTTTCTTGACGGGAATCATGCCCCAATTGATTCAGGTACAGGTCGATGACGGGGAAGCACAGGTCATAATCGCCCCAGACCAATTCCCCGTATTCAATACGGGACATGGCAAATTTAGCCGGGTCAAGGTAACTACGGATATCGGGGTGCTGTACGCGGGTTAAGAACGGCTTGAAATCAACCGACTGTTCCTTGCCGTCATCGAATGTCAGGTGGAGGCGATAATCACCACGGGCTTCCGCCTCAATAATACTGATAGGGTTCTGGCTCATTTCAATCTCCCAGTGATACGTTATTATAGCAGATACCCACAACCTGCTGAAACTTTGGAACCTTTTGTTTCCCTTATAGCCTACCTGACTCCAGTGAACGGCTGCTCAACCTCCGGAGCGGCCATTCAGCGTCCGCCCTGACCGTCAAGACCCGACCCGTTGCGGTCAATCGTTCAATCTGATTCAATGGCGGCTATCCGATCATGACCAGCTATTGTATTTATCTCTCATGATATGGGGAATAAAAATAGATCCTACTTAGGAAATTCCTTTTTCACATTCCGAATAGAGCAAAATAAGCGGTAAGACAACTATTTTGCCCTACACGGGTAGAGATTTCGTTACATTTGTAGCCCTTTTTTTCAGTCATTTATGCGCTTTATAGAAAACGGACCATCTATTCCCGATGACTTACTCCTGGCTAGAGATGAAGGGAGAGTAGTGTTCTTTTGCGGTGCTGGTGTTTCAAGAGCTAAAGCCGGTTTAGTTGATTTTTATGGCCTAGCAGAATCAGTGCTAAATAACCTTCGGGTTCAGGCAGACCATGTTGCTCATAGCGTTCTTCATGAAGCTAAATTAATTGGAAATCGAACTGGCTCGACTGGACTAATTTCCGCAGATCGCATCTTCGGTTTACTCGAGCGTGATTTTTATATTCAAGACATCGAAACAGCGGTTGCTAGCTCTTTAAAGCCAAAAGCAGATGTTGATTTGTCTGCTCATCGAATTCTTTTGGATTTAGCTACCACATCTGAGGGCAGCCTGAGATTGGTAACCACTAATTTCGACCGTCTTTTTGAAGAGGCGAGCGATAAGCAACATACTTTATGGCTTCCTTCCAAATTGCATGGCTCTGCAAATTTGGGTCAACTCAACGGAATCGTACATTTACATGGTATCGTTGATAATGAATACTCGCATGCAGAAAGTGACGGTTTTATCCTAACCAGCTCACAATTTGGTCGAGCTTATCTGACAGAAGGGTGGGCAACCCGATTTTTTAAAGAGATACTTGATCAATTTGTCGTGGTGTTTGTTGGATACACAGCCGACGATCCCCCTGTTCAGTATTTATTGGAGGCTTTGAATACCCGGAAAGATCGGATAACTGAAGTTTATGCTTTTCAAGCAGGCTCTGAAACTGAAGCGAATGGTATGTGGCAGCATAAAGGAGTCGAAGCTATAGCCTTTAACTCAGAAGATATGTTCTGTGCTTTATGGGATTCTTTGGAAATATGGGCAAAAAGGGCACGTTCACCTGATGCTTGGGTTAGCTCGGTTATTCAATTGGCATCTCTTAGTCCAATGGATTTACAACCTTTCGAAAGAGGTCAAGTCGCTCATGTTATATCTACAACCGAAGGTGCGCGACAATTCGCGCAAGCTGAAAAAGTACCGCCAGCGGATTGGCTCTGTGTATTTGATCCAGCGCGACGCTATGAGTCCTCTGGGACTGATTTAAATCCTGATCATTTCTTTGAGTCATATGTAATCGATGATAATCAAAATCCAGAACAACAAGGTATTAATTTAGGAAAAAAACCATCAATTGATCCATTCATTATTTACGGATTGGATAGTGATTCGAGATTCAACTCACCAGAGAACAGTGATCGTAGCTTTCAAAGCAATATTCCTGGTACAGCATGGGATGCTTTTGTTCCGACAAATCGAGATCGGCAAAACCTTCAATTTGACTATGCTCCCTCTTTTCGCGACCAAAGATCCATTAATCCACTCCCCCTATGTACAAGGTTGAGGTCACTTAGTTTATGGCTTAGTAAAGTTGCCGATCAACCGGCGGCAATTTGGTGGGCCTCCAAGCAATCGGTTTTACATCCAGAAATTCAGAGGGAAATACTAAATAGCTCAAAACTCACCAACACTGTTATGCGCCAAGCATGGCATTATTTATTTGAATTCTGGAATCATCAGTTGTATCAAAATCAGTACTTTCAAGATTCTCAGGATATAAAAACTGCTGTTAACCGTGACGGTTGGAGTTATCAACTCTTAAGAAAGTATATTGTTCTACAACGTCCTTTTATACAAGTTAGCCCGCATTTTTGGCATAAATGTTCACCTCCAGATCCCCGAGAAAATTTACTACTCAATGATATGTTGAGTTTTAGTATTGAATATCCTGACCAGATTCAAGAAATAGAGGTTAACGACGAATTGCTTGCAATCTACACTAGCGAATTTCGAAAAAATCTTGAATATATCGTATTTATTAATAAAGAGATTGGTAGAGATGACGACTTTAATATTGGTTCTATTCTGGCTCCCAGCGAATACATTGAGCCTAACAGTTTATTCAATCAGAGTAATTGAATTTTCTAAACTTTTTCAGCGGTTAGTAAAGCTGGATATTCGTTCAGCGCAACAAGAGCTTGCGGCGTGGCCTTTAAACGATTTAAGCATTTTTGATCGACTACGTATTTGGGTAGCAGGTATGCCTGAATTGGTTTCCGAAACAGAATTTACCACCACATTGTTGGAGTTAGACGATGCTATGTTTTGGGATAGATACAGCCAAAAAGATTTATTACCTGTATTATCGCAGCGCTGGCAACAACTAACTGATGAATCCAGAGTTAAGTTGGAAAGTAGACTACTAGCTGGACCTCAGCGTTGGAATAACGAATCCGAATCAGATTTCCACAGAAGGAATGCCTGGCTAAGACTGAATAGCCTACATTGGTTGGCAGATCAATGCTGTTGTTTCAGTTTTGATCTGGAAGCTGAAACTCAACGACAGCAACTAATTGTACCAGAATGGAAAAAAGTGCATTCCAGAAAAGCTAGCAAGTCAATTAAAGACATCGCCAGCTTCGTAAGTACTAATGAAGATTATTCACAAATTGCCAAAGAAAATCTTGCAAATATTTTGTCAAAATCACTTGAACTTAGTGATCATAGTGATGATTTTCTGATCGAAAACGATCCATTTGCAGGACTATGTAAGGAAAAACCGATTCTAGCCTTTAGAGCATTGTCCCTTACCGCCAAAAACTCTGAATTTCCCGAATGGGCTTGGGAAAAGTTTCTTTATTCAACCCAACGAGAGCAAGATCGACCTAAATTTTCCGCATTGATAGCTGAACGTATTAATAGCTATCCCGCTGAACAATTGCTTTCCATCATTACGCCGATTTGTAGCTGGCTAAAAAAAATAGGCAATACCATTACCTCCAATCACTATTCAAGTTACCTAAGAATTGTTGAAAAGCTCATTATGTCAATTGAAATCCAACCATCTATAGGAAGCTCGTCAATAATACGGAGTAATAAACCGGTTGATTGGGTATTTGAAGCAATTAATTCGTCAGTCGGCGACCTTGTTGAAATATTGATACTTGATCCTAATGTTAATAACTTACAACAAGGGATGAGTTTACCGATTAGTTGGCTATCGAAAATTCAACGCTTATTAAGGTTGCCAAATAATTTGCATCGTTATGTTTTGGTGGTTCTGACTAGTCGACTTCAATGGTTTTATTACTGGAATCAGAGTTGGACTGAAATTAATTTATTGACTGCTTTAGAGGCAACAGACGACCAAGAGCGGCAGGCTTTTTGGAGTGGATTCTTGCGGGCTAATGGCGTGCCGAGTTATACATTGTATATGCGTTTAAAACCCCATCTATTGGCCGCTGCTAAAGATGAGATCCTTACTGTAACAAGGCGAGAACAACAGCTTATAGCTATTTTATTGGTGGGTTGGGGAAGTGCATCAGAACAAAATGGTGAACTCTGTATCACAGATAGAGAATTGCATGATTTGATTTTAGATTGGGACGATGATAACCGTTGTCAAGTGCTTAGTTTAATTAGGCAAATGAGCAAAAATAATGAAAAGTGGAGCCAACTAGTGCCAGCTTTGATAAAAAATTGGCCGCTACACAAGGCCGCAAGAACTTCTCGCGTTTCAGCATCCCTATTCGAACTGGCATTTTCATCTATTGAAATATTCAAGCAAACGGTAACATTAATTCTGCCCTTGTTGACACCCGTCAAAAGGCCTTATTTACGCCTTTCCAGTATTGAACATATCCTTGATGCTTATCCAGAGCAATGCTTAGCGATCTTAAATAATGCTTTTTCTGAAAATCTGCCGAATGACGTCCCTTATGGGTTGGGGCAAGTCCTAGATCGTATCGCTGATGCTAATAACAAAATACAAGCTGATGAGCGTTGGTTGCATTTAAAGAGAAAATTAGACAACCGGTGATTATGCCTGAATGACAAATTTTTCCTCTTGCGTCCGCTTTGAAATTTAACCAGCCAAAAAAAGAAGGTTTCGTTTGGCAGTTATTGGCCGGTTTTGACTAAAACGGGCGCGGAATTTGGGCCGTCCCGGCCGTCCGCTTCCAAGTTTTAGGGTAGCGTCAACGGCTGACCAGGGGAGTTGACAGGGCGATAGGGGAAAGCCCTTTGCGGGTAGGGGTGCAAAGGGCTTTTTGCAAGGCTTGGCAGCACACGGCTGAGGATACCGTTGGTTTGCCAATTTAAGGCAATAACTTGAATATGAAAACACAGCCAGGTGCACGGCTGTACTCGGACTATAGGGCAATGCCGGGCCGCTTGTCAAGGGGTGGCATTTTGCCCCTTGGTTTTTTCTGTAACCTGTTTTTTTATGCCCCGATATAGGCTATAACTTAGGGTTTAAAACTTATAACCCTAGCCTAAGGAATCGCTAATGCACAAATCCGAGCTCATCAACGCCATCGCTGGACACGCTGATTTAACCAAGACAGATGCCGGACGTGCCCTTGATGCCCTACAAAAAGCCATCGAAAACACATTAATTGCCGGAGACTCGGTCACCTTAGTTGGTTTTGGCACGTTTGGGGTCAAGGACAGGTCAGAACGGACAGGCCGTAACCCACAAACTGGCAAGGAAATAACGATTGCGGCGGCTAAAGTCCCTTTCTTTAAGCCAGGTAAGTCTCTGAAAGATAGCATTAACGGGTGACAGACCGGGTTGGGTGGTACGTCCCACTAGTTGTGGCATCCATATCTAGCGGCTCGCGTTCATTGCTGTTTTAAGTTCACTTTACATGCAACTCTACGATAATCCGTATTTTCCCTCAAAGACGGGGTGAATTTGAAAAACATAGCCGGGAATGACGCCTCCATTTTTTTATTCCGCTTTGAATTACGCGGAGGTAATGGCATCGATTTTGTTTTGAATGAGGCCATTGCCGCCGATATAGACCAAGACATCGATGACAAAATCAAACCGCTCGTACACGCTTGTTGCGAAACGCTTTTGCGATACAGGCACCTAAGCGTGGGCAACACCATTATGGACGGATATATCCTAGCCACAGGGGAATTTGAGGTCATGCTGAGCAAGGGGCTCGGGCTGCACTTTGCGCTTGATGAAAAGGCGCGGTTGTTCCAGGATGCCAAAAATATAGCCGACCTCCTGACAGAGGTTATGGACAGGGGATCCATTGTGCCGGAGAAAGGAAAACAACGGAAGCCGCCCCCGTTCAAGCACACAACAAACCCCGAGAAGGTAAAAAAAGGGCTTGAGCAACTGGGAGAAGCAAAATCCCTTCAGGCAGAATTACAATGGATTGCAGAAGGACAGACAATACGACCTGGATTAAAGCCGTTGCGCCCTGACGATTTGCCCCCTGGTGTCACCGCATCAAGGGGCTATGACCATAGGGGGCATTGTTATGTTTTCGAGCACAGGAAATATGGGGAACTGGGGCGGATCGTAATGATCAAGGCGGGCGAGCAAAAAATGTTGATGCAGGCCGATCTCTACCTAGGACAGGAGAACCAGGAATCCACTACCGAAAAAAAGAAAAAGGAAATATTTGAGAAAGTGGTCACGACTATTAGCGCCCGCTTTGATGGCCTTTAACCTTACTCTCAAGGCCGAGCCTTTACGCTGCGGTTGACTGCAATAGTCGTTGTTAATGCAGCCAGTGAACTGGCTGCATTCTAGCCATGTAGCAAATATTTTGTCAAGGTAAAGTAGATTGCCTTGGGATGGCATAGTCCAGAAATTCTAATTCAACACGGCGGTTTTGGTGTCGTCCTTCTGGACTATTGTTGTCTGCAATATAGTCCCCACCGGAATAGTAATTAATGAATATCATTAATGGGGATGCGCCGTTTCTTACCAAGTATCGCTTTGCAGACAATGCCCGGTTAAGCGCAATGTTTTCATCAGATGCCGTGTACCTTTTCCCGTCTGTCCGTCCCCTAACGATAACTTGGCTGCTTTTTAGCATGAGTTCGTGGATTTCTTCTGCCTGACTCGGGCTTGGCTTGAACCTGGTTGCTTTAAATGGGAACTGTACCCTAACGGTCTGCGGGGCATTAGGTTGAATCGGTGCGCCGCTATCCTTAACTGTTTCTGGTGGATAGGCGGTTTGCGCGTATCTTCTTACTTGTCTGGGGGCTGTCTTTATTCGGCTTTCGTTCCGTTTGATTGCTTGCCCCGTGTTAATGGGTTGCCTATCCGAACCATCGACTACAGGGGGTTTGGGCGCGGTTGTACATGCTGACAATAATGTCAGCACTATTGATAAGGCGGCTTTGTTCATTTTTGGCTCCCTGCGCGAATGGTATTGTTAGGAGGTAACTTCGGCGTTATTTCAGGGCAATCTTCCACCACGACCACGCGTCCTGTTGGTTTTAATGCCTTTATGGAATCTATGCTAACGGTTACTGGGGGAAATGTTTCCCCAGATATTACGGTATTGGCGTTTTTGTGCTTCATCGTATGGTTATCCATTCAGGTAATTATTTAGGCTCATTTTTCGGGTATGGTTGTGCTATCTGGATTGCTCTTGCGCCCTCTCTTGCACACGGGATTTGGGGGTACGCCCGTGTGCCGTTGCCCTGCTTGCCGCCTTGTTGTCGTAGATTGACACATTGGGCACTTTTCCGGCTTTTGTGCGTTCGCTTAGGCGCTTATCAATGGCGGCTTGCAGGGCTGCGGCTTGTGCAGGGTTTTTCGTCTTGGTCTTAATGACTGCCGCCGCTACCGCTTTCACGACCTTTTCTTTGTCAGTCCGCTGGATGTCCCAGGTGATGCGGTTAGTATGAATTACCTCTTTCCCTATGGCCTTGCCCGCCCCGTCACGTTTGATTGATTCCACTTCTACGGGTTTGCTGCCCATGTATTGGACAGAAATGTTATCGCCTACCTGCACCATGCTTTGTACTAATGACCGCTTAAGGTCAATACCCCATATTGTTTTTTCGCCAGTATCAGTTTCGAGTTTTACGTAGTAGCTTTGCTTTTCGTTTGGGTCATGCCTGTATTTGGCTTCGCCATGCTCAAGCAAGCGGCCATTGGTCACCTTATTTGGTGCCTTGACGGTGGCTTCAGGTTTAGTGTGTTGCTGTTCGGGTTGCTGTGTCTGTTCTTGCGTCCGTGAGGGATCACCTTTTTCAACGCTGTTTTGCATAGCGCGTTGCTGATACTGGTCCAGGTTAAACAGGTCTTGCTCACTGGGCTTATAGCCGCGTACTTCCAGCCCCTGCATACTGGCTGCAAGCCACACTTCACGGCGGAAATCAGGATGCCCCTTAACCTTTATCGACTTCCACCCTTTGGCTTCTGCCAGCATCACCAAGGACGTTGCAATACGTTCGTCATTGAAAGAGGTGGCGATCCGCTTCCCGTGGTCGATAAACGCTATTTTGTCCGGTCTGTCCTTAAAGTGGTATGTTGCCCCATTCACATGAAATTGCTTTTGCACTTGTGCAATAAGCTCCCGTTGCCGTTCATCGTCGCCTGGTGTTTTTGGGTCTGCGATATGACTGCCATTTTCTGGACGGATATTATTTTTTTCCTGTACCGACTGGGTGGCTTCGGATTGCACGTTATCGCTTTTTATGGATTCACTTGAAATGGGGCGGAATGGTTTTCAAGCCAATTCCTGTCGAGTTCCCTTTGTTTTTTAGCGCGTATAAACGCCCCTGCCGGGTCTATTTCTTGTCTGCCGCTTACGCCTTGCAATTGGTCATCTTTGAAATGATCCATGTTTACCGATGCGGCTTTGCCGAGCTTCCCTGCTTTGGCCAATTCGATATTTTTTTGTTGCTTTGCCACCGTTTTTTTCAGGGCTTCATAATAGCCATCACGAAAGTCTTTGTCTTGGTCGTGGGAATACGGTAGCTCTTTAACGTATTTTGTCCCGCCGTTTTCATAAGTCCCGTGGATACCTGTATTAGCCATAAAGCGCCCTTTTTCGCTGTCCCCCTGTTTTATGGTATGAATAACGGCTGGTCGTTTTGTCCGGTCAGCCTTATAAAAAGCCGCCCCAGCTTCTTTTGCGCTCGTAAACTCTGTCCGCTTTTTCCCAACAATAAGGAGGTAAGTGTCCTCACTTTGCGTGTGATTTTCTTCATTCATCATACAGCCCCAGTGTCTCGATAGTTATGCCGTTAATTCGATGGTCTTGTCATTCAGTTGAGGACCGTTGTCCTTGTTGTCGCCATCGTCTATTTCGATTACATTTGATAATTCATCATCTAAATTTTCATCTTCAATATCGTCAACGAGGTTATCATCAGGTTCTGCTTGTTGACTGTCATCGGCCATATCTAGCGTATCAAAGAAACTGTCCACAAAGTCCTCGATTTGCTCTTCGCTCAGGTTGTCAGTGTCTGGCAATGATATGGCTGAGGTGTTAATGGCCAGTTTGCTGAGGTCTATGCCTTGCTCCACGTCAGCCAACACCAGCGGCCTATTGCGTGCCTGTACGATGGCCTCATGCAGGCCATAGTCTAGCGGCGGAATGGCAATGGCCAGTTCACCAGCCCCCCAAATTGACTCGAACGTTTTTTGTGATGGTTTTGCCTTCATGTTGACCCCTAATTTGCGAAGCCGTTGCTTAAGTTTAGAGTCGTCAAGTTGTGCGAGTGATGGCGATACGCTTTTCAAGCGGTCTAAGAACACATGGTCGGCGTAATAGAATATTTTTTCGCAGAGTATCGGTTTGGTGTTGCCGATCCTGATTATCTGTTTGGCCAGGCTCATTTCATGAAGTTCTTGGGGCAGCATCAGGCTCCTGCGCTGGTCTGATTCCGAGCCTTTGCTGCGCTCATGTATGTTGATGGATTGCGCCTTGAATGTGTATGTGCCAAGCATTTCGGAGTATTCGTTCGCTGTTTTTTGGTCATCAGGCGTGAACAATATTTTGAGCGCATGGTTTGTCATAAGCGTTTCCCCACCTTCCTTACCATAGCCCCGGCGCGGTTCTGTCTTGATTTGGCTGGGTGATTGGACAATGGTCAGCAACCGTAGGCCATAACCTGCCAAGAAAGCATTCGCCTTATCAATAATTTCAATCCTTCCCGGTGCAGTGAATTCATCCATGAGCAATAGGCAAGGATATTTAATTTCTGGTGTCGAATGGATCAATTTGTCCGTGTTGAGGGATATGAGTTGGGTGAAGAAAAGATTGGTCAGTATCTCCGCTTCCGCGAGTTTGTTGGGGGGGATGCCAAGGTAGATCGTCATCCTTCTTTTTCTTATGTCCCTTAAATCAAAATCATTGCCGCTTGTTGCGGCATCGACGATAGGGCTAGCCCATATCGTCAACGGAGCGTTAAAAGACGCAAGGATGCTACTGAGTGTATTGTCCGACGTGGACAAAAACCGATTGAGTGCATCCACACACTCATTCGAAAGCGGGGGATGGCCTTTACCGTCCCATTCAACGATGGGGACAAGCTCGATTTTCTTTTCCTCTGGCTTGGTTAAATTTCTGTTAGATATCGGACCTGTTTTTTTGACTTCGCCCTTGGTTGTCGTTTCAACTTCCTTGTAGTTTCGTTCCTTAATTAGGGTTTGAAGATATTCTTTTACAGGTTGCCCCTTGCCCGACCCTTGCCTTAGCAATTCACCTATTGTCCTGGGCATGTCAGGCGTTTCAAAAAGGTATAGGGCAAGCCCCAAAAACAAGTTTCGCGCAGACTCGTCGAAGAACTTATCTTTACCGTATCCGGGATAGAAAATATGGGCGATACCGATAATGTCCAATATACGTATGCGCGGAATGTCACTCACATAGGATAACGGGTTGTACCTATGCGTTTGGCCATCGGTGGCGAATGGGTTGTGGAGGTAACATTCTTGTCCGTGCTGGGCACGGTATTTTGATGTAATCATAAAATTTTCTTGCTTTACATCAATCACCACAACCGATTCTGGATAGCTCAACAAGTTAGGGATGACGATACCCACGCCTTTGCCTGATCGTGTAGGCGCTGCCAATAAAGCGAATTGCAGCCCGTCAAACAACATGAAACGATTTTTAAATTTTCCGACGATAATGCCTTCCTTGGCGAACAAGCCCGCCTTTTCTATCTCGCCCTCGGTTGCAAACCTGGCATTGCCATGTAAGAAAGGGGTGTCCCGCAATGCCGCGACCGTAGCGGCTATAAACACGCCGTAACAAGCAGTAAACGCTATGAAGATGGATGTTTTGAGCTTTTTCGCTATAGCGGGTTCGTATTGGTATGATTGCCAGTATTCAAGCCATGTCCAAAGGTTGGTTTTCCCTAATGGGTTGGCTTTATTAAGGATATAGAACATTGCACCAGACAACCAAAGTGCAGCCACGGTTATTGCCATAAAAACAATAACAACAAACAACCCCTTAAGCCATTTTGGTTTTTCCATTGGAATGGCTACCCTATTGAGGACTTACGTTTTTGCATGGGGTCATACCCTATTTCTGTGGCGTGCCTGCCAAGGCCACCATCAACATCGTTGGTTACGTGAATGACCACGTCTACCACCATATGCAACAATCTTTTAATTACATCGTAGGGTAAGGTCCTGCCTTGTCGGTTTTGTAATACCATCAGCACCATACGTTCAAATGCTATTTGGGTGCTTCCTGCATGTATGCTGGTTATGCTGCCACCATGCCCCGAAGCCGCAACATTAATGAAGTCGTAGGCTTCACCGCCACGAAGTTCTGCCAGTAATATTCGGGTTGGCTTCATCCTTAAGCAGCTTTTTAATAATGTCGCCGCTGTCACGATGGCGTTTTCTTCCTCTTTTGCCTCGCTTGGATAAAATAAATGGATGTGGTTAGGGTGTTGTGGCAAGAACAATTCCGGCACGTCCTCGATCGTTATTATGCGTTGAGTCCTTGGAATCTCTTGCATAAGCGCCTTCATGAAGGTGGTTTTGCCTGAACCAGTTTCACCAGCGACGACAATCACTTTTTCAAGCTGAACCGCACGGCGGATGAATTCCAAATATTTCCCGCTCTCAATAAGGGTATTTAATTCTTTTTCCGTAGGGTTTAGTGATGCTATTTCATCAGGGGTCGGGCTATTTTTAACTGGCCGGATGTGATTAAAAAAACCCTGCTTTTCATAATCTTCTAAAGTCCTTACCTGAAATGAGGGTTTTCGGATGGTAATAGAGATCGTTCCATGCTCACACGCGGGCGGAATAACTACCTGTACCCGCTCACCCTGTGGCAAGATTGCCGACATGACGGGTTTAATATCAGCCACGTTGTCATATGCGAATTTGGCGATAGCTTGGGCGAGAGAAAAGAGGTGTTCGTAGGTTATTGACGGTACTTCGTGACGCTCCCATACATTGTTGCGCTCGCACCATGCCTCTAGCGGCCTGTTTACGCATATTTCGGTTATTTCTGGATCGCACAGCCACTCTTTGGCGAAGCCCAAGTGAAATTGAACCGACGTGTCACGGTTTATTTTACCGGCTATATATTCATTCGGCTGCGACATCGTACACACTCGAAAAATCTAAATCCCGCGCAACATAAACGGCGGCTTGCTCACCTTGGTTCTTGTAAAGCGTTGGCGGGATATTGATTGAATACTTCAAGGCTTCGGCTGGCAGGTTTTGTATGCCTGAACCGCCATAACCGCCGCCCCCGATGTTATATTGATTGTTTCCATTACTACCGTTGTTAAGGCTTGAGATCAGACCTTGTTCCGCCGAGGTTATAAGGCTTAGCATCAACGCGCTTCCGAACCTTTCCCAAAAATGCGTATCTATATATCCCGGTAAGCCAGCACCGCCTAATGGGTCTGTGCCTGGGGAGTCCAAAGCGATAACAACACCGTTCCACGTCTTTATACGATCCCACAGTACAAAGATACGTGCCATCCCTTGCTGTAGCAGGCGTGCTTGATACTCTCCCGTTATAGTTGAGCCACGTTCAACCAAAAGAATTTTCCCATTGTCGCTGTATATATTCCGCGTGATGATACATGAGGTCATTCCTGATACAGTTGTTATCAACTTTGTCTGTAAAGCACACTCAATGATTGCCCCTTTAGCCAACAAAAAATTCCTGTTGCCTATCATTGATGCTTGGCGTTTTTCTGTCTTGGTTGGCGTAAGCAACCCCGACAAACCGTCTTTGTCCCCTTTTTCTTGTTCGTTGTTAGGTAAAACGGGCGGCAGTGTATTCTCAGGGCTTCCGGTCGCTGTCACCATGAGGTCTGAGCCTGATTTATCGAGTATTTGTGGCTGGACAGGTTTATTTTCATTCCCTGGCAAGGTTGGTTGTGAGGATTGTTGCGGCATAGGTATAGGCGGTTGCACCTGGAATGCAGAGACAACGGGTGCTGTTTCTGGTTTTGGCGTGATTTCTTGGAAGGTGCGGCTAGGGACTGTGCTCACAGCATCTAGCCTTTGTTCTTGTGCGGCTTGTTTTCTTTCCTGTGCCAAATGATACCGCCAGTAACCCAAGCCCGCCGCAAACCCACAAAACAGCAACGATGTAACAATGAATAATGCACGTTTTGCGGCTGATGTTGAAGGACGGTCGTTTACATTGGGTATCCCCCGTTCACCAATAACCGTGTCTATCCTGGTGTCCGGTTCGAGCGCATTATTCATTGGATATTTCCTCTCCTTTGATGACACGTTTTACCCCTGGGACGGTCGTTCCTTCTTTGGCTGGAATACCATCAGGGTCGTAGCTTTCGTTGTATATTCCTCCCACCGCATTCCCTAGGCGTAAGGCGAACTCACGGGCTACGCGATGGACAACCATGACATCAGGATTTTTCGGGTCTATGTGATAATTGACAATGCTTTCCTCTTTGTCATCAGCCACATGAAATATGGACGGGAATTCACGGTTGTTTGGAAATGTTAAATAGGTGAATCGGCCATCGTCATATGCGGCGGTTGGTGCGATTGCTTGCGATTCCTCTCCGATCTGCATCGTGTAGTTTGTGTTTCGCGGCTCATTGTCATTCTCTAGTTTCTTTAAAGCAGTTTGTTTGGCTAAGATTTTGGCATCTTTCTCTGCTTGCTCTTTTGGGTATCTGAATTCAACTCGGTAGGAAATGGCGTTACGCCCTTTCCTGTTAAGGCTATTGCTTTCCGACGCTAGGCGTAAATCAAAGTCATACAGGCGTAAATTTGTCGTCACCATAAGGTTTGTGTTCCAGGTTCCGGGTTTTGGTAACATCGGTGGCTGTTCGTTTTCTCCCGGTATTGATTTTGGTTTAAGAAACAAAATATTCCGGCGGTATTTCAGTTCCCATCCGCGCGTAAAACCCGATGCAATATCCAGGATGTTTTCATCTGGTGAAAACACAATTCTCGTTCCTCTCCCTGGTAGCGAGTTGATCACAACAACATCACTTGAGTTGTAATTGACGTATTGTATTCTTTTGTCATAACTAGAACCGTGCGGGATTTCCAGCGCATACACCCTAACACTCAACATCATTAGCAAGCTCAGAATGATGTGTCGTTTCATGGCTTGCTCCCGACCATTTCAGGGTCATTCCGAAGGCTTGTAACCGTGAACCCTACCGGATTCTTAATTCTTTCATTTTCTAATTTCTTTTCATCAATTAAGTATTCATAGGCGATTGTGGCTACCCAATGGGTGACTGTGCCCTCTTCCTTTTCTTCCGGGCGTTTCATGGTTTTTGAGTACCTTACCGTTCCAATACCATTGCCATGTATAGTGATACTTCCAACATCTACGGTTATTCTTATCTTGTCACCATACTTTTTGTCTAAGGCATCTTCGCCTGAAAATAGCGCATCGTAGTCTTTGCCAATTTGCGGGGACGACATTAACATCACATCGTCGTAGTCTTTTTGTAAGGTATGCCAATCATAAGATTCATGGGCTATGACGTATTTGTTAAGCCAACTCTTATCCACCATTTCGCCTAGTTCGACTTTTTTTACATCCATAACTGAAATTATGGATGTTTCGCCTGTCCTGTCGTTTACATGTACAACGTATGGCTCTGTTGTTTTGAGTGGCATCATGAATATGATGCTTGCCGCTAAGAGAATAGATACCGCGCAAGAACAAAAGGCAACAAACCATGCTTTTCTTTCTGATCTTTGCCGCTCAAATTCGCGAGACGCTTCCCAATCCATTGCGTCTTTATTTAATTCAGATTCATGATAATTTTTCCCGTTATTTGACGTTTGCATTACCAGCTTCCTTTTTTTCTATAGTGGCCTGTTCGTCTGATATTGCGTTGTTTATGGGTATTCGTGGCTTGCCTTCGGCGGATGGTAATTGGTGGAGCGCACAGCCAGAGAAGCATATAGCCGATATGATTATTATGGTGTTATATATGTTCATACAAAAGTCCATGATAACTATTATGAAAACCATAATATAGTATCATGGTTTATTTTGCCACTATTTCTTTTTGCTAATTTATCCACCTCTCTATTTGCATAATATAATTCTTATTATTTTTAGTTTTTGACAGAGCCTCCTTTTTGCCAGCCCCAATTCTTACCGATGTTTTGCATGACGTGTTGACGATATGCTGGATTAATAACTGTGTTTCCTGCAATCATATGATCAAACCGTGTTCCTGATGCCATCATTCCGGATTCCAGATCACGGCGCGTACTGACAGGATTTATAATATTACCCGCAGTTCTCGCGGCACTTAATCCACCAGTTACAGGACTCATTAAATGCCTAATGCCCATTGCGGCCATTGACATCCCCCCTGCTAGGCCGGTTGCCATGTGGCTTATTTGAAGGATAATCCATACTAACACGCCAGTTAGTGCGCCTATTTCTACTGCCGCCCACATGGGGCTTTCACCACTATTACTATTTAGGTCTACAGAGGCTATAAATGCGTCGTAAGCTGTCGTAGCCATAGCCATTACTACTGCAAGAATGACAATCGTTAGGGTAAAGTTCAATACTTGTGAAAACCAGCTATCAAATAATCGGGCAGTGATAGGGAATAATAAAAGCATAATAAACAGAGGCCCTACTGCGAACATAACAGCCAGAGCAAATTTTGAAACAATTAGAACTGCACCACCAATAACGGTAACTAGTGTGGTCCCAAAGGCTATTACGGCAGCGGCAATCAGCCAACCTATCGCCGTTCCTATGTTAAATCCAGCGGCATCAGCATTTTCAGTACATATTTTAATAAGATCAAGTCCTTTTCCCAATGACTGATCTAGGGCTTCGTATGTCGTTTTTGGTGTGGTTGCGGTTGATGTGTTGAGAGCAGCCGAAAGTCCTGTTTCTAGTCCCTCAAAAGACCCTACCACATCATCTGTATAGGACGTGGCTGAAAGCGCAAAAGCTACTATGAAAAGGCTTTTGACGCTTTGTTTTACGAATGTCCAAAATGGGGATTCAACCGCCCCGGTCATGATGGCATACCCGGTTAACGTGAAGTACAGCGATAATCCAGCAGTGGCTATTACCGCTAAGGCTATAATGAGATTTCCTGCGGCGGTGCAACGAAGGCTGCGGTGGCATTGCTTACTGTATCACCAATGAACTGAAAAACCATTGGTGCAGCAGTTGTGGGGGTAGCCATTCGCTTTTTACTTGCTGTAAACAGGGAAATTAGTAGGTACTACTAAATGCTTTTTCTTATAGCCAGCTTGTTTTTTTGCGTCTGCATTTTCAGTCCAAGACTTTGCCCCGTTTGCCCTAAGCGCATTCACACAGTTTGGTGCTGAGGCCAGTTCGCCGGGATTGTCGTTACATTCGGCAACAACGCTCAAACGTTCAGCTTTATGTGCTTGATACCAGGATACCGATTTAGTAACGCCCTTGGCTTCACTATGGGCTATGTTTGCCGCCACCATATTTATTAGTAACAAAGACAATATTTTTTTCATGTCTGTTCTCCGTTGAATATCGTAAGTTATTCCTCTTCTCTTAAATCTTAATTAAAGGTTAATGGTTTTATGTTAACTGTGGCTGTTCTGCCCCATACTTGGGCATTAAGCTCGCGTTGTTTCTGTTCTTGCAGCCTGTCTTCCGCCTTCGCCATCATGTCGTAGAGTTGGAGCTTGGTGCTTTCGTTGGCAATATTCGCTTGCTCAGTTGCTATTCGTGCCTGTAGCTCTGCAATGGCTTTAGGGTCTTGTGTGTTATTGATCTGTCCCATGAGTTGGTCTATTTGACCAAGACGGGATTGGGCTGCGTTGTATGCGGTGGACGCATACGCCTTGTCTTGGGCGCTTTTAACTGACATTGCTTCACATAATGTCTTCGCCGTTTGAGTGGGTATGTGGGCGCAAAGATCGTACACTTGATTATTGGTAAAGATACTTTGAGCCGAGCCAGTTAACCCCTGATAACCACCCCTCGAAACCGCATCATAAACTTGTTGCCAGTCTTGAGGTAGATAATTCCTCAACGCTGGATTGTTTGCTATTTGACCCATATTTCGTATGCCAGTTAATGAGTTGTATGTCTGTTGCAGTTGGTTTATCTGCGAAGTCATTTGGTCAAATTGCTGTTTCCATTGCTGCATTACCTGCACCTGATTCGCTACTTGCTTCGCAATAGATGCAGCGTCCACTACGGGTATACCTGTAGAGAGGCTAACTTTACTTGCTGTTAGTAACATGATGCTCATGAGTATTTTTTTCATAATTACCTCGTCTTTTTTAGTTTCGATGCCAGTACGCGCTCCTTGCGGCGTTCTTGAAAAACAGGTATCCACTCATCAGGATTGTCTCCTACTTCCTTGATGATTTCATCCAACAACTCATTATTGTCAGAACTTCCCGACATAATCGCCAGTTCGTCATCAAAGCCATTTAAGTCTAAATGTCCTATCATTGATTGGTGGCCTTGCTTTATAAGAAACATGTGGCTGTCTTCATGCAAAGACCTTATGAGGTCATATTCCGCCACTGAGGTCTTAAATTCTTCAACATATTCTTTATAATCAGCTTTAGGGTTGGGCAGATATATTTCTGTTGCTACTTGTTGAACCAAGGATTTCGCTATTTTTGAGTTCAACAGGCTGCTAGGCATTTGCGTTGCAAACACACCAAGCCCGTTCTGCTTGCGAATCGTCACTTGCTTGTTCCCTGCGAATTCTGCAAAGGCTTCGTCATCGACCCATTTCCAAGCCTCATCCATCCAATAAATAAAACGACGGCCATCTATGATGGATTCCATGCGATGCAAAAGATACATGGACACAGGGGTTCTAACATCGGCATTGTCCAGAAAATCTGTTCCATCAATGCCGTAATTATCGTATACCGTAAAATCTATTTCGTCTTTAGGGCAATCTAATACCCACGCATACGCCCCTTTCACCCCGCTTCCATCATCGTAACACCACTTGGACAGGCGTTTATGCACACTGTTTTCTTTGTCTTCTTTAGTGATGCCAACAGGTATGTTTTGCAATACGATGGATAAGCGGCGATCTTCTTTGTCCATTTTCATTACGGTACGCACAGCATGGCTTATTTGCAGTTCGTCCGTTGTGCTGATAGCTTTACCGCCGTGTGCAACAAGTACCCGCAACAACCTGTCAAGAAATTGGATATTTTCTTCTGTGCTTTCCATTTGGAATGGGTTAAACCCTGTAGGTTGTCCATTCTTTACCGATAAGTATTTCCCGCCCATTGCCTTGATACACAATTTAGCCCCTTCGTCTTTATCAAAAAAGATTGACGTGAAGCCGAGCGGGGCATTTATCTTGAACTTCTGCGCCTGCAAAAAGAGCATGTTCATGAGGACAGTCTTGCCCGAACCCGATTGGCCTATTATGCGGGTGTTACCAAGCACTTTTTTGTCGTAATTATCCTCGTCCCCTTTTGAGTGATGGAAATTTATATATAACGGCTGGCCTGATGTTGTTTTAACCAACGTGACCGCTTGACCCCAAGGGTTGCCGTCCCGTTTACCTGCGGTGAAATTATGGAAGCAAGCCAACCCTGCAAAGTTCCGGCTGGTTAATCCCGCAATTCTTGGACGATATCGCCAATTGCAGGGCAATTGTGCATAAAAAGCGGCATCCGTCGCCGTTGTTACCAGCGCCGCTACTTCTGTGTGTGCGTTATAGTCTTTGAAGTCAATACATTGTGCGTAACGGGTTTTGGTTGGCGACCTGATTTCTATGGTTTCCGTGCCAACAAATATCCACGCAGAGCCTAGGTATTCATTGAGCGGCGCTTTCGGTACTCTTACCCGTTGCCATTCACCCGAGATAAGGTAATTAATTAACTCTAATGCCTGAGAGTATTTAACCCCCTGCTCATCCTGGTATGTGCTCAATTGTTCTACTTGATAATAGCGTGCCATGCTGGATTCAACTTGATACGCTATTTCATCGAGTTTTTTTATGGCGGCTTTTTGGTCGTTCAAGATTTCTTCCAGTGAACGGCGGCTGGCTTTGGTGAATAGTTTTTCGGTGCGTGTCGGCTGTGGGCGGTATATGACGGTCAAATAGAGTTCATTTGCCATCATGCGGTAGCCGCTAAAGGATTCGTAATATTTTTCGTTGAAGTCCCTGGCAAATTTGTTGTCGTAAGTTGCGTTCAATTTGTCCGTTATCCGTCTTCTTATGGTATGCGTCCATATTGCAACCTTGTTTGAACCAATCGCACGATACAAGGTGTTTAGCTGTTCTTTGCGTAGTGCTATGTCCTCAATGTCAATTGTTTCAAAGCTCGTACCACCTACCCGCCATATCCTTAAATAGTCCCCATCATCAGTGACAATGGTATTGTCACTGATTTGGCTGCTATAAGGCACAAAAGGCGCTATGCTGCGCTCTTTATTGATCTGGTTGTGGTATTTTGCGGTTGCACCCATATGTACTCACCTTCTCTTTTGGAATCCTATCGGGCTGTAAGCGGTGGCTTTCCAGAAACCTTTATTGCGGTTTAAGTTCCATAGATTGTATCTACACAAGATTTTTATCCATAGGAGCCTAAACTGTTGGTCATCGGTTTTCGTTATTTCACGCATCACTATGATGATCGGGATAAGCAGCACTGCCAAGAGTATCGTCGTCCAGAAGCTAATTAACATGACCACCATAAAGACAATGGTGAACGGGATTATGGGTACGCCCAATATCATTGCTGGCCGTGTGCACCCTTTGAAGATGGGGTCTTGGAACTCACGCATCAGCGGCATGACTGTCAGCCAACGAGAAATGAGGCGAATTCGACCGCCCCCTATTAATATTCCCCCGCCAATGACGGGCATCAGACTATCTATCGTGGCATGTTTAAAAAGCCATTTATATCCCGCCCACATAAAAGCGATCGTAACGACAGCTAAGGCCAAGCCTTGCAGAAAGGTTTGTACGTTGTTAACTGTTGACGTGACCCTTTCAAGCCCCCCGCCGCATAAACGGGGTAGCCCACCGTTAAGGCGTTTAGGAATAGTGTTATCGCGGCAAAGGTTTTACCTTGCATTAGGCTTCCCGTTGTCTGTTTAAAAAACGACAACATCATCTTGTTTGGTGTTTTCTTGTTGCAGTTCATCTTGGCTTCCTTCGGTTGAGGGTAGTTTTTTTAACTGGATTGGCGGTTCAGTTGTCGGTGGCTCCGGCTTGAGTTGAGGCTTGGTTTTTGTCGTTTGAATCGCGGGTACGACCGGGATTACCCTGATTGGCTCTTCCGCGCTGGCGACCACTTTTTCGACATAACTGGGTTTGCCCCTAACGTCCGGCTTAAATCCCCGCGTAAAATTATTGGAGTAATAACAGGATATGGCGGCTTTGAGGGCTTCCTGTTGTGTCCTTTGATTGTTGTCTGCACGTATAAAGCAGCCTTCCAATATCTTTGAACCTGCCCATAAATTGCTACAAGGCTCAAACCCTTGCTCGTAGGTCAGGTTGTACTTGGGCAAGTTATACCGATTGACTTGGGCAATCCCAATTGAAAAATTCCATCCCGCCGCTGCCAAGGCTTTAGCGGTGGCGACCGCCTCTTGTATGTTCTTGGGTTGGCGCTGTAGCCGTCCCTTAACTACGCCTATGGCGTAGGGGTTGTAACTTGATTCGACATTGACAATAGCTGCCATTGTTTGCGGGGCTACCGTCGGCGCGCATTGTTGGGCTAGAGCGATGAATTCGAGCATAAAGTGCTTGGTCTGCTAGATTTGCAGATACCATAGCACTATATCTTGGTTATTTCAATAGCTATTTTGGCTTAAGATATTTTTAAGATTTTGGTATTTTGGGGTTTCTTCGCAATACAAAATCAACCCCCGGCGCTAATGTGTTTAGGTGTTTGCTCAACCGTGTCAGGTCAGCGTAATATTTTGGTTCTTCCCGGTTTCTGCGGGTTGTTATGTACCATATTTTTCCCGGTTCCAACTTAATTTCTATGGCTACACATAGCCCGTTTTCTGTTTCTAACACTTCCAAATGGGTTATGGTTTCTCGTTGGCTTGCCGTCTCTATGTCCCCTTCCAATAAGCTGTTATTGCTCGTGCAAGCGGGTAATTTCATTTTTGGCCTCTTCCTTATCAGTTCGATTTTGTTATGTGTGGGTGCTTCAATTCATTTTATGGTAATTATAAATGATTGGATTGGTTTTTCAGATTATCTATTGTGGTTTCTATTTGGGGTTAATCGAATGTTGCCAATCATAATCCAAAACAGCCCTATCGGGACGTAGTTTGACCTGCAATCCGACATGCCCAGGGCAACAGCGCGTAAAGCCCAACCTGTTATTCCTGCCGTCATAAACGCCAGGCCAACGCGCTGTAAGCCCTGAACCATGACCGATTTCCGGCCAACCCACTCTGTACCGTTCCGGTCTGGTTGGCAGCACATCGTTTTAGGTGACGGTGCCCTCAACCGCCTAACGTGGAAATTCTGCTCACGTTTTTTCCCCTATCAAGGGTCGCTTTCGCTATACAACATTCCTTGACAGGGAAAAAAGCCTGCCGCCAACGAATTCCACGGCGATTCGAGGGCATCACTAACACCAGGCCAATCCTTGTGCTTAAGCCACCCATCCAAGGTGCGGCTAAGCCGACTGGAGTTAAATGAAAACCGCGTTTTGGTTTTCAAACTTTCCACAACGGCTCAAGCAAGAGCATCAGGTTTTGGGCTGGAATGGGCCTTAAAAGTTTAGAATATTTTAGCGTTTTATAGCCATAATTCAAGTAAAAAGGCTTGACAAATACTTAAAACCGATGCTACAATGAACCATGTTTTGAAAGAAATCAAAACACCCGTCCACGGCGGTATCCGTGGCCTATTGGAGTATTAACCATGTCACACTTAGCCACTCGTTTTGGCAGTAATGCCAACGTCATCCGTTCCAGTAACCCTTTATCTGACGAGCAGATAAATTTTGTAGCCCCTTCCGTGTTTGCCTCTGAACAGCATTCCAGCCGTTCTGATAAATACGCTTATATTCCCACCTCTTTTATCCTTGCCGGTTTGCGTGAGCAAGGTTTCCAACCTTTCTTTGCCGTCCAGTCGCGCACCCGTGACGCTGGCAATGCCCCGTTCACTAAGCACATGCTGCGCATGCGCCACGCTTCACAAATCAACGCTGATTCGGCCAATGAAATCATCCTAGTGAATAGCCATAACGGTTCAAGCAGTTACCAACTCTTTGCCGGAGTTTTGCGCTTTGTCTGCACCAACGGCTTGATTTGCGGGGAAGAAATAGCCGATTTTCGGGTAAGGCATTCAGGCGACGTTAAAGACCGCGTCATTGAGGGCGCTTTTGAGGTGTTGGAAAACTTTACCCGCATTGATGAAAGCATGGACGCAATGAAAAGTTTAACGCTTGATGAAGGACAACAGCATGCATTCGCTAAAGCTGCCCTTACCCTTCGCTACGATGCTATTGAAGAAGCACCGATCAACGAGGACGCCATATTGCGCCCACGGCGCATGGACGACAAGAGCGGCGACCTTTGGACGGTGTTTAACCGCACTCAGGAAAATTTGACTAAGGGCGGATTACGGGGACGCAACAAAGAACACAAGTTAGTGACCACCCGCGCGGTTAATGGCATGGATGCCAATATCAAACTTAATCGTGCGCTTTGGGTGCTGTCCGAAGAAATGGCAAAACTGGCCGCTTAATCTTGGTTTTTTGGCGGGGCATACGCCCCGCCTTTCTTTAGTTCTTTCTCTGAGGTGCGTCATGGGAACAATTACAGATAAAGACGGCTATACACGATATACCGTGGTTGTTAATGGCCAGCCTATCGAGTATCGCTATTGCCCACGGCGTTTTGGCGGGGAAACTTTTACCCACGACCATTTTGAATTCCTTAGTTTCCACATTAGCGAGACGGGTTATCGCTCCCATTTTGTGAATTCGGAAGCGGTTGATTCCGCCAATGGTTTTGAACAGTACGCCGAGCTTTTTTGTAAGGCTATGTTTAAGGATGTTTCCCCTCAACTCGATTTGTTCGCATATATTTAACAAGGCTTATGCACGGCGAACCCGTGGGGGCTTTTCTCTATGCCCCCGAAAAAGGGTTCGCGGTGTGTAAGCCGACCTCAACCAATGAACCGTTTTTGGCTTGTCACTTCGGTTGACTGCTTTTTTAGTGGTGCTACCATTAACGGACAATTTTGAGGATTTTATGTCTACTTATCGAATATATGCGCGTTGGCCTGAAAATAAGGTTTCTGACAAGACAGTGACCGAATCTAAGGCGGTTGCCGATTTTGCTTGGAACCAATTGCAGGCCTGGGTTTGGCCTGAAAATGCCAAGCCTATCGGCTTGACATTTACCTGCAATGGCAAGCAATTGGGTTATGTTGATTTGTCTTCTGGTTAGGCAAGCTAACTTTATTTTGCGTCCCTTAACTTTCACAGGCCGCGTTTCACAGGCCGGGTTTCATTGCAATTACATGGACAGCCCTATCGGGACGTAGTTTGCCCTGCAATCCGACATGCCCAGGGCAACATCGCGTAAAGCCCGGCCTGTTATTCCTGCCGTCATAAACGCCAGCTCAACGCGCTGTAAGCCCTGATCCATGACCGATTTCCGGCCAACCCACTCTGTACCGTTTCGGTCTGGTTGGCAGCACATCGTTTTATGGGGTGATGCCCTCAATCGCCTAACGTGGAAATTCTGCTCCCGTTTTTTCCCCTATCAAGGGTCGCTACGCTATACAACATTCCTTGACAGGGAAAAAAGCCTACCGCCAACGAATTCCACGGCGATTCGAGGGCATCACTAACACCAGGCCAATCCTTGTGCTTAAGCCACCCATCCAAGGTGCGGCTACGCCGACTTATGCTAAATGAAAACCGCGTTTTGGTTTTCAAACTTTCCACAACGGCTCAAGCAAGAGCATCAGGTTTTGGGCGGGAATGGGCATTAAAATTATAGAATAATTTAGCGTTTTATAGGCATAATTCAAGTAACAAGACTTGACAAATATATAAAACCAATGCTACAATGAACCATGTTTTGAAAGAAATCAAAACACCCGTCCACGGCGGTATCCGTGGCCTATTGGAGTATTAACCATGAAATCAGAAGCCGCTCAAGTCGCAAACCTTATCAAGACAGAGTTAAAAAAGAATGGAATAAATTGCCGCGTTAAAAGCAGTAATTATGCGGGCGGAATTCCGTTCGTGTCTATGTCGCAAATGAACTCCCCGGCAGTATTAATAAAATTACAGCGTTTTGTAGCAAATTCCAACAAGGCACTTTTGATGGGATGACAGATTGCTATATCTCCACTAATTACCGCACCGATATCCCACAAGTTAAGTTTGTGTTTGTTGATAATGAATTTTCGCCAGAAATCAAACAATCCGCTTGGGAATTTATTAGGCGCTATTACGCCTTGCCTGATGTGCCAGATAATTATGATGATATTCACAACACTTGGTTAGTCAACTTTCAAACGTATGCCGCTACGCTTGTTTATCGCGAGCTAGCTAATGAAAGTGCTTTTTGGGCACAGCATAAGCCCAGTGTTTTGGCTGCTTAACATTCCCCTACCCTGTTGATCACGGGATTTATTTTATTGGCTTTTTAGGAGCATTGACATGGCATCACTTAACAAAACTTTATTGATTGGTAACTTGGGCGCAGACCCAGAAATACGCTACATGCCAGACGGCACAGCAACCGCCACTGTCAGTTTGGCGACGACCGACAAATGGAAAGACAAAGCTACAGGGGCAACAAAAGAAAAGACTGAATGGCATCGGGTTATTTTCTTTAAAGGATTGGCTGAGATTGTGGGCGAACACCTAAAAAAGGGCTCCCAAATCTATGTTGAGGGGAAAATACGTTCGCGTAAATGGACAGACAAAAACGGCATTGACCGTTATAGTACAGACATAATTGCAAGCGAATTGCAGATGCTGGGCAAAAAAGAACCTAATAGCGTTTCAGGCGCACCAACAGGATATGCGCCACCAGACCATGATAACTACGATGATGATTATCCTGAACCAGTGGATTAAAATTATATGATGAGTGTTATTTTAAAATAATGACTGATCTTGTTTTGGTTCGTTTTTAAACTTGTTTTTGGTGTATTTTTGGGGAAATCATGCGGCAACTGCACACTGGAGGTTATTTGCTATCCATTCAGGAAAAATTGGTCATGACCAATAAAAAAATAGGTTGCCTTATTTTTTTACTTAGTGGGGTCGTGGTTGGCTATTAAAAAACGAATGGCCGAGGTTGAGTTTGAAGCAATCCGGCCATTGCTTAATATTTCAGATGTTCATATTGCTGCAACACGCTCTTACCTGGTGGATGGTGAAACCTTTAGGACTATAGCTAAACGGCACGGCTGGTCACACCAGGCCGTAGCCGATTCGGTTAATGGCGTATGGAACACCTTTCAAAAATACCTAGAGGGACAGCAATTAGCCAGAAGCATCGCCTCAGTGCCTTTACCGGCAGGTTGGGAGCGGGTTGAGTTAGTAGCACCAAGTGATCTAATAGCTAAATTTAAAAAGCAAGTAGCCAAGGTGTCTAGGGAACTGGCAAAGACTAAATAATGGCCGTAACTGGTAGTGCCAGGATTAAGTGGACGATGTGAGCGAGGTTTTTATACCCCACCGCCTATGGCGGTATTATAGTGCCGATAGAGGTTTTGATAAAAATGAAACGGATCATTACACCCGAAACAGACGATGAAACCAAGGGCATTGGGTTGTTAAAGAAGCCAAGCCGGAAAGCGGCTAATACCGTCCCTAAAAAGGCTTTGTCGCCTAAGCAGCCGCCGGCTCACCCGATTAAGAGCCTGCAATTTGATTTATTCGGCGAATTTGTCACGAATGACAAATGTGAGGTCTCTAATACCGTTGAGATATGGGAGCGTATACCCAAATACTTTCCTGTCAGAACGCTTGACAAACTACGCCCCGAAAAAGGCCATCCAGACCCTTATGAATGGGATTATGTTGAAGATGGCCATACCTATAGGGTTGTTATACAACCCGCCTTGATTAAAGAAGACGGCAGCTACAAAGCCTATTTTCCAGGAGCGACGGAAGAACTGATTGAGGAAGTCCTGAAGAAAATTCTGGCAGACCAGAATTATGGCATACACGACCCTAACAATGTTGAGACCTGGGCAAGGTTTACGCTCAGCATGCTTTACCGTGAGTTAGCTGCCAGAAAATGCTCCCGAAGCCGCCCACAAATAAAGCATGCCATTGAGGTTATGAATAAGTGCAACGTATCTTTTTGAGGGACGGTAAAGAAGTTTGGAGCGGGGCGATCTTACAGGATTTGGTTACGGTAGGCCGTGATGATTATCTTGCAGATACGGACTCATACCATGTTGCCAGATTACCAATTTTTATATCCCGTGCCATTAACCGCCTTGATTTCAGGCAGTTTAATTATGACCGGCTTATGAGTTGCAGTAGTTCCCTGTCGCGTTTGATCTATAAGCGTTTAATCCACAGGTACAGGCAAGCTAACATGATGAACGATTACCATTTCATGTATTCTGATTTAAAGGGGAGCGGGTTGCTGCAACAAGCCAGGGAAAAGGATAACAGGGCAAAGGTGATCGATGCTCTCGACGAGCTTGTTAAACGCAATGTCTTAATGCGTCACAAACATGAAGAGCGGCCTTTAAAAGCTAAAAAAGTAGTTGACGTAAAATATACACTTTACCCTTCAACCGAGTTTGTCAAAGAGCAAAAAGCAGCAAACTTACGTGTAACCAATAATCAAAACAAAGCATTAGAATCCGGCCTTAAAATTGTTGATAACTAGCTTAAAAGTAGGAGATTAAGGCGCAGTAAGTAGGGCATTTAACCCGCAGATGACCTTAAAAATTTATTGCCACGCTTTTTGCCTATTCTTTTCTTCTTTTAGTCTTTAAATATTATTCTTTCTTAATCGTGATTTGATGTTGTGGATAACATAAATGTGAACCAGGCATAAAAATATTACTATCGTATAGAGGCATCGATGGATCGGCCGCAGATGACCGTAACAAAGCCTTTATCAACAAATGCAAATAAAGATGTTGACCAACAACGGCAATTATTTGCTAAACAATGAGGATATGGAAATGTTTGATTTAGTCGATGGACTTATAGTTTTTATCATGACTAAGACATTAAGATTAGGTTTTAATGCCGTAACCTTAATGGCACACATCCAGTTCTTTGTTTTATTTTCAATTGTTTTATCAGTTATAGCCGGAGCTGTTTATTCGCTCATTGAGCTAACAATATAAATATTGATGATCACACTGATATTGTTTTATATTTTGTTTTAATATCGTTTTATACCTGTTACAATCCGTTATATTGCCACTAACTAGTTTCTATAATGGATGTACTTAAAATCCAACTTACCCCGGAAGATTTTGATAGGGTAGCATCAACATTATTGCGCTGGTCGCCAAAATCTTTAGGTGTCGCAAGAGCACTCATCATTGATCGTATGCCCTTGGGTGAAGTTGCAAAAGCAAACGCCATATCACCACAACAAGCCAATGTGGTCAGGAAAAGATTCATTGATAAAGTGGAGCAAGACAGGGTTAATTCATTTATGAGCCGTGAAATGCCAAAACAAAAAGGCATGGACATTACCCCTTTTATGAAACAAATAAATTTGCTTTCTTCCAAAGGTTACACCAGTGACCAAATTGTCCTTTACCTAAAGGAAAATGGGTTGGCCACAACCCCCAAAGATATTGAGCTTTTATTAAATGGGCGATAATGGTGAAAACAATTGTATTGGCTAATCAAAAAGGCGGTGTAGGCAAGACTGCAATTGCCGTACAGCTTGCTTATTTCTTTTCCCAGATAATGAATAAGCGGGTATTGGTTATCGACTTAGACCATCAACATAACACCTCAAGAGCAATAATCATGGGTAAGGGAGCTGAGACTTCAACTATCCCATCTAGCCAACTTTTATCATCGAGCGTCACTAAGGTTGAAAAAAAACCATTTGTTTTAATTGCTGCCGACAATAAAGAATTGTTACGCATGGAAAAGCAACCGGACAAACACAACACGTTTGTAAATAACCTGAATGGATTTATCAAGGCTGTCACTAAACAGTTTGATATTTGTATTATCGACACCAACCCTAACCCTGATATTCGACAGCTTTCTGCCCTAATCGTCAGTGACTTTGTGTTATGCCCATTACAGCTCAATCAAGAAGCCATCGACGGAATAGGAATGCTGTTGAACCATGAAAATATAGGCATCAAAAAAATACAAGCGACGCTGAACCCTAAATTACATTTCATAGGCGTTCTCCCCAACATGGTTGAACCAACACCATTTCAACGTGAAAATTTTAAAGACCTGACCACCCATTTTTCTAAATTACTCATCCCTTTATCCACTGGTTTTGCCGCGATCAAGAAAACGACTGCGATTGCGGAAGCCCAAGCCGTTGGATTACCCGTGTGGAAAATGGGCAAAACAAGCGCCCGTGATGCGTGGACACATATGAAGCCAGTCTTTGAAAAAATTGCCTCAGTGATGGAGATTAAATAATGGGTCTTGATTTATCCTTATTAGAAGAAAGTCCGGTTAGCGCTCAACCCATTGGAAAACCGATGGACGTACCTGTTGGAGACATAATTGAAGACCCCGAACAGCCACGTACTGAGTTCTCAGCCGAGACAATGAACGAGATGGTCGCAAGCATAAAGGCTAAAGGTAAAATTATTTCGCCTATCTCCATACGCCCACATCCTGACCAACCTGGTAAATGGATACTTAATCATGGTGCGCGAAGGTTAAGAGGTTCTATATTATGTGGATTAAAAACAATTCCCGCTTTTATAGACGAGCTACATGATAACTACGATCAAATAATAGAAAATATCCATCGTGAAAACCTAACGCCAATGGAGCTTGCTTTGTTTATTAAAAAGCGTGTGGATTTAGGGGAAAAACAAAAAGCGATTTCAAAACGTTTGGGAAAAGATGCTTCGGTGATTACACAGCATCTGGCATTGATCAATTTACCTGACTGTATCAGCTACATCTATAGTTCTGGGAAATGCAGGTCTCCCAAAACACTCTATGACTTAAAATGCCTGTACGATAAAAAACCTGATGAAGTAGCTGCTTGGTGCGAGAGTGAAGAAGAAGTCACGAGACAAACTGTCGTTAACCTTTCCAATAAGATAACAGCTATTGATAATGTTGTTTTAAGTCCGCCACCATCGATTGAACCTTCACCTAACGTAACTCAACCTATCCAGCAGGAAAGAACAGAACCAGAAATTACACAACAAAAGCCAGAACCTCAAGAAACTTCTTTTAGAAATACACCGTCCATAACAAACTTAAAAACTAAAGGATTGAAGGCTGTCCTGGTAGTCGAAATTAACCAACGACTGGCAGCGGTTTTACTGGATAAACCGCCTAGCTTACAGAACCATATCCATATACGTTACCAAGATGGTTCTGGTGATGATGAAGTAACAGTCGATGTTTGCCGTATTGTAAGCCTCACCCACGTTTAGTTTTGCCAAGCACAACAAATCAATTCAAATTTAACCTACCTGATTATCGGCTTCACTTACCCATAGCTTGTTAAGGGTGAAGCCATCGCTAAGCAACCGACCCGGAAGAAAGGAAAACCCCAACAAAAGTATAAATAAAATTGGTCATGACCAATAAAAGTTCGCTCTTAAAACTATTGCAGGATAGGCTAATAGTAGCCATATTATACGTATAGTGTTATTATTATCATCATGAAAGATGATTCAAGACTTTACGTCTACCTAGGAAACCTAAAACAGCCGTGGGTAGATTACTGCGCATCTATAGGCATAAAACCAGGCGTAGCGATTAAGAAAGGAATTGAGCAACAGCTAAAGAACACGCAAAAGCAGGTAAAAAAAGAAAGCCTCTCGCAACAGAAGGAATCTCCTGACACTGATAAAAAGGTTAGGCTTGTTGTCTGGCTAACACCCTCTGAAAAAGCCGCCATCAAGAAACAATCAGAGGTTGAGAATTGCAGCAGTAACCGTTGGGTAGTAGACGCTATTCGCGTAGGCTTAACCAATGAACCACAGTTCAGTACCAGTGAAACTAAAGAGCTAGGTCAGTCCAATTACCTGCTCCTTAAAATAGGCACAAACTTAAACCAAATAGCCAGAAGGCTAAATGAAGGGCGATACGAACCCATAACAGTTGATGCTATTTCACGTTTAAAGAGCCAAATAGACGAACATACCGACAAGGTAAGTTTGACTATCCGTGCCAGCCTTGAAAGATGGAGCATAAAATGACAGCCAAAATTATTGACGGGATTATCAAAGATTGGGGTGAAAGGCTGAATTATGAACGGCTAAAACCACGTAAGGGCAGGAACATACGTGGTGGGAAACCAACCAATGGACACGACATACAGAAAAAATCGGGCAGCATAACAGCCAAGAAGCTCATAAAGGCAGTGCGAAAAGTCCCTGAAGTCATGGTCAAAATTTCAGGTGGCGGTAAGAACATGTCCCATATAAAGGAACATATGGATTACATATCGCGCAATGGGGAGATTGATTTAGAAGATGAAAATGGGGATATTCATAGAGGTAAAAGAGATCTAGCTGATGTTAAAAACGCATGGGCTAAAGGCAGGATCGGTATCCCCGAAGAGGGAGATAGGCGGAAAGAAGCGTTTAACATAATTTTTTCTATGCCACCTGGCACTGATAGGGATTCCGTCAAAGAAGCCGTCAGGGCATTTGCAGCTGATGAATTTAAAGACCACCAATATGTTTTTGCCTCGCATGACGATGAAGAACATACCCATGTGCATTTGTGCGTTAAAGCTGCCGACCAATACAGCATCCGGCTCAATCCTCGAAAGAATGATTTGCAGCGATGGCGGGAGCTGTTTGTGGACAAATTGAATGTTGTCGGCATAGAGGCCAATGCCACCCCAAGGTGGAGCAGGGGCGTGATCCAAAAGCCGGAAAAGCAGGCCATAAAACACATCAGCAAGAGAAAGGGGCTTACACTCATAAGCCAGCAACAAGAAAAGGATGCCCGCTTAGAGGTTGATAGTGGTATTGTCCATATTAACCCTTACAAGGATAAAGTCATTGCGAGTCGAAGGCTCGCGCATAACTTATATGGAAGCCTTGCAAAAGGGTTGCTCAAAGGTGATAGGGAAGACAAGTCATTAGCTTTAGAAATCACCCAGTTTGTCCAAAATATGCCGTCAACCAAGACACGCCATGAAGATTTAGTGGCGCAATTTTGGGACAGCAAAACTCGCGTGATATTGAAGGAGAGGGCATTATCAAGGACTCCGATTGAACATCAAAAGGGAAAAGATAAAGGTCAGGACCGCGATGGCCGTTGATGTGGATAACAGCAGATTGGTAAGTAAAAAAAGCTAGCCATCGCCGCACCAGGCAGGTGTAATTAGCAACACGTTTTATTTCAAATCTTTAAGGGGGAAACCATGAAGAAAAAACCAGCTATATGTCTTGCTTTGATTCTCTTCGCGTCATCAGTGTTAGCCGCCCCGGCAGTGAATTCACCAAAAGCTTTAGCACCAGCTCAAGAGCATGATGCCAAAAATTTCTGTTATCACGATGATAAAGCCTATTCTGAGGGTGCCAAGTTAAACGGCATGTCATGCCGACATAGGCCGAGTACCGACGTTTATGAAAGAAACAAAACGGCTTTGTATTGGGAGGAGGATATTAGAACCACTCCTGATAAAAATTAATATACCGTCAAGTTGGAGTATGTTAGGAAAATGGTCGTTAAGCGAACGGTCGTTTAATAGGCAGTCTCTTTGCCTTTTTTGACAAAAAAGTTATACTATAGTGTAATTTTTATTGGGAGTATGTCTTTATGCCAACCGCAACTCTTCGAACTGTTGGTGGCTCGATCGTTATAGCCATTCCGAAACGACTCTTAGAAATGGTGCAATTGCAAGCAGGCTCAAAGGTTGACATCAATGTTGAACAGGGGCACTTGGTTGTTATCCCACAAAAAAAAAGGCGCTATATGCTTTCAGACCTTCTTGCCCAATGTGACCATTCATTGCCATTGACTGTTGAAGAACAGGAATGGCTCGAAACTCCCGCTGTTGGACTTGAATACGGCGCAGAAAACCACTGATGCGCATACCCTCCCGTGGAGAAATCTGGTTTGTAAACCTTAGTCCGACTGAAGGTCGCGAACAGCAAGGTGTTCGCCCTGTCTTTGTTGTTTCAGAGAAGGAATTCAACCGCTTGGGTCTGTGCGTGATTTGCCCGATCTCTCAAGGTGGACAGCAATCCCGTTATGCGGGTTTCGCAGTGACCTTAATGGGCACAGGTACTGAAACGCAAGGTGTCATCATGTGCAATCAACCCCGTACAATTGATATGGCCGCACGGAGTGGGCGCTTCGTCGAAGATGTGCCGGATGATTTGTTGGATGAAGTTATGGCACGTCTCCAACCGATTTTTGAGAATGGGGCTTAGCCTTCTTATGGTTGTAAACTCAGCGTTCTAGGTCGCCAATGGCTGTTAACAAGCAGGGAGCTGACTCTCAGTTCTTACTGGCCAATTTCAAAAATCGGCCAAATCCAGCCGCTTAGAAATTCCAAAACCTGACGAACAGAAACAGGTGAACGGACATTCAAGTCTTGTTAGCAGGGACAGATATATTGTCTGACTATACGATTATTTCAGGTTTTCTTACGGAATTTGAGGATTCTAATCAATTGTCGTTATTCCTAACAACACATCGGCCAAGGTTGCTGAATCCAATATATCTAAATAAGCGATCCCTGCTCGTGCAAATAATTGCTTTAAGCCACAATTTGGCAGTAACCGACATTCCTGCTGAGCCGGATCAAAGCACTCTACCCAATTAAAGTGATTCTCCATACAACGAACCACATCACCAATTCTTATCAACTCTGGTGGTCGTTGCAAAGCTAAGCCACCACCTTTTCCGCGTGTCGTTTTCACAAATCCTTTACTGCCCAGCTGATGCACAACTTTCACTAAATGATTGCGGGAAATATTGAAGAATTCCGCAATTTCAGTAATAGTGGTTTGCTTTTCCGGCGACCGTGCCAAATAAATCAATACCCTTAGCGCGTAATCCGTATAACTGGTTATTTGCATGTTGCTTACTTCTGGGAAAAGAATTAAAGTATAAGATATATTTATATTACATCTTTTGTAAAAAGCAATTGTTGGATGTAATCGTAGAGATTAAATCCGAAACCATGAATATTTTCAAGGCTTTATTCTAACGAAAATGCCAAGTCGGGGAATAACTCTTGTAGCACCTTTGAACTATGAAAACAGCAGTCAAGCGCTGCTTAACACGAGGTTAATTTAGTTTGATAAACACTATTGGGTATTCGCATGAAATTCAGTCCATGTATAGCAGGTAAATGCACAGACCAAGGGACGCACTGTGAAGGTTGTGGCAGGACGCATGATGAGATTGCAGAAACAAAAAAAATGATTAAGGCTTTAGTGGCATACGCACAAATGAAAGGCTATGAGAATCATGAAGAATACGCCCACTTTATTGGGGACACCATACTCAACAAACTCCAGAATCCATCATAAGTAACTAGATGAAGTCTTTACGTAGTGATGCTTTATGGCTCGTTATTTATTTTCTTTTGTTTTCAAGCAAACATAGCAAGGTTATTCGTTGATGATCGAACCCGTCGCTTTAGAAGATTTCTTCATCACGTTTTTTTCATCCGCCTTAATCATCCTGGCAGGGGCAAGCTACGCATTGCTGTTTGCCTGGTCTAAGGTAAATCCAAATAGTCGTATAAAGATTGCCTCTTATGTCTCATATGCCGTGCTGATAGCCTCGGTGGCTGAATTGACAAGGGCAGCGCATTTTCAAGGTTACTGGCTGGTCATTTCCTTGGTGATGGTGATAGGTTATTTTTTTGCACCGATAGGCATTTGGCACCTGTGCGTTAAGACACATGCAGACCCAAATTTAATTTCAACAACAGAGGATAAGTAATGGATGAAACACCCTTATGGGCTTCGGAGTCATTCTGGAAGAAAACGGCAATCTGGGTCACGGCAGGCTCATTTTTGGTTTTAGTGGTGTTGACCTTTGATTCATTAAGCAAAACCAGCGCAGGCAGCAAACGGGTACCCGCCTATGCCGTGATAAACAAAAAGATCGATTACCAATACGACAAGGAGTTGCATAAATCCATGCCGGTGATTGGTGAGAACGAGTTTTTGTTCGGCAAAGAATACAGCGAAGAAGAAGCCCTGCAATTGGTCGATTTAGGTAAAAAAACCACGCAAGCCAAAAACTGCATGAATTGCCATACCTTGTTGGGTAATGGCGCCTATTATGCCCCTGACTTGACCAAAGCCTGGCTGGATAAGGGTTGGATTTCAAAGGACATTCGTGAAGACATGATGGTGAAATTTTTGATGGATCCTGAAAAAAACGCCCGCACCTTCGGTAGCAACCGGAAAATGCCCAATCTAAAGATTACCGAACAGGAAGCCAAAGGCATTATCGCCTTCCTAAAGTGGATGTCGAGTATTGATACCAACGGATTCCCCTACAACTTTAAAACCATTGAAGCGGAAGAATGAGCATGAATACAAGTGGATTAAATGGGCTCATGCAAAATGCGGCCGCTTTAGGTGAGAAATCGCGTGCCTGTCTCAATGATTTCAAAGCTTGGGTGCAACTGGACAGCACTAACCTAAGCGATGGGCAGCAACTGGCCGTCAAATACTTTACGGTCGCGGTTATATTATTCTTCGCACAAATCCTATTCGGATTATTGGCCGCGACCCAATTTATTTACCCCAGTTTTCTTTATGAAATCCTGGATTTCAATGTCAACCGCATGATCCACATCAACGCCATGATCGTATGGATGCTGTATGGCTTTATCGGCTGCGTTTACTGGTTTCTGGAAGATGAAAGCGGCACCGAAATAGTTGGTTTAAAGCTCGGCAATATTGCCTTCTGGGTGCTCACGGTAGCGGTCACTGTGGTGGTTCTGGTTTACCTATTAGTACAGATTGGCCCTGGCAAGGATTCCAGCCTCTGGTTTATTAATGAAGGCCGTGAATATATTGAAGCGCCGCGTTGGGCCGATATCGGCATTGTCGTGGTCATGCTGATTTTTTTCTATAACGTCGTGGCTACCTTCAGTAAAGGCAAATGGTCGGGGATTGCCGGGGTTTTGACCCTGGATTTGGTGGCATTGGCCGGTTTATATGTGGCCGGCATGTTTTATATGACCAATATTACCCATGAACAATACTGGTGGTGGTGGGTGATCCATTTATGGGTTGAGGCCACCTGGGAAGTGCTGGTGGGTGTCATTATGGCGTGGTCGCTCATGAAATTGCTGGGAGTCAGGCGTAAAATCATCCAAACTTGGCTGTATATTGAAGTCGCCCTGATGTTTGGCTCGGGCATTTTAGGATTAGGCCATCATTATTTTTGGATCGGTACACCGGAATACTGGTTGACCATCGGCGGTTTTTTCTCAGCCCTTGAGCCCATTCCGTTAGTCGCGATGGTCGTCCATGCGGTTTATGATTCCGGTACCCATGCGTTTAAAAACGGCAATCACCCGGCATTGGCCTGGATTATCGCCCAAGCCTTCGGCAATTTTTTTGGTGCTGGCGTTTGGGGCTTTATGCATACCTTGCCACAAATCAACTTGTACACCCACGGCACACAGTGGTCGGCATCACATGGCCATTTGGCGTTTTTTGGTGCTTATGCGACCATTAACATTGCGTTCTTTTATCTGGCCATACAACACTGGCGGGGTGATGTCTGGATGGGTGGTGGCAGCCAGAATGCCTGGCGCTGGAAATGGGCGTTAGGGTTGCTTAACGGTGGTGTCCTGGGCATGACCATTGCGTTATTGATTGCGGGTTACGAACAATCGTTTATCGAGCGTGCCGTGGAAGGCTCAACTTGGGGCGGCTATTTTACCGCGCAAAATCATCCGTCATTTCAAAGCGCGATGGTCTGGCGTTTATTTTTTGGGGGGATGACCTTTGCCGGATTTATATTGTTGGTCTGGGATTTATTGACGATTGGCAAGGGCGAAACACGAAAAGCGCCGGAAGTTGTTGAAACTTAATGGGTACAATGGTCATTCAGGAGTAGTTTTAAAGACGAAAGATGGTACGACTAGACAATCCAGCATCCTATTGCGTTATGATGCTGGGTTATGTAACTTTCTGACTGATGATTCAGCTTTTTTAAGTGAATGCCTCAATCTATTAATCTTCATTTTATTCCATCAGATGAAAAAATCTTTAGGCGCCCCACAGATCGGGCATGACCAATCATTTGGGATATCTTCCCATCGGGTTCCAGGAGCAAGCCCACTATCTGGGTCGCCCTTTGCTTCATCATAGATATGTTCACATTCCCGGCATTGATATTTTTTAAAATCGGACATAAAGATTCTCTAGTGTAACGTCCATTACAAAACTTTAGTTATGGTGAAGCCCAATATATCGCGCATACAATGTTTACATCGTTTCAAAGTCCTTGTATAGCAATGCTTCATAACTAAATAAATGTTGAGGACGTTACACTAGGTTGTTTTGTTAAAAGTAAAATAAACGGAAAGCTTTTATAGAGCTAAGTCTCAATCCGTTTACAGGATGATTCTATAGTTTAACGAATTGTAAAGTTATGTAACCTCCAAATGTAGGCATTAATAAACGGCCATCAGTAACCTGAAAATTCTTCTGTGCGTATGTTGTTATTGTCGACCCCTGCTTCACTCAATATTTGCCGCATTGTCTGCACCATCCCGGGCGACAAGGGTGAGGTATCGATAGAAGCCAGCAACTGTCTGTTTCATGATCTAGCCGAAAAACATCCGGAAGTTTGCCAGTTTGACCTAGCTATGATGTCCACATTCACTAAAACAGATATCTGTCATGAAGAATGCATGGTTCGGGGTGGTAAAGTTTGTCGATTTAAATTTAATAATTATCAACATTTAATTTTAGAATGATCGACAATTATCTGGTTTTCATAGCTGACATTGGTTCATACCAACCTTCAACATACTATTCATAATTATCTACTCTACATAACGGCCCAGATCGTGTAAAAACGACATGGTATAATTTAGGAGTCCCAATGAAGCCGGAGCCAAGTTGATGAAACGGTTTATAGAAGGTGAATGTCGCACCCAAACCACCTTGATGCCAGAGAGTCTGGACGACTATGTTTCGGAAACCAATCCGGTACGGGTAGTCGATGTTTTTGTTGATGAACTGGATTTGTACAAGCTGGGTTTTAGCCGTGTAGAACCGGCGGTTACCGGCAGGCCATCTTACCACCCCTCAATCCTCTTAAAGCTTTACATATACGGTTACCTCAACCGCATCCAATCCAGCCGCCGCCTGGAAAAAGAAGCCCAACGCAACGTGGAACTCATGTGGCTGACTGGGCGTTTAACGCCTGATTTCAAGACCATTGCCAATTTCCGCAAAGACAACGGCAAAGCTATACGCGGTGTCTGCAGGCAGTTTGTGGTGCTCTGCCAGCAACTCGGTTTATTTTCAGAGGCTATGGTGGCCATTGATGGCAGCAAGTTCAAGGCGGCCAACAACCGAGACCGGAACTTTACCAGTGCCAAGCTGGAACGGCGAATGAAAGAGGTAGAGTCCAGCATCAACCGCTACCTGGCGGCACTCGATACGGCTGATTTGCAAGAGCCTGCTGTTGCCAAGGCACGAACGGAAAGGCTCCAAGACAAGATTGCTGCGTTAAAAGAGCAGATGAAAATGCTCAAGGACATCGAAGTTAAGCTCAATGAAGCGCCGGACAAGCAAATCTCCCTGACCGACACGGATTGCCGTTCCATGAAGACACGGGGCGAAGGCATTGTCGGCTATAACGTTCAGACCGCAGTGGATACCAAACACCACCTGATTGTGGCGCATGAAGTAACCAACGTCGGCGTTGACCGGGATCAATTGACGAACATGGCTAAGCAAGCGCGGGTTGGGACAGGCACGGAAGAGTTGACAGTCGTTGCCGACCGCGGCTATTTCAAGAGCGAGGAGATCCTGAGTTGCCACCAGGCCGGAATAATCCCCATCGTACCGAAGACCGTCACTTCCAACGCCACGGCCGCGGGACGATTTGGCAAAGCGCACTTTATCTATGATGATACGAATAACGAATACCGTTGCCCTGCAGGGCAGTCTTTGACTTATCGTTCATCACGGATTGAAGGTGGCTTAAAAGTGCACCGTTACTGGAGCTCATCCTGTAGGCAGTGTGCAATTAAAGCCAAGTGCACCCCTAGTACCGAAAGGCGAGTTAGCCGTTGGGAACACGAAGATGTCCTTGATACCATGCAAACCCGCCTGGACCTTACCCCTGACAGTATGCGTATCCGTCGCCAGACGGTGGAACACCCTATGGAACGATCAAACTGTGGATGGGCTCGGCGCATTTCTTGATGAGGACATTAAAACACGTCAGCACAGAAATGAGCCTGCATGTGTTGGCTTACAATTTGAAGCGGGTGATAAAAATACTGGGCATCAAAGGCTTGATGGAGGCCATCAAAGCCTGGGCAGGGCTTTTTGATGACCATACAAACCAAATTGTGGCTATATCATAAGCGCTCAGGAGCGGTTTTTAAAAAATCGCCCACCCATAAAATATAAAAAAATAACCGCCACTCAACCAATAGGGCGCTATTAAAATAACCAATAGGCTTGCCGGAAAAACTTTAATATGTTTTTACACGCTCTGGGCCATTACCTGACAATCAAACGTTCAAAAAACGACATTTAAAGCAGATCTACTTCGGACATTCAAAAACCACATCCAATTTTATTTGTGAAATTAGATAGGCTAGTTAATAACTTCGATAGAACAGCCTTATCAATTGTCTGTCTATAAACTAAATAGGCAGGCAGTTTAAATTCCAAACTGCCAATGATAGGAAAAAGCTTTTTCGATTTGACTAAAGGGTTGGCCATGCGGGTGGGCAGAAAACAGGAGCCCCTGTTAGCCATTATCAGTTGCACCGCCAACCAGCCAATATTGACAACCTGCGCAGGCCGTTCCAGATCGGGATAACTGTTGTTATGCCGGGCGTAAAAATCCGGTCCCCAATCCACATAGACATAATTGTCGTCCGGCCAAGGCTTGTCCAGTTCAGTGGTATACAAAGCAAGGGTTTCGTCGAATAAATGCACGATATTTAGACCCTGACCATGATGCGGGGTGTACATCAGGCCAATATCCAAAGTCCCTTCTTTTAACCGGCGCATCAAGTCTTCCTCGAAGCCGATATCACAGTGAAACGAGTAATCGGGTATTTCCGTTCTCATTTGTCCCAGCCATTTTGGTAACAATTCTTCCCAAAGAGCAATCCTTGCGCCTATTCGTATGGAGCCAGTAAATCGATCCGGCAAGCCGATGTCATACCGCGCCTGATCCAGGGTCAGCATTAATGTTTTGGCGTGCCGTAAAAATTGCCGTCCGTTAGCGGTTAGTTGTGCGCCGGAACGGTTACGGACAAATAAAGTGGTACGCAATGTGGATTCCAATTTCTGGATTCTCGCGCTGACGGTTGACTGCGTAACATGCAGCCATTTTGCCGCTTCCTGAAAGCTGCCGTTAGAGGCAACACTGACGAAAGTTTTAATTTGATCCATATCCATCCTATTAATATCGAAATTTTCAATATTAAAGTCAAATAAAATTCGTTTGTCTGGTGTATTCCGTCACGTTTATACTTCAACTTATTTAATAGCGATACGAATAGATAGGGGGGGGAGAATTGTCAACTAAACCATCATTTATAAAACTTCTGAGAGGATTCGTTCTGTGCCTGTTGCCGCCATTAATAATACCGATAAGCGGATGTCAGACCGAAACGGTTAGATTGTCTGCGGAAAATGGTGCAAAAATTAATAAAGTGGTGGTTGTGGCTGTCGAACCGCCGCCATTGGAAGTCATTCCCGATCTACTTGAAACACGGCAGCCAGTGATTCGCTCCGTTGAAACGATGGAAGTAGGCTTTTACTCGTCACCAGGGCTGTACCGATACCCCGGAGATGTTTTGATATTTGGGCAAATGGCTTCCGACGACAATGTAGAAAAACTCGCGTCAAATGATCCAATCCTTTTCCGCGGCAAGGTTCAATTTTCTACTGACCTCGAATTAGAAAATCACTGGTGCCCTTCGCATGACTTGGCTTCCCATGCAGCCGAAACTTTAACGAACCTTGGTATGGGAGCCACGTTTAATGGGTTGCACCGCCATCATCT
>JADKAL010000003.1 GCA_016715325.1 Methylococcaceae bacterium
CGCCATTTTCGACCAGTTACCCGAAGCATCGACCACGCAAAACACCTTGTAACCTTCTTCCACAGCGCATAGTGATGGAAACGCCATACAGACACTGGTCAAGGTGCCTGCCACAATTAACGTTTTTCGACCGGTTTTTTCAATCGCCTCGACCCAGGCCGGGTTATCCCAGGCATTGATCTGTCCGGTACGCGGTATGTAGACCGCATCGGGATTCAGGCGGTGGATTTCAGGAATCAAGGGGCCATTAGGCCCATCCGGTACCAATGCGGTGGTAAAAGTCGGTATTTTTCCTAGATACGCCACTTTTGCCAGGCAACTGGCGTGCGCGCGTAATGTCGGTTGATCAATATCCCGCACCAGTTGGAACAATCCGCTTTGGTGGTCAATCAACAACATGACTGCATCGGCCGGATTAATCATCCACTTATTGTTGTGGCCTTTAACTATTTGCTTACTCATAGTGCTTACCTTCGGTATTTAAAGGGGACGCTTAAAAGCGTCCGCCATTGAAGTCATTGATAGCTTTATTAATCTCCTCTTGGGTATTCATAACAAAAGGACCGTGACCGGCAATGGACTCGTTAATCGGTTCACCGTTCATCATTAACAGGATAGAGTCTTCATCGGCTTTAAGGTTCACATGGTCGCCGGTTGGCCCAAACAGGGCAAGTTCCTTGCCGTGGAGATGTTGCGACCCGTTGATGTTAACGCTGCCCTTCAATACCAATAGGGCCGTATTAAACCTCTCCGGTGAAGGTAACTGGACTTCGCTGCCCGCATTCAAATGTACGTCCCATAGATTGATGGGGGTAAACGTACGTGCGGCACCGACCGTATCGCCGAACTGACCGGCAATAATTCTGGCGCTGCCCGCCTGATCAGGCAGTGCGACCACCGGAATCTGGGCATTCAAAATTTCTTGATAGTGCGGTGGCGACATTTTGTCTTTTGCCGGCAAGTTCACCCATAGTTGGATCATCTCTAACAGGCCGCCTTGCTGACTGAACGCCTTGCTATGCCGCTCTTCATGTAAAATCCCCCGCGCAGCCGTCATCCACTGCACATCGCCAGGGCCGATTTTACCGGCGTTACCGGCATTGTCCTTATGTTCCACTTCGCCGCTGTAAACGATGGTCACCGTCTCAAAGCCTCGATGCGGATGCATCCCGACCCCGCGCTGGAGATTCGACGGCTCAAAGTTGGCGGGACCTGCATAATCCAACAACAGGAAGGGGCTGATGCTTGCCCCCATCGTACTGTAGGACAACATCGTATTGACCGGAAAACCATCGCCCACCCAATGGCTACTCATTCCTCTCTCGATAGAAATAATATTCTTTCTGCCCATAAAGACCTCCGCAACTGGATTAAAATTTTGTCTCGCCATAGATTCGTTTGGCGTTTTGATTACAATAAGACTATACAATTACTAATACAAGTACGCACAAAAAGGATACTGCTATTTAACCCACGAAAAAGGCGGAATAAGATGTCAAAAAAAGAAATCAGTTGTCCTGTTGAAATCACCTTAAACCTAATTTCAGGACGTTGGAAGGTATTGATTATTCATCAACTTTTGTATGGTACTAAGCGTTTTAACCAGCTTCAACGCGAACTGCGCGGAATATCACAGCGCACATTAACCAAACAACTGCGGGAAATGGAAGCGCATTGCCTCATTATTAGAAGAGACTATAACGAAATCCCACCGCGGGTTGATTACAACTTATCGTCACTAGGATTGTCGTTAAAAAATATTCTGTTCGCAATGCACGAGTGGGGGGAAGAGCACGGGCTAGCGGAAACCATAAATGATATTCCAGAAGAGTATTTGACTAACTATAATAACCTCAATAAACCATCATGATACTCGCTGGAAAACATGAGAAAATTCCAGAAATGAATCCGAGCTGTGGGAAGTGCCTGCACTGGTTTTATAGTCAATATTGCTTAGGGGTAACAATGACCGGTTTTTAAATTACCGCCAACGGTATCCGTCTATCACATTGCCGCAAGACTTCTCGGATGAAAAAATGGCAAGGGACTGGACGCTATCTGAGGCCGGTAATAAAAAAAGTTGAGAAATAAATCTGCGATTGTCGACAAAGTAACGTCGTCCGGCTATACCCATCAGGTAGATTGACGAAAGATGGTGTTTTCGACGGCTACTTTCAAGATTTGACCAGTCGTTCACGGAATTTTTGTGATAGTCTCTTGATGGTCGGAAATGTCGATACGGCTATCAGTTATTAGCAAAGTATCGTTGTCAGCTTTGACTCACCATCTACGGGTGTTTACAGCTTTATTGAATTACAATCAGGAAAATTTAGTATTGATCTATTTCAGTGAATTTTCAGTTGAGTGTGACTGGAAAGGTGCCTGATCTAAAAACTCATTTAAACTTATTTCAGCATCAGATTCTGATTGCCCGATTCATATGGGTTCGTTATTAAAAATTACCGCTATTTTTTGATTTGATAAATATTATAAATAAATAGCCTACCGAAGCACCCCATAACAGCATATAAATACCGTAAAGAATGAGTTCTATGCTGAATCTTGTCGTATTCCGGAAATAATCCAATACGTCGTCCGCCAAGAACAAGCCTAAAACAAGGTAGATTGAAATCTTTAATTGGATTTTATGTTCGTAGAAATAACCTATGCCTAGGATTATGAAGCCGGTGAAAAAACGGATGCCGCTATGAATTAACATCTCCCAGTTAAACAGGTCGATTTTTAAAGCGGCGATAACGAAATAAAGCAGGATAAGGCCCACAACCAAAGCAATACTGACAAACTTCATGCTATTTCCCTATGTATGCGTTATTGCGGGCGATGTTTCGATTTACTTATTGACTTGGGCAATCCAGTCTTGCAAGTTGTAATAGTTGGTAATACGCGCGACTTTGTTATCGCGAATTTCGAAAAAAGCCCCGGCTGGGAGTTTATATTCCTGACCTTTAGCCTCCGGTAAGCCTTCGTCGGATTTCAAATATTTGCCTAAAACGACAAATTCCGCAGCGGCGCGCGATCCGTCCGGTGTAGACATAATCACCATGTCGACCAATTGTTCCTTATAGTTATAATTCATGCACGCCATAAACTGCTTGAACGCATCTTTACCGGTCTCGCGTTTACCTTGGTTGATGTCGTGAATCACATCGTCGGTCAGTAAATTTAAAAACGTCTCCATATCGGCGTTGTTGAATGCGGCGTAGTATTGTTCTATAAGGTTAACGGTGTTTTGATTCATATTTAAAAAAAGTAAAAAATAAAAGAAAATTGTTTAAAACGATAGGATTTAAAGCCAATTAAATCGGCTGTTAACCGGATGGATGTAAACGCCTCTGTTTTCTTTCCGTCCATCGCTTGGTGATATGATAACGCCAGAAAGAATCCATGCCAATGTAACCGCCGAGCGAACAGAGTAATCCTAAAATCAGACAGCCTAACAGGAACGGGCCGATTGCATCGCTAAATCCCGTCCACAAGCCGTCTAACGAAAACACAAAATTTTCCGTCGGCGAGGGCAGATGGGAAAATCGAAGCCCGACCCGGTATGCAAAATAAAATAACGGCGGCATGGTGATAGGGTTGGTAACCCAGACCAAGGCCACTGAAATCAGCAGATGCGCTCTAAAATAAAGGGCTGCTATAGCGGCAAACGCCATTTGCGTCGGCGTCGGCACCCACGCGAAAAAGAGGCCGATGGCAACGGCGGCGGATACCGAACGCCGATTAATATGCCATAGATTGGGTTCATGCAATCTCTTGCCGAGAAATTGCAGATTTTTATGCTGTCTAATCACATCGGGATTAGGTACGAATTTGTTGATTATTTTTTTTATTAAGTCCTTAGCCATGACTAATCTTTTCGTTGTTTTATCTCGCTAATCTTATCAGATAAATTCAGCCACAATGGTTGTATTCGTTCTTTGTTTTCTTACAGGAATCCTTGCCGTGCAACATTTGACGGCATTACCCGAAATTGGTTTCCAGGCGTATATTTTTTGCAGCGCTGTTATTGCAGCAGGGATGCGTTGCTGGAAAGGTGTTTTTTTTCTTACGGGAATAGTGTGGGCGATATTTTTTGCCTCAATTCGATTAAACGACAGATTGCCGGAGCACTTAGCCGGTATAGATGTTGAAATTCAAGGAATGATTGCCGATATACCGGAACACGAAAGCAATCATATTCGTTTTAATTTAAAAGTGGAAACTGCGGAAAAAGCCGTCCCAAGCGAGCTAAGGCTGACATGGTATTACCCCGATCAAGTCGTTAAAGCAGGCCAGCGTTGGCAATTTACGGTCCGATTGAAGCCGCCGCACGGCAATTTTAATCCGGGCGGTTTCGATTACGAACGCTGGTTATTTGTCGAAGGCATCGGTGCAACAGGTTATATTCGAACCAAGCCCGAGCCGAAAATGTTGTCGGAAGGTTCGCTGTTGAATGGCTTTGCGGTCTGGCGGCAAGCTATCGCCGACCGTTTGACGCAAACGTCTGCAACCTGCGACAGTCTGCCGATGATAAAAGCGTTGACAATCGGAGACGGCGATAGCCTTTCACCTCAACAATGGGAGGTTTTTCGCAAAACCGGCACGACGCATTTAATGGTGATTTCCGGCTCACACATCGGTTTGATTGCGGCATTGGTTTATCTAATGACGATCAAGTTATGGAGCAGAACGGGAATTATGGCTTGGTCGCCCCAGAAAGTAGCTGCGTTGTCGGCCTTGGCGATAGCCTTTATTTATGCCGGGCTAACCGGGTTTTCCGTACCGGCGCAACGAGCGGCGTTGATGATCGCCATCGCAATGCTTGCCATCGTGAGCCAGCGTAATACACGGCCTTATTCTATTCTTGCTTTGGCTTTGTTCGGGGTTCTGTTGGTCGATCCGCTGGTCGTACTTTCGCCGGGGTTCTGGCTTTCTTTTATTGCCGTAAGCCTGATTATTTACACGCTGGGCGGACGCCTAAAAAAGCCGGGGTTTTTTCTTGGCGCGTTTAAAATCAACTGGGTAACCTCTATCGGATTATCGCCTTTGTTGTTGTTTTTCTTCCAGCAAGTTTCGATAATTTCGCCGTTGGCAAATTTAATTGCCGTGCCGATTATCGGTATAGTCATTGTACCGTTGGCGTTATCGGCAACGCTGTTGTTATTCGTCGTTCCGGCAATCGCTGAGAAGCTCTTTTACGTAACCGATTTGGCATTACAGGGATTGTGGTGGATGTTGGCAAAAATGGCTGAATTACCCTTGGCGACAATCAGCCACAGCCAGCCGTCCTGGTGGGCTTTAGGTTTTGCCGTGCCAGGGATCATAGTGCTATTTACGCCCAAAGGAATGCCGTCCCGCTGGCTGGGATTGGTCATGTTATGTCCCTTGGTCTTTACCGAAAACGAGAAAATCGCACCCGGTACCGCCGAACTGACATTGCTCGATGTCGGGCAGGGACTTTCAGCCGTCGTGCAAACAGCGAATCATACGTTGGTCTACGATACCGGCGCGAAATTTTCCTCGACTAGCGACAGCGGGCAAAGCGTGGTTCTACCGTATTTGCGGAGCCGAGGCATCGAGCAAGTTAACACGTTGATCGTCAGTCACGGCGATAACGACCACATCGGCGGAGCAAGCTCGTTAATCGAAACGATAGAAACCGGTACGATCTTGACTAGCGTACCGCAACAGTTGAGCAAATACACGCCGGTAGGATGCAAAGCCGGGCAATCGTGGGTGTGGGATAAAGTCGTATTTACGATATTGTCGCCGGAATCAGGGCAATTATCGTCGGAAAACAATAACTCCTGCGTCTTGCAGATCCGGTCGAAACAAGGCTCGGCATTACTGCCGGGCGACATCGAAGCGGAAACCGAATCCCGGCTTGTCGAAACCTACGGCGATAAGCTGAAGTCCAATGTTTTAATCGCTCCGCATCACGGCAGTCAAACCTCTTCGACGCCCGGCTTTCTGAGCGCGGTGCAGCCTAACGTGATATTAATTCCGGCAGGTTATCGAAATCAGTTTGGACATCCGCATGAAGATGTTATTCGGCGTTACCGTGATTTACCGGCTGAATTTTTTAATAATACCCAGAATGGCGCCGTTATTCTTAAGCTAGACAAGCAACCCAAGGTGCAATCCTGGCGGGACGTAGAAGGAAAATATTGGAATTACAAGCAATGAGAGCAAGAGGTACGAAATAAGTGTCCGTCTAATGTAGCGTTCCAACGCCGTAGCGCGCAAACGATAAATAAATTGATCTTTCCAAAAATGCGTAAAGAAAAAACTCCATTTCATATTCATTGTCCAATAAAATGTAATTCTTAAATTTCTCAACGGAGGTGGTTGATGTTGGCACTAAAATATAAAAAAACGGCATTGCTGATAAGCCTTTGCCTATTATTCGGCTTAGTTCTACCTGAGCTAACCCTGGCGGACAGTGTAAATTCGTGGGGCGGTGATTCCGGCAGCATCGATGCGGGAAAAGCCGCGGCGCAAAGAGAAGCGATAGCGAAAAGGAAAGAAAGGATAAGAAAACAGAAAGAGGCGGAAGCGCAAAAAGCGGCTGAAACCCAGCAAGGTCAGCCGGTTGAGGAAAAGAAGGAGACTCCGGCTAACCAATAATATGTTTTAGTCTCAAGTTTAAAATTCGTCAATCTCATTTAATAAATCCCACGCCGGATCGTGGGATTTATTAAAGCTTATACTTATGAAATGTCGCTATTTCATTCAAATATCAGCGCAGCTGCCAACTCGGCGCCGCCATGTGTATTAGATATGACACTTTAGTATATCTTTGATTTGATAAGGCATTATCGCATTGAAATTGGGTGTAACCGCGCTTATTTAAATTAGAATATATCGGGAGAGAGATATTCACCCAGTTATGTAAGTTATAGAAGTTGTACCTGGTATTCATTTCCCCGAAGATGACAAATAAAAAGCATCGGCGTAAATATCGCTTAACGAGGCGCCTTTCAAATACGCCATCATTTTAGTTTGGTTAACCATTTCAGGATGTCCGCATAAGTACACACGCCAACCGGTCAAACTGTCAGTCGAAGATAAAGCAATGTCGTGGGCGCGGCCTTTGGTAAATTTTTCACGGTCGTTTTCGCCCGAAACGCATGGGGTGTAGTCGAAGTTTTCGACATTTTCGGCTAAGGCTTGCATCTCGTCTATTAAATATAAACCTTCAGGATCGCGGCTACCGTGGTATAAGCGAATCGGGCCGGAATGTCCTTTATTTAAAGCATCGTTGACGATGCCGATAAGCGGGGCAAGCCCGCTGCCTGTGCCGACCAGCAGCAAGGGTTGATCGTATTTTCCCGGCAGGTAATGACAAGTGCCTTTTGCTTCCGAAACGCTTAGTTTTTCGCCGACGGCTAATTCCTCATGTACCCAGGAGCTGAAGCGTCCGTTCGGCAATCGTTTTATGTGGAATTCCAGAGTATTACTTTGTGCCGGTGTATTGGCGATGGAATAACTGCGTGTCAGTCCATCTGGGCGTTTGAGGTTTACAAATTGTCCTGCGTAAAAACTGAATTCTTCTTCAAAAGATAACACGAGCCGCATAATATCGGCGCTCAGTAATTCCTTGCCGGAAACTTCGGCGATTATTTCATTGCCCTCATGATCGGGCAAGGCGACAGTCATATCCTGTTTAGGGTAACAACGGCAGGCTAGGAAATATTTCTTATGTTGCAACGTATCTTTTAAACCGTTTTGCGCGAGCGAGGGCGGCGAATTATCAAGGCTTCGCATCAAACAGGACTGGCATACGCCTTCCCGGCAAGCGTGGGGGATTTCAACGTTCGCATTTAACAACGTATCAAGGACTGTTTCATTCGATTGGTAGGGGTATTTGTTGCCGTTTAGTGTCAGTGTCGCCATAATTACCGCCCTCTTTTCTCTTATCTACCTAAAACATCGCCACGGGTGCTTTCTGCAATCGCAGCCGCTTCCGCAATCAACGCGGGTGGGACTTTCAGTTCGGTTAAGGTGGCTCCGAGGTGTTCCATCACGGCATTAAAATGATCTTCATTCAGCCCCATATCAACCAATCTGGAATGCGCGTTACGCATATCTTTGCCTGAGTAATTGTTAGGGCCGCCAAAAGCCATTGTCAGAAAAGATCTTTGTTTGGCAATTTGCTTATCCATATCGGATGTGCCGAAAAACCGGTTAATGCGGTAATCGCCGAGCACTTTCCGGTAAAAAATATCTACAGCGGCGTTAACTGCGGCTTCGCCGCCCAATCGGTTATAGAGTGATTCTGTCATGGTGTTCTCTCCTGTGTTGTTAGGTTTACAAGCTTGAAGTTGGCGCCTGTGCGAAAATAATACGAGATAAAATTAACTTATGCAATATATGCGTTGTAAAAGCATAATATTTATTCGATATTAATATAGCAAACTTTAAACCGGTATGGTAGAAAAATCGAATTCCAGACAACATCAGATTCTTGAGCTTTTACTCGAAAATAAAGAGGGATTGAGTATCGATCGCTTGGCGAAACAATTGGATATTTCCAGAGCGGCCGTGCAGCAACATTTTGTCGCCTTGGAAAGGGACGGGTTCATCAAGAAAAAACAGACTAATAAAACCGGCGGAAGGCCGGTTAGCCTTTATGAGTTGACAGATCGAGGCATCAATTATTTTCCTAAGCAGTACGCTTGGTTAACCGAGATTATTCTGAATAATCTGGCGGATGAAATCAGCCCGGAGCGCTTTATTGCTTACATGCAAAAACTGGGCTCCCAAATTGCGGATAAGTTGCAAACGCGGTTTGCAGGAAAAAAGCAGGATGAAAAATTAGCGGAACTGGCTTTGATTATGAACGAGTTAGGTTTTCAGGTGAAATCAAGTTCGGATATCGAAACAGGCAGCCGCTCGCTGCAAGCGTTTAATTGTGTTTATCACGACCTTGCGCAAAAGCATCCGGCTATTTGCGAGTTCGATCTGGCCTTGATTTCAAGCTCGTTAGACAAAAAGATTATCCATGCAAGTTGCATGGCGAAAGGCGATTGCTCATGCCGGTTTATCATTAAAGATAAACCGGTAATAGAATGAGCGTTTGCCTTTGCAAAATTAGCGTAGGCTTGAAGTGTTATAATTTATAGATTTTCAAGCACTGTAAGAAAATCGAGTTCTAGTTTATGAGAATACGCGTTTAGCTTGGTGTCTTTGATTAATGATGAAACAAAATCTCATGACTGAAAAATACGATCTGCACTGCCATTCGACTTTTTCCGACGGAACGTTAACGCCGTCTATGCTCATTCGGCGCGCAGCCGATCAAGGCGTCACGGCGTTGGCGCTAACAGACCACGATACGACAGCGGGTTATTTAGAGGCAAACGCCGCTGCCGGCGAAGTCGGCATTAAATTAATCGCCGGTATCGAGTTGTCGGTTAGTTGGAAAGATAAAAGTTTTCATGTGGTCGGTTTAAATATCGATCCGAATTATCCGCCCCTCGTCGAAGCTACAAAACAGCTTCAGATCGTCCGCTTGGACCGTGCCGAAAAAATCGCCGCTAAGCTGGAAAAAAAACGTATCACCGGTGCGCTTGATTGGGTTGTTAACGCAGCAGGCGATAGCATGATAACCCGTACGCATTTTGCCGACTTTTTAGTTGCGCAATTTCATGTGTCTACCCAACAAGAAGCGTTCGACCGCTATTTAGCCAAAGGCAAACCGGCCTATGTCTCTACCGAATGGGCGGATATGGCGTTAGCCGTCGGCTGGATTGCCCAATCGGGCGGCGTTGCCGTATTGGCGCATCCGCTGCGTTACAAATTGACGTCAAACTGGATGAAGCGTTTGTTGACCGCTTTTAAGGACGCCGGAGGGCAAGGCATAGAAGTCGTTACCGGACGCTGTAATAACGATGAAATCAAGCTGGCGAACGATTACGCAAACTGCTTCGAGTTGGCCGGTTCGGTCGGTTCCGATTTTCATAATCCGGCCAATCCTTGGGTCGAATTAGGCAGGCTTCATCCTTTACCGGATAACGTTACGCCAATATGGGAGTTTTTCAACTTTTGATACGGCCTTTAAAGTTTAAACTTAAATAATACGCGTCCCCTTCAGCTTCGCTCAGCACAAGTCCGCTCAGGGAACGCTTTGGAATAGCACGAATGCTAAATAACATTCCCTGAGCGGAGTCGAAGGGAAATTTATACTTCACAAAGCCGAATCTATAATAATCGAAAACGTTAAGATGAAGTTCATCTTGGCATGGTAGTTTAAGGCCTATTTATCACGAGGACTTAACTATGGAAGCACTCGACCAGATAACGGCAACTTTGGCGATCACGATGGGATTGGCTTGGGCCAGCGGCATTAATCTCTATGCTACGCTACTAACGCTCGGGTTTCTCGCAAACAGCGGAAATATCGACTTACCGCCGGATTTGCAAATCGTCGCGAATCCTTTAGTCATGGCGGCGGCTGGGACGATGTATTTTATCGAGTTTTTCGCCGATAAAACGCCCGGTGTCGATACCGGATGGGATGCCATTCATACCTTCATCCGCATTCCCGCCGGGGCCATGTTAGCCGCCGGTGCGGTCGGCGATTTGAACCCCGCGGTGGAAATTGCAGCGGCTTTATTGGGGGGAAGCCTTGCGGCGGGAACGCACGCCACCAAAGCGGGAACGCGCGTATTAATCAATACGTCGCCGGAACCCTTCAGTAATTGGCTGGCTTCCGTCGGAGAGGATGTTGCCGTGGTCGGCGGCGTTTGGGCGAGTATCAACCATCCGGCGGTATTTTTGCTAGCGTTGATCTTATTCGTCATAATGATGATATGGTTGTTGCCCAGAATTTGGGGCGGTGTAAAAAATGTGTTCCGTTTTATTATCGGATGGTTTCGTAAGGAAGAACCGCCCCCCCGACCTTAATCTTCCGCAATAAACATTTTTTCTATTGACTCAAACGGCAGAATCGCGTCTAATGTCGCTCTTTTGTAGACCCGCCTAGGTAGCTCAGTCGGTAGAGCAAGGGACTGAAAATCCCTGTGTCGGCAGTTCGATTCTGCCCCTGGGCACCACAACTTTTTTGTGGTGCTGCTACAAAAAAATCATTCCAAAACAAAAGCCTAGGTAGCTCAGTCGGTAGAGCAGAGGACTGAAAATCCTCGTGTCGGCAGTTCGATTCTGCCCCTGGGCACCACGTTATTCAAAAATCCTCTGTTTTCTTTTCAGCTTCGGCGCTCAACTTAAGGTAATATTTGTGCCGTTATTTTTCCTCGATATTTCAAGGCAAGGATCATTCGGATGATTAAACTTTACGTAATAATCGGTCTAATGCTTGTTAGCGGCTGCTCGCAGGATTTACAGAATCAAATATCCAGAAAAGTCGTCGAATTTGTGGACGGCGATTATCTGGTGACCTTTGCTAACGGTTCTACCGCTAAATCCTGGAAAATTAAAAATGGTAAAGTGACGTCGACCGAAAAGGGTTATTACTATTTCTGGGATGAGAAAAACCACTATGTGCAGGTTCCCATTGAAAATACGGTTATCGAAGAGATTGATTGAAACGTGCTGCAATAACACTATTTCAGGATAACAAATGCCGAGTATCTACGACATTAAACCCGCTTTCCAGAACCTGCTTCGGCCGCTTACCCGGAAACTGGCTTCTACTGGCGTGACCGCTAACCAAGTTACCGTCTCTGCCTTGTTGTTATCGTTACTGACCGGATTTGTATTAGTTCTGTGCCGCCAACAAACGGGTGTCTATTTGATCGTCCCTCTGGTGATGTTCATCAGAATGGCTTTGAACGCCATTGACGGCATGTTGGCGCGCGAACACGCTATGAAAAGCCCGTTGGGCGCTATCTTAAACGAACTGTGCGATGTGATTTCCGATGCGGCGCTTTATTTGCCGTTTGCGTTACTGCCGGACATTTCGCTGTGGATCGTCGTAGTCTTGGTGATAGCAGCCATCATCAGCGAGATGACCGGCGTGGTTGCGGTGCAGATCGGCGCTTCCCGCCGTTACGACGGACCGATGGGGAAAAGCGACCGGGCCTTCGTGTTCGGTGCGCTTGCGTTGGCTTTAGGGCTGGGTATGCCTCCCGGTTCCTGGTTAAATGAACTATTCGGCGTAGTTTTACTGTTAACCGTAGCGACGATCTATAACCGCGCCCTCCGCGCGCTGGATGAAGTTAAATCATGAACTGGGCTACCTTCCCCGAAAGTGTGCTGATCGCTTTTCTGGTGATGGGCGGAATGTTGGTTTTCGCCAGTTTGGCATCCATTGCGCTGGTCAAACTCAAGCCGGATCGAGACTACCAGGAATTGCGACTGCGCATTAAAACCTGGTGGTGGATTGCTGCCGTTTTTGCTTTGGCTGTGATATTTAATAAAACGGTTTCCGTTATCATTTTCGGCTTTATCAGTTTTCTGGCCTTTAAAGAATATCTGTCGCTCATTCCGACCCGCCGAGCCGATCATCGCGTTTTGTTTTGGGCGTATCTGGCGATTCCGGTCCAATACTATTGGGTCTGGCTCGGCTGGTACGGTACGTTCATCATTTTTATCCCCGTTTATCTGTTGCTGTTTTTGCCGATGAGGATGGTCTTAATAGGTGAAACGCAAGGATTCTTACGCGCGGTGGGGACTATCCATTGGGGCTTGATGATCACCGTTTTCAGTTTAAGCCACATGGCGTATTTGTTGGTGTTGCCGGAGACGGTGAATGCGGCGGGCGGTGTCGTCGGCTTATTGATTTATCTGGTATTTTTAACCGAAATCAATGATGTCAGCCAATATATCTGGGGCAAAACATTCGGAAGGCGCAAGATAATCCCGAAAGTCAGTCCTGGCAAGACGTTTGCCGGATTTATAGGCGGTGTGTTAACCACAATTCTTCTAGCGGCGCTATTAGCCGCTTATCTGACGCCGTTGACTTTATATGAAGCGGTAGGTGCTGGGGCATTAATCGGAATAGCCGGGTTTATCGGCGATGTTACGATTTCCGCCTTAAAACGCGATTTAGGCGTGAAAGACAGCGGTAGCATCCTGCCCGGACACGGCGGCATTCTCGACCGGCTGGATAGCTTAACCTATACCGCGCCGCTGTTTTTTCATTATGTTTACTATCTGCATTACTAGCCGACTATGCTGCGCTATTTGTTTTACTTACTGATTGTAAAACCGCTGGTTTTGGTCGTATTGGGTATTAATGCCAGAGGCCGGGAACATTTGCCGCAACACGGCCCCGCCATTCTCGTTGCCAACCATAACAGCCATTTGGACGCCTTGGCGTTAATGTCGCTGTTTCCGCAGGCGATGATCGGCGATGTCCACCCGGTTGCCGCCGCCGATTATTTTTGCAAAAACCGCTGTCTGAAATGGCTGGCAATCAACGTGGCCGGTATCATTCCCATCGACAGAAACTCACAGGCAAGCAGTCGCGATGTCCTAGCGCCGATCTACCAAGCATTGGATAACCATAAAATCCTCATCTTCTTCCCGGAAGGTACCCGGGGCGAGCCGGAAAACTTAGGCAAAATGAAAAACGGCATCGCCTCGATCATCGCGGAACGCTCGCACGTTCCGGTCGTGCCGGTATTTTTCTACGGACTCGGCAAAGCCTTGCCGAAAGGCGAGGTGATACTGGTGCCGTTTTTCATTGACGCCTTCATCGACCAGCCGATCCATTGGTTGGGCAACCGGCAAGAATTCATGGCGAATTTGAAGAGAGCGATGGCGGATTTGCAAGCCAAAGCGATTCGATTAAAGAACGATTTAGAAGATTAACATTGAATAAAGCAGAGTTCATGCAATTTAGGGTTTACCGCCTCGATTGCTGAATCAAATTTGAACCCCAACGCACTCATCAATCACGTTGGGGTTCTTTAACAACACTGTCGGCTTAAGACCCAGTCAAGGAGGGACATCACCCTTCACTATTGATCCGGAATTATGAGGTCTTAACTTCCGTTCGCACTTGTGCCCTTTGGGTATTGAGCCTGTCGAAAGGCTTTATATGCTTCGATTAGTTCAGCACGAACGGTTCAGACTTTAAAAGGCCGAAACAATAAATAACGGTATAGGTTTAAGGGTTATGTAGAAATTCCGAATTTCCCCCATCAACGGCGGCTTTGGTTTAAAATGCCCACTTTAACCACGCTTTAGCCAAGCCATGTTGCAAACAACCACCGACGTTTTGACCTCTCTCCATACGCTGCGCGACTACATTCGCTGGGGCGCGAGCCGGTTTGCCGAGGCCAAATTAAACTACGGACATGGGACGGCATCGGCGTTGGATGAAGCGGCGGCGCTGGTGTTACATACCTTGCACTTGCCCTATAACTTAAGCGAATTTTACCTTCAATCGTCGCTGACGACGGAAGAACGCCAAGCTATTGCTAACGTGATCGAGCGACGCATCAACGAGCGCATCCCCGCGTCCTACTTGACCCATGAAGCTATTTTTGCGGGATTATCGTTCTATGTAGACGAGCGAGTCTTGGTCCCCAGATCGCCCATTGCCGAATTGATCGAACAACGTTTTGCGCCGTGGATCGAGGAAGATCAGGTTGAACGGATACTCGATCTTTGTACTGGTAGCGGATGCATCGCCATTGCTTGCGCCTATGCCTTTCCCGAAGCGATGGTCGATGCGGTGGAGTTATCGGCTGATGCGCTGGCGGTAGCGCAAATCAATTTAGAAAAGCACCAATTGAGCGAAGAGTTGGGTCTTTACCGGTCGGATTTATTCACTGCCTTGCCCGCTGTGCAATACGACGTTATCGTCAGCAATCCGCCTTATGTGGCAATTGAAGAGTGGCGGCAATTGCCGAAGGAATTTCATGCCGAGCCCGAAATCGGTTTCGTCGCCGGTCAAACCGGTTTGGATATCGTGATTCGTATTCTCGCGGAAGCTAACGACTACCTAACGCCGCAAGGGATATTGATCGTAGAAGTCGGCAGCAGTGCCGAGACTTTGCAAAAAACATTCCCGAACGTGCCGTTTTACTGGCTCGATTTCGAACGCGGCGGCGACGGTGTGTTTTTACTTACATCGGAACAAGTAGCCGAATACCATGACGATTTTGAAAATGCCCTCGTTTAACACATAGTATTGATATGTCAGGAAATACGATAGGAAAATTATTTACCGTTACCTCTTTCGGCGAAAGCCACGGCCCGGCTATCGGCTGCATCGTCGACGGTTGTCCGCCGGGCATGGCCTTGTCGGAAGACGATTTGCAACACGACCTCGACCGCCGTAAACCCGGCACGTCGCGGCATACCACGCAACGGCGGGAAGCGGACGAAGTCAAAATCCTCTCCGGCGTTTTCGAAGGCCTTACCACCGGTTCGCCGATTGGTTTGATTATACAAAATACCGACCAGCGCTCCAAGGACTACGGCAAAATTGCCGAAATGTTCCGCCCCGGCCATGCCGATTACACCTATCATCAAAAATACGGGTTCCGCGATTATCGTGGCGGCGGACGGTCGTCGGCGCGGGAAACGGCGATGCGGGTTGCGGCTGGCGGCATCGCTAAAAAATATTTGCGTGAAATCGCTGGAATTGAAATTCGCGGGTATTTATCTCAACTAGGCCCGATCAAAATTGAAAAAGTCGATTGGGACATCATCGACAGCAATCCGTTTTTTTGCCCGGATGCAGATAAAGTGCCGGACATGGAAAAATACATGGACGCCTTACGGAAAGAAGGCGAATCCATCGGTGCGCGTATCGAAGTCGTTGCTACCAATGTGCCGCCTGGTTTGGGCGAGCCCATCTTCGACCGCTTGGATGCTGATTTAGCGCACGCCCTGATGAGTATCAATGCGGTCAAAGGCGTGGAAATCGGCGGCGGCTTCGATTGCATTGAAGCGAAAGGCACCCAATTCCGGGATGAAATCACGCCAGAAGGCTTTTTAAGCAACCACGCCGGTGGGATTTTAGGCGGTATCTCAAGTGGTCAGCCGATTACGGCCAGTATTGCCCTCAAGCCAACCTCCAGCCTGCGACTGCCCGGACGTAGCATCAACATCCACGGCGAACCGGTCGAAGTCATCACCGAAGGCCGTCACGACCCCTGCGTTGGTATTCGAGCCACACCAATTGCTGAAGCGATGATGGCGATTGTGCTGATGGATCACTATTTACGCCATCGAGGGCAGAATTTTGGGGTGGATTCCGGTTTACGAATAGTAAGGTGATTTCCTAAATCTTTAGGTGAGAATTACAACGTTGATTTTTTGGTACGGGTGGAACCAGGGTGGGACAGGGTGGGACAGGGTGAATTGTTAAACGAATGACTAAAGCGGCTAAAGGTAAAAGACGGTATCGTAGAAAATAGTTGGCATCCCATTTTCCGACAATCGATTCGGTCTTTTAAACTCTAAACTGTTCGTACCCACGGGGCATAATTGCCGAGCAAATCGGTATCACATACCGCCTTTCTATAGGCTCAATACCGAAGGGCATATAGACGACCGCAACTAGCTGAAAACATAATCGATTTTAAACATTCCTGCGAGCCTAGGCGGAAGAAAAAACCGTACGGACCTTCCTTGACGCCCGATTCCGCGACAATCCGATACGGGCTTTGCAGTTGCTGAATGCAAGGTTTCTGGCTTTAGCAAAAAGAAAATCACGCGAATGATACCCAAATGTCACAAATGTGCTTCAATATGTATCGCAGCTTTCAATAGCGCATTTTAGGAGTCGAAAAGTCATAAGCCGCAAAAATTAACTATGAAAATACGTTTTATTATAAATAGACTGTCGAACCCCCGTGTTAGAAGACGATTAAAGATCGCTCTGTGCATATGGTTCGGCGGGATTCTACTTGCCGTATTGTTCAAGGTTGTCTACGACCTTGGGTATTTCGATGCCCAGTCTCTTAAAGACGAAGAAATTGCCGCACTGCCCACGACCCATCCTGTACTGACACCCGAAGCGGCTCAGCGGATCGTGACCGGAGCGCTGAAAGAAGACCCTACTAACCCAGAGACTATCGTAGATCAAATAGTTAACAACAATCCTAGACTTGCTACCGTCATTATTGAAAAAAATCGAATAAAAAAGGTGGCTTGGATAATCGATATGCGAATGTTTTTTGCGGGTGAACTATACAACGATGCAGGCTATAACTTAAACGAAGGGATAGAGCGTGAATATAATCTTGCCCGTGATAATTTCAACCGCGGCGATCAATAACTAAACGTAAGATGACCGACTAGGGAAGTTTATTCAATATTTTTGGATTCAGTGCGTAAAATGGGTTTGAGGTGGTTGTTAAGGAAAAAGGTTTGTCGTAATTTTAGTGGATCTCAATTGTTCGGGCACTTAAGCACATTCTAACCAGTAATCTAGCCCGAATATCACATAAAAAAGGCGGACAAGTCCTATAGAGTTCGATAAAATTCAGTTGCTTACATTGAATTTGAACAAGGACTTGCCCGTGACAAACTGTACCGCAACCAAAATAGAATTTCCAGCCTTAAAACGTCGAAAAATTGAAGCTCAATTCAGTGGCGGAGCTATCACCAGTGACGGCGGTGTGCTGCTGTTGAGAAGCATTGACCAGCGTTTAAAACTAACCGAGCAGGTTGCTGCCCAGATCACCGACCCCAGGGATCCGGACGAGATCCGGCATCAGGTGGTTGATTTGCTGCGGCAACGGATTTATGGGTTGGCGTGCGGTTACGAAGACCTAAACGATCACGATACCTTGCGCAACGACATTGCCTTCCAGACCGCGGTCGAAAAGGATCAGGTTTTGGGTAGTCGTTCAACCTTGTGCCGATTTGAACAACAGGCGGATCGGGCGCTCATGTGGCGGCTTCATGAACAGATTGTGGAACAGTTTATCGCGTCTTTTGAAGGATCGCCTGAGTCATTAATCCTGGACTTTGATGCGACCGATGATCCGGTGCACGGTCAGCAGGAAGGCCGGTTTTTTCATGGTTACTACCGGCATTATTGTTTCCTGCCGCTCTATGTCTTTTGTGGCGACCAGTGCCTGGTGAGTTATTTGCGTCCCAGCAACATTGATGGCGCCAAACACAGTTGGGCGATCCTGGCTTTACTGGTTAAACGCTTACGCCGTGCTTGGCCTGAGGTCTCGATTACCTTGCGTGGGGACAGCGGCTTTTACCGGCATAAAATGCTGGGCTGGTGCGAGCGCAACGAGGTCAATTATATTGTCGGATTAGCCAAAAACCCGCGTCTCAACCAGTTAAGTCAACCCTGGACAGATCAGGCCAAAAGCCAATTTGAAGCCCAGCAACACAAGCAACGGTTGTTTACCGAACTGCATTACCAAGCAGGATCATGGAAGCGACAACGCCGGGTGATCCTCAAAGCCGAGCACATGAGCCAGGGCAGCAATCCACGCTATGTCGTGACCAATCTAACGGGTGACCCGCAACACCTTTACGAAAAGGTCTATTGTGCCCGGGGCGAGATGGAAAACCGGATCAAAGAACAACAGTTGGACTTGTTTGCCGACCGCACTAGTTGCAGTCTGTGGTGGCCGAATCAATTTCGCTTGTTGCTATCGACTCTGGCGTATACGCTGATGGATGCCATTCGCCGTCTCGCCTTGCAGACAACAGAACTGGCGCAAGCGACTTGCGGCACAATTCGGCTGAAACTCTTTAAGGTCGGAGCGGTGGTGATCCGCAATACCCGCCGGGTGAGGCTATTGCTCAGCAGCAGTTATCCCTATCAAGCGTTGTTTCAATCGGTCTGCCAAAAACTATGCCCTGAATAATCCTAAAGTGTGCTGTTCCCGGCACGTTAAATAATGGGGTAAGGGGAAACTGTGCCTGAAAAAAGGCAAATGCCATTCATTACAGACCTATAGCCTCAATTTAGGAACAATACACACTCAATTCTATCTTCGGCAACTTCTGACAGGAGCTTTCCAGTACTCATGAGATATGCGGGCTAGGGTGTTTAATTGCAAATTGGTGAAGAAAGTCATCCTCATTGCCTCTCTTAAGCTCATCAGATACTTTGTCAATTGAATAAAAATAGCCTTGTTGATGGCCTTCCAAAATCCACTGCCAAAATGCGGGAACAATTTCAGGATTGTAGTAATTATTTTTTGCAACAATTAAAACGTCAGTATCAAATAAGTACCGCTGTTCCCCCATCAAGGTATTAGTCATAAATTACCGATCGTGGCAGCACTTTTGTTTAGCAAAATAGCCGCCTCACTTGGCATCATTTTATTGCTTTTGACTAGCTCTATCACTTTATTAGTGATAGTTTTGCTATTTCTAATAGGTACCATTACATTATGAGATGGGCCACCATCACCTTCTTTATTTTTTTCTTTATAAAGTCGCCAAGCTTTTTCAGTTTCAACACTTATTTGGTTGTATAAATTACGGCTAATTTTATGTTGAGTTAATGCCGTTCTAGCTATAACAAGCTCGCTTACTTTGAAATGCCTGTTTAATATTTTAATTTTTTCGCGGGCATTATCATCAGTGTTCCCCCATTGCGCTATAAAATCATCTCTAGGCACTAATACCAAGGCAGCAATTGCATTGCATTTTGCTTCACTTTGATTATCCGCATCAACAGAGGTATCGGATACCCCAGACTCTCCCAGCCAAATGTGAGCTAGCTCATGAGCTAACGTAAAAATATTGGCATTTTTAGAGTCAGCACCATTAATAAATATACAAGGCGCATATTCATCTGTAATTACAAACCCTCTAAATTCTTGAACACTTAATGGTCTTCTAGTGGAGTTAATGACTATGCTGTTTTTGAAAATTAAAACTCCCGCATTCTCACAGGCTAAAGACAAGGCGGAAAAATAGTCCTCAGAATTTTTTAGTTTTAAACTATTGAGCTTTAGGGTGTTACGAATATCAGTAGCAACAATCTCGTTGGCGATATTTTTGTTGTCAGCAAATTTTGCTACAAATGGTAACTTATTGGCATCAATAGAAAGGAGATAATTTTTATACCAAGTTTGTTTATGTTCAACATCACGTAGTATTTTTTTAAAGTCTGCACTAAATGGCGTATGGTGATTTACAGTTCTAAAATCAACAAATGTAGTCTCTGGCAAATAGTCTTTAGGTGGCGTTTCTAAAAATAAAAAACCAAATGGCACTTTGGCTTTTTCAGAGAATTTTTTTGCTTGCTCAATAGTCAATTTTCCTTCGGTGATATTTTGAGCTGTTTGTTCTGTTTTATACAAATAATGTGCAAAGTCAGACAAACTAAAGCCATTAGCAGCCGCAGCCCAAGATAATGTATCTACGCTTAGTTTTAATGTGTCTTGCATAATTAGTTGTTGCCAATACATTCCTCAATTTTTATTCTACAGTTATCCTTAAAGCCCTACAATCCTTAATCCCATCTGTTGGGCTTTTTGTATCCCGTATATGGGTAATAGTGTAGGTTGGAGCTGACGTTAGGAAACCCAACAATCCACCCAATGACTCTAACTTAAAACCCACTGTTTTTGCTTTAACGGTACAACTTGGCTGATGGTGATAAAATCGCGGTCATCATGGATTAATAATAGCTGGTTTTCCAAGGTAATCTGGGCGATGCAGCAATCGATTGGGCTACGCACGGTGAGTCCTTGTTTCCGCAAATCGTAATAGATTCTGGCAGCCGCCGACCATGTAGTCGGTTGAATTTCAATATAATCCTGACCGTCAAGATATTCACTTAATAAGCTCCATTCGCGCTCGTCACGGCAGCCTTGCAATAATTCCAGTTGCTGGAAACGTGTAAAAACAATGTCTTGTTCTCCAATGAATTCATAAAAATGTCGGCTATAGCGTTGGGTTTTATCACGAAAGATATTAATCCAGATTGAGGTATCAATCAGTATCATGCCGTAATTCGCGCAGTTGTTTATGGTCGTAATCATCCGCAAACTGGATTTTACCGGCTAGATCGAATAAGTTTTTTTTGCGACGGGACCGTATCAACTCCCGTAACGCCAAATCGATCAATTCGCGTTTAGTGCGTACGCCCGTTAACGTAGTTGCTTCTTTTACTAGGGTTTCATCAAGAACAATATTGGTTCGCATAGAGATCTTTAATACACATGAGAGTGTGTATACTACACAAAAACTAAAATTCTGTATGCTGAATTTTCTATGGCTTCTTTTTTGAATTTCGTTAGGTGCTATTGTTTATTTTCATTAGCGTTTAATTGTTAAGCCTCTAAAAGGAAAATATTGAATTGCCTAGTCAACCTGAGTGCATGCGCATCTGGTATCATAAGCCATTGAATGCAGTCAGTTCGTCGGCATTCCTTTTGCCTATGAGTCTAGAGTGAACACTGCCGCCTTTTCTTCCTTACCGTTAAAACCCGCGCTACTGGAAAATATCGAATCCTTGGGTTATACCCAGTTAACGCCGATTCAGGCCGAAAGTTTACCTCACATTCTTGAGGGTAAGGATGTGATAGCCCAGGCGAAAACCGGGAGCGGCAAAACCGCTTGTTTCGGCATCGGAATGTTATCGCGGTTGGATTTGAGTAACTTTCGAGTTCAGGCGCTGGTAGTTTGCCCGACGCGTGAATTGGCCGATCAGGTTTGCAAGGAAATCCGGCGTTTGGCGCGCTTTACCCAGAATATAAAGGTATTGCCCTTATGCGGCGGTGTGCCTTTCGGCCCGCAAGTGGATTCGTTACGTCACGGCGTTCATATTGTGGTCGGTACGCCGGGACGTTTGCAGGAACATCTGCGAAAGCGTAGCTTACGTTTAACCAATCTGAAAATTCTGGTGTTGGATGAAGCCGACCGTATGCTGGACATGGGGTTTGAGGAAGCCGTTACCGAGGTGATTTCCCACGCGCCAACGCATCGGCAAACCTTATTGTTTTCCGCCACGTTTCCCGATCCGATCCGGGAACTGAGCCAAAAATTTCAATACAAGCCGGTCACGGTCAGTATCGACGAGCAACATCATGTCGATGTGATCGAGCAGCTTTTTTATCCGGTCGAAAAGAACCGGCGAACGAATGCTTTAGGTTATCTGCTTTCCTATTTTCGTCCCGAATCGACGGTGATTTTTTGCAATACTAAAAAGGATTGCCACGATATTACGAATGAATTGGCGAATAGCGGTTTTTCCGTTCAAGCCTTGCACGGCGACCTGGAGCAGAAAGACCGAGACCAAGTGCTGGTGCGCTTTGCTAACAAAAGCTGTTCCATTCTGGTGGCGACCGATGTCGCCGCGCGCGGTTTGGATATTAAAGATTTGCAGGCCGTGATCAATTACGAACTGCCGTGGGATCCGGAAATTTATGTGCATCGCATCGGTCGTACCGGTCGGGCGGGCAACAAAGGCTTGGCGCTGAGTTTATGTACCCAGCAGGAGCTGAATCGGGTTAAAGCGATTGAAGAATACCAAAACGCGTCTGTCAAATGGGATGAAGTCGCGCCGTTCAAAATGGATAGAGAACACCGTTTCGATCCGCCGATGACAACGTTATGGCTCGGCGGCGGTCGCAAGGATAAGGTTCGCCCCGGCGATATTTTGGGGGCGTTGACCGGCGACGTTGGTATTCCCGGCACTGAAGTCGGCAAAATCGACATCTTCGACAATCATGCGTTTGTTGCGGTCAAACGGGAGTTTGCCGATAAAGCAGTTAGTTGTTTACGAAACGGTAAGGTAAAGGGACGCAGTTTTAACGTTCGTAAATCCTCATAATAAAAAAACGGTAAAGTGTTTAATCTTTGCCGTTTTTTTATACTGAAAACTTATTCAGAAGGATGAATATTATTTGTTGACTGGATCGGCCTAGCGTTAATCTATAGATTCGGCCTTGTGAAGTCTTAACTTCCGTTAGCCTTTCGAAATGCGGTCTGTGCTTCGACTTGTTCAGCACGAACGATTCAGATTTTAAAAGACCTAATCAATAACAACCGATTACTTTAAATTCTCCGTAACATGCGGCTCAATCAGCTGATACAACATTTGATGCATTTTCGGGCTTCCTGCAATCACATTGCCTGATGATAAGTAATTGTCATTAAAGGAAAAGTCGGTTACAACACCGCCCGCTTCTTTTATCAAAAGAATGCCTGCCGCCATATCCCATTCCATAATCCCTATTTCCCAAAAGCCGTCCAAACGGCCTGCGGCAACATAAGCCAAGTCTAACGCGGCTGCTCCAGCCCGTCGAATACCGGCGGCTTGCATGGAAATCGATTTAAACATCCCGACATAAGACTCCAGATGAAGGTCGGTTTTAAAGGGGAATCCGGTCCCGATAAGCGCGCCTTTCATGCTGGTTTGGTTGGTGACGCGTAAACGCCGGCTGTTTAACATGGCGCCGCCGCCGCGTTTGGCGGTAAACAATTCGTCTCGTAAGGGATCGTAAATAGCGGCGACTTCCAACCGGCCTTTGTGTTTTAAGGCAATCGAAACGGCATATTGTGGAAAACCGTGTAAAAAATTCGTTGTGCCGTCTAGGGGGTCGATGACCCAGACAAAGTCGTTTCCTTGATGTTCGCCGCTTTCTTCGGCCAGAATGGCGTGATCCGGGTAGGCGGTTCGAATGATATTGATGATTTCACGTTCGGCGGCGCGGTCTACCTCGCTGGCAAAATCGTTTTTGCCTTTTTGGTCGATTTTAAGGTGGCCGATGTTATCGGATGAACGCAGGATGAGGTCGCCAGCACTGCGGGCAGCGCGGACGGCGATATTGAGCATGGGTTGCATATAGCTTGATTGTATAATGAGCGATTTAGAAAATCCGATAAGGATAACAAATCTTTTGTTAAACTTGGCGCTTTTTTTGAGTTGGAGCCGTGTTGAGTAGTCTTGGGCATATTAAGATCGTTCTGGTGGAAACTTCGCATCCGGGTAATATCGGGGCTGTTGCGCGGGCGATGAAGAATATGGCGATGGACAATCTTTGTCTGGTTAATCCTAAAATTTTTCCGAGTGCGGAGGCAACGGCGCGCGCCTCCGGTGCGGACGATATTTTATCGTCTGCCAAGATTTATCCGACGTTGCAAGACGCCATTGCCGATTGTCAGCTTGTTTTGGGTACGAGCGCCCGTTGCCGGACGATTAGCTGGCCTGAATTGACGCCGCGCGAATGTGCCGAGAAAGTGGTCATTCATGAACCTGAAAATAAGGTCGCGATAATCTTCGGCCGGGAAAACTCCGGTTTAAAAAACCACGAAATGGATTGTTGCCATTATTTATTGCGAATTCCCTGTAATCAAGAATACAGCTCGTTGAATATTGCTGCCGCCGCGCAGGTGATCTGCTACGAGCTTTTCGTCGCCTCCGGGATTCAGCAGACGGTCAGCATCGGCGACAAAGGTGAAGAGCCGTTGGCAACGGCTGAACAGATGGAGTCGTTTTACGGTCATTTACAAGAGGCCTTGGTCGATATAGATTTTATGCATCCCGACAAATCGAGATCAATCATGCGGCGTTTGCGCCGGATTTATAACCGGATACAACTCGATACTAAGGAATTGGATATTCTCAGAGGTATTTTGAGAATGTCCCAAGGTAACAAGAGGAAAGAAAAATGTTTGAAAGAATAAAAGAAGATATTGCCTGTGTTTTCGGGCGCGATCCCGCCGCGCAATCGGTATTGGAAGTCGTAACCGCTTATCCCGGTTTTCATGCGGTGATGATTCACCGCCTTAGTCATAAATTCTGGAATGCCGGTTTTAAGTGGTTGGCGCGGTTTATCTCCCATATCAGCCGGTGGTTGACGGGCATAGAAATACATCCCGGCGCGCAAATCGGCAGACGCTTCTTTATCGACCATGGCATGGGTGTGGTGATCGGCGAAACCGCCATCATCGGCGACGATTGCACCTTATATCACGGTGTTACCTTGGGCGGTACGACCTGGAACAAAGGTAAACGTCATCCTACCTTGGGAAACGGTGTAGTCGTCGGCGCCGGCGCGAAAATTTTGGGGCCGATTGAAATCGGCGCGGGCGCAAGGGTCGGATCGAATTCCGTCATTCTGAAGCCGGTGCCGGATGGTGCCACCGTGGTCGGTATTCCCGGTCACGTGATCGACATGAAGACCAGAGCGGATAAACCGCAATACGGCTGGCTGGATAGCAATCCCGAATTGGCGAAAGAACCCGAAGCGCAAATGAAAAAAACCGAGCGCGACCTTATCGCGAGCAAAATGGGTTTCGATCCTTACGGCGCCACCGCCGATATGCCCGATCCTGTCGCTTATGCGATCAACCACATGCTCGACCATATTCATTCTCTCGATCATCAAATTGAAGCTATGCAAAAAGCCATCAATGATGCCGGGATTAATTGCGCGAAAACACCGATGCGTTCGCTGGAAGATTGCCAGATAGAGGACGGCTCCGGAAAGTAATAAAACATCGCATAAAATCCTTTCTTATTGATTCGCCTTTCAACCGTGCGTGTTGAAAGGCTTTACGTGCTTTAACTAGGAAAACTCTGATTAAATTCTTCGATAAGCTTATAGCGAACGGTAAAGTTGTGATTCTATTATTGGTTCGATCAACTCACCATCTATGCCCTTGAGGGTGCGAACGGTAGTTAATATTTCATAAGGTAGGGTCGATAGGATTTTTACGACGATAAAACCTATACACTCAATACACACTATCAAGTGCCTCTGAAAATTGAGCGGAATTTTAGAGGTGTGTTATCCAAAACCTGTCTGGTTTCTGTTCGCCTTTTCGTTAATTGTTGACCAATCTTGCCGCCAAGTAATATTGATTCGGCCCCTTAAGATTTGAGCCTAAGGTACATACGCTCCCTTCGGCTTCGCTCCGGGTGCAATAACAAGCATTCATGCTTTTCCACAGAGTTCACTGAGCGGAAGCCGAAGGTAAATTTAAGCTTGGCAAGGCTGAAACTGTAGTCTGTCGCGTCACACCTTCGGTTGCTCATAACCTTGTAACAGTTTCGTAATATACGTGCAAATACTTACAAGTGTGTGCACGTATAGTAAAAATAAATAACTTAGATAAATTATTAACCGTGGGGAAAGCATGGAGTTTAGCTCTCGAAATTTCACCAGAAACAAACTGCAGTTGTTGCGAAGTGAATATGAAGTCAAGGGAGAAGTGCGCTTTGAAATTCTCTACAGGGGAAACAGAGGGTTTATGTTGAAACGATTTATGTCGAGGGTGCGATTGCCTATCAAAAACTTATTATCACACGACCGCGTAATACTAACAAATTAACCATTGTGTTTCCTATTTGTCATTACTTAACTTTGAGGAGTAGGAAATGTTATCTCAAATTCAACACAGACTAAAGCTGATAGCAAAGCGGCCGTTGATGGCTGTATTGATGACGCTGGTTATATCCATGTCGAACGTCGGTGTGGAGCCTTCACGGGCAGCTATAAATACCTCGCCTGTAGGGGCCGGGTTTACTGTTACTGCCGCCGATTTAGCGTTCATTCTCAAGCAGATTAAAATCGCCGAGTATCATGCGGCGAATACCACATCGACAACAGGCCTTTGCGGCGCAATGGTTGGGCCTGGTCCTAACCAAATTCCTAGTACATTATTATCCTTCGGATTACGGACTGTAGATGGATCATGCAATAACTTACAACTTGGACAGGAGACTTACGGCTCAGCGGACCAACCGTTTCCGCGTCTGACAACGCCTGTATTCAAACAAGCGGAAGATGCTACGGCGTTCGGCGGTCCGCTTATTTCATCGTACGCACAGACCAGCGGTGCAGTGGTAGACTCGCAACCGCGATTGGCGAGTAATTTGATTGTCGATCAGACTTCCACTAACCCAGCCGCGATATTCGTCGCCGGTTTTCCCTCAAGAACTCAGGGTAATGAAGGAGTTGTTCCCTGTACGGTCGAGCCGACAACGCCGGGCGGTACCGACGGTATTCCTCTCGGTTGTGTACCGGCGCACGAAACGCTTTTTATCCCGAATGTAACTACTGATGTCGGTTTATCTCCGCCTTTTAATTCCTTGTTCACCATATTCGGGCAGTTTTTCGATCACGGTCTCGACAAAATCACCAACGGCGGCGCCGGTACGGTGTTCGTCCCATTAAAAGCCGATGACCCGCTCGTTGCCGGACCGGATCATCTGTTCAATACCGGGGACGATTTACCGCCTCAATTGCGTTTCATGATGGTGACACGCGGTACGATTGTTCAGCCAACTTGCTCTGACAGCACTAATCCAAATTGTTATCGCAGCGCGCCGAACACCGATACACCTTTTGTGGATCAAAGCCAAACCTATACTTCGCACGCGTCTCACCAATTGTTCATGCGTGAGTATGTGCTGGTTGCCGGAACACCGGTAGCGACAGGAAAATTTCTCTCCGATACCGATGGTGGGATAGCCAATTGGGCGGCGGTTAAAGCTCAGGCAGCTAATAGGCTAGGTCTTCAACTTATCGACGTGGATGTTAACAATATTCCGCTAATGGCGACAGACCAGTACGGAAACTATATTCCCGGCCCGTTACGCGGATTGCCGCAATATGTGACGACAACCGGTACCGGCCTTGTCGAAGGAGATTTGGTAAATCCGGTTCCTGTTCCGGCAAATGCAATTCGTGTCGATAGAGCGTTTCTTAACGATATTGCGCACAGTGCAGTCCCAGGAAGCCTCAGCGCTCCTAAACCGCCCGATGCCGATACAACTGCAGGAGGCAGTTTGGATACGCCGTCTCCAGCGGGATCTTATGACAATGAATTGCTCGATCTGCACTTTATTTGCGGCGATGGCCGGTGTAATGAAAATATCGGTCTGACAGCAGTTCACCAAGTTTTCCATATGGAACATGATCGTCTGGTTGATTATTTCATCAATCCTACGAATGGTGTGTTGACTAGGCCGGAGAACCTTGCACTATGGAATGATTTCAGAAACGTTAACTTAACCCCGGCAAATCCGGGAGATAAGACATTCACTTATGGCGAGCGTTTATTCCAAGCTGCGCGTTTTGTTACCGAAATGGAATATCAACATTTGGTCTTTGAAGAGTTCGCACGCAAAGTGCAACCCGCGATTAACCCATTTGAACCCTTTGCTTTCAACCAAACGGATTTGAATTCCGCTATCACGTCTGAATTTGCCCATGCTGTTTATCGCTTCGGTCACTCAATGTTGACGGAAACACTACCTCGGCTCAATGCACCTGTATCGGTGTCTGCGGGCGCTCCGCTGCATAATGATATTAAACTGCTCGATGGGTTTCTCAATCCGTCCGCGTTCTATAATGGCGGTAATAATGTCACGCTAACTTCCCGGCAAGGCACCGCTTCTCTCATCATGGGGCTATCGGATCAGGTCGGTAACGAGATTGATGAGTTCGTCACGGATACACTTCGTAACCATCTACTGGGACTTCCTCTCGATCTACCCAGTATTAACATGGCGAGAGCCAGGAGCGAAGGAGTCCCATCGCTAAACAATTTCCGAAAACAAATCTGGGCAGCGACAAACGACGGTCAATTGGCACCATACTCGCATTGGGTCGGATTCGGCGAAGAGATTAAGCATCCGGTATCGCTCGTTAACTTTATCGCTGCTTACGGTAAACATCCAACGATTGTTAATGCAGCGACATTAGCAGCAAAACGTATTGCAGCCGACCAAATTGTCAATGGCACCGTACTACCGGGTCCCGATGGCGTGTTGGTTGACGATCCTTTAACCTTGGTAGATGAGAGCGCAGATAATATCTTCCCGCCCGAAGATAGTGCGGACTTTATGTTCAGCACGAATGCCTGGGCTAATGATGTTAACGGCGTTTCCAGCACTGGAGTTGACGATATCGACCTTTGGATAGGCGGTCTGGCAGAAAAGACTAATTTGTTCGGCGGTCTGTTAGGGTCTACTTTCAACTATGTCTTTGAAAAGCAATTGACCGATCTTCAAAACGGCGACCGGTTTTATTACCTTGCGCGCACGCCGGGTATGAACTTGCGGACACAACTAGAAGGAAACTCCTTCTCTGAAATGGTTATGCGTAATACCAATCCGTATACCCACACCTTAAAAGCCGATCCTTTTGCAACGGCTGATTGTAAGTTCGAAAGCGAAAATCTTATCTTTCCTGCGCTTGCCGGTAGCTTTATCACAGGCCCCGGATCGATTCAAGACGACCCGGCCACTGAATGTGACGAAAACCGTTTATTACTTCGTGAACCGGACGGCAGAATTAGATACCGTGCAGTCAATAGTGTCGACCCTGCGGGCATTAACGGTCAGAGCGTATATAACGGTACTGATTTTGCGGATGCTTTTTATGGCGGTAACGACAACGACACCTTTTGGGGCGGTCTTGGCAACGACAAAATCGAAGGCGGCGGAGGCGACGACGTTAGTCTTGGCGGTGAAGGCGATGACATCATCACCGACTTCGGCGGTGCGGATATTTTGAAAGGCGGCCCTGGCAACGATGCTCTCGACGGAGGTATCGGCGATGACATCATTATGGGTGGCGAAGGTATAGACTTCACTAACGGCGGCGCCAATCTCAATGAAACCTTTTTAGGCGATGGCGACGACTTTGCAATTGCCGGTCAAGGTACTGACGCTGTATTCGGCGATAGCGGAGATGACTGGGAAGAAGGCGGCGACCAGCCTGATTTGTTGATAGGCGACAGTTCCACCTTATTTTTCGATGATCATAACATACCCGGACACGATATTTTAATCGGTCAGGGCGGTGACGACGATTATGACATGGAAGGCGGCGACGATATTGGCGTAGCCGGACCCGGTGTCGAAAAAGTCGCCGGTGCTTCCGGTTGGGATTGGGAGATCGGTCTTAATGATCCGCAACCTCAAAATTCCGATTTGGAATTATTGATCGTTAATGTTCCACCTGTAAATGAAACTCGTGATCGTTTTAACGAAATCGAAGCGCTGTCAGGCTGGAAGTTTAACGATACCCTGCGTGGCGATAGCATTATCCCAAGTCAAGTCGGAGGTGGCGGATTTATTGGTTGCGATGCGCTCGATCAAGCAGGCTTGGATCGCATTGCGGGACTCGATGCATTGGTTCCACCGTTAACAGTTCCAACGGCGAGCGTGGTAGCGCTTTCTGTGACGAATTATTGCTTATTGACCGGCCCATTTGTTTGGGGTGAAGGAAATATCCTACTCGGAGGCGCCGGCAGCGATACGCTTGAAGGCCGTGGAGGCGATGATATTCTCGACGGTGACAAGTACATGAATGTCAGACTAAGCGTTCGTAACAATGCAGGAATCGAAATAGGCAGTACTAGCCTAATGGAAACTGCTGCCGTTACTGGAAATTTCGGTCCCGGCACCGGTGGTATGACCTTGCAACAAGCTGTATTTAGAGGGTTGGTTAATCCTGGAAATATTAAAGCTGTTCGTGAGATTCTACCGCTGTCCGTGTCTGCGGCGTCAGATTGCGGGGTAACAAACCCAGTCAATTGCGACGTGGCGGTTTTCTCCGGTCCGGTGGAAGAATATACCATTACGCCAAATGCTAACGGCAGTGTCACAGTCGCCGATAATAGCGTAACCGTTCCCCCTGCCGTTCCACGAAACGACGATGGTACAGATACGCTTTGGAATATAGAGCAACTAAGCTTCTGCCCTACGCCTGGAGCGATAAGAGGTACCTGCGACAGTGCGCGTTCAGTAGTTACATTGGCGCCGTCTGCTGTTGTCTCAGGTTCGTTGGATTTCGGTAATCGTGCGGTTAATGTCACGTCTGTTCGTGCATTAACGATCAGCAATACCGGTGTAGGTAATCTCGTTGTGACGGGTGCTTCTATAGTAGGTCCCGATGCTGCTTCGTTTCAAATAGGACTTAACACGTGTACGAGTCCACTCGTACAAGGCGGTGTTCCTTGCACTATTAATGTACGATTCACACCAACAACGTCAGGCGTAAAAACAGCCGAAGTTTTGATTAGTCACAACGCAGTAGGATCGCCAACCAGAATTCCAGTAAGCGGTACTGGAATAATACCTATTGCATCCGTGTCTCCAAATGCTATTGATTTCGGCGCTAGGAATATCAGCACGGCGATAACTCGGACGATTACCCTTACCAACTCCGGTAATGTCGGCTTGGTTATTAGTAATATTTCGGTGACCGGCGTTGGCTTTTCCAGAGTGGGTGGTGGTTGTGGCGCTTCTTTGGGTGCGGGATTAAGCTGCGGTATCAATGTACGATTTATACCGACCAGTACCGGTGTTCACAATGGTACGTTAACGATTACGGATAATTCGAATAACGTTGCTGGTAGCGTTCATAATGTCGCATTGACAGGCACAGGTGTTGTGCAATTGCCTATTGCCAGTCTTGCTCCAACGACATTGAACTTTGGAAATGTACAAGTAAATAGTACTTTCCAACAGTCAGTTACGCTGACTAATACGGGAACCGGCGTTAATGCAATGTCAATTTCCGGCATAACCATAACGGGGGCCGGATATACAAGAGTAGGCGGATTGCCTGGAAACTGCGGTTTAGCTTTAGTATCCGGTGCAAGTTGCAATATCACCGTACGCTTCAGACCGAACACCGGTGGGGATAAAACCGGAACCCTGACTGTCACCGATAACTCAGGTAACATTCCAGGCAGTACGCAAACCGTGAGTCTTTCAGGAACAGGCACAATTACTGCCAATAACGATGCGGTAAGTGTGTTGGCGAACGGCGTGTTAACACCCCAACTCATTAACTACGGTGTTCGTGTAAATGATGCACCCGCTTTTGTCGGAGTTGTAACGATTGGATCCTCTAGCTTTATTAACGGCGGTGCTACTGCAACAGTAGTGATAAATAGCGCTAATCAAGTTAGTTGGACGTTAACGCCAACCGGAACAACGGCAGCTGCACGACAAGCATCGAAGAGAGGTACCTATACGGTTAATTACCTATTAACTAGCGGTACCGCAACATCAACAGCAACTTATACCTTGACTGTCAACTGAGTACAGTGTTTGTAAAAGTTGTAGCAGGGATTCGACTCAGTAAACAAAATAATGGATAGGTTGGCAGAGCATCGCCAACCTATCCGAACCATTGAAAATGAAGAGTATCGAGTTCCGGTGGTATCGATTAAAAGTATCGATCAATAGTGGAGAGGCATTTTAGTCTTTCCACACGCGATAGAGATTTAAAGATGAGGTGCATAAATAAGTCGTTTGAGTTCGTAATCAACAAATTATTAATTAAGTTCAGTACAGACCGGTTACAACATCGGTCTCTAAAAAACATGATTTACAGATATGAGGCATGAAAATGAAAAACCTTAAAATAATATTACCTGTAAGCATAATTACCGCTTTGGCAGTCATTGCATTTTTTCTATCGAACAATGTTTCTGTCAAAGACACACCCGTCGCACAAAGTGAAACCGTTCAGGAGCAGGGCGGGACAACCAACATACTTAACCAGAAGTCAGGGAGATATGATCCTGCAGTAACGGAAAATAGTTTCTCTGTAAAAAATGTTTTAAATGAAGAGCAAGGTTCGCTTAAAGTCACTGAAGAAGCTGTCGTTGAAAAGGGAAAAAATTATCTGTTACTACAAGTTGATAACCGTATTAAGCAACTCAGACCGTTTAGAAAACGTATTGAAAATATTGACGACTTAAAGGAATCAGTCAGAAATAATCTGCTTTCTGAGCTGACACATCAAATTGATAGGTTTGAAGCATTTAAACCGGAAATAAAAATAAGTAAAACCAAAAAAGATGTCAGACAGGTTGCCGACAAGATTAAAGATGTCTGGATAAAAAGCAGACTAAGCGTCGACCATGCCGAAGAATCAGTGCTTGTCTCGAAGGAAAGCCATCTGGTATCGGAAGCCGGCGCCGCATCTATCAGCATTCAAAAACGTATAGATGCAATAAAAGCGACGGGAAAAGACGCGAGTAGTTATGAAAAACTGCTGGTTGCGTATAACAATAAAATAGCGTCGGCAAAACAGGATGTAGCGTCCGCTAAAGAAAAATATAACGCAGCAACTGTAACATCGATTGAAGTTGAGAAAGAAAATTTAATTAAAGAGAAAAATCTTTCATTAGCGAGTGCGCAGAATAATATCAAAGACGCATATAAGTTATTGAGAGATGGTGCTCAACAGGAATTTTCTCAAAGATTTAAATAGGAGTTTTCCAGTTAGATAAAGAAAAAATTTGGCGAATAATTCAATGTAGGCAAGTAAACCTGTTAGTCACTTGTTGGCCTTTGCTTTAGTCCCGAGTAACGGGACAGTGAAAAGCGTTTGGCGTGATTGAACCGGTATAGGCTAGGAAAATATTACATATATATTTTGATAGAAAAGACTTTTTACTATCGATTCGGTCCTTCCTTTAATGTTCGAACCTAAGGTGATGGCTTCCAACGGTTCAGCCCAGGGAGCACTGTGGAAAAGCATGAATGCATAATAACGTTCCCTTCCCTGAGCGAGTCGAAGGGAAATTAAAACCTCATAATGCCGAATCTATAATAGTTTCAATCCGTGTCGACGTGTATTACGACATCGGGCGGGTAGCGCTACGATGCTAAATTACCAATAGTCGCCGGTACCGTAGGGTCCTTTCAGAAAAATAATAAATTATTTAAAAGCGGCTTATTTACATCAACATAAAAGCCAAATTAATCAAAGATTAAATGGAAGATAAATAAATTTGCAGGCCGACAACATTGACTTGCAAACCTTTAAACCGTCATTTAAAGAGGAATTTATCATGAACAAGATTATTAGTGATAGCAACAAGGAACTTACTGACTATCGATGCAAAAACATTATCCGCGACGATACATTATATTCCGAGAGGATTTTGTCATTAGTTTTTACCATTGCTGCGTTGTGCTGTTATGCGGCTTCTTCATTAACCGCCCATGCAGCAATCAATGTGCCGACAGATTCAACTGCCAGTCCGTTATGTATCGATGGAATGCCGGGTTGTGCAACCCCATTCACGGCCAAAATGCTCATGTTCGAAGAGTTTGGTAGCCAGCCCCTGCCGAGTGGGGATAGCGGAACATCGGAAGGCCCCGTATTGCCCAGTGTTGATGATTGTCAAAGCACACCGAACGGGCAATCTTTGGATAGTTTTCTTTCTCAGACGATTTATCCTTATCCGACACGTCAATCGAACGATACGTTGCCCAATGCTTGGGTGAACAAGCTCAGGGGATGCGGCTTATTGACGGAAACTACTCCAGGTGTGCTTGAAGGACGTCCCGGTGGCGAACAGTTTGCCCATCAACGTTGGGAAGAGTTTTTCCCCCAAGTTTACTTTCAAAGTGCCACAACCGGGGCGCGAATCAATGGAGGATTGCGTGACGACTACCAGATGCATCATTTCAACATAGGCGAATTCGGCCCGAATGGTTTATATCATCCTACAGACGGCAAAAACCAAGGGACGGAAGTCAGACTGCATCCGTTGCTCCCAGTACAGGATCCCAAATCGGTATGGACGTTTGACGGCACACTGCCGCCCAAGTTGTTCATGGCGCGATATGGCGAGCCTATTTTATTCCGCCATTACAATGCCCTTCCTGTTGATGTATCGGCAAATAACGGTTTCGGCGTTCATATGCTTACAACTCACGAGCATAACGGACATCATGGTGCCGAAAACGATGGATATACGCATGCTTACTTTTATCCGGGGCAGTTTTTCGATTATCACTGGCCGATGATTCTGGCGGGGCATGACAGTATTAATAACAATGCACTCGATCCCAGAACCGGAGCGCCTGATGGAAACGGCGGTATTACATCTATTCCTGGGGATTGGCGCGAAACCATGAGCACCCACTGGTTCCATGATCATATGTTGGATTTTACCTCGCAGAACATCTACAAGGGAAATGCTGCCATGTTGAATTATTACAGCGCTGTAGATAGAGGCAGGGAGCCCAAGACCAGTCGCGAAGCCAATGGCTGGAACTCATCTAAACCAGGCTACGCTTGTCATTACGCAAACCAGAATGCTGCGAACTTATGTTTTCCAAGCGGTACCGGATTGGATTGGGGCAATCGAGATTATGACGTCAACTTGATGTTAGCGGACAAGGCCTGGGATAACAACGGACAGTTGAAGTTCAACATATTTAATACAGACGGCTTCTTGGGCGACCGAATGACTGTCAACTGGGTGTATAAACCTTATCTTGATGTTCGTGCTCGGCGGTATCGTTTCCGTATTTTGAACGGCAGCGTTTCGCGCTATTACAAGATAGCCATTGTAGACGAGTTTGGTAAACGCATTCCTTATCACATGATCGCCAATGACGGCAATATACTTCAATATGCCGTTCCCTTTCCAAATTCGGCGTCTGCACAAGGAGCAATGCCGGAGCTCGGTATTGCCGAGCGTTACGATATTGTCATTAACTTCAAAAATATGTCAGGCAAAAAATTATACTTCGTCAATCTACTGGAGCACGAAAATGGAAGAGGTCCAAACAGAGTCATTCCATTAGCCGATGTGTTAAGCGGAAAATATAAGGCCGATGGTATTAATGGCGATCCGGTTGTCGGTAAGTTCCTGGAGTTGAGAGTAAAAGGCTGTGGAACCGGCGGTACCGACATTTGCCCAGATTTTAGTATGAATCCAGCCAGATATATAGAAGGCAATGTCGGAGATAGGCAAATGATTCCACCGAATAAGCCGACAACCCAAGAATTGCAGGCTGCCGTCCATCGCACGTTTGAGTTTGGACGCTCAAACGGCACCGATGCCCAACCTTGGACGATTAAGACAGATGGCGGTCCCGGTTTTTCTATGGATCCGCATCGGCTTTCAGCAGCACCGAAACTTCCGGATTCGCCCGACTCTCCAGGGAGAGTCGAGATTTGGCATATTAAGGGCGCTAGCGGATGGAGTCATCCGGTCCATGTTCACTTTGAGGAAGGGCAATTACTTTATCGTGGCGGCAAAACGCCACCGCCTTGGGAAAAATATGCCAGAAAGGATGTTTATAGAGTCGGAACGCTTGCGGACAGTACCCTTAATGTAGATATTGCTGTCCGTTTCAGAGAGTTTGCCGGAACCTATATGGAGCATTGCCATAATTCGCAGCATGAAGATAAGGCGATGTTGTTGCGTTGGGATATACAACATCCGCACCAAACGATTGCGATACCTACCCCCATGCCGGAGTGGGATGGAGTAAAGTATGATCTTAGCTATACATTGCCGACCTATAGAGTCGGAGATTTATCGGCTAAGGCGACTTTTGTATTACCTTAATCCTCAAAGAATAGGGAAAATGAGCGGCTAAAGTTGTGTTTGAAATAAGGTTAGTTTGGCTGCTAAACGGGAGTTATACGAGTTTAGCAGCCATTTAATTTACGTTTTGAATCAAGGTTGATTTATTGATACGGCCTATGAAGTCTTTACTTCCGTTCGCCTTGAGCCTGTCGAAAGGCTTTATGTGCTTCGACTAGCTCAGCACGAACGGTTCAAACATTTAAAGGCCGGATCAATAGTTAAGAATAAGTTAAAATGAATGTTAATCATTTTTTGGCTTTTTAACGAAATACATTCACGATCAAAGTAAGGTTACCAGGACGGGTTCATGCTTGATCTCGGTTTTTTTTTATTAAATTTGGATTGTTAGCAATAAGCTACTTTGCAAATTTATATAAACCGGTATTTTCCGATTTTACTTTTTTGTGTCAAGGGTTTGATTTCATTTGAGATTATGGAATAAAGCTCGGAAGTCCATTCCGGCTGCACCTCATTGTCGGCAATCAGGGGGTAAGTTCTGGGATCGTGAGGCGCTATTACCACTTTCACATTTTCGGGTCCGATTTGTGCGGTGAGAACAAAAAGCTCTTTTATTGCTTCATCGCCAATCGCTAGGCAACCGATAGAAGCTGTTTTGCCGTGAATGAAAATATCCGAGCCTAAATCGGTACGCCCGTCCTGTTCTGCATGGAAGAAGTCGTATTCATTCGGATAATTTATTTTCATGGATAAGAAGTAATTGCTGTTTGGATTTAGTCTCACTATTCGATAAATGCCTTCCGGGACTTGACGGTCGCCTTGCCGTAGTTTAGGTCCTGCTTCTCCGCTTGCACCCAGAATAAAATAGTCTCGGATGAAACGGAACTCGCCGCCGTTTCTAGCCCAGAGTTCCAGTTTCTTCTCCTGTTTCAGCGCGACGAACGTGACTTCCCGAGGAGGATAAGTCACCTTGGCCTTGGCAAAATAATAGTTAAGTTTGTCCGTTACTTTTTTGCCGTATGTTTGCAGGACATCTCCCACGGTCCATTGACCGGGCATCTTAGGGAGCGGTACATAATAATTAGGGCTTCCGGTTTGTGTCTGAGTGTGATGTTTAACAGCAGGTGTGCCGGTTGTGTTTAGCTTTTGACTGGAGCAGGCGGCGAGTAAGTGCGCCAAAGTTAATAGAGCGATGATTTTAGCGCTTGATATCATAATATTCGTTGAATTGAAGTTTAATTCGACATAGCTTAGGCAAATCCGCTATCGGTTTTCAAGCCTTGAAGTTTAACTGTCGAGGCTGTAAGTTTGGGGCTATTGTCGTGGCGTTGTGTTGATAGAGTCGATTTTTTCCCGAAGTTCGTCAAGGGTCAGCTGCAGTTCGTAGACTTGTTTTTCCAGGGCATCGATTCTTTCCAGGACGGAAACTTTGGTCTCGATTTCGTTAGCTTCCGTTACCGGTAAACTAGAGGGCTGGGGCATTCCGCTGAATAGATGGGCATAGCGTGATTCACGCTTCCCGGGTTCGCGTGGAAGCTTGACGACTAACGGTTCGTCACGAGCCATCAGGCTTTCGAGCTCGGCTTCGACTTCGTTTACATCTGTAAATTTGCACAAGCGTTCTGTGCGATTTCGCAATTCACCGGGCGTTTGCGGTCCGCGAAGGAAGAGCTCGCAAATAATACCTGTAGCCTTTTCGGACAGTTGTAGCGTGCCGAATTCGCTATTACAGAAGCGGTGCTGGTATTTTGTAACGCGACTGCCGTAGCCGCGACTCACGAGAAATTTTTTAATGAGCCCGTCAACGGTATCTTGTACGCTAGCTTCGCTTAATTCCAAAACCGGATCTCGATTGCTTTTTTGATTGCATGCATTTACTAGCGCGTTCAATGAAAGGGGATATTGGTCGGGCGTGGTAATTGCTTTTTCTATCAAGCAACCTATCACCCGAGTTTCGTAAAGACTGAGATTCATATTCATGGTATCAATAGTAAAGCTTGGGTTGATCTTAAAAGTGATTGCGCGATTGATAGCTGTAAATTTCCCTAAAATTGGGAAGTCAGACCTTCATGATAAGTTATTCCTAGAAACCCAACAATAAAAACTAAGGCTATAAATCATTCAAACAGTAAATCATGCCGAAGAGAGTAAAAAATGTTCATTGACGGCATTTTCCAAAAAGCTACACGTAACGCTAAAAATTATTAAAAATATCGCGCTAATAAACCTCTGTCGATGTTTCTCGCCGGTATTGGGATTTTAACAATATAGCCGCCACCGGAGGCTTCATTCAATGTGCGATCATGCATATCGAACATATTTTCCACGATCATATCTTGATTTCCTTGCGGTAGAATCAACTCTAATTTATCGCCGATCGAGAATTTGTTTTTAACATCCACGACAGCCATTCCGGTGCTATCGTCATAATCGGTTATTTCACCGCAGAACTGTTGTTGATGGCTTTTGGAATAGCCCGTGATGTAGTTTTGATGTTCATGCGTATGATGGCGTTGATAAAAGCCGTCGGTATAACCGCGATTGGCAAGGTTTTCTAACACGCCGATCAATTCTGGGCGGAACGGACGATCTGCCAAAGCGTCATCAATCGCTAGACGATAAGTTTGCGCCGTTCTGGCAACATAATAATGCGATTTGGTACGACCTTCTATCTTCAAGCTATCGATACCGATTTCGACCAAACGCTGAATATGTTCAATAGCCCTTAAATCTTTGGAATTCATAATATAAGTGCCGTTTTCGTCTTCCATGACCGGCATAAACTCGCCTTTACGGCCTTCTTCCTCCAGAAAATAGATGTTATCCGCCAACGGGTGCCTTTCCGCTCCGCCGCAGCTGGCATGACTAATGTCGTTTAGCGAGAGGGCTAAATTGCCTTTTACATAATCGCCCTCGGCATTTTCGTGCGCGGGCAAGGTATCGTATTTCCAGCGGCAGGCATTGGTGCAAGTGCCCTGGTTAGGGTCGCGGCGATTAAAGTAGCCGGACAACAAACACCGGCCGGAATAGGCGATGCATAAGGCCCCATGCACAAACACTTCCAATTCCATATCGGGGCAGCGTTGACGAATGTCTGCTATTTCATCCAGTGAAAGTTCGCGCGATAAAATAACCCGTTTTATACCAACGGACTGCCAGAATTTCACCGACGCATAATTGACCGTATTCGCTTGCACTGACAAATGCACCGGCATTTCAGGCCACGCCTCGCGCACCATCATAATTAAACCGGGGTCGGCCATAATGAGGGCGTCGGGTTGCATGGCGATAATCGGCGCCATGTCAGCCATGAATGATTTAACTTTGGCGTTGTGAGGAATCACGTTGGTAGCAAGAAAAAATTTTTTACCAAAGTCATGCGCTTCCTGAATACCTTTTGCAAGATTTTCTGCCTGAAAATCGTTATTTCTTACCCGTAAGCTGTAGCGGGGCTGACCCGCATAAACAGCATCAGCACCGTATGCAAATGCGTAGCGCATGTTTTTTAAAGTACCGGCCGGGGAAAGTAGTTCGACGTGTTTCATAATTGGTGTTTGAGAAGAAAATAGATTTAAAAATGTGCTTATTATACGGGGCGGCTCTCGGCTTTTCGAAGCTCTCTATATTGATGAGTTATAGATTCGAAAGAGCTGGTATCCCGTAATCGACAATACGAGCCAAACAGAAGTAACATCACGTCACAGCCGGCACTTTATCGACGAAATCTAGCGGAGTAGGATAAACAGCATTTTCAGAGGATTAAAGTTGCCGGACATCATTTAATCTCTGCCTTAAATTATAGATACGGCTAAGTGAAGTTTTAATTTCCCTTCGGCTCCGTTCAGGGAACGTGATTTAGCATTCGTGCTTTTCTACAGCGTTCCCTGAACGGAGCCGAAGGGGGGACACGTACACCTTTAGTTCAAAATTTAAAAGGCCGGATCAATTAATATCATTTTTTGTCGCATCGATATACTGCTTTCGCACAACAGCGAAACCCGCAAGGCTTGATGGGGAATGATCTCGATAGTGGCTTAAGTTGTAATTGAAAAGCTTTTTGGCGGCTACATAGACGTTTTCCGGGGCAAACAGTTTTATCTCATCGAGTTTACGCTCAAGTTCATCCGCATCGGTGTGATATAAACGATTTTCTTCGTGAGCTTTAGCCGTAAGATAGTCGAGATGATTTAAAAAATCCTCGTAAAACTTTTCACGGGTCATATTGGGATCGCCGTAAAAGCTTCCCGTACTCGGACCTTCTATTAAGAAATACTTTACAAAAATTAACCCGCCGAAGAAAAAACCGAGGAATAAAAAAAGCCAAGGGGCTAACATAAAGGGTTTTTAACAATAGATGATTAGGAATAGTTGCTTTGGGTATTAAGCCGGTCCGCAATTCAGTTTATCGGTTAGACTCATATAAATTATTAAGCAGACTTCAAAGCGAGTCAAGCCGAATACTTTGCTGTTTCTATACGCCGAAAGGTGAGATTAATACGCGGTGTTTTGTGCGCTTTTGTTTTCGGTACGGAATGCCGCCAAAATTGTTGGCAGGTTCCGCCCATGATAAGCAAATCGCCGTGCGAGAGGCGAATATTTAACGTTTGCTTGGTTTTTTTATGATGCAGCCTAAAGAGACGTTCGTCGCCCAGCGATAACGACGCAATCGTCGGATTAACGCCTAATTCTTTTTCATCGTCCGAATGGCATCCCATGGAGTCTTTGCCGTCGCGGTATAAATTGGCTAATACACTGTTAAATGTCGTGCGGCATTGATGTTCGACTTTTGCTTTTACCGGCAGTAACTCCGGGATCCACGGAGCCGGTGGGTGGTCGACGCCGGAATAGCGGTAAAAAGCATCCGGTTCGCCGTACCAACACATCAGCCGGGGCACCTTGACCCGTTTTCCAAAGATTACAATAGTTTCTTCCGCCCAGGCAATGCGAGTTAATAACGCTTTAAATAGCATATCGGCATCGTTTTGCAGATAAAACGATTTATACAGAAAAAGAACAGTTCCGTCGCCCAAGTTAAAATCAATTATTTCGGCTTCGTTATTAAAATCGAATTCCGTTTGCTTCACGTACAACGCATTTTAAAAATCGACTGAAGTTTCAAAATAAAAACTTCTGCCGGGAAGCGGAAAATTCGAAGGATAACCTTGTATCCTGGCTTGTTCAAAATTATTGTTATCGAAGGCATTTCTGAGCGATGCTGCAAAATTGACATGATCCCAGAGTCGGCTTGTTCGAAGCGTAAAGTCTACGCTTTGATAATCGCTTAACGGTCTGTTATCGCCGGGTTCACGCGATCTTCCGCCGATCCAGTTGAGCTGGCTTTGGAATTGCCATTGCGGCAAGAAACTCCATTTGGCTGCCAAGTACAGTTGGTGTTCCGGCACGCCGGAAATTCGCATTTTGGTTAAGCTGTTACGCGAATATTGCCAAGCATAATTTCCGTACAAATTCCATTGCTCCGACACTTGCCAATTCCAGTCGAACTCAGTTCCATAGCTCTGTTGTTCGCCGACGTTTTGAAACTGAAACGACGAACTGCCGGGCGCCGTCGTAATTAAATCATCGATTTGATAGTAATATAAATTTAACGTTGTTCTTAAAGTAGAAAAAGGACGGTAATCGAAAGCCAATTCGCCGGTATTGATCGTTTCGGGTTTTAACAATTGATTTCGTGTTAAATCGGGATTGTTTTGTAACGAGAGTTCGTAAAAATTCGGTGCTCTGAACGCACGTCCGTACATCAACTTACCGGTTAATTCTTTATTAATATCCCAGATCAGCGCCAATCTTGGATTAACGGTGTTGCCGAAATCGGAGTAGTAATCGTAACGTATGCCGGAGGTAAGCGACCAATCGTTCGCCAATTGCCATTCATCCTGTAACATCGCCGACCAGATTGAACGATGGCTGTCTTTCAAGAACGAGAAAGATGTCCCGGTTACATCTTTCAATATACCGTTAATCACTTTAGGGAGATTGTTTCCGTTGATCGCCCCTTTGCCGAAGTTGGTCAGATGTTTGTTAACAACGATTTCTTCGTAACGATAACCGGTGCCGAAGCGAATTTGATGACCCTCGACGCCTGAAAAAATAGAAGTGAACTCAATCGTCGGTATCTGTTGGTTGTAATCGATGAGGTCGATGGTACCGTCGGAAAATAGGGTAAAATTTTGCGAAGCTATATCGATGTCGCCGTCCGTTCCGATCGGTAAACGGGTGTTATCGGGGAAAGTAGGGATATCGCCCTTAACGCCTGAATTAAGATAACTTAAATGCGCTTGGAATTCCCAGTCGTCGAACCAATCTTCCGTGGAAAATCTTACATCGCCTAAATATTGGTCGCCGCTAGCTTTTCCATCGGGATCCAAGCTGCCGCCGCTGCCTGCATTGGTGCCGGAATTTAAAATATTGTTCGCCCAAAAGCCGATGTCCCAATGTTTGCGTTGCAGATTGAAATGGCTATTAATGCTTTTCCGATCCGTATTCATTGCCCCTGGAGCATGAGAAGCCCGGCTATTAAATTGCTTATCGAGCACGGATTGAATATCGGCCTTAATGATTCGACCGCTATCGCCGTCGGTTCCTTGATATTGAATATTCGCTCCAATATCCCAATCGTTCAAATGAGTGCTGTACTGCCCGAAGGCGCTTTGCGAATTCCAGTTTCCAGCACGCACACCGGCTTGATTGCTGGCTATATCGTTCGGTTTTTTTGTGATGATGTTAATAACACCGGCAAAGGCGTCGGCGCCGTAAACCGCCGAACCGGGACCTCGGATAACTTCAATCCGTTTTACCGCGGCTAAAGGTAAATCCGGGCCGAAGTCGAGCGATGAATGAAGCGGGGTGGTAATGCGTGTTCCATTCATCAAAATCAACATTTGCGAATTACTTTCGTTAGCGAGGCCTCGCACTGTGAATACAGGCTCTTGCGTTTGCGTTTGCAGGGCCATGTGAATACCGGGTACCGTTTCAAGCACTTCGGCTAATCCGGTTGCCCCCATCGTTTTGATTTGATCTTCGGTAATAACGCTTATCGAACCGGCGGAGCGGAAAACCGGTTTTGCTGAGCCGGATGCGATAGTGACCGTTATATCGGATAACTCGGCAGGCGACATGGAAAAATATTTTTCCATGTCTAAATCGTCCGAATAGGCGCTGTTTGCACAAAAAAAAATAAACAGTATTAAGCCGATTTGCCAACAGGAGTTCATTATTTTGTTCTACCGAATAATGAAGTAATCGGTTTAAGCTCATTCAACGGAACCGGTTTGCCGATGCCGTAGCCTTGCGCATAGTCCACACCGAGCTCTTTAAGTAAATTGAAAATACGTTCGTTTTCGACGAATTCCGCAATTGTCTTCTTGTTCATGACATGACCGACTTCATTGATCGACTTTACCATCGCACAGTCGACTTCGTCCTCAAGGATGTCTTTCACAAATAAACCGTCGATCTTGAGATAGTCGACCGGCAACTTTTTCAGATACGCGAAAGAGGAGAGTCCGCTACCGAAATCGTCCAACGAAAAAAGACAACCCTGTTCTTTTAATTGATTGATAAATTTGCTTGCGAAGGTAAAGTTAGAAATCGCGGCTGTTTCGGTGATTTCAAAGCATATTTTGTTGGTTGGAATAGACCATTTAATAAATTGTTCTGAAATAAAATTCAACATCGATTCGTCGGAAATCGATAAACCGGAGAGATTGATCGAGCAGATCGATAAGTTGCTTAGAAATTCGGGATTACCCGCCAGCCATTCGAGGATGTTGGCAATAAGCCAGCGGTCTAATTCCGGCGCCAAGTTGTAACGCTCCGCAGCCGGAAAAAAAGCGCCGGGCGGAATGATATTGCCGCGGTCGTCGCGGTATCTCAATAGCGCTTCGAAATGCAAACCTTCGGCGATATTGTGCAAAGGCACGATGGGTTGGCCGAACAGAATAAAGCGTTTCTGCTCAAGGCCTTGCCGAATCTTTTCGACCCATTGCATCTCGCCCTGGCGCATTGCTAGCTCTTCATCGTCGGGGCTGAAGACATGAACGCGATTGCGGCCTTTTTCTTTGGCGGCATAACAGGCGGCATCGGCTTCTTTGAGAAGATCGACGGCATTGCCGCTGGCAACATTAATCGAGGAAACGCCGATACTGACGCCGATGGTAAAACTTCTGTCTTCCCAAGCGAAATTGAAATCTTTAACCAAATCGCGTAATTTTTCGCAAGCTTGGTAAGCTTGGCTAGGCGAACAATTAAACATCAAAATACCGAATTCATCGCCGCCGAGTCGAGCGACGAAATCGTATTGCCGAATATGCTTTCTGAGTACTTCGCCGAGTTGCCTCAGTAATTCGTCTCCAGCTAGATGACCGCAAGTATCGTTAACCACTTTAAATTGGTCGAGATCCAGGTAGCACAGGGCGTGCTCGGTGTTTTCCTGATGGGCCAGAGCAATGGCACGTTTTAATGTACGGTCGAATTTATTTCGGTTAGCCAGTCCGGTTAAGGCGTCGTGGTCGGCTTGATAAGCGATTTGCTCGTTCAATAACCGGGTTTCGGTAATATCTTCGCAAACGATCAACAAGCTGCTTTCATGGACCTCATTTTCAACCAGTCTGGCTGTCGCCCGCACCCAAATAACCCGACCGTTTTGGCAAATATTACGTAGTTCTTGGTTATGTACGAGTAAAGGATTGGAAAAACAACGGTCGATTAATTCATGCATTAACGTAATATCGTCGGAATGAATGAAATCGAAAATAGAACAATTCTGAAGTTCTTCGACGGATAATCCTAACTGTTTAGCGCCGGTGAGGTTTACCGAGAAAATGAGCCCGCTACTTGAAATATTAAAAACCATCGTCGGATTGTCGTCGTACAACGTCAAATATCGATTTTTCGCTCTCGTAAGCGCTTGGCTTTGGCTTTCGACGGTTGCAATCAAGGCATTGAAAGAGTCGACTAATACACCCATTTCGTCGTTGCTCAGTTTATCGGCTCTGAGCGAATAATCGCTCGTTGAACTAATTTGTTTAACGGTGCGGACGAGCTTTTGTACCGGAACCGTGATGAGCTTCAGAAGCGGTCGTGACAACAAAAACGTGATTAATGAAACCACCACCAGCACCAAAAATAACAGGCCGATAAATTGGATTTTATGCCAATAAGCACGGGTTAAATTGGCGCGTATGTATACAGTGCCCAGCTTTTCACCGTCCATGATGATGGGTTCTACGACATAGAGCTGCTTATTTTCAAGTCGCGTGACTTCATCGGCGATAGATAGCGGACAAACGGCGTTTTTCTCGTGAGTGCTCGACAAACTGACGAAAACTTCATGGGCTTGATTGTATAGACAGGTTGTTTGAACCGAGGGAAAGTTTTTAAATACCGATAAATTTTCCGCCGCTAAATTAGGATCGTCGAAGATCAACGCGGCGGCGCTCCGGTTTCCAATGACTTGCGCCAATTTAGACATATCGTCTTTGGTCGTTCGCTGAAATTCCGACAGTTCAAGCAGTATGAGAAAAACACCGGCAAATAGCAGTGAAATCAAGCTGGAGAACATCAGGATTAACAAGAGCTTTCGGTCTATCGAAAGATGGCTGAACTTTTTATTCATGGGAAGGTTCCCGGAAAAGTTCGGCTATTTCGAGCAGTTTGGCGCTAATTTTTAAATCGGTCTGTTTCACCGACTGCAAATCGATTTGTATTTTAATTTTGCCGTCGCGGTTGATAAAGTTAATCATCTCCCCGTTGGCGATGGCTTCTCCGCCGTCCCCGACAATTAGCCTGTCAGCTTGTTTGGGATAAGCGCGGATTTTTTCGAGTATTAATGGCGTATCGTTTACCCCGCCAAGGTAAAGAATATGACAGTCTATTTGCGATGCCGAACTCGAAAGAAAGGATTCTTCCGACAACCGGACAATTTTAATTGCTCGGTTAAATGCTGTTTTATTTTCAATAGGGTCGATGACCTCGCCGAAAGGATCGCTACCCAAGATACATAAATTAAAGGTTGGACTTTTCAGCGCAGGCCAAGTAATAAACTTGGTGAAGTTATAAAGGTAGCCCGCCTTAATCTTATATTCAAGATTGGCGTCACTCGAAGCAAGGTTGCTAAAAAATAGCAACATCAGGCTTAAAAACGATCTTGTTAAGAAAGCATCCTTCATTGATGAGTATCGCTTAGCCTTTCAACCAATGTGAAAACGGAGAATTCCTCGATTAAATTTTTCTAACTTTATAAACGACTTAAAGTATAGCTATGTTAACTCAAAATCGAAATTAGCGATTAATTTAGCCTTTGTAAAGCAACTATTGCATGACTTAAGGCTAGATCATTTTGAACATTTTAAACACGAAGTTTTATTTTTCGTTCGGTTCTGCACAGTGAAACGGCGGAAAAGCATGAAAACCTGATAACGTTTCCTGAGCTGATTTAAAGGAGGCGTAAGGATAAATGCTCCCTAAATCGAGTAATAATACCGCGAACCGACAACTGAACGGGAATAAGCCGGTATGCAGATGCTAACTCAAGTAAAACTTTTTAAATACTTTAATCATGAAATCGTGATCGTAAACACCGGCGCTTTCTCTGATACTGTGCATAGACCACATCGGATTGCCGACATCGACCGAACGAATGCCTAATTTCGCCGAGGTAATCGGACCGATTGTACTGCCGCAAGGCAAGTCGCACCGGTGCGAATAGCGCTGATAAGGGACATCGGCTTGTCGACACCAATCGATAAACATGGCTTCGGAAACGCCTTCGGAGCTGTAACGCTGGTTAGTATTAATTTTGATTACAGGGCCTTGATTGACTATCACTTTATGATCCTGATCGAAAGCGTTGGGATAATTCGGGTGATAGGCGTGCGCCATGTCGGCGCTGACAAGAAAACTTGTCGCAATAATTCGAGAGAAATCTTGCGAGTCGGTTTGATTTGCTAAGGCTATACGTTGAAGAACAACCGGTAAAAAGCTACCGTCCGCGCCTTGTTTGCTTTCGCTGCCGATTTCCTCGTGATCGAATAATGCACACACCAGCGTATTGTCGCCGCCTAATACGGATTCGTCTATTAAGGCTTGCAGCGCGGCATGACACGAGGAGAGATTATCCAGTTGACTGTCGCTGTAAAATTCATTTTCCGCCCCCCAAATCGTGCCTTTTTGGGTATCGTAGATAGCCAAATCCCACGATAAGATATTTTCAACATCGATTGTCGATTGTTGCTTTAAAAGCCGCGAAAAATAATCGGGTGAAATTTGCTCTTGAGAAAGCGCGGACAAGGTGAGAGCTAATTCGTTGTGTTTATGTAACTTTAGACCGTCTTCGTTAACAGTCCTATTCAAGTGAATCGCTAAATTGGGTAGTCGCAGCAAGGGTTGATCGAATTTAATGAGTTGGGTTTCGATCCGATTTTGCTCGTTTTTATAGCAGATTCGTCCGGCCAGACTCAGGTCGCGGTCGGCAAAGGTTGCCAGGATCGGCCCGCCGTATATTTCGACATTCAATCGGATGAGGCGATCCTTATCGTTGACGGCATTCGGTTTAACCCGTAATCCAGGCGAGTCCGTATGCGCACCGATAATTCTAAAACCGGTATCGAGTAAGGGATTTTTACCGACGATAAAGGCGATGATGGAAGAATCGTCCCGAACCACGAAGTAACGCCCGCCCGATTCTAATTTCCATTTAGCGGTTTCGTCCAGTTTCTTGAATCGGAAAGGCTTTAGCAAGTTCTGTGCAGACTTGACGGCATGCCAAGGACTCGGACTTTCGTCGATAAAGTTGAGCAGATTTTGGATTTGTTGGTGAGGCGTCATTTGTTATCAATGTTATTTTGCAAGCTAACAATCGTTAGTAGATGAAAATAGACGTATCCGATTGTTAGCTAACATCAATTGTGCATTATTATTGATTCGGCATTTTAAAGTCTGAATCGTTCGTGCTGAGCGGATCGAAGCACAGACCGCCTTTCGACAGGCTCTCGGCAACTGCTCCCTGCGTTGCTCTACCTCCTGCATCCGTGCAGTCGAAGGCGAACGGAAGTTAATATTTCATAGGGCCGAATCTATAATAAAAGCATTATTTAATGAACGAACAGCAATAATCCGTCGGCGACTTTATTTTTACGGTAAATTTTGCATTCGCGGGGACGTTAAACGATTCGCCGCCTTTAACATTCAACCATTGATCCGAATCGGGAAGCATCACGTCCAGGTCGCCGTCGAGAATGTCCATGATTTCTTTGTCCGCGGTGTTGAACGTATATTCTCCCGGCAACATAAACCCTAAAGTTTTCATTGAGCCGTCCGCAAACTTAATCGTGCGGCTGCTGACATTGCCGTCGAAATAGACATTCGCTTTTTTGACGACGGAAACATTATTGAATTCTGACATAGTAGACCTGATAAATTGAATGAGTAAAAAATAGGCGGACATAATACCAGATTCCTTTTTACCGTTCTTTAGCCGATTTTACACACGCTAAATAGTTTAGGCGCGGAGGGATTGTCGGGATGGTTTTCGAATAAGGCGGTTCGGTATTGCCCGGTATCGAGACCAAGACGCCACTGATCTACGTCGCGAGTTTCATCGCCGCCGCCGTCGTGTCCCGGATAGGCTACCACCGTGATAAGACCGCCCAGTGATATTAAATCGGCCGCCGCCGCCAGCGCGGCGAGTGTCGATTTCGATTGGGTTTTAATGTGTTTAACGCTGCCGGGTAAATAGCCCAAATTGAACATAACCATACCGATTCGTCCGTGATAAATCAACGGAATAGTCGCTCGCATCGCGGCATGATCGGCCCTGAATAATGTTAAACAAGAATTCGACATTTGTGCCGCTAAACGTCGGTTTGCTTGATCAATAGCGGTTTGTTGTATGTCGAAACCGAAAACATGTCCGTCAGGCAGAACTAAATCGAGCAAAAACGTCGTGTCGTGGCCGTTCCCGACGGTTGCGTCGATAACAATGTCGCCCGGTTTTACGTGTTCAGCAACAAGTTGATGGGCTAATTTAACGAGAGAAAGAGGGCGATTGGAAGCGTTCGATATCACAAGCAAAGGGGAGCGGTCGGTTATGTAAAAGGTAATCGGCGAAGCGTTCGCTGTACCAAGGTATTTGCAAGCTGCCTTTGGCGCCGAAACCGTTGAAAATAGCTAAGGCTTTATGTTGTGGATGTCTGCCGATAAAGGGATGCCGGTCGGCGGTGCAAGGTCTTATGCCGACTTCATGTTTTACGACAGACGATTGGGCAAGGCCGGGATGGACGGTTTTAAGTGCATTAAATAATCGCTGCTTGCCTTGTTCTGTGATGTGTTGATCGGTTTGATACCGGTCGAATGTGGCACCGATGCGGAAATTACCATCCTCCTGAGGCAATAGCCAGTTACCGTAATTGATGATGGAATCGGGTAATGGGGCAGGGTGGTTGAGTGTGAGAATTTCGCCTTTGACCGGTTGTAGCGGCAAGTTGTTAAACCAAGGATTATCGATTGCGCGATAGCCTTCGCAAAAGACCACCTGTTTTGCAACAATAGCTTGCCATTTTACGGCTGAATTGATGTTTAAGTAGGCATATTCGACGAATGCCGGGCAGTAGGCGTTCGACGCAATAAAAAAGTTTTTTAAGCTTGAAAGCAACAAAGCAGTCGATAAATATCCGCACTGCAGTTGCTCGATATAACCGTAAGACATGTTAAATCCATTAAGCATTCCGTTCGCAGAAGAAAATTCGCCGAGAAAAGCATCGTAATCCGGGTTTTGCTGCCGTTTAAGTGCTTGAACACGTTCGGATTCGTTTTGAAAAAGTCGAAACATCGATTTTCTGACGTAAAACGATTCTCCGAAAAAGCCGGACAGCTTATCGTAACAGGCGGTCGCAGCCGGTAATAAAGTGTCGACATCGGCGCTTTTAGCCAACCGCATACCGCTAATGGGGTTAATGATGCCCGCGGCGACACTCGATGCATTTATGGGGCTATTATCGACGACAACGACGCTGCAACCCCGTTGCAACAATGTCCAACCCAGCAAGCTGCCTGCCAAGCCTTGACCGATAATCAGAAAATCGACTTGCATGCGTGTTTAATAAAAAGTGGTCTTACCGAATAAAAGTAAGATCAGGCGGTTTCAAGAATGAAAGAGACAGAATTTTAAGGCAGGAAAGGAATAAATGTCATGGTCAATTGTTCAGCCCGGTCTTACGTGTTGATAAGACCGGGCTGAAAGCTTATTCAACGCAATCGACTTTTAACGACCTGACTTTTTTATGGAAGTTAAAGTCGCCGAGATCGTGGATAGTTTCATTTGCAAGAAAAATAAGTTCGGAATCTTCTTTAATATCTTGTTCCGTAATACCCCAGGCGCTTAAAAAATCGGGTTTTTTAGCCATTTCGGTTAATGTTAATTCAAACTTGGGGTTTTGATAGAGCGTCACCTTAGCTTTGGGTCCTGTTTTCAAGCTATGGATACGCTTTTCCCAGTTTTCACCGTTAACTTTGGTAAGGTTTTCGAACTGAACCGGCCCTTCGAGGTGTAAAGTTTGTCCTTTATATTGAGATTCTTCAAAAAAATCCGCCCAGCAGTCTTTGTCTTTCGCATAAACATGCGGTGTCCATGCAGATAATAAGAAAACGTATGAAAGTGTTATTAAGTGACGAAATAAAAATCTGACACTGTTCATTTGAAGCCTCCTCAGAATTAATTGTATTATTTGCCGACAGAGTTGAAACATTGTTTATCAACCTGTTAACACTAAGACACCTCCTTCTAGTTGCCGTTCCGCATAAAGTCGGATTAGCCGTAAAATAACGACTCAAAAAAAATGTTTTCACCGAATTGCCGTATTTGAAAATAAATACTGCATTTATTTAGAATAAATCGGCAAATTTCTATAAAATCTACCTCTTTTTTGAATTCGTACACACAAGAGTCTACATGGACCTGAATTTTCTCGATTTTGAACAACCCATCGCCGAACTGGAAGCTAAAATTAGGGAGCTTCGAAATGTGGAGTTCGACAATAACATCAATATCTCGGATGCATTAAAGCAATTGGAAGACAGATGCGAAGCACTCACCGAATCGATCTTCGCTTCATTGTCCGATTGGCAGATTTCTCAGTTATCCAGACATCCCGGCAGGCCATATACCCTGGATTACATCGAACATATTTTTACCGAATTTCACGAGCTGCACGGCGATCGCGCTTATGCCGACGATCCGGCCATCGTTTGCGGCATGGCACGGTTGGACGGACAGCCGGTCATGGTCATCGGCCATCAAAAGGGGCGCGATACCAAACAAAAAATCTACCGTAATTTCGGAATGCCCCGTCCTGAAGGCTACCGCAAAGCATTGCGGATTATGAAGATGGCGGAGCGCTTTAAACTGCCACTGATTTGTTTGATCGACACCCCGGGCGCTTATCCGGGCATCGGCGCGGAAGAACGCGGACAAAGCGAGGCGATCGCACGCAATTTATTCGAAATGGCGCGACTGCAAATTCCTATCATTTGCGTGGTGACAGGCGAGGGCGGTTCCGGCGGGGCGTTGGCCATTGGTGTGGGCGACAGGTTGATTATGCTCGAATACAGCACCTATTCGGTGATCTCCCCGGAAGGTTGCGCCTCCATCTTATGGAAAAGCGCAGATAAAGCCCAGTTGGCGGCGGAAGCGATGGGCATCACCTCGGACCGTATCCGTGAATTAGGCTTACTAGATGAAGTCGTACGCGAGCCATTGGGCGGCGCGCACCGGAATATGGAACTCATTGCAGCAAATTTGAAAGACGCCTTGCTTCGGCATTTGACCGATTTACAACAACGAACGATTGATGATTTGCTGGCAATCCGTTATCAGCGGATTATGAGTTTTGGGTCGTTTGTGGAGGAAGTGGTTAAGTAGTAGTAAGGTATGCAGTGCGTACCCATTGGCTATAAATAAGTATAAAGCCGTTCGTGGTGAGCTTGTCGAACCATGAGCACGACTATGTGTCGCTAACGCGACAGTTATATTAATGTGGGTTCTCGTACCCACGGACGAGATGCTTTTCTTTGTGCGGATGAGCGACATGGATGTTGTAAATGCGGAAAATGCAGGAGCAATTTTCCGCCAACGAAAAGTATCCAAAAGAAATCCGCCCGATGCCGCTTGTTCCCTGCGCTTCTCGCATTTATAGAGAGTTGTCAAAAGGGACTCCTGTCGCTTTGACAACTTGCGGCATCTCTGCCGCACCCCTTACGGGCTATTCCCGATAAAAGCTCCGATGCTCGGCGCGGCATACGGGATAGGCGGGTAATTATTGGGGTTCGTTCCTCACCCCATTCGCATAAAATAAATTTTTTATAAAAAATAGACACATAGCAATTTGGAGAAAAATGAGTTTACAAATCAACCCAGATTTTGAGAAATGGGCTATGGGCTTTTCTGGTTGTGACGGTGGCAATTTAAACGGCTCAATTTGGTTTTGTGGAATTGAATGGGGCGGAGGTAGCGAGGAAGATTGGTTGAAAGACAGTGTTTCTAAATTTGAATATGTCATTGAACCATATTCAATTAATGATGAAGACATTGAAGAAAGAAAAAAAGAACTCATACCTCAATATAATGCAAAGTTATTGAAAATGTATTCTGTTTTGCTCGGTAAAGAAGCTAAAGATTACAAAGAAACTGCACTGGCTTACAAGTATCTGGGCAAAAATGGGCATATTTTTAAAATGAATTTATACCCTATAGCATTCGGTGATACAAAGGATGATTTATGGGATTTTCATCATTATAAACTCACCGGATTTCCAACCAAAACTACATATAAGGCATGGTGCCAAATAAACCGCTTCAATAAAATTCGAGAATGGCTTCAAGAAAACAAGCCGAAGGCGATAATTTGTACTGGAGTTACACTGCATAAAGAGTTTTTGATGGCTTTTTGTGGATTTGAAAATATTCACGAAGAAGTGAAAAAGCTAGAAAAAATAATCATTGATGACCGATATTTTTATTGGATGGCTATTAATAATAACCAAAGCTTCTTATTTATTATTCCTTTTTTTGGGAACCCTTATGGTTTAAACAAAGATGAACAAATTATTAATATAGGCAAAAAAATAAGAGAAATATGCGTTATAAATTATGGTGAAAAATGGCTTGAATAGTAAGTAGCTTCGATGAAGTGTAACGAAATCGAGAAATCGAAGTTTCGTTCGCCCTCGATTCTACTGCGTTACATCGAGGCTACTTAATTTCCATAGATAACCAATGCTGCTATCTCCAAACGTCATCGTGTCCAAATTGGCTCAACATCAGCCATACCCAATTATTTACTTAGCCTACAGCGGCGGGATTGATTCCCATGTGTTGCTGCATTTATGCGCTTCTATTGACAACCTTAAGCCCAAAATAACCGCCGTTTATGTCAATCACGGCTTGCAGGTTGAAGCTAAAAACTGGGGTTTACACTGCGGTCAAGTTTGCGCCAATCTTGGTGTTAAATTCCTTAGCTTAAAAGCGAACGCTAAAGCAGCGCCGGGCGAAAGCCCCGAAGAAGCGGCAAGGAATGCCCGTTATGCGGCATTGAAACCATTGCTCGGTAAAGACGATATGTTGTTATTAGCCCAACATGGGGAAGACCAACTCGAAACCGTGTTGTTGCAATTATTTCGCGGCAGCGGGCTGAAGGGGCTTTCCGGTATGCCAGAAAGTATGGCTTTCGGGGAAGGAAGGCTGGTCAGGCCCTTGCTGGATGTTAGCAAAGCGCAAATTATCGAGTACGCCAAAAGCCACGCGTTAGAGTGGGTGGAAGATCCCAGCAATCGCCATAGCCGATACGACCGCAATTTTTTGCGAAACGATATTATCCCTTTACTGAAGCAGCGTTGGCCTGCGTTGGATAAAACGGTGTTTCGCTCGGCTAAACATTGCGCTAATTCGGATTTCCTTTTGGCAGCACATGCCGAAGACTTGCTTCGGCATGTGCTCGATCAAAAGGATAAAGCATTAATTATTAGCAACCTAAAGACTTATTCATTGTTGGAACAACAGCTGATTATAAGGCAATGGTTTAATTGTTTAGGCTTAAAGATGCCCAGCCAGGATTTTGTTGAAAAAATCGTAGAGCAAGTCGTGGGAGCGCGAGACGATGCCAATCCTGTGTTAGCTAAACAAGACTATTGTATTCGTCGTTATCGCAACAAGTTGTATTGTGTTAAATCCTTTTCGTTATCGATTAAGGAAGGTTATCTATGGCCTTTCGGTCAATCCTTACTTAAAGTAACGGATGAGGAAAGCTACGAGGTTGTGCATTCTGAAACAGGAATTCCGCTGGAACAATGGCAAAACTCGACGATCACGGTAAAGTTTCGCTCCGGCGGCGAGTCGGTTCGTTTGCCGGGTCGGGAAGGTCGGCACGCTTTAAAGAATCTTTTTCAAGAAGCAGGTATTCCCCCGTGGGAACGCATACAAATACCGTTGATTTTTTTGGATGACCAACTGGCAGCCGTCGGCGAACGCTGGATAACCGCTGAATATTACAGCGAAAGCCGAGAACCTTGCATCCGCATCATTCGCCGTAAAATAAATCCAAAAGGCAATGACGGCATGGCCGTTGTCGGGTAAAATACGCGATTCAAAAGCACGTCAGTTATTTAGCTGAAGTTCAACCGATTTTACATGACCAAATACATTTTTATAACTGGCGGCGTTGTTTCATCGCTTGGCAAAGGGATAGCTGCATCGTCTTTAGCGGCCATTTTAGAGGCGAGAGGATTGAAGGTTACGTTGACCAAGCTCGATCCATACATCAATGTCGACCCCGGGACGATGAGCCCATTCCAGCACGGTGAAGTTTTCGTTACCGAAGACGGCGCGGAAACCGATCTGGATTTAGGCCATTACGAGCGCTTTCTTAAAACGACACTCACCCGGAAAAACAGTTTCACGACCGGTCAGGTTTACGACAGCGTGTTGCGCCGCGAACGCAGAGGCGAATACCTCGGCGCCACCGTCCAGGTTATCCCCCATATCACCGACGAAATCAAAAGCCGGATTTATCAAAGCGCTGAAGGTGTAGATGTTGCGCTGATTGAAATCGGCGGTACGGTCGGCGATATTGAATCCCTGCCGTTTCTGGAAGCCATTCGGCAAATGCGCGTGGAATTAGGGGCGGAAAGATCGTTATTTATCCATTTGACGCTTATTCCTTACATTCGCTCAGCGGGCGAGATTAAAACTAAACCGACCCAGCATTCCGTTAAAGAACTGCGTTCCATTGGTATTCAACCGGATATTCTGGTTTGCCGCTCCGAACAACCGATTCCCGACAGCGATCGGCGGAAAATTGCGCTGTTTACCAATGTCGAGGAAAAAGCGGTTATTTCCGCCGTCGATGCCGATTCAATTTATCGAATACCTTTGCTGCTACACGATCAAGGGTTGGATGATATTGTGGTACACAAACTGAGACTCAATGTGCCGCCTGCCGATTTAACCGAATGGCGCAATGTTGTCGATGCGTTGGCGCATCCGAATTCGGAAATTACCATTGCTATCGTCGGAAAATATGTCGATCATTCGGATGCTTATAAGTCTTTAAACGAGGCGCTGATTCATGCCGGCATCTCAACGCTGAATAAAGTCAAAATCGTGTATATCGATTCCGAAACGATTGAGGACGAAGGTACGGCCAAACTTAAAAACGTCGACGCCATATTGGTGCCCGGCGGCTTTGGAGAGCGAGGCGTAGAGGGAAAAATCGCCACGGTCCGTTATGCCCGCGAGAACAAAATTCCATATCTCGGTATCTGTTTAGGTATGCAAGTTGCCGTCATCGAATTTGCGCGCGATGTTGCCGGTCTTGAAGGAGCGCACAGCACCGAGTTTTTACCGAGATCGCCCCATCCGGTTATCGGCTTGATTACCGAGTGGATGGACGATAAAGGCCAGATCGAAATTCGTGACGAACAATCGGACCTCGGCGGGTCGATGCGCTTAGGCGGTCAGCAATGCCGTTTAAAGCCGGATTCGCTGGCATATCGAATGTATCAAAAAGATGTGATTACCGAACGCCACCGTCATCGCTACGAGTTCAATAATCAGTATTACGAACGTTTGGAGCAAGCCGGCTTAAAGTTTTCCGGCAAATCCATCGACGGACGTTTGGTGGAAGTCATCGAAATTCCCGAACATCCGTGGTTTTTGGCTTGTCAGTTCCATCCTGAATTTACCTCGACGCCTCGAAGAGGTCATCCGCTGTTTTCCGGCTTTGTCAGGGCGGCGGCACAACATCAAAAGGAAGCAGTTCAATGAAGTTATGCGGTTTTGAAGTAGGCTTAGACCAATCATTTTTTTTAATAGCGGGTCCGTGTGTTATCGAGAGCGAGCAATTAGCGCTCGATACTGCAGGCTATTTGAAAGAACTGACGACTAAACTTAATATCCCCTTTATCTATAAATCTTCATTCGATAAGGCCAACCGTTCTTCTCACGAAACCTTTAGAGGCTTGGGTTTGGAAACCGGCTTGAATATTCTGGCTAAAGTAAAACAGCAGATCGGCGTGCCGGTGTTAACGGATGTCCACGAAGATACGCCGTTAGCGGAAGTCGCCAGCGTGGTCGATGTGATGCAAACCCCTGCATTTTTGTGCCGGCAAACTAACTTCATCCAGGCTGTTGCCAAACAAGGCATTCCCGTCAACATCAAAAAAGGCCAGTTTTTAGCGCCTTGGGATATGGCGCAGGTCGCCAAAAAAGCCAAAGCCACCGGTAACGAGCAGATCATGGTTTGCGAACGCGGCGTATCTTTCGGTTATAACAACTTGGTGTCCGATATGCGCTCGCTTGCAGTGATGCGCGACACCGGTTGCCCGGTCGTCTTCGATGCGACGCATTCCGTCCAGTTGCCGGGCGGGCAGGGTACGTGTTCCGGCGGTCAGCGCGAATTCGTGCCGGTGCTGGCGCGTGCGGCAACGGCGGTCGGCATTGCCGGACTGTTTATGGAAACACACCCCAATCCGGCAGAAGCTAAAAGCGACGGCCCTAATTCCTGGCCGTTACACCGAATGCAAGAATTACTAGAAGTTTTATTAACCATCGACAAGGCAGTTAAAGCGACTGCCCTCATAGAAACAACCTTATAGGAAAAAGAATGGCAGTCATTAAAGATATCAAAGCTAGAGAAGTTCTTGATTCGCGCGGCAACCCGACGGTCGAAGCTGAAGTTATATTGGCGTCCGGCGTCGTCGGCAGTGCCATGGTTCCCTCCGGCGCATCGACTGGCGAGCGCGAAGCGATTGAATTGCGCGACGGTGATAAAAGCCGTTACTTAGGCAAGGGCGTCACCAAAGCAGTCAACAATGTATTGACCGAAATCAAAGCAGCCGTGGTCGGCATGGATGCGGAAGATCAAAGTGCACTTGATAACAAGATGATCGCGCTGGACGGCACCGATACCAAAGCCCGTTTAGGCGCGAACGCCATGTTGGCGGTTTCTTTGGCGGCGGCAAAAGCTTCAGCCAATGACAAAAGTCAGCCTTTATATAAATATCTGAACAAATCCGGCGAGTTCATCATGCCGGTGCCGATGATGAACATCATCAACGGCGGTTCACACGCCGATAACAGCGTCGATTTACAAGAATTCATGATCTTGCCGGTCGGTGCGCCGAATTTCCGCGAAGCCATCCGTTACGGCGCAGAAGTGTTTCACAACTTGGCGAAAGTTCTAAAATCCAAAGGCCTGGCAACCACTGTCGGCGACGAAGGCGGTTTCGCACCGAATTTATCGTCAAACGAAGAAGCCATCAGCGTTATCCTGCAAGCCATCGAACAAGCCGGTTACAAGCCCGGAAAAGATATTTACTTAGGCTTGGATGCCGCTGCGTCCGAATACTATGATGACGGCATTTACAACCTGGCTTCCGAAGGCAAAACCTACACCTCTGCGGCGATGGTCGATTTCCTGGCGGATTGGGTCGCCAAATACCCCATTATCAGCATCGAAGACGGCTTCGACGAAAACGATTGGGACGGCTGGAAACTGATGACCGACAAAATGGGCGGCAAAATCCAACTCGTCGGCGACGACTTGTTCGTGACCAATCCGGCAATTTTGAAAAAAGGCATCGAGCAAAAAATCGCCAATTCCATATTAATCAAAGTCAACCAAATCGGTACCTTGACCGAAACCTTGGCGGCGATCAGCATGGCGCACGGCGCAGGGTATACTGCCGTGATGTCGCACCGCTCCGGGGAAACCGAAGACACCACCATTGCCGATTTAGCCGTTGCCACCGGTACCGGTCAAATCAAAACCGGATCGCTCAGCCGTTCTGATCGCGTAGCGAAGTACAACCGACTAATGAAGATTGAGGAAGAGTTGGGCAGTGCGGCAATGTATGCGGGACGTAGCGCATTTAGAATGTTGTAATTATTTCAATATTTTTCAAATGAGCTAATATAAAAAAGCCGTTCGTGGTGAGCTTGTCGAACCATGAACGACTTAGCCTTACGTTTAGTGATGAATTAAAATCGTCCAACTTTAAATTTGAGGATCAGTATATAAAAATCCTAATCGCCGTCATCATCCTACTGATAATTCACCTGCAATACCGTTTGTGGGTCGGGGATGGCAGTGTCGCGCAAATCAAAGAATACGAAGCCCGCCTGGAAACCGTCAAAGAAAAAGTCAAAGAGAAGAAAGAACGCAACGAAGCCCTGTACGCCGAAATCGAAGACCTCCGCAAAGGCCAGGAAGCCATTGAAGAACGGGCGCGGGATGAGTTGGGGATGATTAAGGAAAACGAGACGTTTTTTCAGGTGATTGAAGAAAAGTAATTTATTTTGCTCATGTATTAGCAAAGTTTAACTCGTAATATGGGTTAATTGTTGGGTTACGGCGCACGGACAAATCGGCTGTTATTTTGGCGTAATCTGCTTTGTGCGTCTAACCCAATCTACAATTTACATCCAAAAATCCAATTGCAAAAAATCTGCCTCCTGTTATTATGACCATGTGCTGACCATATTAATGAGAGGTAGCTATGACGACTGCATCTGAACGCATTCCGGTTCTCGTAACCAAAACCCAAAAACAACAATTGACTGCAAAAGCAAAAGCGGCAGGACTTTCTACGGGTGAATTTTTGCGACGTGCGGGGGAGAGTTATTCTGCATCGGAAGACCAGGATTTATTGGAAGGTTTGTTGGATCAGGTGATTAAAATCACAGCCAAAACCGAACAAGCCATTGACAATGCACTGGATTTCGTTGCTGCTTCGGAACAACGTTTGGCGTTATTTGATGCTAAAGACAAATGAACATTGAAATTCAGTTGTGGCTCGACAGGCTCACCACGAACGGAATTTGCCCAAATCAATCGATCAAAATCTTAGGGTTAATCAATGGGAATATCGGAGAAAGTTTGGGATGTACTGACCACTGTCATCAAAATGGACGACAAGGTGGAACGCATGGCCGATACCATCAAAGGGCAACAGATGCGAATTGAAGATTTGACGATGCGGGTGGTGCGCCTTGAAACTGCTCTTGAAATTGCCCTTGCGTCAAAAAATTCTAAAACCATTTCGAAAAAAACCTCTTAATAAAGCGGTTCGTCAAATTTCTCTATTTTAAAGATCAAGAGTGATAACTCCTAAAATGAATCATCAAATTCACTTCTGGGCTGTCGTCCCCGCCGCCGGTGTTGGTAAACGTATGAACGCAGACCGGCCTAAACAATACCTCGAATTGGGGGACAGTACGGTTATTGAGCATACCTTGTCTCGTTTACTACAAGCCGGGGTTTTTTCGGCAATCGCGGTAGCTATTTCGGAGGAAGACCCGTATTGGCCCGAACTTGCTTTATCCAAGCATGAAAAAATAATTACAGCGCCGGGCGGCAAGGAAAGGGCGGATTCGGTATTGTCGGGCTTAAAATCGATCGGCGATAAAGCTAACGACGACGATTGGGTATTGGTGCACGATGCTGCCCGGCCTTGCTTAACTTCGGAAGATATTCTTAAGTTGATCGATGTCTTAAAAAACGATGAGGTCGGCGGGATTTTGGCGCTATCCTCGCACGATACGTTGAAAAATGTCGATGGCGATAAAATTCTGGGGACTTTGGATAGACGGCACATCTGGCGGGCGTTGACCCCGCAAATGTTCAGATTCGGAATGTTGAGAGCGGCCCTGGAAGCAACCGCGGGCGATCCCAGAATTACCGACGAGGCAAGTGCACTCGAAATTCAAGGGTTTGTTCCGAAAATCGTCGAAGGTCGTCCCGATAACATAAAAATCACCCGGCCTGAAGATTTGGCTTTAGCGCAATTTTACATGGAGCATCAATGATACGAGTAGGACAAGGGTACGATGTACACCGCTTTAACGAGGGCGATCACATTATTCTCGGCGGGGTTAAAATTCCGTACGAACAAGGCTTGGAAGCGCATTCTGACGGGGATGTTGTGCTGCATGCGTTATGCGACGCCTTATTAGGTGCGGCGGCTCTTGGCGACATCGGCAAGCATTTTCCCGATACCGATCCGGAATTTAAAGGCGCCGATAGCCGGGTATTGCTTCGTCATGTTTATAAAGTCGTCGGGGAGCGAGGGTATAAATTGGGGAATGCCGATATCACGATTGTTGCGCAAGCACCTAAAATGGCGCCCTATATTGCCGACATGTGTAAAAACATAGCTGCTGATTTGCAGGTTGAGACCGCTCAAATCAACGTAAAAGCCACGACGACCGAAAAACTCGGTTTTGAAGGCCGTAAAGAAGGGATTGCCGTTCATGCGGTTGTTTTAATTGAGAGTTAAATTTCCTTGAAATTGGGTGCCAACGCTGATTTTCTAATATATACGAGTGGAATCGTGCCGATGTTTCTGCTCGGTCGGCTTTCTAAATTGACTCGTTAGTAATAATTCCTACACTAAGCGCCGGTTATATATAGCAAAGACAAAAAAATACGTACCAGACTGATTTATAATTAAATCGCTTTCTTATTGAAGCAATATTCTTCTTTCTTATTCATAAATGCGTGAGACAATAAAATTCTCGTCGTTACGCTATGAATACGGATGCCAAGCCGCAAAATCAACCGCCCCCCATCTTCCCAAAACGTATCTTCCTTAAAGAATTTATGGCCTTTTATTCGTCCGTATCGCGGAAAGATGGTTTTGGCATTGATGTTTCTATGCTTGGGTTCGGTGACGATTTTAGTCATTCCCTTAGCGTTCCGTGACCTAATCGATTTCGGTTTCGGGCAAAATCAAAAAGCGACGGGCGGTTTGTTTGCCGACTTAAGCCTAAATCAACGGTTCTTGTCATTATTCGGCTTGGCTTGCCTGTGGGCGGTCATGATTTCGGCGCGTTATTATACGGTAAGCTGGATAGGCGAGCGGGTGATAGCCGATTTACGCAGTGCGGTATATGGACGGGTGCTGCTTCAATCTGCGCAATTCTTCGAGACCTTGCAAACCGGCGAAGTGCTGTCGCGCCTGACTGGAGATACGACCTTGATTCAGACCGTTGTCGGCAGTTCGGTTTCGATGGGTTTAAGGAGCCTATTTCAGTTTGTCGGCGGCATGGCAATGTTAGCGGCGACCAGCTTTTATCTCTTTTCCCTGAATCTAGGGTTGATGGCGCTTTTGATCATACCGTTATTGGTGATAGGGCGTAAAGTCAAAAAGCTCTCCCGTGAGTCGCAAGATAAAATTGCCGATGCGTCGGCGCTGGCCGGTGAAATCCTAAATGCGGTATCGACGGTTCAAGCTTATTCCCAAGAGCGAAGTGAAACTGATCGCTTTACGGCGAGCGCGGAAGCCAGTTTTAAAACCGCTATCCGTCGAACGCGAACCAGAGGATTTTTAACGGCATTTATCGTTATTGCGGTCATGGGTTCTATCATATTTGTGCTCTGGATAGGCGCAAATTTGGTGCAGGCCGGTAGCATGACTGGAGGCCAATTGGCCTCGTTTATTTTGTATGCCGTCATTGTTGCCAGCGCAACCAGCACCATAGCGGAAGTCTGGAGCGATATTATGCGGGCAGCGGGAGCCACCGGACGATTGTTAGAGTTGCTCCATGCAAAACCTGCCATTGCAGAGGACGATGAGCCGCAACTATTAACCCAAACCGGAAAAGCCAGGATTCAATTCGAACGCGTAACATTCCGTTATCCCTCCCGTTTACAAACGGCCGCTTTGGATGATTTGACTTTCGACATTGCGCCCGGCGAAAAGATTGCGCTGGTCGGGCCGTCCGGTGCGGGCAAGACGACCGTCTTTCAACTGCTTTTGAGGTTCTACGATACTACGGAAGGGGTTATACGCTTTAACAACCACGATGTCCGACGTCTTAGTTTGCAAGAGTTACGTAACAACATCGCAATTGTTCCGCAAGACCCGGTGATTTTTTCGGCGGATGCCCTGGATAATATCCGTTATGGACGTCCCGATGCTAGCGAGGAGGAAATCATTGCGGCGGCTCGGTCGGCGCAAGTGGACGAATTCATTCACCGTTTGCCGGAAGGCTATCGGACTTTTCTCGGCGAACGCGGCACTCGATTATCCGGCGGGCAACGCCAACGGATCGCCATTGCCAGAGCGATCTTAAAAAATGCCCCCTTATTATTGCTGGATGAAGCCACAAGCGCTTTGGACGCCAACTCAGAAATTCTTGTTCAAGAAGGCTTGGATGCTGCGATGTTAGGGCGAACCACGATTATCATTGCACACCGCCTCGCTACGGTTAAAAAAGTCGATCGTGTTATCGTTTTGGATCAAGGCAGAATAATCGAAACCGGATCGCCTGATGAATTACTTAAACAGAACGGCCTTTACGCCAAACTAGCAAGCCTGCAATTCACGGTTTAGACAGTGAATTTGTTTCAAAAAACGATAGAGAAATATAGTTCGAATCGGTCGATTTATGAAAGAATTTCTAATTAAATCCTTCGACAAGCTTTCCTAGACAGGCTTCCTATGACAGGCTTCCTATGACAGGTTTATGACAAAACACGTCAATGATTTTATTAATAACTACTCAAGCTGTTGAAGCTTTGCTGCCGGAAAAATCAATCTTACGGTCCGGGCAGTGTAAAAACAGTGAACGGCGATTTTAAAAAAACTGATTGTTTTTACGTCATCAATTGAAATGTAACTATCGCGAGACCATTTTATGAATTTGAGAGATCTTCACTACTTGGTTGCCGTCGCCGATTTACGCAGTTTTATTCAGGCAGCCGATCAATGTTGTATTAGTCAACCGACCCTTAGCACCCAAATAAAAAGATGGAAGATAGCTTGGGTGTACAGATTTTTGAACGCACAAATAAAAAAGTATTGCCCACAGAATTGGGGGAGCAGATTATTGCATCTGCTCGGCGTATCCTGCGTGAAGTCGATACGATCAAGGAATTGGCTGTGAACGCACAAGATCCATTGGCAGGTAATTTTAGGCTTGGCGCTTTCCCTACGCTTGCAACTTACATTTTTCCCGGTTTAGTCCCAGTGTTTAAGGAATCGTTACCGAGACTCCGGTTAATATTAGTTGAAGAAAAAACCGACGTATTAATCGCCCAACTTAACCAAGGCCTATTGGATGCCGCTTTATTGGCTTTACCTATAGAAAACGATTACCTGGAAACGAGAAAACTATTTGAGGATGAGTTTTATCTGGCGGTTTCTAAAGAACATCCCTACGCAGATAGACATTCGATTGAGCAAGCGGATTTATTCAATCAAGAATTGTTATTGCTGGATGAAGGTCATTGCCTGCGCGGTCATGCTTTGCAAATTTGCCAGTTGAATCATGCCGAAGAACAGCAGGATGTTAGGGCGACTGGTTTGGAAACATTAAGACAAATGGTTAGGGCGGGCACAGGAATTACGTTTATGCCCAAGATTGCCGTATCAAAAAACGACAACGATGTTTGCTATATTCCCTTCGAAGAACCTGTACCGAAGCGGACTATCGGCTTGGTATGGCGAAAAACCAGCGCTAGAACGGCATTGCTCGAAAAACTCATCGCGTTAATTGCAAAGTAAAGCATCTATTAATGCTATCGTTCGGTCAGGTCCTAAGCGTACCTTCTGCTTCTATCTCATTGGCGTCATCGCGAGATGTTTAATGCTCGCCTCTAAGCTGATCAATGTCCGTTACTTGTGTTAGTAACTGTACATTCCCTTACAAAATGTTGGCTAACGGACCTGCTGTAAAAAATTAAAAGTAGATTATATCTATATAAATCATTGTGTTGAAATTGCTATTTGATATGGCATAGCTATTGCTTAACTTCTATTGTTATCAACAACATCCCTAAAGAGGAGAAGACCATGGCGAAATTACGTCAATGCGCTATATACGGCAAAGGTGGTATCGGTAAATCGACCACGACTCAAAACTTGGTTGCTGGGTTGGCTGAACTCGGCAAGAAAGTAATGATTGTCGGTTGCGATCCAAAAGCCGATTCTACCCGTTTGATTTTACATGCTAAGGCGCAAAACTCCATTATGCAAATGGCTTCTGAAGCTGGTAGTGTGGAAGATTTGGAACTGGAAGATGTATTGAAAGTTGGCTACCGCGACATTAAATGCGTTGAGTCCGGCGGTCCAGAGCCTGGAGTCGGTTGTGCCGGTCGCGGTGTTATTACCGCCATCAACTTCCTGGAAGAAGAAGGCGCGTACGATGAAGACCTGGACTTTGTATTTTACGACGTACTCGGTGACGTTGTTTGCGGTGGTTTCGCAATGCCGATTCGTGAAAACAAAGCGCAAGAAATTTACATCGTTTGCTCCGGCGAAATGATGGCGATGTACGCGGCGAACAACATCGCCAAAGGTATCGTGAAATACGCCAACTCAGGCGGCGTGCGCTTGGCCGGTTTGATCTGTAACTCACGGCAAACTGCCCGCGAAGACGAACTGATCATGGAATTGGCTGCAAAATTGGGCACGCATATGATTCATTTCGTACCGCGCGACAATGTTGTCCAACGCGCCGAAATTCGTCGTATGACCGTTATCGAGTACGAACCAACAGCTAAACAAGCGCAAGAATACCGCGACTTGGCCAATAAAATCATCAACAACAAAAATTTGGTTATCCCAACTCCAATCACAATGGATGAACTGGAAGAGTTGTTGATGGAATTCGGCATTATGGAAGAAGTGGACGAAAGCATCGTTGGTCAAACCGCTGCCGCTGAAGTCGCCGCGTAAACCACAAAAAGAAACAGTCGATTGGGCTGTGCTCTTTTTCAGCCCAATCCTTTAATGCCAACCACTGTTCTCGGGGGATTACCCGGAACATTAGGAGGACACTCTCATGGCCGCTATGACCAAAGAAGAAACCGAAGCGCTGATTCAGGAAGTGCTTGAGGTTTATCCAGAAAATGCAAAAAAAGATCGCGCCAAACATCTGGCGGTTAACGATCAGAGCCTGGAAAAAGCAAATAAATGTATTACTTCAAACCGTAAATCCTTGCCCGGCGTGATGACCATCCGTGGTTGTGCATACGCTGGGTCAAAAGGTGTGGTTTGGGGGCCGATCAAGGATATGATCCATATTTCTCACGGTCCTGTCGGTTGTGGACAATATTCCCGCGCTGGTCGCCGTAACTATTATGTTGGTACGACAGGGGTTAATACCTTCGGTACCATGAACTTTACGTCGGATTTCCAGGAAAAGGACATCGTATTCGGCGGAGACAAAAAGCTCGCCAAGCTTATCGACGAAATCGAAGTATTGTTTCCTTTAAATAAGGGGATTTCAATACAATCCGAATGCCCAATCGGTTTGATTGGTGACGATATAGAAGCCGTTGCTAAAGTCAAAAATAAGGAACACGGCAAAACCATCGTGCCGGTCCGTTGCGAAGGTTTCCGCGGCGTATCGCAATCCTTGGGCCACCATATCGCCAACGACGCGATTCGGGACTGGGTTCTGGAAAAACGCGACGGCGACGACAGCTTCCCAACTACGCCATACGATGTCGCTGTAATCGGCGATTACAACATCGGCGGCGATGCCTGGGCTTCCCGCACCTTGCTGGAAGAAATGGGTTTGCGCGTAGTAGCGCAATGGTCGGGTGACGGCACGATTGCTGAAATCGAGAAAACCCCTAAAGTAAAATTGAACCTCATCCATTGCTACCGTTCGATGAACTACATCGCCCGGCACATGGAAGAAAAGTACAGCATTCCCTGGATCGAATATAACTTTTTCGGCCCAACTAAAATCGCAGAATCTTTACGCAGAATCGCTGCGCATTTCGATGAAACCATCATTGAAGGTGCTGAGCGCGTTATCAAGAAATATGAAGCGGAATACGATGCGGTGATCGCCAAATACAAACCGCGCCTGCAAGGTAAACGCGTGATGTTGTATGTCGGCGGCTTGCGTCCTCGCCATGTTATCGGCGCCTATGAAGACTTGGGCATGGAAGTCGTCGGTACCGGTTATGAATTCGGCCATAACGATGACTATGACCGCACCATCAAGGAAATGGGCAATGCCACTTTGTTGTATGACGATGTGACCGGTTATGAGTTTGAAGAGTTCGTTAAGAAAGTCCAGCCCGACCTGATCGGATCAGGCATCAAGGAAAAATACATTTTCCAGAAAATGGGCATTCCATTCCGTCAAATGCACTCCTGGGATTATTCAGGCCCTTATCACGGTTATGACGGTTTCGCCATTTTCGCCCGCGATATGGACATGACTTTAAATAATCCTTGCTGGAAGCAAATTAAGGCGCCTTGGAAAAAGGATGCTGCGAGTAACGAAGCAGTGAAGGCGGTCGCGTAAATTAAAATTATTCCGCAACATAAAGGTTAATTCGTTCGTGGTGAGCTTGTCGAACCATGAACGGATTAACCGTTCACCCTTCGACAAGCTCAGGGCGAACGGTTAATCCTTAAACCAAGAGTGATGCCAAGGGTGCGGCGGTGGAATTGTTAGTTAATTAAAGCTTGAATAATAGATTTATAACTTATTCAAGAATATCCAATCAACGCCAGTCCACAGATTAGTGGCGCGTTAGGAGATTATCATGAGTCAGAAAGTCGATAACATACAACCCAGCTATCCTTTATTTCGTACCGATGAGTACAAGGATAACCTGGCCAACAAACGTGCGGAATACGAAGAACGCCATCCTCAGGAACAAATTGATGAGGTATTTCAATGGACGACTACCAAGGAATATCAGGAAATCAATTTTAACCGCGAAGCGTTAACCGTAAACCCAGCAAAAGCCTGCCAACCTTTAGGTGCAGTACTCTGTGCATTAGGCTTCGAAAAAACATTACCTTATGTGCATGGTTCGCAAGGTTGCGTCGCTTATTTCCGAACTTACTTCAATCGCCATTTCAAAGAGCCGATCGCTTGCGTATCGGATTCCATGACTGAGGATGCGGCGGTATTCGGCGGTCAGAAAAATATGTTCGCCGGTCTGGAAAATGCCAAGGCATTATACAAACCGGATGTCATCGCCGTGTCTACCACCTGTATGGCTGAAGTTATCGGCGACGACCTGAATGCGTTTATCAACAACGCCAAAAATGAAGGTCACATTGAGCAGGACTTCCCGACCCCATTTGCCCATACGCCAAGTTTCGTCGGCAGTCACACCACCGGCTGGGACAATATGTTCGAAGGTATCATGCGCTACAATACCTTGAACTTCATGGCGGATAAGGAAGTCGGCTCGAACGGTAAAATCAATTTCGTTCCTGGCTTTGAAACCTATTTGGGAAATTTCCGCGTCATCAACCGCATGATGAAAGAAATGGGTGTTGATTACACTTTGCTCAGCGATCCGACTGAAGTATTGGATACGCCGGCAGACGGCACGTTCCGGATGTACGCTGGCGGCACCAGTTATGCGGACGTCAAGGATGCCCCTAACGCAATCACCACTATCTTACTGCAACCTTGGCAATTGGAAAAAACCAAAAAATTTGTGGATGCAACCTGGAAACAGGAAGTGCCTAAACTGAATATCCCGATGGGTCTGGAATGGACCGATGCACTGCTGATGAAGGTTTCCGAGCTTAGCGGCAAACCGATTCCGGAATCATTGGAAAAGGAACGCGGACGGTTAGTGGATATGATGACCGACTCGCATGCGTGGATGCACGGCAAAAAATTCGCGCTTTACGGCGATGCCGACTTTGCTTTGGGCATGACTAAATTCTTGCTCGAGCTGGGTGCGGAAGTCACCGATGTGTTGGTAAACCACGCCAACAAACGCTGGAAAAAAGCCTGCGAAGAAGTACTGGCCGCATCGCCTTACGGTCAAAATGCGACCGTGCATATCGGCAAGGACTTATGGCATTTCCGTTCACTGGTGTTCACCAATAAGCCGGATTTTATGATGGGCAACTCTTATGGCAAGTTCATCCAGCGCGATACTTTCTATAAAGGTGAAGAATTTGAAGTGCCGTTGATTCGTGTGGGTTTCCCCATCTTCGACCGTCATCATTTACATCGTATGACCACCTTAGGTTACGAAGGCGCCATCTATCTGTTGACCACTTTGGTGAATGCGGTTCTGGAGCAGTTGGATAAGGAAACCAAAGGCATGGGCACCACCGACTATAACTACTATTTGATCCGATAAATTGTAGGGCGGGCACAAGCGATTGTGCCCGCCGTCATTGTTGTAAACGGTGGGCATTTGCCCGCCATACGCTTTTATAGTCCTGGAGAAACCGATGCCCAGTGTCATGCTGAGAAAACGTGAAGATGGCAAGTTATTGTTTTACGTAGCCAAAAAAGATCTGGAAGAAACCATCGAATCACTGGAATTCGATAGCCCCGATAAATGGGGCGGCGAAGTCGTCCTGGGCGATGGTTCCAAATACTTTTTCGATATCCTGGATGCTCCCCCAAAAATTCCCTTACATTGCAAGCGAAACGCTTATAAAGGAGGCTGTCATGGCTTTATATATAGTTGCTGAAGAGTGTATTTCCTGTGGCGATTGCAAACCAGTCTGCCCAACCGATTCCATCAAGGAAGGCGCAGTGGTATTCGAAATCAGCAAAAAAACCTGTACCGAATGCAACGGCGATTACGACGAACCGCAGTGCGTTAAAGTTTGTCCAGTCGATAATTGCATATTACCGTTAGTTGCCTGATTTAGGATTGGATGCAGTAAATACAAGACTCTAAAGGGAGCAATTCATCAATCTTGCACCCTTTAGAAGTAACGTTGGCAATACCTAACTCAAGATTTAAGGCATCTAAACTTCAACACGTCTGACCTCTAAGGATAGTGAATGCTCAGTTCAGAACAAGTACAGCAGGTTGCCGACAGTATAGGTGATCAAACGCTAACAGAAGCATTGATTTCCGGGATTCGATGCGAATTTCCCGGCATTCATTTTACCTACTGCATGGATGACGATATTCCCGAGCGGGAACCTATCCTAAGCCATTCTGCTTTTAATCTTTATCTGATCGATGGACGGGAACATTGTTTGTGTTTTACCAATAACCTCGAACATGCGACCGGCATCGTCATCGCTGAATTAATCCCTGATTGATGAAGTCAATGGTGAACCAGCAACCTCCCGTTACCTTACCGCTGGCTGATTGCAGCGTATGTCCTTATCGTAGCAAAACCTTACTGGTAGGCCGGTGCATGCCTGGCGATACGTGTATTACCGCGGAAAGCGGGCGGCAAATCGATCGCTTTTTCCGGGTCAATCCAGTCTATGCTATCCGCTATTTAACAGACCCTTTCTGGGAACGCCGTGCGATAGCTGTGCGTTACGCGCCTTTGAAAGAGCTGGAAGCCTTAATAAACGACGATGACGAAGTGGTGAGGCGCGCTGTAGCCTATCGATTACCGGTACCTAAGCTGCCGCAAATGCTGAACGATCAGGATCGCGAAGTACGTATCACTGTCGCGGACCGAATCGAGGAATCTTATCTCGAACAGTTTGCGACCGATCCCGACTATTTTGTGCGGATGACCGTCGTAAAACGGTTATCGCCCGGTCGTTTATTTCGATTTATCAAAGATGAAGACATGCAAGTTAGAAAGCGTGTGGCGGAGCGACTTCCTGTCATCAGTTTAGGCCTTATGATGTATGATCCTTCACCCGATGTGCGGCGTATCATAGCCGACCGCATGCCGCCTGAAAATGCCGTCGCCCTCCTTGAAGATAACGATTGGGTGGTGCGGTATACGGCTGCCCTGAAGGTGGAACCTTCGCAATTGACATCATTGAGAAACGATCCCGAACCGGACGTGCGTGAACTGGTTGAGAAGCGCTTAAATTCAATCAATAACCAAGGCATGGAACATGACTGAAAAGCCTTTGATCCTGGTCGGCCAGGATATTACCGAATGCTGTAAAAAAATTATCCCAGGGCAAACAGACGATGTTTTACTGGAAAAACTTCAAACACTCATCCCGAACCATATCATCAGTTTGGCGTTGGAAGGGGATGAGTGGTACAAATTGGGCGGTGTCGTCGATATGGACGGCAACCGCATTGCTAGCGACCTCATCGAATGGGTCGAACGAACCTACATCGAGTGCGGCCAAAATCTGCAAACTCTCATCGAACATACGCTGGAACAAAAACTGATTGCTACCAAGCAAACCGGTAAGACCTTATATTTTGTCATCCAGACCGGTCATTCGGCGGAAGATTTTACCTTAATCGAAATCGACAAAACGCATGAAGTATCCGACCGGATGCTGGTCGACGAAAAACAGCCGCCTGAAGATCTCGAAGAGTTTATCGATCCGCTCTATCCGTATTGTATCGAAAGCTACAGCTTGGGACATTCTCGCTATACCTATCGGAGAAAAACCGATGTTAAACTGTTTATGGAAGTTATCAACCAGCGGCACCCCGACAAACATCCGGTGCAACGTTTCATGGACGATTGGAATCGCAGTAGCGCAGGAATGAAATCCCGTATGTCGGATGACTGGATCATCCGGCCTTATCGCCATATCGGGCGCTTCGGCGAACAAATTGTTAATGTTGAAATCGTCAACACGCATAAAAATAATCTGCCGCATCTGGAAGACTTTACGGGCAAAAAAGGGACCGGCTTAAGCAACTTGCTCAGCCGTTTCGACCGCCAAGCAGGTTATCCGCTCGCGTGGTTTTTCTATATGGTCAAAGGCAAACTGGTTTCTACGCATAGCGCAGAGGCGGTTTACCGCGACATTTCTAATGATTTTGCCTACTTGCCGGAACGCGATGAAAGAATTTTAAAAGACTGGATAGCCTCGCCTTATAACGTGTAATTTATCTACTTGCCTGAAAAGAAAACCATTAAATTATCTTGCCACGCCTAGCAAATCGGGTATAAATAGTTCATAAATAAAGAACAAAGAATTTCTCCTATAAACCTAAAAGAGAAAAAACAGTGGCTAGACGATACCGGGCATTTTGGTCGTTAATTATTCTCAGCATAATGGTGATCGCCGGGGTCATAGTGCCGCAAACGGCCTTGTTTGCTGGAAAATCCGAAAATGCTTCCTTAAATAAAACCGCGGTCGGTCCTGATACGCCGTATATCGTTCTGGGTATGGGCTGTTTTTGGGGTTCGGAAAAACGAATGCAAGCCCTGAACGGTGTTCTGGATGTCGAAGCCGGTTATGCCGGCGGCGATATTGCCAATCCTAGCTACGAAACGCTACACGACACCGAAGCGGCCATACACGAAGGCAAAACCCTAAAAAACCATGCCGAAGTGGTTAAAGTCTATTACGATCCCAAATTAACCACCCTTGAACACGTCCTGATTCAATTCTGGGAAAGCCACAATCCCACGCAAGGTAACCGGCAAGGTAACGACGTAGGCAGTAACTACCGCAGCGCCGTGTTTTACCGCACAGAAGAAGAACGCTTACTGGCGGAAAAGACTCGCGATATTTATCAAAGCAACTTAAAGGCAGCGGGTATGACCGACGTCATTACCACTGAAATTGCCCCCCTTGTTAACTACACCTCCGCCGAAGATTATCACCAGGATTATCTGGAGAAAAATCCGCTCGGTTATTGCGGCTTGGGCGGCATCGGCGTGGCTTATGTCGATCCCGCGCTCGGTGAGTCGCATCACAGTACGCCGTTAGCTGCGAAAGAGTCCTTAGCTGAAAATTGGGAACAGGTAAAACTCGACTCAAAAGAACAACTGATCGCTTTTGAGGCGGTCGATTGCGGCTATTGCCGCAAATTCGACAAAGACGTCTTAGCGACCTGGAAACATCCTATCCCCATTCATCCCACCAATTCACCCACACCGCCCACAGGCTGGAAATTAAGCCAAACCTTATTCGCCACGCCAACTATTGTGTTGTTTAGGAACCAGCAAGAAGTAGCACGTTATACCGGTTATCAGGGGGCGGAAAAATTCTGGCAATGGTTGGATGCTGAAACTATTCAAAAATAAAAAACAAATTACGAATTATTTTTATACCGCAACGGCCAGTATCACAGCGCCGGCTTTAAATACAGCAGTCACCGCTTGGCCTTTTTTTAACCCCAGATTTTCCACACTTTCGTTGGTTACCGAAGCGGCAACCAGGTCGCCGCCTGTCAATTGAATATCCACTTCGGCGTTGACGGCGCCGGGCTTGACTTGGGTGATTTCACCGGCTAATTGGTTACGGGCGGACAATTTATAACCGCCGAAATCGGTCACAAGGATGATCTGGGGCGCTTTAACTAAAGCTAGGACGTCTTTGCCGGATTTCAGGCCGAGGTTCTCGACCGAATCTTTGGTAATTGAGGCGATGATGGTCTCGCCCCCTTTTAAGCCGATGACTACTTCGGCATTGACTGCGCCGAGATTGACTTCTTTGATGGTTCCTGGGAACTGGTTGCGTGCGCTTGTAAGCATGGGATTCTCCGTTGGTAGTTAATGTAAAAGCGAAGTGCCTTTGATTTGGACAAATACGGGTAAACCGGGTTTTAACGCTAAAAGCTGCGTGGATTTGCGGGTTACGTGCGACAACAAGGTAAGTTGACCGGCCTGTAACTGGACAACGGTTTGACCGTCCTGGTCGTCGGTTATTCCTGTGATTGTCGCCGGTAGGACATTGAGTATGCTGGTTTGGCTCGGCGCCTGCAAAGTAATGCTCACGTCGCGGGCGTGTATTTGCACCCGTAGCTTGGTTCCTAGGGGCATATCAGTCATCGGCAGGCTCAGGTTGCCGCCTTTGGACTCAACATTCGTGAGCCTGTATTCCGGCTCATGGCGGGTGATGACGGCTTGCCAGACGACAGCAGCATCCTTCTCTTTTGAAAGCGGCAAATCGATTCGGCCCAAGGTGTCTGATACCTTGCCAGACGCTTGGACATGACCGTTTTTCATCAGTACCAGGGTGTCGGCCAATTGCGCGGCTTCTTCCTGGGAATGGGTGACATAGATGATCGGAATGTTGAATTCCTGCTGCAATTTAAGTAAATAAGGCATGACTTCTTGCTTACGTTTGGAATCCAGCGAGGCCAAGGGTTCGTCCATCAATAAGATGGCAGGATTGAGCATCAGCGCCCTGGCGATGGCGACCCGCTGCTTTTCGCCGCCGGATAAGCGCTCCGGCATTCTGTCCAATAAGTGGTTGATGCCTAATAATTCCGTGACTACGGTAAACTTATCGTGGTTAGTTTGTACTTTTTTGATGCGTTTCAAACCGAAGCTTAGATTATCAAGCACAGTAAGATGCGGAAACAGATTCGCATCCTGAAACACATAACCCAGATTACGTTGATAAGTGGGTATGAACAGGTTCTTTTCACTATCCTGCCAGACGTTGCCATTTATACTGAACTTCCCTTGCGGTGGCTGTTCCAGTCCGGCCATACATCGTAATAAAGTGGTTTTCCCACAGCCGGAAGAACCCAATAAGACGGTCACACCGGAACCGGGCAACTGCAAATCGACATCAAACCGAAAGTCGCCGTATTTCAGTTGAAAGCGAGCGGTAATTGCGCTTGTCTTCATCTGAAAGGCTGCGAGTTAGGTTGGGTTTTCAACACGCTGTACAGGATTAACAGCACGGTAAATGAAAATACCAGCAGGCCGCCCGCCAGCCAATGTGCCTGCGGGTATTCCAGGGCTTCGACATGGTTATAGATTTGCACCGACACCACGCGGGTCTTACCGGGAATATTGCCGCCCACCATCAGCACCACACCGAATTCGCCGACGGTATGGGCAAAGCCAAGTATGGTGGCCGTTAAAAAACCCGGCTTTGCCATCGGGAGGACAACACTGAAAAAAGTGTCCAAAGGGCTGGCGCGTAGGGTAGCGGCGGCCTCCAACGGCTGTCGGCCAATGGCGCTAAACGATGCCTGTAAAGGCTGCACCACAAACGGCAAGGAATACAGAACCGAAGCGACCACCAAACCGCCGAAAGTAAAGGGTAACGTTCCTACTCCTAAGTTTTCGGTGAGTTGCCCGACAACGCCATTCGGACCCATCAGGATCAGCAGATAAAAACCCAGTACCGTCGGCGGCAATACTAAAGGCATGGCGATCAAAGCGTTGCAGATGCCTTTCCAACGGGATGAGGTCCGCGCCAGCCACCAAGCCAAAGGGGTACCCAACAATAACATCGTTGCTGTTGATAGACTGGCTATCTTAAAAGTTAGCCACAAGGCGGCAAAGTCTGCTTCGTTCAGCATGAGGGACTTATTCGGGCACGTTATAGCCGAATTTTTTAATGATTACTAAGGCTTCCGGTGATTTCAAAAACGCCAATAGCGCCTGTGCCGCCGGATTCGGTTCGCCCTTCTTTAACAAAATGACATCCTGTTTAATGGGGCTATGTAAGGTATCCGGCACAATCCAGCCGGAACCTTCGCCAATTTTACCGTCCTTGCCGATAACCTGTGAAAGCGCGATAAAGCCGAGTTCTGCGTTGCCAGTGCTGATAAATTGCTGAGTTTGACTGATGTTTTCGCCCAAAACAAAAGCTGGTTTTAATTTATCCAGCAACCCTAGGTTTTTCAATATTTCTTCCGCAGCCAAACCATAGGGCGCGAGTTTGGGATCCGCTAAGGCGAGATGCTTAAAGCCGCCTTTGCTTAACACCTTGCCTTGTTCGTCGACTACCCCAGCTTTAGCCGACCATAAGACTAATTTACCAATCGCATAAGTAAACCGGGTATTGGCGAAACCTTTGCCGGACTCTTCAAGTTTCTTGGTATTCATTTCATCCGCCGATAAAAACACTTCAAACGGTGCATCGTTTTCGATTTGGGCGACGAATTTGCCGGAAGAACCGAACGAAAGACTGGCTTCATGGCCGGTTGCCTTCGTGAAGGCTTCGGCAATTTCGTTCATGGGTTTGGTGAAGTTGGAGGCGACCGCCACCAATACTGTCGCCGCTTGTGAATTTAAACTGAAAGCCAGTAATAAACATAAGGTAAATAAGCGTTTCATCTGTATTAATTGCATTTTATTCTCCACTGATTCGTTAAAATCGCAATAAGCTTTGCACATAGAAATAATCGATATCCTTGCCAGTCGGGGCATTGGGCGCATCCTTGGCAAAATCGCCTTTAAATAAATGCGTCCAGCCGGTTTCGAAATTCAGGCTGCTATTGAAATCGTAGCGCGCGGTCAGTTCCAGTTGCTGGCCGATATAGTTACTCGTCTTGCCGGCTTTGTCGCGCAATGCAGTCGTACCGGTGGTTGTCCAAGAATCGGTATCGGATGCCAGCCAGAACGCTCGATGGCTAACCCCAAGTTGCAGGTCGGAACGAGGATTAGCTGTTATCCGGTAACCCGGTGTGTTGATATTGCTGCGGGCGAATGCGCCGTAAATGCCGGTTGGTCCGAAGTCGAAGCGGCGCGCACCGTATAAGGTATCGAAGCGCTGGTCGTGGTTGTCGTCGGGGTTCTTATCGCCGCTGGCGTAATCCCATTCCAAAGCCAGTCGAGGTGTCCACGGAATGTCGAAGGTATAGCCGAGATCGACATGTTGCATCCAGGCAGCATGATCTAAATTCTTGCCGTCCGACTCTTTTGTGCTACCGCGAACGGTACCGAATTGACCGATGGTTTCGGTTTGGAAATCAAACTCGGCAGGGCTGGCTTTCCGGTAAAAACGGAAACCCGGCGTGAAATAGCGGCGGTTGCGGGTGGCGTTGTTGGCACTGTCCTGTTCGTCCAGATGATACAGATATAATTCACCGTTGATATTCCAGGCGATATCGAACAATTCAAAAAACGCGCCGGAAAACCATGTGTTTTGATCTTCCTCATCCCATTGCTGACGGTTATCCAGCAACTGGCTTTCATCGGTAGGCAAGCGCAGTACCGGCATAGCGGTAAAAACATTCAGTTGCCAACTGTTATAATCGGTTAGATGAATCCTGGCTCCGGTAAAACTATTGATAGTATTGCGGAACACGTTGCGGGCAATTAGCCGTCGGCTGCCGAAATTCAGGGTTTGACGACCGACGATTGCTTCCCCGCCGATACCGCTGTAATTGATGTTCTGGTCACCGTAAGCCAAATAACCCTGGATGAAATCGGCGTCGTCGACTGCATTCGTATTAATTCCCGAACCCTCATCGGCGCCGAATTCGCGTGAATCCAGGAATTCGCCCCCCAGCCGGAAACCTTTCCAGCGCGCTTCGAGAAAGACATCGGTTTGCAAGGGGATTTGCTGGTCGCCGCCTTTGCAACCGCCGCGAAAACAGCCGTCCATAGTCTCGTAGCGGGTGCGCTGTTCAACGTTCAAGGTCAGCCAGTTTGGAAGCTTTAAGAAATCGTGCAGGTTCCATACCGGCTTTTGGTATTTGCCGCCGCCTCTTAGTCCGTCGTTCATTTGGCTGGAAAACACGGCAAAGGGCGGCTTGGTGTAATTTACCTTATCTACTGCCTGTGCTGGGAAAGCGATCATGGCAACGCCAAAATAAACAAAATTTAGACCGCTGTTAAGTTTTACAATGGGCAGTGATTTTAGTGAAAGGTACATAAGCAAATGCCAAAAGCATTTTCATTAAACACGTATCCATTATATTTCGTTATGTATAAAAGTATATAGCGTAACTGTAAACAAACTATAATCATTTACGCAACAAGCCGTTAAAATTGTTCTAATGGGTTCCCAACAAAATTTCTCAAAACAAAGATGACGCAATCCTCAAAGTTCTGTCCAACTTGGGTAGAAGGTCATTTACGGCTCGCCGGGATCGACAGCCGGATGATCGCCCTTCTTAAAAGCATTGCCCAATGCGGCTCAATCACTCAAGCCGCAAAACAATGCGGATTGAGTTATAAAGGCGCTTGGCAAATCATCGAGCGTGCCAACAATAGTTCGCCGAAGATTTTAGTCAGCACCGCCACGGGCGGCAGCAAAGGCGGCGGCACCTGTTTAACCGAGGCCGGTCAATCCTTAGTGGATATATTTTTCAATCTTGAAAATCAACACAATCAATTTGTAAAGCAACTCAACCTGGAACTGGCGAAAAATCCAGATGCTTGTTTGTTGCTCCAACATTTAGCCGTCAAAACCAGCGTCCGCAATCAACTTTTCGGCACCGTTAGCGCTATTGTTACTGGGGCGGTCAATGTCCAAGTCACGGTTGAGTTAACGGGGGGCGATAGGGTGGTTGCCGATTTCGGGTTGGAGATGCTAGGTTCCCTCGACTTAAGTGTCGGAACGGATGCTGTTCTTTTAATCAACAGCACCGATATTGCCTTAGTGCTTGATGATGGGCATATGAGCTTCTCGGCATCTAATTGTTTAGCCTGTAAAATCATCCGCCTACAGCAAGATGAAATCAATTGTGAAGTCAGTGTTTTGTTGCCGGGCGGTGAAATATTAACGAGTGTTATTACAACGCAAAGTTTGGAAAAAATGGCGTTAAAAATAGGGTTGCCTGTCATCGCTATTTTTAAAGCTAACGCGCCTATTTTAGGTGTTTTATAAAGGTTGTCTTTAATCCGTTTTGGCGACAATTTGCGGTTTACTGCAAAAATACATAACTAAAACCGCCTGAATACGATGGATAAGATAGAACGAAAAGAGCAGGGCGAATATTGCAATCACCGGTAGCCAGTATTCGACAAAAGCAGTCGGGAACAATTTAATGGTCGCTATGACTGCAATAAACATAACCAGCAACGGCAGCAAATATAACAAGAACGAGCTAAATAACAGTTGCGAATCATCGACTGCGACAGTCACCTTGTCGCCGACTTTCAACGCCATATCGTTATCAACCGCGAATTCCCGTTTCGGCAATAATTTCGACAAGACCGACGTGCCGCAGGTCGTTTGTTGCAAACACCCGCTACATCCGCCGATGTGTAGACGTTTGATCCATGCTTGATTAGCTTCCAGTTGCGTGACTACCGCTTCTTCCTCAATCATATTAACTCCTTACCGCACCGGTAAATGGCGACTATCTCTGCCTGTTTGTCGTGCAAACTAAGAAAACCATCCTGTTCTATCAGTTTTATCGGCTGCAATTGTTGGCCTTCACAGACTGGACTGAGGCAAACGCCGGTTTCCGGTTCGAACACAAAACCGTGCATCGAGCAGCGCAAACGTTGCCGTTCGCGGTCGAATATCGCATCTTGCTGACAATTCAACGGTCGCTGCATGTGCATACAATGGTTGAGATAGGCATAAACACGACCGTTAAACTGGAATAATAAAATATTCGCTTTATTTATCAGGCCGGATCGCCGTTTGAGTTCTATATCCGCCGTTAAAAAATCATTTTCGGCAAGTAAGGCGCTTGCAATTTTCACAGTATTGAAAGCATTAAGCCCAGCAGGATTCGATTTGTTTCAACCAGTCGGTCAACCTCATATCGCTTAATTCTTTCTGGTTATCTTCATCGAGCACCAGGCCGACGAACTGATCGTCCATTACTGCTTTGGATTTGTCGAAGTCATAACCTTCGGTGCTGGTAAATCCGGTGAATTTTGCGCCGCAATCCGCAAAGGCATCGTAAATCATGCCCATTGCGTCTACAAAATGATCGGCATAGCCGACTTGGTCGCCTAAACCATAAAGTGCAATCGTTTTTCCGGCGAAGTGAGCACCGGAGAGATTAGGCATAAACTCCAGCCAGCTTTCAGTTGACGTGCCGCTGTCCAGTCCCGGCAATTCGCCTTCGCCGTAAGTCGGGCTGCCGATAATTAAAACGTCGTAAGCCTGCAAGTCTTCAACCGTCGCATTCTTGATATTGACCGGTTTGTCGGCGATGGCATCGCCCAAGTGTTTATGAATGGTTTTTGCAACCTTACGGGTATTGCCGGTATCGGTGCCGAAAAATATACCTACTTTAGCCATAGTGTTTAGTCCTTTATCTAATGTTGAAAATTACAGTTGAATTTGCAGTAAACCGGATTTTGCATCTTGTTTGCTTTGCCATTGTCCGGCGGTAAATGTATTCAAGGTCACCGCGTGTAAACGTCCGGAAGCTAATGGTTCCGTCAATGTCGACATGACGCTCTGGTGTTGTTTGACCATCGTCAAACCATCAAATTTGTCGCTGACAACGGTAATGGTAAGATCGCAGCCTTGGCCTTCGATCATGATTTTCGCCTCGGGAAAGTCTTTCGCAATTAAACTTTCAACTTCCGCTGGGCTGATCGTATTACTGTCAGGTACCGGTTTTTCGCTTTTCGTCGCCGCTTGCAAGAGCGGTAGCAAACTGCCGTCCTTGAACATAGCTTCGACAATATCGCACCCGCCGATTAATTCGCCCTTGACAAACAGTTGCGGAAAGGTCGGCCATTTGGAAATGGACGGCAACCTTTCACGGATGAACGGCGCTTTCATCACATTGACATAGGTATAAGGGATTTTGGTTTCATCCAAGATGGTCGTCGCTTTTGCGGAAAAGCCGCATTCCGGCGCACTCGGTACGCCTTTCATGTAAATAATGATCGGGTTTTCGGCAAGCTGTTGCAGTATGGTTTCTTTGGTACTCATTTCAAATTTTCTTCAATGGATGGATAGGCGTGTTTAAATAAATGCCGACAGAAAATTAACCGGCGGCTTCCCGAATTAAAGACGTATTTTCAGCAGCATCCTGCTCGACAATTTGAAGCTCCTCTTCGCCCCGAATAACGCCTGCGTTGACAATACAGCGCTGAACATTCGGCCGCGAAGGCAAATTGAACATAGAATGCCTCAACACATTCTCCATAATGCCCCGCAGACCTCTCGCGCCGGTGTTGCGGGCGATGGCTTTTTCGGCAATCTCCACCAAAGCGTCTTGGGTGAATTCCAATTCAATGTCGTCGAAGGCGAACAATTGTTGATATTGTTTTACCAGTGCATTTTTCGGTTCAGTCAAGACCTGGATCAAAGCGTCGACGTCCAAAGGCTCGAGCGGGGCAAGGATGGGGAAACGGCCGATAAATTCGGGAATTAAACCGAAGCGCTTTAGATCGTCCGGTTGGGTGGCGTTGAGTAAGGTTTCGAGGGAGGGCTTTTCCTGCTTGTCCGCAACTTCGGCATGGAAACCGATTTCCAGCTTGGGCGGTTGCAGCCGCTTTTCGACGTGTTTCTCCAAACCGGGAAAAGCGCCGCCCGAAATAAAAAGAATATTTCGAGTATCGACCATTATGTGATCGCCGGTGCTCGGGTCTTTACGTTTGCTTTTGTTCGGTACTTTAATCGATGCCCCTTCGACTAAACGCAGCAACGCCTGTTGTACGCCTTCACCGGATACATCGCGGGTACCGAAGGCTTGTTCCGGGCTGCGGGCGATTTTGTCGACTTCGTCGATGTAAACAATACCCCATTCCGCCTTACTGACATTGCCTTCCGCAATATCCAGCAAACGCGCCAAAATATTTTCTACGTCATCGCCGACGTATCCCGCTTGAGTTAAGGTCGTTGCATCGGCGACGGCGAACGGTACGCCGACAATTTTAGCCAAGGTGCTTGCCAAAAGTGTTTTACCGGTACCGGACGGCCCGATCAATAAGACGTTCGATTTCCCTATTTCGAGGCCTTCATCCAGCTTATTCAAACTGCCGGTTTTACCGCTTTCATGTCTTAGACGTTTGTAATGGTTGTAAACCGCCACCGACAGAATTTCTTTTGCCAAAGGTTGACCGATCACGTATTGATCGAGCAAGGCTTTTATTTCCAGTGGCTTGGGTAGCGACATCTCCATTTCGGTCAACGCCTTTTTCTTACCCCAACTGGAAACCACTTGGCTGGCTAAGGTGACGCACGCTTCGCAAATCAAACCTTCCGTACCCGCAATCATCGGCACAGACACCGACGCTTCGATGCCGCAAAAAGAACAATGTTTTGCCTCTTTTTCCATGACTTTCACCGTAAACTGTTAATAAAAAAATCGATATTGCTTCGGCTCTGTGAAGTTTTAAATCCCGTTCGCCTTGAGCCTGTCGAAAGGCGGTAAGTGCTTCGACTTGCTCAGCATTTATGCCCCGTGGGTACGAACGGCTCAGACTTTAATAGGCCGAAACTATAATTATTACCCTTACGCACCGGATTTTGTCGAGCCGATGTCAGGAAGGCTCGCCAGCCAGGACCGTTGGCAAATTCTCCGAGAGCGTTCCTGCATGATCTTGCGAATTTTCGGCGTAGCTTTTTGCAACGATAGCGTTTCCGCACGTTGAATTTTCAAGCATTGAATCAGATGGTAGCCGATTTCAGTTTCTACCGGCTGGCTGATCTCGTTCTCGCGTAATTTGAATAAGACCTCATCCAATTCCGGGAACAACTTTCCTTGAACGATTTCGCCTAAATTACCGCCGTTCATGGCAGTGGGACACTCTGAGTTCTTCAAGGCCAGATCCGGAAATTTATGCGGTTTACGTTTTAACGTTTCGGCAATCGACTGAATACGCTCAAGACTTTTTTCGCGTGTATTTTCGGGATAATCCGGGTTGATACTGATTAAGATATGCCGCGCTTGCCGGCGTTCCGGCAGGTTGAATTTTTCGCGGTGCGAATGGTAAAAAATACCGACCTCGACTTCGCTGATTTTCGGCGTACGCGAAGCGATTTTTTCCATGACCGCATCGACTTTACATTGACGGAACAGAGCGGCTTTAAGGCTATCCAGTGTTAACGACTGGGTAAGCAAATGATCTTCAAATTCCTGCTCGTTCTCAAAACGCTGGCGTACTTCCGTTAAAGCCCGTTCCAATTCGTAGTCCGAAATAATGACCGAAGACGCTTCAACCGAATTCAGCACACGGGTTTCGATAGCAAATTCATTCCTGGCTTGAATCTGCGCTTTCAGCAATTGCTCGGGATCCAGCTCGGCGGGCGATTTTTCAAAAAGCGCTAGCGATGCACGCAGCAGGGTATAAGGTTCGATGTTGTTAGACTGATTCGGCGCCATGAGAGTCTTCCGGTTCCCTGAAATTGGCTGGATCGGCGGGTTCGAGCACCGATTCAGGCACTTGCAGCGTTCTGCCTGGAAAGCGAACGTGATATTGCAAGGCTTGGGTTTCGCGCAGGACTTTTAATACTTCTCCTTCGCAACCTTTACCGACGACAATTTCGCCGCCGATACCTAAATCCCGTGAGCAGACGACTTTATCGCGGAATTCGAAACGGCTGGGATTCCACGGCGCATCGGCAGGAATTAATTCTTCCACCCGGCATCCGACCATCTTGCCTTGATCCAGAAAATGCACGGTGTAAATGACTTGATCCTGTAAGAAGGTGCCCATCTCGATGACATGACCGACGCTGCCGCGCCTCACCAGAAGTTCGCCGACATCCTTGCCCGGATAAGTGCCGTCGTTACGGACGTTGCGAGTGACCCGGACCGCTTCGCCGAATTCGTAGCGTTCCTCGTCATTCAAAATTGAGTTTAGACGGTCTTCCATCAGGACTGGATGTCGGTTAAGGAAATAAACACTTGTTGCGGCTCCGCCATCTTGAAGACTTTAAAAACCTTTTCGGTTTGCGCATCGGATTCGACAAAGTCCTGATAAGCCCGTGCCAGTAATTGCGTGTAAACGGCTTTTTTCGCCGTTTCATCTTCCGGCATGGTGTCTTGCGCCTTATTCAAGTAATCATGAAAGCGTTGCAAGATATGCAAGCGATTGACATGCACGGTTGTCTGGTCGTACTCGATTTTGAAATACTGCAAAAAATCTTCCGCTGCATCTAAATCTTCGATATCGTCTTCAAAACTCATAAGGCACCTCGTCCGGAAAATTTAACAACAAAATCATCGGTTAGTCGTGTATATCTCAAAATGGGCCGATGGTGTTGGGGTCGCTGATAATCAAATAAATCACCAGCAATAAGAACAATGCGACCGGCAGTAATGCCTTTACTGTTGAAGAATCTTTTTCATTAATCATGTTTTTCACCTTAATTGATAATTGTCTTTTGGCGGTTAACGACTATTTCCAAGAGTCCTAAAGCGCCGATCCTGTCTTTGCTGTCCAACGCCACCAGCTTTTCGAAAATACTCCGGCTGAGCGAAAGATTTTCCAAACGCATATTTAAAAACCCGACCGACTTCAATGTGAATAAATACAGTCTGATTCGTGTCAGCAAATCTTTCGGGGCATCGCTAATATGACGCGGTTCCAGCATTTGCCAGTTCTCGGGAAAATCGATACTGCTACGAATGATGGCTAAGGCTTTTTCCGAAACCAGTAATGCTTCCTGTAAACGGTGCTGGTAGTAATAAAACCGGTTTAAGGCCACCAGGACATTCAACGATTCCGGTGCTTGCAAATAGGCTCGTAGTAGCGGCAGTTCCGCTTCGCCGCTGGCATAGCGTTCCGAAGCAAACTTGATTAAATCCTGTACCGCTTGCGAGTCTTCTTTTTCGAAATACAAATCTTTCGCTTCAAAATCCAGTAAATCCATTAACGAAATCCTGACGCTTGTTTACCTATCACGGTATCTTCACCGTGGCACACGGTTTCCGCATCGCAGGATGCGCAGCCATCGGCGCTTTTTAAAAGAAACAATTTTTCTTGGCTTTCTTCAAGTTTATCTAAGCGGTCGGTTAAACAACTAATCGCCTTACCGACGGGATCGGGAACCAAATGATGATCCAGATCAATGCCGTTCGGGTTTAAAATCTTCACGCCTTTTTGCTGGATGATCCGTCCCGGAATGCCGATGACGGTACAACAGGCTGGAACATCTTTAACCACGACCGAATTGGCGCCGACGCGGACATTATTACCGAGCGTGATCGCACCTAAAATTTTCGCTCCCGCTCCGATGAGCACGTTATCGCCTAAAGTCGGATGACGCTTGGTCTGATTCCAGGTCGTGCCGCCTAAGGTCACGCCGTGATAAAGCGTGACATCGTTGCCGATTTCAGATGTTTCGCCGATCACCACGCCCGCACCGTGATCGATAAAAAAGCGTTTACCGATTTTTGCACCGGGGTGAATATCGACATTCGTTAACCAGCGGGCGAAGGCGGACAACAAGCGCGCCGCCAGTTTAAAGTCCGCCTGCCACCAGCGGTGGCTAACCCGGTAAATCAACACCGCATGTACACCGGGATACGCCAGCAAAACCTCAAGCCAGCCTCGCGCCGCCGGGTCGCGGGCGAATACGCAAGCGACGTCGGAATGCCATTCCTGCAACAAACCTGCAACCGACGGTTTGCGTTGCGGTGCAAATAACATCATTTCACAAGGCTCCAGGTTGTCTTCCCAGGGGACGGTACGCCTGGAATACGGAAGAACGAACCCGGAAAACGGTCGTCGTCTTCAATCAAGCCGATAGACGCGGGTTTTTGTTCGCTCGTCGTCGATTGATCGGTTAACGATAAAGTAGATTTAGCTAGACGCTGGGTTTTATGCATTGGAGCCATGACATACCTCCGCTAGATTAAGCAAAGAAATTGGTTTAAGTCCCCGAATTGGGGCGTACGCTTATGTGTGCTGACGAACTGTCGGATAATCGGCAACAAGCGGTTGGCTTGCGGACGGTTAATCGTGATGCCGATGGCATGATAAGCCTGCATAACGCCCCGGCTGCCGGAATGTTTACCCAACACCAATTGATGTTGACGTCCGACCAAGCCGGGATCGACGCCTTGATAATTGTTTATGTCTTTCAATAAGCCGTCGACATGAATACCGGCTTCATGACTGAAGACGTCGCGGCCGATTAAGCTCTTGCGGCTGCCGATGGTATCGCCCGAAGCGGCAGCTACTTGATTCGAAAGCGAGGTAAAGTGTTGTAAATCGACGCCGGTATCGATACCGTACAATTGTTTTAAGCCGACGACGACTTCTTCCAGCGCTGCATTTCCTGCGCGTTCGCCTAAACCGTTAACTGTCGTATTTAAGTGTGTCGCTCCCGCAACCGCTGCGGCTAAAGTATTCGCCGTCGCCAGCCCTAGATCGTCATGCGCATGCATTTCGATTTCCATATCCGTCGCTGTTCGTAAATGCCGGATAACATCCAAAGTGCCGAACGGTTCCATAATCCCCAGCGTATCGGCAAAGCGGATTCGGGCGGCGCCGGCACGTTGGGCGGCTTCCGCCATCTGTACCACAAAATCAGTATCGGCTCGGGAGGCATCTTCGGCGCCGACGCAAACTTTCAATCCGGCATCGACAGCCGCTTTAACACAATAGTCGATCGTCGCCAGCACCCACTCGCGGGATTTATTGAGCTTATGTTTAATATGCTGATCCGATGCGGAAATGGAAAGATCGATTTTGTTAACGCCCAGATTCAAACAATACGGTAAGTCTTCAGGTCTCATCCTTGACCATACCAGTAACTCGCTGGGTAGATTCAAAGCTGCGATAGCTTTGATTTCATCACGCTCCTGCTCGCCCATCGACGGAATGCCGATTTCCAATTCCGGCACACCCATTGCCGATAATTGCCGCGCAATGTCGAGTTTTTCATCTAAAGAAAAAGCCACTCCGGCAGACTGTTCGCCGTCGCGAAGTGTGGTGTCGTCGATGATGATTGTGCGTTTTGGCAATGGCATAAAAACTCACTCAACTGGTAGTTGTTAAAGCCGGATAACATTCAATCCGCTTTTATAAAGTAACAAGCAATTTGTTTGCCAACTGCGGAAACAAGCGAAATTAGCGGCTTTAAGGCGAGTAATGGCGGATTGTCGACAAAAAACCCGTGACAAAGAAAAATGGATTGTCGGAAGGCTGACAATTGGAGTTGCCAAATCTGGATAAAAACAAAGTGACGTCTGGAGTGACCTACACACTTGGCTTCGGATTTCGAAATAACTGGGGTCAGAGTAAATTTTATTCCTTACCCCAGTTATTATACGTACTAGATTAGAAAAAACTGGAAGTCACAGGTTTCGCAAACGTAATCTGGATTAAAGCATTTCGCGGGCGCGGAAAAGGCGATTCCGTCTCCCGGTTGTTGGCCGACCGCGCTCAAGACCGTCGCCGGGAATGAAGAACTATTTATTTGACACATCGGCCTTGCTTACACTGAGGGATAACGAAGCGGGTGCGGATCAGGTCGCCGAAATACTTCATCAGGCTCAACAACATAAGGCTTTATGTTACGGTTGTTTCATGTCCCAGATGGAAGTGCTTTACTGCGTTTGGAAAGACGAAAACGAAGAAGAAGCTCGCTTAGCCTATCAACAATGTTTGTTGTTGCCGATGGAGTGGGTGCATGAGTCGCAGGCATTGTTGGAAAAAGCGGCGGAAATCAAGTCTAATCATCCGCTCTCGCTTGCCGATGGCTGGATTGCGGCAGCGGTTTTGTTGCAACGGGCAGCACTGGTGCATAAAGACCCTGAATTTGAGGCATTATCTTGTCGGCAGATTGTGTTGCCGTACAAATAGCCTCTTAAAATTTAATTAATCCAATTATCCAGCTTCAGCCCTTGAACTCGTTCAAACTCCCGAATGTTATTGGTCAATAACGTCATATTTTCAGACAAAGCGATTGCGGCGATCTGAATATCGTAAGCGCCAATTGGCGTTCCCTGGATTTGTAATTGATGACGAATTAAAGCGGCTTTTTTAGCGGATTCAACCGTAAAATCGACAATCGTTAAAGGCGCGATGAAATTTTCCAGAGCCGCCGAGTTACGTTGATGAGATTTGTTTTTTTCGATACCGTAATACAATTCAAACAACGTTATCGTACTGATATGCAACTGCTTAATTTGAATTTGTTGAAAACGTTCCAAGACTTCGGGCGGATGTTTTTTGATCAGGTAAATGCAAATATTGGTATCCAGCAAATAACGGATCATCCCCATTCCTGCCAGTCGCGTTCTTGGGCTTGTTCGGGTTGTTCCCGGCCTGCTGCCATGAAGTCCTCGGAGAAATCGTCAAACGACGCAAACCATTGTTCCCAAGAGTTTTCGATGGGTTCCAAAATAATTTTATTGCCTAGCTTGGAAATTTTAACTTCCTTACCCGGCAATCTGAATTCTTTGGGCAAACGCACTGCTTGCGAACGGCCGTTTTGGAAAATTTTTGCGGTTGGCATGGTGGTTGACCGAAAATAGTAGTTATTTTTAGTATATACCAAAATGCGGGCTTTTAACGAATTTTTCGAGTCAAGGGTACAATTAGGGTATTCGAAAAAATATTTCTCCGATTACGCTATCGCTAATCGGAGCTACGCGGACTACGGCTCTAATCTATCGTATAAATAAGGTAATCTTATGGATATAAAAGAATTTATCTCTCACTATAAAAATCATCCTATCTTGTTTGTGGGTACTGGAATTAGTCTTCGGTATTTAAAAAACTCTTTTACATGGGAAGGACTTCTTAAAAAAATTACGTATGACCTAAAGGAAAATACCGATTATTTTTTCGATTGGAAATCTGATTGCCTAGAAAATGAAAAATATAGGTACGATAAGATTGCTAGCTTGCTCGAAGTTGAATTTACAAATTCATTAAAAATTGATAGGAACGGTAAGTTTAAGTCTGTAAACGATGTTTTTTTCAAAAACATGGAAAACGGTATTCAATCAAACCGACTTAAAATTTATCTTTCAGAACTACTGTCTTCGCTAGAACATAATGATGAAAAACTTACTGAAATTATCGAGCTTAAAAAAGTATGTAAAAACATTGGCTCTGTAATAACAACAAATTACGACAAATTTATAGAGACACTATTTGAATTCCAACCTCTTGTTGGCAACGATATACTTTTAAGCAATCCTTACGGTTCAGTTTATAAGATACATGGTTGTATTTCAGAACCTTCAAAAATAATTATAACCAAAGATGATTATGATCAGTTTAATAGCAAATATGAACTAATCCGAGCGCAACTATTATCTTTGTTTATCCATAATCCGATCGTATTTCTTGGGTATAGCATTGGTGATGAAAATATTAAGAGCATTTTAAAGACAATTTTTACATACGTAGAACCAAACTCAGACCAAGCTAAACGTATTAGAGATAATTTCCTCCTTGTCGAGTACGAAGAAGGTTCAACATCACAAGAAACCTGTGAACACGACATAGATATTGAGGGCTTTTCTACCATTCGTATTAATAAAATTAAAACTGATGATTTTTGTAGCGTATATCAAGCAATTGCAGGATTGACTTTACCGATTTCTGCGATGGATATAAGAAAAGTTCAGAGCATTGTCAAAGAGATTTATGCAGGCGGTGATATTGAAGTTAGCATAACTGACGATTTAGATTCTTTAAAGAATCACGACAAAGTTCTAGTTATTGGATCTAATAAATCAATTACATACGAATTTCATACTCAAAATGAAATGATTTCGAATTATTTTAAAATATTGGAAGAATCAAATTCACAGTTACTCAATCTTATAAATAAATATTCAATAAATGCCTCACAGTATTTTCCAATTTTTGGATTCAGTACAATTTGCGAGACGATAAAACAAGTTGAAAAACTAAAAACTCAACAAAGAGAAAAGATAAGGAGTGCACTAGGTCAAATTAAGGATGTATGTAAGTCTGAACATTCTACAATTCAAGAAATCATAGACGATACTTCAATTACAGTCAGCAATAAAGTTAATGCCGTTTTGTGGTCAATATTTAATGCTAGTGTAACGTCCTCAACAAACATTAAGATATGATACAATTGGTGTCCATGAGAACGCCAATGAAAATTACACTGATTGAAGAGGATCGAACAGAACTGGAACGCTGGGTGAAGAGCCGGTCTGTTGGGGCTAAACAAAGACTACGGGCTAGAATGGTACTGATGACCGCCGAGGGCTTGTCAACAACGGTCATTATGGCAACGTTAGGGGTCAGCAACCCGACCTTGAACAAGTGGCGGAATCGCTATCTCGAAAGTGGTGTTGAAGGGCTCAAGAAAGGCAAGACCCGCCCGTCGCGGATACCGCCGCTGCCGACTGACAAAGTCCAAGAAGTCCTGGCCTTGACATTGACCGGTAAACCGGCTGCCGCGACGCAGTGGAGTTGCCGGACGATGGCGGAGCAGGTCGGCATTTCCCGGATGGCGGTGCACGGCATCTGGCGGGAGCACAAACTGAAGCCCCATCAAGTGAAGGGCTTTAAGGTTTCGAACGACCCGCTGTTCGCCGAAAAGTTGCGCGATGTCGTGGGCCTTTACCTGGACCCACCGGAGAAGGCCATCGTGTTTTCCGTCGACGAGAAAAGCCAAATCCAGGCGCTAGATCGTAGCCAACCCGGCCTGCCGATGAAGCCGGGAAAATGCGGGACGATGACGCACGATTATAAGCGACATGGCACCACAACTTTGTTTGCGGCACTCGACGTGCAGACCGGAACGGTGATTGGGCAATGCCAGCCCAGGCACCGCCACGACGAGTTCCTCAAGTTCCTGAAGACAATTGACCGGCGAACCGACAAAACCTTGGCATTGCATTTGATCGTCGACAACTATGCGACGCACAAACATGCCGAAGTAAAGGACTGGCTGGCCCAGCATCCCCGGTTCCACTTACACTTCACGCCAACCTCGGCCTCATGGCTCAACTTAGTCGAGCGTTTCTTCCGGGACATTACCGAGGAACGTATCCGGCGTGGTGTTTTCCACAGTGTTGACGACCTCAAAACAGCGATACAGGAGTATCTCGACCACCGCAATAGCAACCCAAAACCTTACCATTGGACAGCCAAACCAGAGACGATCTTGGCTAAAGTAGACAAAGCTAAAGATATGTTGAGGACGTTACACTAGAGTTTCATTGGATGATGCAGAAAATCACCTAAAGTCATTTACATACAAAGATAAAACTTCCTTTAGAAAAGTACTTTGCGCTTACGATATTAAGAAATATGACAAATGATTTAAGTGGAAAATTTACGTTTAGGATTGGGCCAGGAATCAATTCCAATAACCAAAGCCAAATATTTGTTGGGGTTCATAAATTCACCTCAACTTACAATTAACCACCCCATCCCGTTATGCCGCTCCGAGATCGGAGCATTTATCAGGATTAGCCCGTAAGAGACGCTATAGGGATATCGCATGTTGTCAAAGGAATAGGACGTCCCTTTTGACAACCCTTGGTAAATGTGAGAAGTGCAGGAAATAAGCGGCATCCGGGTTGCCTTTTCTTTGAATACTTTCTTTTGGCAGAAAATTGCTCCTGCATTTTCTGCATTCGCCACATCTATGTGGCTTGCAACGTAAAATAAAGTATTCCGCCCGCCGGTGCGACAATTTACATTATCCCTAATGCGCCTTATCTCCTAAAACTATATGGCATATTTTTAAATCACCTTGGAAAACTTCTGCTGCTGCTTTTGCGCCAAGTATTTATCGAACACCATGCAGATATTGCGAATTAATAACCGTCCCGCCGGATTGACTTGAATTCCTGTCGAGTCGATTGTTAGCAGACCGTCCGTCTGCATGGCGGTCAGCGCGGTGAGTTCATCTGCAAAGTAATCTTTGTATATAAGGTTGTGGCCTTGTTCGATCTGACTGAAATCCAGATGGAAATTGCAGATCAGTTGGGTGACGACATCCCGGCGAATGTGATCGTCTTCGTTAAGTTCAAAGCCTTTATAAACCGCTAATTGATTCCGGCTGAGCCGTTCTTCGTATTCCTCCAGGGTTTTAACATTCTGGCTATAAGCGCCGCCGACGCGGCCGATGGAGGTAATCCCCAGCCCGACCAAGTCGCAATCCGAGTGGGTGGAGTAGCCTTGAAAGTTGCGGTAGAGATGGCCTTCGCGCTGGGCGACGGCCAGTTCGTCGTCCGGTTTGGCGAAGTGATCCATGCCGATGTAGACGTATCCGGCGGCGGCGAGTTTGTCGCCCGCCATTTGCAGAATCGCCAGCTTGGTATCGGCCGAGGGCAGTTCGGCATCAATGACTTGCCGTTGGGTTTTAAATCGGTCGGGCAGGTGGGCGTAATTGAACACCGAGAAGCGATCCGGCGCAACGTCGATTAATTTATCCAGGGTGACTGCGAAGCTGGCGACGGTTTGTTTCGGCAGGCCGTAGATCAAATCGACATTGGTGGAACGAAAGCCTTCCGCGCGCGCCGCTTTTAATACCGCAAACGTTTGGGTTTCGCTCTGGAGGCGATTGACCGCTTTTTGGACGTCATGATCGAAATCTTGTACGCCCAGGCTGATGCGGTTGAAGCCCAGTTCACGCAATTGCTCAATGGTGTGAAGGTTGGTTTCCCGAGGATCGACTTCGATGGAATATTCGCCGCTATCGTCATTTCTAAGAGTGAAATGCTCTCTAGTCGCCGCCATCAACGTCTTCATTTGCTCGTAATTGAGGAAAGTCGGCGTGCCGCCGCCCCAATGCAGTTGATTGACAACCCGGCTCTTATCGAACAAATCGCCCTGCAAGGCGATTTCCTTAATCAGATTTGCCAGATATGGCTCGGCGTGCTTCCGGTTTTTGGTGACGATTTTATTGCAGGCGCAATAAAAACAGACGGTGTCACAAAACGGAATGTGAAAATACAGCGACAACGGCCCGCCCTTGGCATTGGATTGCGCGATGTGCTGGCGGTAATGCGCCTCGGTAAAGCCTTCGTGCAATTCCAGCGCGGTGGGGTAGGAGGTATAGCGCGGACCGGCTTTGTCGTATTTGTCGATTAATGCGCGGTCGAAAAGCAGTGTTTGATCCATCGGCGAGTGAGAGGTGATTAATTTGTTTTTATAATAGCCCTGACTCAATCGCAAAGCCAGTAGGATGGGATGTGTTTATTTTCTGTTGCGATTGAAACAGTTATTGATGAACTGAATCAATAGAATCAGTTTCCAGTTTTATAAGGACTGATTACGGTTTGACACGCTATAGTTTCGACCAAGTGAAGTCTTAACGTTCGTTCACCTTAAGCCCATCGACTTCGCTCAGGAGGGCTGTGTCGAAGCTTTGAATGGGATTTAAATGGCTCACCAAGTGGGTGAATGTGAAGAAATCCGTTCATGCTTCGACTGAGCTCGGCACGAACGGATTTCTTCCCTTTCAACTGATTTTTTAGAATATTACCATTCCTGTAAAGCGGGAGTTAAAGCCTTATTTCGACGCTTATAGATTCGGCTCTGTGAAGTCTTAAGTCCTGTTCGCCTTGAGCCCGTCGAAAGGCGGTACGTGCTTCGACTTACTCAGCACGAACGGCTCAGACTTTAAAAGGCCGAATCAATAGGTTACAGACAGCGTATCTTATGCCCGGTTGTTTGATATAATAAAAACCAGTTAACAAAGCGAATCGGCTTGTTTCACTTTCTAAATTTTCAAGTTGATAAGCACGGCAAGGTCTTTTAGTATGCTTCATAACATTGTTTGTTGGTTCGATAATCAATTCCAAATTTAATTTTTTAGGACTGTTCCAATAAACTCGGCAGACATCAGTCATTACACGCATGGATAAAAAAGCCCTTAACCGGTTTTTAACAGGGTACATTATTCTCGGCGTTATCCTGGTTGTTGTTGTCATTGTCAGAATCGTTCATCAAGAAATCACCACCTCGAAATTTCAGGCCCGTTACCTATCCGATATTGCGAAACAATTAAGTTTTAAACTCGATAACGGTCCGAGTAAATCGATCCGTTATCCTATCGATGGTCCTTACGATCAACGGATGGGTTATACGCTGATCCCGAATTCGATCAACCGGCTTGAAACTGCGGGCTACTCCGTCAGTGCGCAAGCTTCGTCGTCGGCCATGATGGGCAAATTAGCCGGATACGGACTTTTCCCGATTTACCAGGAGAAATCCAGAAGCGGATTAAAGATTACCGATCAATCCGGGCAAGTCATTTTCAGCACGCTGTATCCAATTCACGGCTACTCGAATTTCGAAGTCATTCCGCCGCTTGTCTTGCAAACATTACTCTTCATTGAGAATCGGGAACTGCTCAATAACCGATTTCCATCCCAAAATCCCGCCGTTGAATGGGACCGCTTCGGCTTTGCCGCCTTACTAATGATGGCTAATAAATTGGGGATTATCGAAAGTTCGCCCGGCGGCAGCACGTTAGCCACACAGATCGAAAAATACCGGCATTCTTCCAACGGTTATACTAATTCGGCTATCGACAAAATTCGCCAGATGGCAAGCGCTTCGATACGTGCTTATTTGTTAGGCTCCGATACGCGGGAAATGCGCCGCCGGATCGTACTGGCTTATTTGAACTCCATGCCTTTATCCGCGACACCGAAATCGGGCGAAGTTCACGGCTTAGGCGACGGCTTGGCGGCGTGGTTCGGCGCCGATTTCGACGAAGTTAATAAGTTGTTGAATCCGAGCGCGCTTAAACCGAATCAACCGGTTAGTCCGCAGCAAGCCACCGCGTTCAGGCTCGTGTTAACCACTTTGTTATCGCAACGGCGTCCGTCGTATTTGCTCGGAGAAGGTTATGCTTCGTTAAATGAACTGACCGACAGTTATTTGCGGCTGATGGCAAAAGATAAGTTTATTTCTCCCGAGCTACGCGATGCCGCACTCAAGATAAATCAACTAAAGCCCGTTACTTCAATTGTAACGCCGTCTTATTTCATGGCCGAGAAAAAAACGCAAAGCATCTTGCGGTCCCGGTTAGCGAAAATGCTGAACATTAAAACCAACTATGAGTTGGATCGTCTGGATTTATCGGTCAAAACAACCCTTGATTACGCCGTTCAACAGTCTGTGAGTAAAGCGCTGCACGGCTTGAGCGACCCTAACGAAGCGAGTGCCGCGGGTATTTTCGGCGAGCGGATGTTGAACGGTAATGTCGACTTGTCGCCGATTATCTACAGCTTGATGTTATTCGAAAAAAGTCCTGCGGGAAATTTACTACGCATACAAACGGACAGTTTCGACCAGCCTTTGGATATAAACGAAGGCATACGGCTCGATCTCGGTTCTACTTCAAAAATGCGCACGACCGTGCATTATCTGGAATTGATCGCCGAACTTTATCAACAGTATCATGCTCGATCACCTGAAGCGCTTAAACAAATCGTTTTTCATCCGCGCGATTATTTGTCCGCGTGGGTCGTCGAGCAATTGATTGCGAAAAAAGACATCGGGCTGGAAGAGCTGCTGAACAATGCGATGGATAGGAAATATTCCGCCAGTCCCTACGAATATTTCTTTACCGGAGGCGGGCTGCACCATTTTAATAATTTCGATAAATCGGAGAACAGCCAAATTAAGTCGATCCGTCACGCTTTACGCGATTCGACTAATTTAGTGTTCATCCGTTTAATGCGCGATACCGTTTACCATCACCTCTACAAACCGGACGGTATTGCGCGTTGGCTGGATAATCCTGACGATCCGAGGCGGAAGGAATATTTGGAACATTTTGCCGACCGGGAAGGCAAAGCTTATTTGCGCCGGTTTTATGCCAAATATCAAGGCAAAACGCCCGATGAGGCGATGGAAATGTTGATTAAAAAGGTGCAACCGAAAGTTTCCCGCTTATCGATGTTGTATCGTTCTATTCATCCTGAACACGACGAAACCCAGTTTTATCTATTCCTAAAATCGCACATTAAAGGCGAAGATTTAGTGAATGAAGATATTTACGGCTTGTACGATAAATATTCCATTGCCGAATTCGATTTGCAGGATCAAGGCTTTATAACCAAAGTTCATCCTCTCGAGTTATGGCTGGTGCGTTATTTGACTTCCCATCCGAAAGCGACCCTCGACGATGTTTTCGCTCATAGTTACGAAGAACGTTTAGAGGTTTACCGTTGGTTGTTGAAAAGCAAACGGAAAAACTCGCAGCAGCGCCGCATAATGACCTTATTGGAAGAAGAAGCATTTAAAGAAATTCATAAGGCGTGGCAACGCGTCGGCTATCCTTTCAGTAAATTGACGCCGTCGTACGGTTCGTCGATCGGCGCATCGGGAGACCGTCCTGCCGCGCTGGCCGAACTCATGGGCGTATTACAAAACGATGGCGTCCGCATCCCCGCTGTAAAATTCGATTCACTGCATTTTGCCGCGGCGACACCGTATGAAACGATTTTGAACAAATCGATTGAAAAAGGCGAACGTATTTTCCCCGCAGAAGTTGCGCGTGCCGCGCGCGGTGCGTTAGCCGGCGTTGTCGAGGGCGGAACGGCTTCCCGTTTACGCGGCGTTTATACGGACAAAAACGGTAAACCGCTCGTCGTCGGCGGCAAAACGGGTACGGGCGATCATCGCAAGCAAGTCTGGGGTGAACGAGGACGACTGCTGGAATCGAAATTCATTAGTCGGGCGGCAACCTTTACCTTTTATCTCGGCGAACGTTTTTACGGTGTTATTACGGCTTATGTGGAAGGGCCGGACGCGGAAAAATATCACTTTACCAGCTCGTTACCCGTACAAATTCTGAAATACCTAAAACCTACGCTTTCTCCTTTGTTAAATAAGCGTTATGAAGATCGAGTAACTCATCCCGCTGAGCCGGAAAAATTGGCTAAAGTCATCAATCAAAAACCCGAATAGCGCGGTTCATACTTGCCTGCATCTTATCAAGGTGCCGGGAGCAGGTTCCACTATTACCGCAACCGTCTTCATTCCGAGGAATATTTGCACCTATCGCTAGCCTGATCGCATTGAGCTGGAATACGAAATTAATATATTAGGCTGCTGTCGAGCGATGCATTTTCCTTTTGTTGCGCGCAATTAATACTCTATATCAATGTATTGCACCGTTTATGTGCGGCATTGCACTCTATTGGATCATGGGGATTCTTCAGGAAAGAGATATTTAAATAAAAACAATAAGTTACGTCATTATTCTATTGGCTCGGTAATTGCTTTAATGTAGTGATTTAATCACTCTTCATCGATAGGTAAAAATTATCCGCCAAAACATTTCCAATATTCGCCGTGACTACAATGCTTGGGTCGCCGACGAGACCATGGAGGATTACGCCTTACGCTTTGCACCGCGTTCGTTCCGCAAATGGTCGGAATTTCAAGTTGCCAATACAGCATTCGGCTCCACCTCATTTCTGGTTTTGGAAGCTATCGGCGGGTTTTTATCGATCAATTACGGCTTTACCAACGCGGTTTGGGCCATCTTCGCAGTCGGCTTGATCATCTTTGTTATTAGTTATCCCATTAGCTATTATGCCGCACGCTACAACATCGATATCGATTTATTAACCCGTAGCGCAGGTTTCGGCTATATCGGTTCTACGGTGACGTCGCTAATCTATGCATCCTATACCTTTATATTGTTTGCGCTCGAAGCCTCGATTATGTCGCTGGCGCTTGAATTGTATTTCCATATTCCAATTGCCATCGCTCATATAGTCAATGCGGTGATAGTAATACCGTTAGTTACATTCGGTATTACCGTCATCAGCCGTTTGCAATTGTGGACGCAGCCGTTGTGGCTGCTCTTATTGATCATACCCTATGTTGCAATCGCCTTATACGATCCGGAAGCGTTAATAACCTTGCAGGCTTACTTTTCTATTGCAGCGAGCGGGCAGGGTTTTAATTGGTTGTTGTTCGGGAGTGCGGCGACGATTGCCTTTTCTATGGTGGCTCAAATCGGCGAGCAGGTCGATTTTCTGCGCTTTATGCCGGAGCTTACGGAACGCAACCGATTCCGTTGGTGGGTTTCAACTATAGCAGGCGGTCCGGGTTGGATTTTGTTCGGCATGGTTCGTCAGTTGGGAGGCGCATTACTTGCGCATTTAGCTATCCGTCACGGTATCGATAATGCCCACGCGCATGAGCCGACTCAAATGTACCTGATTGCGTATAGCTACATCTTCGACAATAAGGAGATAGCTTTAGCATTTACTACATTGTTCGTGGTTATATCGCAAATCAAGATCAATGTAACCAATGCATACGCCGGATCGTTGGCGTGGTCCAACTTTTTTTCGAGGTTGACACATAGCCATCCAGGACGAGTTATCTGGCTGTTTTTCAATGTTTCCATTGCATTATTATTGATGGAGTTCGGGGTTTTCAGTTCGCTTGAAAAAGTTCTCGGACTATTGTCGAACGTGTCGATTGCCTGGATTAGCGCTGTTTCGGCAGACTTGCTCATTAACAAACCGCTCGGTCTCAGTCCGAAACATGTCGAATTTAAACGGGCGTATTTACCAGACTTGAATCCGGTCGGCACCTTGTCGACTTTGTTTTCCTCGGTTGTTTCCATCCTGGCTTATTTAGGCGCTTTCGGGGAATATGCTCAAGCATTCTCGGCATTTATCGCATTGGGGATGTCCTTTATCCTGACCCCGAGCATCGCCAAACTGTACGGACGGAAGCGCTATTATGCCCGTTACCATACACATAAGAATCAAGATCAGCTCAGTCAATGCACCATTTGTTCAAACCATTTCGAACAAAACGACATGGCCTTTTGCCCTTTTTATAAGGGGACAATTTGCTCGTTATGCTGTACGCTGGATTCGAATTGCATGGATACCTGTAAGCCGGGTTTTAGGCTGGATGATTATCTGGAAAAAATTGCCGATTACATCCTGCCGAATCGGCTGTCGCTTACCGCTAGATTGCGCTTGATCCGGTTCTGCATTTTATTCATATTTCTGACAATTTTAACGACTGTATTTGTCGGCATCATTTATTATCAAGATTTATTGAGCGCGCAGCAGCATCCCGCTTCGTTTAATTTATTGAAGGATAATTTTGTTAAAGTTTATTCATCGTTGTTAGTGTTCATCGGCTTATGTACATGGTGGTTGATCTTGAACGACGAAAGCAGACGTGTCGCCCATGAGGAAATTGCTAAACAGACCCAACGATTAATGATGGAGGTCGAAGAGCATACTAAAACCGACGCCAAATTACAGGAAGCCATTAAGTCGGCAGATAAAGCCAATATCGCGAAAAGCCGGTTTCTAAGCAACATGAGCCATGAAATTCGTACGCCGTTGAATAGCATCATAGGCTACGCGTATATCTTGCAGCAAGATCCGGCGATTCCCTCGCATAGAAAACAAGCGGTGGATATTTTAAAACGTAGCGGCGAACATTTATCTTCGCTGATTGAAGATATTCTCGATATTGCCAGAATCGAAGCCTGTAAATTTGAACTGAATAAAGACGCAATCGATTTCCCGATGTTTATCGAGCATTTACTCAGTATCTTCAAGCCGCAAGCCGAAGCTAAAGGCTTAGCATTTTCCTGTCAAATTGTGAGTACTTTGCCCCGTCTGGTGCGGGGCGATGAGAAAAGGGTCGGACAAATCCTGATTAATCTGTTAAGTAATGCGATCAAATTTACCCAAAATGGAGAAGTGATTTTCAGGATCGGTTACAGTTGCGGCGTGACCACATTCCAAGTCATCGATACAGGTCCCGGCATTGAAGAAGACCAATTGCAAAACATTTTTCAACCGTTTACCCAATTGGCTCAGGAGAATTTGGTCTCCGGAAGCGGTCTCGGCTTGACCATCAGTAAAGTGTTAACCGAAATTATGGGCGGCGAGCTCAGTGTCAATAGCATTCCCGAAAAAGGCACAACATTTACTGTCCGTCTGTTTCTCGCAAACCTCGGTAATGAACAAGATAAGGTGCAACAGCAAACAATAATCGGTTATCAGGGCGTCCGTAAAAAAATTCTTGTGGTCGACGATCAACCGGAGCATCGGCAGTTAATAAGCGCATTGTTAAAACCCTTAGGCTTTGCGCTTGACGAAGCAGGATCAGGGTTGGAATGCTTGGCGAAAGTGAAGCACTGTCCGCCGAATCTAATTTTAATGGATTTATCGATGCCGGAAATGGATGGATTGAAAACGTCGGAGACATTACGGGAATCCGGTTATTCGTTGCCGATCATCGTTCTTACCTCAAATGCTTATCCGTCCGATCGGGTTAACGCCATAAATGCCGGTTGTAACGACTTTTTGGCAAAGCCCTTACAAGTTGCAAAGCTGTTTAACAAACTAAAATTGCACCTCGGCCTGACATGGCATTATCAAGAAGACGAAGGCAGCGATTTTATTGAAGCCTCTGATGAAGACAATAGCCAAATTCCTGCACCCGCAATTCTCGAGGAACTGATAGGTTTTGTAAGAATCGGCGACCTCCTCGGGTTTAATCGTTATTTAACCGAATTAGCGGGGGAAAAACCTGAGTTTGGCGATTTTGCTCAAGGATTACTGGCATTGAGCGGAGAATTTAAACTAACCGATATTAAAAAAATACTTAATCAAATGACAGAGAAACGCATCCACTATGAAGAATGAACTCAGCGATGCCCATAACAATACAGTCATGATTGTCGACGATACGCCGGAAAATCTTGCGTTATTATCGGATACGCTATCGGAGTCGGGCTATCGTGTTTTGGTTGCCACCGACGGATTGTCTGCTTTAGAACAAATTCAATTTCTAAAACCCGATATTATCTTGCTGGATGTTATGATGCCGGGGATAGACGGCTACGAAACATGCAACCAGCTCAAATCCAACACGCTTACTGCAGATATACCGGTTTTGTTCATGACGGCCTTGAGCGAACTCGACGACTTATTACGCGGCTTTGGCGAAGGTGCGGTTGACTATCTTGTAAAACCTATACGTCCGCCGGAAGTTTTGGCGAGAGTGGAAGCACAATTATCCCAAGCGAGAAATATGCGGCGAGCGGAAAGCGCTTTGAATAACACTTCCTTTTCCGTGTTGGCCATAACTGCTAGCGGAAAAATAAGCTGGCTACCGGTCAGCGGATTACGTTGGTTATGCGACTATTTACACCTTACAACGTTACCGGACACCATCAAAGTCGGTTCCTACTTACCCGATCCGCTTCATGAATGGGTTAAAACCCAGCTTGCTCTTCCAGAAGGTAGCGATATTAAGGCTTATGAAACGAGTAAGAACGGAACAATTTTTTCTATAAATCTATCCCGTTGCCATATCACAAACGAATACCTCTTGTTTCTCGATAAAAGAACAGGAGACTGGAATCTCGATTCGGTTAAACAGTCGCTGGGGCTAACATTTCGGGAAGCGGAAATCCTGATGTGGATTTCTCGCGGTAAAACCAACAAGGAAATCGGACTCATTCTGGAGAGTAGTCCGCGAACGGTAAATAAACATTTGGAACATATATTTGAAAAACTCGGCGTCGTGACGCGCGCTGCTGCCGTAACTGCCGCTATCCAACGTACGTCGAATATCAACACTGCAACTGAAAACAATTAAAACCGGTTCAAGTTGAAATTTATTTTGAATCCAGCGTAATAAATCCCTTCCAATTTTCGGGGGGATTCAGCTCAAAAGCGTTTGCCCTCTCCAGATAAAACCGGGTAGGTCCGTCGAAGCCATAGGTTTTGAGGAGGTTTTCGAAAATGTGTTTAGCATCCGCCCAATGACCGCGTTGAAAAGCAATTAAGCCTTTTGCAAATAACTTGAACATGGCGTTTTTAGGTGTATTTTGTTCTGCCTTTGTGCCGACGATTTCAATTAAATCCATGGCTTTATGCTTTCCAACAAAACAAAATGCACCCACCGGCCGGTAAGTTATGTCGCTGTGATCGGCGGCAATGGCGGAGGAAGCCAATATTTGGGTGCCTAACATTTTGTTAAGACCTTCAATTCGCGAGGCCGCGTTGACAACATCGCCCACGGGATTGGCGGTTTCTGAACCGCCTTTGACAAAGCTTCCGAGCGTAAAATCGCCTTGGTTTAGACCGATCCGAGTTGTCAGCGCGCCCATGCTGGAAAGTCTGTTGAATTGTTCAATCTCCCGTTCCATGTCTAAAGTGGCTAAGCAAGCCGAACGATTTAGTCTGGCAAGCGGCATTTCGATCCAAACCGCCATCATGGCGTCGCCGGTAATATTGGCGATGATGCCGCCTTGAGCGCTAACCGCTTTACTCAAAACATTGAAATAAACACGCAATAAATCGAATAATCGGTCCGGCGAGTTCTTTTCGGCCAAGCTGGTGTAGCCTTTAATATCGGTCGCTAAACAAATGCCGAAGACTTTCTTGGCCGGTTGTTCAGCCATCCGATCGGAAACGACTTGATTTGAGTTCGGTAAGCCGGGGGGCGCGTCTTGTAAGCTCTTAATAAATTTATCGATGAGGTTATTATTTTCCTCGGTAATTTGCTTAATAATATTTTTTTGATCCAGATACGTCCAGTACAACGATAGTATCCAAGATGTCGGCAACTGCATTAAGCAGGGGACGGCAACCGGCAGCCATAAACCGCTGCGGTCAAAACTCCATTGAACGAAAATTGCATAAAGAGCGCATAAAACGATGCTTAACGCTAGCCCGGTAAGACCGGGCAACAAGACTAACGTGATTGCGATACACCAGCCGAATCCTGCCATAAGCGGCATCGGCGGCGCCGGTGTAATAAACCGATTTTCCATAAGGTTGGCAAATTGAGTTGCCATAATTTCAACACCCGCCATACGACCGCTTTGCCGGCTGGTAAACGGGGTTTGAAAATAATCTTTTTGACCGGGCAAACGTCGGCGATTGGCTTTACCGACGAAGACCGTTTTACCTCTCAAATCCTTGATCTTGCTGTGATAAACGTCGCTGTAGGATTCCATGCGAATCGACTTCGGCGGTCCGTAAAAATCCAGATAACGGCTGTCTTCACCGCAAATCAATTCATCGAGCTGCCGGTCTGCCGAGGTTTTCGCATCGGTCAGTTTTGCAGCACCGTCCAAATCGAACAAACATTGCCTGCGTTGCAAGGTTAACCATTCGGAAAAGGGGGCATCCGGTTGGAAAATATCCGGCAATTGCTGTGTCCGGTGCAGATAATGTAGCCATGCGGCAACCGGTAAGGTCGGGGTTTCGGCCAGTTGATCGATAAATACCCAACTCTCTCGAATAATCGGATTTTCCGCATCGTTCGGCAGCGCAAAGGGCGCGCGGTCCAGTACCGACGATGCTATCGCTTTATTCGGCGGAACAATCTTCCAAGGCGTGACGATTTCATTCAGTTGTTCTTCGTCGGCATTATCGCTTTGCATGGGCGAATCTTTATGCGATTTAGAACATTCGTCGCGCGCTGCGGATTGGGTTTGTACGCATTCGGTAACCAGCACATTGCCGGCTGTGCGAACGGCTTCAGCGAAGACGGGATCATGTTCCGGTTGTTCGGCAATAAACTGTAGATCGAAGACGATTAAAGCCGCTTCCTGACGATTCAACGCTTGAATTAATAGCGCGTGATACCGGCGCCACTGGGTTAAATCCCAGCCGAGGTCTAAACTTTTATCGGAGTCTTCATCCATGGCCACGACAACAACGTTATCGGGCGGCTTTCGAGGACCTCTGATTTTGAATAAGGTATCCAACCCCAGAGATGATTCGAATTCCGTGAGGAAATAAATCAGACTGCCGAACGTTAAGCTGATCAGGGCGATTATTAAGCTTCGAAAAACCCGCTCTGAACACATATCTAGATCTTAATTACGATTTAAATATCAGCGGGTCAAATAGGCAGGAGTGGTCGCTGTATTTGTTTGTGTATTTTTCATAATTTTGTAGGTTTAACCTGTCATTACCAGATTGCCGCCACTTTCAAGTTCTTAGGCTGGGTTGGAGCCATGCGGAAATCCAGCATCCCATGGTTCCCCATAAGCAGGGTTTCATGCGTCAACCCAGTCTACTGTGTCCTAACAAGGAGAACCGTCCCATCTTACACATTTAACTTTATGGTCGAGATCAGAAATAAAAAGCGCACTCTCTTTCTTGCCGGTTGAAGTGGTAATTGTGGCTTTTGTGAGGACTATATATTGCTGTTTAGCGTCTAAATCGATAGTTATGTTTTCTTTTAAGCATTGTCTTGGAATTTCAATACACGCTTTCCGTCCGGTTTAATATCTTCTCCAGGATTCCAGTAACAATGATTAATTTCATTAAATTTTTTGCCAAATACTTTTAATTTGTCGTGTCCATTTGGTGTCAGCCCCATTGCGCCATGAACATTTTCATTACTATTGTCAATATAATTTAGAAAATTAAGTAAGTCAGGATTTGAAAGACGAGGATCAATTGAAGCAGGTGCGGGAGTATTTGATTTTAAGAGAAAAGCGAGCAATATAAATATTATTATAACTAAACAACTAACTATTTCTTTGGCGCGTGTTGTAATTAAGTCACTCATGATATTCTCCATTGATAAAGTTGCATAACATAATTGCCTATGTTTTTAGGTGTATTAATGTTTACTATTTTCTAAAGCTTTACAAACAAAATATTTTATGTGAATTCGATTTATAAATATATTTATAAAGCTAAAGTAAATCGAGCAAATATAGTTCTACCCGGTATAAATGGGGGTGGTTGCCCTCCATCATCATTACTCGTTTGCGGCGATCGCCCGGCGTAGCTTTGAAAATTAAAGTCTCTGTCAAAGATATTTTTAATGTCTAATTGAATGATACCCCATCGCTTTGGAAGTCGCATCCCTATTCCTGCATTAACTAACACAAACTCGTTATGCCTGACAAAAGGCGGGTTAAGTTCGAATCCATCCGGCCAATTTGTCCGCTGGTTAACATACTCGGCTTCCAGATTACAGAAAAATCCAGAGGGATCAAAAAACCGGAGTCCTGTCTTTCCATCATAAGTTGTTGTAGATAAAGGGGGAAAAATGTGCGACGGAAGACCTTCCGTCTCCTTCAAATTTTTCCAAATGAAAAGAAACGTTAGCGGCTAATCTCGAAGTGATATTCCAATTAAGATACGCTCTGTAATTCTGCTCGTGCCATTCTCTTTTATTACCAATAATATTACCGTCATCATCGGTTATGTTTATAGGGGTATTAAGATTTCTTGCGACTATTTCTAATCCGCCATAGACATGTGAATTAAATTTTTGATCAAGTGCTACTCCATACAACCAAACATCTGTAGACGTATCATCATCATAAAATTGATTGAATCCAGCAACTTGTGTCGGTTCTATGGTTTGGTTTGTAATTAGAGAACGTTTTGATGTTCTAAATAAGGCTCCTCGAAGAGTACTTCCTGTCTTTGTTTTCCAGAGCATTCCTAATTTTGGATTAATCCGATTGAATCTTTTAGGAGTGAAGTCCGGAGTATTTTCAGTTTGTTCCAGCGAATCAATGCTTAAACCGAGTGTCCAGTCAACGTCGTGAGGATAATGTATGTAGTTATAAGAATAACCATTTGCATGTGATGTAGCGTTTTTTATTTGAGGAAAATCTATTGGCGAAAGTGTCGTTTGAGCGAAGCCGAATCCGGAAATATTACTTAAATAGTTTGATCGAAACAGGTGTTGTATTTCACCTTGATTTCCATTGATATTAAAGCTAGGAAGTTGGATGGGTTCAGGTGAATCGCTAAAGTCATTAGGATCGGAAATAATCGATGATCCTTGACCATCAGTGTGTATATACGAAGCGATTAGATCAGAATTTTCAGCTATAGAATAATGCATACCAGCTCTATAGGTGGTTTTGTCACTCCCAATCCGGAAGTTTTTATCAAAAGTACCGTCTGCATTAAGATCAATGTCGCCTCGTTCTGATTTTTTATGCCTAATTTCTGCCTGGATACTAAAATTTGGTGTTAATGCCGTTTGTATAAAACCATTCACCAAGTCAGCATTTGCATCGTTATTGGGTCTAAAACCGCCAGATTCATAATGGTATTGACCAAAACTATATGACAATTTGCGCCATAGCCCAGAATGCACAACTTCATCGCTATATGTGTCGTTACTTCCGGCTAATCCGGATGTTTGTAATGTAAAACGATTTCTTGTGAAAATAGGATTGAATTCATTAAAAGATAAAGAGTTAGGCCCTGAGCCTTGTAAGGTAAGAAGGTTTTTTTCTCCCAATTGCGGCTGAACTGGGGTCATGTTTATAGGTTGTAGAAGTTGTGATTGTAATAACTCGCTTACTCTAGCAATTTCGAAAGAAGGCCTTGCGCTATATGAATCAGCAAGCAAACGATGGGCAGAATAATCTGTTGGATCGGTATTCACAGACTTCCATCCTTCAACTAAAGCCACTTGTCCGAATCCAAGATTGTTATATATTCGCGATAAACTTGCGCTTCGTGCAGCGAGGTCACTGTCAAGTGCGAGTTTAGAGCGATAGGTCGCTCTATTTTCATTAAGCTCAATAGATTTTTGTAAATCTTGTAAGGCTTCTATAGGATTATTTTCAGTCTGTTTCTTTATAGCATCGTAAAAATACGGCGTCGGGTCTTTCGGATCGCGCTCTTTTGCCAGTCTAAATTGGTCTTCCGCTAAGGGATTGCGGTTTTCTTCGTAATAAGCTTTACCGAGATAGCTTCTTATCAGTGAGTTATTGGGGTCGAGTGTGGCGGCGATTTCCAAATCCTGGCGGCCTTGTTCCAGATCGCCGTTGCGGATTTTCGCCAAACCCAAGCCTAAGCGGGCTAATGGCGAGGTTGAATCCAATTTTAATGCTTTTTCGAAAGCGACTTTGGCATCGTCCGCCTCCATTTGTTGCAGATGATAAAATCCGATGACGGTTTGCGTACGTTCCAGTTCGGCATCGAGTTTTTCCGCTTGTTGCACCGTTTCTTCGCTGTCGGATGTTAAGCCTAAGGCGAGTTCCAGTTCTGCTTTACGCGCCCACACCATCGCATCGTGCGGGGCCAGTTTGGCGGCTTGTGTTGCAGCTTGTAACGCCTTATCTAATTCGAATCGGCCTTGTTCCGCATACGATAAGGCGGTATAGGCGCTGGCAGATTTTGGATTTGAAGCGATTGCCTGTTCGGCTAAGGTAAAAGCTTCTTCTTTGCGGTTTTGCGTCAACGCCAGTACGGATTGCTGTGCCAAGGCTTCGGCATCTTTAGGATTTTGCTTCAAAATGGACTGAATGTCGTTTTCGGCAAGGTCTACCCGGCCTACGGTCAGTAACATAGCACCGCGTACTTTATAAAGAAGGGTGTTTTTTTATCCGCCGGTAAGTTGTTTAATTCGGCAATCGCCGTTGCCGTTCGGCCTTGGCGAAAATCCCGGATTGCGGTGCGAATAGCGTTATCGGTTGGCGTTGACTGTTCAGGATAAGGAAGTAACGGCGGATAATAAAGCGCCCAATTGACGGCATCTTGCGGTTTGATGTCGATCCGCGCTTGCGGTGCTTGCCCGGCATAAGTTTGAGCGCCTTGCCCTGGTTTTAAATTGATACTTCCCTGGGCGTTGAAAAATTTAACGCCGCCCTCATAAACCCAAAGCGAGGCTGATTGCTCGTTAACGCTTAAGGCAAATTCGGTCCCTTCAGGTCCGGCATTGGCAATCGGAGTGTTGATTTGTAAATGTTTCGGCGTACGGCTGATGAAGTGGACAAAGCCTTTCAACAAATCCATTAAAGCGGGTTTGTCGGGGTTTAAAACATTAAAAGTCAGTACGGTATCTTCATCGATTCTTGCGACAAAGCCGTTCGGCAATAATACGGACGCTCGGCTGTAGGGTCCGACATGAATTCGGCTGCCTTCGCAAAGCGTCTGATTTAGTTGGCTTGATTGCCATTGTCCGCGGCTTTCGGGATCGTATTCTAGCGTTCCTTGCAAAGAGACGACCAACGCGCCTGATTGCCCGGTGCATTTTTGAGGGACAGCATCCGCTATCGCCCCATTCAAGGGAGCGAGAAAACACAGCAATAGTGCTGATCGAAGATGCATATTTCCTCCCCATAGAAATATCTCTAGTTAATTGTAGTTTAAATAATAATCCCTGTCCTTTTAAATTATCTGTTAATTTTTCACAGAAATATGAAGGTTTTTATGATATTTCTGGAACGGCTGTTTCCGACAGTCTGCTATTTTCTTGAATAAGTCTGGAGCTAAAGTTCCGATTGTTTAGGGGTGATTAGAATAAAGTCGGGGAAAGTTCTATTCTAAAAAGATTTTGACAGCCTAGTAATCGACAGGCATGTTATTGATTAGACCTTAGCTATGTTATAATTCGCTTTTTAATTTTTGAGGTAAATGTTATGGCTAAAGAAGACCAAATTGAAATGGAAGGCAAGGTTATCGATACCTTACCGAACACCATGTTTAGAGTCCAACTCGAAAACGGACATATTGTAACAGCTCACATTTCTGGCAAAATGCGTAAACACTATATCCGCATTCTAACAGGCGATAGCGTTAAGGTTGAGATGACGCCTTATGATTTAACGAAAGGGCGCATCTCGTTCCGTATGCGTTAACGGTTTTTTCAGTAATATTTTCGTTCTGTGAGTTTAGTTGTTTTCTAAGACGGTTAATTCCTTGCTTTCAATCGCGAAACCAAGTTCACTATTCTCCACGTAGACTTTAACGTTTCCTCCGTTTGCCAATCTGCCGAATAACAAATCATTTGCCAGCGGTTTTTTGATTTTTTCCTGGATAAGTCTTGCCATCGGCCTTGCGCCCATTTTGGGATCGCATCCGTGTTCTGCAAGCCATAAGCGGGCTTCAGGGGCGAGTGTCAACGTTACATGCTTGTCTGCCAATATGGCTTCTAATTCGAAGATGAATTTATCCACAACATGACCGACGATAGAAATGTCGAGCGGTTTGAATTGGATAATGGCATCCAACCGGTTGCGGAACTCGGGTGAAAATCCTTTCTCGATGATTTTCATGCTATCGGTTGCATGATCTTGATGGGTAAAACCGATAGAAGCCCGACTGCCTTCTTCCGCGCCGGCATTAGTTGTCATCACTAAAATGATGTTTCGGAAATCGGCTTTTCGTCCGTTGGTATCTGTTAGCGAGCCATGATCCATGACTTGCAACAACAAATTGAAAACATCGGGATGCGCTTTTTCGATTTCATCCAATAATAAGACGGCGTGCGGATGCTTACTGACTTGTTCCGTTAATAAACCGCCTTGATCGAAACCGACATATCCCGGCGGCGCGCCTATTAATCTTGAGACGGTGTGTCGTTCCATATATTCAGACATATCGAATCGAATCAGTTCGATACCTAATACTTTAGCCAATTGCCGCGTGACTTCGGTTTTTCCCACACCGGTAGGACATGAAAACAAAAACGATCCGATGGTCTTTTGGGTTTCCCTCAAACCTGCTCGGGTAAGTTTGATGGCCGATGCTAATGCTGAAATAGCTTCGTCTTGACCGAAAACAAGCATTTTGAGGTTTTTTTCAAGGTTGGCAAGTTTTTCGATGTCGTTCGAGGAAACCGATTTAGCCGGTACTCTGGCAATTTTCGAGACGATTTCTTCTATTTCGGTTGCGCCGATAACGGCTTTCCGCTCTTTTTCGGCGGTCATCCTTTGTTTGGCACCCGCTTCGTCGATTACATCAATGGCTTTATCAGGTAAGTGGCGGTCGGTAATGTAACGGTCCGACAATTCAGCGGCTAGTCGAAGTGCTTCATTCGAATACTTGACGTCATGATGCTCTTCAAAACGGGATTTCAAACCTTTCAAGATCAATACCGTTTCTTCCACGGAAGGTTCGAGAATGTCGATTTTTTGGAATCGCCGGGCTAGTGCATGGTCTTTTTCGAAAACGCCGCGATATTCTTGATAGGTTGTCGATCCGATACAGCGTAATTGACCGGACGCTAACATCGGTTTGATTAAGTTAGACGCATCCATCGTCCCGCCGGAAGCGGAACCGGCACCGATAATCGTATGGATTTCATCGATAAACAGGATGGCTTCAGGGCGAACCTTAAGATGGTTAATCAACGCTTTCAAACGTTTTTCAAAATCGCCGCGATATTTCGTACCTGCGACCAACGCGCCTAAATCTAATGAATAAATGACATGATTCAACAGAATTTCAGGTACGTTTTCTTCAACGATACGTTTTGCCAAACCTTCGGCAATAGCCGTTTTACCTACACCCGCTTCGCCGACGAGCAAAGGGTTGTTTTTTCGGCGGCGGCATAAGACTTGAATGGTTCTTTCGACTTCCAATTCTCTGCCGATTAACGGATCGATTCGTCCCTTAATGGCTTCTTCATTGAGATTAATCGTATATTTCTCTAAGGGACTGCCAGTTGCTTCGGCGTCTTGCGTATTCGAATTCGATCCTTGGTCTTCAGAAGAAGCACTGTCTTGATCGATTTTGGAAATCCCATGAGCAAGATAATTCACTACATCCAGCCTTGAAATATCCTGTTTGTTGAGTAAATAAACCGCATGAGAGTCTTGTTCGCTGAAAAGAGCGACAAATAAATTCGCGCCGGTCACTTCCTTTTTGTCGGAGGCTTGAACATGGAAAACGGCGCGTTGCAGCACTCTTTGAAAACCTAAGGTAGGTTGCGTATCACGCTGCACACCTTCCGGAATGAGAGAAATTGTTTCGTCGATGAACTGAGTGAGCTGTCCGCGCAGGGCTTTGATATCGCAACCGCAGGCCAGCATCACAGCTTCTGCCGAGGCATTATCGAGCAAAGCGAGCAGCAAGTGCTCGACTGTAATAAATTCGTGCCTTTTGTCGTGGGCGTTTTTAAAGGCATTGTTCAATGTCACTTCCAGCTCTTTACTTAACATATAAGCTCCAGATTACATTTCTTCCATTGAGCACAACAGCGGATGCTGATGCTCCCGCGAATACTCGTTCACAATACAAACTTTTGTTTCCGCAACGTCTTTAGTAAAGGTTCCGCACACCCCAACGCCTTGTGTATGAATTTGCAGCATCACGCGAGTTGCTTTATCTTCGGGCATACCGAAAAAGTGCATCAAAATATCGATGACGAAACCCATCGGTGTAAAGTCGTCATTCAATAAAATTACCTTATAGAGTGGCGGCTTTTTGAGAATTGGTTTAGCCGGTTGTACCGCCAGACCTTGGTCGTTATCTTTAAATGGCTCAAATTCAGACATGTCATCTGTTACTAAAGTTACAACATAAACATAGCGCCTATTCGGCTTTATTCAACTTCATTATAACAATAATCAAATTACCGTGAATGAGCAATATGTCAAACTATGAGGAATTCATGCTTTTGACTTTACTGCCCGTATTAGTTCAAATCTTTGCATATTAAGCCCGATAAATCGAGTAATATAGGCTTTATTTTGGTGATGGATGAGTAGATGGTGTGGAAACCGCACGTAACGGTTGCTGCAGTTATTGAGCGGGAAGGCCGGTTTTTATTGGTCGAGGAGCAAACCTCCAACGGTTTGCGGTTTAATCAGCCGGCAGGACATCTCGAAGAAAACGAAAGCTTAATCGATGCGGTCAAACGAGAGGTCAATGAAGAATCGGGCTGGCAGTTTGAACCGGAGCATCTTATTTCAATCCAGCTTTGGCGTAAAAGCCCTCGCGCTACCACCTTTCTAAGATGTTTATTTGCGGGCCAATGCCATAGTCATAATCCCGATCAAATGCTTGATGACGGTATTGTGGCGACGCATTGGTTAAGCCGGGATGAAATCCATGCCCAAAAACATCGATTACGGAGCCCTTTGGTTTTGATCGGTGTAGATGAATATCTTAGCGGTCAGCGTTATCCGTTATCTTTTCTTAAATCTTTTCTCGATTTGAAGCATGTCTAAACATATCGTCGTCGGCATGTCCGGCGGTGTCGATTCTTCCGTTACGGCATTGCTGTTACTCCAACAAGGATTTCAGGTTACCGGGTTGTTCATGAAGAACTGGGAAGAAGACGACGGCACCGAATACTGCACAGCCATGCAAGACTTGGCCGATGCGCAACAAGTTTGCGACACGTTAGGCGTCGAGTTAAAAACCGTTAACTTTTCCAGCGAATATTGGGACGAGGTTTTCGAAGTCTTTTTATCCGAATTTAAAGCAGGACGGACGCCTAACCCTGATATTCTGTGCAATAAGCATGTCAAATTTAAGGCATTCTTGGATTATGCAACCGAGAATTTAGGCGCCGATGCAATTGCGACCGGGCATTATGCAAGAGTCGCTGAAAAGGACGGTGAATTTTTCTTACTTAAAGGACTCGATCCGGCGAAGGAACAAAGTTATTTTTTGTATACGTTAGGACAGCGCGAATTAGCCCGTACCTTATTTCCTATAGGGCATCTGCATAAAAAAGAAATAAGAAAAATCGCGCAAGATGCCGGGTTCGATAATCACAGAAAAAAAGATAGTACCGGCATTTGCTTTATCGGCGAACGTAAATTTACCGAATTTTTACAGCGTTATCTGCCCGCTCAGCCCGGCGTGATGAAAACGCCTGAAGGAAAGGTTATCGGCAATCATCAAGGTTTGATGTATTACACGTTCGGACAGCGTCAGGGTTTAGGTATCGGCGGCGTTAAGGATGCACCCGATGAACCTTGGTACGTGCTGGATAAAGATTTAACCAATAATATTTTGATCGTAGGGCAGGGCCACGATCATCCGTTGATGTTGCATGATACGCTGGAAGCCTGCCGTCTGGATTGGTGTAACAACAAGCCGTTGACCCGAACAATCGAATGCAAAGCCAAAACCCGTTACCGGCAAGCGGATCAAGCCTGCCGCTTAGAGCCGCTCGGTAAAGATCGATGTCGAGCGATTTTTGCCGAACCGCAAAGGGCGATTACACCCGGACAGTCCGTAGTTTTCTACCTGGGTGATGTCTGTCTCGGCGGCGGCATCATAGAATCGAAATCCAATTCAAAATTATCTAAAAGCTTATCCATCGGACAACACTATGAGTCAGTTTAACTTAACAGCGATTTCTCCCATTGACGGTCGTTATGCCGACAAGGTGGAACAATTAAGGCCTATCTTCAGCGAATACGGCTTAATAAAGTATCGCGTATTGGTTGAAGTCCGCTGGCTGCAAGCTTTGGCTAATCATCCGAAAATTATCGAGGTGAATACATTTAGCGATTCTGCTAACACACTACTTGAGAACATCGTTAAAAATTTTTCGTTGACCGATGCCGAACGCATTAAAATAATCGAAAAAACAACGAACCACGATGTCAAAGCGGTTGAATACTTTCTGAAAGAAAAAATTGCCGGGCAAACGGAACTTGAAAAAGTCGGTGAATTTATTCACTTTGCTTGTACATCTGAAGATATTAATAATCTGTCTTATGGGCTGATGTTGAAAGACGGCCGGCAAGTTATTGCGGAGCAAATGCACGGGTGTATTGAAGCGATTAAAAAATGCGCCGCCGATAATGCTACCCAGCCGATGTTGTCGCGTACGCACGGACAATCGGCTACGCCGACGACAGTGGGTAAAGAATTCGCCAATGTCGCTGTACGGTTAGATCGACAGAAAAAGCAATTGGAAGCAGTTTCGTTGTTGGGCAAAATAAACGGCGCGGTTGGCAATTATAACGCCCATTGCGTGGCTTATCCCGAAGTAGATTGGCCTGAATTCGCTAAACATTTTGTTGAATCGTTAGGCTTGCAATTTAACCCTTACACCATTCAAATCGAGCCGCACGATTACATTGCGGAGTTTTTTCATGCCTTGTCCCGTTTTAATACAATATTGATCGACTTCGATCGAGACGTGTGGGGCTACATCTCGTTGGGCTATTTCAAACAGAAAACCGTTGCCGGAGAGGTGGGTTCATCGACCATGCCGCATAAAGTGAATCCGATCGATTTTGAAAACTCCGAGGGTAACTTAGGTTTAGCGAATGCATTATTCGGATTTTTGGCGGAAAAACTACCGATTTCTCGATGGCAGCGCGATTTGACCGATTCGACAGTTTTACGCAATATAGGTGTAGGCATTGCCCATACCGCCATCGCCATTCAAGCGACGTTAAAAGGCATTTCCAAGTTGCAGATTAATCCCGAAGCTTTGGAGGCCGATCTCAACGCCAATTGGGAAGTGCTGGCCGAACCTATCCAGACTGTCATGCGCCGCTACGGGATTGAAAAACCCTATGAAAAATTAAAGGAATTAACGCGCGGACATCGGATAACACCGGAACAACTCAGCGAGTTCATAGAAAAATTAGAGATTCCTAATGAGGCGAAAGCTGAATTACAAAAATTAACACCGAAATCTTATATAGGGTATGCGGCGGCTTTAACGGAAAAATTGGTCCTTGATTAAACGCGCTAGTTTAAGCAGAAAGCGCTAGGAATTCATTTCTAGCGCTCATGATTTTTGTCAAAGTGGTTGGCGTTGTTTAATACCAATACCACGAATTGCCGCGCCAATAGCTATTGTAACCATAACCGCTATACCAATAGGTATTGAATGTGGATCGCCAGCGATTAAGCCATTTCCACTCGGCTTGTTGCGACTGTCTTGCAACTTGGGCCTCTTGAAGCAGTTTAGCAGCCTCTTTATCGCCTCTACTCGCCGTCATCGTCAGCCACTTTTCGGCTTCGCCGGGATCAGAACCTAATTCGCCAAGACCGGTAAGATACAATCTACCGAGCGCTTTTTGCGCTTCATAATTTCCTCGTTCTGCAGCCTCGCGCATCCATTTGATAGAGCGATAACTGTCTTGACGAACGCCGTCGCCTCGAAACAAGCGTAAGGCGAGATCGTAAGCGGCGCGAGGATCGTTTTTTGCCAGCTCTTCTAACGCGGCAATCTTACCTCCCGGATCGTCGTCAGGCGTATTAATGTCCGGATTGAAAGAGGAATAATTCTTCGGGCGTTCCGCACAGCCGTTCGAATCGCAGATCGTAATCGTATTTTTTTCGATGGGCTTCTCTGCTGTGCAGGCTGCGAGACAGGAAACAAAAAAGCCGGTCGTTAAAACTTTCGAGATTAATCGTTTATTTTGCATAAGTTTCTTCTCACTAAGATCGAATTTGGTATATTATCGCGGCGTTTAATAGTATCTTAAATTTTGATTAAATCAGGCAATTTTTATTCATCAATTAACGAGGGATTCCAACATGGTGGTTAAGCAATTATCAAAGTTTTCAATGATCGGCGCGGTGGCAGTGCTTTCGGCGTGCGCCCAACAGGCCGGTCTTCAAACCGGCGGTAGCAGCAATTTGGTAACCGGTTCTGCCGGCGGCGGAACTAGTGTTAACGCCAATAAATCGTTGGAGCATTGTTCCACACCTTTAGGTACGCTCGCGGTAAGCGACGGCCGTTTTAGCGGTTCGAGCAGCGTTACCACTGTGGATCCTTTGATACGTCTTGCCGTTCAACAATCTAATTGCTTCGTAATTACATCGATCGGAAATCAAGCGACTCGTTCAATGATCAACGAGATTGTCGGCGAACAAAGGGAGTCGGGTGAATACCGGCCCGGTTCGAAAATGGAAAAGGGCCAACGTGTTGCTGCAGATTATCTGCTAGATCCGCAAGTTATCGTATTGAATGAGAGCACGAGCGGAAGCGGGGCCGGTTTAGGCGGCGCGTTAGTCGGCGCGGGGCTAGGTGCAGCCGGATTAGGTGGATTAGGTGCTATTGCCGGCGCTGTCGCAAATTCCGTAGAAACACGGACGACCGATGTGGCGTTGACATTGACCGACATTCGTTCAACGGTGCAAGTTGCCATCTCACAAGGCAGTGCAACGGCAAACAATATGAGCATGTCAGGCGGCGGTGCTTTAGGCGGATGGGGCGGTTTAATCGGCGGAGCTGTAGGCGGCGGCATGAGTTCTTTTACAAGGACACCTGAAGGTCAGGCGACCGCAGCGGCATTTTTCGACGCTTACAACAACCTAGTAGTCTCGCTTAGAAATTATAAAGCGCAAGATGTGAAAGGCGGCATGGGTCGCGGCGGTGCTTTAAAAGTGAATTAAGAAAAACCTTAGCCTGAAAGTTACCGTAAATTGACTTTCAGGCTATTAGTTAACCGCTTCAATGCTATAAGGATAGCTGCCTTTTCTGATATTAAAAAAAGCTAGTTCGGGAAAGCTAGCCAGTATTCCTCTCAAACCGGTTTTTATATTCTTTCCGCCGTCAAACGGCAAGTTAAAAAGGCCGAATAAACTTTGACTTGTCGCTGCCGCAATATTAAATACGCCGAATAAGGGTCTTGGTAAAATTTGGTCGTCGGTAAAAAAAACAAACCAAGCATCGTCCGCATTGTATTTATACAAACTTGAGCTGAATATATTCGATTCACGCAGGTAAACCTTACTTTCGTCTTCATGTGCATAAAGTCTGGCGAGTTGTTGTTGCCGATAAGCAGGGAGGTAAGTCGACTTCGTAACGTTGTAGGTACTTTCAACTGACTCGAAAGCTTGAAAAGGCACGAAATTAATTTCAGTATCGATGTAGCCGCCGAGCCGTTCTTTCCATTGACCGTCAACCGCTTCATCGATGAGTTTAAAAAGTGCGGATACGCAATTTTTTGTTACGAGATTGTAAGTGTTTTTTTCGATATCATTTTTCAGTAAGCTTTCTTCTGCTGATTTCCGGTGTTCTATCGCAATCTTGAGTTGATCTACCGTCAATCCGGTTATTAAAAAACGCGTCGATGAAATGCTTTGAATGGGCAGCGGTTGTTCGCTTCTAAACTTTAAGAGTCCGGTCTCATCGCTTTCAAGCCAATGCTGATAGCGGTTGGCGGCGATTTCCAATTCAACATAACGTCGTTCGTAGTTGCCGGCGTTGTCGTTGATCTCTTTTGCTTTATGCTGCAAGTGTTCTAAATCGGTGCGCCGTTGAGTGAACATTCGCTCGGCATAGAGCGCAATTTGTTCCTTGGTCAATTCTTTAGAGTTAGTTTCGTTATCGAACAAAAAGGTCCACTGACGCGTTTGGATAGAATGATCCATAACGATGAGTCGTGCTACCGTTACGAATAATGCATAACCCCAATCCGGACGTTTGGAATCGAGCAAAGATTGCGCGGTGCGGAAAAGTTCGGTTTTATAGCGTTCCGCATTTTGAATATCTAAGTCGTTCATCCGTAATGTAGGATCGACTATCTGGAAGCAGGCGTTAACCGCTAAAGGTTGATCGTCTTGCAAAACATTTAAAGCTAAAAATCCGGTTAACAAATCGCCGTAATGTTCCGAAAACGCATATTGATAAGACGCAATATCGAGGTTTTCAAGTGAAGGTGAAAGTTGGTTTATGTCCTTTCTCAACGCAGTAATTTTGTCGATAAGAAAGGTTTTTCCCTTATCAATCGATATCTGCCGTTTTAAAGTATTGGATATTTGTGTGCTTGAACGCAAAGTATCGCATTCATCGGCGGGCTTTGGACGATCGAATTCTAAATCGTTAAAAAATAAACCTGCACCGGCAATTTGAAGAGAGTCGTCTTCGGCAGATGAAACGATCCTTTGGCCGGATGAATTCTGATTCAATAATGCCTTCAATAGCAGCTGATCTTGCTGGAGACTTTGCAGTTTTTTAAGATATTGTTTTTGTGAAAAAAGCCGCAAGTTAAAATAATCGGTTAGCTGCTCCGAAGTTTCGTCTGAAATATTAATGTCGGCAATATGCAGGCCGCGATTCTGGCGATATTGATAATCTTCAATAAAGGCATTCGCTGGATTCTTAAAAAGGCGAATCATGCCGTTCTCGTATTGGTAATGAAAAACATTTTCACCCAATTGAACGGCAAGATGTCCGCCGCTTGAATTCCCTTCGCCAGCGTCTATGTAAATGACGTGAAATACCGCAGCATGTGCGTTATTGATACAGAACAGAAAAACGACGAGGGTAGCGACAACGGCTATTTTTCTATAATTAATCTTCGTAGCCTTCTTGAATATCATCCATTTTACCGTGATCGCCGTCGGTAAATTTCCTTTTATACATCTCGTATTGCGCGCCCGAGATTTTTGCCTTTTTAAACCTTTTCCAATTGCGCGGTAGGTTTTCGGATTGGCTTCCCAATCTACAATCCCGTTTTGGGAGGCCACATCGCTGATGCCTTTCATGAAGCTGTTTCGCTCCGAAAGCCCCGAGTTGGTGCGCAGATACGTAATTGTGTAATCTTTTACTTCATTTTCATAAGCGTTATTGTCCGATTTTTTAGAATCGCTTTCGCTGCTTTTACTGGAAGACTTCGATGAGTCTGAAAAACTTTCAGAGCTTCTGGATATTGATCCAACACTATCCGAGATTGAACAGCCCGATAGCCAAAACGCACCGCTTAAACAGAGTGAAAATAGTCCGATATTTGTTAACCGACCGAAATTAATCATAGCTTCTCCAGAATGTGTGCCTTAAATTGAGAAAAACTTAAAAATATACGAAAGCCAAAAATAGAAATCACTCTTCTGTTTTCGTATAGTGTAATTGAAAGCATTGTGCCAACCTTCTTGTTAAGAAATCAAATTTACTTAATGAACGCAAATACCCTATGAATACTGAAAGCGAAAAACTCTAGCTTGCATCGCAAGACCGTCATATTATAATCCTCCTTGTTTTTTACGATCCTTAAGGAAATAACTATGAAGAAATCTTACCTGTGTCTTTCGCTTTTAGCCTTTTTGTTTTCGGCGGCGGTTCAAGCACACGGCCCAGTTCGTCAAAAAGTAGAAGAAGAAATCACAATTAACGCCCCCGCGCAAAAAGTATGGGGTATTATTAAAGACTACGGCGATATGTCCTGGTTACCTGCGGTTAAAAGCACTTCTGCCCAAGGCGGGAACGAAGCAGGGGCAACACGCGTATTGACCTTGCAAAACGGCGGCACCATCACCGAAGAATTAAAAAAATACGATGAAGGCAAAATGTCTTTCGCTTACAAAATCACCGAAATGAGCACGGCAAAAACCATTAGCCATGCCGGTGCGGAAGAAAAAGTACCTGTATTGCCGGTTGATAACTATGCGGCCAGTATCGATTTAGAACCAAAAGGCGAAACCACCGTTGTTTCATGGAAAGCGGGTTTTTACCGTGCGTATACCAACAACAATCCGCCAGCTGAAATGAATGAAGAAGCTGCAAATACCGCAGTTAAAGGCGTATTTAAAGAAGGCTTGGAAAATCTGAAAAAATTGGCGGAAAAATAAGCAACATAAAAATTTCCGTCTGTATGCAATTCAAAGCCTTGTTGCTTTTCGTATTAATGCAAATAGCGCCGCTGTCCGTCGCAGCGCCGTTTGCTTATATCAGCAATCAACTTGACGACACCGTTTCTGTCATCGATGCCGAAACCGGAAAAGTTGAAGCCGTCATTCCCGTAGAAGGAAAACCGGCAGGTGTGGCGATATCCCCGGACGGAACTAAAGCTTACATCAGTACCCCTGAGGCGAAAGGTTTCGCCGTCATCGATACCAAACAGCGTAAATCGGTTAACAAAATCGAAGTGAGCGAAGGATCGCTGGGGATTACTGTTAGTCCCGATGGGCATAATATTTATGTTGCCGATTGGTTTAACAACACAGTTTCTATTGTCGACACTGAACGTCTTAAAATTATCGGATCGATAGCCGTGGGCAAGTCACCCTCCGGGCTTATGGTTAGTCCTAACAACCATTGGTTGTATGTTGCTAACCGGCTTGATAATTCGGTTTCTAAGATCGATACGAGAACAAAAAAGGTGTCGAAAACCGTACCCGTCGGCGAACATCCTTTCGGTTTAACACTCGATACGCGCGGCGACCGGCTTTATGTTGCCAATGTTAAAAGCGATAACGTGACTGTGATTGAGACGGCAACGATGAAAGTCTTAGCGACAATCAAGGTCAATATGCTTCCCTACGCAACGGCATTGGCGCTAAACGATACTCGGCTGTTTGTAACGAATCAGGATGACGGTTCGGTTTCCGTGATCGATACGGAGTTATTGAAAGAAATCGGGTTGATTCCAGTCGGCGAGAAGCCCGAAGGAATCAGCACACATCCAAATGATCGACTGGTTTATGTGGCAAACTGGTTTGACGGCAATGTATCTGTTATCGACGCCAGAAATTTGAGGGTCGTCGATACGATTAAAACAGGCGAGGGAAGTCGCGGTTTTGGTCAATTTTTCGGAAAATAACACAATCAGGACAACAAAAAATGGCAGAAACCGTAGATGAACTCACCGTGGCTTACGAAGACGGCGGGATAGAGACTGTAAAGGAAATCGATAAAAAAGTACTGACGAAAGGCGCATGGGCTACTTTGATTTTCCGTTATCAAGACTGGAACAACGCGAAGGGCGAATACGGTCCCGATAAATACACAATTCGGCGCTATCAAAAACAGAAAGGCGAATATCGGCAGAAGTCGAAATTCAACATTTCCAGCAAGGATCAAGCAAAAAGTATCATTGAAGCCTTATCTGTATGGGTCGATGATGAATAAGTGAATTAACATTAATTTGTAATGTCTAGCCTCTGAAAAAGTTTAAATTTTTTCGAAACTTTAATAAGTGAGGCGCAGATGTTTAAATTACTTTTTTCGATTATCTTTTTTCACATAGCAGGATGCGTTTCATCTCAAATAGAAAAAACAGCCGAGATTGACGCCCATTATTTTTCTGATGCAACGGATTGTTTTAGATCGACACAGCTAATTCAAAAACAGAATATACCGGTTGGTAGTCAAATCACGCCAATAGAAATCCCGCTCGGCTCAGATGCCGGTGCTTTCCGGTTATGTATGAAATATAAAGGGCATCCGTTTAATTCAGCGAGTGCAGAAGCAGACTCTTACCTGAATGTTTCGAAGAATTGCTTGCAAGAAGCACAAAGTTCTTCTACGCCGGATGCAACTTACGCCGCCTGTGTGAAAAGAGGCACGATTAAGGTTGAATTTATTCCTTCAAGCTCACCGAAATAATCCAAATCATCCACATCATAGGCATTATGTGCCTAACATATTTAGTAGCCGCCAGATTTGAAAAGCTAAAATTTTGCTTGTCGAGTCGAAAGACATCCGCACACGCAGTCGTCTAATCGCTTTTAGTAGCTCGAAATTTACTCGCCTTGTTTGAAAGTCCCCTCATGAAAAAGGGTAGGGTATAAAAGATCGGTACCCCCTAAAGTAATGTCTCCGCTATCTCTGTAGAGTTTCCCGACTAGGTATTCATACGGATATTGCGAGATGTTTTTTCAATATAAATTATTACCCAGAAAGAAAGTTAAGCCAAAAAACGTTTGAGGTTGAATTATTTTTAGCGATTGCCGAGGAATGTTCAACGCTGGCGAGTTTGATAAAAAAAGACTCGATAAACACGTTTGATGCTCTGTAAATTCGGTCGTGCCTTATTAAAGTTCGACGCTTTCAGAAGCTTAACTAGGTATTTTTACGTATATACAAATTTTTTGAACAATGTAATTTATAAGCATAAGCCTCACAGCATACTTACATTAATTAAACCTTAAAAAGTTAACAGTGATGCTAATGAATTTTTTCGACAGGATAATCCTGGCTTCATAAACAACGTATCGAAGACGCTGCTTTAAGGCAGAAAAACTGGGGAATGTGAGATGTTAAAAAGAATAATCCAAGCGACCAACTTCGGCCAAAGAGAAAAAGCAGCAGCGCGCTATATGAAAGAGGTCAATGACATACAGTCCGCCAAACTTAGCCGCCGTGAGCTGTTTAAAATGGGGCTGACTGCCGGTGTCGGCGGTTTATCGATGGTCGGTGGGAAAAACCTGTTACCTGATTTTGCGCAAGCTGAAGACGTCACCTTGATCAGTCCTCCCTGTAGGATGCCTTGGTCTGAACGTCTCCCCATACCAAAAGCGTGTGTACCAACAACGGGGATTAAAGGTCCGACTCCCGAAAAAGGCCCGTGCCTTGAAAAACACACCATGAAACATTCCGGCAATATTAATCCCGACACCCTTGAGGAAATCGAAGAAGATTTTTATGAAGCGCGCACCGAAGAACACCAACGCTGGGATGAATTGGGCGGTTTAGCCGCATGTACCCCTTACGAGCTTGCAGCAAAGGAATTGGACTGGAATTTCTATTCGAATGCCGAATACAGTCATTTTAAGTCTAAAGTTTGCACCTACGTGGATATGAATTCGGATGCCGTCGGTATATTACGTATCAATGCGCACTACGGTTCTCCTATCTTAATGCGAATGTACAACTGCTTGCCCAAAGACGGCCGCGAAAATTTCGGATTCGGTATTAACCAAATTTCACCCCATCTACATAACGCACATAACCCGCCGACTTCGGATGGCGGTCCGATTCGGTTTTTCGATTCCGGTAAGTGGTATGACTATTGGTATCCCAACATTCGGGCAGGATTTGCCAGTACACATCCAAACGGAACGGAACGAAATGGTTATCATTGCCCCGGCGATTGGCAAGAAACCCAAAGTACGCTTTGGTTTCACGATCATCGTTTCGATTTCACGGCATCGAACGTCTATAAGGGGTTGGCGTCTTTTTTATACCTTATTCAGCGAGGACATCAATCTCGATACAGGTGATGAAACCACCGGTTTACGGTTGCCAAGCGGTGAATACGATATCCCGATGTTGTTTACCGACAAGCTGTTCGACTATACCGGACAGATGTTTTTCGATACCTTCAATCTGGAAGGCATTTTGGGAGATCAGCAAACAGTTAATTTCAAGATAAAGCCTTACCTCGAAGTCAAACGCCGTAAATACCGTTTTCGTTTTTTGGACGGCGGCCCTTCTAGATATATCGAGTTATCGCTTAGCAACGGTACTAAATTCGTCCGTATCGCCAATTGCGGCAACTTATTACCGAAAGCGCAAATAGTAAAAAGCATACGCTTAGGTGTCGCAGAACGCGCCGATGTCATCGTAGATTTCAGCCAGTTTCCGGCGGGAACGGAAATTTATCTGGAAAACCGCTTAGAACAAGTTAGCGGCAAGGGGCCGACCGGAAAAATATTGCCGTCTAGCGATAAAACTAAATTGTTGAAGTTTATCGTGACCGACGACGCTCCCGATAACAGCGCTCCACTAGCACAGTTGATCAGCCAAGTGATGGTGCCTATGCCTAAACGTGCTGCAAATCCTGTTGTTAGGAAGCGTAACTGGAGTTTCGATACGTCAAACGGCGCATGGACGGTCAATGGACAATTGTTCGATCCAACCGTCATTAGCGCATATCCGGTGGAAGGAACAGCCGAAGAATGGACGTTCCGGTCCGGCGGCGGTTGGGGGCATCCGATTCATACGCATCATGAAGAGTTTCAAGTGATTAGCCGCAACGATAAGTTTCCGGCCGAGGACGATTTATCCAGAAAAGACGTAGTCAGGATAGGACAAGGCGCGCAAGGTACATCGGGAACCGGTAAATTGACTATGTACATGCAATTCCGCGATTGGTACGGCGATTATCCGATGCATTGCCATAACGTCGTGCATGAGGACCATTCGATGATGATTCGTTTCAAGATCGTGCCGTCGGACGATCCCAATGCTGGCAAATAGTGAAGCTAACCGATAAATAGGATATTGCAGATGAACAAAAGAGACTTTATTAAGAATTTAGCGGGAGCTTCATTAGGCGCTGCGGCTCTATCGACTATACCGGCCAGTTCGTCGCTATTTGATAGCGAAGCCTCCAGTAAGGCTACTCCGGTATTTAGAAGTAAAAAATTAATACCGAATGTACCGTTGGTGACGCATGAAGGGAAATCGGTTCTTTTTTATGATGATCTCGTCAAAGGCAAGATTGTCATGATCAACTTTATGTATGCCCGTTGCGGAGAAATTTGTCCGGGCATGACCGCAAACTTGAAGATTGTTCAAAAAGAATTGGGCGACCGGGTCGGCAAAGACATTTTTATGTATTCCATTTCACTGGAACCCGAACATGATACGCCGGAAATGTTAAAAGCCTATACCGAGTTGTTTCACATTCAGCCCGGTTGGACATTCCTGACCGGCAAAAAAGCCGATATCGAGATACTTAGAAAACAGCTTGGATTTAGTTTTTCCGATCCGCTGGTCGATAAGGATAGAACTCAACACATCGGTGTTGTTAAGTTCGGCATCGAGCCTTTAGAACGGTGGGGGATGAGTCCCGCCTTAGGAAATCCAAAATATATTGCCGAATATCTTAGATGGATGGAACCGAACGGCAGTCGGCCGAAGTTGGCAGACATGATGGGATAAGAATATAACTAACAAAGCTTAATTCAGAAAGGAAGCTAAGTTATAACGTTAGCTTCTGTCGGCAAAATTAACAGTCTGAAGGCTATATCCGGGACTTTCCAAGAGCCGGATTTGTTCAAGAACAAGCCTATTAAAGATGACCAATCATGCTTGAAAGTTTTTAGGAGTAAAGCAAATGCAAACACATTTAAAAGAAAAGCTTGTCCCAGTGATTGTCGAAAATAGATCATCGCTAACATTTTCCAATGCGGTTTTATTATCGATATCACTTTTCGTTGGAGGTTGGTCGGCACAGGGGCAAGCCGTTCCAGTGACAGCCCCTGTAATCGGTGAAATAGAAAAAATATCGATTAACGATCCCACCGACCATTGGTCGGGCGGAGTTATTGTTGCCGGCGGTCAAAATATTATCATCCCTAAAAACTTGTTGATGGACTTACCCGCTAATCGGGTTACGTTACAGCAATTATTTATCGAAGCGAGCGCCTCATGTCAGGCAAAAAATGAAACCGGCTTAGCTAAAGGCGATACCTGTAATCCGAGCGGAACAGGCGGAATCGCTACGATACATGCGACCCGTATCGATAACGGCAATGTGATTGCCGGTGACGTGTTTATTCAAAAAGGCGCAGAAGTCGTTACCGGACAAATCACATATATTAACTACGATGAAGGCTATTTTCGAATCAATGGAAAGCTAGGTAGCGCTTCAGCAGGAGTCATGGTTCGTCTTAACGACCCCGATAGCCGCCATACGATACAACAGGGCTTAGGTTGTGCGGGAAACAGTTCAAATTGCAGTCCTGATCCTCGATTTGCATTGGATGCCGACAATTACACGAATACATTCACGACCGGTTTTCCGATGTGTATTCCTAGCACAGCACAAAGGAATTTTAATGACTTTACGAATTCCTTGAATTTAGGTGTTACTACCTCTCAAGCCCAACCTGACGGTACTGGGGATGTGTTATGTCCAACGACCAACCGAACTATCAATAACGGACAGCCGGTTGACGATTCCAGGCGCTTTGCCCCCATTATGTTGGGAGACAGTATTACTGTGGAGGGTAATTACGAAACGATTGGCGGAGTAAAGTTTTTGTCGGCGCATACGACTATGGTTTTGACTGCGCTTTCTACAAAAACCGATGACGGTCAACCGGATTACTTTTTCCTTGATGAAGTAGAAATGGATGCGCCCGGATTTCAGAATCAACGCGCCCGTACTTTGATTATCGGCTATGCGACGCTGGCGCCAGCCGATGTGATGTTTTGGTCTATCCATTATGACCCGGTTACCAATTCGCCCCATGAGTTTCCATTAGCCAGCACAACTGGCTGCGATAATGCTGCCGGATTAGGAGAATGTACTGCGCAAGGATTGGTTGGGGCTGGAGCGAATATCTTTAAAATCCATCATGACGTTGATTTTGCCGCGACAACCAAAGCAAAAGTAAATCCATGCGCTCATATCCAAGCAGATCCGCGGTTTACACCGCTCGGTGCTTGCCCTGGACTGACATTAGCTCAGCAGTTTAGTATTCTCAGCCCAATACCGCATGAAATTATGGGCAGAACGGGCAGAAAATTCGATTATGAATCCCTTGGTTTGCCATTACTAACCGCCGATATTAACGGTAATGAAGCGACTAACGGCCAATATTTGTTTCCTTTCGGCATAGGTCTCGGTGGAGTTTCTGTGCCGGAAATGAATGAAATCGATTTGAATGCGCTTTCAACTCCAATTTCATTTACCGGAATTCCTTGGAATCTTGACCGGCGTTTAAGTCCTGGCGGCTGTCTTGACAATAATCACGACGGAATTGGGGAATGTGAAGCCACTCCGCAACCGCTAGAACCTTTTCCGTTTGAAGGGGTTGCGATGGACCCTCGCACGTTAGGGAATGTTCCATCTACAAGCTATAGCGATACCAACTACACAAGCAGTGCCTTAAGTAATGTTAGAAATCGTATTCTATCTTTTGTCGATCCGACCAAAGTAAGAACGAGAGGGGACGGTTTGCATCAACCTGCTAGTGGAAACTTCACGACCGCAATTTTGAACTGGCAAGCACCGCCGCCTGTAGACGGCGCACCGGGATCTGGAGAAGTAACCGATTCCCCTGTCTTAGATCAAGCTTTGATATGTAGCGCTGCAACTGCATTGAATAGTCCGCCTACAGTTAAAGACGAATTCTTGCTGACTGTGGTCGATACTCCAATCCTGATGATCCCAGTCCTTGCGAACGATATCGATATCAACGGCGACTTGTTGACAATAACAAGTATAAGTTCGCCGACAACTCAAGGCGGTACGGTCGTTATAAATCCAGACGGAACCTTAAGTTACACGCCCGCTGCCGGTTTTGTCGGTGTAGATAGCTTTACTTACACTGTATCGGACGGTAAAGCGACAGCGATAGGCACCGTGTCCGTGACAGTAAACGCGCTTACCAATCACATTCCGATTGCGGTCGACGATGTTGCTACCACCAATGAAGATACTTCAGTGCCTATCGATGTATTGTTCAATGATACGGATGATGATAGCGGACCCGGTCACAGTGAACTATCGATTGTATCAGTAGTTCAATCGGTTAATGGCGGTACGGTAGTGATTAATCCTGGCAATTTGACAGTGACTTATACGCCGAAAGCTCAATTCAATGGTGTAGATTCATTCACATACGTTGTATCCGACGGACGCGGCGGGGTCGATACCGGCTTGGTGACCGTCACCGTATCGCCTGTGAATACAGCTCCGGTTGCCGTTAACGATAATGCGATTATGATCCCCGGAACTAAGATGGACATGTTCGTGTTAACAAATGACGTCGATGTCGACGGCGATAATTTAACGGTAAGTTTAGCTACCGCAACACTGACCACACCTATGGGTAACAAGGTAACAAGTAATGGTGCAGTCTTATCTTACCAAGCTAAAGCGGGTGTTATCGGAATCGATACCTTTAGCTATACCGTCAAGGACGGGCATGGAGGAGTTTCTACTGCAACCGTAACGGTTGACGTAAAAGCGGCAGTGTTACCTGACGTAGTCACTATTGCTAGAAGCGACTATACAAGGGCGAGCAGCGAGTGGAACCTGGTTGGCACAGGTACGGTACCTGGAAAAACTGTAACGGTAAGGTTAGGAACAGCCGCAAACGGCGTTGTTGTGGGTACTGCCAAAGTCGATACTTTCGGTAAATGGCAATTCTCGGTTAAGCCGGGAGTCGTTCCAGCGACTTCAGTTACACAAGTAACCGCCAGATCGAACGGTGGAGGGGCAAGCGTAAGTACCGATATTCAATTCAAGTAAGCGGATTAACCGGATGGGGTAAGAAATAATTTTTAACCCCATCCTTTGAAAATTTAAGCATTAATAAGTGTTTAACGGTAAGTACGGTAGCAATACAAAACCTTCCTATTTGGATATAAGTCGATTGCGGTCGAACTTTTTGCGAAGGTTTTTATAACATTTAGGGTAGTGGGTTAAATTTACCTTTCTTGATGACTGCGGTGATTTGTGTGTATTTTGAATGAAAATACCTAGGGTTGTCATTCCGCCTGATATTAAGCCTTACGATTAACCTAATACTAAATTTAGCTTTTAGTTGCAAATAGACTAACAGCTTAATTCGTATAGGTATTCTTACTAATATTTTTTATTGATCAACTTCATTAAAATTTGAATAGGCTTAAATATTTAAAGCGGAAATATGATGTGTAGACAAATGGATATCAGCCATCGGTTTTACCAAGAATTTAGAAGGAAGTTGCGGTTTTGGCTTATCGATATTTCTTTGAATAGTCAGAAATGCTTCATTTTGTTTAGCAAAAATTTTATGTGTTCCGGAAATAGTAAATCTCCCTGTAAAAAGTTTAAGCGGGCGAATATATTCCGGCTTTATTTCGGTTACTGATTGAATTGACTTACCTGGGAAGAAATCAGCTATGAAAACGAATATCTTGTATAAAAATGAAAAACGACAAGAAAGAGCAGATAAAGCCCTTTGCATATTTGCCGTTATTTTACTGGCTTGTTTTAATCGGACTGTTCACGCTGTTCCGTTAGTTCCTAAATTACTGCCCGCTTTTTGCGATACTGCGAGTTTGGAAGCTTTCCCGGAATTACCGAGATCGCTAAAATGTAATCCGCCGCCAGAGCCTTATATTTTAGATGCCAATGGAGTCAAAAACTCGATCTATCCGGACATCGTCAAAAACAAGGCGGCCTTAATAGCACTCGGAAAAATGCTGTTTTGGGATAGTAATGTAGGTAGCGACGGGATTGCTTGCGCTAGCTGTCATTTTCATGCCGGCGCTGATAATCGCTTTAAAAACCAGATTAATCCGGGTATGCGAAATGCTAGCGGAGAGTTTGCCAGTAACGGTACAACGCCGATTGGGAATGTATTCAACTTCATGGCGACATCTCCCTTAATCATCTCCACGCCGTTTATATCGTTTCCCGACCCTATGCCAGCTGCTGTCGGAAAAGGCCCGAATTACACATTGAAGAAAAACGATTTTCCTTTAACAAAATATTTAGAATCCGCCAACCCTGTTGCCGGTGAACCTTTACAGGCAGATAGACATGCAGAAGTCGTTTTCGACACCGATGATGTCATCTCTTCCAGCGGCGTATATCCATCTAAGTACATGTCGTTAAATGCAGCCGGTAGAAAAGAAGTGTGCGAAAAAACATTTCCTATTGCTGGTGTTGGGATGCCGTTCTTCAACGTTGCAGGCCATACCGTGCGACAAGTAGCGCCGCGAAATACACCGTCGGTTATAAACGCTGTGTACAATTTTAGAAATTTCTGGGACGGCCGGGCCAATAACGTATTCAACGGTTTAGATCCGTTCGGAATGCGGCGGTTTATGAATCCCGACAAGATTCCCAAATCGGAAATCTATGTAAAAAAACCGGACGGTACTATTGCTGTTAAGAGAATTTCAATTCTTAATGCGAGCTTAGCCTCTCAAGCCGTTGGGCCGGCGCTTAGCGACGTTGAAATGTCCTGTGCAGACAAAAACTTCCATGAGTTGGGTAGGAAGTTAATAAAGCTTATACCGTTAAGCAATCAATTTGTTGATCTTACCGACAGTGTTCTTGGAACTTATTCCCGTTTCCCTTTAAAAGGTACTAAAGGACTTTTCAATAATTATAAAAACACCATAAAGCTAGCGTTCAACGATGCCTTCTGGAATATACCCGACACTACGTTGACGCCTGAGGGCTATACGTTGATGGAAAACAATTTTTCTCTGTTCTGGGGATTGGCCATTCAGGCTTATGAATCGACGTTAGTATCGGACGATACGCGATTCGATCAATCGCAAGAAGATCCAGAAAATAGCGTTAACATACTGACCGAACAAGAACGTCGCGGGTTAGGCATATTCATGAGCAAAGGTAATTGCGTGGCGTGTCATTCCGGTTCTGAATTTACCGGTGCATCGGTAAATCACGTGTCTAATGCATTCAACCGGCATGATGAAGGTCGATACGTTGAACGAATGGTCATGGGCGACGGAGGAATCGCGCTTTATGACTCCGGTTTTTATAATATCGGCGTTCGTCCGTCGGTGGAGGACCTTGGTGTCGGCGAAAGCGATCCTTACGGTTTCCCATTATCGTTTTCTTTAAATGCTAAGAAAAATGTTAACGATCCGGCCAATTTTTTAACGGGAAACAATAATCTTACGTATAGTACGCCGGATCCATTTTTAATCGATACTGATTTTATGGACTCAACTGCCGGTTGTGTAGCTTGGAACCCAACAACGACAGTGTCCGGTTACTTATGTGGAAACGGTCCCGTTGTTAGCGACGAGCGAGTGGCTGTAGACGGTGCATTTAAAACCCCTTCTTTACGAAATGTAGAGCTGACAGGTCCTTATTTCCACAACGGTGGGCAATCGACGCTTGATCAGGTTGTGAGATTCTACAATCGCGGCGGCGATCGTAAAGATTTATTCCAGAAAAAACAAGATTGCGGGGAACATGAACCGGTCATGGCGGAAGATGAATTCGGTAATCCAATCGTTACTGCCGATGCGCAAACAGGGCTTGTCGATACGACAGGGCTATCGAAAGATTCGAATTTATCAACCAGCAACGTTGCCCCCGATATTGCGGGAACACGCGATCCATTTGAATCGCATTGCGACCAAGCGCATGAAGTCAATGAGGTGGTTGAAGTCACTGAACCCATTGTTGTCGAAGAGCCTTTGTTGCCCGGAGAAATTCGCAAACCGAGACCGCCTGAAGTTAAGTTGACTAAAACCCCCCAAACGTTAGGGTTAACACAGCAAGAAGTCGATGATCTCGTCGCCTTCATGAAATCGCTTACCGACGAAAGAGTTAGATTGGAACAAGCGCCATTCGATCATCCTTCGTTAGTTATACCGCACGGGCATGTCGGTAATGAAGTGAAAGTCAATTTTAATGCGACGACGAATCAAGCGGCTCAACAAACGTTTACATTGCCAGCGGTAGGCGCCGGTGGACGTAGTGCTGTCGGTTTATTGCCGATTCCAACGTTCGATGCTGCTTTAAAGTAAAACGCAGGTTAATTTAATTAAAAAATGTAAAGTACCCAACAAATAGCGGCTTTATGTGTGGGTTATTAATAGAACCTAATAAGCCGCTGAATGATGCACTCCCGTTTACACTGTCAACCAAGGAGGGTTGGCAGTTTTTTTATTTATACCGCTATTTATTCAGTCTATAGAATTCAATCGCTTAGATTGTTCGGTGAATTTAGCTTCCTCAATATCTTCATAAGCGTCTTGATAGAAGCGGGGAGAGCAAATTGCGAGAAATATCAAGTCGGTTACACCGTTATTCGTAATTCTTTGCGGCGTTTCCGGCGGAATCAAAACAACATCCCCGTATTTCACTTCATGGGCCGGTAAGTTTCCTACTTCAACAAGTCCGTTGCCTTCGAGAATGACGTATCGTTCCGTAATGCCGTGGAGACGATGCCATCGCGTGGTTACGGCAGGCCGGACTTTTGCGAGAGCAATTGAGACGTCAGGATCGTTTGTTCCGTTCGATAACTCGTTGATATAACAGTGTTCTCTCGTGTAGAACTCGGCGTCCGGTTGCATCTGGCGAATTTCTTCGTACATGGTTTATCCATTAAATTGGTTTGTTTTTAAGAATCTCGTAAACTACATTGATGAGTTCGGTCGCATTGAAAAATTATTGAAGGTATAAACGATGAAAAAGATACTTCTATTGTCGGTATTTACACTAACCTTATTCCCATTAACTTGTATTTCAGACTCAAAATCAGGTGGTACTATGTCGATAGAGCACGCAGCGCAAAATACTCAACAAAATTATAGCAAACCCGCCGATGAGGTTTTACGCAAAAAATTAACAGCCTTACAATATCAAGTGACGCAAGAGGAAAGTACGGAGCCGCCTTTCAAAAACGAATACTGGAACGAACATCGGTCCGGAATCTATGTCGACGTAGTGAGCGGCGAACCTTTATTTTCATCACTGGATAAGTTCGATTCCGGCACCGGTTGGCCTAGCTTCAGTAAGCCTTTGGTGTCTGATAATATCAACAAGAAAAAAGACTTTCTCCTGATTATTCCGCGTACCGAGGTCCGTTCCCGTTACGGCGATTCCCATCTTGGTCACGTCTTTGACGACGGACCGAAACCGACAGGTTTACGCTATTGCATCAATTCGGCGTCACTCCGTTTTATTCCGGTAGAAGATTTGGAAAAGGAAGGGTATGGAGAGTTTTTGCGCCTGTTCAAATAAAAAGTTGATCTTGTGAGATTTGAAAAACCAAAGGAGAATTCAACACTATAATTAAGTCATTAACTAATTTTATTATAAGCAATTAAACGTGATAAATTTTCGTGACTTTAACTCTCATATTGTTAATAAACCGCAATTATTAACAGTTGATTGGGTAAACAAAATTGTAAATAACCAATCCGACAATGTATTAAAAAAGACGGAAATAAGCGGTTTTGATATAGTCTCTGTAGACGTTGGAACTACGACACGTGTACGTTTGGAGGTTACTCACAAAGGATCGGAAAATCTTCCCAACCTCTGGTTTGTGAAACTCCCCTCTCTTTCCTGGCAAGCCAGAGCAATTACCGCCTTACCTCGATTATTACCGACAGAGGTCCGGTTTTATAACGAATTGGCCGACAAAGTCCCTTTAAAAAAACCTAAAAAGTTATTTGCACAGAGTCGTTTCGGACTCGGATCGACGCTTGTCATTGAGGATGTAACTGAATTCGGTGCTGTGCCAGGGATAACCGGTGAGGCTTTAACCTCTGAGCAGGCTAGGGCGGTTGTCGGTCAATTGGCGACCTTTCATTCGGCTTTTATGGAAAAAGCTAAACACGATGAAAGCCTTCGCTGGCTGTCCGGACCGATTAGGCGGTTAGAAGATTTCTTGGGGACCGCGTTGGCTGTACCCTTAATGAAACGCGGTATAAAACTAGCAAAAGAAACCGTTCCAGTTCAATTGCACCCATCCGCTATTCATTATGCAAAAAATCGCAAAAACGTCATGAAGATTCTGTCGGACGCACCGCCAACCTTGTTGCATCACGATTGCCATCCGGGCAATCTGTTCTGGCATGACGGTAGTCCAGGCTTTCTGGATTGGCAAATGGTTCGAATCGGCGAAGGTGTTTCCGATGTCAGCTATTTCATGGCAACAGCATTGGAGCCGGAAGTGCGGAGGTCCTGTGAGATGGATTTACTTGAGGAATATCATCGAATCCTCTGCAAAAATAGCCATTTCAAATACGATTTCGACACTTTAGTCGAACGTTATCGAGCTCATTTGGTTTATCCTTTCGAGGCGATGGTATTGACGCTGGCCGTCGGCGGTTTGATGGAATTGCAAAGCAATCTTGCCATGATAAGACGTTCTGCGGAAGCGGTGCTGGATCATGATACGTTTACTGTGCTAGCGTCGAAAAACCGTTTAGATAACATTTCATGATGGTCCCAATATTGACAATCGGCTTTTAGACGTTATAACGAAATAGTTAGACCTTATGAGGTAAGCCATGAAAAAAAAGCATTATTTTTTAGATAAATCCGAAATAAATGCGGCGGCTATCGTTAAAGGAATCGACCGTGATGTGGAATGGGGTGAAGATATTTTAATGCTAGGCCTTGGCATAGTGATGTTATCGTCAACATTCGCGCCGGTTGCGCCGCCTATTGTTCTATTACCGCTCGTTGCTATCACCTTTGCTATTACGTCGAGTTTAGCGAGAATTAACTACCATAGAATGGAGCAAAAGCTTTCCGATTCGATGGTCTATTTAGATAGCGCCGAGCAAGCTAAATTGAGGCCGATCTGTCAGGTTTTTGTGGAAAAACCGATGGGGCCTCTTACAGAATCCTATAATCCCTTAAAAAATCTAAAGCGATTAGGTAAAAGCGCTATCGGCGGTATTTTAATAAATCCGCTTTGGGTGCCCATTTTCTACACGATGGGGATCCAGATTGTCGAAGAAAATAATTTGGGTGTTCTAAATCAAGCCGTTATCAGGGTTGAAAGTAAGATCATGCCCAAACAAACGGCGACCCATTTTGAATAGTGCTTAACCATATCCTTGCTCGCTTAATTTTAAATCCTAATGTGTTAAAACAGTCCGTCTTTGAAATCCCTTTTATCGCTTGACTGATTTCCGCATTGGTATTCATGACAAAAGGACCGTATCCTGAGATTGGTTCGTTGATGGCTTCGCCGTTCATCACAAGTAGGATGGCGTCTTAACCCGTGAATAGGTTTATTTCTCTGCCCCCTTTAAACATAGGTCCCACAAATTGATAGGGATAAAAGGTGAACGCGGGTCCCGTAATTTCATCGTATCGTCCTGCAATAATACGTGCATTGCCTGCTTTATTGGGTAGTTCGACGACCGGAATTTTTTCGATTAAAATTTCTTGGTAATGCGGAACCGATAGCTTGTCTTTTGCAGGCAGATTAACCCACAGTTGTATCATTTCTGACATGCCGCCTTGCTGAGTGAAAGTTTTACTATGACGCTCTTCATGGAGAATTCCACGCGCTGCCGTCATCCACTGAACATCGCCGGGGCCGATTTTACCGGCATTTCCGGCAGTGTCTTAATGTTAAACTTCCCTTTGATAAACGATGGTGACCGTCTCAAAACCGCGATGCGGATGCATACCAACGCCGCGCTGTAGATCTGACGGTTCAAAACTAGCAGGGCCGGCATAAACCAACAGTAAGAACGGGCTTATCTCTGATCCCATCGAATTGTACGAGAGTAATGTACGGACCGGAAAACCGTCGCCGACCCAGTAAGCTGACACCGCGCTGTATCGCAGTAATTTTTTTGGTGCTCATAATTAAAGCCTCCCGACTGAATTAAAAACGTTTGCCATATTCGGAGTCGGCTTAAAACTTCACGACAAGGTTATGCTGTCAATTATTCAAGTACGTAAAAATTGGACATTGTATATCGATGCGCATGACAACAATTTACGGGTCCAATGCGATTGAATTTTCAAAAAAGATTAATTGGAGAGGCGATGAATCGATTCCGTTCAAGTATGGCGAAAAACTTATCGTAAACGGAATCGACTTTAAATTTCTGAATTAACTAAGTTTTTTATATTTCAACCGGTGCGGTGTATCGGCATCCGTACCTAAGCGGCGGTGGCGATCCGCCTCGTAATCTTCATAATTGCCTTCAAACCAAACGACATTGCTATCGCCTTCAAATGCGAGCATGTGAGTGGCAATCCGGTCTAAAAACCAGCGGTCATGCGAAATAACAACCGCGCATCCGGGGAAAGCCAACAAGGCTTCTTCAAGCGCGCGTAAGGTTTCGACGTCTAAATCGTTAGTCGGTTCGTCGAGTAGTAATACGTTGCCGCCAGCTTTTAATAACTTAGCCAGATGGACACGATTGCGTTCGCCGCCGGATAGGTCGCCGATACGTTTTTGTTGGTCTGCACCCTTAAAATTAAAGCGGCCTACATAAGCCCTAGATGGCGTTTCATATTTACCGACGGTAATCATATCCAGGCCGTCGGCAATTTCTTCAAAGACCGTTTTATTGGCGTCCATATCATCGCGTAGCTGATCGACATAAGCCAGTTCAACCGTTTTGCCGAGAGTCATTGTGCCGCTATCCGCTTGCTCTAAGCCAGCCATCATGCGGAATAAAGTTGTCTTCCCTGCGCCGTTCGGCCCGATAATGCCGACAATGCCGCCGGGAGGTAGCTTGAAGCTCAGGTTATTAATAAGCAATCGGTCGCCAAAGGCTTTACTGATGTTATCGGCTTCAATAACGACATCACCCAGTCTTGGTCCTGGTGGAATGTAAATTTCCTGAGTTTCATTGCGTTTTTGCACATCCACTGAGGATAATTCTTCAAATCGCGCCAGACGAGCTTTGCTTTTTGCATGTCGACCTTTTGGGTTGGAGCGTACCCATTCCAACTCCGCTTTCATTGCTTTTTGCCGGGAAGATTCCTGCTTTTCTTCTTGTAGCAATCGGGTGCTTTTTTGATCTAACCAGCTTGAATAGTTGCCTTCCCAAGGAATGCCGGAGCCGCGATCAAGCTCGAGAATCCAGCCTGCCACGTTATCAAGGAAATAGCGGTCATGGGTGACGGCAACGACCGTGCCGGGATAGTCATGTAGAAATCGTTCCAGCCAAGCGACCGATTCAGCATCTAAATGGTTGGTCGGTTCGTCCAGCAATAACATGTCGGGATTAGACAATAATAAACGACATAAAGCTACACGTCGCTTTTCACCACCTGATAATTTTGTAACATCGGCATCCCAGTCAGGTAGACGTAAAGCATCGGCGGCGATTTCCAGTTTTCTTTCCAGTTCCCAAGCCCCGGCGGCTTCAATTTTTTCCTGAAGTTCTGCTTGCTCCGCAATTAACGCATCGAAGTCGGCATCCGGCTCGGCAAATGCATTATTGACTTCATTAAATCGATCTAAAATAGCCTTTATTTCGGCTACAGCTTCTTCAACGTTACCTTTTACGGTTTTCGTAGGATCCAACTGGGGTTCTTGGGGTAAATAGCCGATATTTATACCTTTTAGCGGAATGGCTTCGCCTTCGATATCTTTATCGATACCGGCCATAATTCTCAATAATGTCGATTTTCCTGAACCGTTCAAACCGAGAACGCCGATTTTAGCGCCAGGAAAAAACGATAAACTTATATCTTTAAGAATATACTTTTTGGGAGGCACTATCTTGCCGACCCGATTCATTGAAAAAATGTATTGCGCCATGGCTTATTGAAATTAAAGTTTTAGTTAAGGGCTAGGTGGGAATACTAATATGTAACCCAATTGATAATTTGCAAAAATTTTGAAGGTTGCATTGTTTTAGTGCTGTTTTGAATGTTAATCGATTTTATTGTAAACAAGAACAATCATCAATTAAGTTTACTCCCGACCGTAATGAGCGATTAAACAAAACGCTAAATCAAATGAACATTCTTTGGATTACAGGCAATTCAATTACCAATGACCATAGCGCCTATAAACTGAAGGCCGCAAGAGGGTATATCACGATCATCCGGTTTTTAACAAAAAACAAGTCAAAACCGGATTATTGAAATTATTAACATAAAAAACGGCAGGAATTGTTTTCAGATACATAACCATGCGAATATAAGAAAAATATTCGTAAAGATAGCTCTAAAAACGATTACGTTTATGTTACAGGGGAAAGGTCATCAACTTCGGAGCATGTTATAAAACTCGAGTGGTTTGACTAGTCTGCTTTGCACAAAAACCGGAGGGTTTTTGAGTTTCTAATATGAAGATTATGCAGGCGTTACATTTTCTGCTTGCGGGCCTTTTTGGCCTTGTGTGACTTCCATCGTTACTTTTTGGCCTTCTTTCAATGTCTTACGACCACTGCCATTAATTGCGCTATGGTGAACGAAAACATCTTTTCCGCCTTCTTGAGCGATAAATCCAAAGCCTTTTTCATCATTGAACCACTTAACGGTACCTACAACTTGCTCTGCCATAATAAACTCTATATTAAATACGCCAATCTGAAGTTGGCTTAACACAATCCAGCCTTTATAAGGGCTGTCTCAACCTTTACTGCCCGGCAATGGTAGCACTAAAAATACGAGCAGGGCAAAACATTTTCGGTTGATTTAACGGCTTTTAATTTAAGGTCGTGTGTAAAAAAACATGAAAATACAATGTTTAATTATTTATGGCTGTAAATGGTTAGTTCTATGGGTAAATAATCTATACAACCAGTTGAATATAAATAACAATAAGTTATTGTGACGATTTTGTATTCCGATTCGATTTTCTAACCGGTAAGGCATAGTCAATCCGATCGAAAACCTCATGCATGACCAGTGCAGCAAGAATTAACGAAGTTCCTATCATGATTTGCCTGGTCAGCGGCTCATAATTAGCAACGTGACCCAGCATAAGCGACATGATCGGCGTCATCAGAGAGATCAACGCGACCCGTACCGGTGAAAGATGCGTCAACAGATAGTAATACAGCGAAAAACCTATCGTTGTGGCTATGACGCCCAAATATGCGATTGCGGATAGATTCACGGTGGTTAGTTTATCCGGCCATTGACCGTCAACAACTGACCACGTAATTAAATAAGCCGGTAAAGCAAGCCCTAAACCGCCGCCTACTTGGATCATAGCCGGTAAACCGGCATTGATCTGCTTAATCCAAACTGCGCCGATACATTGCAAAAAGGTTGCTATCAAAACGCCTGCAATCCCTAAAATAGCGTGATCGCCTAAATTTAAAGCCGAACCGAACATCACATATAAACCGCTAACACCCAAAGTATAAGCACAGAGTTTGCTGAAGGATAAATGGCGCTCTTTAAGTAAAATCAAAGCCAGCAAAGCCGTCATCAACGGAGCAAGTCCGAAAATAACCGAAATCCAACCGGAAGGGATGAATTGCGCCGACCAATAAACGGCAATCATCGAGCCGTAAATCTGAACGGCCACGGCAACATAAGTCAGACACGCTTTACGTGTCCAGACAAATGATTGTTGTAATACAGTTAAAGTAACAAGAATACAAATCCAACCGACAGCCATCCGGCTGGTGACGGCAAATAAAAAGCCTGGGCCTTCGCCGCTCCATTTAATCGCAAGCGGCGTAGTGGCCCAGAGCAAGACGACAAAGATATAAGCAAGCAAGATCCGCATGATTAATGAAGAAAAAAGAGTAAGTGACCTGCGAAAACGGAAATAATTCCATTTTTAACGGATAATGGTTTTAGCATACCTTAATTTTTTGCATAGGCGAGTTAGATTATGCCGGCTATTTCAATAATTCGACGGAATTTTCCGACTCTATTTTGGTGGATTTGGGAAGTGATAAAAATTTACTTTCAAAGCATACAGACTTATCATTCAATAAGCCGCTTAACTATCTTCTTCAATATTCAAGGAGTTTAATCATGCATTTAACCGATTCGGAACTTGATGCCGCGTGTCGCTACATCCGTACACAAATGGATTTACATTCCTGGTGGCCGAAAGAAGCGCCCGGCGAAGCCAAGCGTGAGTTTGAATTGATGTCCGGGACGGCGATGTCGCTGAATGTGTGGTGCAACCGCTGGTTGGATGAGGGACAGTGTAAGAAGTTGGAGAAGGCGGTTAGAGATTGACAAAGAAATCTTGCCATTACTCATAAATTCCAGACTATGGAAAAAATAGAAAAGTGTTTTACACCAGCGTGTGAACGTTTAATCTGGCTTCTAGTGTAACGTCCTCAACATATCTTTAGCTTTGTCTACTTTAGCCAAGATCGTCTCTGGTTTGGCTGTCCAATGGTAAGGTTTTGGGTTGCTATTGCGGTGGTCGAGATACTCCTGTATCGCTGTTTTGAGGTCGTCAACACTGTGGAAAACACACGCCGGATACGTTCCTCGGTAATGTCCCGGAAGAAACGCTCGACTAAGTTGAGCCATGAGGCCGAGGTTGGCGTGAAGTGTAAGTGGAACCGGGGATGCTGGGCCAGCCAGTCCTTTACTTCGGCATGTTTGTGCGTCGCATAGTTGTCGACGATCAAATGCAATGCCAAGGTTTTGTCGGTTCGCCGGTCAATTGTCTTCAGGAACTTGAGGAACTCGTCGTGGCGGTGCCTGGGCTGGCATTGCCCAATCACCGTTCCGGTCTGCACGTCGAGTGCCGCAAACAAAGTTGTGGTGCCATGTCGCTTATAATCGTGCGTCATCGTCCCGCATTTTCCCGGCTTCATCGGCAGGCCGGGTTGGCTACGATCTAGCGCCTGGATTTGGCTTTTCTCGTCGACGGAAAACACGATGGCCTTCTCCGGTGGGTCCAGGTAAAGGCCCACGACATCGCGCAACTTTTCGGCGAACAGCGGGTCGTTCGAAACCTAAAGCCCTTCACTTGATGGGGCTTCAGTTTGTGCTCCGCCAGATGCCGTGCACCGCCATCCGGGAAATGCCGACCTGCTCCGCCATCGTCCGGCAACTCCACTGCGTCGCGGCAGCCGGTTTACCGGTCAATGTCAAGGCCAGGACTTCTTGGACTTTGTCAGTCGGCAGCGGCGGTATCCGCGACGGGCGGGTCTTGCCTTTCTTGAGCCCTTCAACACCACTTTCGAGATAGCGATTCCGCCACTTGTTCAAGGTCGGGTTGCTGACCCCCAACGTTGCCATAATGACCGTTGTTGACAAGCCCTCGGCGGTCATCAGTACCATTCTAGCCCGTAGTCTTTGTTTAGCCCCAACAGACCGGCTCTTCACCCAGCGTTCCAGTTCTGTTCGATCCTCTTCAATCAGTGTAATTTTCATTGGCGTTCTCATGGACACCAATTGTATCATATCTTAATGTTTGTTGAGGACGTTACACTAGCGTGGGTGTATAAGCTTAATCGCTTTAATATATCAAATACCTAGACCATTCCTCATCGAAATACCTCACCAATACCTGATCATCCAGCCGTTGGATTTCAGTGTCGATTTTCGCCATGTCGGCGGGGAAGTGGAACATTTCGTTGGCGGTTTCCACGCTGACATAACGTAATCCTGCCGGATAGCTTTGCGGGTAGTTATAAGCCGTGAACGTGCCGATAACAAACCCCCACTCGCCGAATGAGGGCACATAGGCATGATAAGGTGTGACGGTAAAACCGGTTGCGGCTAGGGTGTTGACGACGCACCAAAAGGTTTTACGGGCAACTAACGGCGAAGTGCTTTGTATGACTAACACACTGTCGCGGTGCATGATTCCCGGCAAGAGTTTGAAAAAGGACAGGGAATACAGTTTGCCGATGGAATAGTTGGATGGGTCGGGGACATCTATTATTAAGGCATCGAACTGCGGTTTATCGGCCTGTTGGTTCAGTGTTCTCAGCCATAAAAAAGCGTCCTGGTTAATGATCGTCAATTTAGGCGATGACAACGCATTTTCGTTTAACGCCGTCAATAGGCTGTTGGAGGCAAACAATTGGGTCATAGCAGGATCGAGATCGACCAGCGTGACTGATTCGACACTGGAATATTTGAAGACTTCGCGCAAGGCCAGCCCATCGCCGCCGCCGATGATTAGCACGTGTTTGGGCTGATTGAGCGCAGCTAAGGTCGGATGCACTAACGCTTCGTGATAGCGGTATTCATCGACCGAACTGAATTGCAGGTTGGCGTTTAAAAACAGCCTTAAATCGTGCTGTTCTTTCGTCAGAACGATGCGCTGATATGGGGTGGATTTGGCATAAATCACTTGGCCTTGGTAACTGCTGCTTTCGGCAACGCTCATGATGGATTCGGAATAGAGAAAGCCGAACATGAGCAGGATTAATGCGCCAATTGCTGAAATCCGGTGCATTTTGAGGGCAGGGATGTCTTCTTTGATGGCGTAAAGCAGCCACAGCGCGACCAGTGTATTTAAAATGCCGAACAGGAAACTGGTTTTCACCAAGCCCAGATAAGGCACTAACACCAAGGGAAATAACACAGAGGCGAACAGTGCGCCGATGTAGTCGAAGGTAAAAACCCTGGAAACTAGGTCTTTAAATTCAAAGCGATCCTTCAATATCCTAAGCAATAAGGGAATTTCGATGCCGACCAAGATGCCGATGATCGTTACCACGAAATAGAGCAAAAGCCGGAACGAATATACCTGTTCGAACAACAAAAACAAGACGGCGGCAGAACTGCCGCCGACCACGCCGACCAAAATTTCGATTTTGATGAAATAGCCCAAAAGATTGCGGTTGATGTAACCGGACAGCCAGGAGCCGATGCCCATCGCAAACAGGTAGCAGCCGATAATCGTGGAAAACTGGGTGATGGAGTCGCCCAGGAGATAGCTGGCTAACGTCCCGGCAATCAGCTCGTAAATCAGCCCGCAAGTGGCGATAACGAAGACGGAGATGAGGAGGAGTAAGGCCAAACTTATTCAATAAGGTGGTTCAGATATTTAAGGAATTTAATTTTTCCTATTAGGTACGGAGTTCAAAACTTTGTTTGAGTAAATTGGTTAATATTTCTTTTTTTGATTCGATTTCTGCATTTGATAATTTAAGCTTATATGCTCCCCATCTTTTGTCGTAATCTAATATATCTATATCAGACTCAGATATTAATCGATCTGTTTCATCGGATTGTGGGAGTTTAATAGTAAGTCGCATAGCATTTTTTTGTGGCTTGCATATTGCAAAATTAAATGAACGTCCTTCAATCGTAAATCCAATATAGTGTTTATTGTAATTTAATTCTGCAGATGGTGAAAACGTACTGACTATCGACACTATGGCGTCTGCTAATGCTACAGTCGCTTTTGTCCCTCGTTTGGTTTCCCAATAACTCCGGTCTGTTTTTTCGGTAACTTCTTCATCTTCATCTAAATAACCAAGTCTGACGGTATCTAAAACTTTTGTAAATTGCAACCCAATCCCATCTGAAGTCTCAATTGCCGTTACTTGTATTGCCATGATTGGTATAACACCATTAAATAAGCTTATGACATTCAAGAAACGACTATTTACATTTTCCGCTATAAGAACAGCAGTATGATCATATTGGGGATATTTACGTTTTTCGACATCCCAATATTCAAGTGTTCTAATAATATGAGATTCATTTGTAGGACCGAGTTGAATTTCAACTTCATATCTTCCATATCCATCTGCGTCTTGCAAAAGTAAATCTAAGCGTCCTGCGCCAGGATGAATACGTTCTTTATCTTTCAAAACGACATCACCAATTCCAATAATACTTGGATCATCAGCTATTATTTCCTGTAGCCATCTTTCATTGTATTGTGGGTTGTTTTTCAAGTTTATAGTTTTAAGTTTAATATGTTTCATTTGTTTCTCATGTTAAGTCTAACCATGTATCGCCGAAGCAATAATCGTAGCAATCCCAAAAACCACAGCACCCAGAAAAATAGCCAAAGCGATATTCTGTTTCTCAACCAGTTCCCGCCAAACACTGACCTTGGGCGTCAATAAATCCAGCACCACAAACGTCACAACAAAGATGGTCAGGCCAATCGCGGAATACAGCAGCGAAGCGACCACGTATTTCATTTCAATCATGTCGGTAATAGCCATCGTGTTCTCCTTATTTATGGAAATGGTTTGCGGATTTGGCGGCTTGCGAATCTTCGCCGTAGAGATAAGTGCTATAAATAATCCCTTTATAGTTGGCGACCGCCAGCAGGATGATCAAAACGGCGCAATAGGCGATATATATTTTGGGCATCGGTCGTCTTTAATGCCAATTAAAATAAGAATAATCGCTTTTCGACCAGCGCGCCGACTCAAGGTGCGTATGCCTGAATGTCACGTAAGCAGGATACAGAATCAGCAGTAACAGGGTGAACCCGTAATTCGACCAGTTCGACACATCGCGCTTAATCTTAATACGAAAGACGACCGGACGGCGTTTGTAAAAGGCGTCGAAATCGGCGTCGATCAACACACGGTAATCGCCTTCGGGTACGGCGGAAAATGCGCTGTCCTTATCGGCATCGCCTTCGTTCCAGTAATAACCGTCGTAATCCATGCCCGAATAATACTCCAGCGCTTGCTTAGTTTCCTTGATGGTTTCGTCTTTTGCGTTGACCAAGGCCAGATCCAATTCGAGCCATTCGTTGTCGAGGCTGGCGTAATTGGAAATTTCCACGTTCGATTGCCTCGGCAGGTTAAAGGGTTCCGTACTGATAGTCTGGTTTTTACTATCGACGTCTAGTTCGTAACTGTTTTCGTAAACAACCTTACTATGCGCAGTAAAGGCCGACATGATTTGTATAAAAGTTGCGAACGCAAAAGCCACGGCAAAGCTAAACCACACCTTGGCGACCTGTTCGGCTTGGTAACGCCCCGGCTGATTGGGTCCAACGCCGATTCGTTCCGGCATGGGGACTGTCAAAACGAAGGCTTTTTCGATAGCTTTAGGTTCGATATATTCGCCTAATGCGAGATTGATGTCTTCATCGCCTTGGTCGATGGAAAGCATAAAAGGCGGCGCGATATAATCGGTGACGTAACTTTCTTCGCCTTTACGCACACGCCAGTAAAATTCGCCTTTGACATACAGGACTTTCGTCGCGCCTTTTTGAAAACGCTCGTATTTTCGGCCTTCGAACTTGAAATCGCCGGATAAGCTCTTGGGTTCTGCGACCGATTTTTTTAAACTTTGAATAAGCTCCAATGTCCTTTCGACTGCACCAGAAAACGAAAACCTTGGTAAGGGTTATAAAGCAGGTATTCATCCCAGCGGTAAAATTCCGAAGCGTCGGATTTTTCCATATAACCGACGATTTCCCAAAAGACTCCGTTTAATGCGCCCTTGCTGCCAATAGTCAACAGAGTAGGGCGGGTGCGTTCATTGGCTGTCGCCAGGATGCGAAAATTATCGTTGGCAATGTCGATGACTGACGAACAGTAAGCACAGACGGCGCTGATAGAAAGCCCTACCGCTTTGACCGTGACAGAGCCGCCGCAGTTGGGGCAACTGAACGTTCTTGCTTTGCCCGCACGCTTTTTCGGAATTTCAGGGGGGATTGTCGAATTTTCAGACATTACCAGCCTTCCAGCGGTCTTAAATTTTCAAACTGAAGCGTATTCCATTCCATGTAATTGCCTAAATAAACACGGGTTTTTTCTTTTGCAAATTCGATGCTGGCAAATTCGCCGTGAATGCCGAGCATGTCTATGGCTAAGGTTTTGCGTCCGTTCGGGGCAATAAAAGGCAATTCGCCTTCGCTGCCGATACAAACGGCTGATTTAACATCGACGATTTTGTATTTTAGCCGGTTTATAAAGAGGTACGTCCCCAGCATCTCCTTGTGCATCGTGTTTTCTGCAGTCTCATTGAGGGCAACGGCTTCATTCAGCGGATTACCCATTTTCAAGAATTTATTGAGGGTTTTGACGGTTTCAGCCGGTAAAGCTTCTTCATATTCGAAACAAATCGCGTAAGATCCTTGCGCTTCGGCAATCCAGCCGCGCCCGCCGTTTTCGGTCATCATGTACCATTCGTTCCAGTTGCCGTCTTTCCAGCCGATTTTCAAGCGTCCGATGATGTGGAAATTAACGCCTTGGTATTTCCCTTCAGTGCCTATCATCAGCGGACTCATGTCGTCAGGCAGCACTGCCATTGTGCCGATGCTTTCAACATCAATATCATGCCGGACGATCATCGAACTGCAAAACGCGCAGACCGCATAAACCGAAACATTCGATTGAAAGATCACCTCAGCGCCGCACGATGGACAGTTGAATTTTTTCATTCTTAACTGAAAGTTATCGATAAGTAGTTATAGATTCAGTCTTGTGAAGTCTTAAGTCCCGTTCGCCCTTGTGCTCTCTTTGGGTATTGAGCCTGGCGAAAGGTGGTCTGTGCTTCGACTAGCTCAGCATGAACGGTTCAGACTTTAAAAGGCCTAATCAATAGTAACGAGTTGTTTAAGCAATTTTAATGGCTTCATTTGAGATTCGCCATTAAAGATTGATGTAAATTAAGTATAGTGATCATTTAATAATGCCGGTAGTGAGCGATGCCGTAATGTAGAGGCTTTATATTTGGTTTTAGATCAAGATTCGGAGGTGTTCGCCAGCCTTAACGAGATTGAAAATAATGCACCTTGCTCGGAAGGCAGGATTTCGATACCGCCTTGATACGCTTTCAACAACGATAATGTAATCGCTAAGCCGAGACCGGTTCCACCGGCGCTTCGGCGTGTGGTGAAAAACGGGGTAAATATTTTGTCTCGATTGGCTCGGGAAATCCCGTTGCCGTTGTCTTGAAGTTGGAGTTTGATGCGATCGCTGTGGATAAGTGATGAACAAATATCGACTCGGTTCGATTGGTGCTGAAGGCTGTTTTCAAAGAGATTATGAAACGCCATCGATAACACTTCCGGCGCAATCGCCAATTCAACGTCCGGTAGATGAAGAAGGTTTAAAGACAAACCTCGTGCCGAAAACCGGTTTTGTAAATCGTCCAATACTGTTTTTAAACGACATGTTTTCTCAGTTGTCTCTAAAGCGTCTGCGCGGGCTAATTCAAGCAGACGATTAACCAGTTGCCTGAGCCTTAAGGTATCGGCAAGCAGATTGTCGATAAAGCGTTTTTGACGATCTTTATCCATTGTATCGAGATGATCGTGCAATAATTCTAATGCCCCCTGCATGGCTGTCAGCGGCGTCTTGAATTCATGCGACATGTGGGCGGCGAATCGGCGTAAATAATCGGTGCGTTCATTGAGTTCTTGCGACAAATTAACGAAGCTTTCCGAGAGCCGGGCTATTTCATTGGTGACCGGAAATTTTAACGGTTCGATTTCTTTCTGTTTGCCTTGTCTGATGCGGTGGGTTTGCGAAATCAATTCGCGAATCGGTCTTGAAATCGACGATGAGACGAAGGCGACCAGTAACGCAACTAAGGCGAGAATAACGAACGAAACCAAAAAGACTTTTTCCTTCACTGCATACAGATGTTTAATAATATTTTCAGGCGTTCGCGATAGATAAAGAACGCCTTGCAAGTGTTGGTTTTCGATTATCGGAAAGGCGATGAAAACGCGTATCAATGTTCCTCGGCTGATGGAGTATAAGGGTGGCGGCGGTTGATCGGATAATCGCTGCCTTATCACGCTGGCGTAATAGCCTTTCAACGCATTTTTAACTTCCGGTATGTGCGCCAGAGATAATCCGACTTCTTCACGTCCGGCGATAACCGTACCGTTTATATCGAGCAATCGAATTCCTGAAAGCGTGACGTGTAATGTATCTTGCATGACAGGCGTAAACTGAATGCCGATTTGTTGCGCAATGGGGTCAACAGACGTATTCGCTGCAATCGCTTCAGGTCTGCGCGGTTTAATCGGGTTTATTAAATTTAAAGTCGGTATGATCGGCTGATAGACCGATACGGGCATCGGCAGGTTTGCTAGATATCTGCCGAAATCGCTATTTTTAGTCGTTTGATTGCGGATTAATAAGCGAAAACCAGCCGACAATGCCGCCGCCTGCGAAATCAATTCTCGTTCGGTTTGTTGCACCAGTTCGTTTTCATAAATACGAAAAAAATACAAACTGGCTAACGGCAAGGCTAAAACCATCAGTGTGACGATAAGCAAGATGTTGCGGAGACGGAATAATCGCCGCCTTACAAAAGGAAGTCTAGCGTTTATCGGCATGCGTCGAGCTTATAACCGACACCGTGAACGGTTTCGATAATGGCGTGACAGCCCGCCTCGGCGAATTTCCGGCGAATATGACGGATATGACTATCGATCGTGCGGTCGCTGACGTAAACATGGTTGTCATATGCGTTATCCATAATATATTCCCGGCTGAAAACCCGGCTCGGATGATTGGCAAACAGCATCAACATGGCGAATTCGGTCGCAGTCAGCGCTACCGGGTTATCATCCCAACTTGCCGAATGCTGTTCCGGGCAAATTCGTAACTTTCCAAAGACAAGATTTCGGTTGGGCGTAGCGAGTTTCGGTGGGAGAACTCTCCGTTTTAGAATTGCGTTAATGCGTGCGACTAATTCCCGTGGACTGAACGGTTTAGTTACGTAATCGTCGCCCCCGATTTCCAAGCCTAAAATTCGGTCGATTTCGTCGTCGCGCGAGGAAAGAAATAAAATGGGAATTTCCGAGGTTTTACGCAACTCGCGGCAGACTTCGAGACCGTCCATTTCAGGCATATTGATGTCCAAGACAATGAGGTCGATGCCGACGGTGTTAAAACGCGCTATCGCGTCGCGACCGTCTTCCGCTAATGTGACTTTCATGCCCGCTTTTTCCAGCGCAAAGACGATCACTTCACGGATATGAGCATCGTCGTCGACGACGAGGATATGTTTGGTCATGATGGCATTGCGCCCAGCAAAAAAATATTAGGATCGATATAAAACATTCTCTTCCATCCTTGAGGCAGGTTTAGCCGGTATTCGCTAATCATAGGAAATAAACGGCTGATTGCAAAATGTAAATGCGGCGGTTTACCGGAGGCGTTTCCGGTGCTGCCGACCGAACCGAGTTTATCTCCCGTTTTCAAGTATTTAAAGGAGACGGTCGATATTTCTCGTAAATGCGCATAGTAATAAAATCGCCACTTAGCGCCGAGCATCAAGACGACATTGCCGCCCATCGCTATAGTACCGGTGAATATTACAATGCCGTCCGTTGCGGCAACCACCGGCGTGCCTTCTTCGGCGAAAATATCAATGCCTTTATGGACGCCCGAACGCCCCCACGGATAATACCAAAATGAAGATGAATTCCAATCGTTGGAAGTCGCGCCTTCTACCGGAATCTGTTTGCCGCTTTCAGGAATGGAAAATCCGGCTAGAAAAAGTCCTAACATAATTATCGAAGAGCACTTAACGGCTTTGTTCAGCAGTGTTTTAGTTTTGAACGGCGAAAGCCCTGAGTGAAAAATATTTAGTATTGCCATTGGTTATTAGCAGTCGGTAGATGATGATTTATCAATTCTGGGCTTTCGATTGCCGAAGTTTCGTTCCATTGACTTTGCTTACGCCATGTCCACGCACGCCAGTCGGCTCGGTCCTGAGCTAATTGAGCCTCGAGTACGGTAATGATTAAACGCGCTTGTTGTGTTTTGTACGGACTGTAGCGAGCATTTTGTTTAAACCAATGCAATGCTGGTAAAGATTCCGAACCTAAGGTTTCAAGGAGGGCTAAATCGATGTTCGAACCGGTTCCGGTTACTTCCTTGCTGTGAGCAACGTTATAATCGGCGATTATGCGATCAGTATTAATAAAACATGTTGAATACAGCGTGATGATAACTACAAGAGTATTTGCATCAATTAGCCAGGCGTTATCATATTTGTTATAGATTTTAAGGAAAATTACGAACAGACCGGCGGCTGTCAACATCATTCCCGCCAGCGCCGCGATCCTAAGATAGGTTAATGAATAGGCTTCGATATAATGCAACAAGCGATTAATGGCGGAAAAGGTGAGGAACAGATTTTGTCCGAGCCATAAATACACCATTTTCTTCGCAGATTCGGTTTGAAGCGATTTCCTAGATTCATTAAACGTTATTAAAACGAATGCCGCCGTCAAAAAATTAATGAATAAAAGCGGATAAAATCCGGAGTGTGCGTATTCGGCGTAGGTCAATCCCAGCGGTAATGCTTCGTTGCGCCACAGAAAAATAACATCCAAACTATTTTGGATGAAGAAAAGTCCGTTGAACAACATTAACGATAGAATCAGATTTTGCGGATTTAACCATCGTTCCAAGTCGATTGAATCCGGTGCAATTTTCGGATCAATTAGCGGAAAACGCGGTCTTAACAAACCCCATAGCAGCATGGCGGCTAACAACCAATAAAGCCAACGAAACAGCGAGACGAAAGGATTTAAAAATTCAAAATCCGCAAGGCTCAAAATCCTGCCTATTATAGGATTGGCTTCCGCAAACAAACTGCTGAACACGATTGTTAACATTAGCGGAAGCACGGCAAACCTGAAACTCACACCATAACGGATATTGTTTTTTCGAATTCGCAGGATGCTTTTAAAGTCTTTGTACCATTGCCATCCGGTTTGTTCGCTGAAACGGCAAATGTCGTTCAGCCAAAGCACGGCGGAAACCGTTTTTTTACGCTTTTGCAAGATGATCAGGCTCATGAGCCCGAATATCGACATAACGATTGCGAGTAAGCTCGGCGATTCAATTAGACCGATTATGAGCGTTGTTATACAAAAGGCAATCAATTTACTTTGCCGCGCCGCCAATAATTGCCGGTTTGAGATGATCAAAATCGCAAAAATTAATCCGGTATAAAGCCCTGCCGTCCACCCGATAGGATGTTTATAAAACAAAATATCGGATATTGCGACCAGAGCAATACATATAATCTGCTTTCTTAGCAAAAGACGATGATTAATGTAAAACATGGCTGTTAACCTCCGGTTTACGGGAGCGATACAGCGTCCAGCCGCCCAATATCGCCATAATGCACAGACCTGCAAAGGTGGAAGGTTCGGGTGTCGCGCCGCCGGAAAAATTTTGCGCCAACATGACAGGCTGCGCTAAGGCGATAGAACCTGGATTTTCTCCATATGCTTTTCCGGTGATGCCTTTTACCCTCGGCAACGGCACATTTTTGTCTTCCGCTTGTTCTGGATGGGCGTTGACAATTTTTTGCGATACCGCAACAAAGGCCGTCCATTGCGACGTGAGCGAAAAATCCAGTCCTAAAGCGGTCACTTTTTCTTTTAGGCTATTTTCTGAATCAGTGGTACGACGCATGTAAGACGGCGTATTGATTAGCCGCATCGCATCGGCAATTTGGGTCCGTGCCCATATAATAGGAATGGGATTGATAAGATCGTTAGACGCGTCCGGTAAATCAACGGTTAACGGTAATTGAGCTTTGCGTCCGTTCACCAAGCCGCTGATTTTTATGGTATGTCGGCCTGATTGTTTGTATTTCCCCATGATGCGAACGGCACTGCCTGCGAAAAGATCGGGGATTCCGACCGGACTTGTTTCGCTAACCTCCAGATCGCCCCAATCGATAACAATGTCGGTCAGTACCGGGCTTTCCAATCTGCCGGCTAGTTGAATGGCTGCATCGTCCGATTTTTCCGTCGGATCGATAAAGCGGGTAAATCCCCGGCCTTTCGCCGCCATTTCTTCCAGCAAAAACCGGTTGACCGAAGTCCCGACGCCGAGCGCATAAATCCTGGCCGATGCGATTTTTTCCGATATTTGGGTGAGTACTTCAGATTCGTTGCCGATATAACCGTCGGTTAGAAATACGACTAGCCGTAATGTGTTATCAATTGGCGGTTTTGCAAAAGCTTGTTCGATTGCTGAGGGGATTTCAGTGCCGCCGTCGGCCGTTAAGCTTTCAACATAGTGTAATCCGGCTTTAATATTTTCAGCGGTCGCGGCGACTGGTTCAGTCGTAAACTCTTCTGCGTTTTTGCTGAAACGAATAATGCGAAAATAATCGTTCGAATGTAGATTATTGAGTGCGTGTTTCATGAATACTTTACTTGCGGCGATAGGTTCTCCGTCCATCGAACCGGACGTATCCAAGACGAATACCATTTCTCGTGCGGCAATGTCTTTTACCGCCGGCAGCGCAGGCGGTTCTAATTGGATACTGAAAAATCCTCCGCGATCATCTTTATGCGCCAGCAATCCTGCTTGGGTCGAGTTACCGCTTAACTTGTAGCGCAATACAAAGTCTTTGTTATCGATGGTTTTTCCGTTAGCCAATTGAATAATTCGTTGGTTAATCGACGGCTTTTCCACTGAAATAGCATGGGTTTTACTGCTTAATTCAGTAATCGGAAGTCCGCCGTCTAACTCAACGCGAATAGAGACACGTTCTTTATCGATGATGTCCGGGCTGTTAAGTCCTGCAACCTCCGGGTAGGCCGGTAGTTTCTCGACTTCCCATTGTCCGAAGGACGATTTACTGTTTATATCCGCATCGGGCTCCGGCGCTTTTCCGGATCCTGCAGATTGATAACGCGGCCCAACAACCAAGGGCAAGACCAGTTCATACTGACCGTCGACTTTCGGTAATGTGTGACAATAGGTGAGAGTAATTTGCACCGGCATTTTGGGCATAAGGTTGGCAATTTTCTGAGTGAACATATTCGGACGCTGTTCGGTTAACAAAGCAGCAGCTTTGCCTTCCTGTTTGGCGTTATCGAATACGGTGATCGCCTCTTCGATACGTTGAATTTTAGCTTCCACGCGTTCGTCGCCAACATCCATCACCATGCGCTGAACTGCGGCATGTTGATTTAATGGAAATAGGTATGTGGCATGTAAGGGCTTGTCGGAAGGATTCGTAAAGGTTTGTTTTACGGTGACGGTCACCAAATCGCCTTTCACGTTAGCCGTTAAATCGGTTTTTAATAACGGGAAACTAATTTTTTTGCCGTCGACCATTGTCTCGATTGTACCGCCCGGCTCGGTGATAATTGAAAATGCGCTACGCGACATTAGTAATAAAAGTAAAACGGTTAGCGGCTTAAAAGTTCGTATCATGGTTTTTCTCCTGAGAGGTCGGCGGGTTTATTTCTAATGCAGAAAATAAATTTTTATCAAAGAGTTGTGCATCAGAGTTGGGTGTATTCAGCGGTGTTATGCGCTGTAAGGCATACCAAGTGCTGTGCGGCTGTTGAAGCCACATCCACACAACTTCCGAAACATTGGTGCTGAATCGGCGAAATTCGGAGTAAAAAGTGACGGACACCCGCCATTGCGCCCCGTCCGGTCCGGTAGCGATATAAATAGCCGTGGGTATCGGTTGATAGTGAATGCCTTCATAAGTGACATTGAAACCTAATCCTCGCAAGCATTCGTCGGGCGAATGCAAATGGCGTAGCGGCGAATCCGTGCGAATCAATAAGACGCTGCTGTTATCCCCGTATCGCATTTTCAATGCACTACCGCCGTATTGTGTGAAATAGGCACGTTCCTGGCGGGTTAAGGCGATGGTTTGTCCGTAATAGCCGTTTAAAAACTGCGGTAAACTGAGCGGGCTTTCAGAATGAGATACATCTAAGGGGCTGCGCGGCAGGGACACAATCGCAAGGGAAAGGCTTAAAAAACCGGCGGCAAGCAGCGTTTTTATTTTAGTATTTTGTTGAGTATCGCTTATTAGAGACTCTTCTTTTTTTGGGTTTTTTAACGGCTCTGATTGTCGTCTGCTACAGATCAAGACCAAGGGCAGGGCGGCAAAAGTTAGACATATCAATCCGATGATGTCGTGCCAAGGTTGAGCCATGACATTGATTCCGCGGATTTTTTCGGGGTAAACCATGAAAATCGATAAACATACGATACGGATTGTGTTGGCTATTAAGGCGCTTATGAAGGTCAGAATGCCGATGAATAGACTTTTTCTTATCGAAGGTTTTATGATGCACATGAATGCAACATATAAAATCCCCAGTAACGTTAGGCTTTTGACGCCGGAGCAGGGCAGGTCGACTAGAACATCGCGTCCATCTAAAAGAATTCTAATGCCGGCGCATTTAACTTCCGTGAAAAATCCTTCCAGCATGAGGCAGGTGCCGTTTGCCGATAGGTGCTGCAAGCCGAAACCGATAAGCCGTTGCAGAATACGTTCTAAGGGCAAAGAAAAAGCAAATAACAAGGCGAGCCAGCCGGGCGACAAAGCGTTTCTTCGAGCGTTAACGCGCATCATTAAAGCAATCGCATAGACGTCGAATACCAATGCGACTGCGCCAATCACGTTGATAGCGAATAGTTGACCGAGGCTCCGAATAATAGCGGTGCTTGCCAAAATCAGGATCGGCTTGGCATCCGAGTTTTCGCCGGACGGGGTTATCGGACTCCGTAAGCTCCAAAGAAATAAGCCCGCGCACAATAAAAAGACCCAGCCGCCGGTTGAATCCAATGCGGGATCGAACCATGAGCGGAAGAGCCACGTCATCGGTTCGAGCGCAAGCACTACCATGCCGCAGCCCGTTATTATTTTGGCGGCAGATGCCTTATTTAATAAAAATGCGATTAGTTTACGAATGTCCATGTCGTTATCATGACCGGACAATTTGCAACTAGAATGGACAGGTTATGGATTTAATATGGAAATTTTGTGCAGTTTATTGAATCGGCTCTTTATTGTTTGAACCTAAGATGTAAGAGTTTCTAGCATTGTTTACAGTATTTAGGAGAATACTGTAAATGAACATCCATAAATGTACGAAACTGAATTTATTAGACCGTCAATAAAATCTGGCAACTATTCTAAGGCCGATCCTAGAAAGAGAAGCATTTGGATTTAATGCCGAAGATCATAGAAAATCGACTCTTCATATTACGATTAACACAATATTGTTCGAATACTTGCTTGTGAAAATAAAGTAAAATGATCGTATAGCTTAATCAAAGCATGACTAATTTTGAGTAACGCTTTTGTAAGTTTTAGATAAGTTGATATCAACCCTTCAAAATATTAAAGCATTAAGTCGTGCTCAAAATTTAAACTTCAAAATAAAAAAGGAAAAAAATGAAGCATTATAAAATTGCCGTTCTAGCGGGCGATGGCATCGGTCCTGAAATCACGCAAGAAGCGATTAAAGTTCTAAAAGTCGTAGAGAAACGTAACCATGTTCATTTTGAGTTAATGCCCGCTCTGTTCGGCGCGTGCGCCTACTTTGAAACGGGCGATGCCTTTCCGCAAAGTACCATCGATATTTGCGATAAAGCCGATGCGATTTTGAAAGGCCCGATCGGTTTAAGTCATGAGGAATCCAAGAAAATTCCGGTTGAAAAACAACCGGAGCGGGGCGCGCTTTTGCCGATGCGCCGCCGTTACAATACTTACGCTAATTTCCGCCCGGTATCGTTACCGAAAGCCTTGGCGCATTTTTCGCCCTTAAAACCTGAAATCATTGGTGAAGGTATCGATCTTATTATGGTTCGCGAGTTGGTAGGCGGACTGTATTTCGGTACAAAAGAGCGCGGCATCAACGACCAAGGTTTGCGTTATGTTAAAGAAACGCTCGAATACGACGAACAACAAATTCGACGGATTATGCATCAAGCATTTAAGTTAGCGATGAAGCGCCGTAAATTGCTGCACAACATTCACAAAAGCAATGTGTTGATGTCGAGTGTGTTGTGGAATGAAGTCATGGAAGAGGTGGCAGTCGAATATCCTCAAGTCAAAGTCGTTAATTATTTGGTCGATGCTGCGGCTACGGCGTTGTGTTTGAATCCGACCCAATTCGACGTCATGGTTATGGAAAACATGTTCGGCGATATTTTGAGCGACCAAGGCGGCGGTATACTGGGTTCGTTGGGCTTAATGCCTTCGGCTTGTCTGGGCGACGACAAGGCTTACTATGAGCCTTCGCACGGTTCCGCCCCGGACATTGCCGGAAAAAACATTGCGAATCCCTATTCAATGATCGGTTCGGTCGCCATGATGCTGGAAAGCAGCTTCGGTATGGATCGCGAAGCTAAAAATGTTTGGGCGGCAATGCAAGGGGTTTTTGCCGACGGATTTTCAACTGCCGATCTTTCTAAGCCCGGTAGCGACGTTACCATGATCAACACGCAAGCGTTCGGCGATAAAGTTGTCGAAAAACTTGAAGGGATGACTAAAGCGGATTTGAATGACTAACTAAAATAGTTAAGATCCCGTCATTAATAGACATTTCGAGTTGCTTAGTTTAAGGCTATTGCTCTATAATAACTGGCTTTGAAACATTAACGTTTCAGGCGCGTAGCTCAGTTGGTTAGAGCACCACCTTGACATGGTGGGGGTCGTTGGTTCGAGTCCAATCGCGCCTACCAAATAATATAAAGCACTGCTTTTGCGGTGCTTTTTTGTTAAAGCAGGTTTGACGAATAATAAAATGCCCGTAGTTACACTACCAGACGGTTCCAAGCGCGAATTTGACCAAGCGGTTACTGTGCTGGATGTTGCCCGTTCAATCGGGTCAGGATTAGCTAAGGCAACCTTGGCGGGCAAAGTTGATGGCAAGGTAGTTGATGCCAGCACAGTCATCAATCAAGATGTCAGTCTGCAAATCATAACCGCTAAAGACGCAGAAGGCGTCGATGTGATTCGGCATTCAACCGCTCATTTGCTGGCACAAGCCGTAAAACAACTTTTTCCTGAAGCACAGGTGACAATAGGTCCGGTCATCGAAAACGGCTTTTATTACGATTTCTCGTTTCATCGCCCATTTACACCTGAAGATTTATCGGCGAGTGAAGCCAAAATGCAGGAATTGGTCGCCAAAGATTTTCGATCGTACGGTCGGTTTCTTCACGCGATGCGGCTGCGAAGTTTTTCCGCGATCAAGGCGAGCTTTATAAAGCCGAGATTATCGAATCGATTCCGGTTAATGAAGATTTATCATTGTACGAGCAGGGCGGTTTTACCGACCTATGCCGCGGGCCGCATGTGCCGAGTACAGGTAAATTAGCTGCTTTCAAATTAATGAAAATCGCTGGCGCCTATTGGCGCGGCGATTCTAAAAATGAAATGCTGCAGCGGATTTACGGCACCGCCTGGGGCGATAAAAAAGATTTACAAGCCTATTTACATCGCCTTGAAGAAGCCGAGAAACGCGATCATCGTAAGTTAGGTAAAGCTTTAGGATTGTTTCATGCCCAAGAAGAAGCGCCGGGCATGGTGTTTTGGCATGAAAAAGGCTGGACGATCTATCAGCAGATCGAACAATACGTCCGTGAAAAATTACGGCATAACGGCTACGGTGAAGTTAGAACTCCGCAAGTTGTTGATCGTTCGTTATGGGAGAAATCCGGGCATTGGGATAAATTTCATGCCGGGATGTTTACTACGCATTCCGAAAACCGGGATTATGCGATCAAGCCGATGAATTGTCCTTGCCATGTGCAGATATTCAATCAAGGTTTAAAGAGTTACCGCGATTTGCCGGTCAGACTTGCTGAGTTCGGATCTTGTCACCGCAATGAGCCTTCCGGTACTTTGCACGGTCTAATGCGAGTGCGAAATTTTGTCCAGGACGACGCTCACATTTTTTGTACGGAAGAGCAAATTCAGCCGGAAGTTTCGGATTTTATCGACTTGTTATTCGAAGTTTATAAAGACTTCGGATTTGAAGAAGTTATTATTAAGCTGTCGACGCGTCCTGAAAATAGGGTAGGCGACGACGCTAGTTGGGATAAAGCCGAACATGCGCTGGAATTGGCGCTAAATAACAAAGGTTTAGCTTGGGATTTGCAACCCGGTGAGGGCGCTTTTTACGGACCTAAGATTGAATTTTCGTTAAAAGATTGTATCGGTCGCGTTTGGCAGTGCGGTACGATTCAAGTCGACTTTTCGATGCCGGGGCGCTTGGGGGCAAGTTATATTGCCGAAGATAGTTCGCGGCAAGTACCTGTTATGTTGCATCGTGCTATATTGGGTTCGTTAGAGCGTTTTATCGGCATACTCATTGAGCAACATGCCGGAACATTCCCGCTTTGGTTGTCGCCGATTCAAGTTGTCGTGTTGAGTATTACCGACAGACAAGCCGAGTATGCCCGAAAAGTTGCACTTGATTTTGAAAAACAAGGCGTTAGAACGAAATTAGACTTGAGAAATGAGAAGATCGGGTTTAAAATCCGCGAGCATTCGATGCAGCGCATTCCTTATATCGTCATAATTGGCGACAAAGAGCTTGAAAATCAAGTGATTGCGGTGCGTACACAAAAAGGTGAAGATTTAGGTAGCCAGTCAATAGGTGAATTTTTACTGCGGTTAAAACAAGAGATTGACGGCAAAAAATAAAAATTTGATCGGAGGATTAACGTATCGCTGCTAAAAAAGATGAAACACGTCTGAATGAAGAAATTACCGCTAGAAGGGTAAGGGTTACAGGCGTTGAGGGTGAGGCATTAGGTATCATGCCGATTGAACAAGCTAGGCAGATTGCATATGCTGCGGATCTGGATTTGGTGGAAATATCCCCCAATGCCGATCCCCCAGTCTGCAAAGTGATGGACTACGGCAAATACCAGTTTGAGCAAGCTAAAAAGCTGTCGATTGCCAAAAAGAAACAAAAGCAGATCCAGGTTAAGGAAATTAAATTCAGACCTGGGACCGACGAAGGCGATTATCAAGTTAAACTCAAGAGCCTTATCAAGTTTCTAAATGAAGGGGATAAGACAAAAATTACCCTGCGATACCGAGGCCGGGAAATGGCCCATCGTGAACTCGGGATGGAAGTGCTTAAGCGTATTGAAAAAGATCTAGAAGAACTCGCTATTGTCGAACAGTTTCCGAAAATGGAAGGTCGACAAATGGTTATGGTAATGGCGCCCAAGCGAAAAAAATAAGGTTTCTATTACAGCTATTTCAACCGGATTCGCTTTATTTGCGTTTCAATCGCAATTAAAGCTAACAACAACCTAGGATGGGTTGTTTGAACAGCATTAATGCTGTCATTAATTTTATAGGGCCAAGCATTTTGCCTTATAAAGTTATCACTCAAGGATTTTTATTATTTTATTCGGAGCAAACAAATGCCAAAAATCAAGACCAACCGCGGCGCTGCTAAGCGTTTTAGGCGGACGGGAAATGGCGGGTTTAAATGCGGACAATCATTTAAACGCCATATCCTTACAAAGAAAAGTACCAAAAGAAAACGACAATTGCGTAGACCTTCTCATGTTCATCCGTCCGATCAGCGTATGGCTGAGCGTATGATGCCTTATAGTTAACTCGGAGTAGAACATGGCAAGAGTTAAAAGAGGCGTTACAGCAAGGGCAAGACACAAAAAAATACTCAAACAAGCTAAAGGCTATTACGGCGCCCGCAGCCGGGTATATCGCGTTGCCAAACAGGCAGTAATCAAAGCCGGTCAGTATGCGTATCGCGACCGCAAACAAAGAAAACGCCAATTCCGTGCTTTGTGGATAGTCAGGATCAACGCTGCATCACGCATGTATGGCATTTCCTATAGCCGACTAATCAATGGCCTGACAAAAGCTAATGTCGCCATTGACCGCAAAGTTTTGGCCGATATTGCCGTACGCGATATCGAGGCTTTCGGTGAAATAGCTAAAATTGCCAAAGCAAATCTAAGTCCGCTTTAAGATGGCATCCAGCTAATAACTATTCATCGACTACCCGTATCATTGTGTATGATGCGGGTGGCTTCGAATTAAACAAATCCTTCCCTTCAAGCTATTCAAGACACTAGCGAGATGTATCGTGGCACTTAATTTGGAAGAAATTCTTGCTCAAGCGATAAACGCTATCGCAGAAGCCCAGGATCATAACGAACTCGATTCGGTTCGGGTCAATTATCTAGGGAAAAAAGGGCTATTTACGCTACAAATGAAGGAGCTGGGGGCGCTCGATCCCGAGCAGCGTCGTGCTGTCGGGCAAGTCATAAACCAAGCTAAAGACCGATTTCAAGACGAATTACAAGCCAAAAAAGAAGCACTGGATAAGTCCGAATTGGAGAGACGACTAGCCGGTGAACGGATTGATGTGACCTTGCCCGGAAGGGGGCAAAGCGCAGGCGGCTTACATCCGGTAACAACCACGTTAAGACGTATTGCCAAAATTTTTTCCAGCGTCGGCTTCGATGTCGTCGAGGGTCCCGAGATTGAGGACGATTATCATAATTTCGGTGCTTTAAACATTCCCGAGTACCACCCCGCCAGGGCAATGCACGATACGTTTTACTTCGACGCCCATACAGTCTTGCGGACACATACTTCGCCAGTTCAGATCAGAGTAATGGAGTCGGAAAAACCGCCGCTTAAAGTTATTGCGCCTGGTCGCGTCTATCGCTGCGATTCCGATATTACCCATACGCCAATGTTCCATCAAGTAGAAGGATTTTTGGTGGAGACCGATGTCAGCTTTGCCGACCTCAAAGGTGTTGTTTACCAGTTTTTGCAGGCCTTTTTTGAAAAAGATATTCAAGTTCGTTTCAGGCCATCCTACTTTCCATTTACCGAACCTTCTGCGGAAGTCGATATCGAATGTGTAATGTGCAATGGCGAAGGCTGTCGCGTCTGTAGCCAAACCGGATGGCTGGAAGTCATGGGCTGCGGGATGATACATCCTGAGGTATTCAAATCGGTCAATATCGACAGCGAAGAATATAGCGGTTTTGCCTTCGGTATGGGAGTCGAACGGTTGGCTATGTTACGTTATGGAATTAATGATTTAAGGTTGTTTTTTGAAAACGACCTCAAGTTTTTGCAACAATTTAAGTAGCTTTATTAAGACTCAATACTAGAGACTTCGAACCATGCAAATTAGTGAAGCTTGGCTAAGGGAATACGTTAATCCGCCCATTTCGACGACAGAACTGGTGTCGCAATTGACGATGGCGGGGCTGGAAATTGACGCTGTCGAACCGGCCGGCGCAGTGTTTAGCGGTGTTGTCGTAGGCGAGGTCTTAACTACCGAACAGCATCCCGATGCCGACCGGTTGAAAGTGTGCGCCGTCAATGTCGGGGCAAACGAACCATTACAGATAGTGTGCGGCGCCACTAACGTCAGACCTGGACTTAAAATTCCTGCTGCGCTGGTCGGCGCCGTATTGCCCGGCGACTTTAAAATTAAACAGTCAAAGCTGCGCGGTGTCGAGTCTTCAGGTATGTTGTGCTCCGAGAATGAGCTAGGTTTGGCAGCGGAAGCAAACGGTTTAATGGAGCTTCGTCCCGATGCGCCTGTCGGAACCGATATTCGCGACTATTTAACCTTGAACGATTCTCTGATCGAAATCGATTTAACGCCAAACAGAGCGGATTGTTTAAGTGTTGAAGGCATCGCCCGAGAAGTGGCTTTGCTGAATCGAATGGATTGGAAGCCGATTGAAGTAAAACAATCCGAAACCGGTCATCAGAATATCCTGCCCATATCTATCGATGCCTCAGCTTCATGTCCGCGCTATCTTGGGCGCTTGATAAAAGGCATAGATCCTAAGGCTGAAACACCTTTATGGATACAAGAACGCTTACGGCGCTCCGGCATACGTAGTTTGGGTCCGGTCGTGGATGTTACCAACTATGTTTTAATCGAACTCGGTCAGCCGTTGCACGCATTCGATGCGGATAAACTTAACGGCGGCATTAATGTTCGTTCGGCTAACGAAGGCGAATCTTTAGTTTTATTGAACGGCCAAACGATTAGTCTCGATTCTAAAGCCTTAGTCATCGCCGATGAGCGTCAGGCGTTGGCGTTGGCTGGCGTGATGGGCGGCAGTGAGAGTGCTGTTAGCGACGTGACCCAGAATATATTTCTTGAGTGCGCATTTTTCACGCCAAGGTCGATAGCCGGCGAGGCCAGACGATTCGGTTTGCATACTGATTCATCGCACCGATTTGAACGCGGCGTTGATTTTACTTTACAACGGCGCGCTATCGAACGGGCTTCACAATTAATTATCGAGATAGCGGGCGGTAGCGTCGGGCCGGTCTCTGAAGTTAAAGAAGAAAGCCATTTACCCAAGCGTCCAAGTGTTTACTTGAGACGGCAACGCGTTGAAAAAATGCTCGGAATAGCATTGCCGGATTCTGAAATCGAGGATATTTTTCAGCGCTTAGGGATGGAGATAGACAAAAGCGGCGAAGGTTGGGCTATAACGCCGCCCGGTTTTCGTTTTGATATCGCCATCGAAGCCGATCTTATTGAAGAATTGGCACGAATACACGGCTATAACCAAATACCCAATCATAGTTTATTGATGCGCGCCGCGCTCAGTAATGCAACTGAAACTATGTTGGACATCGACAGAATTAAAGATGTTTTGGTAGATAGAGGGTATCAGGAAGCGATAACCTACAGTTTTGTCGACGAGCAAATTCAGCTAGCGATTGCTCCTCAAGATAATCAAATTAAAATCACCAACCCCATTTCATCCGATTTATCGGTAATGAGAAGTACCTTATGGTGCGGTTTAATAAAAGCGGCCTTACACAACCTTAATCGCCAGCAAAAACGAATTCGATTTTTTGAGACCGGTCTGCGTTTCTTAAATATAAATGGAGAAACAAGACAGCAAGCAATGTTGTCTGGACTTATTCTGGGAAACTTACATCCAGAGCAATGGGCGGAAAAAAATCGCAAAGTCGATTTTTTCGATCTGAAGGCCGATGTACAAGCTTTATTTTCATTATCCGGTGCATCTATTCGTTACGTGCCGGGTGAACATTCCGCTTTACACCCAGGGCAAACGGCAGAAATTTTATCCGTAACGGGTGAAAAGATCGGGGTAATCGGTATGTTACACCCAACGCTTGAAAAGCAGCTCGGGTTTGAAACACAGGTTTTTCTCTTCGAGCTCGACCAGAATTTACTGCTTGGCAAGGCCGTATCAAAATTTAAACCGCTATCAAAGTATCCCTCTGTTACAAGGGATCTTGCTTTGATCGTCAAAGAATCGGTGTCCGCCGACGACATAATTGCCTCGATTAAAAGCAACGGTGAAGAAACAATACAAGAAATCGTACTGTTCGACCTTTACCGCGGAAAAGGCATTGAAGATAATAGCAAAAGTATCGCCGTAAGCATTACGTTACAAAATTTTTCACAAACGCTTACGGATTCGGAAATTGATGCTACATTTAGCAGAATACTACAAACGTTGACCAATACGATTGGTGCAAAACTGAGGGATTGAAAAGATGGCATTAACAAAAGCTGATTTCGCTGAAAAACTGTATGAAGATCTGGGCTTAAATAAGCGCGAAGCTAAAGAAATCGTGGAATTATTTTTTGAGGAAATCAAGGGATCTTTAGCGCACGGAGAACAAGTAAAACTTTCCGGATTCGGCAAATTTGAACTACGCGATAAAAACAGTCGTCCGGGTCGAAATCCTAAAACAGGAGAAGAAATACCCATTACAGCTAGACGTGTGGTAACATTTAAATCAGGTCAAAAATTAAAAGCCCGAGTCGAAACCTATGTTGGAACCTAGCAATAATAACGAATTACCTGTCATTCCCGCCAAACGGTATTTTACCATTGGCGAGGTCAGCGAATTATGTGCCGTTAAACCGCATGTCCTGCGTTATTGGGAGCAGGAGTTTACCGAATTAAGTCCGGTAAAACGACGAGGCAACCGACGTTATTACCAACGCCACGATGTGTTGATGATACGCCAGATACGAGCGCTGTTGTACGAACAAGGCTATACAATCGGCGGCGCAAGAGCGCATCTAACCAGCGACAATGCAAAAGAGGATTCGATTAAAACAAAACAATTGATCCACCAAATGATAGGTGAACTCGAAGACATCCTCGAATTATTAAAATAGAATTCTTTTTCTTTTAAAGAGGCCGATATTGTAAAATCCGCCTTTTTTCGCAGTACAGGAATGCATCTGCAATTCCTATTAGTTTCAAATAAAACAATCCAATCAGTCGGGACGTAGCGCAGCTTGGTAGCGCACTTGCATGGGGTGCAAGGGGTCGGAGGTTCAAATCCTCTCGTCCCGACCAATTAAATCAATTGCTTATAAAATTTTGAGTTTATAAATAGCTGAAATATGTGTTTTCGGGATAGCAATCGGGATAGCATTATAAAGTTATTGATGCATTTATAATCCTTATGAAGGATAAGAGGCGATAATATCGGATAGCAACCTGTTTAAGTCTTGTCCTCTTTGTTTTGTTTAGCAATAACCTCAGCAAACGCCTTAGCTAAATCCTCGACATTTAAATCCCCAGACGTACGAGGATTTTTTAGTTGCTTCATGATCTCCCCCTGCCGCGGTTCCTGAACGTGTCCATAGCTATACAATGTCGTCATCACATGCTCATGGCCTAAATTCTGGCTCCATGCCTTAAATTCTTCCGGCGACTGACAAAGCGTTTGTCCAAGCGAAGTCAGCGTATTACGAATACTGTGTGGATTAAAATAAGGCAAACCTGCCAAAGCAAAGGCATCTTTAAAAATTTTACGGATAGGTGATGCCGTTCTCCAATGCTCATTTTTAAGCCAGACGCTTTAAAACTTCTATTGTCACCCACAACTACGTTCGTTTTAGGAAATAACGGATCATCATTACCCCACAGTAATTCTTCTTTTAAGTAACGCACCCAGTCATAAACGATTTGTCGAATGGTATCCTCGACTGGGAAAAATAAGTCGTAAAGGTTTTGCTAAATTTGGTGTTTACTTTCTTGCGTCTTGAAAAATATTGTGACCGTCTAAGTCAATATGCTTCAACTTCATAGACGCAATGGCGCTGTCCCTCGCTCCTGTTAACAGAGTAAAAGCAATTAATCGTAATCGTAAGAGTGAACTGCCATAGCCAGAATTAGTTTAAGAACGGTGGTTCTTTCGTTTTCGGTTAAAGATTCTTTGACTAATTCAACTTGGCTTGTGTTTCCCTGAGAGCAGGAAGAAGTAGTATTTTCATTATCGCTCAATAGTTGCTCGAAATCTTTTAAGGCACTGTTGCGAACAATTAATACACAATCTTTAGGTAAAGTAACAGCAGAGTAATATCTATCCCTATCTATCCATTTTTCCTGAAGTTCAGCAAGGCTTTTTAGATTATCCCTTCGTAATGATAAAAGTTTTTGTTTTTTTATTTGAGTTAGTTTTGCAGTATGGTAATCTTTTTCATCATCAAAAGTTTCTTGTAGTTGACAAATCAATCCGGCACGTTCTACAAAAACACCATTTAAATTAATAAGTTCTACAGAAGGACCATTTGTTAACTCATGATATTTTTTTCAATGGTAATTTGTTCACCACCAATCATTGGTAAATCCCAAACCCCATCAATCTTCGTCAATTTCTCGCTCAGGTTTAAAAACAAATCGTCACGTAAGTGTAGGCTTTTTATGTAACGAACCGGCTTTCCCTTATCTTCATCAGAAATCTTAGTTAAACCCTTTGCCGAAAAGGAAGGAAATTCTCCCCACTTGACATCCTCAATCCCAACGACATGACCGCATTGAGCAAAGGCATGATTAATGAAGTTTACAGATAATTTTAAATGACCGTCTAAAGCTAACCGTAAAATATCGCTTCCGAAACTTCTTCACCGCAGATCACTGATAAATGTCGACCCACTTCCGATAATGTAAGCCATTCTTTGAGTTTAAACAGGCGTGATAGAGCGGGATTATTCAAGAACAGCCTCCGTGTAAAGATGTTTAGCCGTCGTGAACTTCAAACGCCAGGATTCAGTAATTTGATGTGACTTCCAAGTAAGCCAAAAACAAAATATTATGCTTCTAGTTTACGACATAATCGGGCAGATACACTTAACTGAGATAATTAGTCATTACCTTCTAAAAAGAAGTAATGCCAAAGTTATCATAGAAATTATTTTTTGTTTTCAAATTAAAAAACCATTTCAATTTATTCCTCAGAATTTAAATTCCATGTCAATTGCTAATATTCAGAACTTTACACATATTCAATCTGTTAGGCTATACTTATCGAGTCGACTATAACATAGCATTCCATTTAGGTTTGAATCTCTTCGGCTCTCAAAACACTAATCGACTATTACATTAAATTTCAAATAACCACATGCTTGAAGACATTAAAAAAACCCTTTGGGCAACGGCTGAAAAGCTGCGCGCCAATATGGACGCCGCCAAATACAAACACATCGTGCTTGGCCTGATCTTTGTCAAATATATCTCCGATACTTTCCAGAGCCACCGCGCTGAACTATCGCGCAAATTTGCCGATAGCCAGGATGATTATTATCTGGACGATGCCGATCCAGATCAAATCAATGCAGAATTGGAAGACCGCGACTATTACAAAGAAGTTAACGTGTTCTGGGTGCCGGAAGAGGCGCGTTGGGCCCAAGCCAAGCAAGCGGATATCGGTAAACACATAGACGACGCGTTAGCGCTAATCGAAACCGAAAACCCTAAACTAAAAGGCATTCTGGATAAACGCTATGTCCGCGCCCAATTGCCTGACGCCAAGCTAGGTGAATTGGTCGATTTAGTCTCGCAAATCGGCTTTGGCGAATCCGGCAGTGGTGATGACCGCGCCAAAAATAATGCCCGCGATTTGCTCGGCTAAGTCTATGAATACATTCTCGGTCAATTTGTCAGCGCCGAAGGCAAAAAGGGCGGACAGTTTTACACGTCCAAAGCCATCGTCAGTCTGATCGTGCAAATGCTGGAACCGTTTAAAGGCCGGGTTTTCGAGTCCCTAACTTTCCGACTAGAGTATTAAAGAAACTTCATTCACCTACAGTAAATTATTACGGAATCCCTCATGTCCTCCAAACTTACTTGGCTACACCTTTCAGACATTCATTTTCATTCCGGCACCGAATGGCGCGATAGTATTATTCGTGATGGATTGATCGACTATCTTAAAGCAGAGTTTGAGGAAAATAATGCTCTATATCCCGATCTGATTTTTTGTACGGGCGATATTGCTTTTGGTGAAACGGGTTCCTCGCCATTGACTGAACAATATGCTCAAGCTCAAGAGTTTTTCGATAAATTACGGACTGTGTGTGGGCGAGATGGTAATCCGCTACCGAAAGTACGCTTGTTTGTTGTGCCAGGAAACCATGACGTTAATCGACACAGTATTAATTCAGATGCACAAGAAACATTGACCCGCTGGGCTAAAGATCTAGAAGTTAAGAACCGTATCCGCACCATCAATCAGCGTTTTGAGAAACGATCAACTGAGTTCAAAGATGCCATTAAGCGGCTTGATGAATATGCCCAATTCCTCAAAGACTATCTGCCTCATCAGTCTGATTCAGATGGACGACATTGCTATGCACAGTTGGTTGACATTGATGGTTTAATAGTCGGTATCGCAGGATTTAATTCCGCTTGGACTTGTGCTGGGCCGGAAGATGATCGCACCATCTGGTTGGCTGCGCAGTGGCAATTTAATAACGCGAAGCCTCTCATTCAATCTGCCGATGTCCGTATAGGCTTGATTCATCATCCTGTCGATTGGTTTAATTTAGCTGACCGTGAAATTGCCACGCCACGTATTTCTACTGATTTTCATTTTTGGCTACACGGTCATAGCCACAACCAGTGGCTTGAGGATGGGCAAAGCCATATTACGATTGCTGCGGGGGCTTTAGGGGCGGAACAAAGTAATGAATTTGGTATCAATCTCGTTCAGCTCAATTTATCTACAGGTAGTGGCACAGCAGATTTACATGAGTACAAACAAGGCGAAGCAAGCTGGAAAGTCGCCACTCTTGCAGTACGTGCACCTAAAGGTCAATGGACGTTTAACTTGCCTGCCTTGAAACTAAAGCCAACTGTACAACCAGCTTCCATATCCACACCTTCGATAACATCACTGCCAACTAAACGTGAGTTTAAGCTCTATGGTCGCGAACAATTACTGAAAGAAGCTTTAACCAAGCTCAATCAACAACCTGTTCTGTTGGTCTATGGGATGCGTGGTAATGGCAAATCAAAGCTTATTGAGGCATTAGGGCAGCATCAGCCTTTGTTAGGGAAAGAATTGCACCGTTTTTCAGTGGATCACCATACAACGGCAGACCAGTTATTCCGTCAAATCGCCACCTTGTTAGGCGACACTTCAGAATTCCCTAAAGCTCCACAAGGTGATATTGCGACTATTGCCGCCGAAATCAAACGTCGCTACAACAATCCACGTCCTGCATGGATATGGATTGAAAACGCCCATCATTTGTTAAACGCTAACGGATTTCGCCAATCTGACGTTGGTGTGTTGTTATTGGGTTTACATCGAGCATTAGGCAAGCACTGGCATTGGCTATTGGAGTTACGCGAACGACCTTTGAAAAACTTATTGGGTGGCATAGCCAATGAATGTGAAGTGCCAGGTTTGGACAAAGCCAGCCTTCAGGAATGGTTAAACGCCGCAACACCACAACACGCACCAACGCCATGGCAATATAGTGGCGATGAAATGAAGCGTATTTATGGCTGGTTAGGGGGTGGTCATGGTGGCAAAGCCCATCCATTAGCAACGCAATTACTCATTGAAGTTGCCAGTGGGCTAAATGAAACGCCACTCCTGGTCTTGCAGCGATACCGAGAACATCTTGATGAAGGCATTGAAAACTGCCTTATGGGCGATCTTTATTCCAATGTTTTAAATGATGCTGAGCAAACGCTTTTAAGAGCCTTGGCCTTGTATCGTAGTGCTATACCGCACGATCATATCGACACCTTAGAACAGCAATTAAGCATAACCGACGCATGGGAAGGTTTGGATCGACGTTGTTTGTTGTCAGTTAACGCAGGGCATTCCGAATATTATTTACACAGCTTTATTACTGGTTGGTTACGAACCCGTCAGTTGAGCTACGCGATACAGGAGGAAGACGATAGCAGTGATTTTGCAGAAGGCACTAGCGCATCGAAAAAACAACAGGCCTGCGTTTTGCATCATTCCATTGCCAATTGCTGGTTACAGCAGCTGAGTAGCAGTAAGCGTATGACCAACCTTAATATAAACCGAGCTTTGGAAGCTTTTCATCACTTGATTGCTGCGGGCGCTGCTGAGCGTATCCAAATGATTGCGGTTGAATTACTCACGGGCAACAAAGACTGGGCGCAGCAGCGTATTAAACAGTTGTATGAGCACCTTCATAAAACCCGTGCACCCATTGCAAAATCACGTGCAGCCCTAGAATATGCGGCCATATTGAATCCCGATGACCATAAAGTTCAGCGTTTTTTAGGTGAATGTTGGGTTAAAGAAGAGGGTGGGAAAAGTAGTAAGGCATTAGCTTGTTTTGAAAATGCTTGCCGTCTGAATCCCCGTTTCCCTCAATACTGGGCTAATTTGGGTAAAGCCTTATTGAATCATGGGAGGGCAGGAGCTGAAGATTTTCTAAAACGCTTGGTGACGCTGGCACAAGAGCACCCTAATGCAATTGATGACCATGTGCGTGCCATTCAGTCGGATTGTTGTGATCTTTTAGGTGATTCCCCAACAGCCTCAGTAATACGCCTGCAAGCCATCAATGCGGGCAGCAAAAATGCCGCGTTCTACACCGATGAAGCCAAGGCAAGGTGGGAAGCCGGGGATAGCGCAGGCGCACTGTCCATCCTTGACCAAGCAAAAAGCAACGGTTGTGCTGATGACTACATAACTTCCCTGCGTGCCAGTATTTTGCAAGAAAGCGACCCGAAACAAGCCACCGAAATACGCCTGCAAGCCATCAATGCGGGCAGCAAAAATGCCGTGTTCTACACCGATGAAGCTAAAGCAAGGTGGGAAGCCGGGGATAGCGCAGGCGCACTGTCCATCCTTGATCAGGCAACAAACAACGGTTGTGCTAACGACTACATAACTTCCCTGCGTGCCAGTATTTTGCAAGAAAGCGACCCGAAACAAGCCACCGAAATACGCCTGCAAGCCATCAATGCGGGCAGCAAAAATGCCGCGTTCTACACCGATGAAGCCAAGGCAAGGTGGGAAGCCGGGGATAGCGCAGGCGCACTGTCCATCCTTGACCAAGCAAAAAGCAACGGTTGTGCTGATGACTACATAACTTCCCTGCGTGCCAGTATTTTGCAAGAAAGCGACCCGAAACAAGCCACCGAAATACGCCTGCAAGCCATCAATGCGGGCAGCAAAAATGCCGCGTTCTACACCGATGAAGCCAAGGCAAGGTGGGAAGCCGGGGATAGCGCAGGCGCACTGTCCATCCTTGACCAAGCAAAAGCAACGGTTGTGCTGATGACTACATAACTTCCCTGCGTGCCAGTATTTTGCAAGAAAGCGACCCACAACAAGCCACCGAAATACGCCTGCAAGCCATCAATGCGGGCAGCAAAAATGCCGCGTTCTACACCGATGAAGCCAAGGCAAGGTGGGAAGCCGGGGATAGCGCAGGCGCACTGTCCATCCTTGACCAAGCAAAAAGCAACGGTTGTGCTGATGACTACATAACTTCCCTGCGTGCCAGTATTTTGCAAGAAAGCGACCCACAACAAGCCACCGAAATACGCCTGCAAGCCATCAATGCGGGCAGCAAAAATGCCGTGTTCTACACCGATGAAGCTAAAGCAAGGTGGAAAGCCGGGGATAGCGCAGGCGCACTGTCCATCCTTGACCAAGCAAAAAGCAACGGTTGTGCTGATGACTACATAACAGCCCTGCGTGCCAATATCTTGTAACAAACTGACCCGAAACAGCTGGTCGGCGCGGGAAAGCGTGCGCGCAAAATTACGGTTGATGGTGAAGCGGATTTTGCGAAAATATAAATATCCGCCGGATCAGCAAGAGTCTGCTGTTGAATTAGTCTTGCTTCAGGCGCAGGCTTTGGGGGAAGCTTGGGCTTAAATAGTTATTTGGAGACACAGTATACTCAATCCATTTTTCTTAAAATAAAGACTAAAATTTCTGTTAGTCTAATTAATAGTAACAATCGGCAAACACTCCCACCGTGTCGTATAAGCAGGTGACTTCAACTGTTGCCGCATCTGCCACCTCGCACTTAAGCCTTGGCTGGCATAGCGGATGGAATGCCTGCCGTGGGCGTGGTTGATGGCATCCAGCACCGTCATTAGGCGTTCGGATTTTGGGTTATCGTTTGAATCATCCTGAAACAGCGAAAGCTGTTGCATCCCATTCGGCATCAGGTCGGGGAGTAATATTCCCGCCCGTTGGTACTCATATCCTGGCCTGTATATCCGCTCAAGTCCTGCCAAAGCAGTGCGGATCAGTAAGCCCGTATCTTGGGTGGGCTGGTCAAGGCTTATCGTGATGGCGTTGTTGTAAGACGGCTTGTCGAGCGCGAACGGGCTGGTATGGATGAATACGCATAAGGTTTGGGTACACAGGTTTTGCGAGCGTAGCTTTTCCGCGCTGCGGGTGGCAAACACCGACACCGCCGCCCGTAATTCAGGCAAGGTGCTTAAGCGTGTGCCGAAGCTGCGGGAAGTCAGGATTTGTTTGCGCTTAGGCGCGATCATTTCCAGCGGAATACAGGGGATTTCGTTCAGCTCCCTTACCATCCGTTCAAGCACTACACCGAATTGTTTGCGGATTAATTGGATATTGGCTTGTTTAAGCGCCAGGACGTTATCAATCCTTATCCGGTTTAAGCGTTTACCCAAGCCCGATGATATGCCCCACAGTTCCTTAACCGGAAGGGTTGCCAGTAGCTTATCCGGTTCGGCAAGGGTATTCCAAACCAACACCGAACCGTTACCGGCAATGCCTTTCTTTGCCAATTTATTCGCCAGCTTTGCCAGTGTCTTCGTCGGCGCAATGCCGATGGATACCGGAATGCCCGTGCCTTGCTTTACCGTCTTGGCTATTGTGTTGCTGTAAGTAGTCAAGTCTTGGGAAAAGCCGGATAAATCCAGAAAGCATTCGTCAATCGAATAGACTTCCATTGTTGGGGTAAACCTGCCCAAGACTTGCATCACACGTCGGGACATATCGCCATACAGCGCATAGTTTGAAGATAATATTTTGATATTATGTTGTTTGATGAGGTCGGGAATCTTGAAATAAGGCGTACCCATTGCCACGCCTAATTTTTTAATTTCCTCGCTACGGGCAATAATACAGCCGTCGTTATTGCTGAGGATACCGACCGGCTTGCCTTCCAGCGACGGCTGGAACACGCGCTCGCAAGACACATAAAAATTGTTGCAATCGACCAAAGCAATCATAGCGATTCACGAAAGATTGCTGACCTTATGAATAGCATGAACCACTACGCCCCACACATGCAGTTCCGAGCCTTCCTTGATCGGAATCGGCTTATAGTTGGGATTCGCCGGATAAAGCCACGGCTTGCCCAGCTTGACGACCAGGCGTTTTACCGTCAATTGGCCTGCCACTGCCGCAATCACAATATCGTTATCCTTGGGTGTTAAAGAACGGTCTACAATCAATAAGTCTTTGTCGAATATCCCGGCTTGTTGCATGGAATCGCCTTTTGCCCTGACAAAAAACGTTTCGGAAGGGTGGGCGATAAGGTATTCGTTTAAGTCCAATTCGGCTTCCAGATGGTCGTCGGCGGGGGATGCAAAGCCAGCGGCAACGCTGGAACTGAACAAAGGTATCTTAAGTGAAGTATTGAATAAGGGGGTGATGTAATGCGACATATTACAGTCCAGCGGTGTACGATAAGAGCTATACTATAAACCAATATGTTTTGTATTTGTTCTTATTATTTTACCTCTTATCCAAAGTCGATGATTTAGCGAGATTTAAAGTTTATGTGCGGACGATTTGCTCTTTACACCGATCCGATAGCGCTAGCTAAGAAGTTCCAGACCGAAAACCTGCTGGAATTGTCGCCGAGCTATAACATTGCGCCATCGCAAGCAATCCCGATTATCCGAAATGAGCAAGGCCATCGCTTATTTGCAATGGCAAAATGGGGCTTGATTCCTTCATGGGCGAAAGAAATCAATACCGGTTACAGTACGATCAATGCAAGGTCAGAAACGGTGGCGGAAAAGCCTGCGTTCCGCTCTGCCTTTCAACACCGACGCTGTTTGATACCCGCCAATGGCTTTTTTGAATGGCAGGAAATCGCCAATAGTAAAATCAAACAACCGTGGTACATCAGCCTGAAAAATCAAGAACCGATGGCCTTGGCGGGGTTATGGGAACACTGGCAGGGCAGGGATGGTAGCGAGATTGAATCCTGTACCATCATCGTGACAGTAGGCAACGAACTGATGCAACCCATCCATGACCGGATGCCTGTGATTTTATCTCCGGAACATTGGGATACATGGCTGGATTCTGCCAACACTAACAAACAGGGCTTGCAAACCTTGCTTAACCAATACCCCGCCGAAGAAATGGACGCTTGGCCTGTCAGTACGGTGGTGAACAGCCTTAGGCATAATGGCGAGGGATGTATTGGCCGTATTGAACATAGCGGTTAGCTGCGTAGGTTTTTTGCTTAACGCTGGTGCAGCAATATAACGTTTGAAGAATCCATATTGCCCAGCAAATCTAACCGTTCCCCTAGTACACGCCATGCTATAGATTCGGCCCTATGAAATATTAACTTCCGTTCGTCTTGAGCCTGTCGAAAGGCGGTCTGTGCTTCGACTCGCTCAGCACGAACGATTCAGACTTTAAAAGGCCGAACCAATAAGGTGTGTCGGCTTCCATGCCTAACCAAAATCTATACGGTTTTTCGGTGCTTAAACAGAATTTTCAATAGGATTTTTTCTGGGTGTAATCGAGCGTCTTGGCTCTGTTCGTGTTTTACATGGATAAGAAATGTTATACTGCCGACTTTTTCTATAAGCTAGCTTAATCAAAGCATATTTAGCGAGGGTTTGTGCAAGTTTCAATCGTAGTTCCTGTCCACAACGAAGCTGAAAATATCGATCCATTAATTGAAGAAATCGTCACTGCCATGAAAGGGGCGGAAGCTCACGAGATTATTTATGTCGATGACGGCAGCAGCGACCGGACAGCCGACGTATTATCTCAAGCGCTTAAGCGTGTCGGAACGTTAAAAGTCATTCGGCATGAATATAGTTGCGGACAAAGTACGGCTGTCCGTAGCGGTATAAAAGCGGCAAAGTACCCCTGTATAGCGACTTTGGACGGCGACGGACAAAACGATCCGGCTGATATTCCTCGGCTTTATCATAAGTTGATGGAGCTGAATCAAGACGACAAAAGTTTATGGATGGTGGCAGGGTGGCGGAATAAACGGCACGATTCGGCTTGGAAACTCTTTTCTTCAAAATTTGCCAATGCTGTTAGGTCGACATTGCTAGGCGACAACACGCCCGATACTGGGTGCGGGCTGAAAGTTTTTTTCAGAGATAACTATTTAGATCTGCCTTACTTCGATCATATGCACCGGTTCTTACCTGCTTTAATCATCAGAGCGGGCGGTAAAGTGGTTTCGGAGCCGGTCAATCATAGACCGAGAACGCAAGGTTACTCGAAATACGGTACGTTAGACCGTTTATGGGCGGGTATTACCGATTTAATGGGTGTAATGTGGTTAATTAGGCGGGCGAAACTACCGAAAACAGAGGAATTACAACGTGGTGTTTGACGAAAAAACAATTTGGCTGGCTATCGGATTTTTAGGGCAAGGCCTATTTTCAGCGCGTTTTATCGTGCAATGGATTTCTAGCGAGCGCCAGAAAAAAAGCATTATTCCCGTTGCTTTTTGGTATTTCAGCATTGCCGGCGGCGCCACTTTGCTTGCCTACGCAATTCATATCAAAGACCCGGTCATTATTTTGGGGCAAGCGACCGGTTTATTTGTTTATTTACGAAATTTGTACTTTGTTGCGTACGAACGCAAAAATCTAAAACCCGAATAATCCGCGATTTTAGATGTTGTCACGGATCCCTCATCGGCTTTTTTTAGCGCTGCTATGGGCTGCACTGACTTTTGTTAGTCTGTTCATACGGCCTTTGTTTCCCATAGATGAAACCCGCTACGCCGCAGTGGCGTGGGAAATGTGGTGCCGGAATGATTTTCTCGTGCCGTATCTAAATGGCGAAACCTACAGTCATAAGCCGCCGTTATTATTCTGGTTAATGCAATTGAGCTGGTGGCTTTTGGGGGTGAACGACTGGTCGCTACGTGTCATTGCGCCTATGTTTTCACTTGCATCGCTTTATCTTTCGGCGGCAGTGGCAGGAATGCTTTGGCCGGAGAGAAGAGACATCGCAGCGTTATCGCCTTATATCTTGTTAGGTTCTTTTTTTTGGATGATCTACGGAACCTTAACGATGTTCGACATCATGTTGAGTTTCTTTGCGTTGCTTGGCATCTACGCGTTATCGATAATGGCGCGGAAGGGCGTCTCTTTTAAACGGTCTTTATTGCTCGGCTTTGCAATAGGCGGCGGCTTACTGACAAAAGGACCTGTCATTCTCTTGCATATTTTGCCTTTAGCCTTGTCGGCGCCTTGGTTGTTGAAGCCGCTTCCAATCGGATTTAATCGAAAGCAATGGTATCTTGCTTTGTTACTAGCGATAATCATTGGAGCTGCGCTAGCCTTAAGTTGGGCGATTCCAGCCGGGTTTGCGGGTGGGGAAGCCTATCGAAAAGCGATTTTTCTCGGACAAACAAGCGGTCGGATCGTCGATTCGTTCGCCCATAAGCTGCCTTGGTGGTGGTATTTTGAGCTTTTACCTATCATTTTGCTGCCGTGGATATTAATTAAACCTTTTTGGACAGGCTTAGCTAAACTCAAAAAAGACGATTTCGGATGCCGCTTTTGTATGCTGTGGGCGCTTCCGGTATTCGTCGCCTTTTCGCTGGTCAGTGGAAAGCGAATCCATTATTTGCTGCCGTTATTACCCGCGGTAGCATTGCTCCTTGCATGGGCATTAACCCAGAACTCTGAAGTAAATGGGCGGCGTTCTCTCATCGGTGTGATTCTCATTTACGGCCTGCTCGGGCTAATTTTAAGCTGTTTGACGTGGCTGAATACGCTTTATTCTTGGAAGGTAGAGTTAAATTCATTGTCGTCTTTCTGGGGTCTGGCATTGGTATTGATTGCGGTTTTTTAGGAATAAAAAAAGTCGCATCTGCCGAAGAATTCGTGCGTAATATCTGTGTTGCCGGTATAGCTTCAGCGCTTTTAATCGCAGGCGGTTACTTTCAAATCCAGGGTTTCCGGTACGATACAGCGCCGCCCGCTCAAAAAATTGCCGGGTTAATGAGTGAAAATCGCGCCGTCGCGTTTTTTGGAAGTAAATACCACGGTCAATTTCATTTTGCAGGACGTTTAACTCAGCCGATACAGGTTATTGCTAGCCGGGAAGGCTTAATCGATTTTGCGCACAACCATTTAACCGGATTCGTGCTTGTGGAATACAAAGAACCGCCGGAAATTCCTGAAACCATCATGTCATATCATTTTGCTTTTAAAAATCACATGATAGGATTTATAGCGTGCCAATCGCTGATCGACCATCCGCAAATAGTCTCTAAATTAACACCGGCTTGATTTTGCGATTTGCTGGTGTTTTAAAAGTAATAAATTTTTTCAAGGTAAAATAACGTTTTCGACGTAAAGCCTACAATTTGTTACAATTGCTAATTAATCGAATATACGAAAAGGGCGTACATTTTAAATTAACGAGGACTGTTATCTTATTTTCAAGATAGCAAACAATAATAAAGCCCGTATTCCGGTACACCTAATAATAAGGATTAATGTCAAACTTCGCGAAAGAAATCATACCTGTTAATCTCGAAGACGAGATGAAGCAGTCATATCTGGCTTATTCGATGAGCGTCATCGTCGGTAGAGCGCTTCCCGATGTTAGGGATGGGCTGAAACCCGTGCATCGTCGTGTGCTTTATGCGATGAACGAAGCGGGAAACGATTGGAATAAGCCGTACAAAAAATCCGCGCGTATAGTCGGTGATGTCATGGGTAAATACCATCCTCACGGCGACAGCGCGATCTACGACACGATGGTGCGGATGGCGCAGCCGTTTTCAATGCGCTATGTATTGATTGACGGTCAAGGCAATTACGGTTCTGTCGATGGCGATCCGCCTGCGGCTATGCGTTATACCGAAGCCAGGCTTGCTAAGATTTCTCACGAAATGCTCGCCGATCTCGATAAGGAAACCGTCGATTTTACGCCCAACTACGACGAATCCGAGTCCGAACCGGTCGTATTGCCAACCAAAGTGCCGACGTTGTTGATTAACGGCTCGTCCGGTATTGCCGTGGGAATGGCGACGAACATTCCGCCGCATAACTTAACCGAAGTCATCAATGCGTGTTTGCATTTGATCGATCATTCGGATGCGACCGTACAAGATTTGATGATGCATGTGCCGGGACCTGATTTTCCGACCGCCGGTTTTATCAACGGAGCTTCCGGTATATACAGCGCCTATACCACAGGCCGAGGCAAAATTTATCTCCGCGCACGTTGTCATTTTGAAGACATCGGGGATAGCAGCCGGCAAGCTATTATCGTTACGGAACTGCCTTACCAAGTTAACAAAGCTGTTTTGCAGATTAAAATTGCCGAACTGGTAAAGGAAGGCCGGATCGAGGGCATTTCCGCTATTAGGGATGAATCCGACAAAGACGGTATGCGGCTAGTGGTCGAACTGCGCCGTGGAGAAATGGCGGAAGTCGTGCTGAACAATCTTTACAAACAAACTCAATTCGAAGTGGTTTTCGGTATCAATATGGTCGCGTTAATGGACGGACGCCCGTATTGCTTAAGTCTTATAGAAATACTTCATGCGTTTATCGATCACCGGCGGGAAATCGTCACACGTAGAACCGTCTTCAATTTAAAGAAAGCGCGAGAACGGGCGCATATCTTGGAAGGTCTTGCGGTAGCCTTGGCGAATATCGATGAGATGATCGAATTGATTAAATCGTCTCCCAATCGCGCCGAAGCGAAAGATGGTTTGCTGGCGAGAAGTTGGAGTAGCGGTTTAGTAGCATCGTTGCTTGAACGGGCTAATGCCGACCGGTCCAGACCGGAAGATCTCGCGGCGGGCTTCGGTATGTCCGGCGGCTTATACCGGCTTTCTGAAGTGCAGGCGCAAGCGATTCTCGATCTACGTTTGCATAGTTTGACCGGGTTGGAGCAAGAGAAAATCATTAACGAGTACAAAGAGTTACTCGAGTTGATTGACGAATATCTCTATATTCTTTCCAACGATGAACGCTTAATGGAAATTATCCGGGAAGAGCTCACGGAAATTCGGGATACCTACGGCGATAAAAGACGAACCGAAATAATTCATACGCAACTGGATTTGTCCGACGGCGATTTAATCACCGAAGAGGATATGGTTGTAACCAAATCGCATGAAGGTTATGTAAAAGCGCAGCCGTTAAGCGATTATAAAGCGCAACGTCGAGGCGGGCGCGGAAAATCGGCGACAGCGACCAAAGAGGAAGATTACGTCGATAAGCTCATCGTAGCCAACACCCACGACACTATTTTATGTTTCTCGTCGCTCGGTAAAGTGTATTGGCTTAAAGTGTATCAATTGCCGATCGCGAGCCGGGCATCCAGAGGGAAGCCGTTCGTGAATCTGATTCCGATGGAAGAAGGCGAAAAAATCAACGCCATTCTCCCGATCAAGGAATTCAGCGATAACAAATTTATTTTTATGGCGACCTCCTCAGGGACAGTCAAGAAAACGCCCTTGAATGAATTCGAGCGCCAACGTGCCAGCGGTAAAATCGCCATCGACTTACGGGAAAACGATACCTTAGTCGGCGTTGCGGTAACGGACGGACAGCAAAATGTGCTGTTATTTGCAAGTTCAGGAAAAGCGAATTGCTTTAATGAAGCCGATGTCCGGTCGATGGGTAGAACAGCATCCGGCGTTCGCGGAATGCGGCTCCAAGAAGATCAAAAAGTGATTTCACTCATCATCGCTTCAGAAGGCACCGTACTGACGATAACCGAAAACGGCTACGGTAAACGAACACGTTTGGAAGAATTTACCCTCCACAAACGCGGCGGCCAAGGGATGATCGGCATTCAGACTTCCGAACGCAATGGCGCTTTAGTAGGTGCTGTGTTGGTTAAAGAGCTTGATGAAATTATGTTAATTACCGACGGCGGTATTTTGGTACGAACACCGGTTGACGGTATCTCGGTGGTTGGTCGCAATACACAAGGCGTTCGAATTATTCGATTGGATAAGGGCGAAAAAGTGATCGGCGTTGATCGTATCGAAGGACTTGCAGGAGACGATGCCAATGAAGATGAAACCCTTCAAGACGAAGAACAAAATTTAACAAAAGACGAAAACGATTCAGGAGCAGAGTAATACATGAGCAGGGTTTATAATTTTAGTGCAGGACCGTCGGCGTTTCCTGAATCCGTCTTAAAACAGGCGCAGGCAGAATTGCTGGAATGGCGCGACAGCGGTATGTCGGTTATGGAAATGAGCCATCGCGGAAAGTTTTTCTCATTAATTGCGGAAGAACTCGAAGCCGACTTGCGGGCATTAATGGCTATTCCGTCCAATTATAAGGTGCTGTTTTTACAAGGCGGTGCATCGGCTCAGTTTTCCCTGATTCCTCAAAATATACTTAACGGCAAGACCAAAGCGTGTTATGTCAATACCGGCGCATGGTCTGAAAAAGCAATACAGGATGCTAAAGCCGTCTGCGAAGTCGTTGTCAGCGCTAGCGGTGAATCCGGTAAATTTACCAGCATTCCCGATCTATCTTCGTGGGCGATAGATACTGATGCCGCCTACTTACACTATACATCGAACGAAACCATTCACGGCGTGGAGTTTCAGACGATACCGGATAGCAAAGGCTTAACTTTAGTTTCCGATATGTCGTCGAATATTCTGTCGCGTGAATTCGATGTTAGCCAGTTCGGACTCATTTACGCAGGGACTCAGAAAAATATGGGGCCTGCCGGGGTGACTGTGGTTATTGTGCGTGAGGATTTGGTGGGACATGCAGCTAAAGGCATTCCGCCTGTTTTCGATTATGCTCAACAAGTCAAAAACGGCTCTATGTTGAATACCCCGGCAACTTACAACTGGTATCTGGTGGGTTTGGTCTTAAAGTGGTTGAAAGAGCAGGGCGGCGTTGCTGCGATAGAAAAACGCAACATTAATAAAGCCGAAAAGCTTTATAACGTGATCGATCAATCCTCTTTGTACAGAAATCCGGTGGAAAAAACAGTCAGATCCCGGATGAATGTACCTTTTATTCTTGCCGATGAAGCACTGGATAAACCTTTCCTTGCTGCGGCAGAAGCCAACGGCTTGTTTGAGCTGAAAGGCCATCGTTCAGTAGGCGGTATGCGCGCCAGTATCTATAACGCCATGCCGGAATCCGGCATAGATGCGTTATGCGAGTTCATCAAGGAATTCGAGCGTTCGCACTAAACTGCAAGCCTATTAGAACGAATACGAGCTTTTCATGGCATCTATTAAACCGCTTAGCGAATTGAGGGAAAAAATAGACCGGATCGATCAGCAAATTCTCGAGCTGATCAATCTACGCGCGACGTGTGCGATGGATGTCGCGAAAACGAAAATCGCTTTAGGCGAACAAGGCAGTTTTTATCGTCCGGACCGTGAATCGATGGTTCTAAGACGAATTAAGGAGCTCAATCCTGGCCCGTTACCCGATCAAACCGCGGTCCGATTCTTTCGGGAGCTCATGTCGTCGTGTTTGGCATTGGAAAAGCCATTGGATGTCGCTTATTTAGGGCCGGAAGGCACGTTTACACAGCAAGCCGTACTTAAGCATTTCGGCAATGCTGTTAAAGCGGTACCCGAATCGACAATCAACGATATTTTTTCAACGGTCGAAAACGGCGGTTGTCAATTCGGTGTGGTTCCTGTAGAAAACTCTACCGAAGGCGTCATTAGTTATACTTTCGATCGCTTTTTGGTTTCTCCTCTTCACATTTGCGGCGAGGTAGAGATCCAGATTCACCAAAATCTGATGGCAATTGATGAGGACAAATCGAAAATTGTCGAGATTTTCTCTCATCAACAATCCTTGGCTCAATGCCGTCAGTGGCTGGATAAAAATTTCCCCAATGCAAAACAAACGGCTGTCAGTAGTAATTCGGAAGCAGCTAGGTTAGCGTCCATGACCCCTAATTCGGCCGCCATTGCGGGCAGACCTGCCGCAGAGTTGCATCAACTCAATGTACTAGAAAAAAATATTGAAGACGAATCGAACAATACCACGCGCTTTATCATTATAGGAAAGCAAACCTCGACTTCCACCGGAAACGATAAAACGTCCTTGGTCATTTCTACAGGGAACCAACCGGGTGCATTACATAAGGTTTTAGAGCCGTTTGCTAGGCTCGACATCGGTTTGTTACATATCGAATCTCGACCGTCCCGGCAAGGTTTATGGGAATATGTCTTTTTTATCGATATTGAAGGGCATCATGAAGATAAAAAAGTGGCCGAAGCCTTAACGATTTTAAGAGACCATGTCAGTATGTTGAAATTACTGGGCTCTTATCCTCGAGCCGTTCTTTGAAACCTTAGTTTACCGGTCTACTCCCGTTTTATTAGATTAACCATTCATGAATACTACAGATAGCGTCTCTAGTCTGGCATTAGATTGTGTTCGACAGCTCGTGCCTTATGTTCCCGGTAAGCCCATAGAGGAATTGGAGCGTGAACTTGGCATTTCGAATATTATCAAGTTAGCTTCGAATGAAAACCCCTTAGGTCCTGGAAAAAAAGCGCTGGCAGCCATTCAGTCGGCTTTGCCCCTGTTGACGTTGTATCCGGACGGCAACGGATTTAATTTGAAATCGGCGCTGGCAAAAAAATATTCGCTTCATACCGATCAAATAACACTGGGAAATGGCTCGAACGAACTTCTTGAATTAGTCGCCAGAGCATTCTTGGCGCCCGGTCTGGAAGCGATATTTTCGGAACATGCATTTGCAGTCTATCCAATTGTCACGCAGGCCGTTGGCGCAACGCCTATCGTTGTTCCTGCATTAAATTACGGCAATGATTTAGAAGCGATGGCTGCGTGGATAACCGCTAAAACGCGAGTTGTTTTTATAGCTAACCCCAATAATCCGACCGGTACATTGCTACGACAAACCGATTTGGACAAATTCATCGCGGGTCTGCCCAGTCATTGTTTGTGTCTGTTGGATGAAGCTTATTTCGAGTTTGTTGGCAGTCAGGCAGAAATTAACTCGCTGGATTGGTTAAAGATACATCCAAATTTAATCATTACCCGCACTTTTTCAAAAGCTTATGGTTTGGCCGGTTTGAGGATGGGCTACAGCTTATCGAGTCCCGAAATTGCCGATATTTTGAATCGCGTTCGGCAGCCGTTCAACAACAATTCATTAGCTTTAGCAGCGGCGGAAGCCGCGTTGTCCGATGACGAATATTTGCAGCAAACGATAGCGGTCAATAATCAAGGCATGTCGGATTTAACAGCGGGATTTGAAAGTTTGGGATTGGAATGGATACCCTCAGCAGGAAATTTTATTGCCGTTGATTTAAAACGTCCCGGTCAACCCGTTTACGAAGCCTTGTTACGTTTAGGAGTCATTGTTAGACCGATTGCTAATTACGGTATGCCTAATCATCTGCGCATCAGCATCGGAACGCAGGCGGAAAATCAATTTTTCCTCAAAGCCTTGGAAAAAACGCTGGCTAATGTTTAATAAGCTTTGCATCATCGGCCCTGGGCTGATCGGAGGGTCGATTGCCAGGGCGGCGAGACAGCGTGATTTGTGTAACGAAATCGTGGGTTACGGGCGGCCTGAAGATGTTCGCAACTTAATAAAAGGTAAGGAATTAAAGGTTATAGACGATTTTTATTCCGATATTGCTCCCGCTGTTGCTGAGGCTAATTTAGTTGTCATCGCTACGCCGGTCGGTTCGATAGACTTTATATTTGAAATGCTTAAACCGATTTGGAATAACGAGACTATCTACACCGATGTGGGCAGCACTAAAGCAAATGTTATCAATGCGGCGAAGCGGGTTTTCGGTAAATTACCGGAAAATTTTATACCGGCGCATCCGATTGCGGGGGCGGAACAGAGCGGTATTGAAGCATCGCTTGCCGATTTATTTGTTAATAAGCGTTTGATCATCACGCCGGAAGAAGACACCAATTCTGAGCTCTTACAGAAAGTTACACTCTTTTGGGAGCGTCTTGGCGCTCAAGTTTCTATCATGTCATCCGAGCATCACGACGCCGTTTTTGCAGCAACCAGTCATTTGCCTCACGTATTAGCGTTTGCATTGGTCAACATGTTGGGGCGTAAAGACGAAAAAACGGAGATTTTCAAATATGCAGCAAGCGGTTTTAAAGATTTTACACGCATCGCATCGAGCGACCCCACGATGTGGCTGGATATTTGTTTAGCGAATAAAGATGAAATTATTCCTTTAATCGAACAATTGCAAGACGAATTAAATAATATTCAGAAATCTCTTAAAAATGATAATAAACAACAGCTTTTGGATACTTTTAATTATGCACGCCAATCGCGGCAACGCTTTCTCGATCTATTTGAAAATTAACTATGACAACAATCACATTTAAAGTACAACCCGGCGGACAACTCAAAGGCGAGACGCGCGTTCCCGGCGACAAGTCTATGTCGCACCGTTCGATTATGCTGGGTTCATTAGCTGAAGGCGTAACGCACGTAACAGGATTTTTAGAGGCGGAAGACGCTTTAGCGACGTTGCAAGCATTCAGGGATATGGGTGTAAACATCGAGGGACCTTTAAACGGTTGCGTTACCATACACGGCGTTGGTAAGCACGGTCTTAAGGCACCCAACAGACCGCTGTATTTGGGTAATTCAGGAACGTCAATGCGCTTGCTTAGCGGCTTATTGGCGGGTCAACCGTTTAATAGTGTCCTAACGGGCGACAAATCCCTATCGGGTCGTCCGATGAAACGGGTCACTGAACCGCTAGCGGCGATGGGTGCGCAAATTAAGACCACTGAAAAAGGGACCGCGCCGTTGGAAATCACCGGACAGGCGGGGCAATTAAAAAGCATCGCCTACACAATGCCCATGGCGAGCGCACAAGTTAAATCCTGTTTATTGCTTGCAGGAATGTATGCGCAAGGCGAAACGAGCGTGATAGAACCGGCGCCGACTCGCGATCATACCGAACGCATGCTTTCCGGCTTTAAGTATCCCGTTAAGCGTAACGGCAATAAAGCCACTATTTCAGCGGAAGGAAAACTGACTGCGACAGAAATCGATGTGCCGAGCGATATTTCATCGGCAGCATTTTTCCTCGTAGGCGCCAGTATTGCAGAAGGTTCCGATCTCATGTTGAAACACGTCGGAATTAATCCGACCCGAACCGGTATCATTTCAATTTTGCGGCTAATGGGCGCGAGTATCGAAATTTTGAACGAGCGTGAAGTCGGCGGCGAGCCGGTTGCCGATCTGCATGTCGTTTCTAAACCCTTAAAAGGTATCGATATTCCTGAAGAACTCGTGCCGCTGGCCATTGATGAATTTCCGGTATTGTTTGTTGCAGCGGCTTGCGCGGAGGGCAAAACTCGACTGACCGGCGCTGAAGAGTTGCGGGTGAAAGAATCGGATCGTATTCAAGTTATGGCTGATGGCTTAATACTTTTAGGCGTCGATGCAACGCCAACCCCCGACGGGATGATTATCAACGGCGGGGGTGTGATCGGCGGAGGTACTGTCGAGTCGCACGGCGATCATCGCATAGCGATGGCGTTTTCGATTGCCGGACTTCGCGCCAACGCACCGATTACTATTTTAGATTGCGCGAATGTTAATACGTCATTTCCTGAATTTAAGGATATCGCAAAACATTTGGGGTTAGCGTTAGTTTGCGAAGAGAATAAGGTCCAATGATGAGTGTTCCGGTTTTGACAATCGACGGTCCAAGCGGTGCAGGTAAAGGCACGGTTAGTCGGCTAATCGCCAAAAAATTAGGCTGGAATTATCTCGATAGCGGTTCTATATACCGTTCACTGGCAATTGCCTTGCTAGAAAATAATACCGACGCTTCCGATGTTGATGAAATACTAAATATAGCCCGGATAATGGAATTGTCGTTTGAATGTAACGACGAACTCAGTGTTAAATTAAACGGAGTAGACATAACTTCTAAGTTAGGTATGGAATCGACCGGCAATGTTGCCTCTATCATTGCAGCAATTCCTGAAGTCAGGCAGATTTTATTTCAAAAACAAAAGGATTTTAAAAATCCGCCCGGTTTGGTGGCAGACGGTCGAGATATGGGGACGGTGGTATTTCCAGAAGCTGAAATCAAAGTTTTTTTGACAGCCAGTGCTGCCGAAAGAGCAAGCAGAAGATATAAACAGTTGATGGAAAAAGGAATTGATGTTAACATTCAACAGATAACCAGAGAGATAGAAGAGCGAGACTGCCGCGATAAGGCGCGTAAAACCGCACCTTTAGCCCAGGCAGACGATGCCGTTTTTATCGATTCATCCTCAATGACCATCGAAAATGTCATTGATCAGGTGCTGAGTTTAGTCCCACAACAATATAGAGCTATTTAAATAAGTCTCACAAAGTTGTGTTTTTTAACCTTTTTTAATTAGATTAAGGTTCGTTGCATTATAAGCGAATCTGGGAAGATAAAATGAGCGAAAGCTTTGCTGAATTACTTGAAGAAAGTTTGAACAAGGTACAAATGAGTCCTGGTTCGATGTTAATGGGTACCGTCATTGATATCGAGAACGATATGGTTATTGTTAGCACTCATTCCAAATCGGAAGGCATCATTCCAAAATGGCAATTCCTGAATAACAAGGGTGAACTGGAAGTTAAAGTCGGCGATGAAATTGAAGTCGCTCTTGATTTGTTCGAAGACGGTTTGGGCGCAACCTTACTTTCCCGTGATAAAGCGAAGAAAAATAAAGCATGGGCGGAATTGGAAAGCGCCTATGAAAACAAGATACGATTATCGGTCAAATCAACGGAAAAGTCCGTGGCGGTTTTACCGTTGCAGTCGGCGCACTTCGCGCATTTTTACCGGGTTCTTTGGTAGATGTTCGTCCTATTCGCGACACCACATTCCTTGAAAATCGCGACTTAGAATTTAAAGTCATTAAAATCGACCAAAAACGCAACAACGTTGTGCTTTCACGTCGTGCTGTCGTAGAAAAAGAGTACAGCGAAGAAAGAGAAGAGTTGCTGAAAACCCTTGAAGAAGGTGCGATTGTAACGGGTGTGGTGAAGAACCTGACCGATTACGGCGCATTTATCGACTTGGGCGGAATCGACGGTTTGCTCCATATTACCGATATGGCATGGCGTCGTGTAAGACATCCTTCCGAGTGTGTTGAGATCGGTCAAGAAATTAAAGTTAAAGTGATGAAATACGATAAAGAGAAAAATCGTGTTTCATTAGGCATGAAACAAATGGGTGAAGATCCGTGGCAAAACATTGCCCGTCGTTATCCGGCTGGAACCAGAGCTTTCGGAAAAGTTAACAACTTGACAGATTACGGTTGTTTTGTAGAGATTGAAGAAGGTGTAGAAGGTCTTGTTCACGTTTCTGAAATGGATTGGACCAATAAAAACGTTAACCCATCCAAGCTTGTACAGTTGGGCGATGAAGTTGAAGTCATGGTTCTGGAAATCGACGAAGACCGTCGACGTATCTCTTTAGGCATGAAACAATGCAAACCGAACCCTTGGGATGAGTTTGCTGCAACGCATAACAAAGGCGATAAAATTTCAGGAAAAATTAAATCGATTACCGATTTCGGAATCTTTATCGGCTTGGACGGCGGTATAGATGGTCTGGTACACACCTCCGATATTTCATGGGCTGAAGACGGCGAAGCCTCCGTCCGTGATTTCAAGAAAGGGGATGAACTGGAAACCGTTATTTTAGCCGTCGATGCAGAACGTGAAAGAATCTCTTTGGGTATTAAACAACTCGAACAAGATCCATTCCAAAATTTTCTGGCGACTAATGAAAAAGGCAGCCTGATCAATGGCACAATCAAAGAAGTCGATGCGAAAGGTGCCGTCGTAACACTGGCTGACAATGTCGAAGGTTACATTCGAGCATCAGAAATTCAACGTGACCGCGTTGAAGATGCCCGTACGCTACTTAAAGAAGGCGATACGGTAGAAGCCAAATTCATCGGCGTAGACAAGAAAAGTAAGCAGATTTCCTTGTCAATTAAAGCAAAAGACCATGATGAAGAAGTAAGCACGATTAAAGAGCATTCTTCTAATCAACCATCCGGTTCGCCGACTTTTGCCGATATTTTCAAACAGATAGAAAAATAAAGCTACCAATTGGGGATTATTTTGTTAATAATCCTCATTATGTTCTTTCGTTTTTGCAGGATAGAATGTGACGAAGTCTGAATTAATTGAAGCGCTATCAAAACACCAACCGCATTTGCCGATTAAAGATGTTGAATTGGCGGTAAAATGTATTATTGAAAAAATGAATCAAGCTTTATCTTCTGGCGAAAGAATCGAGATCAGAGGGTTCGGTAGTTTTTCATTGCACGTTAGGCCGCCAAGGGTAGGGAGAAATCCTAAAACGGGCGAGTCCGTCCAGTTGTCGAAAAAATATGTACCGCATTTTAAGCCGGGAAAAGAGCTGCGCGACCGTGTTGACGAGTCGAGTTCTAGCTACAAAATAATCGATTAATATCCATTGGAAGCGTTAGTTTTTATTGAGTTGTTTAACTAGAAAAGCTAACGCAGTCATCTGCTTACTTTTTTCCATGACATCGCTTGGAAAAAAGTAAATGCCAACCATCCGAAAACATGTTTTAGTAATATTTCGGAAAATCCAAAAAAAGCAAACTTAAATTTTCGGCTCTGGGAAGAATTAACTCCTTTAGAATGGAGTCTGTCGAAAGGTGTTATGTGCTACAACTTGCTCAGCACTTATGCTCCGGGCGTACGAACGGTTTAGGCTATAAAACTAAAATACGCAGTTAAGCCATTTAAATCCCGTTCGCCCAGAGTGTGTCGAAGGGTTAAATGGATTTAAATGTCTCACCAAATAGGTGAATGTGAAGAAATCCGTTGTATTCTTTTTTCCAACGAGTTATGGCGTTGTTACTAAACCCTTAAACGAGCTCTATACAACTTGATTCCGTGTACGATTCGGGAGTCCCTCACTGTGAGAACGGAATCAACAATTTATCGAGGCATCACGTGCTTGCCGAAGAGCTTATTCATATCACGGGCGGTTTCGGATAAAAACTGCATTTATTTACCGATTAAAACAGGGTCATCCTGGTTTGATGTATCCTGTCCGATAAAAAATTCTTTGAAAAAAGGCATAAAACTACCGGTTATCACAATCGAGAAAAAGCAGTAGATGGCGGCGGCTTCGCCGGTGCTTACGCCGAAAAGCCATTGCGGCATGAATAAAGTAAGTATGGACATGATGCAATGATAGCTGGCCATTTTCTGGTTATTTTTCCAAAGAAATCCGCTTAAAGCTAAGCCGAAAAGGGAGCCGTGGGTCACCAACAAGCCAAATGCGCTAACAATATTGTAGCCGATATGGTATTTGCCCATATACAAGCATGACACTAAAAAATCGCCGATAAAATTCGGTTCAATCCCGAACAACTGCCATGATTTAGGTAAAAAAGTTGAGAGAATAAAAAAAGAACTCAAGCTTGAACCGATAAAAAACGCTTTTTTCAAGGCGGTTTTATCAGTTGAATATGTAGCCAGAGCGGGCATAATGGCGAAAGCTTGCAAGCTGATGTGAAAGCGGGACAGCTCACTCAGTAACATATTTGTCCCATACCCGCATTGGTCGGCGACCGGATAAGCAAAATACTGGATCAACTCCATCAAGGCGAAATGGAAAATTGCGTACGATCTAGCCGCCCGTACCCAAAACGTTTCTTCTTTATCTAAAAAGGTAACGGTCGCCGCGGCAAATCCTGCAACCCCCATTCCAAGTGACATACTGGCGCTAAAACACATAATAATTCCGTTGTTCTTATTAGGTTAAAATAACAAAACAGGAATTTTAACAAAATCGTTCATTTTTTTAATTTTTTTTGATATGGAAAGACTAAACGATATTCATTGGCATGATTGCGAACTTATTGCCGCCGTAGAAATTCCAAGTCAAAATGTCTTGGTGCTGAATGTTAAATACCCCGACGATTGGGAGAACAACATTTTCAGTCTCAAAGGAATTGTTTTTGAAGATTACTGTTCTCAGCAGGTAAATGAGATTCCATTTGAAGGAAGACCTACACTCCTTGAAGCTTCTGTTCAGTGCGCAGAGGAAGATTACTTCGTAATTCGCATCGAAACGAATGCGGGTTATCGTATCGTAAAGGCAAAGCGTGTCTTTCTTGGTAGTCCTGTGCAAAACCTATAACGAAGACGGTCAACTTATTCTCTTATCGATCCACCCCCCATTTATATCCTGACTGTATTCTAAAACAAATAAATTGAATTATGCTTACAATGTCAAAAAGATTAACGAACAAAATAAGAAATCATGAGCAACGATTATAACGCTTCGGCAATCGAAGTCCTAACCGGACTGGAACCTGTCCGCAAACGCCCCGGTATGTACACCGACACCACCCGTCCCAACCACTTGGTGCAGGAGGTGGTGGATCACAGCGTTGATGAAGCTATTGCCGGTCATGCCAACACGATTGAGGTCGTGTTGTTTAAGGACGGAGGGGTGAAAGTGACGGACAACGGACGCGGGATGCCGGTGGATAACCATCCTACCCATAACATTCCAGGTGTGGAAGTTATCATGACCCATTTGCATTCTGGCGGGAAATTTTCCAATAAGAATTACCAGTTTTCCGGCGGTTTGCACGGCGTCGGTATTTCGGTGGTGAACGCCTTGTCCGCCAAGCTGGAGGTAGAAGTTAAACGCAACGGAAAAATCTACCACATGGCCTTTGCCGACGGCGATAAGGTGTCAAATTTGAAAGAGACCGGTACCGTTGGACGCAACAATACCGGCACCACGGTTACTTTTTGGCCGAACGAAAAATATTTCGATTCGAACAAAGTTTCCGCGATAAAGCTGAAACATGTCTTACGCGCAAAAGCGGTTTTATGTCCGGGCTTAAAAATCAGTTTGAAGATCGAAAACCCTGAGGAAGAACAGGTTTGGCATTATGAAAACGGCTTAAAAGAATATTTGCTGGACAGTGTTGGCGATATCGAGTTTTATCCTGAACAGCCGTTCATGGGAAATATGGCCGGCAATCACGAAGCCGTTGAATGGGGCATTGTCTGGGCGGTTGAAAATCCGCCGGAAATGGTCACCGAAAGTTACGTGAACCTCGTGCCGACGGTGCAAGGCGGTACGCATGTCAACGGCTTACGTGCAGGTTTGACTGAAGCGATGCGCGAATTCTGCGAGTTCCGTAATTTGCTGCCGCGCGGGGTAAAAGTGGCGCCAGAAGATGTGTGGGAAAACTGTCATTTTATCTTGTCGGTGAAGCTCGAAGACCCGCAGTTTTCCGGTCAAACCAAAGAACGCTTGAGTTCCCGCGAATGCGTAACCTTTGTTTCTGGTGTCGCCAAAGACAGCTTTAGTTTATGGTTGAACCAGCATCCCCTGGAAGGCGAAAAAATCGCCGAAATCATCATCGCCAGCGCCAACAAACGGTTAAAAGCCAGTAAGGCGATTATTCGCAAAAAAATAACGTCTGGGCCTGCATTACCTGGAAAGCTCGCCGACTGTTCCGCGCAGGACATTGCAAGAACGGAATTATTTTTAGTGGAAGGGGATTCGGCGGGCGGCTCCGCCAAGCAGGCGCGCGAGCGCGAATTTCAGGCGATCATGCCGTTACGCGGCAAAATATTGAATACCTGGGAGGTCGAATCCAACCAAGTGATGGCATCACAAGAAGTCCACGATATTGCGGTGGCGCTTGGAATTGAGCCGGGGTCGAACAATTTGCAAAACCTGCGCTATGGCAAAGTCTGTATTCTGGCCGATGCCGATTCAGACGGCAGCCATATTGCGACCTTAATCTGCGCCTTGTTTTACCAGCATTTCAATGCCTTGGTCGCCGCCGGGCATGTGTTCGTCGCCATGCCGCCGCTATACCGTATCGATGCCGGAAAACGGATCTTTTATGCTTTGGATGAAGCCGAGCGGCAAGGGGTGCTCGACCGGATAAAGGCCGAAAAAATTAAAGGCGCTATTACTGTGCAGCGCTTTAAAGGTTTGGGAGAAATGAATCCGTCGCAGTTGCGGGAAACGACTATGAATCCGGACACGCGCCGCTTGGTGCAGTTGTCGATTGAAGCGAGCGACGATACGCGAGGGCAGTTGGATTTACTCTTGGCGAAAAAAAGGGCCTCGGATCGAAAGGTTTGGTTGGAAACGAAAGGTAATTTAGCCGATATTGTTTAATAAGACGGTATATTCGTGGTTAAATCGGTTGCGAATTAACCCAAAATATTCGATACTCAAAGTTTTAAAAAAACCAAAAACCGCCGGATTATACAACTCACGATTGGAGAATAAGAGTCTATGAATAAATCGAAACTATTGGGTTTGGCCTTGTGTGCTATCACCCTAAATTCCTTGAGCGTGTTCGCCGCAAGCGACGACAAATATCCCGCTTCGAACTTTGAACCCAAAGTAACATATATCGATGAAAGTGCCTTGCAAGCGCAATCCTCCGCAAGCGACGATAAATATCCGGCCTCAAATTTTCAACCCAAGGTAACTTATATAGACGAAAGTGCTGCGGGAAGCGCCCAAGTCGCTGTTGTCGATGAAAAATATCCGGCTGCAAACTTTCAATCCAAGATCATTTATTCGGATGAGTCGGCAACCGCTTCGTCAGAGCCTGAACAAGCGGATAAATTCGATCCTAAATATCCAGCCGCTTATTTTAAACCTAGAGTAATCTACCCTTAATTCCAGGCTAATAAACGAGATTGAAAAGGGGAATTCAAGCGGTTTGAATTCCCCTTTGTTTTTTGCTCAAAATTGGACGATTTCTGCCAGGCAGCTGTTATTCAAAGGTTTAAGTAGATCTAGTTGAAAACTAATCTACGCAAGATTGTTACAATCTTAACGGCTGCTAACGGCGAGTTAAACAAAACTAACGTCAGTTTTTAAAATTTTCACGACAAATAATTTGAAATAAGTATGAAAAAAAGACCGATAAAATTTACCTTGGGATACGTATTGGTTTTATTAATGATGAGTTTTAGTCATTCAGGATTTGCAATTACCTATGGTGTTGCCGACGGTAATAAACATCCCGAAGTAGGCGCCTTACTCGATACCGACCAAAACGGTAATTTATATGCCTATTGCAGCGGTACCTTAATTAGCTCGACGGTCATGTTGACAGCCGCTCACTGCGATCCGGTCGATCCCGCGAACGTGAGTGTTACCTTCGATCCGGTTGCGAAGAATGCGACGGCGGTCTACACAGGGCATTTTCATGCCCACCCTGAATATAGCCCCGCCCAGAACGATCCGCACGATATTGCGGTTATCGTATTCGATTCGCCTATTTCGGGCATTACACTGGCTAAATTACCAACACTGGGTGTTTTCGATACCTTAAAAGATAACGGCTTATTGAAAGGCACAAACTACACCGCCGTCGGTTACGGCGGGCAAGAGCGCAATTTCGACGGCCAAGGCCAACCCATCATCGCGTATGAAGACACCCGCGAATGGTCGGTGCAGTCTTTTAATGCGCTAAATAAGGCGTGGCTGCGGTTGTCCCAAAATCAAGCAACCGGCGACAGCGGCGCCTGCTACGGCGATTCCGGCGGTCCCAACTTTACCGGCAGCGGCGAGAATGAAAGCACCGTGATCGCGGGCACCACAATAACCGGCGACATGCAGTGTGTAGCGACCAATGTAATTTACCGGCTGGATACCCTATCGGCGCGTGATTTTTTGCAAAACTTTGTAGCTTTGCCATGAAATTATAAATTTGGCATTGCGTATTGATACGTTCTGAATAAATAGACTAAACTAGTTTAGTCTATTTATGAGGTGTCCAATATGACAACCGTTAACTTATTTCATGCTAAAACCCACTTATCAAAACTGGTCGATCAGATCGCTTCCGGCGAAGAGAGTGAAGTCGTAATTTCCCGGAATGGCAAGCCGGTTGCCCGTATGGTGCCGATTAACCAGAAAAAGGATATTTCTCGCCGGATCGGTATTGCCGAAGGTGAATTTACCGTGCCTGAAAATATCGATGGCGCTAACGAGGAAGTCGCCAATTTGTTTTATGGCAATTCTGGTAACAATGCGCCTGCTGCTTGATACCCAAATTGCGTTATGGGGATTAACGAACGATTATCGTTTAACAAGCAAAGCCCGAAAACTGATTTTAGCGCCTGAAAACGATGTTTTCATCAGCGTGGCATCGTTATGGGAAGTTGCTATTAAATACAGCCTAGGCCGAGGCGACATGCCGGTGTCGGCAAGTCGGGCATACGAATTATTTTTAGCGGCGGGGTATCAGATTTTAGCTATCCAAGCTTCGCATACCATCGCGGTAGAATCCCTACCAACCATCCATAACGATCCTTTCGATAGGATACTTATCGCTCAGGCTTTAAGCGAACCAATGCGTTTGGTTACGCATGATCGCACTGTAGCGGGTTACAATGACAGTGTTATTTTTGTTTGATTTTTTATCCAATCAGGTTTGCTGGGACGAAACTCAACACACAATTTAATTTCCCGTAAATATGCAAACTAACCTACAAGGAAGACTTAGGAACACCGACTTACCAAAAAGTCATGGTCTGTTGCCCGTTATTGAAGCTGTAGTTAATTCAATTCATTCGTTAGAAGAAAAAGGAAATCTTAAAACAGATGGGAAAATTACTTTAAAAATCGAAAGAAAACCAAAATCAAACTTATACGATAACGATATTTATCTAAATGAAATTATTGGCTTTATTATCGAAGATAATGGGATTGGTTTTAACGATAATAATCTAGCCTCATTTAATGAATTTGATTCTGAATACAAGTTAGCTAAAGGCTGTAGAGGGGTTGGTCGTTTACTTTGGTTAAAAGCTTTTGAACGTATTGAAATTAACAGCGGCTTTCAAGCTTCCGAGAGCAGTTATAGAAGACGTAAGTTTTCCTTCGATTCAAAAAACGGCATCTCTATTCCACAGGAAATAGCTATATCGGGTGAAGATATAAAAACCACAGTTCACTTACAAGAATTCAATAAGAAATATCAAGCAAACTCACCAAAAACAATTGATTCTATTGCCAGAACAATACTTGAACACTGTTTATGGTATTTCGTAAGACCTCAAGGATTTCCTAAAATCATAATTAAAGATGATGACAGCGGAGCATCGCTTATTGATCTAACTGAGCTTTACGATAGCTTTATGTATGAGTCTGCAAAAAATGAGTCCATAAAAATTAAAGAATTCGATTTTGAGCTTACTCATATCAAGTTTAGAGCGTCACTAGGCAAAAAACATATTATCTCGTTATGCGCGGCGAGTCGTTTAGTTAAAGAAGAAGATATAGGTGGGAAAATTCCAGGTTTGTTTGGAAAAATTTCTGATTCTTTAGGTGAATTTACTTACAGTTGTTACGTTTCATCCAGCTATCTTGATGATCGTGTTCGTCCAGAACGCACATCATTTAATCTTACAGAACAAAATGTTGATGACCATTTATCGGATTCTGAACTTTCCTTAAATGAAATTATAGATCAAGTTATTGATAGAACGAAGGATTATCTAAAAGTTTATTTACAACAAAATATTGAAAAAGGTAAAAATCGTGTTGATACGTTCATATCTGAAAAAGCGCCCCGTTACCGTCCAATTATTCAACACATAAGTGAAATAGACTTGGCTATTGATCCTGCTATTTCAGATAAGGATTTGGATATTCATCTTCATAAACAACTTGCTGCCGTTGAAAGGGATATGCTTCGGCAGGGGCATGAGATCATGGCAAACTTCGACAATGATTTCGATGACTACCAAAAAAGACTTCAGGAATACCTCCGCACTGCCGAGGAGATTAAAAAATCTGATCTCGCAAATTATGTATCGCATCGTAGAGTTATTATTGACTTACTTGCTAAAGCAACTAAAAGAACTGACACAGGATGTTATGCCCGCGAAGATTTGATTCATAATTTGATAATGCCTATGCAAAAGGATTCTAATGAAGTTTTACAAGACTCTTGCAATTTATGGCTAATTGACGAGAGGCTTGCATTTCACAATTATCTTTCTTCTGATAAAACGCTTAACTCGCTTCCAATTACAGGGGATAGTACGGCTAAATCACCGGATTTATGTGCTTTAAATGTTTACGACAATCCAATTCTTGTTTCTGAAAAGCAATCTTTACCATTAGCTTCAATCACGGTTATCGAAATTAAGCGTCCAATGCGGAATGATGCTAAAGCAGGTGAGGACAAGGACCCAATTGAACAGGCACTTGGTTATTTAGGTAGAATTCGCGAAGGAGGAGTAAGAACAGCTGATGGAAGACCTATTCCAGAATCAAAGGAAATACCTGGTTATTGTTATGTAGTAGCGGACTTAACGCCAACTGTTATAAACAGGTGTAAGTTATTAGGTATGACAGTTACTAGTGATCATATGGGTTACTTTCACTTTAATCCGAATTTTAAAGCATATATAGAAGTTATCTCTTACGATAAGTTGGTAAATGCAGCCAAAGAAAGGAATAGGGCTTTTTTTGACAAATTGGGTCTACCATCAACCTAACAATATTTACTATTGTCAAATGAATTTGCTTATTTGATGTATAAATATCGATGTTTTTTATTAAGTCATAAACTAAAGTACTTAGAATGCCCAAACAAGAAAAATACCTCACCATGACCGTCCTCATGACCCCCGATATGGCTAATTTCTCCGGCCATGTCCACGGCGGATCGTTGCTGAAATTACTGGATCAGGTCGCTTATGCCTGTGCGGCTAAATACTGTAAAAGTTATGTCGTGACGGCGGCGCTGGATCAGGTGTTTTTCCGCCAACAAGTGCACGTCGGCGAGTTGGTCACTTTTTTGGCGCATGTTAATCATGTCGGGCGCTCGTCGATGGAGATCGGCATTAAGGTGGTTGCGGAGAATCTCAGAACGCATGAGAAACGCCATACCACGTCGTGTTACTTTACGATGGTCGCGTTGGATGAAAACGGCAAAACCATAGAAATACAGCGATTGACACTAGAAACCGAGGAAGAAAAACGGCATTTTGCCGCTGCGGAAATACGTAAAAAATTGCGTCAGGATAGCTTGGAAAAAATCAGGGCGTTGAATAGCGACATAACCGATGAAGAAGAGCTGTGAAAATGGGAGTAGTACAAGATAATTTCGAACGCTTGCCGTTAAAGGAATTCGCGGAAAAAGCCTACTTGGATTATTCCATGTATGTCATTCTCGACCGCGCCTTACCGCATATCGCCGACGGTTTGAAGCCGGTACAGCGGCGAATTGTGTATGCGATGTCCGAGTTAGGCTTGAACTCGCTTGCTAAGTACAAGAAGTCGGCAAGAACGGTGGGTGACGTGTTAGGTAAGTTCCATCCGCACGGCGATTCTGCGTGCTATGAAGCGATGGTGTTGATGGCTCAAGATTTTTCTTATCGCTATCCCTTGATTGACGGTCAGGGCAACTGGGGCTCACCTGATGACCCGAAATCCTTTGCTGCCATGCGTTATACCGAATCGAGGTTGACAGCATACGCTCAAACCTTGTTAAACGAATTAGGGCAGGGCACAGTCGAATGGACGGATAATTTCGACGGTACGTTGCAAGAACCCGTCATGCTGCCGGCAAGGCTTCCTAATCTGTTGCTTAACGGTACGATGGGTATTGCCGTGGGGATGGCGACCGATATTCCGCCGCACAATCTGGTGGAAGTCGCCGGTGCTTGCATCCATTTGCTGGACAAGCCCGATGCGCCGCTGGAACAGCTTTTAGAACACATCAAGGGTCCGGATTACCCGACCGAAGCGGAAATCATCACCCCGCACGAAGACATCCGGAAGATGTATGAAAGCGGTGGCGGTTCGGTAAAAATGCGCGCCAAATACGAGCAGGAAGACGGCAATATTATCATTACCGCTTTGCCTTATCAGGTGTCGGGCGCGAAGCTGATGGAGCAGATTGCCGCGCAGATGCTGGCGAAAAAGCTGCCGATGATCGAGGACTTGCGGGACGAATCGGACCATGAAAACCTGACCCGTCTGGTCATTATGCCGAAATCCAAAAGGATAGATGTCGATGAGGTGATGTCGCACTTGTTTGCGACCACCGATCTTGAAAAAAGCTATCGCATCAACATGAACATGATCGGCCTGGACGGTCGTCCTAGGGTTAAAAATTTAAAAGAAATCCTGGTTGAATGGCTGGTCTTCCGCACCGAAACCGTTCGCAGACGGTTGCAATACCGTTTGGATAAGGTGCTGGCGCGTTTGCATGTGTTGGAAGGTTTATTAATCGCCTATCTCAATATCGACGAGGTGATCGCCATTATCCGCTTTGAGGATAATCCCAAGGCCGTGATGATCGAACGCTTCGGTATCACTGAAATCCAAGCCGAAGCGATATTGGAATTAAAGCTACGCCATCTTGCCAAGTTGGAAGAGTTCAAAATCAAAGGCGAGCAGGCGGAATTGGAGCAAGAAAGGCAGCAATTAGAAGCCATTTTAGGATCGAAAGAGTTACTGAATAACCTGATCAAGTCCGAATTGGAAGAAGATGCGGAAAAATACGGCGACGACCGCCGTTCGCCCATTGTTGCGCGAGAAGCCTCACAAGCCTTGGAAACAACGGCGTTAATCGCCAACGAACCGTTGACGGTGATTTTGTCCGAAAAAGGCTGGATTAGAGCGGCGAAAGGCCATGATTTCGATGTGGCGAGTTTAAGTTACCGTTCCGGCGACGGCTATCTGGATTCGGTTAAATGCCGGACAACGCAACAAGTCTATATTCTGGATTCGACCGGTCGAGTTTACAGCAGCAATACACACGATTTACCGTCGGCGCGCAGCCAGGGCGAACCGCTCACCGGTCGGTTAAATCCGCCGCCGGGTTCGTTATTTAAGTATTTGTTGGCGGGAAATCCAGACGACTGGTTATTGCTCGCCAGTAGCGCCGGTTATGGGTTCAGGGTGCAAATTAAAGAATTGGCGGGAAAAAACAAGGCCGGAAAAGCGTTGATTACCTTGCCGGATAAATCCACAGTGATCAAACCCGCAACGATTAACAACGACAGCGACTTGTTAGCTGTCGCCACGTTACAAGGCCGGTTATTGATCTTTCCGGTAAATGAATTGCCGGAACTCGCCAAAGGCAAAGGCAATAAAATCATCCAGATACCGTCCAAGGATTTAGACGCCGACAAAGACAAGGTTGTAGCGTTAGCAGCTATTCCGTCTAACGGACAACTTGTGATTTCATCCGGAAAGCGGCAATTAACCTTGAAAATGAACGATATTGCGCATTATTCCGGCAGCCGGGCGAACCGGGGAATGTTTTTACCGAAGGGCTTTCAAAAGGTGGACGGGTTATTTACAAATTAGGTTTAATTTTATTATTGAAGGCTACTTGGTTTTTCGGAATCCGTTTGACGTGTATAAAATTTTACAAATCGGGGGGCAAGTCCGCCGATTTCGATAGTTCTTAAATAAATGAATGCGCCACAAGTACCGAATAAGAATTCATTTTCTTTTTGGAAGACAGTGTAATTCCCTCCTACCCAGTCATTTATAGCTTCAATTGATAACATATCCTCTCCGATCAAGAGCATAAGACTTCTAAAGCCAAGGATATAGAAAAAATCAGCTTGGCTTTGGTTTTTTTCATTACTAACAAATACTTTGCGAGGAGCATCGGGTAATAATGTTATATGCTTGACAGTTGGTTGAGTGTCAAAATTTTCGATTGTATAAACATTGCCATTTGAAAACCCTAAATGGGCAAAGCCAGTAAATACCCATAATTTGGTATGTATTGCGCTAGGGAGGATTGCAACAATTGGTTCTTTAATAAGGGTTCGTTTTTTTCCATTAGCGAATTGGGCAATAAGTTCACCACCAAATTCTCCATGATTTGAACCTGTGAATTTTATCTTTTTACCTTTAAAAACTAAAGCTTCCCGTTCTTTCGGACATTCTGATTGCTTAATTTGTAGCTGACCAAAATGATTTTCGACTCGATAAAGAGGACCATCATGTGACTTAGGTTGTTCAGACTCTAAAAAACCCTCGTTAAGAAGAGTTTTTTCTAAATTTGTAGGAGGAATTGATTCCCCCACGAGTTGAGCCGAAAAAAATAGAAAAAAAAGTTTAAAAAAAATTTTCACTAAAATCAGTATTAGGAATATATAACCATTTGATTAAACTTGTTTTAATTTAAATTAACCCTCAATGCATCGCCATCACGGTCAATTCCGACAAATCCTCGGCTTCCATTTTTTCCATGATTTTCGAACGGTGAACGTCGATAGTACGGTTGCTGATGTTTAATTGCTTGGCGACTTCTTTATTAGACAGTCCTTTGACGATCAAAATATAAACTTCGCGCTCCCGTGGCGTCAGGGTGCTCAAACGCTTTTTGAGTTTGCGTTTTTCTGCAAGTTTTACGCGCGTATCAAGGTCTTTTTGGATCGCCTCTTGCATTCGCTTGAGCAGAACTTCGCTGTCGAACGGTTTTTCCATGTAATCGACAGCGCCTGCACGAAATGCTTTCGATGAATCGGGAACGTCGGCATGTCCGCTAATAAAAATAATGGGGATGGCATAATCTCTTCTTGCCAGTTCTTCTTGCAATTCTAAACCGGTCATATTCGGCATCCTAACGTCCAGAATTAAACAGCCGGCTTGATCGGGGTCGAAATTGTTTAAAAAATCATCTGCCGATTCAAAGCATCTCACGGCTTGTCCGGTCGATTCGATTAATAAGCTTAAGGAATCCCGTACAGAAAAATCGTCATCGACTAAATAAACCAGTGTTTTAGGTTGGGTTCCGGCCATTTAATGCTTTCTCCGTCGGTAAGGTAAAATAAAATGTGGTGCCTTTGTCTTCTTTACTATTGAAGTGCAGCGTTCCGTGATGCGCCTCGACAAGCGAGCGGCTGATCGATAAGCCCATGCCCATGCCCGAGGCTTTGGTCGTAAAAAACGGCGTCAATATTTTTTCCCGTTGTATCGGCGATAAACCGGGTCCGTTGTCTTTAACTCTGACAACGATATAGTAGAGCGGATTTAAGCTGGTCTCGATAGAAAGCTGGCGTTGTGTGAATTGCGGTAATTCTTTAAGCGCGTCGATACTGTTTCGGATCAAATTTAAAATTACCTGTTCGATTTGGACTCGGTCGATAATGACGCAGGGTAGATTTTTGGTCAACTCGAAACGCATGGTAATCAGATGCTGTTTGAAGTCCGCTTCGAAGATACTGATGGCATCGTAGATTAACTCGTTAATATCCACGGTTGATCGATGGATTTTCCGGGGCTTCACAAATTCTCTCATGCTGTGGATGATTTGCCCGGCTTTCAGTGCTTGCTGATTGGCTTTTTTCAGAGTTTCGGATATTTTTTCGAGATCGAGGTTTTCGTTCTGTATGAAACGCAGGCAAACTTGTGTGTAGTTGACGACGGCGGACAGCGGCTGGTTTACTTCGTGCGCAATACCGGACGCCATTTCGCCCATCAAGCCGAGGCGAGTGACATGCGCAAGCTTTTCTAAATGCTCTTTTTCTTGCTGTTCCTGCAGCTTACGCGCGCTGACATCGCGGACGATGCCGCTGTAATATTGCATGCCATCCAAGGGGAATTCTGCAATTGTCATATCCAGAGGTACGAGCGAACCGTCTTTTCGTAAACCTTCTACCTCGCGGATTTGACCAATTACTTTGGGTACAAAAATACGCAGGTATTTTTCCAAATAGTAGTCTTGTTTTTTTCGCATCGTAATCGGCATGAGCAGATTGACGCTATAACCGATCAACTCTTCCGCGCTATAACCGAATATATTTTCAACGGCAGCGTTGACCGAAACGATGATGCCGCTGGTGTCGATAACGATAATGCCTTCAATCGATGCATTGAGGATCGAGTTAAGTTTAGCTTCCCGTTCGAGCAATTGATGCCGTGAATGGTTGAGTTCATCAACCGATCTTTTCAATGCAAGATTGCTTTCTGTCAAATGCGCTGTTTTTCGGCGTATGTTTTCTTCTAACAGTGAAATCGTTTCGTTTAGTTTTTTTTCGCTTTCTTTAAAAGGAGAGATGTTGTTAAACACTAAGCAGATTTGTTCTTGTGAATCCGGTGTCAAACCGCTTGAGCCGAGACATTCCACGGAGATAGGATCACCGTCCTGATTTTTCAGAATGAGGTTAACCGGTTGTGCGGATTGGTTGTTTAAGAGACTTTCGAGATAGCCGTCGAAAACGTTTTGAAGATCGTCAACAATAAAAGCTTTTAATGGTGAGTTATAAACAGCTTGACTGGAATAACCTAAGAGGGAAGTCGCCGCCTGGTTTATTCGCTGTACGATTCCATTATTATCCAACGATACGCAGCCGATCGGCGATTTTTCAAAGAGCCGTTCATGACATTCCAACAAACTACGAAGATCTGCATTTTGCAGTTCCAAATCGTTTTGTCGAGCAGTAAGCGCCGCAATCAATTGGTGAATTTCTTCAACGGACATCCGATCGATATCATCAGCTGTTATTGTCATGAGATTGACGTATAAATTTCGAAAATGTAGACCATAATCTTATCTGTACCGGATAGAGCAATAAATTCTTATCTCTAAGCTTATACCAACCTAAAATATTATCAATCCAAATATTCAATCACTTAATGCAATAACCTCAAATTTTTTTTATAAAAGACTTATTAGGTTAAATTGCACAAAGTTAACTCAATAAAGTAACAGAACTCCGCTTAATGTAAATCTCTTTTGAGCATAACTATGTCTATGTAGGTACTAATAGCGTTACATGAGCGCTAAAATATGATCAAAAATTTTACTGTTGGTGGCTAAGATTTCTTTCGGAAATATACCGTTGTTGCCTTTAAAGTCGGTGACGGTCGCGCCGGCTTCGGATGCAATCAACGCTCCGGCGGCAATGTCGTAAAGGTTAAGCTCTTGTTCCCAGAACGCATCTACTTGTCCGTCCGCCACCAAGCACAAATCCAAAGCCGCCGAACCGAAGCGTCTTTGTCCTGTCGTGTGTTGAGCAATTCTGCAAAAGCGGGATAAATTATTATCTTCCTTGAATGAACGGATGCAAGCAAAGCCGGTTGATACCATAGAATCGGCAAGGCTGGTTTCGTCTGAAACCGAAATCGGCAGCCCGTTTTTCCAAGCGCCACTTCCTTTTTCAGCGCAATAGTAATCGTTAAGAGCGGCCGCATAGACAGCGCCGAGTGTAATCTCTCCTTCAATTTCAAGGGCGACGCTTATTGCCCAGAAATACTGTCCTTTGGAAAACGAGTGCGTGCCGTCGATTGGATCAACGATCCAGCGCTTAGTCTGATTCTCGCTTTGACCGCTTTCTTCGCCCCAAAAGCCGTATTGAGGATACTGCCGGGTAAGCGTCTCCTTGAGATAAGCTTCAACCGCTATATCGGCTTCGGTTACAAAATCGCGCGGACTTTTTTTGGTTACTTTCAGTTGATCAATGTTATTGAAATGTGTAAGGGCAATGGTTCCCGCTTCGCGGACCACTTTTTCAAGTTCGCTGAGTGATACAGACATGATTTATTTTTTACGTGATAGGGTGTGTTGAGAGATAAATCGGCTTTTTAGATTAAAAACACGCGGAAATTCTAACCTAAGTATATGATCGGATTAAGTTTGAAATCATTAGAAAATTTTAGGTGTTAGTGCGAAAAGTAATGTTCTTAATCGCTAATTAATAGTACGAGTGTAACATAATGGGGTTAACAATTTTTGATGTTTGGAGACTGCGGAATTCTTCCAATACATTAGACTTGGACGCGTACACAGAATAGGTTTAGTAGTAACATCGAATAAGGTTTTCAAAAATGAAAAAATATCTTTGCGTTTAAAAAAGATAACCATGAACCGGTATTTTCATTTTATTTCGAATTACTCCAAATTATATTTCCTCTTCATCTTATCGGCTACGCTCTGTGTTTTAAGCGGATGCGCATCGGATCAACCCAAAATATCAAGCCCGCCGACTATCAAAGAATACCGGAGTCATCAGCGTCACAATTATCGCCATAGCCGAGCTTATAATCGGCCTTATCGAGTTAAAGGACGAACTTACTATCCCATGACATCGCCGGAAGGGTATAGCGAAATCGGAATGGCGTCCTGGTACGGACATGAATCCGGCTCAAAGACTTCGATGGGGACTTATTTTCGGCCCGAAGGCATTTCCGCCGCACATAAAACCTTACCTCTGCCCAGTAAAGTACGGGTTACGAATTTACACAACGGACGTTCGATTGTTCTCGTGGTGAATGACCGGGGACCGTTTAAACCCAACCGGATTATCGATCTTTCGCACGGCGCGGCAAGAAAGATTGGCGTCAACGGTTTAGCCAAAGTCAAAGTTGTTTATCTCGGCAGAGCCGATTAATAAAACCGTTTTATTTCCCTTTCTCCTCTTCAATCGTCTTAATTGCTTAACGGCAAGCGCGCCAGTTTATTCGCAAGCTTATCCCTACAAAACCGCATGAGATAAGGTTTCTTGCCTTTTTTCAGGATGGTTGTCTTACAGTTTAAAAATCGGATTTTGAAAAAAATTACGATTTAAGCATTGATTTATTACAACAATGTGAACCTTTTCACTTTTTTTTGGAATAAACCTTAGAAGATGACCGAATAAGAATAATTCTCAGTCATAAAATACGGTGGCTAAAAAGCACCGATATTTCCGATAAATCTTTAGCCAAAACGAAGACTATGAACAGAATGAATAAGAAAAGAAAAATTGTCGTTTATTCCCATGATACGTTCGGCCTCGGCAATATCCGCCGAATGTTGGTTATTGCCAAATCCTTGGTTGAGTCCGATCCAAACACGTCTGTCCTTATTCTATCCGGTTCGCCGATGTTGCATGCTTTCCGTATTCCCCCGCAGATCGACTACATCAAGCTGCCGTGTCTTACCCGCACGATGCAAGGCAGTTACGAGGCGAAATATCTGGACATCAGTTATGACAATATTTTGCGTTTACGCAGCAATATTATCCAAAGCGCGATTATGGATTTCGATCCCGATTTAATTCTGGTCGATAAAAAACCGTTCGGCGTCGGCGACGAACTGTCCAATGCGCTTGAGGAATTAAAGCAACAAAACCATCGCGCCAAAGTGGTGTTGTTGCTGAGAGATATTCTCGATAGCGCTGAAAGCACGATTCGGGTTTGGCAAAAAAACGGCTATCACGATGCAATTCAGTCATTCTACGATCAAGTGTTGGTCGTCGGTTCGCCGGAAATTTTCGACTTACGGAAAGAGTATCAATTCCCCAGTGAAAGCCATGAAAAAGTGCGCTTTTGCGGTTATATCGCTCGCGAAGCAGGCCGGACATCCCGTCAGCAATTACGGCAACAGCTTGGTTTTGGGAACGAGCGCTTGGTCTTGGTGACGACCGGCGGCGGTGAAGACGGCTATCATCTGCTGAAATGTTACCTGCAAGGGTTGCGCAATCAAACGAGTATGGAAAATACAAAAACGCTCGTCATCTGCGGGCCGGAAATGATCGAAAGTCAACGCAATCATATTCACGCCTTGATTAACGACTGCTCGAACGTTGTGGTCCAGAATTTTACCGATGACATGATGGCCTGTATGGATGCGGCCGACCTTGTTATCAGCATGGGCGGCTACAACACTGTTTGCGAATTATTGACTTTGCGCAAACGGGCGATTGTTGTTCCCAGAGTGTTGCCGGTTCAAGAGCAATGGATAAGGGCCGACAGGATGTCCAAATTAGGCTTACTGCGCACCCTGCATCCTGACGATATAACCCCTGCTAATTTAATGGATACCGTTCAGGAAGAACTTTCTAAAGTTAACGTGCATCCGCAAAATCTCTATCAAATCAATCTTAACGGACTTTCAGGCGTCTGCAATTCGATTTATAGATTGATGAACGACAACCAAGCCGCAGCAAATCCGCTAGTCGTTAAAAAGTTAAAATCAAACGGCGTACAAGCGCAAGCCATCAAAATGGGTTAGGAGAAACAATGAGCAATGGAATGGAAATGGTTGAACACGATAGTCAAGTCGCTTACATACTGAAAGGTTATCCACGGACATCGGAAACCTTTATCACCAACGAGATTAGGCTTTTGGAAAAGATGGGCGTCGGATTGTCTATCTTTTCCGTGAAGAAATTGGAAGGCCAAAAAAATCATGCGATGGTTAAGGATATCAACGCACCGGTGACTTATTTGCCGCAAGCCGATCCTTTGAGCGAAACGCGTTTCAGCCGTTGGATCAAAGATAATTTGCCGAAATTTTCAGACAGCCATCTGAAGTTGTTTAAACGCAAGCCATTACCGTATCTATCTGCCTTAGCTGAATGTTTGGCAATGACGTTCCAATATCGTACCGGCTGGTTGGCGCCGCCTAGGGAAGTCTTTATCAAGGAGTTTCTCCAAGCAGGTTATATTGCGAATGCAGTCTTGGAGACGAAAAAAATCCGGCATATGCACGCCCATTTTTGTCACGGTTCGACCACTATTGCGCTTTATGCCAGCAAAATGAGCGGTATCCCGTTTAGTTTCACCGCGCATGCGAAAGATATTTATCTTAAGGAATTGAATCCGGGCAATTTGTTACAGAAAAAAATGCGACGGGCGGAATTTCTGGTGACCTGTACCGGCGCAAACGAAGAACATCTTCAGCAATTGGCGCCGAAAGGTACCAAAATCCATCGAATTTATCACGGCCTGGATACCAAGTTATTTTCCAATAACGAGGAAACGGTACAAGATAAATCTGAAGAATTGCCTGTCGTTTTGTCTGTCGGCAGGCTCGTAGAAAAGAAAGGTTTCGATTACCTGATCAGAGCTTGCGCTATTCTCAAGGAAAAAGGCCATCGGTTTCAATGCCGGATTGTCGGCGGCGGAGATGGTTATACCGATAAGTTGAAAGCGCTTATTAATGACCTGAATGTTGAGGAAATAGTCGATCTGCACGGTGCCGTTACGCAGGAAGAATTGCGTGAAATATATAAACAAGCAACTTTGTTTGCACTGCCTTGTTTAGTGGTCGATAACGGCGACCGGGACGGAATTCCTAATGTATTGGTTGAAGCCATGTCTATGCGCGTGCCGGTTATCTCTACCGACATTTCCGGTATCCCCGAACTCATTACGGATGATGTAAATGGATTACTGGTACCCGAGAAAAATGCCGAAGCGATGGCCGATGCCATAGAAAGGTTACTGACTCAACCCGAACTCCGACAAAAACTGAGTGAAGCGGGTAGAGCTCGTGTTTGCAGCGACTTTGATTCGCAAGTGACCACGCTCGATCTCAAGGAACTGTTTATCTCCCGATTAGCGAATGGAAGCGAGGTGTTACATGAGTGCTGTGCCGGTCATTGAGAGATCGTCGCCTATCGATTTTCTGAAAGCACCTTACAGCACTTGGTCTGCAGATGAGTTGCTCTCTTACTTTCAAACACGGAATGGAATCTCCTATTTTACAGTTGTAAATGAAGCGGAAATTACACCGGAAAAAATCGACGCTATTCTGAGTAATGCGTTTACGTTGAACGAAGAAACTTACTCGTTTGACGATCGAGTGGATTGGCTTAACAATCCCAGTACCGATATCGAATGGTCGATTATGTTGCATAAGTTTTATTATGCCGTCGGTTTAGGTATTGCTTTTCAAGAGACGGGCGATGACCGCTATGCCGATCAATGGATGGAATTGACCTCTAGCTGGATTGCCACCGTGCCTGTTGATTTTTTATCCAGCGATGTGACCGGACGCCGCATTCAGAACTGGGTTTTCGCGCATTATTATTTTGTCAGCGAATGCCGGGCAAAATCGATCACGCCGGAATTTTATTTAGCGTTTTTAAAATCGCTTCATCAGCAGGTTACGTATCTTTGTCAACATTTAACGCCGGCTAGAAACCATCGAACGCTGGAACTGTATACCGTATTCCTCGTAGCGGTTATATTTCCTGAACTGAAGGATGCTAAGCATTGGTTGCAATTTTCAATGGCGGAATTGGTCGAGAATATCCAATCGGACATTCTCGACGACGGCGTACATTGCGAGCTTTCTACCGACTACCACCACATCGTATTACGGAATTTTCTTGCTGTGAGACGGCTGGCGGCGATGAATAATATAGCCTTTCCTCAGGAATTCGACGAACGCATCAAAAAGGCATTGGCTTTCTCGGTATATGTACATAAACCGGACGGAACGATTCCATCATTAAGCGATGGCGATACCGGATGTTTTTTAGCCTTGTTGGAGCAGGGCTACGAATTATACGGCAGCGAGGACATGCGCTATGTCGCCACGCAAGGAAAATTCGGAATCCCACCTAATTTACGATCTAAGGCGTTTCTTTCGGGCGGTTATTATATCCTGCGTAGCGGCTGGGGCGAATCCTCTGAAGATTACCGGGATGAGCGTTACTTTGTTTTCGACTGCGGCGATCTGGGGGCGGGCAATCACGGTCATCTCGATCTGTTAAGTTTTGAAATGGCGGCTTATGGGCAATCCTTGGTTGTCGATCCAGGTCGTTATACTTACGACGAATCGGGTGAAATCAACTGGCGGGTCCTATTTCGCGGCACAAGCTATCACAATACGGTATCGGTAGACGCTAAAAATCAGACGCGTTACGAATTCCATAAGGAAAAATTCAAGATTAAAGGTCGACAACCCGATTACGAGTTGAAAACGTTTATCAGCCGTCCCGGTTTCGATTATTTGCATGGCATAGCCAATAGTCATGAATATCCGGTCACGCATGAACGGAAAATTCTATTTATCAACGGCGAATATTGGCTTATCTGCGACGTATTACGGGCTAACGAAACCCACAGCTACGACCAGCTTTTCCATTTGTCATCGACGGCGCTAAATAAAGTTTCCTTAAGCGCGGACTTGCAATCATTGAGAGTCGATTCGCCGCATCTGCTTATGATTCAACCGGTTTTGGGTACGGGTACCGTTTCCCTTGAAGGCGGTTATATTTCGCCGACTTACGGAATTAAACAAGAAGCGCCTATCATTAAATTCAGTCAACAAGGGACGAATTGCTGTTTTTATACGCTCTTATATCCCTACAAGGATAAACGTCCGGCGATTTCCATTTCGATGGAGCCGGTTCATAAAAATAATCGAATGTGTTATGCCATTAATGCGACCTATCTCACTATCGAGATTGAAACGGAAACGCAACTTACCTGCGATTCAATTTTCATAGCAAACGAATCCGGCGACTATCAGGCTGGCGCGCAATCGTTAAATAGTTCCGTCGTTCATAAGCGCACTTCAAGCGAAGGTCATGTGCTTTCCCAATTCGATTTTGCAGAATTAACATCCAACGATTGGCTGCACGGTGATAGTCAATGAGTGCAAGCAATTTAGCTTTCGTTGCTTCAGACGATAATTTGCTGATTGATGCGTTGAACGGAATGTCTTGGTCTGCATTGCTCGACTATTTTCATAGCAAAAAACTACCGGAAAATGTCCTTTTATCGCCTGGAAAGGAGAAGCATGTCGCCAGCGCTCAAGCGATAATACGGAATGAATTCGAATTTAATAATGAGCGATTTAGTCTCGGCGATGAATTTGACTGGAAAGCTAATCCCAGTAAAGACATCGAGTGGCTGATCTTGCTTCATAAATTTTATTATTTTAAAGAGTTGGTCGGCGCTTACGATTTCACGCAGAATGAAGTTTACGCTCAAAAATGGGTCGGCTTAATCGACTCATGGATCAGGCAAGTTCCCGACGGTTTTATCGATAGCCAAGTGACCGGAAGGCGCTTGCAACAATGGATTTTGTCTTATCAATACTTTGTCGCCAAGTGGCGGTCGCCGACGATAAGCCCCTCGTTCCTAGAAAGCTTTTTGCGGTCGTTACATTCCCAAACCCACTATTTATGCGAACATCTGACGCCCGAAGGCAATCATCGGACGCTAGAACTTTATGCGATTTTTCTGGTTGCGGTTACATTTCCGGAATTTCGGTCGGCAACGTATTTTTTGGAGTTTTCGACTGAGAAACTGATTGAAAACATCAAACGTGATTTGCTTCCCGACGGCGTTCACCGGGAACTCTCGACTGATTATCACCACACGGTCCTTAAAAATTATTTGCGATTTCGGGAGTTGGCTTCGCTGAATCAAATCGAATTGCCCGAGGTTTGCGACGAGCTGTTAAAACGCGCAATCGAATTTTCCTGTTATGTTCATAAACCCGATGGATTAATACCTGCGATCAATGATGGCGATTGCAATAGTTATCTGGCTTTATTAAAAAAGGCCAACACATATTACCCCGCCCCGTTCATTGACTATGTCATTAGCAAAGGTGTGGAAGGCCGCGCGCCGGTGCAGAGGTCGAAAAGTTTTGAGAACAGCGGCTATTGTGTGTTGCGAAGCGATTGGACAGCTAATCCTTATGAAGAGGCGTTCTATCTGTTCTTCGATTGTGCATCGATCGGATTCGGCAGTCACGGGCATTACGATGCATTGAATTTCGAAATGGCGGCTTACGGTCATTCGTTAATCGTCGATCCAGGCCGTTATACCTATAACGAAAGTTCGGACGACGGCGTTAACTGGCGAAAACTGTTTAAAAGCACAGCCGCACACAATACGGTTGTGGTGGACGGACTAGACCAAATACCTTATCGTCCGGGACGGCCTGTCGACCCCGAACCTGTAACGACTTTGAAGCATTTTGTGTCGACAACAGGATTCGATTTTTTGCACGGTCAAATTATCAGCCAACAATATCCAGTCGTTCATGAACGCATGATTTATTTTATGCAACCTGAATACTGGATTGTGACGGACTTGTTGAAATCAGAGAACATTCATCAATACGACTTGTACTTTCATTTGTCGAGTAAAGCGCAAAGTCAAACTGATTTAGAGATTAATGACGTTTCGCAAATTGTACATTCACCTAATTTAATTATTGCTCAAGCCTATGACGCAGATATTCAAGTTGCACTTGAACAAGGTTTTGTTTCGCAAGAATATGGCATTAAATGCGAAGCTCCGGTCGTTAAATTTTCACAATCGCAGTCCGCAAATACGGGTTTTCGAACAGTACTTTATCCTTATCTTTCTGTGCCGCCCGATCTCCGAGTACTGCAATTGCCAATATTTCATAAAGGCAAATTATGCCAAGCACATGAAGCTTCCGTTCTTAAAATTTGCATCAAGACAGTTGAATACACTTATGAAGATTATTTTTTTATTAACCATATTTCGGTTGAGAACGAATATAGCTTCGATGGATTTACCTGTGTCGGACGGTTTTTGTTCTTAAGACGAAACATTTCCGGGCAAGTTATTAATTTACAAGGAGAGGAATTATCCGTTGTTAGGTTTCATTCAAAAGCGTTGTTGAATGTTGAAAATAATCATATCCGGGTGAGTTATCAACATCCCAACTTATCGCTCACGGCTACATCAGGAAGAATAGAAAGCATGTTAGATGTCTATGAAATTCTCTCTGACTGGCTGGCTGACCAAGAGAACTGGCATTCATTATGAATTTGGCAATTAACGACCCAATATTTCCTCAAATTGCACAAGCCTTGGATAAATCGGTTATGACCCGAATTTTTCTAACCGCTTTTTCGTCGCCTTCTGAGCATTTTCCTTTAGCTCCAACGATAATTAAATCGTGCGAAATCAAAAACAAACGTCATAAACCCGGTAAAAGCTTCGTGCTTTCGTATGACTTAATTTTTCTGGATAACCAAACTGGGGAAACATGCGAGCTGGTAGTCGGTGCGAGATTATGTAAATCAGGCTGCGGCCTGATAGAGCTTGAAGAAGAACGTGCAAAATATAAAAAAAATACCGGGTTGGTATCGCCTGTTATTTACTTGTCCGAGTTAGAAATGCTGGTGTGGTTGTTTCCTAACGACAGAAAGCTAATTCATCTTGTTCAAATTTTGAACGTCGATAATCTGTTAGCTCATTTTACACCGATGTTACTTTTATGGGATTGTGGAAGTTCGAGTAAAGTTACGGATGTACAAGCCGAGGTACTGCATTATCTTCCCGAACGTTCATGTATGGTGCGATACATTATTTCTGTCGAAATACCGGGTCAAAGCAAGATAATTCAAAAGATTGTCTACGGGAAAAACTACCGCGATAACCGTGGAGGCGAAGTCTTTTCAATCATGAAACAGTTGGCGAATCAATTGCCGAAATGCGCTACGCCGTTAGCATACGACGCCGACACTAGAACGCTCTGGCAATCGCATATTACCGGTATTCCGCTGGAGTGGAGCGATTTAGAAACCGGACACTCATCTCGTTTATTGCTCAGTATGGCAACTTGTCTTGCTGCTTTTCAGAAATGTCGTATTGATACTTCGGTGGGTTACGGCTTCAAGGACATAGATGAACAACTGTTTGATACCGTTCAGGCCGCAAAACCGCAGGATAAATTGCTGGCGGAACAGATTTCCGATTGGGTGACAAAATTAATATCACTTCGGGACGAGATCTCTTGGCCCTCGGATGTTGCTTTTCCCTTGCATCAAGACCTTCACTTAGGGAACTTTATGATGGAAGGCGAGAACGCGTGCTTAATTGATTTAGATAGCGTGTGTCTGGGCAATCCTTTAGCCGATATCGGCAGTTTAGTCAGCTACTTTTACCGTAACGGCCTTCAAGCGGGCCGGGATATAGATTACGTCGATAATATTGTGGCAGTCTTCCTGGAACACTTTGAGAACGCCGTTTCTTGGCGCGTTTGCCGTTATCAATTGAGCTGGTTTATTGCAGCCGCATTGATACATGAAGTGATTCGCAGACTTTTAAGGCAACGCCACGAACAGGGCTTAAAACATCTTAATAGTTATTTTGATTTAAGTAAGCGATTCGGTCTGGTAATTGTCAAGGACAGACAACATGCTTAATACAGCACAGCTATCTCCAATTCGTCTGTTTTTGGCAAGGCACGGTGAAAGTATCGCCAATCAGCAGAAACTGATTTCAGGACAACTTGATACACCGTTAAGCGTAAAAGGCAAGCAGCAAGCGCAATGGTTACGCGATGTGCTAAAACACAACAGGCTATCGGCTATTTACACCAGCAGTTTAAGCCGGACCGTAGAAACCGCTAAGCCCACTGCCGACTATCACGGATTGGATATCCAATCGATTGACGATCTTAAAGAATTTCATTTCGGGGAGCTGCAAGGCGTACCTGTCAATGTGAAAGCCAACCATAGAGATAGCCATCGGCAGGTAAGGGCTTCCGATCAGGGCAGGATGACAATTTCCGGCGCTGAATCTTATTCGGCATTTGAACAACGCATTACTCAATGTCTTGACCGGTTATTGAGCACTGTATCGAGCGATATATTAATTGTCGGTCATCGAAACACGAATGAAGTGATTTTAGCGAAGCTATTAAGCCGAACTTTCGATAGGCATAAGACGATTAATGTAAAAAACAAATATCTCTACGAAATTGAATTAGGTTTAAAAACCACGGTGAATACTATTCGTTTGGGCGGCGAGCATCATGGCATTAAATTTTCGGGATTAAAGGATGACTGATGAGGCTAGCCAAATGTTTTCATTATTTATGAATGCAGCAAAAATGAAAACGTTGTTCCAGCGAGAACTGCCTGAATGTATGACCGGCTGTTTAAAATTGATTGACTGTCAAATTCAGCATCCTCGGTATAAGACCTATCTCAATCCTGATTCGAAACATAAATCATTTTTTGCATCGTCTTATTTATTAAGAGGGGTAAATAAAAAAACCAATACGACGAAAGAAACAATTCTTTACGTAAAAGCTTATATGGGTGACCGGAGCGGTATTGAATATGACAAGGCATGCGCCGGTCTCGACGTAAATATTAACTATCAACAACCTTTGCATATCGAAAAACACGGCATTATTGCTTGGTTTTTCCCTTACGATCCGGTTCTTAGGTGGCTTCCCAATCTAACATCATTGGATTATATGCGAAATTATTTCGGGACCTTCCTATTAGTGCAAGGAAACGAAAGCACTTGCGAAGTAAACGATATAGCGCTTCATATCATCAACTATCGACCGGAAATAAGATGTACTTTTCGCTACGATGTCGAATTAGGTTATGGCAAATTCCAAACCTTGTACGGTAAAACGTTTGCGGATGAAAAAGGTGTTGAAATTCATCGACACCTGTCGATTTTATATTCGAACGGGAGCGAAGATTTTTCACATTTCGAATTGCCGCAACCGATTGGCTATGACTTCGCCCATCGGACATTATGGATGCGAGGTCTTCAAGGCAGAGCCTTAATAAAAAGCCTTAGCGAACAGAATGCTGCGTTACTGGTTCGGCAATTGGCGATAAATCTGTCGCATTTTCATAATGTTGAATTGACGGGATTAGAAGTTCTTTCCGAGGCTAGCCAGCTTTTAGAAATCCAAAAAAAAGCGCTAAAACTACAAAGTGCTTTTCCTTCGTTGTCCACGCAGATTGCAACGTTAGTTGCTGATCTCGTTTTGCAAATGAAAACATTACCGGTCATCCCAAACAAGCTTATCCATGGTGACTTTCATGTCCAGCAATTAATGTTATTGGAGAATAATCGTATTGCCTTATTCGATTTCGATGAATTGGCGATAGCTAATCCGCTGGTCGATTTGGCAAATTTTGCCGCCGATATTTATACCTTGAAACTTGGGAAGCGATTAACCCATTTAATAGTCCGCACATTGTTCGATACCTATAAGACCTTATCGAATTTTGAAATCAGCGATACCCACTTTATGTGGCACGTTCGGATACAACTATTGACTAGGGCTTATCGGGCGTTTATTCAGCAAAAACCCGATCTATACAAGATTGTAGAGGACTACCTTAAAGTGGCCGAAACCGGCTTTATTAATAATTAATTTTGTATGAATAATGATGGCTAGAAAAATTAAACAGAAATCAAAAAAGAAACAACGTACAGCTTTTAGCCGCATTGTGCGCGCCCATCTTAAGCGAGTAAGAAAAGATCTATTTTTTGCCAGTTTTTGTATTTTGGGTTCCACGTTGACGACATTGCTTGCGCCATGGCCGATGAAGCTCATTTTTGATAACGTGCTGTTGGATAAGCCTTGGCCGCCTTTGATTCAGCCGTATCAATATTTACTCACACCTAACGATACCCGCATGCTTGTTTTTCTGTGCGGAACGATGGTAGGTATCGCCTTGATACGGGGAATATTCGCTTATTACCAATTATTTTTGACGTCACGTATCGGCTATTTGCTAGTTTATACCTTGCGGGGTCAGTTGTTCGATCATCTGCAAAGATTATCCTTGTCATTCCATCATCGTACAAATTCAGGGGAATTGTTAAGCAAACTGACCAGCGACACTAATACGCTAAAGGATGTCTTTGCTGATTCGGCATTGACTTTTACAACGCATATTTTAACCGTGCTTGGCATGTTAGCCATCATGTTTAGTTTAAATATGCAATTGGGTTTAGTTGTTTTAGTCAGCTTTCCGATACTTTTTTTAGCTATCTATTACATTTACAGCCGGGTTAAATATTCGGCGCGCAATCAGCGTCATAACGAAGGCCGTTTGGCTTCCAGAGTGGCGGAAATACTGAGTGCGGTTCCTTTAATACAAGCCTATGGCACTGAAGATTACGAACGCCAACGTTTTGACACGGATAGTTCAAGGTCGATGAAGGAAAGTATTCGTACGGCGCGCATGGAAGCTGCGGCAACCCGATTAGTAGAAATCATCAGTGCTTTTGGCACTGCTATTGTAGTGTTGTTCGGATGCTTACAAGCCATAACCGGAAAAATGACGCCAGGCGATGTGTTGGTCTTTTCCTCCTATATGGCGCAGATTTATCAGCCTATTAGACAAATTACCCGGTTGTCCACGCGCTTTTCCAGGGCAACGGTGAGTATGGAACGTATTAACAGTATTCTTGAAACCGATCCCGATATTCAAGATTTACCGAATGCGCTGACGGTAAGCAAATTACGAGGTGAAGTTGCTTTCCAAAACGTGAGTTTCAGTTATGTAGAAGGGAAAAATATTCTAGATAATGTATCTTTCCGGATTAAGCCCGGGGAGCGTGTCGCGTTGGTCGGCGCATCCGGCGCCGGTAAATCGACGATTGCCAATTTAATTATCCGGCTCTTCGATTCGCATCATGGCGCTATTTTGATCGACGGCGAAAATATCAAACAATACCAGCGTGCGTCGTTACGGCAGGAAATCGGTGTGGTGTTGCAAGCGCCGGTTCTTTTCGGAACGAGCATCAAAGAAAATATCTCTTACGGTAGACCCGATGCAACCCAGGAAGAAATCGAGGACGCAGCTAAACAAGTGCACGCCCATGATTTCATCATGAACCTTCCCGACGGCTACGACACCTTGATGGCGGAAAGCGGTAGTACGCTTTCGGGCGGACAACGGCAGCGCATCTGTTTGGCGAGAGCGTTGATAAGGCAAGCGTCTATTTTGATCATGGACGAACCGACATCCGCCGTCGATGCGGAATCGCAAGCCCTCATTCGCGATGCTATGAACCGCTTACATCATGGCAGAACCATATTGTTGATTGCTCACCAGTTCCACACTATCAGGGATTTTGACCGTATTTTGGTGCTTAAAAATGGAAGCATTGTTGAAGAAGGCGACCATCACAAATTAATGGAATTGGGCGGTTATTATCATGAGCTGTATAGCTTACAACACGGTTTGCGGGTGGCATGATGTTGAAGAAACCGGTGTTGCTATTTTATTGCCAGCATTCATTAGGGATGGGGCATTTAGTGCGTGCGTTGACGCTCGCCGAATCGCTTGCGGAACAGTTCTCTGTGGTTTTTCTTAATGGTGGACGTTTTCCCGAAAATGCAGTCGTCCCGCAAGACATGACGATCATCAACTTACCGCCTTTAGGAATGGCGGAAGACAATAGTCTTTACAGCCAGGATGAAAGATATGATTTGACCGAAGCACAGCTTTTGAGGAAAGAAAAGATATTAGCGGCATTTCACGACTATCATCCCCAAGCCATACTGATCGAATTGTTTCCATTCGGACGGAAAAAATTTGCGGCGGAGTTGTTGCCTTTATTGAAAGCTGCAAAGAGAAGAAAAGAGAGCTCGCCGAGCGTGTTATGCAGCTTACGGGACATTATGGTCAATGCGCGTAAAGATCAAGTACGTCACGACAACCGCGCTCGTTGGCTGATTGATCGCTATTTCGACGGTATTCTGGTGCATTCCGATCCAAATTTTGCCAGTTTGGAAGAATCTTTCCGCCCGTCCCGTCTGATGAAAACAGCCGTTTATTACACCGGCTTCGTGCTGCCGAGAGGCGAGTCAGCTAAGCACCAGGAAAGGCAAAGGCAAGTCATCGTATCTGCGGGCGGCGGCATGGTCGGTGCGCCTTTATTTCAAGTGGCTATTAAAGCGCAGCCGATTCTATGGGAAAAATTAAAAATGCCGATGACTTTGTTAGCCGGGCCTTTTCTCCCCGAGGCGGATTGGCTCGAATTGGAAAAAGCAGCGGCATTATCGCAGGGACTCACATTAATTCGCAGCGTGCCGAATATGACGGAATTATTGGCTAACCATTCGGTTTCAGTCAGTCAATGCGGATACAACACCGTGATGGATATTTTACGTTCAGGTATTTCTTCCCTCGTCGTGCCGTTTGCACAAGGTCAGGAAGTCGAGCAGAGCAATAGGGCGGCGAGATTAAGCCGCTTGGGATTACTGTGCACGGTTGAAGCAAACGAGCTTGATGTGGACCGGTTTGTGAAGGAGGTAGAACAATTGTTGAGCTTCAAACCGAATTCGGCAACGCTTGACTTGGATGGCTCAGCTAAATCGGCGGACATTATTTATCGTCTCGTGACTTCAAAAATCGAGGCGGTAGCAACAAACCCCTACGCTGCAAACGGAGTTGCTTATGCCTAGCTGGTTGAATGAAATAGCCAGTGTGCTTGATCGTGCCGAATCGCCCGTGCGTGTTTTTTTTCGCGACGACGATGCCGGTTGGGCGAACGACAAACTGTTTAATTTAATGGATAAGTTTGCAAAAGCGGAAATGCCAATCGATTTGGCGGTCATCCCGCAAAGTTTAGAGTGCAATCTTGCCGATGAATTGCTCGCTCGCTGGCAGCAGGGCCGTCATCTGCTTGGATTACATCAGCACGGTTACAGCCATACAAACCATGAATTGAGCGGGCGGAAATGCGAATTCGGCGCCAGCCGGACTAAAACACAGCAAATGGCGGATATTGCAAACGGGCAAATTGTTTTGAAAGCCTACTTAGCCGAAGCCTTCGATCCCTTTTTTACCCCGCCTTGGAACCGGTGTACACAGGATACTGTTGATTGTCTGGAAGCGCTCGAATTCAAGTTGCTATCCAGGGATGTTACCGCGACAAAATATCACACAACCAAACTCGATCAAGTGCCTGTTCATATCGACTGGAGCAAGATCATAAAGTCCTCGCCGGATCCATTGACTGAGCTGGGTAACACCGTCGCTAGTCGTTTATCTCAAAACGAGACGACCGGAATCATGTTTCATCATGCCGATATGATTGATGAACATTTAAACACTTTGGCGGAAATGCTGGCCTTATTATCGGGACATCAAAACGTGCAAGGATTGCTGCTGAGAGATACGCAAGGATAGAAGCGGACAATGAATAAGGTTAAAAATTCGGCCAAGATTTTGGCGATAATAGTGTGTTGCTTGGCATGTAGCGTTTCGCAAGCGGGAAATTTCGATGATAAATGGTTCAGAATTTTCGGTCGCTGGGAAAATAATCAACTCAGGGCGGACAACATTCAACTTCGTTTGCCGGATAAAAACCCTAACCGGGGGCAGGTAAGCGGACGCATAGATAAAATAGACATCGGCAAGAAAACCATAATTATAGGTCCGTTTACAATTCATTGGACGGATAAAACCGAATTCGACCGATGTACCGCCAAACAATTCAAGTCAGGTGTAACCTTGAAAATATCCGGCGAGATGGGAGAGAACGGCTATTTCGAGTCGCGAAAAATAAGCTTGGAATCTGCTCCTTATGCGCCCGGTTCGCTCCAAGTCACAGGTCGTAGCAGTATCAGTCAAGAACGTGAAGACGGTGAGCATGAATTCACAATTTTGAAAATACCGGTTCATACCACGCAAAACGGCTACAACATTTTTAAGTCTTTAGTACGCAGACAAGACGTGCGCCGTCCTGACGATCAGTTCAAGTTTAACCTGATGGGAAAACCGGTAACGATAGGCGGTGAATACGACTTAAACCCTGGCTATCGCGACAATTTCGATCTCGATTCAAAAGATCGGGACGGTTCGGTGAGGATAGACCAGGAGCTAAAATTAGAAGCCTTTTATCCCATTTCCCGGTTTACGGCGGTATTTTTAAGTTTTAAAGGCATTTCGGAAACACGGATTAACGAAGGCGTACCTTCCAGTCAAACCAATTTGGAAATTGCTAGGGACGAAACTTGGATCTTCTTTGACCGGATATTCGGCACCGGTTTCGGCTTACAATTCGGCAATCAAAACGTCTCGGAAACCCGCGAATGGTGGTGGGATAAAGACATGGACGCCTTAAGGCTTTACTATAACCGCGGACCTTTGCATTTCGAGCTTGCCGGCGGCAAGCAAATCGGCGGTGATTCGACCCAAATCAGTATCGATCCCGATGAAGATGAAATTTACCGCATTTTAGGTTTAGGAAGCTGGATGTGGAATAGCAAGCAACGCTTGGAGTTTTATTTTTTACATCAATGGGATCGTTCGACGCAAGAAAACGAAAATCAAATTATTAAAAGAATCAACCGGGACACTTACGACCAAAATATGACATGGCTAGGCGGGCGTGCCATCGGAGAAATAAGCTTAGACAATTACGGTACGCTTAATTATTGGGCTGATTTGGCGGGTGTGCATGGCGATGAAACGGTAACGGAATATGACAGTGAAGATGCTGACGGTAACGATCTTTCCGATAATGTTCGAAGAGTCGATAAAGTCAATCGTAACGATGTTGATGGCTGGGCTTTCGATACAGGCGCATTCTGGACGCTGCCGCTTCAATTCGAACCGACTTTTACCTTAAGCTATGCGAGAGCTTCCGGGGATAGCAATCCGAATGACGGACATAACGGTTCTTTCCGGCAAACAGGTATCAATCGTAATAATTGGCGCTTCAACGGTGTCAATCGTTTTCGAATTTACGGGGAATTATTGAGACCTGAATTATCAAATATAGGGATTTTCACATCGGCTTTCGGCATAAGATTACTAAAAAATAGTTCGATTGAATTGGTCTACCATAAATACGACCAAGTTGACGCCATTGACCGGTTGCGTAATGCCAATATTAATGAAGATCCCAACGGACTAAATAAAGACATTGGTCAGGAATTTAATTTTATTGCCAATTTCAGGGAATGGAAAAATCTGGAGTTAGGTTTAGAGGGCGCTGTATTCGAAGCGGGAAAAGCCTTTGGGGATAAAGAAGGCGAATTGTCCTACAGCATCTTTTTCGATGTGAATTACAATTTTTAAACGTAATAATAGATTTGCTTTTTTATGCTAAAACAGCATTTGAAACTTGAAGTATAAAAGATTAAAAAACTAAAACTCATCTATAAACAATGAAAATTACAATCTTTGGAACCGGCTATGTCGGTTTGGTAACGGGAACATGTCTTGCCGAAGTCGGTAACGATGTGCTCTGTATGGATATCGACCAGAACAAAATCGACAATCTCAATAAAGGCGTCATTCCAATCTACGAGCCCGGACTGGAAGAGATGGTTAAAGAAAACCATGAGGCTGGACGATTGCGTTTTACCACCGATGCCGCCCAAGCGGTCGAGCACGGCCTCTTTCAGTTCATCGCCGTCGGGACGCCGCCGGACGAGGACGGATCGGCGGATTTACAATATGTACTGGCGGTCGCCAAAGCGATTGCCGAGCACATGACGGAATACCGTATCATTGTCGATAAGTCTACCGTTCCGGTCGGAACGGCGGATAAGGTCAAAAACCTTATGAAAAAGACCTTAGCTGAAAGAGGGGCGGACATTGAATTCGATGTGGTATCCAATCCTGAATTCTTGAAAGAGGGCGCGGCTATCAACGACTTTATGAAGCCGGACAGAATTGTCGTCGGAACCGACAACCCAAGAACGACGGAATTGTTGAAGGCCTTATATACGCCGTTCAATCGGAGTCACGAACGCATTATTGCGATGGATGTGCGATCGGCGGAGTTGACCAAGTATGCCGCGAACGCCATGTTGGCAACCAAAATCAGTTTTATGAACGAATTGGCTAATCTTGCCGAACACTTAGGCGCCGATATTGAACATGTCAGAAACGGTATCGGATCGGATAGCCGTATCGGTTACCATTTTATCTATCCGGGTTGCGGCTATGGCGGGTCATGTTTTCCAAAAGATGTCAAAGCCTTGGAACGTACCGCCAAAGAACTGGGTTATCAAGCCGAGCTTCTCGGTGCGGTCGAACATATTAACGATAGGCAGAAAAGCGTATTGTTCAACAAGATTAAACAACACTATAACGGACAGCTTAAAGGTAAAACCTTTGCGTTGTGGGGGTTGGCATTCAAACCGAAAACCGACGATATGCGCGAAGCCCCCAGCCGGGTATTGCTGGAAGCTTTGATTGAGGCTGGCGCTATCGTTCAGGCTTTCGACCCCGAAGCTTTGGGTGAAGCGAAAAGAATTTACGGCGATAAGGCAGGGCTGGTTTTGTGCAAAAACCAGAATGCAGCACTTAATAATGCCGATGCGCTTTGTATTGTGACCGAATGGAAAAACTTCTGGAGTCCGGATTTCGCGCAATTAAAGCTTAAACTAAAAGATGCTGTGGTATTCGACGGACGTAATCTTTACGAGCCGAAACAATTGAAAGCCGCAGGCTTGACGTATTATTGTATCGGCAGGCCGGTGAGCCATACGGTAAACGGTTAGCGGCTAATTATCGAAAGATTTTAAGGAAATAGAGTTGAAAATATTAGTAACCGGAGCGGCGGGATTCATCGGCTCCATGCAAAGTCTCCGCTTGCTTGAGCGGGGCGATGAAGTGATCGGGATCGATAACCTGAACGATTATTACGATGTCGAGTTAAAACAAGCGAGGCTGGCGCGCTTACAAGCGTATCCGAATTTTAAATTCGTTAAAATGGATATTGCCGACAGAACCGAAATGGCGGATTTTTTTAGGCAAGAATTACCGCAACGCGTGGTGCATTTAGCCGCCCAGGCCGGCGTAAGATATTCGATTACCAATCCTCATGCCTACATCGACTCCAATATCGTCGGTTTCATGAATATATTGGAAGGCTGTCGGCATTATCATGTTGAACATTTGGTGTACGCGTCATCAAGTTCGGTCTACGGCGCTAATACAAAGATGCCTTTTTCAGTACATGATAATGTCGATCACCCGGTGTCGCTTTATGCCGCCAGTAAAAAAGCCAACGAGTTGATGGCGCATACATACAGCCATCTCTATAACCTGCCGACGACAGGCTTACGGTTTTTTACGGTTTACGGACCGTGGGGCAGGCCGGATATGTCGCCAATCCTGTTTGCAAAAAACATCACGGAAGGAAAGCCGATCAATGTGTTTAACTACGGCAATCATCGCCGCGATTTCACCTATATCGACGATATTGTGACCGGCGTGACCAAAGTATTGGATAAGCCTGCACAGCCTAATCTAAGTTGGTCGAGCGAAAATCCCGATCCCGGCACAAGCACAGCGCCTTATCGAGTCTACAATATCGGCAACAATACGCCGGTCCATCTATTGGATTTTATTCAAGCATTAGAAGAGGCTATCGGCAAAAAAGCAGAAAAAAATCTTCTGCCCATGCAACCCGGCGACGTCCCCGACACTTATGCCGATGTTGCCGATTTAATTGCGGAATTCGATTATAAGCCGAACACGTCGATTAATGAGGGCGTTAATGCGTTTGTGGAATGGTACAAAGGCTATTACAAATCTTGATAAAACAAGATTAAATCTAATTGAACCGATTTGCTGTCGAAAAAGTTACATATTAAAAGCCGGATTTTGATGTACGCATTTTGGTGTAAAAAAACCAAAAAATAATTTGAACAATCGAGTTGTTTGACCGGAATAACGGGTAGGCGGATATAAATATCCCATATAAAACCTACTTAATATCGAATGGAGAAACAACATGAATCGTAAAATGAATAAATTAAATCGTGTCGCTGTGATTTTGGCTTCCTTGTATATCGGATTGAGCAGCGGGGCGGCGCAGGCGACGCGCTTTTTGGGTTTCGGCGATTTTATTTTTCCTAACGGCGTGTGGACGCAAATCGCCTCCGATTGTTCGCCGGACGAAGCTAGCATCAATCCGGTTCGTACCGGTTCGGGCGTATCGCTGCCGTCTGCAACCACAGGAACGGTGACCTTGCGCTGCAACATAGCCAATGTGATGGATGAAGCGTATCCCTGGAATGCACTGGAAGTGGTATACAAGGATTCCGACGGTAGCGGGACTGCCGATCAAGTGACCGCATCTTTGCATAAAGTCGGCCTAAACGCACAATCTGAAAGCCGACTGTTTACACCCATCACGGCGGGAAATATCACACTTCCTGTAGATCCGTCCTTGCTGGCGGTTTTTGATAGCAATCAGGTTGCAAGCGTAACAAACACAGCGCAAACACACCACATCAACGTCAACCATAGCTTCGACTTTGCAGAGAACGCCTACTATGTGTTGGTGAAGGTCAAACGCTCCGACCTGTCCAGAAACCCCGGTGTTTTCGTAGTGCGGTTATTTGCAAAAGGTAATATCGGCGGCTAATCTTTCAACCAACGGAATCAATGGAGCCTTATCAATGGACTCCATTGAAATTAACCACTAACCTGGATAGAGCGCAACGGAATCCGGGATTAGCTGTTGATTAGGCCTTTTAAAGTCCGAACCGTTAATACCCACGGGGCATTAATGCTGAGCAAGTCGAAGCATGCCGCCGTTCGACAGGCTTAATACCCGAAGGCATTAAGGCGAACGTGAGTAAAGATTTTAAAAGGCCGAATCTATAAACTGTAGTTGTCCACATCCAATCCGCGACTAATTGATTAAAAAAATCGAAATCAAGGGTCGAAAAGGAAACATAACATGTCCAAATTATTGATTGTATTAATAGCTGCGTTAGCCGGATGCGCCCAACCTCTTAAACCGAAAGATTTGTCGGATAATCTTCATTGGGTTGATTTGAGTCACAGCTTCGACCGTTCGACTCTGTATTGGCCCAATAATCAAAATGGTTTCGAGCATCACACCGACGCGGATGGCGAGACGGCTTTAGGGTATTACTATTCTTCGTACAGTATCTGCGCGCCCGAACACGGCGGCACACACTTGGATGCACCTATTCACTTCGCTAAGCATAAAATGACGGTCGATAAGCTGCCCTTGAGTAGCTTAACCGGAGAGGCCGTTAAAATCGATGTCTCGGCAAAAGCGTTGGCAAACCGGGATTACCAGATTAGCATCCAGGATATTCTGGATTGGGAAAACGCCCACGGAACTATGCCGGACAACATGATCGTTTTGTTCAGGACGGGTTACGAGCAATACTATCCTGACCGGAAAAACTATTTCGGCACCGCTGAAATAGGTCAGGAAGCCATTCCGCTATTACATTTTCCCGGCATATTGCCTGTAACCACCCAATGGCTGGTCGATAATCGCCACATCAAAGCGTTAGGCCTAGATACGCCCAGTCTGGATTACGGGCAGTCAAAAGAGTTTAAAACCCACCGAATATTGCTTGGACGCGACAAGCCTGGGTTTGAAAACTTGACCAACCTCAAGCTATTGCCTGCAACAGGATTTTACGTTGTCGCTTTGCCTATGAAAATAGCCAAAGGCAGCGGCGGGCCGTTGCGGATTATTGCGGGCATGTTTTCTGAGTAAGTGTCTTAATCAAGTTTCGTAAGTTGGGGTTCATATCTCTCCGCAACCTACTCGCTTGACTTAATTATTAACAATTGACATTTGTATATGTATTTGATAAAAGCGCAGACGTCGTTTAGTAATATGTAAAGATAAGCAATTCTTCTGGCGACACGAATGAGCTCCTACGAGAGCTTTTATAATAATTATGAATTTGATAAGGAAATGATTATGAAAAGACAATACATTGCCACCTTAATCCTCTTCGTTTGCGCGGTAACGTCTTCACTCGTTCACGCTGCTGACAGATTCCTTGTTTTACAGAGGGCTTCTGCTGGGTTGACTGACGCTATTCCATCACGAGTTGTTGATTTTACATTACCTCTACTTCCCCTAGTGAATACCAGCAGCTCGGTCGCGAACAGTGCTGTTCTGGATATTCAGGTAGGAGGAGCTGAATACGACTTTAATGAAGTCTATATCAATCCACCTACAACAGTGTGCACAGCCAATTCTACTGACGCTAATCAGGCCGGTTCAATAGGTTTTTTTGATGAGCATGATGATGCTAATCTCAGGGGAGAATGGAGTACGAATCATATTGCCTTTTCAAGTGGCTTACTGCGCTCAGGACCAAATAAATTACTGATATGCATCAGATCTATTACGGGAAATGCTGGTCCCAGCGTCGGAAATCTTGACAATATTTCTGTAAGAAGCATAGTTTTACACTATCACACGTTGTAAGATTCAGTTATTGCGTGAACTTTTAATAATTCGTGCTTAAACAAAGCAATCGTAGATAGGTTGGAAGGCGCGGATTTACTAAGGGTACTTGTAGCCTTTAGTTTATGAAAGGCGCGGATACAATCAATGTTCGATATAAGATGTGCACTCCGTGGGCTGTAATCCGCCGGATAGGAAGGTTCGACGAATTCGACCGGAATATACCCACGGGGAACAAATGCGTGTAGCTTCGATTCGCGACAGTGTGTAATCGGAGAATGTCGTTAACAAAACTCAAGCTACGATCGCTTATCCTATCCCCAATCAACCCTAAATCTTCGAGCGATTTCTGTTCCAGCTCATGTCCGGTCGCCAGTTATACTTATTTGTAAATCAGACCGTTGTCTTTAAAAACGTCTTCCGTCGCGGGTAAGTCCGCCAGCTCTTAATCGTGTTTTCTGCCGATCACCGTTAATGTTGTCGGGTCGATTTACTTCATACGCACTTCTATCGTCAGACTACGTTTAGAAACCGAGCTGCCCTGCAATATTTCCAAGACGTAGGGCGATTGCGCGGGCGCTAATCCGGGTATATTTGGTGGTTGTTTTATCGTTGTTGAACCAAGCATTAATAGCTAGACTGGTGTCGCTACTCAGTGTTGACGGTTTTGCTGCCACAATGACGGGTACGTTATTGGTTATTAAGATGTTGGCGGCATCTCCAGCTAATTTCAGGGTCGGTTGCCAGGGCGATTTGGCGCTCATCTCGTGTTCCAGGACTTTGGCGATGGCTTCGGAACGTTTCAAGGCATCCGGCAAATGCGCGAGTACGGAAATAGCGTTGAAAAGACTGACAACTTGTGTAGTTCGCGTAGCTCCGATTTGCCATAGTGTAATCGGAGGAATGGAATTAACAAGCGCATGCGTACGATTACCCTATCGCTAATCGTACCTTCGACGCTAAGCTAATAAAAATCAAAAATATCTCAGTTTCTACAACTATTTTTATACCTGAAACAAGAGTATATTTTAGATGATGAATTAGTTAGATGTTACTGTACTTAGCCAAGTATTAACATATTGCGGTCGATTTTCGAGGGTTATAATTTTTTGCAAGAAGGGGTTATCAGTCTTCCTTCTCCCCTCTTTAACTTGGTGGCTAGTCTGTAATAACGGTCGTTTAATTTATCTGGCAAGCTTCTGGAGCTAGCCCAACCTTTGGAGGTCGACATGCTATTCAAATTTATACGACATTGGGTTTTAACTGGTTTATATTGCTTAACCGTTTTATTTTCAAGCAGTAGTTTCGCCGGTTACCCGTTACAATTGAGCCTGATACCTGACTCTGGTCAGGGCGGCAACGGCAATAGTATTAGTCCGAGTCTAAGCGCAGATGGCCGGATAGTTGCGTTCGAATCGGCGGCAAGCGATTTGGTAACAGGTGACAGCAATAATAGCTCCGATATTTTCGTAAAAGACTTTTGGAACGGAGGCAAAATCAGTCGAGTAAGTGTTAGCTCGACTGGTCAGGAAGCCAATGGTTACAGTAGTCGATCCCAACTTAGTGCAAACGGTCGTTTTGTGGTGTTCACCTCAGGTGCTACGAATTTGGTGCCTAACGACACCAACGGCCTGCCTGATATTTTTGTCCATGACATCCAACTACATACCACTATACGGGTAAATGTCGATTCTAACGGGAATCAAGCTGTTAACCCGCCTCCTAATCCGCCATACTCCAGTTATGGCGGTAGCGATCACCCAAAAATCAGCGCTGATGGACGGATTGTTGCTTTTGAATCTTATGCTTCGAACTTAACGTCGGACGACCAAAATAAATATCGAGATATTTTTGTGCATGATTTGCTTAACCATCAAACCAATCGTGTTAAATTTCCAACGGAACCATCGCGAAATTGCCTAGATTTGGGAAACTTAAGTGCCGATGGCCGGTTTATTGCCTTTACTGCTTGCGATAAGGGTATTGTGCCTAACGATACGAATTATATATTGGACGTTTTTGTATTTGACCGGGTAACTAAAACCTTCAAAATAGCCAGTGTTGATTCAGCCGGGGCCGTTAGTCCCGCCCCAATTGGAACAAGCAGAAGTGCTGGCAGTTTTGCGCCGTCACTAAGCGCTGACGGTAGGCTAATGGCCTTTTGTTCATGGGAAAACTACACAGGTACGACTCTTAACAGAAGCCCTAATGTTTACTTGCATAATTTTGTTACCAAACAGACTGCTTTGGTTAACCCAGACTTAAATTATTATTCTTGCGACCCTGAAATTAGCGCAAACGGTTATTTCGTCGCTTACCGGTCAGTAGATACGCTAGGGGCTGCGGAAGACTTTTTTGTGACCAACTGGCGCACAAAAACAACCCGAAAAGCGGTTCTTCCGCCCTATCTGATCTCATTAAACAGCGCATGTCCTTGGTGCAAAATATCCAGCTTTCGCCTGAATGCGGATGGCACAGTGAGAACTTTTGCCAGCGATTGGGTGGTAGGTGTAAATGGGGGGGTGTTTCCAATCGGCATACAAGATATTTTTTGGCGCGACAGCATCAGCGTAAATACTGTTCCAGAAGATTTTGCTATCACTGTCACTCAGCAGCCACTCAACGTCAAACCAAATACTGAAGCCAATTTTATTTTTTCAGTGACTAATCTGGGTATCAATCCAGCCCCTTTACGCTTATATCATTTAACGAGTGGAGGAATAGTCAGCAAATTTCTGCCTAGCCAAGGGTGCCAGCGCTTCTCCTTGATCAGCATTTGCAACTTAGGAGTAGTCTTTCCGGGCGCTAGCCAAACTGTGCAATTCTCACTCAAGGCAAGTAAAATATCGGCGTTAATCCAACAAGTTAGTTTGCATAGTTACGCCACGGCAGACATAAACCTCAGTAACAACCGCGTCTTGGTTAAAACACCGGTGTTGCCTTAGGGTATTTTTTAATTTTATACCTATGTCGGGGGGAATCCGGTTAATGTCATTGATCCGTTGGGATTAGAAGGTACAGTTGTTGCCATATTTTGCCTGATTTACCATCGATACCGTCATTTCCTATTGTTAGCCCTAATTTATCGGATGCTGGAGCAGGAACTCGTGCAAATGGCTTACCTCATGGTGTCTCAGTCGGACGGGACATGTTGTCCCGTATGAAATGTTACGTTGCGGTTAAAAAGCATTACCGTCAGCAAAACGTAAGTGACGGGTTAACATAACCCGCCACGCGAAGTTTGCATAGTTACGCCACGGCAGACATTATCCTCAGTAACAACCGCGTCTTGGTTAAAACACCGGTGTTGCCTTAGGGTATTTTTTAATTTTATGCATATGTCAACGGGAACCCGGTTAATGCGGTTGACCCAACTGGTGAATTTGGTATACCCGGTGCAATCATAGGTGCAGGGATTGATTTAGGCTTCCAGATGCTCATTGAAGGTAGGTCATTAAAGTGTGTCAATTGGGCACAAGTAGGCTTATCAGGTGCCCTTGGAGCGATCGGTGGTGGAGCCTTAGAAGGTGCATTCAATCTCAGCAAAGGATCAATGAAGGCTGCAAATGCGGTTCGGCGATATAGGCGTGGCCATCAAGTGCCAAGCACCCATGATGTTCACCACTGGGCTATCGAAAAAGGAAGTCGACTCGGAAGGCACCTCCCAGATTCCATCATTAATCACCCTGCTAACCTAAACCCGATTGAAAGGCGCATCCATCAGAATATACATAACAAATACGGCCCCTTAGCTAGATGGTGGCATGGAACCCCGGAATGGGCAAAAGCAGCAGAAGTTTCAACAGGTACCGGCGTTGCCGCTGAACTGGCCGATGACGATTGCGGGTGTCAGTGATGGATCAGATGCCTATACAGTTTCCTGCTTTGCGAATAAATAAGTTCCATATTGAACGATTTCGCGCTTCACAAGAGTTAAGCTGTATGTCACAGAAGTTTTTTGATCAAGGTGGTTTTAAGCACGAAACATATTTTATCGATTCGGAGGGAAAAAAATTTTTAATTGAAAACGTAACAAAAATAAGACGAAGTTGGCATCCAGCTTACTGGTTCGCACCATCTCCAGTGTTTATTGTGGATGTTACTATTGGAAAACCAACTCAACTGACTTTTGAAGAAATCAAAACAATGGTTATCGACTTGGTTGTAAAAAACCGCTGGTATACTCAAGGTGGTGAAAATAAAGAGAAGTTCCTCAAAGCATTCGAAAGGATTCAAAGTTTGCCCGAGTTAATAGAAAACATAAGCTTTTATGGAAAGTGGCAAGGTTAACCGCGTACGGCAATGGTATGCCTCCTTAACTGTAAAACTCTCAACTTGATCTGACAGACGCCTCAAACAGCGCTTGTCAAAGCCATAAGATGTGCTAGTGTAACGTCCTCAACAAACATTAAGATATGATACAATTGGTGTCCATGAGAACGCCAATGAAAATTACACTGATTGAAGAGGATCGAACAGAACTGGAACGCTGGGTGAAGAGCCGGTCTGTTGGGGCTAAACAAAGACTACGGGCTAGAATGGTACTGATGACCGCCGAGGGCTTGTCAACAACGGTCATTATGGCAACGTTGGGGGTCAGCAACCCGACCTTGAACAAGTGGCGGAATCGCTATCTCGAAAGTGGTGTTGAAGGGCTCAAGAAAGGCAAGACCCGCCCGTCGCGGATACCGCCGCTGCCGACTGACAAAGTCCAAGAAGTCCTGGCCTTGACATTGACCGGTAAACCGGCTGCCGCGACGCAGTGGAGTTGCCGGACGATGGCGGAGCAGGTCGGCATTTCCCGGATGGCGGTGCACGGCATCTGGCGGGAGCACAAACTGAAGCCCCATCAAGTGAAGGGCTTTAAGGTTTCGAACGACCCGCTGTTCGCCGAAAAGTTGCGCGATGTCGTGGGCCTTTACCTGGACCCACCGGAGAAGGCCATCGTGTTTTCCGTCGACGAGAAAAGCCAAATCCAGGCGCTAGATCGTAGCCAACCCGGCCTGCCGATGAAGCCGGGAAAATGCGGGACGATGACGCACGATTATAAGCGACATGGCACCACAACTTTGTTTGCGGCACTCGACGCAGACCGGAACGGTGATTGGGCAATGCCAGCCCAGGCACCGCCACGACGAGTTCCTCAAGTTCCTGAAGACAATTGACCGGCGAACCGACAAAACCTTGGCATTGCATTTGATCGTCGACAACTATGCGACGCACAAACATGCCGAAGTAAAGGACTGGCTGGCCCAGCATCCCCGGTTCCACTTACACTTCACGCCAACTCGGCCTCATGGCTCAACTTAGTCGAGCGTTTCTTCCGGGACATTACCGAGGAACGTATCCGGCGTGGTGTTTTCCACAGTGTTGACGACCTCAAAACAGCGATACAGGAGTATCTCGACCACCGCAATAGCAACCCAAAACCTTACCATTGGACAGCCAAACCAGAGACGATCTTGGCTAAAGTAGACAAAGCTAAAGATATGTTGAGGACGTTACACTAGTAGGATACCGCCGAACGGAGGGAAGCGCATCGTTCGGGTAACCACGATTGATGTGCTTGCAAACCCGCGCCAAGTTACATAATGCCTGGGATTATGCGAACAAACTCAGAGGGTTCGCCTTCCGCTGCGCTCGGGATAAGCTTGATTATATTGCTAGTGTAACGTCCTCAACAAACATTAAGATATGATACAATTGGTGTCCATGAGAACGCCAATGAAAATTACACTGATTGAAGAGGATCGAACAGAACTGGAACGCTGGGTGAAGAGCCGGTCTGTTGGGGCTAAACAAAGACTACGGGCTAGAATGGTACTGATGACCGCCGAGGGCTTGTCAACAACGGTCATTATGGCAACGTTGGGGGTCAGCAACCCGACCTTGAACAAGTGGCGGAATCGCTATCTCGAAAGTGGTGTTGAAGGGCTCAAGAAAGGCAAGACCCGCCCGTCGCGGATACCGCCGCTGCCGACTGACAAAGTCCAAGAAGTCCTGGCCTTGACATTGACCGGTAAACCGGCTGCCGCGACGCAGTGGAGTTGCCGGACGATGGCGGAGCAGGTCGGCATTTCCCGGATGGCGGTGCACGGCATCTGGCGGGAGCACAAACCGAAGCCCCATCAAGTGAAGGGCTTTAAGGTTTCGAACGACCCGCTGTTCGCCGAAAAGTTGCGCGATGTCGTGGGCCTTTACCTGGACCCACCGGAGAAGGCCATCGTGTTTTCCGTCGACGAGAAAAGCCAAATCCAGGCGCTAGATCGTAGCCAACCCGGCCTGCCGATGAAGCCGGGAAAATGCGGGACGATGACGCACGATTATAAGCGACATGGCACCACAACTTTGTTTGCGGCACTCGACGTGCAGACCGGAACGGTGATTGGGCAATGCCAGCCCAGGCACCGCCACGACGAGTTCCTCAAGTTCCTGAAGACAATTGACCGGCGAACCGACAAAACCTTGGCATTGCATTTGATCGTCGACAACTATGCGACGCACAAACATGCCGAAGTAAAGGACTGGCTGGCCCAGCATCCCCGGTTCCACTTACACTTCACGCCAACCTCGGCCTCATGGCTCAACTTAGTCGAGCGTTTCTTCCGGGACATTACCGAGGAACGTATCCGGCGTGGTGTTTTCCACAGTGTTGACGACCTCAAAACAGCGATACAGGAGTATCTCGACCACCGCAATAGCAACCCAAAACCTTACCATTGGACAGCCAAACCAGAGACGATCTTGGCTAAAGTAGACAAAGCTAAAGATATGTTGAGGACGTTACACTAGTTACGTTATTGATTCGCCCTTTTAAAGCCTGAACTGTTATTGCAGAGTTATTATAGATACGGCCTTATGAAGTTTGAACTTTTGTTGATATTTTGCATCGTATACGTATGGAAAAAGAAGACGCAAGATATCAGACATTGGAGCAACTGCACGAGCGACGAAAGCAAGTGGTTCGGTTGCATAAACAGGGCATTAAGGTGATGCTGATAGTCGCTATGGTGGGCTTAAGTTACCCAACGGTGAGGACGGTGATTGACCTGTTCGAACAAGGAGGCTGGTCTGGGATACGGCCTGCTGGCCGGGGCCGGGAATCCGGGCAAGGCAGACTGCTCAGTGACGAGCAAGAACAGCTAATTCAGCGTGCCATCATCGATAAACGCCCCGAGCAGATGAAGTTGGACTTTTACCTGTGGAGCTGCTCGGCGGTGGCACAACTGATCGAACAAGCATGTGGTCTCAAACTGTCAGAGCGGACGGTGGGCAAATACCTCAAGCGCTGGGGTTTTACGCCCCAAAAGCCGATCAAAAAAGCCTACGAGCAACGCGCCGAGGCCGTCCAAGCTTGGCTAGACGAGCATTACCCTGCGATTGCTACTCAGGCCAAGGCCGAAGGCGGCGAGATTCATTGGGGTGATGAGACCGCGCTCAGCAACACCGACGTTCGTGGCCGGGGGTATGCGCCTTCAGGCAAGACGCCTGTCAGCTACGTTCCCGCGGGCAAGCGCGAGAAGCTGTCGATGATCGCGACCATCACTAACCAAGGTAAGACCCGTTGGATGATCGTTGACGACAACTTCAACGCCGACAAGCTAATCGAATTCCTGGACGCCTTAATCAAGGATGCCGACAAGAAAGTATTCCTGATCCTGGACAACTTACGGGTTCACCACTCCAAGCCCGTCAAGGCATGGCTGGCGGAGCGCACCGATAAAATCGAAGTATTCTACCTGCCCACCGCGTACGGCAGATAAAAACCACCATTCGTACCGCGTACGGTAGGTCAGTTGTAGGGCGTGGTTAGCCGCGCAACCTACACGGTGTGCAAGCTGTCACTGGCGGCCGTGCGCGGCGTAACCCGCCGCATGGGATTTAAAGGCATTTTGCAAGCTACAACTTTATACCACTGAAGCAGGCAAAACCGTGCCAAGTTACATAATCATTCGGATTATGCGAACAAACATAGTGGGTTCGCCTTCCGCTGCACTCGGGATATGCTTGATTATATTGCTAGTGACGTTATTGATTCGCTCTTTTAAAGCCTGAACTGTTATTGCAGAGTAATTAGAAGCACATACCGTCTTTCGATAAACTCTAAGTAGAATGGGCATTAATATTTCACAGAGCAGAATCTAAAGTCTAATTTGTTTACCGAATTGCAATTTGTTGGACGGCTTTAATTGCGAATAAGCCGCTTGTCTCTGACTTATTCAGAGGTTCCCTAAAGCTTTGCAAGGCTGTGTCGATAATAAAGAGTTTCACTTAAATGCTGCCCTAAAGATAAAATAGACCTTTATCTAAGACCTTGTTATCGAAGTTACCTTATGAAATATTTCGGATTTGTTCTCTTTTTTTGTTTCTTTCACATGAACAGTTCGGCTTCGGAGAAGCCAACAATTCGTATTGGCGTTCAGGTTTCGGGAACACTGGCATGGGAATTGGCGGTTTTGCAGGATCGGGATAAATTAAAAAACGCTGGCTTTCAAATTGAAACACTTCCTGTTGCTAATTCGGAGGCGGGGAAAATCGCATTGCAATCCGGTGCGGTGGATATGATTGTTTCCGACTGGATTTGGGTGTCGAGGATGCGGGCTGAGGGTAGCGATTTTACCTTTTATCCTTATTCAACGGCATCGGGATCGTTAATGGTGCCGGAAAAAAGTCCGATTAAAACGCTCAATGATCTCAAAGGCAAGCGTTTGGGGATTGCAGGCGGCGAGTTGGATAAAAACTGGCTGTTGCTGCAAGCCTTGACACAAAAAAACAATCATGATTTGAATTCCAATGTGGAGAAAGTTTTCGGAGCACCACCACTGATTAACGAACAATTAAAGCTGGGGCGTGTGGATGCTGCGCTCAATTATTGGCATTTCGGTGCTAAATTGGAATCGCAAGGCTATCGCCAATTAATTGACGGCAAGGGAATTCTAAAAGGCTTAGGTATACAAGAAAACGTGCCATCCTTGGGATACGTGTTCAAACAAAGTTGGGCGGATAGTCATAAAACCGACCTAATTAATTTTTTTGAGGCCGGTAAAAAGGCTAAACAATCGTTGTGTACTTCGGATTCCGATTGGAAACTTATCACCCCTTTAACACAGTCCGATGATCCGACGACCCAAGCGAAGTTGCGACAACGTTATTGTGAAGGCGAGATCAGCCAATGGGGAGTTTCGGAACAACAAGCGGCTGAGCATATTTACAGCTTGTTGAGAAAAGTAAGTAACAATCAATTAACCGGTAAATCGGAACATTTGCAAGCGGGGACTTTCTGGCAGTAAAACTGACTCGCGTGTCGATAAATATAAGGAAAATCCTGCCGTGGTTGTCTTTGCTTGCCTTCTTGGTTGTCTGGCAGTTAGCCGCCGCTATCGTTGACAAAACCTTGCTGCCTTCGCCCTCGGTTGTCGCTAATGTGTTTTGGGAAGGCTGCCGCAGCGGACAATTGCCTTATCATTTGGGCGTTACTTTGCTCCGGCTGGTTGTTAGTTTTAGCATCGCCATGGTGTTGGGCTGTGCGATGGGGCTCTTGCTCGGACGAAACGTCAAAATCGACGCTTTCTTCGATAACTGGCTGGTAATTTTTTCTAAACATTCCCGCTTTAGTGACCATTATCTTATGTTATGTCTGGTTTGGATTGACCGAATCGTCTGCGATTTTAGCGGTCGTTATCAATAAGTTGCCGAATGTAATCGTCACTATCCGCGAGGGTGCTCGCGCCCTGGACCAGGATTTGCTTGAGATGGCGCGAAGTTTCCGATTCGGTAAACGTAAAACCTTAATAAACGTTGTTTGGCCCCAATTATATCCCTATGTCATGGGTGCAACTCGCACGGGATTGGCTTTGGTTTGGAAAATCATTCTGGTTGTGGAGTTACTGGGGCGCAGTAACGGCATAGGTTACCAATTACATTTGTTTTTTCAGCTATTCGATGTCGCCAACCTATTAGCGTATACCTTTGCCTTTGTTGGCATAATCCAGTTGTTGGAATGGTTCGTTTTGAAACCCCTGGATAACCGGGCACAACGTTGGCGGCGTTAACTTGATTCTTTTCAGACGATGATCGCTATCGACATTAAAAGTAAACGCTATCCGGCTCAAGGCAAAGCCGGACAGCATTTAGCTATAGCCGATTTTAAGCTTGACGTTAGTTTAAATGAGTTTGTCTGTCTGGTCGGTCCGTCCGGTTGCGGTAAGACTACTTTATTAAATATTCTTGCCGGTTTGGACTGTGACTATAATGGTGCGATTAATTTAGGGCAGGGGCATTCCCAGCCTAAAATCGGTTACGTCTTTCAAAATCCACGGCTGTTGCCTTGGCGGACAGTCAGGCAAAATATTGAGTTGGCGATTGAAGACCGAGCAGCATCGGATAACGTTGATGCGTTACTCGACATTATGCAATTGACCCAATTTCAGCATGTTTATCCTGAACGCTTGTCTTTGGGGATGAGCCGCAGGGCGGCTATCATTCGAGCTTTTGCGATCAATCCCGATTTATTATTAATGGACGAGCCTTTCGTATCGTTGGATACGGCGACTGCAAGACAAATCAGGATGTTACTGGTCAATTTATGGAAAGAACGACCGCATACCGTACTGTTTGTTACCCACGACTTGCGCGAAGCGATTGCCCTAGCGGATCGGATTGTGTTTTTAACTGCCGCGCCGATGAAAGTAGTTGCTGAAACAGTCGTCTCTTTATCGAGAAACGAACGTGATAATGAGCTGGCCATCGAAGCTTTTAGGCAACAACTTTTTTCCGATCATCCCGAATTAAGGTAGTATCTCTTTGAAGGTTGCAATGACATAGACACGGTAAAATAAGCTGATAAACTGGGTTTCAGTCATTATTAAAGCGGTTGTTCCATTGTGACTGATAAAATAATAAAAAATGACAATCTAAGAAAAATCTCATGAATAAAGCCATTGTACTTACCGGTATTACCACAACCGGAACACCGCATTTAGGTAATTATGTCGGGGCTATAAGGCCTGCCATTGCCGCCAGTAAAGACCAACACGTAAAACCGTTTTATTTTCTTGCGGATTACCACGCCTTGATTAAATGTCAGGAGCCTGAACGGGTAAAGCGTTCCAGCCTTGAAATCGCCGCGACGTGGCTTGCCCTGGGGCTGGATACGGAAAATGCCGTATTTTATCGCCAATCGGATGTGCCTGAAATTCTGGAGCTGACCTGGATGTTGACTTGCGTTACTGCTAAGGGTTTGATGAACAGGGCGCATGCTTATAAAGCGTCCGTTGCCGAAAACGAGCAGGGTGGGGAGAACGATCCCGATAAAGGCATTACGATGGGGTTGTTCAGTTATCCAATTTTGATGGCGGCGGACATATTGATGTTTAATGCCAATAAAGTACCGGTTGGTAAAGACCAAGTCCAGCACATCGAAATGGCGCGAGATATTGCCGGTCGTTTCAATCATATCTACGGAAATCATTTCGTGTTGCCGGAGGCGGTGCTGGACGAACAAGGCGCGACTTTACTCGGTCTGGACGGGCGCAAAATGAGTAAAAGCTACGACAATACTATTCCGTTATTCGAGCCGGAAAAAAAGTTGAAAAAGCTGATAAACAAGATAAAAACCAATTCCTTGGAACCCGGCGAACCCAAAGATCCAGAGGGATGTACGTTGTTCAGTATTTATCAATCCTTTGCAACGGCGGAAGAAGTCGCACAAATTCGGCTGCGTTATGCGGAAGGTATCGGCTGGGGTGAAATGAAGCAAGTATTATTCGAGCATATCAATGAGCAGATCACACCGGCTCGCGAGCTTTACGATGCGCTCATGGAAAAACCGGATCATATCGAAAAACAATTGCAGGAAGGTGCCAAAAAAGCGCGCGCAATCAGCGCTCCGTTTATCCAGGAACTCAGAAAAGCCGTCGGCATTAGCAGGATTACATCGTGAACATTTATAGAAAAATAAAATTTAGCGATTGGTTAAGGAAGTCACTCTTATTCACCCGGCACAACCTCTGGGTTTGGCTTGGTTACAGTGTGTTCGTCGGTTTAGTGTTGTGCTTGGGTCGAGTTTCTTACGCCCTGGGCATTTTCTCGGCGGTAGTATCGTTATTTGTAGGCGTCGGTATCGCTAAATATGCCGATCTCAAACACTTTACACCGGAAAAATCGGTGGGTTTGTTTTGGGCCGTTAAAAAAAGTCTGCCGCTAGGGATTATCGCCGGTTTAACGATTGTTATTTGCTGGTTTATTTTTTCGGCGATAGCAAATATCCTAAACGGTCAATGGGAAATGATCAGCTATTTTTTCTTCGACTGGCAATTCACCGAACAAAATTTGCAAGGTCGAGATAGTCGTGAACTAGCCATTTGGCTATACGGTTACGCCAACATAACATTGATTTTTACGTTGTTGATGCTGGCAAATTTTGCCAGTTGGTACAGTTACCCTTTGATGTTATTCAAGGATTATTCCTGGAGCCAAGCAAAAGAAGAAGGTCGTCAAGAGACGGCAAAACATAAAGATGCTTATTATAAGACGTTGGCATTTTTCATTTTTGAAGCTATTTTGTGCACGGAAATTACACCTTGGCTGACGCCTGTTCTTTATGTCTTGACGTCTATCTTCATGTTTACCACCTACAAAAGCTTTTTTGAAAGAGATTAAAGATTTCGATATTTACTCTGGTATTGATCGGATAGTAAGGGTAGATTTTCTTTCGGTAGCCGAACGGTTAGTTGGATTTGTTCGCCGAAGTCCTGGTTTGTAATTTGACCGTCGAGTTTTTTTAAGCAATGTTCAAACGATTGCAACTCTTTATAATCTAATGCCAATTCTTGCTGAACCCATTCGATATAGGGAAATAACTCCGCAGTCTCAATGACTTTTTTTGCCGCATTCCCATAGGCTCTCGTCAATCCGCCCGCGCCTAATTTGATGCCGCCGAAATAACGAACGACGGCGAGCATCGCATTCATGATGTCTTTTCCTTCCAAGTGCTGATATATCGGCTTACCGGCGGTTCCGCTCGGCTCGCCTGCATCGTTCATGCGGCTGATAAAACCGTTTCCGGTTTTTAGCCGGTAAGCAAATGCGATATGGCTGGCGTCCGGATAGACGGATTGCAGATGTCTGAGAAATGCTTGGATTTCCAACTCATTGTCGCAAGGAAATATGATTCCTATAAAACGGGACTTTTTAATAGTTTCTTCAATGGAATATTGGGATTTGATGCAGTGCACAAAAATGACCTGAAAGAGTTTGCAATCAAATCGTGAGAATTTTATTAATAGGTGTGATTATAAAACCTGCGCAATGGCAAAAGCGCCCCAATAGGTGAAGATAAAATAAAGTATCGATAACACTAAACTGGCAGGAATATTGATGATTAACGTGTATTTAACAATGTAGGTTACGATCAGGTAATACCAGCCCAATAATAAGAAAAGCATGTAATAACTGTAAAGATCTTCGCTAATGGTAAGCCATACCATCACGGGAACAATAAAAATCGAAATAACATTCGCGCAGAATATGAATGCCGTAGTGACTTGAATATACACATACAGCGTTTTATTCAATACCATGATGACGCCGATAAAGATCAGCATGAAAATGATTTGGAAGCTGACTTCGTAAAAGGCTTCGAAAGGATCGTCGATCATATTCGCTTGTAGCAAATAACCGACGATAAAATAAACCAGTAAGCTATTTTTAAGTAAGGTTACCGATCTCGGCAATTCCAAGGGCTCATTTTGAAACCAGCAAAGCGCTAAATATTCTCTTATTATTTCCATGGTTGTTTAGACCCAGGTGCTTGTAAGCTAAGAGAGTTATTCGGACTCATTTGGGTTACGGTCATTGTATGTACTGAAACTGTCATTCAATGCCTGCACCAATTGTTTTGCTTGGTCGGATAGGTGTGCTAATCGTGCCTTTGTTTTTTTTGTCCAACCCGCAGGTTCAGAGAAATTCAAAAGCATTCGGCTGAAAGTTAAATTCGATTCAAAAAGTTCGCCGATGTTTTCCATCAAATGCAGTTCTTTTTGGCGAGCATTTAAACGGCTGACGATGTATTTGGCTTGCACTTTACCCATAATCATATGTAAAGGCAGTAAGATAGAAATGATAGCCAATAAAATCGCAGGGCCGATAATAGGGTCGAATATTAAATCGATAATTCCGATTTGGAGTTCGGCGAAAACTAACAAGGCGGCGATGGAACCCAATACGACCAAACTGGACATATTGACTCGCTCTTTCCACGAATCGATGCCTTCCTTTACTTCGGGTATAACAACATTTTCGATTTCATGAATACTTTTCTCAAGCGCGTTTAGTATTCGGTAAGACCTGTCATGGTCGACATTGCCTAAACGTTGATCGATTTCATTAAATTGGGGAGGGTTTTGCGTATTAGCGCTATGTTCCTGATTGGGTAATAAAATGAATTGCCCCGTGTTGAGACCGATGTCGGCTAGCCTTCGTTGCCAGGAGGAGATGATTTCGCTGCTCTTTGTCGGGTAAAAGGTAGCAGCTGGCGCATCGATCAGAAAAATGAATTTATTGCTGTCTTGATGGATGGAAATTTGTTCGATAATTTCTGTGGTCAGTGAATTCGACGTTTCGAAAACGTCGGAAAAAACCAACACTATATCGGAGTTCTCGATAACGTGCGTCGTCAACATCGTAATGATTGGCGTTGCCGACGTTGCGCCGGCATTCGGTGCGTCGATAAACAATTTTCCTTTCAACCGATCGCTTTGAACGGTTTTCAGTTCCAAATACGAGTTGATGCGTTTTCCTTCGCCTTGTTGTAATTGCTCGATTTTTTGACTGATCTGGTAGAAGGGATATCGATGATCCACATCGAGCGCAGTGCCGGGTAAAGTTGCTGGAGCCGACTGATTATTGTGCAAAAGCACGGTAAATTTGTGGACGGAAGCTTGTATGCCCGAGAATTGTTGATCGGTCCCGAGATAACTGTTGATGAATCTGGATTTGGCGGTAGAGTTGCCGCCGATTAGCGTGATCACCGGCCACCATGAATATTGACTCGCCGTAGTCTCATCTTCTTCGATTAAACCTAAATCGTATTCGATTTGATCGAGGTCGTGAAAAATCTTCGCGGCGTTCAGCAATACCGGATTATCCTTGGCAAAGGTTTTCTCAAGGTTAGACAGGTACTTGCTTACTTTCTTTTCAGCCATTCGTTCGACCTCATTTTGTTTGAAATTTATAGGTATGAAGCAGTTTTAAAGTATACACCCAGAATTGTTTAATCATTAAAACATGGCTGAGTTTTGTTCTAAAATTTTAACTGAACTAACGGCACAGTGCATCTTTGTAAGCTATCCTAAATCTATTGGCAATAGGGTCGTTGCCCTTCATAATACTAGGAAAATCTTAATAAACACTAATGAAGATGGTTAAGTACAAAAGCCTGAGATGGATTGCAATCGTTGTTTATTCAATGTTGGCTGTAGGATGCGCGCATTTTTCGGTTTTGCGATACGGTCCGGACCGGCAGCCTCGAGAGGCGTTCGAACGCCGGGTTGAAGCAGCATTCCGCTTACAGAATCACATGACGAGTGAAGTCATGATATTGCAGGAAGTCAATCAGGACGACCAAAATGAAGAGGCTATCTTTCAAGCGGAACAAGTGATGCAGAAAAAATGCAGCTATTTGAACGAATACGCTTCAAAGGAAATCGATGAACTCAGCACCGGATTTTTCCTGCTAAGTCAAGTAGAAGATTCCGTCGCCGATTGCGAGGCGGCTGCTCACAGACTAGAAGCACTGTTAAAAAACCGTCAAGGGTTGTAATTCTCCGGAATAAGAATGGAGTTTTGAGGGGGCTTGGAATTATCGGTATTCGGATAATCCAGCGTGTAGTGCAATCCGCGACTTTCTTTTCTTAGCTGAGCGCATCTTATAATCAATTCAGCAACAATGACCAGGTTGCGCAATTCCAGTAAGTCGCTGGTGACGCGAAAATTGCCGTAATATTCGGCGATTTCTCGTTTAAGCAACTCCACCCGGCTCATCGCTCTGTCCAGACGTTTGTCGGTTCTCACGATACCGACGTAGTCCCACATAAAATGGCGCAATTCACTCCAATTGTGCGATACCACGACTTCTTCATCCGAGTCGCTGACCTTCGATTCATCCCATGCCTTGATAGCGGGCGGACCGGGAATAGATGATAAACAGCTTAAAATAGCCTCGCTTGCTCGATCGGCAAAAACCAAACATTCCAGTAATGAGTTGCTAGCCATCCGGTTTGCACCGTGCAAGCCGGTGCTGGCGACTTCGCCGATCGCGTACAAATTTGCAATATCTGTACGCGCAAAGCTGTCCGTTATAATACCCCCGCAAGTGTAGTGCGCAGCGGGTACGACTGGGATAGGCTGTTTTGTGATATCGATGTCGAACTTAAGGCAGTGCCGGTAAATCGTTGGAAAATGGCTTAAGATGAATTCTTCGGGTTTATGGCTGATATCCAGGTAAACGCAGTCGATCCCACGCTTTTTAATTTCATGGTCGATAGCGCGGGCGACGATATCGCGCGGCGCGAGTTCTCCGCGATCATCGAAGCGATGCATAAAAGGAGAACCGTCGGGTAGTACGAGTTTACCGCCTTCGCCGCGTACAGCTTCACTGATGAGGAAAGAGCCGGCGTTCGGATGATACAAACACGTCGGATGGAATTGCATGAATTCCATATTGCTGACTCGGCAACCAGCGCGCCAAGCTAAAGCGATGCCGTCTCCGGTCGAACTTTGCGGGTTGGTGCTGTACAGATATACCTTATTGGCGCCGCCCGTTGCGATAACGACGGCCCGAGCCGTTAAGGTTTTTACCTGTTGTAGCTTAGAATCCAGAACATAAGCGCCGATCACGCGTTTGGCGCCGCTTACGCTTTCTTTGGATGTAATTAATTCGACGACATTATGAAATTCGCAAAGATAAATATTAGGATGTTCCTTTGCTCGATCGATTAAAGACACCGAAACGGCTTTTCCTGTGGCATCGGCGGCATGAACGACGCGACGATGCGAATGTCCGCCTTCTCGAGTGAGATGCAGTTTGGTTTCGCCGTTTCCGATTGATTCTTCGGTAAATTCTACCCCTTGTTCTCGAAGCCAATTAATCGAGTTTTTTCCGTAAGTTACGGTCAATTTTACGATTTCAGGATTGCAAAGTCCCGCACCGGCGATGAGGGTGTCTTCAATATGCGATTCAATCGAATCGTTTGCGTCGAAGACCGCTGAAATACCCCCTTGCGCATAGTAGGTGCTGCCTTCGGTGAGAGCGAATTTCGATAATACGGCTATCTTTGTCGCATGATCCGCTAATTTTAGGGCTAAACTTAAGCCAGCGGCGCCGCTGCCGATAATAACGATGTCATAGTTGTTACAAGTCATTCGGTCTCGCGGATTAGAAGCATTTGAATCATTCAACGTGAGGTTTGAAAATTTAAAGAAATTCGCTTAAAGGCCTAAGTTTGTGGATAATAGCCTTTTATCAAATGATAGCAATTTTTTTCTGATAGAGAACTTTTTCCATCTACCCCTGTCCAAATTAATAGTTGAAATTTTTAAGTGAATGATCGTACCAGAAAAATCGAGCAACTAGACGAAGAACTGGTGTCGCGTGTTCAGCAAGGCGATAAATCGGCTTACGATATTCTGGTTATAAGGTATCAACATAAAATCATTCAGTTGGTGAACCGTTATGTTAAGGATCACAGCGAAGCGCAAGATGTAGCGCAAGAAACGTTCATAAAAGCTTACAGAGCATTAGGAAGTTTCCGGGGTGACTCGGCTTTTTACACGTGGTTGTACCGTATTGCGATTAACACGGCAAAAAATTATTTAGTTTCAAGAAGTAGACGAAATTCGGATTATCAGGTCGATGTGCAAGATGCAGAAGCTATCGAAAATGCACCGCAGCTACAAGGGTTGGAAACGCCCGAACGGCAGTTATTGGGCGAGGAGATTGTCGAGACGATCCAGTCAGCAATCGAACATCTACCCGAAGAGATGCGTGTGGCTATCATGCTGCGAGAGTTCGAAGGCATGAGTTATGAGGAAATTGCAGAGGCGATGGATTGCCCTGTCGGTACGGTGCGTTCGCGTATATTCAGAGCGCGAGAAGCGATTGATAATAAGTTAAACCCTTTGCTCGATTAACGGTGATATTAAATGCGTGATGAAGTCAATCAAAATATTTCCCGGCTCCTAGACGACGATCTAGGTTACGATGAAACCCTTATTTTGTTGAATAAAATTCAAACCGATGAAGCCCTAAAATATAAAATGCTGCGATATCAAGCGATCAGCCAAGTACTGAAGAACGAAGAGTATTTTCAAATAAGGCCGGATTTCTCCGCTAAAATTGCGCAACAAATCGAACTCGAACCAACCTATCTTCTTCCGCAACGAAAACAGCCTCGAACGAATACAAAAATATATTTTGCGGCGGCAGCTTCGGCTTTAATTGCAGCCGTTCTTGTTGGTCAACAGTTGCGAAATCGCGTTTTTACGGATAGCAATAATCAAGTTACAGCAGCAACATCACCAACCAACACTTCCTTACCGGTAACATTGGCCGGAAACCGAAACAACAATCAAAATACTCGTCATCCGCTAACGGCTCAATTCAACGACTATTTACAGGCGCACAACAGTAGTGTGTATACCAACGGCGAGGCTAATTTCCATCCTTATGCCAAAATGGCGGCGTACGGAAAAGAATAACGTGTTGCAGCTTTTTTTCCTCGTGATGTTAGCGGCAATGAGTGCTGTTTGCGCTCAAGAAAATCCGCTCACTGCAAAACAGATTCTAGAAAAAATGGCTAAAGCGATGGAGGTATCGAGTTATCAAGGTACCGTCGTTTTTTTAAAAAACGACAAATTGGAAGCCATGAAGTACTTTCATACTGTTCAGAAAGACAGCCAGCAAGAACGCTTAGTCTCGTTGAATTCCCCATTAAGAGAAATCATCAGAAACTCAGATGAAGTAAAATGTTCGTTCAAGATGACGCAACAAGTGATTGTCGACCATCGTCCTTACGAACATTCATTCATTGTCGATGTACCTAAAAATTTGGATGAACTGGAAACCAGTTACCGCTTTGAAATCGTGGGTGAAGAAGACGTTGCAATGATGCCCGCGTACGTTGTCGCAATACAACCCAAAGACGAGTTTCGCTACGTTAGAAAAATTTGGATATCGAAACAACAGTATTTGCCATTAAAAGCAGTTGTTTACGATCTTTCCGGCGTTGTCTTAGAACAAGTAGTGTTCACGGAAATGCAGATAAACCGGCAGGAAGCCGTTACATCGGCAGAAATTGCTAAAGCGACGCCAGCAGCTCAACCGGCTAAAGATGGATTGGATATGCAAAATCAAGCCGCTTTTGAGTTATCGGCATTGCCCCAGGGGTTTAAAAAAGTTTTTTTTGCCCGTAAGCCTATTCATAAATCCGGTTTGCCCGTCGATCATTTATTATTGAGCGACGGATTCGCGTCGGTATCGGTATACCTGGAATCCGATAAAGATAAAGATTCTTCCGATTCACCTTTACCGGAAGGTATTCATGCCGTAGGTGCAATCAACTCGATGAGTAGACGGTTGGCGGATTCACAGCTGACTGTATTAGGAGAAGTACCCGCCTCAACTGTCAAATTAATTGCCGAAAGCGTTAAACTCCGGCAACCGCTGCAATAATTTCACCTAGTCAACATGATTTAGCGTGATAAAGTAGATTCAAAAGCAACTTTGAGACTTCCTAATGCTTGAAAGCATGGAAGATTATTTCTAAGATTGCGTGTTATCAATTAGTTATTAACGAGTTGGACGAAATGGAGGTTTTAATGTTCAGAAAAGTAATTTTCTGTGTTGTTTTAATGGTTATGAGTAGCAATTCCGTATTTGCTCAGTTGCCGGATTTTACCGAAATGGTAAAAACCAACGGCGTGGCCGTGGTCAATATCAGTACATCACAAAAAGCTAAACCTCCTGTCAAAGGTTTGCCGAAAAACCAGCAGTTGCCTGAAGGGTTGCCGCCGGAAATGGAAGAGTTGTTCAAACATTTTTTTAACGATCCGAACGGCGGCGGATTCGGTGGACAGGAGGACTCCCAATCGTTGGGTTCCGGTTTTATTATCTCAGCGGACGGCTACATCTTAACGAATCACCATGTCGTTAATAATGCGGATGAAATCATTGTTAAGTTAACGGATCGCCGGGAATTAGTCGCGAAACTCATCGGTTCCGATGCTCGTACCGACATTGCACTACTTAAGGTTCAAGCAACGGGTTTGCCTACGGTAATTATCGGGTCGCCCAATGAATTAAAGGTAGGCGAATGGGTTTTGGCAATCGGTTCGCCCTTCGGCTTCGATCAATCGGTAACGGCCGGAATTGTGAGCGCCAAGGGACGTAGTTTACCGGGCGGGAATTATGTGCCTTTCATCCAAACCGATGTGGCGATTAATCCGGGTAATTCGGGCGGTCCCTTATTTAACATGGACGGAAAAGTTGTCGGCATTAATTCGCAAATTTATAGCCGCACAGGCGGCTATATGGGGTTGGCTTTTGCAATTCCGATGGATGTTGTGATGAATGTCGTTGAACAAATCAAGAAAGGCGGAAAAGCTTCTCACGGTTGGTTAGGTGTACAAATTCAGGATGTGACCAGGCAATTAGCGGAATCCTTCGGTATGAAAAAACCGCAAGGCGCGTTGGTTTCAAAGATTATTCCTAGCAGCCCGGCAGAAAAAGCGGGCTTACAGATCGGGGACATCATTACCGAATTTAATGGTCAGCCGATCGAAAAATCGGCGGATTTACCGCCTATGGTTGGAATGACGCCGATTAATCAGAATGCTAAGTTAACGATAATTAGGCAGGGCGATACCGAAACAATCGAGTTTAAAGTGGGCTTGTTACCGGATGAAGAGATTAAACCGGTATTGTCCAAAGCAGAGACCAAACCCAGTAATAAGCTGGGGATCACCGTTATCGATATTACCGACGAACAACGTGAAACATTGGAAAATGTGAAAAACGGCGTATTGGTTCAGGATGTAGATAACGGTAGCGGCGCCGATGCAGGAATCCAGCCTGGCGATGTGATATTGAGAATTCAGAATAATGTCGTTCGCAACGTTAGCGACTTTGATAAAATAATCAAAAATCTACCCGTCGGTAAATCGGTGGCGGTTTTGATACAGCGCCGTGGCAGCCCGGTATTTCTGGCTTTAAAAATTGATAAATAATTCGTGGATTTAAAACAAATAAGAAATTTCTCCATCATTGCGCATATTGATCATGGTAAATCGACACTTGCGGACCGTTTCATTCAAATCTGTGGAGGGCTGACGGACCGGGAAATGTCAGCGCAAGTGCTCGATTCGATGGACATCGAAAAAGAGCGCGGCATTACCATCAAAGCGCAAAGCGTAACACTGGATTTTATTGCCAAGGATGGTCTGACTTACCAGCTTAATTTCATCGATACACCGGGGCACGTGGATTTTTCGTACGAGGTATCTCGTTCGTTAGCCGCATGCGAAGGTGCATTATTGGTCGTCGATGCGGCGCAAGGCGTGGAAGCGCAAAGCGTTGCCAATTGTTATACGGCTATCGAACAAGGGCTTGAAGTTGTTCCGGTTTTAAACAAGATCGATCTGCCCTCCGCCGAACCTGAAAGGGTTCAAGCTGAAATTGAGGAAGTCATCGGCATACCTGCGGATGAAGCTTTGCTGATTAGTGCTAAAACCGGTTTAGGCGTTAAAGACGTGCTGGAACAGCTCGTTATAAAGGTGCCGCCTCCGAAGGGGCAGATAGACGGGCCTTTGCAAGCGTTGATTATCGACTCGTGGTTTGATAGTTATTTGGGTGTCGTATCATTGGTCAGAATCGTCAATGGTAGCATCAGGAAAAAACAAAAAATTACCATAATGTCTACCGGCAAATCCTTTCCAGTTGATGCGGTAGGCGTATTTACCCCAAAGCGCTTGGAAAAAGGTATCTTAAATACCGGCGAAGTAGGTTACGTTGTTGCCGGGATAAAGGATATTTTCGGGGCTCCGGTGGGCGATACCATTACTTGGACGGATAATCCCGCACAGGAACCGCTCACTGGATTCCAGAAAGTCCAACCCCGCGTATTTGCAGGGCTTTACCCGGTCAGTTCCGACAATTACGAAGACCTGCGTGAAGCGCTCAACAAGCTCAACCTGAATGATGCTGCCTTAGTCTTCGAACCGGAAACTTCGCAAGCGCTTGGATTTGGTTTTCGTTGCGGTTTTCTAGGTATGTTACATATGGAGATCGTGCAGGAACGCTTGGAGCGGGAATATGATGTCGATTTGATTACGACAGCTCCGACAGTAATCTATGAAGTGATTACCCAAAACGACCAAGTTTTGATGATCGACAATCCGGCAAAACTACCGGATATTGGGACGATTAAATGTATCCGTGAACCGATTATCCGTGCCAATATCCTTGTGCCGAACACCTATTTGGGTTCAGTAATCACCTTGTGTATCGAAAAAAGAGGTGTCCAAAAAGACATGCAATACGTTGGTAGGCAGGTATCCTTAAGCTTTGAACTGCCCATGAGTGAGGTCGTTTTGGACTTTTTCGACAGGCTTAAGTCGGTCAGTCGAGGCTTTGCTTCCTTTGAGTATGAATTCCTTCGCTTTCAAGAAGCGCCGTTGGTGAAACTGGATGTCTTAATCAATGCGGATAAGGTCGATGCCTTGTCTATCATCGTCCATCGCGACCTTAGCCAAAATCGCGGACGGGATTTAGTCGAAAAAATGAAAGACCTTATCCCAAAACAAATGTATGAAGTTGCAATACAAGCAGCTATCGGTTCAAAAGTTATCGCACGCTCAACTGTTAAGGCAATGCGTAAAAACGTAACGGCTAAATGTTATGGCGGCGATATTACCCGGAAGAAAAAGCTGCTGGAAAAACAAAAGGCCGGTAAAAAACGGATGAAGCAGGTCGGCAATATCGAAATACCGCAAGAAGCCTTTTTGGCGGTATTACAGCTCAATAAAGAATAAAAAACTAAACCTTACTACACCAAACCTTTATGGACTACGACTTTTCATTTTTTCTATTTGTTGCCAGCATAGTGACTGGAGTGATTTGGGGCGGGTATCTTTTGCTGCTTAAATCGAAAGGCGAAACATTCGATGAAGCCAATGAGCCGGTCGTTGTCGAATATGCGCGGTCCTTCTTTCCGATTGTATTGATCGTTTTTTTACTACGCTCTTTTTTGGCGGAACCTTTTCGCATTCCTTCCGCGTCGATGATGCCGACCTTGTTAATAGGCGATTTTTTATTAGTTAATAAATTCGCTTATGGCATTCGTTTGCCGGTAATTAATAAAAAAATCATAGATATTAATGAACCAAAACGCGGCGATATAGTGGTGTTTCGTTTTCCGAAAGATCCGTCGGTGGACTATATCAAACGCGTTATCGGTCTCCCCGGCGATAAAGTGGCTTACTATAATAAAAAACTGACGATCAACGATATACCTGCTGAGCAACTATCGCTGGGTATTTACGAAGGTGTGGGTCAAGGTAGCGATATGACCGGCAGCGAACATTTTGAAGAAAACCTTGAGAGTGTGCAGCACAGCATCTTAATTCGAAATGAATCGCCAACCTTAGAAGGCACTAATGTCATACCACCAGGACAATACTTCGTAATGGGCGACAACCGCGATAATAGTAACGATAGCCGTTACTGGGGCACGGTTCCTGAGGAAAATCTGGTTGGTAAAGCCTTTTTTATCTGGATGAATTGGGATTGGGAACATAAAGGAATCGGATTCGACCGTATTGGCACAGTGCTAAAATAAACTACACTTAAGCACAGTCAAAATGTGTTTTATATATTTTCGCCGGAGTTAAGATGAACAAACCCTACCGTCAAGAACAAGGTTATACCTTGATTTCGCTCATTTTTATATTGGGTTGCGTCGCTGCCGTCGTCCTTCTTATTTTCAAGATTGCCCCGATTTATTTAGACCACAGCAAAGTGACGAACGCTTTTTCGGCATTAGAAGGGCAAGGTAATTTAGCGGAGCTCAGCGAATCTGAAATTCGCTCCAGTCTCGATAAACGCTTTAATATGAATTACGTGAGCGATTTAAAAGCACAGGAAGTCAAGATCATTAAACAAGGTAGTTATGTAAAAGTTGAAGCCGATTATGAAGTGGTTAGACCCATTGTCGGTAATCTAAGTGTGCTGGTCGAGTTCGACGATGTAATAGAGGCCGGTAGCGAGTGACGAAAAAACCCGAAGTGCTGAGCAAAAAACTGGGGTTAACGTTTAACGATCCCCTCTTATTTGTTACGGCGCTCTCTCACCGAAGTGTTGGATCGAATAACAATGAACGACTGGAGTTTTTGGGTGATTCCATATTAGGATTTGTTATCGCACAGAAGCTCTACGATGCGTTTCCCGATGCAGCCGAAGGCACCTTAAGCAGACTGAGGGCGAATCTCGTTAACGAGTCGTCGTTAGCGGAAGTGGCTCGCCAACATAATTTAGGCGATTATTTGCGTTTGGGTTCGGGAGAACTCAAAAGCGGCGGTTTTCGCAGGGATTCAATATTATCGGATGCTTTAGAGGCCATCATCGGCGCTTTATTCAAAGATCAAGGCATCAGTTCCTGTCAGGAGTGGATAGGGCGAGTGTTTGCTGAAAAACTCCAAGAATTGTCGGCCGATAATTGGCAAAAAGACCCCAAAACGCAACTACAGGAATTGATGCAGGCCAAAAAAATGGAGTTGCCCGATTACACATTAATCGACATGACCGGTTTACCGCATGAACAAATCTTTACGGTAAAGTGCAGCATTTCTTTGGTATCCGAACCGTGTATCGGCACAGGCGTTTCCAGAAAGAAAGCCGAGCAAGCAGCCGCCGAAATAATGTTAACTAAACTTATCAAGGGCAATTGATGAATTGCGGTTATGTAGCCTTGATTGGGCGTCCGAACGTCGGTAAATCGACCTTAATGAATCATTTGCTGAAACAAAAGATCAGCATAACTTCTCGTAAACCCCAGACCACACGACATCGTATCGTTGGAATTAATACCTCCGAAGCCGGGCAGATTATCTATCTCGATACGCCTGGCATGCACCAAGGCGAACAAAAAGCGCTAAACCGGTATTTAAATCGCACCGCCGATACAGCCTTGCTGGGCGTTAATGCAGTGATATGGTTAATTGACGGATTGGTTTGGCAGGATTTCGACGACATTATCCTTAAAAAATTGGAACAAGCGAATTTGCCTGTTATTTTAGCAGTCAATAAAGTCGATAAAATAAAGGACAAAGAAGCAATTTTGGCATTTTTCGAGCAAGCGCAGCGGCGTTTCCCTTTCAAAGAATTGTTACCCGTTTCGGCTTTAAAAGGCACGAATCTTGAGCAGCTTGAAAGTGCAGTCTTAAGGTTATTGCCCGAAAGCGAACTCATCTATCCTGAAGATCAAGTGACCGATAGGCCCGAGCGTTTTTTATGTGCCGAGATAGTAAGAGAGAAACTAACCCGGCGTTTGGGAAATGAACTGCCTTATTCGTTGACAGTTGAAGTAGAGCGTTACGAAGAACTTCCGAATGTCACCAAGATTTACATTGTTATATGGGTCGAAAGAACCTCGCAGAAAAGCATTGTAATTGGTACGGAAGGCGAGATGCTCAAGAAAATAGGGACCGATGCACGCTTTGATATTGAAAAGCTCATTGGGCAAAAGGTTTTTTTAAAACTCTGGGTCAAAGTGAAAAAAGGTTGGGCGGATAACGAAAGGGCATTATTAAGTTTGGGATTTAATGAGTGATTCGGTATTCTATTCGCAACCAAGCTACATATTGCACTATCAAAATTATCGTGAATCCAGTCTCATAATCGATGTTTTGACCCGTGATTTCGGCAGAATTTCTTTATTAGCCAAAGGAGTCAGGAAAGCAAAGTCAAAAACATGCGGTCTATTACAGCCTTTTAAACCTTTGTCGTTGTCGTATATGGGACGGTCCGGGCTTAAAACGCTCACGGATGCCGAGTTGCTGGACGTATCGGGCGAGTTAAGCGGAATAAACCTCTATTGCGGTTTTTATATCAATGAGTTGATTTGTAATTTTTTACATAAAGACGACCCGCATCCTGAGGTTTTTTCGGATTACCAATCTTGTATAACGCAGTTATCTCGTTACGAGTTTCCCGAATCTGCTTTACGAGTTTTCGAAATGAATCTCATGGAAAATATCGGCTACGGTATGCACTTCGGATACGATTTAAAGAATAATAAACCCGTTGAATTAACTAAAAAATATCTGTTTAATAAAGATCATGGATTCGTTGAGGATGCGGACGGTCGGTTTTCAGGCGCTACATTGCTAGCTATCGAGCAAAGAGTCTTTGTCGATCCGACGGTATTAAGCGAAGCAAAAAAATTGATGCGGATGCTTATCGATAGTCATTTGCAAGGAAAGCGGTTGAAAAGCCGTTCAGTCATAAATAAGATAGCCAAACGATTGTAATAATGGAAAAAAAACCTATTCTTCTAGGCGTTAATATTGATCATGTGGCAACCATAAGACAAGCGAGAGGCACCCGCTACCCGGAGTTAATTCAAGCAGCGCTGGTGGCGGAGCAAAACGGTGCGGACGGCATCACCGCTCATCTTCGTGAGGATCGTCGGCATATTCAGGACAGAGATATCTATTTGTTGAAAGACATGATACATACTCGGTTGAATATGGAAATGGCGGTCACGGATGAAATGGTTGACATTGCGGTTAAAGTAAAACCTTTTGCGTGTTGTTTGGTGCCTGAAAAACGCGCTGAATTGACGACAGAAGGCGGGCTCGATGTATCCGGAAATTTGCCGCGGATGCAACACGTGTGTGAAAAACTTGGGGCTGCGGAGATAGAGGTATCTCTCTTTATCGCGCCCGATAAAGCACAAATCGATGCCGCTAAAACAGCCGGTGCGCCGGTAATTGAGTTGCACACGGGGTGTTATGCGGATGCAGAATCGTCGGCAGAAAGAGAAGAGGAGTTGGATCGTATTAAACAAGCGGCTTATTATGCTCACAGCCTAGGGTTACAGGTTAATGCCGGTCATGGGTTACATTGGCATAATGTCGAAGCCATTTGTTTAATACCGCACATCGTCGAGCTGAATATCGGGCATTCGATTATTGCTCAAGCTTTATTTAGCGGTTTGGGGCAGTCGGTTAGAGATTTAAAACAAGTTATGCTTAATGCGAGAGCAAAAATTACATAAATGGAGCTGGAATTTTTTCAATTAACCTCGGCGGGTGATCGCACGGTTAATCAAGATTATATGGCGCATATCGTCAATAACGATTATGGGCTTTTTATCGTTGCCGATGGGTTGGGCGGTCATCAAGCCGGTGAAAAAGCTTCTCAATTTTTCTGTCAAAGCATGTTGCAGTGCGCCAAAACCTATTCGAAGAAGATGCCTCAAAATCCGGGGGATGTACTTAGCGATTGGATTGATGACGCTATCGATCATATGAAAATTTTATTTGCAGGCGATGAGACAGCCTGTAAAGCCTACACAACCTGTGCAATTCTTTATTTAGATAAAGACCGGACACTGACTGCGCATTGCGGCGATTCCAGGGTCTATCGAATGAATCCTCATGAAATATTGTGGCGAACGCGGGATCATTCAATTCCACAAGACTTGCTCGAAGCCGGTTTAATAACCGAACCTGAACTAGCTTCTCACCCGGATCAAAATCAGCTTACCCGAAGTATCAATGTGAATAAATTACATCCGGTCGATGTTCAGGCGTTTCCAAGAATAAAGAAAGACGAAACTTTTTTGCTCTGTAGCGATGGTTTTTGGGAAAACGTCAGACCTAGCGAAATCCTACAATTGGCCGATTTAAAGAGTAATAAAGAAAAATTGGCCAAATTGGGGCGTTTGTCGGTATATCGCGCGATGGGAAGAAGCGATAACGTGACTGTTTTAGCGGTTAGATGCCGTCAAAGTAGTAACTGATGAAATCCCTATGGGATTAAGTCAGTTCAATAGTCCGAAAAGCCGTGTTTTTGCATACGATACAACAAAGTATCTCTTGTTAAGCCGAGCAGTCTAGCAGATTTGCTCCGGTTTCCCTTAGTCATGTCCAAGGCTTGCTGAATTAAATTCGCTTCCAAATTGTCGAGGTCGAGACCGCCTGGGGGAAGTGTAAATTGAGGTGTCGATAGAGTTGTAAGCTGCGTTGAATTGAATTCTAAAGGCAAGTTTTCCGGCTCGATTATTTTTCCGGCCAATAAAATACTCAATCTTTCGCATAAATTTCGAAGCTCTCGAATATTGCCCGGCCAATTATAACTTTTAAGGATTTTGAGTGTGCTATGGCTAAAACGAGGCGCTTTAATTTGATGCTCAATTTCAAATGATTTCACAAAGTGATTGATTAAAAGTTCAATATCGCCGACCCTTTGCGACAAGGCGGGAAGATTCAAAGGCACGACATTCAATCTGAAATACAAATCCCGTCTGAATGTGCCGTTAGCAATTTGCAGGTTCAAGTCGGTATTGCTCGCAGCGATTATTCGAACATCAACCGTATAAGTTTCAGTTTCACCGACTGCAAGACATTCGCCGGATTCGATGAAGCGCAAAATTTTTGCTTGGACTGAAACCGGTAAGGAATTTATTTCGTCAAGAAACAATGTTCCGCCATCGGCAGCCTGAAATAGCCCCTCCGTGTTCCCGGTCGCACCTGTAAAAGAGCCTTTCCGGTGTCCGAAAAGTTCCGATTCAATCAGGCTTTCGGGTAATGCCGCACAATTTAGCGTAATAAACGGTTTATGAGCGCGAGTACTGGACTTTTGAATGGCATTGGCAAGCACTTCTTTTCCTGTGCCGGTTTCGCCGTTTAATAAGATGGTAACATCGGTAGCTGCCGCAATTCTTGCGCTGCGAATGAGTGCATCGAGTGCAGGCGATTGACCAATAATCGATTTAAAATGATCCACAATTGCTTCCTCTCTAATGCGCTGTATGCGTCGTTATTATAGCCATAGGGTTTAGCCAAGGCAGCGCGGCCAATAACGCCAACGTAATCATAAACAAACCGATCAGTTGTTTGAATCGTTGCATTCTGGATAACCGCGTCAATATGCTCGTCATTATACCTATTCCCATGACGGCAGGTAAAGTGCCTAAACCGAAAGAAAACATGGTAATAGCACTTTTTGCGACGTCGCCGGTTGTTAGCGAAAGCGCCAGTGCCGTATAGACCAAGCCGCAAGGGAGCCAGCCCCAGACGAGGCCGAATAAAAACGCCTGAATAGGATCTTTAACCGGTATTAATTTCCGTCCGTACGGTTCAATTAATTTCCAGAAATAGAACCCTGTTTTTTCGATATAAGCGAAACGCGGCAACCATCCGGCGATATAAAATCCTGCGCTTGCCATCACCACAGCCGATAATATTTGTAGCACGCGATAACCGTTAAATTCCGTGATCGGCGCGGGAATAAAGGATTCGACAACGCCGGCTATAGCGCCCGCAAGGGTATAACTGGTGATGCGTCCGAAATTGTAATTAAATACAAAGGGAATCAACAGTCGTTTGTTAGCACGGACTGACGGGCTTAAACTTAACGTGAGCGTACCGATGATCGATCCGCACATTCCCACGCAATGCAAGCTAGTGGCAAGCCCCATTGCAAAAGCAACTAAATAAGAAGAGGTAAAAGAAGGATCGAGTGTCATTGGTTTGTTTTATTGGACATTTATCAATATGATTTTTATTTTGTCCGTAAAAATTTATAAACAGAAAATCTTATTGTCTTAAGCTCAAGTTTGCATATTGAATTAAGGTTAGCATTATATTACCGGAAGTTGAATTTATATGTGAGTGTTAGAATCGTCCGTAACAACGTAAAATATAAAAAATGCATTCAACACTAATACAAATGTCACTCCTTACAGCCGGCGGTATTCTTTGGCGGGTTTTTAAACCGCTCGGACTCAGCGCGGAAGAAACCAGAAAAGTACTGACCTCCGTCGTGTATTATTTTTTTCTGCCGATGATGGTATTGGAGGTGTTATGGGAGGCCGATATAGGCTCGCAATCGTTCCAATACACGGTCTTAGTGATACCGACCATACTTTTCGGAATGTTGTGTTTATGGCTGATCGGCTTCGTGTTTAAATTCGAACATCGATGTTTGGGCGCTGTTTTATTGGCCGCGTCTTTTCCGAATGTGACATATCTCGGATTGCCGGTATTGGAACAAACATTCGGTAGCTGGGCGCGTTCAGTGGTCATACAGATCGATTTATTTGCAACATCGCCACTATTATTCACGTTAGGCATTGCTGTTGTGCGCCATTATGGACACGAACCCGAGGAGAAAAAGCAACCGCTTTGGACGTTTTTAAATGCCCCTCCGTTTTGGGCGGCGGGTTGCGCTGTCGCTCTAAATTTAAATGGGGTGATAGCGCCCGATTGGCTGATGAAGACCTTAAAACTGCTTTCAGCCGCCGTTGTTCCTTTAATGCTGTTTTCATTAGGGCTGGCGTTGAGCTGGACATCTGTAAAGTTGAAAAATATCCCGTATATTCTACCGGTTGTGATCATCAAAATGTTTCTTACGCCCTTGTTCGCCATCGCGTTAGTGACTCAATTGCCCTTGGCTAATAACCTAAAAGCTGCCGCCGTGCTCGATTTAGCCATGCCTAGCATGGTCATCGGAGTCGTGCTGTGCGACCGGTTTCGGCTGGATAGTTCGCTCTATGCGATGGCCGTAACCGTCACGACGGGTTTGAGCTTGATTACCTTGCCGTTCTGGTACGATGTTCTAATGACGAGGTTTCCGCAATGAATCCGATATTGGAAATTTTATCGCAAGGAGAAGAAATCGTGACCGGTCAAGTCGTCGATACCAATGCCGCCTGGTTGTCGCAAGAGGCAGTTGACATGGGATTTAGGGTTGCACGGCATATCTCGGTCGGCGATAAACTGGACGATCTCATAGCTGTAATGTCCGATATAGCCGCACGAGCCGACTGTTGTATTTGTACCGGAGGATTAGGGCCGACCAGCGATGATTTAACCGCTGAAGCGGTTTCAAAGGCCTTTAACCGGTCATTAGTATTCGATGAAACGGCCTACGAACAAATCAGACGGTTTTTTGAAAAACGGCAACGCCGGATGCCCGAGTCTAACCGGAAACAAGCATTATTGCCTGTAGAAGCGATACGCTTAGATAACCATTGGGGAACGGCCCCCGGATTTGCCTTAAAACATGAACACTGCTGGTTTTGGTTTGTGCCGGGCGTACCGTATGAAATGCGGCAATTGTTCAAGGCGCATGTGAAACCGATGATGCAAAACCAGTTCGACTTGCAACCCGGTAAATTGATAATACTGAATACCGTCGGCATCGGCGAATCCGACCTGCAAGATCGTATCAATGCGATAAATCTTCCCCCTGAAGTACAACTCGGGTTTCGCGCAGAAATCGGACAAGTACAAATAAAACTGTTATTTCCCTCAACTATTCCACAATCGCAAATGGAAGAAATAACAGATTTAATAACGACAACCCTTGGCGATTTCGTCTACTCGATTGACGGTCTGGACAATCGATCATCCGGCGACCTCGTCGCAGTCGTTGATCGATTAATGAAGACTACCGGCAAGACTATCGCGATTGTTGAAACAGCAAGCCACGGTATGTTGACTGCAAAAATTCGCACAGCGAATTGGTTAACGAGTACATTTATTTATCCGTCGATAACATCAATCGCAAAAGTCTATCAGGTTGAAAATCAAGCCGATGATGTTTTAGAAACCTCGAAAGCGATAGGGGCGGCGATACAAAAAACAACGGATTCCGATTGTCTGTTAATTCAGCTTATCGATGAAAATCAACACAGTGAAACTTCCGTTACCATCGTGAATACCTTGCTTGAACGAGGGGAAATAACACAGAGTACGCACCTCGTTTCAGGCGATGACAACCGTAAACAGCAAATGGCGGCGTTGCTAACATTAGATTTTTTACGCCGGTATTTGCTGAGAGCTAATTCGATAAGGTAAATATTAGATTGTATAAGCGAGCTGCCATCCTATTTAAAAAAATTATAGATTCGGTCTTATGAAGATCTAATTTTCCTTCGGTTCCGCTCAGGGAACGTGATTTAGCATTCGTGCTTTTCCAAAGCGTTCCCTGAGCAGAGCCGAAGGGGACACGTACTCTTTTAGTTCAAACTTTAAAAGGCCGAATCAATAATCCGATACCGAAAATACATGTCTTTACCGATGCAATCCGCTTAAAGCAAGATCAACCGGCGATTGTCCGGTATAATCGCCATTGAACAATCAACAACAATCAGCTAATGCCCTTATTACGATTAACCAATATTTCAATCGCCTTCGGTACCCATTCATTACTCAACAAAGAAAACTTTCAGTTGGACATGGGAGAAAGGGTAGGGCTGTTAGGGCGTAACGGCGAAGGTAAATCAACCCTGATGAAGATTATCGCCGGTAATATTTATCCCGACGGCGGCGATATTTGGAGGCAACCTGAGTTGAAATTGGCTTGGCTGGAACAATCGCCGGATTTACCGGACGAAGTCACCATCTACGATGCCGTTGCTAGCGGACTGGGCGATTTAGGTTCGGTAATTGCCCAATATCATGCCCTGTCATTAACGATGGATTACCACGATCCTAAAGCGTTACATCAATTGGGCGAATTGCAACATCGGTTAGAAGCCGAAAACGGCTGGCATTACAACACTAAAATCGAGACGACATTAAGCAAGCTGGATTTACCCGCCGATGTCCTGATCAAAGATTTATCGGGCGGTTGGAAGCGACGGGTGGCGCTTGCCAAAGCATTGGTTATCGAGCCGCAAGTCTTGTTATTGGACGAGCCGACCAACCACCTCGACTTTGAAAGTATCGCTTGGCTCGAAGAACAATTGCTCAATTTCGACGGTGCTGTGTTGTTTGTTACGCATGACCGGGCATTTTTGCAAAACTTGGCGACGCGGATCGTAGACTTGGATCGCGGCAATCTTGTTTCATGGCAAGGCACCTACGACGACTACCTCCGTCGTAAAGCCGCGGCATTGGAAGATGAAGCCAATCAAAATGCCGAATTCGACAAAAAGCTTGCGCAAGAAGAAGTCTGGATAAGGCAGGGCGTAAAAGCACGTCGAACCCGTAACGAAGGCCGGGTCAGAGAACTGGAAAAATTACGCAAGGAGCGCGCGCAACGTCGATTACAACAAGGAACCAGTAAGCTGGTACTAGAGAGCGGCGACTCTTCCGGCAAAAAAGTTATCGAATTAAAAGATATTTCGTTCAGTTATCCCGAGCGTCAAATCGTACGAAACTTTTCCACGATCATACAACGGGGCGATAAAATCGGTCTCATCGGCGCAAACGGTGCAGGTAAAACGACCTTATTGCGTCTTTTGCTAAAACAACTGGAGCCGGATAGCGGCATTGTCGAGCACGGCACGCGTTTGGAAATTGCTTATTTCGATCAATTGCGCGACCAGCTCGATCCCGAGATGACGGTGGTCGATACCGTTGCCGACGGTAACGATTTTATCGAGATAGCGGGCAATAAACGGCATGTTATGTCCTATTTATCCGATTTCTTATTCGCACCGGCAAGGTCGCGATCGCCGGTCAAGAGTTTATCGGGCGGGGAAAAAAATCGCTTATTGCTGGCGAAATTATTCACCAAACCGGCCAATTTACTGGTGATGGACGAACCGACCAACGATCTCGACCTAGAAACCTTAGAGTTATTGGAGGAAAAACTGGTCGAATACGGCGGAACCTTATTGCTTGTCAGTCATGACAGAGCGTTTCTGGATAACGTTGTCACCAATGTCTACGTGCTAGACGGAACTGGACAAGTAGACGAATTTATCGGCGGCTACAGCGATTGGTTACACTATAAGCAGTCCATAAAAATCGAAACCGACAAAAAACCGCAGGACAATAAAAAGAAACCCGCGGTAGCTGAAGATAGTCCGAACACGCCGAAAAATCCGGTTAAGAAAAAACTTAGCTTTAAAGAGCAGCAAGAACTCAATAATTTGCCGGAATTGATAAGCCAATTGGAAGGGCAGCAAGCCGAGTTAACGCAAAAAATCAACGATGCTGATTTTTACAAAAACGATCAGGACACCGTGACTCGCACATTGTCTGAACTACAAGCGATGAACGCCAAGCTGGAACAAACGTATCAACGCTGGGACGAGCTGGAAAGCCAGCAGTCAGCCTAACTAAATTGATAAATTCATTGCAACTTTAAGCGTTCTAGCTTATCCTTGCCGCCCTTGCCTGAACAAGCAAAACCCAGGCAAAATACGTCAAAATGGAGAGATGGCCGAGTGGTCGAAGGCGCACGCCTGGAAAGTGTGTATACGGCAACGTATCGAGGGTTCGAACCCCTCTCTCTCCGCCACCTAAGATATTGATATTTAACAGCTTAAAATTTCATTCACCAGAAAATATTAAAAATTGGCAGTGGATTTGGCAGTGCTGCCGCCGTGTATAGAGGGGAGGGTGGTTTCTATTACAAGGCCTAGGCTCATTCTTTATAGCGGCATTAAAAATAATTCTATGTCTTCAAGCTAATCAACATACTTTGCCGGGGGTAAGGCATCAGGGTGTTTCAATAGCCAAGTCGAATACACGTTTTCCCAGTCAATTAATTTTGCTCTGCCATCCTATCGTTGACTCGCGTGTATTTTGAAGCGACAAACTTAGATTTGTCACCAACGGCGTTAAGTTAAGCATTAAAAATATGTTTCCCTCGTTGAAAAAGATACCCGAAGAGCTTAGAGTGGTTAGGGTGTTTTTTCTAATACCCCCATCGATTCCCCTTTTTTCAAAGGGGGAAGTTGGCTTAACTTAACGGCATTGGTGGGTTAAATCTGTTATTTTGATGAACATTTTGCCTTCCATATTTTCATTAAATCGTCATTGTCTGACAGTTTAGAGACATGACTAATTACAAATGGTAATGCTCAAGGGCAAACATCTAAACCGTGCAGATTATTTTGCCGTAGGCTAATAAATAAAGGAATCGACTGTTTTACTAATCTTGGTCGTGACCGTGCTTAAATGTAAGCCAGCCCATTGTAAATGCGATAAATAATCCGAATACAATCACGATGGTTTGCACCGATAAATCGGCATTTATCATTAAGGCGTAAGCGCCCAGCATCAAGAGAATGCTGCCGTTTTCGTTGAAGTTTTGTAATGCGATTGAGTGGCCTGATCCCATGAGCAGATGTCCTCTATGCTGGAGCAAAGCGTTCATGGGTATCAAAAAACTTCCCGCCAAAGCGCCTACCAGAATCAGCAAAAAAATTGCTAAACGCCAATCGCTAACCCACGCCATCATGACGATGACCGCGCCCATTGCCATTCCCAAGGGTAAAACGTTGACGGCATGATTTAACGGCACTAATTTAGCGGCAATAACGGAGCCGATAGCCAGCCCGATTGCAACCACCGCCGTTAATTGGGTGGCTTGTTGCAAATCGAATTTCAGTGACGACGCCGCCCAGATAAGGATAATAAAGCGTAATGTTGTTCCAGCCCCCCAAAACAAGGAGGTAACTGCTAACGAAACTTGTCCCAAAGGATCGCGCCATAACAATAAAAAACACCGCCAGAAATCGGTCCAGAGAAACGCCAATTCGGTGTTCGGCATTGCGTGTTCAACAGGCAGTGCCGGAATATATAAGTTGAACAGCGCCGCAATTACGTATAAGCCCAAGACCACAAGAATTGCAAATTCCGGTGCGGTATCGATTCCTAAAACAGGGTTGCCGTTAAAAAAACTTTCGAAATCATGACTGATTAAAACTCCGCCGATGATAGCGCCTAAGATAATCGCCGCCACGGTAAAACCTTCCATCCAACCATTGGCCCACACTAAACGATTAATGGGGAGGTATTCCGTTAAAATACCGTACTTAGCCGGGGAATACAGAGCAGAGCCTGTACCGACCAAACCGTAAGCGAGCAAAGGGTGTACGCCTAGCGCTAAGGCAAAGCAACCGGCAATTTTGATGCTATTGCTAATAAACATGACCTTGCCTTTCGGGAGCGAATCGGCGTACGGTCCGGCAAACGGCGCAAGCATAATAAACGACAGTACGAAAAACTGTTGCAACACCGGAATTTGCCACGATGGCGCATTTCTGTCTTTAAGCAGTTCGATAGCCGCAAACAATAAGGAATTATCCGCCAGCGAGGAAAAAAACTGAGCGGCTAGAATAATGTAAAAGCCACGATTCATAATAATGAAGGCTGATTGATTGTCTGAAATGAAATTGAGTTGGGGTGTGCCGGTCGGCTAGTTATAAATTGCTGAATTGCGCATCCATTGTTTCATAAGGGAGCGATTGCTCCGACCTTAGCCATCGTATCAGTTCTAACGTGCCATTTGTATGTTCGACAATAGCGGTACAACTTTCCACGAAATCGCCGGTATTAATGTATAAAAAACCCTCGATTTCCTTAATTTCAGCGTGATGGATATGACCGCACACTACGCCGTCCAAACCATCGTCTTTCAAGGTATTGACAATGCTTTGTTCGTAATCCGAAATGAACTGGACGGCATTCTTCACTTTAAATTTCAGATAGGCCGATAATGAAAAATGCGATTGCACCCCCAGCCAACGTCGGATTATTCTTAAATATCGGTTGAATTCAAGTAGCAGGTCGTAACTTTCGCTGCCTAATTTTGCAAGCCATCGGTGATACTTGGCAATGGTGTCGTATTCATCGCCGTGAACGACGAGCAAGCGCTTGCCCAGTAACGTGGTATGAATATCGGAATTTTTGACGGTGATGTCGCCGAAGACATAGCTATCGTAATCCCTGACGTTTTCATCATGGTTGCCCGGCACGTAGATGATCTGGGTGCCGTGGCGAGCTTTACGTAAGACTTTTTGAATGATGGTATTGTGATCGCGAGGCCAATACATTTTTTTTGAAAGCGCCCAAAAGTCGATAATATCGCCGACCAAGTAAAGTTTTTCGCTTTCATTGTATTTTAGAAAATCCAGTAATACGTCTGCTTGGCATTGCGTGGAACCCAGGTGAAGATCGGAAATCCAAATGGTTCGATAAGCGTTGATAGGCATGACTTTCCTATTGATTTGTTGAACGATTCGATTAACGAGAGTTTAGCGAAAGCATATTAACGTTATGTGACAACGTAATAAAATTGCGGACTTATCTTTACTATACAAATTTTGAATAAGTCACAGCATTACGCTTTAAAGTGCAGTAATGACTGTCAGAGGTATTAATGTTTTAAAGCAGAATTAAATCCGTTCTGAATGTAGCGTAGCTTCTTTTTGGGTGCGATTTTATCGATTTCGACCATGATCAGGCTGTCGATACAATCATTAAATTGCGCATCCACGTTAAAACCGATGAAATGACATCCCTGATCGATACATAGCTCTACGTATTGTTTATAGAGCGTTGGGACTTTCACCCCCAGTTTTTTTAATTCGCTATTGAGTATTTTGTAACTGCTGGGGTAATCGGCGCTGAACTCTTGCAAAGCAAAGCGTTTACTTGCCGGCGAAAGATTGAACGGCGATCGCGCCGGCACTTGCTCTAAATGGTTGCCGAATTGCCGGTCGTAAAACGATACGATGAGTTCTTTGGCGAGTTGAGGATAGCTGTTACTCAAGCTCAAAGGGCCGAATAAATATTTAATATCGGGACGGGTATTTAAGTAGGCCCCGATTCCGTACCAAAGATATTCCAAGCTATGCTGACCCCAATAGCGTGGCTGCACAAAACTGCGGCCTAATTCGATGGCGTGAGGTAAGTACGCGGAAAAATGATTATCGAGATCGAATAAAGTTTGCGTATAAAACCCGTCAATTCCGAAGTTACGCATGATCTCAGAACCTTCGCCTATACGGTACGCGCCTACGATTTCGAGATTTTCATCGTCCCATAACACAATGTGCCGGTAGTAGGTATCGAATTGATCCAGATCCAGGGATAGCCCGGTTCCTTCATCTACGCTTCGAAACGTCAATTCTCTAAGCCGGGCAATTTCTTGCATGACCGGGCAGTCGTACTGGAAGTCGTATAAGTAAATTTTCTTATTGTCGCGGGTTTCGCCTAACAAATCGGATTTGGCGAGGATTTTTTTAATCGCTTTGGGATTAGCCGGATGAATGACGGTTTCTACCGTTGGGAATAAGGCTTTTTTATGTTTTTTACCCAAATTAATAACATGTTTCCTAAACCGGCGGCAGAGTTCGTCCTCGGATTCCTTCAATTCCGCAAACGCGCTATACGGTATGGGCGCGCCCACTTTGAATTTAATTTCCTGATTTTTTTTATTGAACATTTCCTGCACGAGCAGCATGGTTCCTAGCGGTTTATACAGCGTGGACAAACTGTAAAACCAAGCCGAATTTTTGGCCTTAATATGAACGGGCAAAATAGGACTACGGGTTTTTTTAGCGAGTTTCAAAAAACCGTTTTGCCACTGGCCGTCGCGGATGCCCTTGGGCGTAATACGAGAAACTTCCCCCGCTGGAAACAAGATGATCGCTTCCTCGTTTTCCAACGCCGCAATTAAGTTCCGGTAAAAGCTGCGTAAATTCTGTTGTTCGCCCAACACCTCGACGGGAAAAAATAACGAAGCCAGCGGCTCCATGTGATTCAACAGCCGGTTCGCCACAATGCGCACATCCGGACGAACGGTTCTGATCAGTTTAATTAAAGCAAGTCCGTCTAATGTGCCGATGGGATGATTTGCAACGATGACTAATCGGCCTTCGGAAGGAATGTTGCCGATGCAACGATGGTTGATTTGGTAGCTGAATTTAAAATAATGCAGCAGCTTATCCAAAAAAGCATAACCGCGCAGATGACGGTTATTTTCAATGACTTTATTTAAGTCATCTTCATGAATCAATTTTTTTAAGGTTTTAACGATGAATCGTTTATGTTTACCCGGATTTATAGCAGGGTAAGTTTCATTTAAAAGTTTTTCGGCATCGATCATGTTGTGCTTAAAAAAATGCTTGAAAAGAGTGATTTAGGCGCATTTAAACACCCAGGTACGCTGCACAAATACCGCAAACTCGATTTGGTAATTGTGTTACTTTTTTTGATTGCAGCGGCAAAGCCGATGTTAAAGGTATAGTTTTCAAAACACCGCTAACCAGCGATAGAGCCTTATTCGTGGGAAGTGTATTCGATCAATGTTACAGGATTGTGGCAAATGACCTTAGATATGACTTGGAGATTGCGTACTATCGACGTCAGCACAATCGTATAATCTTGAGAAAAAATTGAAACCGGCTGTTAAGCCTGAACAGACCTTAAAATTGAATAAATGCGAGTTGAAAAAAATCGCCATCCTTGGCAAGGTAAATACACCTTCACAGATGTGTTGAATGATGCAATATCAGACAATGAGTGTTTTAGAAGTGTTTACGACATGACTTTTGACCATTGAGTTTTTCATTAGTGATTGCAGTCGACTCGGCGAGCGCGGCAATACCGGTATCGGGAAAATCGGTAAACAGGCCGTCGAGACCCTGATTAAAGTAATAGGTCATTTCGGCTTTCGGATCGCTGAAGCCGTAGCCGCTGGCATCGTTGCGGAAGGTCCAGGTATGCACCAATAAACCTTTACGATGCGCGTTCTCGATAACGCCGGTACTGCCTTCGACTCTGCGGTCGTTGATAGTGAGTTTGCCGTCACCGTTACGGTCGATGCCGTCGTCCACTGTTTTAACCAGATACGGTTTCCAAGGACCGATACCGTCGGCGTAAGATCTCACAAAATTTAAGCCGCGATTCGTCAATAAATCGGCATAGGTAAAAGGGAGTCCGGCTACTACGAAGTCGTAAGGTTGTTTCGATGGCGGTACTAACGACAAAGAACCGTCCGGGTTAACGTCGTCGGCATCGATAAGCTGTACCAGTTTAATGCGGGTTTTTTTGCTTAAGTAGCGTAAATTGCCGACTTCAAACGATTGGATAAACACCGGCACGCATTCGTTATTGCCGTAATTGCGGTGCAGGGTTTTCACCAGTTTATTTTCGAAAACGTGTTTGCCGAATAAAGTCTCATGAAAAGTCGAGTGTTTTATCTCAGGATAAATACCGATTGTCCGATTCATAACTTTACCTTTTGCCTTGGTTAAAGCGATGACTTCTTCCAGTGCAGGTATTTCGAATTGACCGTCATAGGCGGTATTGCCCGGACGCAAAGCCGGTAAGCGTTCCTTGGCGCGCAAGGTTTTGATTTCCGCCAGAGTAAAATCGCTAGCGAACCAGTCCGTAACCGGAAAGCCGTCGACTTGACGCGTGGTTTTACGCGCGGCGAACTCGGGATGATCGGCAACGTCGGTAGTGCTGCCCAGCATGGGCTCGTGCCGGGCGATCATTCGTCCGTCTTTGGTGAGGACGAGATCGGGTTCGACAAAATCGGCGCCCATTTCAATCGCCAATTCATAACTTGCTAGCGTGTGTTCTGGGCGGTATCCCGATGCGCCGCGATGACCGATAACAATCGGAGTAACAACGGCGGAATGTGCTTTTGCATGAGCATGATTGTTTGTTGCATGGATTGCAAGCAAGCTGGCAATAATCAAAAAAGCGGGGATGGGTTGTTTTTTCATAAAGAGCCTCGTAATAAATAAAAAGTGTCGAACAGTCTTATTCGGCATTTAATGTTTTGCTGAACAAGGATGTTCCCTCGATATCTTTCAAATCGACCGTCAAGTCTTTGGTTTTTTTATCGATATTGACTTCGCCGAAGAACTGTAAGCCTGCATAAGGCGATAGATTCGCTTGTCCGGCAGGCGGGGCTTTCACGAACATGACTTGCGGACCGAAGGTGCCGTCCGTCGTATTCGGCCCGAACGAACCGGCGTTCAAAGGACCGGCGACGAATTCCCAAAACGGCGTGAAATCTTTCGTAGCGGCTTTCTTCGGATCGTAAAAATGTGCGGCGGCGTAGTGGACGTCGGCGGTTAACCAAACAATATTTTTAATATCCGCTCGTTTGATAAAACGGAGTAAACGCGCAATCTCTAATTCGCGACCCGCAGCAGGACCGCTGTCGCCGTTGGCGACTGCTTCCCATAGGGGTTTGCCGTTTGCATCTGCACCGTCGCCGATATTCAGACCGATCGGCATATCGGCGGAAATCACCTTCCAAGTGGCTTGGGAAGATTTCAATTGAGTTTTTAACCATTCTAATTGTGTTTCGCCTAAAAATGCCGTTTGGTAACTTTCGGCGGTTTGCAAGTTATTGGTATTCGGTCCACGGTAGCTGCGCATGTCCAAGACGAAAACGTCCAGCATTTTGCTGTAGCTTATCTTGCGGTAGATACGTTCGGATTCCTCGGCGTCGTGCGGACGTAGGGGCGCATACTCGTGAAAAGCTTTGGTGGCGTGACCGATCAGTGTTGGAATATCTTTCAAGGTATAGCGTGGATCGGCGCTAAGATCCTTGGCGTCCGACCAGTTATTGACGGCCTCGTGATCGTCCCATTGCCAGATTTGCGGTACTTCAGCGTTAAACCGGCGGACATTTTCGTCTAATAAGTTGTATTTGTAACGACCGCGAAATTCGTTAAGGGTTTCAGCGACTTTGCTGACTTCGGGCGTCACAAGGTTATTCCAAAGCTGACCGTTTTCGGCGGTTTTGCTTTCCGGTATCGGACCGTCGGAATACACATTATCGCCGCTTTGAATAAAAAACTGCGGTTGAACCAGACGCATGGTTTCATAGATTTTCATGCCGCCGAAGGCTTCGTTGATACCCCAGCCTTGACCGGCGGTATCGCCGCCCCAAACAAAACGAACATTGTCGCGCTTGCCGATGGTGTGGAACTGTCCGGTGACCGGGTCGCTTTTGGTTTTTGCGTTAGTCAAATCCTCAAACCAGACCTTCACAAAAATATCGCGACCTTCAGGTAAGCCCGTTAAATCTTGACGTGCGGTGAAGTCGCTGGTTTCGAGCGCAAACGGGCCCCGCACTAAACGAGCATTATCGAACGCTTCGTTAAAGGCGTATTCGATAAACATCCGCGCCGGACGGTCGGCTCTGCTCCAGATCACGGCTTTTCCCGGTGCTAAATCGCCGATTTGAATGCCTTGTTCCATCAACGGCTTTATATCGACTGCATCGGCTAAGCCTGCTAGGGGAGCGAGCAGTGCTATCGGCAGACAACAATATTGAAGAGCAGAATGCTTAATTACGGATTTTTGTAGGGCTTTATAACTCAACTTTTTCATAGCGTTCACTCCTAAAGTGCAGTTGAAGAGATTCGCATTCTAGGTAGGCGTTATGACAATCCAGTGAAGAATTAATGACAAATAAATGAAGAGCGTCTTTATTCCGGTAGTGTGTCAAAAAACCTTAACTCAACTGTCATTAACTTTTCATATTGAGCGCCTACGATGATCGTTGGAACACCCACTCACAAAGAACAAAGGAGATCTAATGAAAAAATCAATTATTGCACTGGCGATCGGTATCGCAGTCGGCGGTAGCGTTCAGGCTCAAGCCGGCGGTATTGATGTCGGCGCTAAATTTCAAAGTTTCTTAAACCAATATGCGTATAATTTTTTCGGGTTTACTAGACCGGTAGGTGCTTCCGAAACAGTAAGCGTACCGAGAATTAACGGTCAAAAACCAGCTGACTTAATCAAATTGGCATCCGGGTTAAAAGCGGAAATCGTTACGCGTAACGCCGGTAACAGTTCGGATATGCTGGCATTTTGGCCGAACGATAAAAAACCAACTCATATCATTACTTGTATAGAAGCCGGTAACAGCCAAGTCGGCGTTTATCCGTCCGGTCAACCGAAGTTGACGCCTTCCGTACAAAGAACGAATTTAGCGACCGGAGAAGTCTCGACGATTTTAAGAGGTATGACCGGTTGCGACGGCATTCGCCGGACACCTTGGGGCACCATCGTAGCTACTGAAGAAGTCGATGACGGCGGCTTGTATGAAATTCTTAATCCCTTGACCACCAATGAACTCACTTTGGTCGCTCGCGGCGCAAGCGATGTGATTGACACTAACGGCGCCGCCGTTGCTCCCGGTCAAGTTGCATACCGCAGTGCCGTAGGCAAGCTGGCATGGGAAGGCCTTGACCTAACCAAGAGCGGCGTCGTGTACTACGGCGATGAAGAGCGTCCGGGTAGCGCGGGCGCGGATGCGGACGGCGGCAGTATTTTCAAATTCGTTCCTGATGTGGCTAAACGCTGGAATGGCGTTGCTATCGCCAATCTCGATCAATCGCCCTTAGTTCAAGGAAGCGTTTATGCGTATCAAGCGTCGTGCCAAGCACGCACCAGCAGCAGTTTTCCGCAATTCGGACAAGGTTGTGAAATCGGCGAAGGCGCTTGGGTAAAAGTCGACCCTAGCGCATTGCGTCTTTCAGCTGGTCAAAATAGAGCGACCGGTTTCTACCGTCCTGAAGACCTCCATTTCGATATAAATTATAAAGGCCTGGGCGCTAAATTTTGCTGGACCGATACCGGCAACGCTGGTGCGCAAAATTACGGCGAAGTGGTTTGCATGACCGATACGCTGCCTGAAGGCACCGGCGAAAAAACCGTTACGGATGCCACCAGAAACGGCTTCGGGCTGACGTATTTAGCCGACAGTAGTCAAGAAAAAGGTTTTGCAGTCGCAGTTGCCAATCGTGCTTTAGAAGGCGATGCCGATTTGAATCAGCCTGACAATCTAGCCTTTCAACCGCTTTCCGGCAATATGTATGTCATTGAAGATAATCCCTTCGGCGATATCTGGGCGTGTTTATCCGACGGTAGAGATCGCGATATTAAATCCGACGGTTGCGTCAAAATGTTATCGGTCCGCGACTCCAGTGCGGAGCCGACCGGATTTGCTTTCACCGGCGATGGTAAAACGGCTTACTTTTACGTTCAGCACAGCTCCGATGCGGCATGCACGGCAGGCACGGATTGCAGCCTTAATGACGACTATGCAACCGACGATTTGATTAAAGTGACCGGGTTTAATCCTAGACCGAATCGTTAATGCTTTAATCCTCGTTGATCCCCCAATACCTTCCTCAGGTATGTTGTATGGCCGCCAAAAGGGAACTCTTGGCGGCTTTTTTTTTCTTTAGTGAGAATCTGCCGGGTAGGATTCTAAACCTCAGCCGGGCAGTTAACAGTTTCATCTTTAGGTTACCGGTTAATAATGTTGAGCAATATCAATCGCCCATCACTTCTCGTTACTAGTTTAATTGCCGGTGCAATAGCAGCTCTGTGCTTGCTTATTGCTCAGGCGGATACGTTAATTCCTCGTTATAGGCTGACGCCAGTTTTTCCATCACATGCGCAAGCCGTTGCATCGTTCGATGCCAGCATTATTGCAGGGTTATTGTTAGATTCATCTCAAGATCAACCGAACATTATCATACCTGTATCGACCGGTAGTTTGGTTGGGATAGACGGCAAGACGGGGAGTGTTCTATGGCGGCTTGATATTCCTAGAGCGAAAAATCAGAAAATTGAGTTAGCCGCTACACCTGTTATCGTCGATAACAAAATGATCGTGAGCTACCAAGTGGTTGAAAAGGGAGTCCGCATCAGTCACCGGATGGCGGTCGTCGATTTAGTCGAACGGCGTTGGGACGATAACTTTCAAACGCTGGAATTGCACGCGCAGCAAAAAACAGCCGACGGTAAAGCCACAGTAAAATTCAATCCGCCAACGGCGTATTCTCATGCCGCCCTTAAATATGCCGCAAGCCCGAATTCGCGGTTGGGTTTCGTCTATGCCGGTTTCGGTAACGCGAGCGATACGCAACCCTTTCACGGCTGGTTATTCGAGATCGATTTAGACGCGTGGTTCCATCAAGAAAACAATAAAGTCATTTCCGGCGTATTGCTCACTACACCGGAACCCCAGTGTCCGGTGAATCTAGAATACGGTACGCAGGAGATGATATGCGGAGGCGGTATTTGGGCGCCCGCCGGTCCGAAAATTATTCAGTCGGATAGCGGTTACGAACTGCTTGTGCCGACCGGCAACGGTCAAGTCGATCTGGCAAGAGACGATTACGCGAACAGCTTGCTCAAAATAAAACCCGGACTTCATTTCGAGCCTGACTGTAACGAACAGCTGTGCCGGAACTTTAACCCGAGTCTGCCGGACGAAGCCTGTTTATCGTCGTGTAAAAATTTATTTATTCCTCGCTTACCGGAAAACGCCGCGCCGCTAAGACCGGCAAACCAAGAATGCGACGATAAAACGTTTGCCGAGTGCCTAGCTTGGATGGATTACGACCTCGGGGGTAGCGCTCCGGCGAAAGCAAGGTTAGCCGACGGCAAGTCTGTATTGATTCAACCCGGAAAAGACGGTGCGGTTTATTTGATCGATGCCGATCATTTAGGGACGCAATTCGACCGCCTGCAAATTACCGGCTTATGCGGAACCGAGAACGATCCTTGTAAAGCCGGTTGGATGGGCATGATTGTGACACAGCCGATTGTCGTAAATTTAGGTGAGACGCCTATGGTAATCATTCCTACCTTCGTTCCCGATCGTTCGCATCCGGGAGGCGTCGTCGCCTTAACTATCGTTACCAAGAACGGGCGGCCGAAATTCGAACAGCGCTGGCGGTTTCCGGAACGTCAATCTTCGGAAGCGCTGACTGCTTTTCGAAGTCATCCTTCGTTTCCTGTCATTTCTCGCCTAAAACATTCAAGCGAAGTCGTCGTATGGATTGTAGATACCGGCAATCCGGGGACTTTATACGGAATCAGTGTTAAGAGCGGCAAAGTTTTGGTGGAGCAAAAGTTACAGGGGACGGGTAGGCAGCTTTCCATGCCGGTTATCCGGAATGACATGATCTATTTGGCATCAACTTCCGCGGCGACAGGCAAAACTTTTGTTGAGGCTTATCGTATTTCACAGTGACAAGTTAACGCTGTCATAAAATTGTCAAAAAAATGACATCAAATATTAATATGATTGGTTCAAGCTTGAGACCTCTTCAATCGACTGTGGATTCTACCGTGAACAGTTTAAAAACCAATTTTTATCCAAGCTTTTTGAACGGGTCTTTCGTTTATTTGCTCATGTTAACAGCACTTTCATTGATCGTTAGCTGGGGTATTGAAGTTTTTGCTAGAGTATTTTTACGTTTCGTTTAAAGCAGTCGTTCAATTTGATCGATTCAGGCTAGCGAAGTTTTAATTTCCCTTAGGCTTCCGATCAGGCAAATATTAACTCATTTACACATCTATATATTACTTCAACTAGGGGTGTGTAAGGTGATTATCTTATTTAACAGCATTGGATCGAAGGGGTGCATGATATCCCGATATCAAGCATTTAAAGGTTGAATACATAGCTTAATCCAGGCGGAGTTGGGCTTACAAGAATCAAGATTAATTTGAATTGGGCATAATTTCGGAAAATGCCGGGTTTTGCGGATTATCTTGATTCAATTCATCCAAGTCATATTTATAAATGAAATATTCTTTCAGGTATTGATCCACGCCGATGTGATCTTTCATTACGGTAGCAGGATTCGGATGCAGTTTTAACAATCTTTGCCTGAGTAAATGACTGGGTAAAAGTAATAACTCGATATCCGACATCGCAACATATTTATCGGGGTTTACCGCGCTGTTATTAAAAATCCTTTCTAGCAAGTGTTTTTTCATCGATAAGGTTTGCAATAACTCATGCCTTATTTCACAAAACGGCAGTAACAGATCGCTGCCTTGATAATCGGGATTTCCCAGGCAATCGAAGCGGCTAAGAAAATAATTGACCGCAAAACGATAGACATCCGATTCCCGTATTAACAATCTATTTGCAATTGCCTTGATCGCAATCCGATCGCTTTCGACTAAACGGACGGAAATCATTTGTTTGGAGTCGTTCATGGTATACGGGTACGGATTGCCGTTAGTTAAATTAAAAAACTGGTCGATACAATAATGCAGAAAGGTTACAGAAATTTTACGGAAATATGACAGTGTTAAGTTTTTTATACAAATATGTCGTTACTGGCTTGCAACGGATTCAATGATGACTTGTTCAAACAGGCGGGAATGTGAAAGGCAGCCTTAACGTCATACGTTTGTAAGACGTTTCTTCAAAATTTAACCGACTTGTCATCAATAGCTGCTTAAAGTTATGAAAAAATTCGCGCAGTTTTAGCATTCTACTCGGCTACGGTTTTCATCATCAAAAATCACATTGCTAGAACTAGTGCAAGTAACAAGGATAAACCGGACTAAGTTGGTTTCATTAAACCAAACCGGTACCGAGTTATGGCTTGAGTTTTTTTCAATTAACAGAGGTCCATATGAAAAAGTTATTACTAGGTGCGGCAGTTTCTGCTGCATTTTTTTCGGGTATAAGCAACGCGGCGATTACGCTGGATCCCAGCGGTAAACCCGTCATTACCCCAGCCAATACTGACGAAATTTATTTGTCAGGCGCATCCGCACCGCGCGCATTTATCGAGCAGCTTATTACCAACGCAGCTGTGCCCGATGTTAACCAAATCTGTAAACCGGCGACTACTATCTACAAATATAAGGATAATGTCAGCGGCGGCGATCAAAATGCCTATCTGTGCGAGTTGAATACCTTAAATCCTGCGCTAAGCGGTTTAGCGGCCGGTAAAACCAATTTGCTGATTTATAAACGCAGCTTGGGCGGTTCGGCAATGGGTGTCAACCCGATTATTGCCGATGCAGCGATTAGTTTTATGAAAATCGATAATCCAGCCAACTGTTCCGCACCCGTAGTCGGCGGCGGTTTATCGACATTAACCTGCACCTATGTTGAAGGTAATTTAGCGTTCTCGCAAAATCAAAAAGCCGACTTCGGCGTTTCCGATGTCGACCCTATCCAGTTTTCAGGTGTGAATACGCCCAGCGGTTTCGCTGGCGTAACGAATGCTGACATGGCGAAATTGAATGTAAAGTCGGCAGTCGCTCAAACCTTCGGTATTATTGTTACCACCAAATTGCGTGAAGCTTTACAACAAGCGCAATTCCCTGCAACTAGCACCTGCAACCCGACTAACGCAGGGCATACTGTTACGGCACGCGAATCGGCAGCATGTCAACCGAGTTTGGATTCGGCACAGTTAGCCAGTATCTTCACGGGTAGTTTGGTGTCATGGTCGCAATTAAAAATTAATTTGGCTAGCAATTTGTATGTAAACGCAACTGCCGCCGGTATTCAACCGCCGCAAGATAGAATTCATATCTGCCGCAGAACCAACGGCTCTGGAACCGGTGCGCAATTCGGTGTGAAATTCTTGAATTATCCATGTGCTGGCGCTGCTGCATCAACACCAAAACCCGATACTGGGGCCTTACCTGAAGCGGTTGCTCAAACGCAGGTCCATCAAATGGGTTCTTCCGGGCAGGTTAACGAATGTATGTCCGAACTGGACGCCGGCGTGAATACCGTCGGAACGGCATTTAATAATACCTACGGCTTCCGTTGGGCAATCGGTATTCAAGGTACTGAAAATAACGCCACCTTAAGCAGCGGCTACCGTTTTATAAAGGTAGACGGTGTTGCCCCTACCTTGCAAAACGTGGTTAACGGTAAGTATAAAGATTGGGTTGAGTTGACTTATCAGTCTAACAAAACGCATGTTTTCGATCCAAGCGAATTGAACATCGTCAATGAAATCATCAAACAATCGGGCAATCCGGTTGTGATCGGCGTAACGAACAATCCTGCAGCTAAACATACATGGGGGCAAAGCGGTTTCTTGGCGGTGCCTCAATCGTTTGTTGCGCCTGCTAACGGCGTTGTTTCTTTGACACAACCGGTCAATCCACTGAGTCACGGTACAACAACGAAAGCTCCTAACGCTTGCCGCGCACCGGCTACCTACAATCCGGGCGTTGCCGGCGGTATGCAGTTAAATTAATAGGAGCTATTTGAGGTAAGGGATTACCGCTCAATATAAGCCTATCGCAAGAGTTGCGGTAGGCTTTTTTGCTTTAAAGCAATGCCTTTATCTAATGCACTTCTAAAGATTTCTTTCTCTTGTCATAAAAGAGTCATATTTGATTTATACATTATCCAGTTGAACAGGACCGTAATAGTCGACCAATGACAAAACTCATGTCTGTCAAAAAAACCGGTTATTAATCATTTCAACGCAAAATTAATAGAACAAGAATGCATATCAGCGGACCTAGCGTGTTACTAAGGCGGTTAATCATATTGGGTTTGGCGTTATTGACGCCGGTTTATGTTTTAGCCGAAACGCCGCCATCGACTACTTCCGATGCCTCATCAGCCGATAAGGAACAAGTTTCCGATGAAAAATTCGATCTCATGGAACTGAGGATAAAAGGCAATACCCTGTTAAAGCCGGTATTGCTTGAGCGCACCGTCTATCCCTTTTTAGGGCCGGGTAAGTCTATCGATACTGTCATGGCCGCCCAAAAGGCGCTTGAAGATTTATATCACGACAAGGGCTATCAAACGATCGTCGTCGATATTCCCGAACAAACCGTCGATAGCGGAATCGTTTATTTGGATGTGTTGGAAGGTAAGGTTTCACGCTTGCGTGTTACAGGCGCTCGCTTTTTTTCAATGAATAAAATTAAAGCCGGCGTGCCCGAAATCGCGGAAGGGAAATCGCCCAATTTTACGGTCATGCAACAACAACTGGCCGATATTAGCGGACAGAGCGAAGACCGGAAAATTAATCCGGTCTTACGTCCCGGCGATAAACCGGGAACCTTAGAAGTCGATTTAGACGTTAAGGATGAATTGCCCTTGCACGGGCGGGTTGAACTAAACGGCCGGAATACGGCTTCCACCAGTTTACTCAGACTGGTTTCGACGATTCATTACGATAATCTCTGGCAAAGACTGCACAGCGCTTCTTTGACTTATCAGGTATCGCCTGAAAATAGCGATGAAGTCGATGTCTGGGTCGGGACTTATAGCATGCCCTTATTCGATAATCTGTCGAAGTTGTCTTTCTACGGCGTCGGTTCATCGTCGAATGCGCAAGTATCCAGCGGCGGAGCTATTTCGGTCGTCGGTGTCGGCGACATTTACGGGCTACGTTTTGCCCGCACCTTGCCGGGTTTCGACAATTATTCGCATAATTTAACACTAGGCGTGGATTATAAAAACTTCACCGAAACGCTGAATTTAGACATAAAAAAGGTCATCAATACGCCGTTGGATTACACACCATTCTCGATCCAATACGGGGGAACGTATGCGGATAATAAATTACAGGCCGGTTTTAATGCGGGACTTAATTTCGCGTTGCGCGGAATGGGAAATGACCCTGAAGAATTCGAGGATAAACGCGGCGATGCAAAACCGAATTACGCCTATCTAACCCTGGGTGCTAACGGCAGCTATCTCTTACCTGAAGATTTTGTCGTCAGCGGTCGGATAAGCGGGCAAGCCGCCGATTCCCCATTAATTAGTAACGAACAGTTTTCTATGGGCGGGATGCAATCCGTTCGCGGATATTTTGAAACTCAAGTGCTTGCCGACGATGGTTTTACCGGCAGCGTAGAGATTTTATCACCCAGGTTGGCGCCTCTCACGATGGATTACATTAATAAATTGCAAGCGCTATTGTTTGTCGACGGCGGATTAGGTTGGAACCAAAAAGCTTTAGATGGCAACCCGAAAAGCTTTTCGCTAGCGAGCGCCGGTATGGGCGTACGTTTTCAGGTGTGGAAATATTTTAGCGGCACACTGGATTTGGGTATTCCCTTGCTCGATGCGAATGAAGTAAAAGCCGGCGATCCTAAATTACATTTCCTAGTCGCTTCCGAATTTTAAATAAATTCTTTGATGGACTAAATTTAAATCGAGTTTGAATAATGGTTAATAGTCACCTGAGAATATCGCAAGACGCAAAGTTTGATCCTTTTGAATTAAAACCCTTACTTGCGGCTATCAAACTAGCACTCGCAGGCGGATTTTTAATCGGCTATCACACGTCGGTGCAGGCTGAATTACCCGTCCCCGCCCAAGTTTGGGCGACTATGGGTTCCGCAAGCAAACAAATTACGGGAAATACCTTACAGATCAATCAGCATACCGATAAAGCTGTACTGAACTGGGAAAGCTTCAACGTCGGCGCGAAAAATCAGGTCAATTTTAAGCAACCGACGAGTTCTTCCATTGCGCTAAACCGTATTTTTCAAGACAATCCCAGCCGTATTCTCGGGAAAGTGAATGCGAACGGGCAAATTTATTTATTTAATAAAAACGGTTTTGTCTTCGGCAAAAATTCAACAGTAGACGCCAATACCTTGGTCGCATCCGCGCTGAATATCTCCGATGAAACTTTTAACAACGGCGGTATTGCTAATACGTTTAACCAAACCAAAGGTGCGGCTTTTGAAGGCAATCCTGATAAGAATACGAGTATCGCTATTGAAAAAGGCGCGAAGATTCATATCGGTGAAAACGGCAGACTGATAGTTGCTGCCCCCAACGTAACTAATGCCGGCGATCTTAAGGCCGATAAATTCGGACAAATCATCTTGGTCGGCAGTAAAGATAAAGTTTATCTACAACCGGCGGATAGGAACAGCCCCTTTGCCGGATTGTCGGTTGAAGTCGGTTCGGGCGGAAAAGTGACCAACGTGGGTAATGTGCTCGCGCGACAGGGCAACATAACCTTGGCCGGATTTGCCGTCAATCAAGCCGGACGTTTGAGTGCAACGACATCGATTAATGTCAACGGCTCGATCAGGCTGCTGGCGAGAGAAGGCCAAAGTACTGCCGGGGATAAACTCATCGGTGCATCGACTACCCGGACAGCGGACGTCGGCGACGGATTAGGCACCGAATCCAAAGTGACTTTTGAAAAAAATAGCGTTACCGAAATCGTCGCCGATAATGAAGGCGGTAAAGCCATTGACGAACAGAAACAACCGGAATCCTACTTAGAAACATCCGCACATACGATTCACTTAAAATCCGGTTCGGCTATCGGCGTTCCCAGCGGGCGTGTTGAACTGACCGCCACGGGCGATTTGGTGAATCCCAAATTGAGTGAAAAAGGAAAAATTCAAATCGATAAAGGGGCCTCCATTGATGTGTCGGGTAGTAAGACTATTCATGCATCTGTCGAACGTAATGTTGTCGAAGTTCCGGTACAAAGTTTTGAACTAAGAGATTCGCCTTATCAGAAAGGCGGCATATTGCAGGGACAAACGGTACGCGTCGATATTCGAGACAAAAATTTAATAATCGACACCAGCGGTGCTTTAGCGAGAATCGAACGTGCGCTCGATGAGCGACTGGGTACCGGCGGCGATATTGTGATGTCGGCGGGCGAAGCAGTCGATATCGATAACGGTGCAACGTTTAATATTTCCGGCGGTGTGATTAACTATATGCCGGGCTATATAAACACCACAAAACTATTAACGGCTTACGGTAAATTCGTCGATATCGGCGATGCGGATCCGTTGCAACGCTATGTAGGTGTGTATGGGAAATACATTGAACGTCACGAAAAATGGGGTTTTGAGCGTGTTTGGGAAGCCGACGGAAATGGCATACTTTCCGGGCCAATAGTTAAAGGTCGTTTTGAACCCGGTTATAAAGAGGGTTTAGACGCAGGGGCACTAAGTATTGCGACAGCTAATTTGGCGTGGCAAGGTAATTTAATTGCGGGAGCAGCGAGTGGAGTTTATCAACGTGAAACTAAGTCTCAGCCCTACGGCGGCGAGTTCGCAGTCGATACCAAAGTTTTCAATAGTTCGCAAAATTTAGTTATCCAAGACAATGCGACCAATCCAAAAGCTGATGATGACGAACAAATCTCAAACGATGAGAGCAACGGAAAAAACGATTTAGTTTTTAATGCAGGCTTTTTGAAAAAATCGGGGATACAAAAATTCAGCGTTAAAACATTAGGCGATGCGGAAATTAGAACCGATGCAAAGATCGATATGACGCCTTCCGGGCAGTTCGATTTAGTTGCTGGAAATATCGATTTTAAGGGCGATTTTTATTCGGCGGGCGGTTCGGTTAGGTTAGGTAGCGGATTCGATTTCGATGAGACCGATTCGGCTTTAAGAAGCTTTAATCCGAATGCGCAATTAACTTTAAGTAATGAGTCCGCTCTCGATGTCTCTGGACGGTGGGTCAATGATTTTGCAAACGGATTGGACAAACCGGCAACGGAAGTAGTAGCGATTGACGGCGGATCGGTGACCTTAAAGTCAACCGGCGATTTGTTCGTCGACAAAAATGTCGATATTAAAGCGGATAGCGGCGCTTGGTTAACGCAATCTCAGACGTTAAACACGGGTAAAGCAGGTTCAATCGATTTGGCCGCCGTAGGAGCCGGAAGCCAAGCTTCTACATTGCACTTGGACGGACAGGTATCCGCCCACGGCTTGGATAACGGCGGTAAGCTGAATTTAAGCAGCGGTAATATCGTTATTGGAAACCGCCCACAGGCGAGTAATACGAATAATCGAGAGTTATTCTTAGGTGTCGATCCGCAGGGTCAATTGAAGCTTAACGGTATTGAAAGTTTTGGCAGCATCGGCTTAACCAGTAATGCGGGCGATCTTATTCTTAATGAGAATACGCATTTAGCGCTGACTCAAAAAAACTTAGTGTTGAACGACAATTATCTACAAACAAAAAGCAGCCGATCTATCCTTGCCTTAAGCCGGTCGGAAACATTACCGGATCATTTGCAAAAGCCTGTCGATATTGACTTAACCGCTAAAACCGATGTCAAGTTGAAAACCGGTAGCGAAATCTTAGCGGATAACCAAGCCAAGGTCGATATAAGGTCGAATCAAGGCGGGATATTTGTCGACGGCTTGATAAGCGCCCCTGCCGGTTCGATCAATCTCACTATCGATGCCGAACCCGTACCCTATAATCCTAGCCAAGCGATATGGCTAGGACGCCACGGTAAACTGCAAGCAAAAGGGAGTGTTCTGTTGCAGCCGCAGGACGGCTTAGGACGGCAAGACGGCGATGTGCTGGCGGGTGGAGCTATTTCGTTACTCGCTAATCGCGGTTATGTGGTTTTGGAAGCAGGTTCTTCTATCGATGTCTCCGGCGCTAAGGCAACGCTGGATGTCAGTTCCGAAGACGGTATTAGCACGACGCCTACCGAAGTGGCTTCAAACGGAGGGAAAATTGCACTCACTGCCGCTGAGGGAGCAATTCTGGATGGCAAACTAACAGGGATGGCAGGTAATCGCACTACCAAAGCAGGACGTCTGGATATTGCAATCAACCGAGCAAATCGTAAACCCGATCCGGAACAAAGCGAACTTTTTCCGTTCGGTCCGATTGCGATTAATGTCAGTCGGGAGTATCAAAAACAATTAACGAATGACGCACAATTCGGGCAAAATTTAGATACATTAGGTTACAACGGTCGCATAAACGTCGGTAGTAACAATATAAAACGCGGCGGCTTCGACGAACTCCGATTATCTTCGGTTAATGTCGACCGCAGTAACGTTAACGACGAAAATAGCGGCGTTAATTTTCTAGGAAATGTCGATTTAACGGCTAAAGCTCAGATAGACATCGATGCGCCTACCATTAATTGGTTACCGGAAAACGAGAGCGACACAGGTTCTGTAACGCTCAATACCGCTCATTTTAGTGCAGGGTCTTCATTAATTCGAGAGCCGTCGAAGACCCCGCTAAGTGGAAAAGGTAAGTTATCCGTCAATGCCGAATGGATCGATTTTAGAGGCGGGTCGAGTTGGAATGGATTTTCCGATCTTGACTTCAATAGCAGCCACGATATTCGAACGACCGGTTTGCTCGAGATCGACAGAACCGTCGATAACAAACAAAACAGCGATTATGTCGGCAAATTGGTAACGGCTGGCAATCTTAATTTAACCGCCAGCCAGCTTTATCCGGCAACGTTAACAAACTTTACCTTTGCTATTGAGAACAATCCTAAGGGTACGTTAACTTTGGCGAATTCGGGTCGAGCCGATAAGACGCCTTTATCTGCCGCGGGCAGTTTAAGTCTGCAAGCGCCGATTATTCGGCAAAACGGAACGGTTAAAGCGCCATTTGGAAATATCAATTTTACCGCGAGCGATTCTTTGTCGTTCGGCAAAGGAAGCACTACTTCAGTATCGGGCGAGGGACAATTGATCCCGTTCGGCGGCACATTCAGCGGCTTGGATTGGCTGTATCGCTGGGATAAGGCCAACTTGCTCAACTTTAAGAAACCGCCGGAAAAAAAGATCGTACTCGATTCTCCAAAAGTCGATATGCAAAAGGGTAGTATCATCGATCTTTCCGGCGGCGGGGATTTACTGGCGCATGAATTTCAGCCCGGCATCGGTGGTTCTTTCGATTATCTTGACACTAACAGCCCGATCTATAACGGAGGATTCGCGATAGTACCGAGTTTGGGTTCAAGTCTAGCCCCCTACGATCCGATACAAAGCGCCGCTTTCGGCGAAGCTGCAGGCAGCCAAGTTTATTTGAGCGCGACCGGTTCATTGCCTGCCGGTTTCTATACTTTACTACCTGCCCGATATGCATTACTGCCGGGAGCCTATTTAATAACGCCGCAAGCCGATACACAGGATCAAAGAATCACGACCGTTAATGCCGCCGGATTGTCGACGGTCGCGGGTTATCGAATTAACGCGGCGACAGGCGCGAAAGATTCACGATGGAGCGGTTTTCTCGTCGAAACGGGCGCCGATATTCGCAAACATTCACAGTACGATGAACAAAAAGCAAATACTTTTTACGAGCAACAAGCGATTCGAAAAGGAAGTAATTTACCTTTACTACCCAAAGATAGCGGGCAGATGGTCGTCAAGAATGTCGAAACTCAATTAACTTTGGAAGGCGATTTTAAAACGGTATCTCAGGGCGGAAGAGGTGCGCGCTTGGATATTGCGGCTGACAAGTTAAAAATCGTCGATAAGGCGAGTTTAAAACCGGCGCTCGGATTCCTGGAAATTTTAGCCGAGGATATCAGCAATTTAAAAGTTGACAGTCTGCTGCTGGGAGGTGAGCGTAGTATTGACAATACGACAGGCGAAACAGCAATATCGGTCGGTTCCAAAGAAATTGTGTTCGATACGAATGCCAAGGTAACAACAACAGACCTTATCGCCGTCGCAAGTGATGAGGTTCAGGTTAAAAAGGGGGCTTCGATTGTTGCCAAGGGACAAGTTAATACCGGCGATACACAATTTAATGTACAAGGCGACGGTGCGTTATTGCGCGTATCGGCCGACGATCAAGTACTGATTAATAGAACGGAATCGGATGGGGTGCATGGCGATTTAAACATTGAGAAAGGCGCGACGTTAGCTGCATCGAAGTCGATGCTAATCGATGCCAGCCGTAATACATCATTGGCGGGTAACATCGAAATGCAAGGAGGGTCGTTAAATTTAAGTGCAAACCAAATTAATATCGGTGCGGTTGATGGATTTTCGTCAGGGGCGTTAAATTTTTCAAACCAGGATTTTCAAGCGCTCGATGTAGCCGAGCTGGTATTGAACAGCCGGAATACAATCGATTTTTATGGAAACGTCGGAATTGCGAATCCGAACGGCGGTTTGGATTCGATTGCGTTCGACCGGCTCGTACTTAATGCGGCAGGCTTTACCGGTCACGGCGATCCGGAGCAAAGTGTCAATATTGAGGCGAAGACTTTAACGTTACAAAATTCATTCGGAACAATCGCCGATTCGACAAACAAAGGCCAAGGCTTATTGAATATCTCTGCCGACAATTTTAATCAAGGCAACGGCGAGTTCAACGTGTCTGGGTTCAAAGCGGCAAACATTGATGTAACAAAAGGCTTCACGGCGACCGGTAACGGTTCGCTATTATTCGATACCGATGTGAAGATGAACGCCGGTTATTTGACTGCCGAAGGCGGAAAAAAAATGACGATTTCTGCAATCGGTCACGAATTACAATTGGTTTCAAATGGCGAAATTCCGACGCCTGAGATCGATAGCTTCGGCGGCGCCTTAAAAATTTTAGCTGATCGAGTGCATTTTGACGGTAAGGTTGTGTTGCCTTCCGGCACTTTAGATTTAGTCAGTACGCAAGGCGATCTTACAATCGGTTCGGATGCGAAGATCGATTTGTCGGGTGAGCCGGTACGTTTCGGCGATGTTCTGCGCTATACCTCGGGTGGCATGTTTAATGCGACTTCCGAACAAGGGAAAATCGTAGTCGCGCAGAATTCTGTGATCGATGTTTCGCCGGGCGGCAGCGATGGCTTGGGCGGTAAACTGAAGTTTTCCGCAGTCAAGCAATATGCCGACTTATCAGGTTCCCTCAAAGCAGCCAACGGCAGTGTGACGCTCGATGTAGCTCGCTTTAAGGATAATCCTGACCCTAAAAGCAAAACTTCGGGTTTCGATCTGATTGCGAATAAATTAATGGATGCCGGGGTATCTCAATCCTTCGATGTCCGCAGCCGGGAGGCTGACATCGTGCAAACTGACGGACAGGCGATTGTCGCCAAAAAAATAAGCTTGGCGTCGGATAAAGGTAGCGTGTTACTGGCAGACTCCCTGAATGCGGATGGCGGAAAAGAAGGCGGTTCTATCGGAATTTACGCGGGAGATAAAGTTGTTTTACAAAACGGCGCAAATCTGTCGGCGAAAGCGTCTGCAAGCAACGGCATAGGCGGTAAAGTGATACTGTCATCCACGAATACCGATGTCCTTGATAACCCAAAAGATGATATACACGGTATTGAAATAAATACGGGCGCCACCATCAATGTTGCAGGCGGAAAAAATGGCGTCGGTGGAAAAGTGTTGCTTCGGGCCTTGCGCACCGATAACAATCAAGACGGGATCGACGACGGTGTTGATATTAGCCCGATATTAGGTAATGTCGAGGGTGCCAGCGAGTTTTTTGCCGAAGGCGTTAAAAAATACGATGCCCAAAATTTTACTATACCCGGTGAAATCTATAGCTTCGATGTCGACTTTGTTATCAAACCCGATACCGATCTTTATATGAGTTCAACGACTATGCAGCAGGTTAGCGAGCACTTAGGAGCCGGAATTCGACTACGTCCCGGTATTGAAATTAATTACGCAGGCGATTTGAAGCTCAAGGAGCAGTGGAATTTTGTCGATTGGAAGTATACCGAATCGCCCGAGTTACCTATGATTGCCGGGGGCTTAACGATCAATACGGCGGGGAATTTTACAATCGAGAAATCGTTAACGGACGGTTTTAAAACGGACTTCATTCTTATCGGCGAAGCCAAGGATATTCTTCAAACGGACGCTTCGTGGTCTTATAAGATCACAGCGGGTGCCGATATCGATAGCGCCAAGTCTGATGCAAGCGGATCAGCCGGTAAAAATATTACGCTTGCTACCAATCCCGATGCTTCGCCGGATTTCCCCGATCCCTTTTTTCAGCATGACACCGTTGTGCGTACAGGAACCGGCGATATCGAATTATCCGCAAGCGGCGATATAATTTTTCAAGATCGCACGTCTCTTTACAGTGCCGGAAAAGCCGAAGCCGGAAATCGATACGGCGTTTTCGGCGATACGTATGTCGGGTTTTTGTTTTACGGCGATTACGGTAGTTCGGGCGGCGATCTTTCACTTAGCGCCGGACGCAATATTCACGGAGCGCTGAGTCAATCGCCGTTTATCAATCAATGGTTGGTAAGACAAGGTAATAATTGGATCGATCATGAGTTCGATAAGCAATCGACCGCATGGGCCGTCGATTTTGTAAAGTTTGCCCAGAATGCTGGCTCTTTCGGGGGCGGTAAAGTCGATATTAATGCGGGCAACGATATTAACGATTTAATGGTGATGTTGCCCACAACCGGCAAACAAGTCGGAGAATTAACCGATCCCGCCAATGAGTTTTCTCCTCCTAAAACGAATGTGGTTGAAATCAACGGCGGCGGCGATTTACACATAAATGCGGGCAACGACATTGCGGGCGGTATTTATTATGTGGGGCGCGGACAAGGTCATTTACAAGCCGGCGGCAGAATTACGGGCAGCAGTGAACCGGTAGATTTGGATACGACGCTAAGAGGTTTAACCAAAGGCCCGCAATTGCTCCTTGGAGACGGCCAATTCACCTTGCAGGGTAATAGCGATGTCAGTATTGTGGCGATAACCGACCCCATGCTGTTAGGTTCGACGAATCCATTGACAAATTTGGGAGACACTAACTTTTTCAGTTACAGCGCGCTAAGTCGATTAAATTTAAGTTCGTTGTCGGGCGATGTCCATATCGGCGCCGACCCCAGTGTCATCTTAAGTTCAAATATCAACTTCTCCGAAGGTCAAACCAGTTTAGCTAAAATATTGCCGGGATCGTTAGAGACTACCGCATTCGGCGGCGACCTTCTAATCGACGGCAACCAAACCGATCTCATTTTATTTCCTTCAGCGCAAGGACAACTCAATCTTTTCGCCAAAGGCGATATAACCGGTGGCGAAATCGGATTGCAACGCGTCGGGATGTCCGATTACGATCCCCTTTTATTGCCGGACTTTTTAACACCTTCCGATTCGGTTAATTTGACGAATGAAAATAATAATATTGTTGCGGCGCTTAATCCGTTCGGTAACGGTAGTTTGGTTCACGCCCAACAACCGGTTCATGAAAACGATTCCGAACCCGTTAGAATTATCACAAGATCAGGCGATATTAAAAGCTTGCAATTCAGTTTAGCTAAACGCGCCGTCGTAGACAGCGGACAAGATATTAATAATACCTTCTTGCAAATACAGCATGATAATCCGAACGATGCCAGCATTATTTCCGCAGCGAGGGATATTATCTATGAAACCGAACGCGATCCGGATTTCGGTACCCTTAAGATAAATACCAATCGTATCGAAGTTGCAGGTGAGGGCGACATTTTAGTGAAGTCGGGCCGTAATATCGATTTAGGTACTTCGGCCGGAATTGCAACCGTGGGCAATACCTTAAATCCTAACCTTTCCGGTAAAGGCGCCAATATTACATTATTGGCAGGTTTGAACGGCGATGAACCCAACTATCTTGGGCTGCAAAATTTAGCCGGGGATATTTTGAAATATGCCGATAACTTTACGAAATATCAAGATTTGGTAACGGATTTTATGCGGCAGCGAACTGGAAATAAGGACCTGACGGTCAAAACGGCATTCGAACAGTTCAATCAATTGAGTCCGTCCGCTTATGTCGGGTTGCAACCGAAATTCGATGCGTTGAGGAATAATAAATATAGCGAGCTTGTCAACGACATCAAACAAGAGATTATCGCCTTTGTCCGCCAATCCGATAATAATCCGAATTTGAGCGAGAGCGATGCGCTGAAGACTTATTCGGATAATTATAAATCCGATAAATTTCTGCCGATTCAGCCTAAACTGAACACACTTGCGAATCGAATATTGTTCAGTGAATTAAACGCGACAGGTTCGGCTTCAGCCGCAGATCCGACGCGTGGTAACGAGCGGGGATTCGCCGCCATTCAAGCTTTATATCCGAATAATCGTTGGAAAGGCGACGTCAATCTTTTCTTCAGTAAATTGCAAACCTTGAAAGACGGCGATATTAATTTACTGGCGCCGGGCGGAAATATTAACGCCGGTCTTGCCGTCGTTGCCAACGATCTTGCGAAAGAAGCTTCCGACCTAGGTATCGTCGTGCAAGGCAAAGGCAATATCAATGCATTTCTGCACGATGATTTTATTGTTAACCAATCGCGCGTGTTCGCCTTGGGCGGCGGCGATATTTCGATATGGTCTTCCGAAGGCGATATCGATGCCGGACGCGGCGCGAAGTCGGCGATTGCTGCGCCTCCGCCGGAAATAACTTTCGATGAGTCCGGCAATTTGGTGGTGACCTTTCCGCCTATCGTATCCGGCAGCGGAATTCGAACGGCAGCGCCACTCGGCGAGAATCAACAAGCCGGCAACGTTGCCTTATTCGCTCCGGGAGGAATCGTTAACGCAAGCGAAGCCGGTATCGGCGGTAATAACGTGACGATTTCCGCAACTGCGGTTTTGGGCGCGAACAATATTCAAGTCGGCGGTGTCGGCACCGGTGTACCCGCTACGTCTACCGTCAGCTTGGCAGCCGGGTTAACCGGCGTCAGCAACTTATCGGCCAGTGTTAACCAAATGGCGCAAGCGTCTACCGATATGAATAATCGGAATGATGATAAAGCCAAAAAACAGAAACGCTTGCGATCTATTGTAGTCAAGTTATTAGGGTTCGGCGCTTAAAAGCTGTTTGGATTAATCGTTCGAACGAACAAGGATGTTTCTGTAACAATAAAGTCATAATTCTGTAACGTTGATTTGAAATACTGCTCTGACGACAGATAACGCGCAGAGATAAAGTGATGAAGCGTCTTAGTATTTTATTCATGGTATTGATGTTGCAACCCTTGGTTGCTTTGGCATGGTGGAACGACGATTGGGGCTATAGAAAAAAAATTAGCCTGGATGTGCAAAAGGTTAAACAAGACGGCCTTGTTGCGCCGGAAGACGGCCTCGCTTTAATCCGGTTACATACGGGAAATTTTCTGTTTTTTCCGGAACTGGCGGCAGGCGGCAAGGATATTCGTATCATTGCCGGAGACGACAAGACGCCGTTGAAGTTTTTCATCGAAAAAGTCGATGCAGCAAATGAAATGGCGCTAATTTGGGTCAAGTTACCCAAAGAAGTCGTTACTGCACAGGATGCCGCCGTCTGGGTCTATTTTAATAATCCTGAAGCCGTCGACGGGCAGGATATTCCGGGAACTTTTAATATAAATCAAGTATTGAATTATTCCTTTGAAGGGACAGATGTTAAAGATAATACCGCAAACACCAATCATCCCGCTCAGACGACGTCGGTTCTCAAAGACGGCGGTTTAATCGGCGGTTCGGCAACTTTTCAAGGAACTCAAGTGATAAGAGTTCCTGAAAAACCTTCGTTAGCAATGTCGCCGACGGCGGGCTGGACAGTATCGGTTTGGTTAAAGATGGAGCAAAATCAACCGAACGCTGTGCTAATCCAGCGCGGCGGCAATACGTCAAATCAAGTCGCATTGACGATCAGGGATTTAACGCCTGTCTTAGAAGTTTTGGATGCCGACGGCGCGAAGCAGGAATTTACTGCCTCGATAAATCTAGCGACTGGTAGCTGGCAGCATTTAGCCTTAGTTGCCAATGCTGAAAAATTGTCGTTGTTTTTGGATGGTAAAACGGCAGGGGAGTTTCCTGTCAAACTTGCCGATGTGACAGGCGATATGACAATCGGTGCCGACCTTAGCGGAACTAGAGGCTTTACCGGCGCTATCGATCAGTTATCGGTTTACAAAATCGCTCGCGACGTTAATGCCGTTAAATACGACTTCATGATGCAAGGGGCAACCGGGGCATTACTTTCCTACGGCGATGAAATGTCGTCTGACGAAGAGAGCGGCGGCGACGAGTCGTACTTACTTTCCACGTTAGACAATGTGACCATCGACGGATGGGTTATTATCGGAATTTTAGGCGTGATGAGCTTGATAAGCTGGGTCGTTATGATCTGGAAAGGAATTACTGTCGGCCGAATACACAAGCAGAATCAGCAATTCGAACAAGCGTTTCGTCAATTAGGTTCCGGCCATCTTACCGATTTAGAACACAACCAAGAAAAAACCGGCAATCATCAAGAGAACGAAAGCCCGGTATTATTCTCATTAGCCAATCAGAATACATTTAAAGATTCATCGCTGTACCGTATTTATCATGTCGGTGTTGAAGAAATGGAAAAGCGCTTCGTTAAAGCGGTCGGTGCAGATGTTGTAGCGCCGCAAACATTGACCGCGTCGGCTATGGAAGCGGTGAAAGCATCCATGCATGCGGTTGTAGTCAGAGAACTGCAAAAACTCAATTCAATGATGGTGATGTTGACGATAGCCATTGCCGGTGGGCCGTTTTTAGGCTTATTAGGCACGGTTGTCGGCGTAATGATTACCTTTGCCGCCATCGCCGCCAGCGGCGAAATCAATGTAAACGCAATCGCACCCGGAATTGCCGCCGCTTTGGTGGCGACTGTGGCTGGTTTGTTTGTCGCGATTCCAGCCTTATTCGGATATAACTATCTGGGTAGCAAAATCAAGGTTGTTAGCGCCGATATGCAAGTTTTCGTTGACGAATTTGTTACAAAATTGGCGGAAGAACATACCTAAGATTTGTGTCTACTATTTTTATCTTATTACTATCATGAAAATTCAAGAAGACAACGCGCCTTACGACGAAATTAACGTAACGCCGATGCTTGATCTGGCTTATGTATTGCTGATTGTGTTTATTTTGATGGCAACGGTATCGGTCCAGGGGATTACAGTTAATTTACCGAAAGCCAGCGATGCGCCGAGCCTTGCTAAGCCGCAAACCAAAGCGATTACGATTACCGCGGACGGGACCGTATATTTAGATACTTTCCCTGTGTCGATGGAACAATTGGAATCGACTTTACAGCAATACAAGGCTGTCAATCCGGCGTTGCCGGTCGTCATTAAAGGCGATGCGGCGGTTCAATACGTCAAAATTGTCGATGTGTTGGCGTTGCTGGGCAAACTCGATATTACTCAAATCGGTTTAGTTACCCAAAACTTAGTTAAGTAACGTTTTAATTCCGAATGGTAAACACAAAGCTTAAAAGCTACCTAATCGGCGGCGTGGTTCTGGTTGTGTTGGTGGCATTAGTAACCGGGATCGTCCAATTTCTAGTTAACCGCGAAAAACCTCAAAAGAAAGAACGGAAAATCCAGGCGATTACAATGGTAAAACCGCCGCCACCGCCACCTCCGCCGCCCAAAGTGGAAAAACCGCCGGAGCCTGAGCCGGAACAGAAGATTGAAGAACAAGCTGCGCCGGAGCCTGAGGAAGTACCCGATGTTGCGAATGAACCGCCTGCGGGCGATTTAGGATTAGATGCCGAAGGCTCGGCCGGTTCGGACGGTTTCGGGCTGGCGGCCCGGAAAGGCGGTAAAGGGCTATTCGGCGGTGGGGGCGGGAGTCCTTACGCTTGGTTCGGCAATTTAATTAAAAACGATATTCAAGATTTGATCTCCGGAAATGAAGATTTACGTGCAAAAGACTACAGCATCGTCATCAAAATTTGGCTGGAAAACGACGGCAGCGTGAAGCGTTTCGAGTTGGCAAACAGCAGTAACGACGCTGACATCGATAATTTATTAAAAAAAATTATCGGCAGCTATAACAAAGTCAGCCAACCGCCGCCGCCAGGGATGGAGCAACCGGTTAAATTTCAAATTACCTCAAAAACTTAACTATAAAAGGCAAGTATGGAACGGCACACTTGGATGATCGCCTTAACTCTGCTCGGCGCTGTTTCGGCGGCGGACGCTGACGAAAAAGAAGAATTGATATTGTTAAAAACGACAACCATCAATTTGATCGAACAATTAGTCAAACAAGGTGTTATCACCGAAAAAGTAGCGAATGATATGCTTAAGAAAGCGGATGCCGAAGCAAAAGCGGAGCATGAAGCGTCGAAAACGAATACGGTAAAAGACATCAAACCGGAGCTGAATGAAGTAAGGGTCCCCTATGTCCCCGAATTCGTTAAAGATGAAATCCGTCAGCAGGTCCGGCGCGAATTAAAAGACGAAGTCGTAACCGACGTCATGCAAAAAGCGAAGAGCGAAAAATGGGGAACGCCGGATGCACTACCCGATTGGGTGAATCGCTTTAAGCTGTCCGGCGATATGCGCTTACGTTATCAAAACGATTTTATGGCGAGCGATAATGCACCTACCGACGGACAAGGGAATCCCTATTTGAATTTTCCAGCCATAAATTCGGCAGGCGGGCTAAACAATACGCTACCTGAAAATTTGTTTTTAAATACCAAGGAAGATCGGCAGCGCTTCCGGGCGCGGGTGCGCTTAGGAATCGATGCCAAGGTAACCGATAATCTGCTAGCCGGTGTTCGATTGGCGAGCGGTAATTTGCCCGATCCGGTATCGACCAACCAAATGATGGGCAATACCGGCAGCCAATATGAATTTAATCTGGATCGCGCCTTTTTGAAATACGATGCCGTAGACGACGAGAACTTCAAATGGTTGACCTTGACGGGCGGTAGAATTGCTAACCCCTGGTATGTTGGCGGCGGAGAATTTACCGGCGGTAGTGAGTTGGTTTGGGATACCGATTTGTCGTTTGAAGGCTTTGCCGCGACCGGGCGTTACAGCTTGGGCAGCGCTACGGGACAGCCTGATAAGCATGATAAAACCAGAGAGGTTTACGCGACTGTTGGCGCTTTTCCCTTGCAAGAAGCAGAGTTGAGTTCAAAAGACAAGTGGCTGTTCGGTGGGCAGGTCGGGCTGGATTGGGGCTTTCAAAATCAGGACTCCATACGCGCCGGCTTAGGGTATTACGATTACATGAATATTCAAGGCGTCCCGAACACTAACAATCCCCCGACTTGTGATACCAATCAAGCCGTCAATAACTTGTCTATTCCGCAATTTATGCAATTCGGCAACACATTGGTTGGAATTTGTAACGATCCGACGAATTCAGGACCGACTTTATTCGGCCTTGCCTCGGATTACAACATTATCAATTTTAATATCGCGTACGATTTGGCGAAATTCGCTCCATATCATTTAATCGTAGCCGCGGATTACGCGAAAAATATCGGTTTCGATAAAACAGAGATTAACCGGTTAAATGTGGTTAACGATAAGTCGGGAGGCGAAGTCGAAGAAGAAACCGACGCTTGGCAGGTTCGCATGGATTTCGGTTGGCCGAAAGTCGAACGTTACGGTCAGTGGAATGTTTTTGCGCTTTACAAATATGTTGGCCGAGATGCGGTGTTAGATGCTTTTTCCGATTCGGATTTCCATCTGGGCGGAACCAACGCCAAGGGATGGGTGGTTGGAGGAAATTACGGTTTAATGAAAAACTTATGGTTCACCGGACGCTGGTTGAGCACAGATGTGATTAACGGCCCTAAGTTCGGTATCGATACTTTGCAACTCGATGTCAACGCTAAGTTTTAGACTAAGCTTATGAAACGGATATTACTTTTTATCGTTTTGATCGGTTTATCCCTGCCCGGGTTTGCCGCCAATAAAGAAAAGACGGTGCTAGCGTTCGGGCATTGCGGAAAATGCAATCGACCTTGACGGAAATAACAGCGGAACGTGACGCCTTGAAAGCCGAGGCCGCTAAAAAAAACGCCGAACTGGAAGACTTAAAGAAGCAGATCGGCGATGAAAAAAAAGCGTCGACCGCATTAATCGAAAAACACGGTAAGGAGAAAGCCGCGCAACAAAAAGTTACCGATGAATTGCATTCGCATTTGGATGCAACGAACGCGAAACTGCGGGAAGTCATCGATAAATACAACACCTTAAATCAGGCTAATAAACAGTTAATCGACGAACACGTAAAACTCAATACGACTCAGCAAGCGACAAGCACCGAATTAAAGGTTTGTTCCGCTAAAAATCTTAAAATGCTGACCGTATCCAAAGAAGTCATTGAAAATTACCGCAAATGCCAAGAAAAAGATTGGGTGGATGCTGTCGTCGATTCGGAACCTTTACTGCAACTCAATACGGTAAAATTTGAAAAAATGCTGCAAGATGTCGAAGATCGAATAAACCGGGAAGAATACGACGAGAAAACCAAACAAGTCGCGCCCTAGCAATAAATGATTCGGACGCTAATGTTTGATGCTTAAAGTTAGGTGTCTCCCTTCGCTCCGGCTCCAGGTAAGCATAATTGAGTAGCAGGCTTTCCACAGCGCTTCCTGAGCGGAGTCGAAGGGAAATTAAACTGCACAAGACCGAATTTATGGAAACTGTAGGGCTATGCTACTCAATACCTCTCATACGCAATTTGTCCGTTAACGTTAAGTCTCAATTTCATTGACAAGTAATCCGTTCAAGCTCTGAACAAAATGGTATGATTTTGCAATGAGTACGAACACAGATAATACGCAATCTCGGGAACACCATAACAACCTTCTCGAGATTCTGCAAAAGCATAAAGTCATCGAAAATTTGGTTCATAAACAAGACATGCCGAATCATGACTTGGTGGAAACCATCGTACGTAAAGAAAATCTCGTTCAGTTGCAACAAGCGCTTAATCATTTACCACCGATCGATATTGCGCGAATTTTGGAGCAGGTGGCGCAAGACGATCAATTACTCATTTGGGCGCAATTAAGCGACGATATAAAACGCGCCGTACTTGCCCACGCACCGCTTTCCGTGTTGCAAATCCTGGGTAAAAAAGAGTACAAAACCGAAAAATACCGGATTAAGGCCTTTAATTTATCGGATGGGCGATTACGTGAAATACCGATACAAACATCACAAGATTTGGTCGAGACTAAACCTGTTTGGGTCGATATGGTTGCGCCGACTTTCGAAGAGCGGTTGTGGGTGGGCGGTATTTACGGCATCGAATTTCCCGATCCGGATCGTCTTAGCGACTTGGAATCCAGCGTTTTTATGTAGAAGAAAACGGTGAAATCCATTTGCATTCGGACTTCTTGTTGGACAAAGACGACATGTCCCATAACATTGCCGTGGCGTTTATCCTGTATCAAGACATTTTATTTTCCATCCGCAACGAAGAGTTGCCGGTGTTTCGCTTACAACGGATGCGGGCGCTCAGCCAGCCCGACTATGTTTCCAATGCTAAGGATATTTTATTAGATCTTTATGCGGCGGATACCGAATATACCGCCGACGCATTGGAAGAAGTCTATGCGGCTTTAGAACTTGTCGGCAATGAGGTGCTCAGCAAACAAATGAGCGATGAAGCTGCGGCGAAAATATTGATCGATATTGCTCACGAAGAAGATTTGAACGGTCGTATTCGCCGCAACGTGATGGATACGCGACGCGCGGTTTCGTTTTTAATGCGCAGTAAAACCCTGGCTAAAGATCAACTTGAATACGCACAACAAATACTGCGCGACATCGAATCGATCGACGGACATACCGCGTTTCTGTTCGATAAGATCAACTTTTTGATGGATGCCGCTGTGGGTTTCATCAATATTAACCAAAACAAAGTCATGAAGCGGTTGACGGTAGTCAGCGTTGTGTTTATGCCGCTGAATATCTTGGCCGGTATCGGCGGCATGTCCGAGTTTTCCATGATGACGCAAGATATTCCCTGGCCGGCATCCTACAGTTTGTTTACAGCCGGTTTAATCGTTGTCGGTTGGGCTACGTATCTTGTGCTGCAAGCTTTCGAGAAACGCGAAGCTCGGAAATTCCGTAAAAACGATCCGGATTAATAAAGTGCGTCATTAACCAAATATGCGTGCTTATCACGTATTATTTTATCCGCTTTGGGACGGCCTGTTTTAACGCGTTCGATTTTTTCAACCGCACTGATGAGTTCGGATAAATTCATTTCCGTGAGTAATTGTAAACCGGCGCGTAAAATCTCGCCCTTTTTTACATGGACGCCGGCCGCTAGGCAAATCTTTTTAAGTTCCGATATTTTGCGATAATCCTGTTCGGGAAATGAAAAACTGTCCCGTATTACTTTTTTGTCGTGTTTTTTCTTTTTAACCGAAAACGGGGCTATCTGATTCTGCACCGGAAATTCTTCGGATTTTACCGGTTCTGCCGCTTCGGATTTTTTAATTTCCTTTTTAACCGGCGGTTTTTTTACGGCCGTTGATTGTGTTTTGTTAGGGACAGCGCTTTTAGTGGATTCGGTTGTTGTCATGAGTGTAGTTCCCAAATATGAATGGTAAATAATATAAACAGTATATACCGTTTATATAAGAAAGTAATGTTTTTCGAATAGTCTTAAATCAAGGCGAGTAATGGGGATTTAGAGAAAACTTCCATCGAAATCTGTCATATATTTGTCAACAAACTGTAATGAAATATGGTTAATGTTAAACAAATAATATAGTAGTCTCTGGATAAATCCTTTGAGACGCTCAGTACCCAAAAGATAGATACGTTTACAGTAAAGTATTGATTCAGAAATAAACACCCTTTCACATTAGTAAGATGTCTACCATTGCTCCCCAAAAAAATTGCGACAGTCATACCGAAACGTTAAAGCATTTGCTTGCAGAGCTTTCGACGCTCCGTAATGAAATCGAGGTTTTCGCTCATGAAATGCTTAAAATTATAGGCATTATTATCCGTCTGGCGTTTTTAATGAAAGCGCGCTCAATTTAGCGCACTATTTGGCGATGCGGCAGTACGATTTACGTGAAACCCAGGAAAAACTTGCGTTGGTCGGATTATCTTCACTAGGCCGTGCTGAATCGTCGGTTTTGGATTCCTTCGATGCAGTAATCGACTTGTTAGCAAGAGCTACCGGCGTAGAATCTTCCCAAACATGGAAGCGACCGGATATAAACAGTATCAATAGCGGTAGTAAGGTACTGAAAAAAAACACCGCAGAACTGTTCGGACCTTTCTATGAAAATAATACCGCTCATGTGATGGTAACGATGAGCGTAGAAACCGCGTTTAACTATAAATTAGTAAAAGCCATGCTGGAAAAGGGTATGACCTGCGCACGAATCAATTGCGCGCACGACGATGTTTCCGTTTGGCAAAATATCATTTCCAATGTGCGTAAAGCGGAGTCTGAAACCGGCCGTTCTTGCCGCATCTTGATGGATCTGGCCGGACATAAATTACGCACCGGCGATATCGTTTTGGAATCGCCGGTTTATCATTTAAAGAGTAAGAAAGATAAAAACGGAACAATTGTCGCATCGGGCTATTTGATACTCAGTGCGGATTTGAGTAAGACAACAGAAGACAGCAACCTGTTTAGAATTCCGATTCCTTTTGGGCTCCATAAACTATTATCGCCCGGCGCTTGTCTTGAACTGATGGATATGCAGCATAAACGCCGGGTTCTGAAAATCGAAAAGTCGCTTTCTTCCTATGAATGGTTGGTAAGCTGTGAAAAGGATGCCTATATCGCTTCCGGTTGTGAAGTCATTCTGCAAAAACTCGAGACGCAAAATACAAAGAAAATCCCGCAAACCTTTAACTTAGGGCATTTTGCCGGCGAGCCGGTCAAAATAAAGCTTGAAAAAGGAGATTCACTATTACTGACCGAAGACAGTATTCAAGGTAAACCGGCCGAATACTCCAGTAGCGGTGTTTTAATCCGCCCGGCGCATATCGGTTGTACGCTTTCGAAGGTGATCGGCAGGCTGGAACCCGGTCAGAGCGTATGGATAGACGACGGAAAAATCGGTGCGGTCGTGGAAAAAATAACCGGACAAGGCGCATTGCTTAAAATTACCTCTGCAAAACCCGGTGGGGTGCGGCTGCATAGCGACAGAGGTTTAAATTTTCCCGACACCGACTTGCAATTACCCGCCTTAAGCGAAAAGGATCTCATCGATTTGGATTTCGCTTCCTGTCACGCAGACATTATCGGTTTTTCCTTTGTGGAAACATTAGCCGATATGGAGTGGCTCGCGGCGGAGATGGCGAAACGGCGCGCTTCCGCTCTTCCCATCATTGCCAAAATCGAAACGAACAAAGCCGTTAAAAATCTTCCGGATATTCTGCTTGGATCGCTCGGACGGCATAAAGTCGGTGTGATGATTGCCCGCGGCGATTTAGCCGTTGAATTAGGCAATATCCGATTGGCCGAAATTCAGGAAGAATTACTCTGGTTGTGCGAGGCAGCTCATATTCCGGTTGTCTGGGCCACTCAAGTATTGGAATCTATGGCTAAAAAAGGGAAGGCCTCAAGACCTGAATTTACTGACGCAGCAATGGCGGCGCGCGCCGAATGCGTTATGCTGAACAAAGGGCCTTATATTTTGGATGCTATCGAAGCGTTAATTAATGTCATAAACAGAATGCAAGAACATCAAAGAAAAAAGTTCTCCCGGTTGAGGGCTTTACATTGGCAGATTAGCTAAAACGAACAAGCCTGCGTTGCTGCGATTATTGAACCGGTCTTATGAAGTCTTAACTTCCGTTCGCCTTGAGCCTGTCGAAAGGCTTTATGTGCTTCGACTAGCTCAGCACGAACGGTTTAAACATTTAAGGGCCGGATCAATTAGCGAGAGCTTAAGCGGAGGAATCTAGTCAACAAGTTCATGCTCTCGCTTTTATTGGTCATCTAAGACAGCTAATCAGCATAAGTTATACAGCTGTGCCGGTTTTGTGAATAATCACCTTTCCGATTCTTTTTTCGCTACTTTATCCCGCAAATAAACCGGCATGGCTTGTTCAACAGGCACTGCAAATCCCTGTTTAAAACCGTACTCACCTAAGCGGGCAATGGTTCTGGCTCTAGGCAGATTATCGACTTCGTAACGGATAACGCGCTGAGATAAACGGCCTAGTAATTCCGGATAATAGTCTTTCCAGCCCGTTCCGATACCTACTCCGGAAACTTCGGGAAATTCAATTTTCTCGGCCGGTAATACGGCTTCTTTTCCGATGAGTTTTGCATAACCTTCTGGATTGCGTTCATAAACGGCCCAATAAATTTCTCCCATCCGCGCATCCATCGCCACGAAAGCCGTATTTTCAACGTTGTGGTCGAAAAAATCTTGTGCGACAGCCGCTAAATTGGAGACAGGTACTACAGGTAAGTCGAGGGCAAAAGCAATGCCTTGGATGACGCCGGTGGCAATCCGAACGCCGGTAAACGAACCGGGACCGCAGCCGAATGCCAAGCCGTCGAGATCGGACGGCTGCATCCCGGTTTCCGATAATAAGGCGTCGATCATCGGCAAGATCAATTTGCTATGTCCGTTCGGGGTTAAGCTGTATTGTTCAGTGATTTTTCCATCGATCATCAATGCGGCGGAACAGGCTTCCGTCGCGGTTTCAACGGCCAGTAATTTCATGAGGCGGTTTTTTGAAGGGTAGGGTGGTCTTGAAAAAAGGCTTTAACATCGGCAATGTCGCGCGTGCGCTTCATAGCTGGAACACTATCGAGAAAAATTTGGCCGTAGGAGCGTTTTAATAAACGCGGGTCGCACACCATGAGCACGCCGCGGTCGGTTTCGTCGCGGATCAAGCGGCCTATGCCTTGCCGCAAGGCGATGACCGCCGCCGGGATTTGGTATTCGAAAAAGGGATTGCCGCCGTATTCGGCGATGGCATCCAAGCGCGCTTTAAGTACCGGATCGCCGGGTGAAGCAAATGGCAGTTTGTCGATAATCACGCAGGAAAGGGCTTCTCCACGGACGTCCACGCCTTCCCAGAAACTGGCCGTTCCTAATAACACCGCATTGCCTTTGCGTTTGAATTGCTCTAATAATTGCGCTTTTGGTTTGCTACCCTGGATTAATATCGGGAATTTAATCCGATATTCTAGTAATTCCGCCGCCTGTTTTAGTGCGCGATGGCTGGTAAACAGAAAAAAAGTCCGTCCTTGGCTGGCTTCAATTACCGGTATCACAAATTCGACAATCGCCGGTATAAAGTTGGGGTCGTCGGGTTTTGGCAAACCTTTCGGATGGTAAAACAGCGATTGATTGGCGTAGTCGAAAGGGCTGCCCCATTGTTCGCTTTGAATCTCGCCAAGCCCGAGGTTTTTGGCAAAATGGTCGAATTTGTCGGCAACACTCAAGGTCGCCGAAGTAAAAATCCAGGTCGCTTTGTGCTGCTGCATAAACGCATTAAATTCTTTGGCAATATCGAGAGGGGTTCTACTTAAAGTGAAGGATTTCCGGTGTGTTTCGTACCAGCGAATCCATTTTCCTGAATTATTTTCCAGAATATCTTGTAATTGAAAGGAAAGTTCCTCGGCCCGCGTACTGCATAGCTCCAACTCCTTGGTTTTGACCGAGGCCAGTTTCAGTTGGTTGCAAAGGCGCTGCAATTGATCTTTGACGGCATTGAGGCTGGATTGGATTTTGGCATTTTGAGTAATCTCTTTCCAGTCGCCGCGTTTTAGCTCAATCCCAAACGCTAATCGTAAATCTTTGACTTCATGTTCCAAGTCTTCGCAAGCGTTTCTAAGCGCAGGCAGGTCGGTGGCGTCCTTGTGATATTCGATCAAGCTGTCTTTTGCCAGATCGAGCAATTGTTTGCCACCGACATGATTACCTAAAAAGTTGGAAGCGGTATCGGCTAACTGGTGCGCTTCGTCGATTATAACAACTTCCGCGCTCGGTAATAATTCGCCGAAACCGTTTTCACGTATCGACCAGTCTGCACAAAGCAAATGGTGATTAACCACCAATAAATCGCTGTCTTGTGCTTTCTTGCGAGCTTTCATCAGAAAGCATTCGGCATAGTCGGGGCAATCTTGTCCTAGACAGTTTTCGACGGTGGAGGTTGCTAAATACCAAGTCGGATCGCTTTCGCTAAGCGCTGTCATTTCCGAAATGTCGCCGACTTTGGTGCGCTGCGACCAGGTTTTGATTTTAGCCAGAGCAGCAGCTTCTTCTTTGCCAAATCCGAAAGTGGATTCCATCGCCTTATTTAACCGATAACGGCAGACGTAATTGCTCCGGCCTTTGAGCAATGCGGCAATAAAAGGACCGCGCATCGCTTTTCGGATGATCGGCAAATCTTTATTGAACAATTGATCTTGCAATTTTGTGGTGCTGGTGGAAACGATTACTTTTTTACACGAAAGAATTGAGGGTACTAAATAGGCAAAGGTTTTACCGGTCCCGGTACCGGCTTCGGTAATTAAGTTTTGGCTGGTGTCGATGGCATTCGCAATCGCTTCGGCCATTTCAGTTTGAGCTTCTCGAGGCTGGTAGCCTTCTAAAATGTCGGCTAGCGGACCAGTACTGCTAAAAAAAGACCTGAGTTCAGTCACGGATCGGCGCTTGCCTAGGGTAATTGATATTAAGCTTTAGAAGCTCGGCTAATTGAAACGCTATTTTAACCGTATTAATGTGTAAAGGAGGTATTAACCTTTGTAGAATTGGAAATTGATCGTTGGGAATTAGTGTTTAAGGGGTATAAGAATGCGGTTTTAGGACTTGATAATTAGATAACTTGATTAGTCGCATGGATATGATATAGTTCATACTAATGAGAATGATTATTGATTACGGCTTTTGAGCTTTGATTGATAATTATCGTTTTGAAGAAGCGGGTATCGATATGATTATGGGATTAAAAAATCTGGTTATTGGCGATTTGGCGAAAATCGTTGGTTTTGAACCGACAGGTAAGGCTTACCGGAAAAAATTATTGGCGATGGGTTTAACGCCAGGAACGGAATTTAGCGTTACCCGGTTTGCACCGTTAGGCGATCCTGTAGAGATAAAATTAAGAGGATTTTCACTTACTCTTCGCAAGGATGAAGCTTCGGTTTTACAAATTGAGAAACTTTAATGGCAAAAAGTTTCACAGTTGGGGTCGTCGGTAATCCTAATTGCGGTAAGTCCACATTATTTAATGCGCTGACGGGTGCGAATCAGCATGTCGGTAACTGGCCCGGCGTAACTGTAGAAAAAAAAACGGGTGAGTATAGTTTTAACAATCAACTCATCAAAGTCGTCGATTTGCCGGGAACCTACACCTTGGAGTCATCGGACGACAATGTTTCTTTGGATGAAAAAGTAGCGCGAGATTATGTCGCGTCCAAGGAAGCCGATCTAGTACTCAATATCGTCGATGCGTCCAACATCGAACGTAATCTTTATTTGACTTCTCAGCTAATTGAAATGCGAGTACCGATGATCTTGGTGCTCAACATGATGGATATCGTAAAACAACGCGGTATTAAGATCGACATGGATTTCATTTCCGGGCAGTTGGGATGTCCTGTCGTATCGGTATCGGCAGCTCGAAGAAACGGCATCGCCATGCTGAAAGAAACCATCAACGAGGCACTGTTAAGCCAACCGGTTCCCACGGCCGCCATCAATTACCCCGACGCTTTAGAACAAGCAGCGAAGGAACTTATTCCTTTATTTCAAAAGACTCATTATTCCTGCGATCTTCGCTGGCTTTCGCTTCGCCTGTTAGAAGGCGATACGTTAGCTAAAGCGTTGGTCGAGCCTGCACTATTGCCGAGGGTTTCGCAATTACAAACCCGGGTGGAAGCGGAAGCGGGTGACGAGATAGACATCTTAGCGGCTGACGCTCGTTACGGTTTTGTAAACCGGTTGACACAATCGGCTGTCTGCCGGATCGGCGATATCGGCAGGCGAACAACAGAAAATATCGATCGATTTGTACTCAATCGCTATTTAGGAATACCGGTTTTTTTACTGGTGATGTATACGATGTTCATGTTTACCATCAATGTCGGCAGCGCTTTTATCGATTTTTTCGACAAAGCGGTCGGTGCCATATTGGTAGACGGCTTGAGCGAGCAACTGGTGAAACTGAGTTTACCGCAATGGCTTATCGTTTTGATAGCCAATGGCGTAGGGGGTGGTGTGCAAGTAGTTGCTACGTTTATTCCGATTGTCGGGTTTCTGTTTCTATTTCTGTCCGCACTGGAAGACTCCGGTTACATGGCGCGAGCAGCCTTCGTCATGGATAGATTTATGCGGATGATCGGGTTACCGGGTAAGTCGTTTGTGCCTATGATCGTCGGTTTCGGTTGTAATGTTCCCGCCATCATGGCGACACGTACGCTCGAAAGTCAACGCGATAGGATTTTGACCAACTTAATGAATCCGTTTATGTCCTGCGGCGCACGTCTACCTGTCTATGCCTTGTTTGCGGCGGCTTTTTTTCCGGTCGGCGGGCAGAATTTAGTCTTCGGACTGTATCTATTCGGAATCGCTGTTGCCGTTTTGACAGGACTAATCATGCGGCATACCTTATTCAAGGGCGAATCGATGCCTTTCATTATGGAATTGCCCACCTATCATTTACCGACGATTAGCGGCGTATCGATCAGAACCTGGGATCGGTTAAAGTCGTTTTTATTCAATGCCGGAAAAGTTATTGTTCCTATGGTGCTGGTATTGAATTTTCTAAATGCGTTAGGCACCGATGGCACATTAGGGCATGAAAACAGCAATAAATCGGTACTCAGTGCTATAGGAAAAAGCTTAACGCCCCTATTCAAACCGATGGGTGTTACAGAAGACAATTGGCCAGCAACGGTCGGCATTTTTACGGGCGTTATGGCAAAAGAGGCTGTTGTCGGGACCTTAGACGCCTTATACGGACAGATTGGTGCTGAATCCGAAGAGGCAAGCGAAAAACCGGCCTTCAACTTAAAAGACGCCTTGATCGAGGCTTGTAAAACAATTCCTGAAAATTTTAAAAAACTTGCCGAGAATGTATTGGACCCCTTAGGGTTGAATATCGGCGATGTTAAGAATTTAGAAGCGGCGGCAAGCGAACAGGAAGTCCAAACGGCCACTTTCAGCGCCATGCAACAAAGTTTTGACGGGCAAGCAGGCGCATTTGCCTATCTGTTGTTCATTCTGCTTTATACACCTTGCGTTACCGCAACCGCTGCAATTTATAAAGAAACGAATTTGAATTGGACCTTATTCGTCTTATTTTGGACGACAGGTTTGGCTTATCTTACCGCGACGATTTTTTATCAAACGCTTACGTACGATCGGCATCCCGGTTATTCTTCGGCTTGGATAATGGGTTTGATTATTGCGTTCGTTGCAGTGTTGTGCGGACTTTGGTTGTTAGGAAGGAGTTCACGTTCTACGCCGCCATTACAAAGAGTTGTTTGATGATCCTTTCAGACTTGCGTAACTATCTTAAAGAACAGCGTAGAGTTGCGCTAAAAGATATGGAAATCCATTTTAAGATCGATGCGGATGCGTTGAGAGGAATGTTAGGAATATGGATTACAAAGGGCCACGTCATAAAATTACCTTCAGGGACGGCGTGTGCAACCGGATGCTGTAAATGCGATCCGGCATTGACTGAAATATATGAGTGGATTGATAAGTAATGTTGTTTATTAGTTTCCGAATTACGCTGTTTGCGTTTTGAAAATCCGTCTTAAAAAGTCCTAATAATATTAAATCCATTATTTTAAACGCATTTTCAGTATGTTTTGGCTATCCGCCAGCTTGAAAATGAGATTTCCAGACTTATTGAAACGGTAGCACAACGGGGCTAGAAATTTTAGCATGGGATGGCTCCATCATTGTCTGCACTATTCTGATTTGAATTGATAGGGCCTTATAAAACTATACCTCTCTAACTCCCTTCGCTGTTATCTTTCTCAAACATTAACAGGCCGGATCTATAGCATTGATTGCGATGGAGAACTGAACATTTTGTTTTACTCCATTAAAAACTGGTCTAAGCTTGTCGTACATTTTTTAGAGCAAGGCTAGGGCATGTCAGAACAACAAAACAATATTCTTCTCGGTTATTTAACCGAAGTTCGCGGCGATGGGATGAAGGCGCGCATTGCGGAAGCGCATTCGAACGAAATGCCGATAATCAATATTGATGGCGAGGAGATGCTGGCAGGACAGATAGGTTCATATATTGTCATTAGACAAAGACACATCAATGTGCTCGCCTTGATTTTTAAAACGTGGGGCGAGGATCGTTTCGACAGCAGCGATAACCGCAAAACCGACCGCTTTATTGCGTTGATTCCAGTGGGAGAAATTCAGGAAAACGGCACTTTTATGCGCGGCGTTCGACATTATCCGACGCCGGGTGCAAAAGTTTATGCGGTCGGGTTAACGGAAATTAACGCCATTTTTTCTAAATTTCGCGATTACAATTTCTTTATCGGGCAATTAGCTTCGCATAAGGATTATCATCTAAGCCTCGATCCGAGGGCCTTGTTCGGACGCCATTTTGCAATTGTCGGACAATCCGGCGCCGGTAAATCTTGGACCGTCACCAGCCTTATTCAGAACACGATTAAAGCGATGCCGAAAGCGCACATTATTATGTTGGATTTACACGGCGAATATTGTTGGAAAGATAAATTAGGCAATATCCAATCGGCTTTCCCGGATGAAATGGTGCAATATGTCGATGCGTTAGAAATGGAAATGCCTTATTGGATGATGACTTATGCGGAGCTGGTCGATTTATTTATCGACCGGTCGGATAAGGGGGCGACGTTGCAGATGTCGTTCATGCGGGAAATTTTGCAGCAATTGAAGCGAAAAGAAGCCAAACAAATCGGCTTGGCATCGGTTTCTATCGATACTCCGATTTATTTTTCGTTGGCGGAATTGTACATGCAATTCAAGAATGCTAACGAAGAGAGAAAAGATTTCGGTAAAGTGCAGGGCGCTCTTTTCGGTCAATTCGACGAGTTTTTGATCAGAATGCAAAGCCGTTTCAACGATGTCCGCTACGACTTCTTGCTTAAACCCAAAATCCGTAATAACTCCGCCAGCATGGCCGATTTGCTTAGGCAATTTATCGGCTTAGGAGAGAAAAAAGCCAATATTACCGTCATCGATTTAAGCTCCGTTCCCACCGATGTGAGACCCGCCGTGTCTGCGCAGGTCGGCAGATTAGCGTATGAATTCAATTATTGGAATCCGAGACGGCGCGATTTCCCCATTACCTTGATTTGCGAAGAAGCGCACGCTTACATACCGAGGGAAAAAGGCGGTCAGTTCGACGGCACAAAAAAAATGATGGAGCGTATCGCCAAAGAAGGCCGGAAATACGGGGTGTCGATCGGCGTTGTCAGTCAGCGTCCGACCGAATTATCGGAAACCATGCTGGCGCAATGCAGTTCGTTTATTTGTTTACGGACGAGCAATCCGGACGACCAAGCGTACATCAAAGGTTTGGTGCCTGAAGCGGAAGGCGATCTAACCGATATTCTATCTTCATTAGGCCGAGGCGAAGCCTTGGTATTGGGCGAAGCCGCACCGCTGCCAACCCGTGTACAAATTTACCGGCCTAATCCGGAACCTAAAAGTAACGATGTCGATTATTTTGCCAGCTGGCGAATCGGTCCCGATGATTTGAATGTCGAGGAAATCGTTAATCTATGGCGTACTCAAACAAGAAAATGATTTTTATCATCAACTTGACCTTTGCAAGATGAGAGGCATGATTTAGCAAAAGAAAACAAATTAAGGATTCCGGGCGATAACAATGCAAGAACACTCAAAGTCAGTTACGCCCGCGTTTGAATTTGCCATTAGCAATAAAAGTCTCATCTATCTAACCTTTCCGGCAGCCTTGTCGGCCATGCTCAACAACGCCTATCGGGTCATCGATCAATATGCGGTGCAATGGCTGGGTGTTGATGCGCAAGCGGCTATTGCATCGTGTACTTTCGTACTGATTGCTTTTTTTGCCGGATACACCATTTTTGCATCGGGCGCTATTTCGTTAGTTTCGCGCGCCGTCGGCAGCGGTAATATTCAAGAACAACGCCGCCTGATTGGGAGTGCTTTAACCTCTGCTACCCTTGCTGGGTTGATTATCTTATGTGTTAGCGGCCTAGTAGCGCCGTGGACGGTTCTTAGTTTAGGGCTTCAAGGTGATCTTGCGATGCAAGCGGAAACTTACTTACGCTGGCATGCGGTTTTCTGTTTACCGCAAGCGATCATGCCGACATTAGACGCTATCTTTATCGCGTACGGACGAACTCAAACAGTATTGGTGTTACAAATCACGGCATCGGTACTTAATATATTGCTTAATCCGCTGTGTATATATGTATTGGATTTAGGTATCGGCGGTTCTGCAATGGCAACCGGAATAAGCGAAGCTGTCGCCGTCTTTATTGGATTCATTCTGCTATCTCGAACGGGAGGTTTCGATCGTAAGGCATTTCGATTAAATAGTCATGCGTTACGAATCGTTAAAATCGGACTACCCATGTGTTGGGGTACCTTAGTTTTCGCCGGTGTCTACTGGGCGCTATTGAGATGGGTGATTTCGCCGTTGGGTCCGGTTGTGAATGCCGCGTTAGGTATCGGTTTTTCTGTATTGGAAGGATTTACCTGGCCGGTATTTTGGGGCTTTTCGATGGGCATCGCCAGTCTAGTCGGTCGAAGTTTAGGTGCAGGAAAACCGGAATATGCGAAACAAGCCATTAAGTTGGCAATACGCTTAGTGACGATTTTCGGACTTTTGGCTTCCTCCGTATTCTGGTGGGGAGGCCGGTTTTTATCTGGAATATTTACGAACGATGCCCAAGTATTGCAGCAAGCGATTCTTTATGCGCAAGTGTTGGCGTTCTCTCAATTATTCGTGGCTTACGAGGCCTTAGCCGAAGGCATCTTGAGCGGTGCCGGTAAAACTAAAGCTATTTTTTATTGGTCGGCGCCGTTGAATATTTTGCGAATTCCCTTTTGTTGGTTGTTTGCTATTTATTACGGTTACGGCGCGGCAGGCGTTTGGTGGGTAATTAATGTTTCGACTCTTCTTAAAACGTCCGGCAAGTGGGCGACGGTGTTAAGCGGGCGATGGCAAAAATAAAATGTCGGCAAAAAATAGCAACTTTACGGATCTATAAGGATAAATTTCCTTAAATTTATTAAATTCGGTAAAATTACGGGTTTTGATTTTGGTTCCTAAGGTTAGTCGGGCTATATCGTTCGGCTGCGTATTAGTTAGAAAATAACTTGCCACCGATTGTGAACTCATTTCCGATATGTACAAAGTGGTCATGTGCATATTTAAATAATTTTATGTCAATAACAGAAATAACTTCAGAAACTTTACGCAGGCGAACCTTCGCTATTATTTCCCATCCCGATGCCGGAAAAACCACCATCACCGAAAAATTATTGTTATTCGGCGGCGCAATACAGCTTGCCGGATCGGTAAAAGGTCGGAAAGCGGCGCGCCATGCGACCTCGGACTGGATGGAAATGGAAAAAGAGCGGGGTATTTCGGTCACAACCTCGGTTATGCAATTCGAGCATAAAGACTGTATTATCAACTTGCTCGATACGCCCGGTCACGAAGATTTTTCAGAAGATACCTACCGTACTTTAACCGCGGTCGATTCTGCTTTGATGGTTATCGACGTCGCCAAAGGTGTCGAAGAGCGGACGATTAATCTGATGGAGGTCTGCCGGTTGCGGACAACGCCGATTTTGACGTTTATCAATAAACTCGACCGGGAAGGAAAAGAACCGATTGAGTTAATGGACGAAGTCGAAAGCGTACTCAACATCAAATGCGCGCCGATGACATGGCCCATCGGTATGGGTAAGCGATTTAAAGGCGTCTATCATTTGTATAAAAATGAAATACATTTATTCAGCGCGCAACACGGCGGACGGATAGCGGCGGCTGAAGTAATAAAAGGTCTGAATAACCCGAAGCTGGATGAATTGTTAAAAGATCAAGCCGATGAGCTTCGAGATGAAATCGACTTAGTTAAAGGCGCCAGTCATGAATTCGATCTGGATGAATATTTGGCCGGAAAGTTAACGCCCGTATTCTTCGGGTCGGCCATCAATAATTTCGGGGTGTTGGAATTATTAGATGCTTTCGCCGAATTTGCACCTTCGCCTAGACCGAGACCGTCCGAACAACGGACAGTCGATCCGGTTGAGGACAAATTTACCGGCTTCGTATTTAAAGTTCAGGCTAATATGGATCCGGCGCATCGCGACCGAGTGGCGTTTTTAAGGGTTTGTTCGGGCAAGTTCGACAAGGGGATGAAACTGTATCATGTCCGGTTGGGCAAGCAAGTTCAGGTTGCAAATGCATTGACATTTCAGGCCGATACCCGGAAGAATGTCGAAGAAGCGTTTCCCGGAGACATCATCGGTTTGCACAATCACGGTACCATTCAAGTCGGCGATACCTTTTCCCAAGGTGAAACATTGAAATACGGCGGGATTCCTTATTTTGCACCGGAATTATTCAGGCGAGTCATATTGAAAGATCCGCTTCGAGCCAAAGCTTTACAAAAAGGCTTGGTGCAATTGACGGAAGAGGGCGCTACGCAGTTATTTAAACCTTTAAAAAATAACGATCTTATCCTCGGCGCTGTCGGTATCCTTCAATTCGATGTAACAGCTTATCGCCTGAAAGCGGAATACAGCGTTGAATGTGTCTATGACAATGCGCCGATTTCCACCGTGCGATGGGTCAGTTCGGATAAGCCCGCAAAATTCGAAGAGTTTAAAAAACGGGTATTTGAAAACCTTGCCGAAGACGGCGGCGGCTATTTGGTGTATCTTGCAAACAGCCGGGTTAACCTGCAATTGACAGAAGAAAGATGGCCGGATATTAAGTTTAGTGCGACGCGGGAATTGTAGATATTTTTCTAATAAGGGCCATGTGCAATCGGCTTTTGACTCTTTGTTAGAATATTTCCGCTATGTTTCGGTGAAAAAGGCGAAGAATTAGATCTATCGATTTATTTAACAGCCGCGAGAGTTGGCGTTCGTCGCTTATATCTGTTTTAGAACGGCTGTGTCTCTTTAGATGAGTATTGGTTCATGCCGATTTATCTTTTATAATGAGCGTAACAACTTTATGATTCTCAAAGGTAAAATTTTGTGTGCCTTTGAAAATAACTGGCTTCAATCACAACTTTCGAAAAATTAGCTTAATGAAATCATACAAACAAGGGTTATTCGGCATCGCCTTTATCATGATAAGCAGCGGTGTTCATTCGACGACTTATCAATTACCTGATACACCCGGAGATAATGTCGTTGAACAATTCCCTAACGGGGATGCGACAACGCTTATCGAACAGGACGAGACGCTGCTGGATGTGGCTTTGAGATATACATTGGGCCAAACTGAAATTATTAAGCTTAATCCTAAAATCGATCGTTGGCTGATCAAAAAGGGACAAGTGGTAAGATTGCCTAATAGGCGCGTTTTACCCGATACGCCTCACGACGGTATAACGCTGAATATCTCCGAATTCCGCATGTATTATTATCCGCCCGGACGCAAAGGTGAGGTAATGTCTTTTGCTCATGGAATCGGCAGACAAGATTGGAAAACGCCTTTAGGAAGGACTACGGTTATTCGTAAGGTTAAAGATCCTGCTTGGCATCCGCCTGAGTCTATTCGTCGGGAACATGCGGCGAATGGCGATCCTTTGCCTGAGATTGTGCCTCCGGGCCCTCATAATCCGCTTGGAACCCGCGCACTTTATCTCAACCTTCCCGGTGAATATCGCATTCACGGTACGGATGTCGACAAAATTTTCGGTATAGGTATGCAGATTACTCACGGTTGTGTTCGGATGTATCCTGAAGATGTGGAGACGTTGTACGATCAAGTTCCTCTCGGAACCCCCGTCTATTTAGTCAAGCAACCGATTAAAGTCGGCTGGTTGAATAACATGCTGTACGTTGAGGCGCATCCGGATTTGGAAGGAGAAGAGATGGGGCAAGAGCAACGCTATGCTGTAGCATTAAACTTGATCCAAAAAGCGACTGGTGAGGAAGCTCCTGAGTTCGATCAAAAAGCGCTGAATCAAGCATTGACTGATTTGGACGGCGAGCCGGTCGCTATTTACGAGCGTGTACCTATCCAAGAATCGCAGCCGGTAATTCCGGAAGAAAACAACGTCCAAGAACAAGAGGTCAGCCCCTCTTCAAACGATAAAGGTTCTCCTGGCGGATACTATCACGGGACATAATCCCATAGTAACGGTTTTTCTAACGCGCTTATTTTTTCTTTAATACTAAAAAAGGGCTTTTCAGCCCTTTTTTATTCATACTTAAAAATTATAAATTACTCGGCTTTTTGGGCTTCTTTCATGCTCAATCGAACACGGCCTTGGCGATCGATTTCTAATACTTTCACCTTGACGATATCGCCTTCGCTGAGTTTATCACTCACTTTATCGACATGATCGTCGGATATTTGAGAGATATGAACCAAGCCGTCTTTTCCTGGCAGGATGGTAACAAATGCGCCGAAATCCATCAGTCTGGCGACTTTACCTTCGTAGATTTTACCGACTTCGACTTCATCGGTAATTTCTTCAATTAACCGGCGTGCTTCTTCACCTGCGGCTTTGTCGACGGATGCGATTTTCACGACACCGTCGTCGGTAAGATCAATGCTCGCTCCGGTTTGCTCGGTTATGCCGCGAATGGTTGCGCCGCCTTTGCCGATGACTTCCCGGATTTTGCTCGGATCGATCTTAAAGCTGATAATCCGTGGAGCGAAGTCCGACATTTGATCGCGGCTTTCCGCGAGTGCTTTATTCATTTCTCCGAGAATATGCAAACGACCGGTTTTAGCTTGCGCTAACGCCGTTTTCATAATTTCGGCAGTAATGCCGTCGATTTTGATGTCCATTTGTAACGCAGTGATTCCGTCGGCTGAACCAGCGACCTTAAAGTCCATGTCGCCTAAGTGATCTTCATCGCCCATGATGTCTGAAAGAACGGCGAATTTATCGCCTTCTTTGATAAGGCCCATCGCGATACCTGCAACCGGCGCTTTAATAGGAACGCCTGCATCCATTAATGCAAGACTGCTACCGCACACTGATGCCATGGAGCTTGAACCATTGGATTCTGTGATTTCCGAAACGACACGGAGTACATAAGGAAATTCTTCCATGTTGGGTAATACGGCTAATACACCGCGTTTAGCTAACCGTCCATGTCCTATTTCACGGCGTTTGGGCGATCCTACTTGACCGGTTTCCCCAACACTGTAAGGAGGGAAATTGTAATGCAACATGAAAGGTTCTTTGTATTCACCAGACAGGGCATCGATAATTTGTGCGTCTCGTTGTGTACCCAAAGTAGCGACGACTAACGCCTGTGTTTCACCGCGGGTAAATAATGCGGAACCATGTGTCCTCGGCAACACGCCTGTACGGATAGAAATCGGTCTGATTGAATCCAGTGAGCGACCATCAATACGCTTGCTATCGTTAAGAATGGCGCTACGGACGATTTTATATTCAAGATTTTCGATGATGCCGCGAATTGCATTTTCAGGATGATCTCCGGTCGCCGTTAATTTATCAACGACCGCATTTCTGATGGCTTTCAGTTTATCTTGTCTGATGAGTTTCTCAGGAATTTGGTATGCCGCTTTTATATCGGCTTCAGCGTGATTGACAATCAAGCTTTCTAGTTCTGCATTTGTGTCTTGCGCGCTCCATTCTACCTTACCCATGCTGGCGGCTTCGGCGAATTCATTGATTGCATTGATTGCAGCCTGCATATGTTCGTGACCGAATAAAACAGATCCCAGCATGATTTCTTCGGACAATCCCGCCGCTTCGGATTCAACCATTAAAACGGCTTTGGCTGTACCGGCAACGACTAGATTTAATTGCGATTCCTTAAGTTCGGAAGGGGAGGGGTTTAATATATATTCTCCATCCTTGTAGCCTACGCAAGCGGCGCCAACGGGGCCATTAAAAGGTAATCCGGAAACAGATAATGCAGCAGACGCTCCTAATAAAGCAGGAACTTCGGTATCAACATCAGGATTCAGTGATACAACCGTTGCGACAATTTGTATTTCGTTGGTATAGCCTTCAGGAAAAAGCGGCCGTATGGGACGGTCGATCAGCCGGGAAATTAATGTTTCCTGCTCGCTGGGTCGGCCTTCTCGTTTAAAGAAACCGCCTGGAATTTTGCCGGCGGCATAGGCTTTTTCCATGTAATTGACGGTAAGCGGAAAAAAATCGCCGCCGCTAGGCTCTTTTTTGCCGACGACAGTTACTAATAGCGTTGTGCCTTCGACATCGATAATCACGGCGCCGTCGGCTTGACGCGCTATTTCCCCGGTTGTTAGGGTGACAGTACGGTTGCCGTATTGAAATTGTTTCCTGACTGGATTCACTATAAGGTTCCTTATGTGTTAAAGAATGAATTAAGGGGGTTCACTACAAAAAAGTGAATCGGAAACGGCTATCGATTTTTTATCTCGCATAGCCGTTCCAGGCTGGGTTTATTTACGTAAACCGAGGCGGTCAATCAAGGAGCGATAACGTGTAATGTCTTTATTTTTAAGGTAATCCAACAATTTTCGACGTTGGTTTACCATGCGTAAAAGTCCACGGCGGGAATGGTTATCTTGTTTGTGTTCAGCAAAGTGAGGTGTTAAATGCAAGATATGAGCTGTTAATAATGCAACTTGCACTTCAGGTGAGCCGGTATCTGTTTCTGACAAACGATATTGTTCAACAACAGCTTTCTTTTGTTCTGCAGTAAATGCCATGGAATTAATCCCTATTTTAAGATTTAAAAATGACTCGTAATAAAATATTCGAGCCGGTAACAAAACCCGATTCCACGATAGGGTGTAGAACAGGATTTGAAATTTGTGGTTCGCTGTTAAAGCTTGAACCTAGGTATTCAGGTTAAATAATTTTTTCGGCGCTAGTTTACCATCCAAGCGCATTTCTCCCAACCCTAAAAACTCGTTCTCATGATACATTCGCACTGATCCGTATAGCGCTTTCTCAATGTTTAATTCAAGGTTGAGTGTTTGTCCGTATCGGATGTTAACGGTTTGTTGGTTATTCAATTGAATTGCCGGTAAAGTTTGCAGAGGTGTGTCTACAGCAATAAGCCTTGATATGAGGCTTTGCTCGTCCAAATTTTCTAGCTGCGTTATCGTTATTGCCTGGTCGATAGAAAACTGACCGACTTGCGTTCTTCGTAGCGCCTTGACTGTTGCGCCACAACCCAGTTCTTGACCGATGTCCTCAGCAAGTGTGCGGATATAGGTGCCTTTAGAGCAATAGACATCGAGTTCTAAAATATCATTCTGGTAGCTAAGTAGCGTTAATTCAAAAATCGTAATATGTCTGGCTTTTCTTTCGACTGTTATACCGTTCCTGGCCAATTCATAGAGCTTTTTGCCGTCTTGCTTTAGTGCGGAATACATCGGTGGTATCTGGTCTTGTGGACCAGTGAATTTTTCCAGGATAACTTTTAAGGTTTGTATTGAAACTTCAGGTACCGGTTTTGATTCAATAATATTGCCTTCGAGATCGCCGGTATCCGTTTTGATGCCAAGCTGGACTTGTACTTGGTAACGTTTATTGTCATCCAATAACATGCCCGATATTTTGGTGGCCGCGCCGAAACAAACAGGCAATAAACCGGTAGCCAAAGGGTCGAGGCTTCCGGTGTGACCGGCTTTATTGGCTTGATATAAGCGCTTTGCTTCTTGTAATGCCCGGTTTGAGGAGATTCCCAAACGTTTATCCAGAAGCAGTATTCCATGTATATCTTTCCATGAACGACGGCTTGTCATGGGGTCTCGTCCGTTTTTCCTATTTCTTGGTCTTCCGGCTTCAAATCGCTTAACAATTCGGCAACTCGCATTCCGGTATCGAATGAATCGTCATAGTAAAATTTGAGTTCCGAAATATGCCTTAACTGCATTTTTTTTGCTAAATGGTGACGGATCATTGGCGCTAATTCATTTAGCCATTTGATATGGTTCTTCTTACCCTGATCCGTCTCATTGAGTACGGTAAAATAAATTTTAGCCGAGGCGAGATCTTTACTCAGCACAACTTCATTAATGGTTATAAAGCCGAGCCGTGAGTCGTCGATTTCGCGCTGCAGAATGAGAGCGAGCTCTTTCTGCATTTGTGAAGCAACACGGCTGCTTCGGCCGAATTCTTTAGGCATGATTTACAATACTCGTTTAACTTCCGTGCGTTCAAATACTTCGATTTGATCGCCCACACGGACATCGTTGTAATTTTTTACGCCGATACCGCAATCCATCCCCATTTTAACTTCGTTGACATCGTCTTTATAACGGCGCAACGATTCTAATTGGCCTTCATAAATCACCACGTTTTCTCGCAATACGCGGATCGGCAGATTACGTTTGACATAGCCGTCAACCACCATACAGCCGGCAATTGCGCCGAATTTAGGCGATTTGAAGACGTCGCGTACTTCGGCAAGACCGACAATTTGCTCCTTGATTTCGGGCGCCATCATGCCGCTGATGGATTTTTTGACCTCGTCGATTGCTTCGTAAATGATGCTGTAGTAATGCAGATCGACGCCTTTTTCTTCGATTAAGCGGCGCGCGGTTGCATCCGCTCTGACGTTAAAGCCCATCAGAATCGCATTTGAAGCAAGGGCAAGGTTGACATCGCTTTCGTTGATGCCGCCGACCCCGCCGTAAACGACTTTGACTTCGACTTCTTCGGTTGATAAGTCGATCAAAGAACCGCGCAAGGCTTCCAAACTGCCTTGTACATCGGTTTTTAGCACCAGATTGACACTAGCGATTTCGCCTGCAGCCATTCTTGAGAAAACTTCGTCCAGTTTAGATGCACTTTGTGCGGCATGTTTGGTAAACCGTTTACGGTCTTCACGGTGTTTAGCCAAATCTTTGGCCACTCTTTCGTTCTGCACGACAAGGAATTCATCACCCGCATAAGGTGTTCCCGACAGTCCCAAGATTTCAACCGGAACGGAAGGCCCTGCTTCTTTAATAGCTTTGCCGTTCTCGTTGAACATGGCGCGTACTCGACCGAATTCATGACCACATAGGACCATTTGTCCGCTTTCAAGCGTCCCTTTTTGGACTAATATGGTTGCAACAGCGCCGCGGCCTTTGTCTAATCTTGACTCAATAACGAGACCTGACGCCGCACCTTCGGTTGGCGCCTTGAGTTCTAGGATTTCGGTTTGCACGATAAGCGCTTCGATGAGGTCGTCGATACCTTCACCGGTTTTGGCTGAAATTTTAAGGAATTGCACATCGCCGCCCCATTCTTCAGGGATGACGTTAATATTCGCTAATTCCTGCATGACTTTTTCAGGGTTGGCGTCCGCTTTATCGATTTTATTCATTGCAACAATGATCGGCACATTCGCTGCTCTCGCATGATCGACCGCTTCTTTCGTTTGCGGCATCACGCCGTCATCGGCTGCAACCACTACGATAACTACGTCGGTCACATCGGCACCTCTGGCTCGCATGGCGGTAAAGGCGGCGTGGCCCGGCGTATCCAGAAATGTTACTGAACCGTGGTCTGTTTTTACCTGATAAGCGCCGATATGCTGGGTAATCCCGCCCGCTTCACCGGCAGCCACACGTGTTTTACGGATGTAGTCGAGTAACGAAGTTTTACCGTGATCGACGTGTCCCATAATGGTGACAATCGGCGCTCTCGGGACGGAAACGCGAGTGTCGTCCTCTTGCTGCGCTTCCGCCAAGAGTTCTTGTTCGAAATCGTCGTCATTTTGAAGAATCGCTTTATGCCCCATCTCTTCTACCAGGATCGCCGCGGTTTCTTGGTCGATACTTTGGTTTATGGTTGCCATAATGCCGAGCTTCATCAGTTGTTTAATGACCAAGGCGGCCTTGACGCTCATTTTTTGCGCAAGGTCGGAGACTATGACCATCTCCGGTATTGTGACTTCCTTTATGATAGGTGCGACGGGCATTTCGAATTGATGTTTTCCGTCCGATTGAATTGAATTCCGGGCGGACGGTTTGCTTTTTCTTTTTCTTTCGGCTATCCCAGTTAATGGTGCGACCGTCTTCATCGATTTTGCTTCTGTGCAATGTTTCTTTTTTACCTTCAGCTTGCTGTCTTACACGTTCCGCATTTTTTTTGATGGATTCTTCAAGTCGCCGCTCTTTTTCATCAAGTTTCTTCTTGGGTTCTTCGAAATCTTTACTTTTTACAGGCTTTTCGATTTTTGCTTTTTTATCGAGTTTAGGCGCTAAAGCTTCAAGAGCGGATTCAGCATCGGTATCGGCCAAAAGTTCGGGGGAAACGCTTTCTGTTGCTATTTCTGGTTGAACTTCCGGTTCGGCGGCTTTAGGCTCCGCTTTGTACTCCGGTTCAGGCTGATGAATCGGTTGTTCGTTTTCGATGCGGGTTTGTTCTATGGGTGTTTCTGTTGCCGCTTTGGCTTCGAGTACGACATCTGGAGCAGAAATCGTTTCCGGTTCCGCTTTTTCCGGTGTAACGATGGACTCGGATTCTTCTTTGTGCTTAATGTTGACGTAGGTTTTCTTTTTACGGACTTCGACGCTAATAGTTTTAGCGGCGCTTCCGGGTGCATTGGCCTGTTTGATCTCCATGACTTTGCGCCGTTCGAGTGTGACGCGCCTTGGTGAACTTTCCGACTCGCCTGCTGTTTTGCCGTGCCGGTTACGCAAATGCGCAAGCAGCTTCATTTGATCATCGTCGCTGATGACAGCATCGGGATTTGTTACCGAAAGTCCTGCTTCATTGAGCTGAACCAACAAACGTTCCAAAGGAATTTTGACTACTTCGGCTAATTCACGTACTGATTTATCGCTCATTTCCTACTCCTTTATTCGCCTGATGTTTCAGCAAACCATGGTTCGCGGGCTTTTAATATCAATTGGGCGGCCCGTTCTTCCGTCATATTCTCAAAACCTAGCAAGTCGTCAACGGATTGTTCGGCCAAATCTTCCATGCTGACAATACCTTCGCTCGCCAATGCATAGGCGAGTTCCGTATCCATGCCTTCCATATTCAGCAAGTCTTCAGCCGGTTCGACGGATTCTATTTTTTCTTCTGCGGCAATCGCTTTGATCAGCAAGGCATCTTTAGCCCGGCTTCTTAATTCGTTGACTAAATCTTCATCGAATCCTTCGATTTCGAGCATTTCGCTGACGGGTACGTAGGCAATTTCTTCGACGGTATTAAAACCCTCGTCAACTAATATCATTGCGATATCGTCATCGACATCCAGTTGTTCGACAAATAATTGCTTGATCTTGGAAGCCTCCGCTTCGCTCTTTTCTTCTGCTTTAGTCGCATCTAGCACATTGAGTTCCCAGCCGGTAAGCTGAGATGCTAAACGAACGTTTTGACCGCCGCGACCGATGGCTTGAGATAAATTTTCCGAGCTGACCGCCAAATCCATACTGTGTTTATCTTCATCCACGACGATAGATTGGATTTCGGCAGGGGCCATGGCGTTGATGACATATTGCGCTTCATTCGGATTCCAAAGAATAATGTCGACGCGTTCGCCCGCTAGTTCGTTCGTTACCGATTGAACTCTGGAACCGCGCATACCCACGCAGGCGCCGACGGGGTCCAGTCTGGGATCGTTACCCTTTACGGCTATTTTCGCCCGGGAACCTGGATCGCGGGCCGCCCCCATGATGGAGATGAGTCCTTCGTTAACTTCAGGGACTTCTAATCGAAACAAGGCTATTAACAACTCCGGTGCGGTTCGGCTCACAAACAGTTGCGGACCGCGCGGCTCGGAACGGACATCTTTCAGATAACCGCGAATACGGTCGCCGTTACGGATTGCTTCTTTGGGGATCAAGTCTTCTTTAGCAATAAAAGCTTCGATATGACCGCCTAAATCGAGAAACACATTGCCTTTTTCGATCCGTTTGACAATACCGGTAATGAGTTCGCCGACTCTGCTTTTATAAGCTTCGACAATCTTTTTCCGCTCCGCTTCGCGGACTTTGTGGATGATGACTTGTTTAGCGGTTTGCGCGGCAATTCGACCGAATTCAACGGATTCGATTTCTTCTTGGACGACGTCGCCGATTTGTATATTTTTATCGTCCAACTGGGCGACTTCCAATAAAACTTGGGAAGCGGGAAATTCAACATCGCCATCGATGTCGGGATTCGCATCAACAACGTCCCATTGGCGGTAGGTTACATAGTCGCCCGTTTTTCTGTCTATAACGACCCGTGCTTTAATTTGATTAGTGTGCCGTTTAATTGTCGCTGCTTCAAGCGCGGATTCGATGGCTTGGAAAACTATTTCCTTATCGATATCTTTTTCGTTTGAAAATACTTCGGCTACCAATAAAATTTCTTTATTTGCCATTGGGACCTCCTTTTTTAATTAAATAGTCAGGCACTAAGCGTGCTTTGCTCATGGCCTCAAACGGCACATCGAAAATCTGGTCTACTTCACGCAGAGTAATAACGTCGTCCACAACTTTCTCAATGATGCCGGTAATTTTTTTTCTTCCGGCAATAGATCGGTATAAGTTTACCAAGACCGTACTGCCGATGAATTGTTCGAATTGATGTACGTAAAAAAACGGCCTGTCTGCGCCGGGCGAAGAAACCTCCAGTTGGTAGTTGCCTTGGATGGGGTCTTCGACATCGAGCACGCCGCTAATCTGGTGACTTACTTTGGAACAATCTTCCACCAGAATGCCGTTGGGGCTATCGATATAAATTCTAAGTAAACCGTGTTTGGGATGAGGATTGTATTCGATCCCGACGCAGGCATAGCCCAACCCTTCTACGATGGGTTCGATCAATTTGATCAAGTGTTCAGGCGCCAGTTTCATTCTTTCCTCATAAATCTACGCACATAAAAAAAGAGCCAACGGCCCTTCCTTTAGTAACTGCCAACAAGCTCCTATATTTCAGAGAGCACTCCAAAATAAAAAACCCCATGTAGGGGCTTTTATTATTATTTGGTAGCGGGGGCAGGATTTGAACCTACGACCTTCGGGTTATGAGCCCGACGAGCTACCAAGCTGCTCCACCCCGCGATTAAGAGATACAATTATAAGGGTTTTGTTGAAATTAGCAATGCTTTTATTGCACTACCGTAATAAATCTTACTTTGTAAATTTATAGACAAAGAGAACTCGATTAAAGTTTGAAAGAAATTGAAATATTACAAGCTGTCTATATGAAGAAGCGCAAAATAACTCAGTGGCAACGTATGTGACTCGATTTTATGCCTTATAGCGGAACATGTTGTTATACTTTATCCTACGCTTTTACTTGAAATGACTCGAAGGTGAATCCTTCAGTCTACGCCCGCTTATTGAATTACACGGCAAACCGACAATGAATCAGAAAGCACCTGTATCGCCTTATTTAACCGAAGTCAAAGCGCTTTCCGACCGGATCGTCAAAGCCCAGCAACCGATACGGATTCTCGATGCCATAAAATGGGACGACAGTATCAAACAAGATTTTTTTTCAAGTAACGGTAAAGCGTTGCCGCGTGTTTCGCCGGAATACTATCGGGAAAGACCGCTTGGTTTCGAGCCGGAAGAGAAAAAACAAGAATTTCATCAAATCGAACGGGATTTAGTGCGCAAGCTCGGCCAGTTGAATCCGCTTAGCGTGATTATGCGTCGAATCTGCCGGGAATATCAGGATGTTGTTACTATGCTGGAATATCGCGGGAAACCCGTGTTTACCAATATTTCACAGGAATTGTACGGATCGTCTCAAGATGTTTTTCATGTCGGCGATCCAACCATTGCAGGTTTGGGAAGTATGGTTGAAGGCACGTTGGCGCAGTTGCTAAAGCTGGATTTTTTGGTCGAAGAACCCAAAACAATTCCAGCTGCCGAAGCCGTCAAAATTCTCAATGAAAGAATTGAAGCCATGCTGCCGGGCAATGGCCTGAGAGCGATGATAAGCGACGGTATCGTGGCGGATGCCGCCGCTGGGACCGATTACGTTAAATTGAGGGCGGATGCATTATTCAATATGCGCGACCTTAGAGTGTTGGAGGTTCATGAAATTTGGGTGCATTTAGGGACGACTTTAAACGGACTGGCGCAGCCTTACTGCACCTTTTAGGAAAGGGGCCGCCTTCGGCAACGGTAACCCAAGAGGGGTTGGCCGTTCTGATGGAAATTCTTACCTTTAGCTCGACACCGAACCGTCTAATGCGGCTGATTCATCGAATTCGCGCCATAACGTTGGCGGAGGAGGGCGCCAATTTTATCGAAATTTACAATTTCTTTCTTGAGAAAGGGCTGGATAAAGAAGAAAGTTATACAGTAACCAGCCGTGTTTTCAGAGGCAGCCTGCCCGATGCGATGCCTTTTACGAAAGACCTGACTTATATTAAAGGTTTTGTTTTGACTTATAATTTTATGCGACTTGCGGTCAGTAAAGGACGGCCTGATCGAATTCCGCTGTTATTTTGCGGAAAAACCATGATTGAAGATATGAAGGTGCTCTTCGATTTGGTGGAAGACGGTACCGTTATTCCGCCGCGTTTTTTACCGCCTCAATTTAAGGATTTAATGGGGCTGTCCGCATGGCTGAGTTTCAGCCGGTTTATGACGTCTATGAACTTCAGGCAACTGGAACAAGATTACGCTAATGTGCTGTGAAATAATTTAGTAAAAAGCGATCTATTCAGGATTCTTTTATCGTTTATTCGTTTTGAGATAAAGTATACTTAAATGGTAGGTAAATTCGCACGATAAAACAGTTGTTAATAATAAGAGAAGGGCAAACCTAATGAAAAAAATACAAATACTGGCGGTTTTGATAGCTTTTTCAATGATTGATGCTCAGGCGGCAATGGATCACAGTGCTCATCGCGGAAAGGGAGCTAGCGCCGAAAAAGGCGGAGCCTCTTGCGTTCGTCCTCATCTTAGTAAAATGTTTCCAGCGCATCTGTCTACGGTTGCGCCGGGGTCTGAGTTTTCTTTTGTGGTCTCGAGTTTAGACGATCCCGATCAGGTTTTCGTCGAAGTTAAAAGACAACCTGTCGAAGTAAAAGTCGAATTTGTAAATCCTTACTATTTAGTAAAAGGAAAGATTCCAGATTCGTTGAAAGGTACAGCGGCGCGGGTGGATGTGAAAATCGAATCAAAGGTTTCTTCTTGCCGTGCGGAAGACGGATGGTTGTTAAAAATTTCCGAGAATTAGTTTTTTTGCTTTAGATAACGATTGCATTCCCTTAATACACTATGAGATAAAGCCGACTCCGTTTAGCGTTTCAATAGTAATGCCACGAGTTGCGTAATTCATGTCAGAAATTCAATCAGTAAAACGTTGCGTAGCCTATTGTTTGGCGCAAAACTTCGATATCAGCGCGTTAGCGAAAATTCTGTCGGAATCCAACCTGATAAGAATTATTAAAGGCGCGTTATTTGTTGAAGACGATGAAACCTGGTCCGTCATATTCGCGTACGGTGCTGTAGTCCATTGGAATGTAAGTGCGGAACAGCAATTAAAGCGTCATCAGTTATTGCTGGAGCATACCGACAATCCTTTAGAAACAATAGAAGAAGATAATTTCACGTTTACGCTCGATTGTCAGCATACACGCATCATAGAAGATCATATTGAAATCGAATCATCCGATCCCATAGTGCTGTTCTCTTTATCCCAAGGAATGGCGCAATCCATCAAATTAGCTTCATTTGAAACCCATGCAATTACGACGATCAACAAAACCAACTATATTCCAAAATCTTTGGCACGCGACGGTAAAATCAAATTAGGTCGTCATGAGATTGCAAAAATCCGCGGGCAATTATTTTTAACTAAAAGCGATATTATCTTAAATTACGACTTGTTGGATAAGCCGGATTTCTTTTGGGAATATCCTGAATACGAGACCTATTACGACATCGCCGCCAAATATTTGGAAATTGCCCCGCGCACCGATGTATTGGCGAAAAAGCTCGAAACGATCTACGAACTTTTTGAAATGCTGGCCGATGAACAAAAGCATCGGCATTCATCCATTTTGGAATGGATCATTATCGGTTTGATTGCTTTTGAGATTGGCATGACGATCGTCGATAAAGTACTTTGATTAAACAAACTCCATGCTAAGTTACCAACACGCCTATCACGCCGGTAATTTTGCCGATGTCTTTAAACATGTCGTATTAATTCAGGTATTAAATTATCTGAAAAAAAAAGACAAACCGATCTGTTACATCGATACTCATGCCGGTTCCGGAAGTTATACCTTCAATAGCAGTGAAGCCCAGAAAAACAGGGAATTCTTGAATGGGATCGCTAAAGTATGGGAACGGAACGATATACCCGAATGCGTGGCAGATTACCTCGGTCTAATCAGACAATTCAATCAGCCCGGCGCGTTAAACTATTATCCCGGCTCACCCTTGATTGCACGGCAATTGCTAACGACGCAAGATCGTCTGTTCTTTTATGAACGCCATACCGCAGAATCCAGAGTCTTAAGCGATTTATTTAAAACAGATAAACGGAGTAAAGTGTTTCGCGCCGACGGTTACACAGACAGTTTGGGTTTATTGCCGCCCATCGAGAATCGCGGTTTAATCTTGATCGACCCGTCTTATGAGGTTAAAAACGAATATAAGATAGTCATCGATACTTTAAAAGCGATGCATAAGCGATTTGCAACCGGAAGCTATCTGTTGTGGTATCCCGTAGTCGATAGAAAGCGCAATCGCTATTTGGAGCGTACGTTAAAAGCGAGCGGCATTAAAAACATTCAATTGTATGAACTGGGCATTAAGCCTGATAGCACTGAATTCGGCATGACGGCTAGCGGCATGATTGCCATTAATCCGCCTTGGACATTGCAGGCCGATATGAAACAGACACTTCCTTGGTTAGCCGAAGTGCTCGGGGAAAATCAGTTAGGTCATTGCCGGATTGAACAATTGGTTGATGAGTAATAAACAAAACAACAGGAACGGCAAAAAATCCTCTTGTCTCCAACCAAGTCATCAAACCTATTGTAACCGAATTCCCTTTCCAATCACAGTCCATACGGGTCTTCAGTAGCCTTGTTTGGAAAAAAGGAACAGGGCTGCATTTTGCCGAAGTTATAGACATCTCGGAATTTAACGATGTTAATTAACGTTTATGAGCGTGATTGAGTTGGCTGTTATTAAATGAATAAGTGAAATAGACGATCAAGCCGATAACGAGCCAAACCACAAAACGCAACCACGTAACAGCCGGCAGGAAGGCCATTAAACTGCCGCAAGAAAGCATACCTAAGATAGGAAACAGCGGGCTGAACGGCGAACGGAAAGGCCTGTGCATATCAGGATGCGTGATACGCATAATAATAACGCCCAGGCAAACGAAAGCAAACGCAGCCAAGGTGCCGATGTTGACGAGTTCGGCAAGATCGCCTAAGGGCATTAAACCGGCGATCATCGACATGAGTATTCCGCAAAGTACGATAATTCTAATCGGTGTTTGCGTATGCGCATTCACTTTACTGAAAAACGGCGAGAGCAGCCCGTCCCGCGACATTGCGTAAACAATTCGAGTTAGGCCGTAGTAAAGCACCAGCATAACCGTTGTCAATCCTGAAATAACGCCTGTGGAAATTAAGGCGGACGCCCAATTAAAGCCAAGCAAGCTGAGTGCATGAGCGACAGGGGATTCGACATTCAAATCCGAATAATGCACGACACCGGTGAGTAAACCGGCTACTAAAATATAAACTAAAGTACAAAATGCAAGCGAAGTAATGATGCCGAAAGGTAAGTCTTTTTGCGGGTCTTTGGCTTCCTCTGCCGCGGTTGAAACGGCATCGAAACCGACATATGCAAAGAAAACGGTTGACGCGCCCGCTAAAACGCCGGTGGTTTTGCCATCCGGTAGTCTCTCGAACCAACCGTAGGGCATAAAAAGGATGCCAATTTTCAGGGTGTACATTGAATGCGGCAATGCTGACAAAGATAATAATGGTAATCAATTTAACGAAAACCATCGCATTATTGGCTTTAGCGCTTTGTTTAACGCCGATAATCAATAAGAACATCAAGATAAAAATAATTAAAAACGCCGGCAAATTAATGATGCCGCCCAACTTAGGCGCTTTGGTTAGCGCTTCCGGTAGAGGGAAATCCAATGCCGTTAAGGCATTGCAAAAATACCCCGACCATCCGTTTGCTACGGCGGCAACCGAAATACCGTATTCCAGTAATAAATTCCAGCCGATGATAAAAGCAAACATCTCCCCGAAGGCGGCATAAGTATAACCGTATGCGCTGCCGCACCCGCCGATGGCTGAGGATAACTCGGCATAAGAGAGCGCCGCAAACACGCAAGCGAAGCCTGCGATAACAAAAGATAAAACAACGGCAGGACCCGCTTGGGTGGCGGCGGCGATGCCGGTGAGTACGAAAATACCCGTGCCGATGATGGCGCCAATACCGAGAAAGGTAAGATCCCAAGCCGATAAACAGCGGTGAAGACTAGCTTCGGAATCGTCGAAGGGTTTGACCTGTTTAGTGCGAAATATTTTGTATGCCATAGTGATTTGAATAGATAACGTAATACAGTTTGAGTTAATGATTTCTGAGTAAGTCGATTCAATTCAAGGTTATAAAAAATTCTTTTGTATGGTGTTATGGCATTTAATACGTAAATATTAATGGCATAGTGTTTGTATAAAGGCCTTTTAGGGGTTGAGAATTGGAAAGCTTAATCAGACGTTGCTTAACTATACTGTAGATTAAATTTCTTAGCCAATTCTGGATAATCGAAAATCGCCGAAAATCTGCAAATTTACACAACTTTATTACAGTTAATCTAATAAACCTCTCAATAATTCTGTGATTAGGTAAGGAATTAAGCATAGACTTAGCGGCATACTGGCTATAGAATTGAAATCAGCGGCTATTTTCCTTGTTTTCCGCGAGACTAATTACTTAGTCACGACGAAAAACAGGCAAAAGAAAATGAGATCGGCTGATAATTATTCTTCATAAAATACACACACTAAAGAGGTTTCAATCATGATGAAAACAATAAAATCGCTGGCTAAAATCGCGTTATTCGGCTTCGTATTAACCGGTTTTTCGGCATTTGCAGAAAGCGGCGCGGAAGTAAAAGCAGCGATAGATCAAACCATCGCAAAATTGGAAGAGGCATCAGCCGCTTTCGATAAAGGTGCGGAACCAAAAGCACTAGTCGATTTGGTTATGGAAGCCAAGCAGTTGCAAAAAACCATTTCAACCTCGGATGCCAAAATTTCCATCGTTAAAGCAAGAGGCACCAATAAACTCGGACAAGCACGTACCAGTTTGAACGACGGCGACCTAAAAACCGGCGGCGAATTGATAAAAGGCGCGTTGGCAGACTATAAAGAAGTCAAAGAAAAATACGATGCTACGCATTAATAGTATTTCGATTTTTTGAAAACAGAGTAGACCGGTTCACTGCGGACAAAATATGAGGTTTTTGTTCGCGGTGATAATCGCGAAGACAGATCAGAATAGTTTTTTGTTTTCGTGCAACTTTTAGTGAAGGGCCAAGCAAGGAACGGTAGCTTTTTTAAAGGTTGAATAGAGAAGTTGGGTTCTGTTAGTTTCACACGGCTTCAAATTCCACATCAATGATGATACTTGTCGTTTACCACGCCAAATCTTAAACGACGAAAAAAACAATAAATTAATAGATGAAAGCAATCAAATTTCTACTGGCAACAGCACTTTTTAGTTTTATGTGGTCCAATGTGTTTGCTATCGGGATGCAAGGCACATCCGACGTAAAAAAATCACTCGACAAAACGGTCGTCCTCCTGGAAAAGGCCGTCGCTGCTTTTGATAAAGGCGAAGACCAAAAAGAAATTGTCGAAATATTGATGGAAGCCAAGCAAGTGCAAAAATCGTTTTCGACAGCCAATGGCAAATTGTCGATGATAAAGTCGAAAGCCACTCAAAAACTGGGGCAGGCTCGCAGCAGCTTCAATGATGGCGATTCGATAAGCGGGGGCACAGCCATGAAAGAAGCGTTAGCCGGATTTAAGGAATTTAAAGAAAAGTACGATGAGTTGCATTGATGTACCGAAAGCGGGATGGTTAGATTTGGCTTATCCCCCTTCGGCAAAGGTCTGCGGGATATAGAGTAGGCTGAAATAAGCTTTGTTAAAATGGTAAAAAAAGTTAGTCCGTATCTTTACGATGCTGATCTGACCGATTCGAGCGCCTTACGCCCAACATTTGAGCGAATCAATTTTTCTTAAGTTCTGCACGATTTTATGGATGATAATTGATTCATCTTATTAATTAATCAATGATAAACAAAAAAATTCATCCTATAATGTTAATAATATTAGGGAAAATTAGTATTTTAAAAATCATGACGCCAAAAACATTCTGTAACGTATTAATGGTGCTTTGCATTAGTTTTTGTTTTTGGCCAATGTTGCTTCATGCTGGAATAAAAAAACATGTCTTAATCGTAACTAACATGCGAGAAGAGCCTTATATTGAAACTGTTCGAGCATTCAAAAAACGTTTTGCTTCAAATAGAAATATCCATTTTACCGAACTATCATCATCGCAAATCGATTTAGTTAATAGTCGACAGCTTAAACCCGATTTGATTTTCACCTTGGGTAATGAAGCTACCAAATGGGCAAGCACCCAAGGTTACAAAACCCCGGTTATTTCGACGTTGGATTTTAGTGACGATTTTTTTTTAAAATCGAAAAACATAACCGGTGTCAAAATGTATTATTCGTTAAATACTCAATTGATGTGGCTAAAAAATATTTTCCGTCATATTAAAAGGGTAGGGGTTTTATATAACCCCCGTGAGAATGCGTTGTTACCAGCCCATGTCAAAACCATCGGGCAACAAGCAGGACTTGATATTATCACCGTACCTGTGACTGCTCCTCGTGAGTTGCCATCGGCGTTGGGGCAGCTTCGCAACAAAACGGAAGTTTTGTTGGCCATTCCAGATAAAACCATTTATTCGGAAACATCAATGAATGAGATATTCTTATTTTCGTTTAGAAACAAACTACCATTGATTGGTTTGGCCGATAACTGGACTCGATCCGGGGCTATTTACTCGTTATCGTGGGATTTCGTCGATCTTGGTCGTCAATGCGCCGACCTCGCGGCGAAGATAATTAACGGGACACCGGTTCAATCGATTGCACCGGAATATCCCCGGAAAGTTGCCTTTACCTTTAATACAAAAGTTGCAGAGCGCATGAAAATAGACATATCAAAAAAGATTTTATCTAGCGCTAAAATGGTCTTTTAGGGTAATTCCCATGATCGAATTACGGAGCGAGCATGTGGCCTATTAATTTCGATTTTACTGATGCGTTGACTTAAGGTAGGCTCAGAGTATGTCATTTCTACCCTAGCGATGGAAGTGACCGCCGCCCCAACCGTGATGCATGCCCCAACCATGACCGCCGCCCCGCCCGCGATGTCCTCCCCAACCGTAATGTCCATAAGATCCGTAATAATGAGGGCGGTAGCCGAAGTAAGGGTATGAATAATAGGGGGACGAATAACCCACCGATACGCTGGGTCCATAACCATAAGGCGTATAAACGGCGCAACTTGGCGTCAGCGTCAATATTGCCAGTGCAATCAGTAAAATCGATATTTTATTCATTATCTACACCTTAAAATGTCATTAGCAGATTAGACGAGGTTGAGGCTATTTAGTTGCTTTTGGTAGTGGGTTAAACCGTGCTTTTTGATGAGCTTATGAGTTTCATTTCGACGGGTTGCGTGTATTTTGGGGTGACAAACCTTGGCTTATCGCTCCAGCCACTATCAAGTCACAGGTTTAACCCTTACCGTTGCCTTTCTCTAAACTTAACGAAACTATAATCCGAGCGGATGAATACAGGCTTAATGAATGATTTCAATCAGCTTTCGTCGATTAGGATGAGTGCATTTTTAGTTGAGCTGTTTTTTAAAATGGATTTTTTCAAATTGACAGAAAATTTCGGCGAACAGATCTGTTCTTATTGAGGTAAAGACTAAGGGAAACGTCATACCGAGGAACAGGTTGGTTACCCATTCCTCAGCATGTGAAACGGTAAATGCAGAATTATTAACAGGGAAGATCGAGACTTAATTCAGTTTGATTAGCCGACAAAATTAGCTGAGGCAAACTCCCAATTCACCAACGCCCAGAAAGCTTCCAAATAGGCAGGACGAGCGTTACGGTAATCGATGTAATAAGCGTGTTCCCACACATCGCATGTTAACAACGGTTTGTGACCTTCGGTTAAAGGACAGCCTGCATTGCTGGTGCTAACCAATGCTAACTTACCTTCTGTGGTTTTCACCAACCAAGCCCAGCCGGAACCGAAGGTTGTGATTGCACATTTGGTAAAGGCTTCTTTAAAGGCAGCAAATGAACCGAATTCGGCATTAATTGCATCGGCTAGCGCTCCGGTCGGTTCGCCGCCGCCGTTAGGAGACAAGCTGTTCCAATAAAAGGTGTGGTTCCAAACTTGTGCTGCATTATTAAAAATGCCGCCTGACGATTTCATAACGATTTCTTCCAGCGACAATCCTTCGAGTTCAGTCCCTGGAACCAGATTATTCAGGTTGGTGACGTAAGTTTGATGATGTTTGCCGTAATGATAGTCGAGCGTTTCTTCTGAGATGTGAGGGACTAATCTGTTTTTGCCGTAGGGTAGAGGGGGTAATTCAAAAGCCATATTCGCTCCATTAATTAGTTAATAAATACAGAAATATACCGTTAAGGTAAATTTCAATATCCTACTATTTTACTACAGTTTATTCAGCCTAAATTTGCCAGTTGGTAAACAGAGTGTTGAAAAACAAGGGCTGAATCCAGTGTTCACCCTCTAATTTTGAGTAAAGCTTTAAAGTCTTTATGAATAGTAAAGAAACATAATTTACCCAGCTTAATTTCACTAGATCAGTTAATATAAACGGCTATTTTTCTCTCAAACTAACAACCCAATGAGCATTAAATCAGATAAATGGATACGCCGGATGGCGCAACAGCAGGGGATGATCGAGCCTTTCGAGGCCGTTCAAGTCAGAAATTCGGCCGAAGGTAAGGTCATTTCATTCGGGACGTCGAGTTACGGCTATGACGTTCGTTGTTCGGATGAATTCAAGATCTTTACCAACATCAATTCGGCGATAGTCGATCCTAAAAATTTCGATCCGAGCAGCTTTGTCGATATTAAAGCCGATGTCTGTATTATTCCGCCCAATTCTTTTGCGTTGGCGCGCACAGTCGAATATTTTCGTATTCCACGCGATGTGTTAACCGTCTGTTTGGGCAAATCGACGTATGCTCGCTGCGGCATTATCGTAAATGTGACGCCTTTGGAACCGGAATGGGAAGGCCATGTGACGCTGGAGTTTTCTAATACGACTAATTTACCGGCAAAAATTTATGCGAATGAAGGTGTGGCGCAGAAGTTGTTTTTCGGCAGCGATGAAGTGTGCGAAACATCGTATAAAGATCGCGGCGGAAAATACCAAGGACAAACCGGCGTTACCTTGCCCAAAGCATAAGATTTTCGACACCAAGTATTATGAAATCATCGCCATTTGATTCTGAACGGTTCTTTAAAAGCGCTTGTCTGTTTGAAGCATCATTAATTATCGTCGCCGTCGTACTTGGCTGGTTAGCCGGTATTAATCCGTTTGCAGGTTTTCATGCTTCGCAATCGGCAATTTTGTTCGGAATACTCGGCACTGTCCCCTTATTTTTGCTCTTTCTGCTTTTACAACAACTGAGTACGGATTCGGTCGTCAGTATCAGAAGAATGCTATTGGAAACGTTAGCGCCCGGCTTAGTGCGTTGTAATTGGGCGGATTTATTCATCCTTGCTGCAATTGCCGGTGTTTCCGAAGAGGTGTTATTTCGCGGTTTTTTGCAACCTTGGTTCGAAACTTCATTCGGCGTTCAGGCCGGATTAATCGGAAGCAATTTGATCTTTGGGTTGGTTCATGCCATCACCCCGTTATATACCGTCTTAGCTGCTTTGGTAGGCGTCTATCTGGGGCTTGCGCTGGATTACGGCGGTGAAAGGAATTTATGGGTGCCTGTTATTATTCATGGACTTTACGATTTTCTAGCATTTTTGGTCATCATGAAAAGTTATAAAGACATGCTTTCGAGTAAATCATAATCCGACGAAAGCATGCCTCGGATCTTGAACAGTAACCTAAGAAATTTTTTTGGTTGCCTGGAAACCAAAATAAGAATTAAGTTATGTTATGCGGTTTGCGTAACCGGTTAGATTTTCGCCATGAATAACGATGTAACTCGGCCAATGAGTGAGTTCAAACAATTAAAAAAGTTGCGAACCGCTTTAGCGGTTTGTCAGGGTACACGATTGATGTTGGTGCTGCAGCAAGAAGCCGAATCGACTATCACGCACGATCAATCCAAACGGGTTACTTTTTTAACCGGGTTATTCTCCAGAATTCATCGCGAATTGTTCCATCATTGGAAAGAACAAGCGACCGTTAGGCATCGTCCAGGCTGGATGAGCGATCCTGAAAAACGTAAACAGTTCCGAAAAGCCATCGCTCAACTGGTATTCGACGAGAATAATCACGATACCGCTATTTTCGATAATAACGGATTTGTAATTCGCTTCGACGATATTGCCGAGCGGTTAGCCAATTTTACTGCACCATGAGAACGATCCGGCCTTTCGATTACGGCAACCGGATTACACTGGATTTATTCATGGCGATAATCGGGAAATTACCCGCCTTTAAAAGCGTTTACGAACAATGCCTCGATTTTCGCCGGTTGGAGTGGAAAGATGCCATCGCGCTGCATAATGCTCAAAGCGACATTGAGGACGTTGTAATCGCTTTCGTTCATGCACTCGATTCCAGCCGGTGTAAAAGTTTGCAAAATGTGCCAAATAGTTACGGCGTTTGGCCTGAAAACCGTCGATTTTTATCAGGGATTCCTTTTTTATCGCACACCACAACCGACGGCATTAAGTGCTTGGTCACGATTAACGGCGGCCTAATACCTTTAAACAAAATCCCGGACGACTTATTTAATTCCGGTAAGCACTTTGCGGATTATCCATTAATCAATGCTTGTCATGTGATCGGTTATTTGCCTGAAACCGAAAGCCTTCGTGCTTCGAATAAACGAGAAATCGACGGAATCGGGTTGGATGAAAACGGCAATGCGCCATTATTTTGTCTCGACATCAATATGTTGAGCGGACTACGATCGCCCAGTCATATCGAACTGATCGAGTTATTAAAGCAATGCGAAGGCGAAAAAGCGTCGATTTTCGACTTGCTCAACAATACTTCCCTTAAGCAGAAAATGTTGGACGCAGCGGAAGACGACGAGCGCGCCCAGCGCGGGATTGAAATTGCTTACGATCGGCTAATCAAAATTAATAAAATATTGAATACGGCGCTTGAAACTATTTTTGAAGGAAAATCGCCGGTCTCAAATCCTAAATTGTTTATGTGTATGGGCGGCGCAGGGGCCGGTAAAACGGCAGTCGAAGAAATCGCCAAAGCCCGGTGCGGTGAAAATTTCGTAACCGCTTCCCTCGACGAATTTCGTAAACAAAGCGAACTCTACCGTGTCTTAACGGCGGCACAGCATCATAGCGACGATTATGTCTATGTGGAGCCTTTTGCTAACCGCCTGCGCGATTTGGTTGCCGAACATGCCCGAAAGATCAACGTTAATTTGCTATACGACGGTACCAGCATTCCTTATCGTCCGCGCTATTCGACCATTATCGAACAGTTTCGTGACGCCGGTTTTTATACTCATATCATCGCAGTCGATGCTTTCCTGGTTAAACCGATGGGGCGCGAGGAGGAATTGCGCCGGTCGAGCGTTATCGGCAGTGTCAAATCGCGTTACGAAGAAACCGATCGCGCCTTGCCTTGGGTTGTCACTATTTATAAACACATCCGTTCACCCGAAGAATTCTTGAAAGCGTTAGAGCATGAAGCGCTCAATAAAATATCCCTGTTTGCTAACGACGGGGAAAGAAACCGGCACTATCTGGTTGCGGAAAGTTTCGACTTTAACGATCACGCCGTCGAAACGTTACAACGTTGTCAGCTTAATGAAAGTTTATTAGCCGAAACTCAATCGATCAGTCGTAATGATCGTTATGCGACGCTGAAAAACTTGAGCCTAAATAACGAAGAAACGCTTGCCGGATGGATTGCGCGGAATCCTTGTTGGGATGAAAATAATGTCGGATACCAAGTCTATCCGTTTAAAAATACCAATCGGGTCTTGCTGATCTATAACTTGGCGAGAATGACCGACTTTGTTGAAAAGCGGCAATTAAATCCGAATGCTTCCGGTGAAGAAGGGCTGTTGCAAAAATGCGATGCACTCGCTTTTCATATCGATCCTTTAGCAAAGGAGCCTTGGATCATTCGTTTGCAAGGAACACAGGCAGAATAATTGTTAGATAGAAACGCGCTATAAACTGCGCAGCAAAAGGTATAAATACTAATTTGGTTCCTACTTATACTTGGCGAGTTGAACAAGAAATTCCCGGCATTTATTTTGAAAAATCTTAAGATTGTCCGGTCCCATTCTGATCATTTGTTTCTGTACCGGGTTAAGGCTTTCCAAACGCGGATCGGCAAACTTGTAGAATCGTGAAGGCCTTACCAATTGGATTTGATCTTCGATAACGGGAGTCGCTATAATTTCGCCTGCTGCTTTACTAATAATGCTTTCCAAAGTGATGTCTTTGGGGTAACTGAACTCTCCGAATACCTGTAATATCAATGGTCTGACATAAACATAAAACTTAACGGCAGCTTTAGCATCGATAACTTGAACAGCTTGCGCCAAGTTGTCGTAACGGTGAAAACTTTTAGGCGCCATGTAAAGCACATTTCCGTCACCCAAAACCGAAGGGTTCGTCGAAAATTAAGAAGCTCATATGCTTACTTACATGTATCCCTTGTGCAAAGTCATTGACAATCTTTAGATATCGTCTAATGAGTTGGTCGGTATCTAACCAAGCTCCAAGGCCGGGAGAAAGTTTGGTCAATTGTTTTCGGATGAGTTTATCGCTATCCAAAAGATTCGGTAAGCCGGGTTGAGGCTCGAAAACAAGCGCGCTCAACTTTGCGATTTCCTTCTCTATCGCAGGGAGAGATTTTATATCCTTGGTAATTTGTTTCAGTTGTTCGTCAGCAGGGGGCGCAGGGGATTTTGCAAGTTTAGAGGATTCTTTTATTTGGGTGGATAGAGAATCCAAGTTCTCTTTCTTATAGAAAAATTTGAGTGTGAAAAGACTGCCGCCGATTCCTACGAGTACTGCTAAAATCAAAGGCAAAATAAAAAATGTCGAGGTATCGGATTTTTTCTTTTTGTTCCTATCGTAACGACCCATGTTCTTCTGAGACCTACTATTTTTTGTGAGTTACAATTAAACTAAATTTCTAGTCATCCAAAATCATAATCTTGTATAACGAATTTTTCCATTTCAGCGAGCTGCCGTTTTCTATCGCACCAGATCCGCATTTTATGTATATGAGCACCCGCCATCAAGAGGGCTTGGCGCATTTGCTGTACGGTATCAATCACGGCGGCGGTTTTGTGGCTTTAACCGGCGAAGTAGGTACCGGTAAGACGACGTTATGTCATTGTTTGCTCGAGCAACTCCCCGATAATATCGATATTGCGCTCATTTTAAATCCCAAACTAAACGCCATAGAGTTACTGGCGACGATTTGCGACGATTTAAGCATACCATACGACATCGGCGGGCAATCGTTAAAAAATCTCGTCGATGCATTAAACCGTTACTTGCTTAGCGCCCATGCGAATAATCGCCGGACCGTTCTGATAATAGACGAAGCTCAAAATTTAAACCTGGAAGTTTTAGAACAGATTCGGCTGTTGACAAACCTTTGAAACCAGCAAAACGAAGCTATTACAAATTATTTTGGTCGGTCAGCCGGAGTTGAACGAGGTGCTAAACCGGCGTGAGCTTCGGCAATTAAACCAAAGGATTACCGCGCGTTACCATTTGCTGCCGCTCTCATTAGATGAGACCCGTATTTATATTCGTCATCGCTTGACAGTTTGTAAAGGCAATTCTGTGCTGTTTCAGGAAAACGCCATAAAAAAAATTTATGAATTTTCAGGCGGTATTCCTCGCGTAATCAATATCATTTGTCATTGCGCTTTATTAGGCGCTTATTCAACGGACAGTCGTTTTATCACGCCCGATATTGTTAAACGTGCGGCCGAGGAAACCTTAGGTCAAAAGGTTAAGCCCGCTAAGTACTTGAAACCGGTATTGGGCTTGTTGGTATTGTGTCTATTGGTGACCGGCTGGTATTTCCTTCAATATTCAACTTCAGGTCGATCCGTTATTCAATCTAAAACACAGGTGTCGTTTAAAAAGCCGAACACGGATAGCCCTAAACCCAAGGCTATCCCCCAAAATTCGACTGGGGAAACGAAAGTAATCGCAGAAACCGACGCCAAATCCTTCGGTTTACAATTAAATAACGATCAAAATAGCTTGAATGCAGCTATTAAAAAAGCACTTAAGGTTTGGGGAAAAGAAAATTTAACGGAAGAACAACCCGACTGTAAAACAGTGCAGAAAAACGGCCTGCTGTGCTCGTTCGACAAAGGAAACTGGAAGGACTTGGTAGCCTTTAACCGACCGGCAATCATGGAGTTTACCATGCCGGATGAAACGAAACGCTTCGCTTTGTTAACGAGTATTCGTAACGGGCAGCCTGTGTTCCGTTTCGAAGAGGATCGAGAATTTCCTTGCCGGATGTGTTGAGTTTATGGGAAGGCTATTACTTGCTGCTTTGGCAGCCGCCGCTGACCGGCGTAAACTTGATTTTTCCCGGACAGACCTCAACTAATGTGGAATGGCTGCGTAAACAATTAACCGAGATCGATGGCATTAATCAACAGCCGGTAAATCCGCAATTTTTCGACGTCGAATTGAAAGCGCGCGTTGTCAGTTTCCAAAAAACAAAGCATTTAAAGCCTGACGGTAAAGTTGGAATGCAAACTGTGTTTTATTTAGATAGCGCAACCGGCGCTAAAAATTCACCACATCTTAAGGATTAAATCGTTCTATGTCTTATATTCTCGATGCCCTCCGAAAATCCGAGCAACAACGGCAAGCTACTCAGCCCGAGACCATGACCGAAAGAATTCTGGTCAATCCTAGTCAACCTGTACAGAAATCAAGCCGGTGGCTAATTATTTTGGTGGCTATAAATTTAATTGCGATTAGCATGATGGCATGGATTTTTTTTCACAAAAACCAAGCTGAAACTTTGGATAACGCCGGTGTATCAACGTATCCGGCTGCCGACAGGAAGTTTCATGAAAAAACAGCATCGCCTTTGGTATCGAATAACCCTGATGAACAGGCAAACCAAATCCAATCGAAATCGTCTTCGGACGTAAACGATGAAGCAGGCCCGTCGGAACCTTCCATCGCTGAAATGCTGGAAGAAAAATCGGCCGCTGTAAAACCCATCGAAGCGCAACGGACCGTTCACCCAACGCCGAACAAAAAACCTGCGACGGTTAAAAAAGAGAAAAAATCGGCTCTTACTCCCAAAGAGCTTCCTTCTCCAGCGCAAGAGCCTTCTTCGAACACTCGAACCGGTTCGCAGAAACTGAATATCAATGTCTTCAGTTATGCAGAAAAGCCCGAAGATCGTTTTGTCATAATCGACATGGTCAAATACAAAAGCGGTCAACACATCAAAGGCGATGTAAAACTGAAAGAAATTCGTTCCGATAGCATCGTATTGCAAGATGAAAAAGGGACGTTTACTGTCGACCGTCCCTAAGCGATCTGTGCTACGCCGACGGACATAATAGCAACCAGTATTAATTTCGTCCGTAACCGGTATTTGGCGTCTTCGTCGCCGTAGTGATGCTTGAAATAAAGCAGCGCAACGGTTATCAGAAAGGTATAACCGGGTACGGTGGTTTCCATCGCCGCGGATAAGGCTGGCGACCCTAAATCGACCGCTTTTTGGCTTAAATACAAAGCAACGAGGTTAGCGCATTCAAGACCGATAAATAATCCGGTCAACGGTTTTAGTTTTGGTATGTTACCGATAAATATCTTGCGAACATTCGAAGAAAACAATAGCGGTAACACCCCGCTGAGTACCACGCCGGAAATGATCAGCAAGAAGCAGATGATAAAGTCGCCATGTTCGAAAACATACTTTTCAATCAATATAGCTGCGACTTGAAGAGAAGACGTTACCATCATTAAGAGTATCGAGTCCCATTTGCCGTCTCTGGAAATATCGATCAGGCAGAAACAAAGAGAGGCAACGACTAAAACGCCGATGGCTATATAATGCCAAGGTTCCAAGACTTCCCCCATCAAAAAATAACTCGCTAGCGGCATTAAGGTGGGTGTGAAATTCTCGTACGCCGCGACTATGCCCGCCTCGGTGCGTTCCAGCGCTTGAAAATAAAACGCCTGCGAGAGTTGAATCAAGCCGCCGGCAACTATCGATAAAGCAATAATCCGCCAGTGCGGAAATTGCCACTCGATAAAAGGAAGGATGAAAGGGAACGCCAAAAAAATAACGGCCGTTGCCAAAGAACCAGTGATGACGCCAACCCAAGGTCTATCAAAGACATTTCCGACACAATGACTGTCTAAAATATTGACTAACGCCCAAAAAGGCGGGCCGATAAGTGCGTAGTAAAGCCACATGATTAAATCTCCTCGAAATTTTTATAGATGATGAATAAATCGGCCTTTCCAAGGCAGCGATTTGAGCTATTAGGAATTGAAAAAATAGTTTTACGAAAGGGAAATTCGGTTTTCAATATTGCTTAGTTTGTATATATCGATAATTGGAAGTGTAGACCCAATCACAAAACTCACCGTTCCCTGTGTGATATTTGTGAAACGGATCACAAATATCTGTTGTAAAAAACATTGTTTATATACAATTCCTAAAAGTTGTGCTGATCTTAAGGGGTGTTAAAAAAGCAAACAATCAGTGGTATTACTTAGTAATCAATAAAATAGAGCTTTGATTCAGTTGTTTTTTAATGGAAATGCTACGGCAACGTCACTATAGATTCGGCCCGATGAAGTCTTAACTCCGGTTCGGCTTCGTCTATAGGGATGCAGGAGGTAGAGCAACGCAGGAAACAGTGCCGATAACCTTTCGAAAAGGTGGTCTGCGCGTTGACTTGCTCAGAACGAACGCTTCAGGAGTTTATAAGACAGAACCAATAAGTTAAGAGCTGATACTCAGTTAAATATCAATCTTTCTTACCAACCCTACTAGTTTTTTGAAAAATAACAAACGGTTTAATGCAGAAAATTTTATTTCGATGGATAGCCAATTTTTTTTAACATTTACTATGATTAACTATTGAGCAGTCCGCTTTAGGATATTTAGCTCAACGATTAACTTACCCCAGTAGATGGCAACGTAATTTCACTCATGAAAACTTAACTATGAAATCGTTTTCAAAATTAAATTGGTTAAATCCGAAAATTAACTTATCTGATAATTTACCGTGCGGTCGAGGACAAGTTGCGAGCGAAGCGATCAAGACGGAGGAGGTTCTCGTTATATTCGGCGGACATGTTATGACAATGGAAGAGTTTTTTACCTTGCCGCCTAAAATTCAAGAATTCCCTTATCAAATTAGCGAAGATCCCGATCTCGTCCTTGGACCTGCTAATTTAGATGAACTTCATAATGGAGAATTTTTTAATCACAGTTGCGATCCTAACACCGGGTTTAAAAGTGAAATTTGTTTAGTAGCAATGCGAGATATTTACGTCGGTGAAGAGTTAACCTTCGATTATGCTATGTGTACGACCGGCAATTTCGGAAATATGGATTGTCATTGCGGTTCTGTTAATTGTCGTGGCTATATCAAAGGGGATGACTGGAAAATAGCCGAGCTTCAGCAAAATATCGCGGGTATTTTCAGCCTTATATTGAAACGAAAATTACCAGGCTGTTGGCGTTATGAAATAGTCAGCTAATACAATCAGTGAAAATGTGTGTGTATTTGATAAAACTGCCGTATTATTTCTTTAAGTTGAATTTAATCAACACTTAACAATAAATTCCGCTACTATATCGATACGACTAATAAAACATTGTATTCATGAAGTTTCTTGAGTGTTCCTGCCTATTCTGCTTGATTTGCTTAGTGCACAATCCGGTCTATTCACAATACGATACCGGCTCATCAAAAGATATGCTTAAAAATGGCGAAGATCTTTTGTTTGAAGATATTCCTTCAGTCTATACGGCATCAAAATACGAACAAAAAGTGACGAAAGCGCCAGCCTCGGTGAGTATCGTGACGGCGGATGAAATAAAGAAATGGGGTTATCGTAGTTTCAGCGATATTCTTTCGAGCTTAAAAGGTTTTTATACATCAACCGACAGAAATTACGGTTATGTCGGCACACGGGGATTCGGTCTACCGACCGACTACAATAGCGGCTGTTACTTTTGATCGACGGTCACCGGTATAACGATAATTTATTCGAATCGTTCTATATCAACGAAGATTTTCCGGTCGATATCGATATGATCGAGCGTGTGGAAGTCGTCAGAGGACCAAGTTCATCGTTGTACGGCAGTAATGCTTTTTTCGGTGTTATCAATGTAATTACAAAACGAGGCCGAGATCAGCAAGGGGCTAATATTAAAACGTCATACGGTAGCAATAATACCTATAAAACCAGCGCAAGCTATGGGCAACGCTTCAGTAACGGGATAGAAGCTTTTTTAACCGGTACCTTCTATGACAGCCAGGGCGATAGCCGGTTTTTTTCCAAAGAATTCGCCGATCCTTCAACCAACAACGGTTTTTACATCGATAATGATGAAGAAGAGTCGAAACGATTCATGGGTAAACTAGCTTACGGGGATTTCACGCTGGAAGGTGTGTATGTCGATCGTAAAAAAGCGATTCCAACCGGCTCGTTTGAGACTGTTTTCAATGATCCGCGCGCCGGAACGGATGACGAGTCTGCTTTTCTATATTTAAACTATAATCATACTTTCGATAATCAACTCAACTTGCAAGCGAGAGTGTCTTACAATAATTATCGATACACCGGCGATTATCCGACTGATTTTTCCCAGGCAGGAAATTTATCCGATATTGCCGTCAATACGGATTATTTTAAGGGCCAATGGTGGCGCGCGGGACTCGAAATAACCAAGATTCTGTTTGACGATCATCGCGTTACTGCTGGGTCCGAGTATCAGGATAACTTCGAACAATTTTTAACCAATTTCAATACAAGGCCTAATGGCATTGTGTCGGAAATTAATCCCGTTGATTCGAGTACCGATAGATGGGCTTTTTTTATCCAGGACGAATACACTATAACGAGTCAAGTCACGTTCAATGCCGGGGTTCGATACGATTATTATAGTGTTTCCGGGGGGACAATTAACCCAAGACTGGCTCTGATTTATAACCCCTGGGAAAAAACCTCTATAAAACTCCTTTATGGAACGGCATTTAGAGCGCCCAGCCAATTTGAAATCAATTCTCCAGCCTTCGATGTGATCGCTAACGATAAATTGAAGCCTGAAAAACTGGAAACTACCGAGATCATCTTGGAACATTATTTCAATCAAAGTTTACGCGGAGAGTTAAATTTTTTTCACACTAACGTGAACGATATCATCGCAAATGTTAGAATTTCCGGCGACCGCACTCAAAACCGAAATGTCGATAACGTCACTTCAGACGGTTTTGAAGTACAGCTCGAAGATAATTGGAATAACGGTTTTCAAGCCCGGTTGAGTTATTCCTGGCAGCATACCGATTACGACGATCAGGATACGCGATTGCCGAATTCACCGGAGCATCTCGTTAAGCTTAATTTGATAGCGCCGGTTTGGCGAGACAAAGTATTCATCGGTTTCGAAACCCAATATGTAGGCGCCAGAAAGGTACCGGCTAAGGACGTAGGCGCTACAACCGGAAAAATAAGCGGCTATACCATCAGCAATGTGACGCTTTTCACACAAAACTGGATAAAAGGTTTGGAGTTATCCGTTAGCGCGTACAATTTATTCGACGAACGTTACTATGATCCCGGCTCGCCCGATCATACACAGAACGGCATTTTGCGGGACGGCTTAACGTTCAGAATTAAAGGCAGTTTAGATTTTTAACACACGCTTTTAAGGCAACAAATAACTAAACCATAGATAGACTAGACTGGTGTCATACAACATCCATTTGAAAATTGACTGCGCCTTAAGTATTCGTGCTAATACTAGAACTGAGGGGCAGAAAATTGCCTGTAAACTCGGGGCTGGGCGGGCGTGAGTTACCGGTTAATGAAGCCGAAGAACCATGCTCGCATTCGGGTCATTTTGGGAGTGATGGCAATACTTTGCTTTTATTTTTCGCCGGAATTAAAGGCGGAAAAAACGTTTCAGATACTTATCGTTACCTCCTCCAATGATGAAGTTTATCGCGAAACCATTAACGGATTTAAAGGGCAAATTTCAGCTTCTCTCAAGACTAAAATTTCCGAGCTGAACATAATGCAAAGACCAACCTGGGATAATAATGTGGTTGAGCAACTTAGCCCGGATGTGGTTTTTACACTGGGCATCGAATCACTGAACTGGGCAAGTCAAAAATCCGTTCAAATACCTATTGTGGCAACGATGGTGCTTAAAGAAGATACATTCAAAAAAGCCGGTAATATTACCGGAGTGAGCTTGAGCTATTCCATGCAAACCCAAATTCATTGGCTGAAAAAGTTTTTTCCGCAGCAGAGTTCGGTCGCCATTTTGTACAACCCTGCAGAAAATGCGGGAACGGTAAAAGCGGCCAAAGAGATTAGCCAGCAAGAAGGTCTAAAGCTGGTCGCCATCCCGGTAGAAACGCCCAAGGAATTACCCTATGCATTAGAGCAGTTATCGTCGAATGTAGAGCTTTTATTAGCCATTCCGGACGAAACCGTAATGTCGGTGAATACGGCTAAAGAAGTTTTATTGGCCTCGTTCAGAAATAAAGTGCCTTTGATCGGGCTGTCGGATAACTGGGTGAAATCAGGAGCGTTTTACGCTTTATCGTGGGACTATACCGACTTAGGAAAACAAAGCGCCTTGTTGGCTCAGAAAATACTCAACGGCGCATCGGTTTCGACGGTATTGCCTGAACATCCACGTAAGGTGGCTTATACGGTTAATGCCAAGATTGCTGAGCACATGAATATTGATGTCTCTAATAGTGCGCTTAAAAACGCTAAAGTAGTTTTTTAATTTTATTCTTAACATTAGTCATGTGTCTGTAGAGAAAAATAAATCCCCTTGATAGGAAAGCTCTGAACAAGTAAATACCGATCATAAATCAAAATCTTACTATTCGTCCTGAGCATGTCGACGAACTTCTTCAAAAGTTCAATACCCAGCCTGAGTATTAGAAGGTTTTTTTATAAAACCTCTAAAGCACGGAAACTTTGATAAATTTTATCTTTGTCAAGTTTGCCTTCGTTTTCCAAAGAACTTACTATTTCGGCCATGCATGTTAAAGCATTATCAATGTCTTCAAAAGTAAGGTGCGTTGTAAGGCAAATCCTAATCCCGGCATTTTTTTTGGGTACAGCTGGGAAGTTACATATGCAGGTAAAGAATCCAGCCTCCTGCATTTTTTTGACAATATGATGAGCATTATTTTCAGATCCAGCACCAAAATAGAATATTGGGGAAAAAGTATGGTTCATTAATGGTAAGTTATGGGCATAAGCCTGTTGTCTAAAATATTTAATTAATCCATATAAGAGGTTTTGTCTGGTGACTATTTCGTTAGTTAAATGTAGTTTTGCAGAGGCAATACAAGCACCTAATACCGGCGTGGGGATAGGACCACTAAAAATTAGTGATGACCCTATACATCTAACTAAATCACGACCTTCTGGAGTCGGAAAAACCAATACACCGCCACAGCATCCGAAACCTTTTGCTAATGACATTACCATTACCATTTGTTGATGAAGCGGTTTTCTGCTTAGCGCGTAACCCTTACCATTTTCCCCTATCCAACTCATTCCGTGAGCGTCATCCACAAAGCAATAAAAATTAGGGTAACGATCCATAAATTCATACATTTGCTCAATAGGGCAACCATCTCCTAGCATGGAATATAAACCATCAGCCATGTACCAAATTTTCTCGTGCTTATTTTGGTACTGTTTAATATATTCTTCGAGTAATGTCATATTACTATGTCGTAACATAACAACTTGGGTACCTTGAGCTTGAGCAATTTTTACTGCGTTCTGAACGCTGGCATGCAATTGATGATCTACAATAATTAAGTCGTTTGAAGATGTGATAACAGGTATAGCGGATATTGACCCTAAAGTAGTGGTCTGCGTCACCAATGTATGATAGCCGGTTATATTGTCTAACAGTGCTTCAAGTTCCTCATTCAATCCCAACCCAATGTATTGCCGTGAACTTGCAAATAGACTTCCATAGCGCGTTAGGGCATCGATGCCGCCTAGCTTAACTGCGTCGTGAGTTTCCAGTCCTAAATAACTGCAATTGCCGAAATGAACGAGATCTTTGCCTTGAACTTTTACAATTCTGCCATCGTAATGATCTGATTCGTTTTTAAGTTGAATAATGCCATAATTGCGGGCATTGGTTATGGAAATTAAAGCACGCATGTTGTTGGTCATTGTTTTGTTCAATTTGTAATTCCATCAAGTTTTTATTAAAAAGTAGTAGGTTTTTGCTTACATAACAAGCAAACATTAACTATATTTAAAAATTTTAAAGAAAATCATCTATATTTTTATCTAGCTTAGTCCAATCAAATAACCATGATGACCTATGAAGTACAGAAATAAAGTCAGGTTAACTCTAATAATTGCATTGCTCGCTGTCCAGACAATAGCGGAGGCAAGCGACCAATTTTCAACTTCGGCGACACAAAGCGAAGCCAATGCCCCTTTGTTTGAAGATATACCTTCTGTGTACAGCGCTTCGAAATATGAGCAAAAAGTTACTAAAGCTCCCGCATCGGTCAGTATTGTGACGGCTGATGAAATAAAAAAATACGGTTACCGCACTTTTGGTCAAATTCTCTCTAGCCTGCGTGGATTTTATAACACCAGCGATCGTGCTTACGGTTACGCAGGCGCCCGAGGGTTTGGTTTGCCGTCCGATTACAATAGTCGGTTACTATTACTAATCGACGGTCATCGATTTAATGACAGCATGTTTGACGCCTTTGATACTTCGGAAGGATTTCCTGTCGATGTCGATGCTATTGAGCGGATAGAGGTGGTGCGGGGTCCCAGTTCATCGCTTTACGGAACTAGCGCTGTTTTTGGGGTCATCAATATCATTACGAAGCGCGGGCGAGATCAACACGGTGCAAATATTAAATATTCTTTTGGCACGAACGATACCAATAAAGTCAGTGCTAGTTACGGCAACCGCTTTCAAAATGGTTTGGAAACATTTTTGACAGGAACGTTTTACGATAGCCAAGGCTACGACAAACTTTATTTTCAAGAATTCGATCAGCGAATTCCGTGGCATGATGACCGTGCAAACAATAACGGCTTGAGCATCGATAGCGATGGCGAACGTAATAGGAAGCTTATGTTGAAGGCGGCATTCGGCGATTTTTCTTTTCAAGGATTACATGTAGACAGAAATAAAGATATTCCGACAGCCTCTTTCGGCTTACCGTTTAATAGCAAATCCCAGACTTTTAACGATCAAGCTACATTTTTTGAACTTAAGTATGATCATACTTTTGAAAATCAACTCAATGTTCAGTCGCGTCTTTCTTACAACAATTATCGATTCAAGGGCACAAGTTCGGTTTTTACTTCATTCGTCAATAGCGAATGGTGGAGACTAGAGGTTGAAGCTAGCAAGCTATTATGGAATGATCACCACATAACTTTTGGTGGTCAATTTCAAGATAATTTCACTCAATATCAAGCAATCTTCGTCCCACAACTTGGTGTAAATTTATCACCGCCGTCTGATGTCGATACTTATCAATGGGCAATGTTTATCCAGGACGATTATTCAATAACGGATAATTTCACTCTGAATGCTGGGATACGCTACGATTATTACAGTATCTTCGGCGACACAGTCAATCCGCGAGCTGCACTGATTTATACACCCTGGGAGAGTACTACCTTTAAATTACTCTATGGGGAGGCTTTTAGAGCGCCCAATCAAAATGAATTGAATAATAATCCCGGAACAGTACAAGCGAATCCAAATTTAAAACCCGAAAAATTGGATACCCTGGAATTTATTGCTGAACATTATTTTAACCAACAATTGCGGGGTGAATTAAATGTCTTCCATACCAACATTGAGGATAATATTACGCTTACATCACTAGGGAATGGTTTCTCAACAAACCTTAACAACCGGGATGTAGAATCCATTGGTGTTGAAGCCCAAATTGAAAATACATGGGGTGACGGGTTTCAAGGTCGGCTAAGTTATTCATGGCAGGATACTGTGGATAAAAAAACTGGTGAGCCTTTAAGTAACTCCCCAGAACACATGATCAAACTAAATCTTATCGCTCCGCTTTGGCATGACAAAGTTTTTTTGGGGTTTGAAACACAATTTATGAGTTCCAGAAAGCTTCTCCGTAAAGATGCTAATAATGGCAAAGGCGGTCGAGTAAGTGATTATGTAATAAGCAACTTAACTATTTATACCCAAAATTGGGTGAAGGGCTTAGAGATTTCGGCAGGCCTTTATAACATCTTTGATGAACGCTATTTTGATCCCGCCTCTGTTGACCATACTCAAAATGCGATACAGCAAGACGGATTACAGTTTAGAGTTAAAGGGAGTCTGGATTTTTAAAAGAATCTCATCTTAAACTCTTGTCAAAACAATAAACTGAAAAAACTTTGTGAAACTCGATCGTAAATCGATAATTCGTTGCGCAGTAAGTATTCGTACTAATTGTAGAACTATGGGGCAAGAATTAATCTATGCCCTAGGTTTGGAAACAATGTTTATGGATAAAAGATATATTTCACGTATGCACATAATCGCGGGTTTGATTGGAATATGCGCGTGGTTATGGTCTCCGCTATCGATTGCGGAAAAAACGTCTCAGATACTTATCATTTCTAACGCTAGTGATGAGCCTTACCGCGAAACGGTTACCGGTTTCAAAGGTCAGATCGCAGCTTTGGCAAAGCCTATTATTACCGAGCTTACCTTGGCACAGATTCAAAACGCTGCCGGTAATGAGATAGAAAGGCTCAAGCCCGATGTGATTTTTACATTGGGGAGTGAGTCGCTCAAGTGGGCAAGCGAGAAGACGGCGCAGATACCGATAGTCGCGACGATGGTGCTGAAAGAAGAGGCTTTTAAAGGTGCGGTCAATATTACCGGCGTTAGCCTCAGTTACACCTTACAAACCCAAATTCAGTGGCTGAAAAAATTTTTTCCGCAGCAGAGTGCTGTAGCCGTTCTCTATAATCCGGCTGAAAATGCGGGAACCGTAAAAGCGGCAAAAGACATCAGCCAGCAAGCAGGATTAAAGCTGGTTGCCATTCCTGTTGAAACGCCCAAGGAGTTGCCCTATGCGTTAGAACAGCTAGCGACCAATATCGAGCTGCTATTTGCAATCCCCGACGAAACGGTTATGTCGGTTAATACCGCTAAGGAAGTCTTGTTAGCCTCGTTCAGGAATAAAGTACCGTTGATCGGACTTTCGGATAACTGGGTCAAGTCGGGGGCGTTTTATGCTCTATCATGGGACTATTCGGATTTAGGGAAACAAAGCGCAATGATGGTCCAAAAAATTCTTAATGGCGCACCGGTAACAGCAGTTCCTCCCGAATACCCCAGGAAAGTAACTTATACTGTCAATGCTAAGATTGCCGAGCATATGAATATGGATATTTCGGACGATCTCATCAAAAATGCAAAAAAAGTGTTTTATTAACGTTGTCGCGGTTAAATGGTTTTATAAATAGCTAAATAGGGTTTTTAAAGAAAATCGAAGTGTTTTCTATATAAGTCAAATCTTTATTACTGTTTCCTGGTTTGCTGCCGCTTAAAAAAAACGGATTCTTCAAGTTCGTTTTCACAATTCACCTAAACACCCTCAAAAACTCACCTATACTATTAACAATAACGGCTTATTTTATGGGGTAAGCGTTTGTTTAAAAATTAAGCTTTGAGTTAAAGCTTAGTAGTACTTAAATTAACATGATCAACGGCTGATGAGATCAATTGCTTCAAAATTCAATATCCTGACAATTTTTCTAATTATGCTGACGGTATTGCTCACCGGCGGCTACATTATTTGGCAGCATCAAACAAGTTCGTTCAAAAAATTTACCGAACATGGCGAAGAAATCGCCGTGATGCTTTCTAAAAATATCGTCTATGGCGTTTATACGGAAAATCAGGAAGCGATAGCCCAGTCATTGCAAAGTTTGGAAGAAAATAAAGATATTGCCTATATCCTTGTTTACGACCAGCAAGGAGCGGTATTAACTCAAAAGAATCATGATAATCTCGCTAAATTGCCGCTTTTTAGCGACCGAAACACCGCCATTCAGCATACGGAAACTAACGAGTACAGCGCGCCGAACGGTAAAAATATATCAACATCATTACGCCCGTCTTTATTAGAGCGGGTTTACCCGGCACTGGCCTGGATAGCGATTTTACCACGCCGACCCCGCACTCCAATAATCCGGAAATTATCGGTTATGTTCAGTTAGGTATCGGTCAGAATAGCATTTATAAAAGTTCAAGACAGTTTTTACTCCAAACGTTGATGATTGCGCCGGTGACTATTATCCTGGGCATCATATTAACATTCTGGCAAACACGTCGAATTACCCAGCCGATAAAAAAATTGGTTAAGGCAACCCATGAAATCGCTAAAGGCGACTTTGGCAGAGCGCTGACCGTCTCTTCAAAAACCGATGAAATTGCCGAACTTGCACAATCTTTTAATAAGATGTCGGAAGAATTGGCGATCTATCAAAAGCAGGTTTCCGACTATACAGATAATTTGGAAGTGGAAGTCGCTCAGCGCACCCACGATTTACAGAAAAAAACCGACGAAGCGATCGATCTTGCGCATAAAGCGGAAGCGGCAAGTAAAGCTAAGAGCGAATTTTTAGCGACAATGAGTCATGAAATTCGTACGCCGATGAACGGTGTATTGGGAATGACCGAGTTACTGCTCAATTCCGAATTAAATAACCGTCAGCAACAATTAGCGGAAACCGCATTTCGATCGGCGAAATCGTTACTCGGCATTATTAACAATATCTTGGATTTTTCTAAGATCGAATCCGGTAAGTTCCAATTAATTCCCAAAAAGTTCGATTTACGGCAACTGTTGTCGGAAATTTCAGAAATGTTGTCTACGCAGATCGATAGACTCAATTTAGAACTGATTTTAAACATACCTGCCGATCTAAACTGTATCGTAGAAACCGACGAAGAAAAATTGAGACAAGTTCTTGTCAATTTACTAGGGAATGCGCTTAAGTTTACCGAACAGGGACAAGTAGAATTGAAAGCCAGTTGGGCGGCGGACTTTGAAAAGTCAACTCCCCCTCATAGAAAGTGTGTTTTGTTTGAAGTTATCGATACCGGCCCTGGCATTCCGGCCGAGCAGCAACTAAAAATATTCGATAGCTTCACTCAAATCGATAGTTCAACAACGCGTTCGTTCGGGGGAACCGGGTTAGGATTGGCCATTTCAAAACAGCTAGTGAGTCTGCTTGGTGGAGATTTGGAGGTCAAGAGTCAGTCCGGGCATGGCTCTAACTTCTACTTTAGCCTGAATCTTGATTTTGTCGATATTGCTCAAGACATTAAGGATGTGGGAGTTCTTAATGGTCGCTCCATTCTTGTTGTCGATGATAATGCAACTATTCGAGGGGTTTTGTCCGATCAATTAAACCATTGGGGCATGCAATGTCAATGTGTTGAGAATGGCGAAACTGCGATTAAAGTTTTGATCGAAGCCGCCCGTCTGCATAGGCCTTATGCTTGTGTGCTTTTAGATCAGCAAATGCCGGGGATGGACGGGTTAGCGACCGCGCTGGCCATACGTGATGAACCGCGCATTCCGGCAGTTTCGATCATCTTGTCAAGATTTGCCAATACCGCACTCGATTCTAAACAGTATTGGCAATACGGAATCAATCATTTTGTCAATAAACCGGTCATACAGAAAAAATTACTCGCTGTGTTGTTAACGGTATACGATCCCGTTTCCATGCTGAAACCGCGGATTTTGGAGACGGTAAGCAATGAAGATACAGAGAAGCTACAGGGACGAATTTTGTTGGCGGAAGACAATGTCATAAATCAAGAAGTGGCTAAGGGAATTCTTAAGGTCATCGGCTGTGAAGTAGAAATAGCAAAGAACGGTTTGGACGCATTAGCCTATTCGGCTACCAAAAAATTCGATCTTATTCTCATGGACTGTCATATGCCGGGGATGGATGGTTTTGAATCGGCTGCAAAAATAAGAGAGCGAGAAAAGGAGTTTTCTCTTCAGCATGTACCTATCATTGCGTTGACCGCCGATGTGCAAAAGGGTGTTATTGAGCAGTGTACCGATGCCGGTATGGATGATTACCTCAGCAAGCCTTACACACGTAACCAGCTTTTTCAAACCTTACAAAAATGGTTATCACCTTATTCTGCAACCACTGAAAAGTCGGTGCCGAACGCTAAGGAACAGGAAGCTACGGAATTGCTCGATCAGCAGGCGCTTGATAATTTACGCGGATTAACAACACCGGACGGTGAAAGTTTATTGGATAAGGCTATCGGTTTATTTTTAGAATCGGTTCACGAGGAAGTCGTCGCCTTAAAAACAGCATGTGATAACAAAGATGCGAATAAGTTGATGACTATTTCGCACAATTTTAAATCGTCATGCGGTAATTTAGGTGCAAAAGCGCTGGCTACAAAAGCAGCTATCCTAGAAAGTATAGGTAGACAAGGCAGCACAGAAGGCGCCGATAGTATCCTAGCCGAGCTTTTAGATGAATTACCGGGCGTCATAACAGCCTTAAATAAAGAAAAATCGGATTATATTTCGTCCAGCGTGAATATCGCCGAAGATGTAGCGACGGAAAAAACTGAAACCAAAAACAAAATTCTACTTATTGATGATGAGCCGGGATTTAGAATGATTACCGGGTCTGTTTTACGGAATGAAGGATTCATTGTCGATGAAGCAGATAGCGGTGGAGACGGACTTAAACAAGTCAAAAAACAAATACCTGACCTCATATTGCTCGATGCGGTCATGCCCGATCTGGACGGATTCGAGACGTGTCGTTTATTTCGGCAAGATCAAACATTAACCGATATTCCAATTATCATGGTTACCGGCATGGATGATATTGACTCTATCAACAAAGCATTCCAGTCGGGAGCAACCGATTTTGTCGCCAAGCCGATCATCAATTACCCAATCTTAGTGCAACGGGTAAATTTCGGTTTACGAACCGGACAGGTGACGGCTGAATTAAGAAAGAGCAAACTTCAGTTAAGTGCAGCGCAAAGAATTGCTCGTTTAGGCTATTGGATGTGGGACACGCAACGCGATCAATTTACTATTTCGGATCAATTAGCGCAATTGTGCGGAATCGATCTAAACCGGTTCGAAGGGTCGCTTGGCTCATTTATAAAACTTATTCACCCGAAAGACCGAGAGTTCGTTAAAGATGTCATTAATGCTGCAGCGCACAGTAAAGCCATTCAGCATATTGAATACCGCATTAATGTAACACCGTCGGATGTTATTGAAGTACAACAGGATATTGAAGCTGTCAATTCGCACAATCAGCTTTTCATCACAGGTATTGTTCAAGATGTTTCTCACAAAAAACAAACTGAAAAGCAAATTCATCGATTAGCGTATTTCGATCATCTTACCGGTTTAGCTAATCGTTCTTATTTTCAAGAACGCATGGAAGATATTGTTAAGTCGGCGATGCAACGGAAAAGTCTGTTTGCGTTGATGTTTATCGATATGGACGGCTTTAAAAGCATAAACGATAGTTTCGGTCATCATTTAGGCGATCAGTTTTTGCAAGAAATCGCTTTGCGGCTTAAACAAGTTGCAAGGGAGATAGATTTTATCGCGCGACTTGGCGGCGATGAGTTTTGCATTATTTTAAATAATATCACCGACGAAGTGAGCGTAGCGGAAGTCGCAAAACGTTGTTTGCAAAAAATCAATCAGCCGTTTATTTTGGGGAATCATCAGATCAGTCCGAGTGCGAGTATTGGCGTCGCCTTATTCCCAAAAGACGGTTCGAGCGAACCTGAGTTATTGAAAGCGGCCGATACCGCCATGTATTTAGCGAAGCAAACCGGTAAACAGCGCTGTATTTTCTTTTCGCCGCATATGGCGAATCAAATCCAACAGCGGCAAGAAAAAGAAAGAATGTTGCGCGAGGCCTCGGCAAACGAGCAATTCATCTTGTTTTACCAGCCGCAAATCAATTTGGACACAGGTAGAATTATTGGGGTTGAGGCGCTGGCCAGATGGTTACATCCTGAAAAAGGAATAATTTCACCGAATGAATTTATTGCGCTGGCAGAACAAATGGGTTTGGTATCTCAACTGGGCTATTGGACGATTAAAACGGCCTGCGAGCAAATCGCGCAATGGCATAATGCGGGTCTGCCTTATATACAAGTCGGAGTGAACATATCGCCGGCCTATTTTCAAGATCCGAGCTTTGTTGAAACGGTAAAAGAGCTATTGGCAAAAACTTTGGTTCCAGCTCAATATTTACAATTGGAAATCACCGAAAGCGGCTTGCAAACAGTAGGCCGCGTTGAAATATTCAATCAACTGAGGGAACTCGGCGTAAAAATCGCCATTGATGATTTCGGCAGCGGTTTTTCAAGCTTAGCGTCTTTAAAGCAGTTGCCGCTAGACGGGTTGAAGATCGATAAAATGTTTATTGAAGATTTACTGAGTAATCCGCATACGCCATTATTATTAGGGACGATCATAGGTTTGGCGAATGCCTTGAATTTTACCTTGGTTGCGGAAGGGGTGGAAACGCGAGATCAAGCGACCGTGATGTTTGGACTCGGTTGCCATGTGATGCAAGGTTATCTATTTAGCCGACCTGTATCCGGTAAAGAAATTCCCGGCTTGATGGCAGTCGATTTCTCGCTGGATAGCAAAAGCAACCGGCTTAAAGATTATTCCGCAAAAGATAGCCCAATCTAAGGATTGGGCTATCAATGTAGTTTGAGATTTTTTTATTTAACGATTAAGCTGTTATTGACTTGCTTAACGCCTTTAACGCGGCGAGCTAAATCGACCGCTCTTGTAGCCGCTTCGCTGGAGCTCACAAAACCGCTTAATTGAACAACGCCTTTAAAGGTTTCGACACTAATATCCAATGATTTAAGTTTAGGATCGCCTACAATGGATAGCTTAACCTTATTGGTTAAGATGGAATCGTCAAAATATTCGCCCGTACTTTCATGGGTTTTGCTACCTGCGCAACCAGCCACGGAAATAGCGAGTGAAAAGCTCAATAAAAAAAGGAATACCAATTTCAAATTACGCATAGGATTGATTAGGTTTTAACAGACAGAAAAGTATATTGGAAAACATGAATTATAACGACTTTAAATTCTGGCATCGATGTCTTAATTCAGGATTAAAAGACGAATTTTCGACACAGCGTTTATTGTCGATAATGCGCCATAATACAACAATCTTGGCGTTGTAACTACAACCGTATTACTATAGAAAACAGGTCGTGGGTTAAACTTGTGTTGTTTGATGAATTTGTTGGCTTAATCTCTGTGGTGTGTATTTTGGAGCAACAAACTTAGTTTTGTCGTTCCGGCTATTTCAAATCACAGGTTTAACCTACTACCAAAAAACACACCGCTATCTAAAATCGAATAGCCTTTTTTATGGCTCTGACAACACCGCCGGTTTTTTTGTCAACGTGATTAATTGGTTTTTATCATCGATATCGAATTGAAAACGCCCTAATACGCTCATACCTAATAGTTTATTTTCACCTAATAAAGCGTCGGCTACAAAGGCGACTTCGACGTTTTCTACAGTTTCACCGGCAATTTTTAGTTCCTTTAAAGTCCGATTTTTGCGTCGGCTTCACCATTTGCCGTTTGCATTTTCGCTTGGGTAAAACGACTGTCGGCTAAGCCGATCGATTCAATCATCGATTCCGGGAGTACGACTAAATCGGCGCCGGTATCCAGCACCATAACAGCATCTTGCCATAGCCTTCCGTCGCCTGAGACAGCAACCTCGACAGTAAAATGACTGCCTTGGCGTTTTGTCGGCAGTACAATTCGGCTTTCTTTTTTGGGTGGTTTTTTATTAAGAATTACGATACGTTCAATTATTCCCTTCTTGTTACGGATAGCAATATGGTTATAAGCAGCGAAAAGCTGTTTGATTTGCTGTTCCGAATTTCCGTAGGTTTTAGCTTTTACGTCGTTCTGAATTTTATCTATCCCTTCAATTTGAATGCCAGACTGTGTTTGCAGAGATTCGATTTGGCTTAATAGATCAACGGATGTCTCTTCGTTTTGCGCAAAGGCGTTAAAGCAATTCAATGCCGCCATAAAAAAGCACAAGCGTAATATTTTTAACATCGGTTCGCCGACTCAATTGGGTATTTACAACCACTATAATGTAAAGTGGAATTGAACGATAAAAACTTTCGGGTCATTTGATTTGTTCTCGACGAGAATACCCAGTCATTTTTTAACGTAACGCAGAAGTAAAAGTCTTAGCGTGAGCAAGAAATTGATCATCGACCATATTTGCTATCCAATTCTCGAAGATGTTTCAATTTTTCGCCGATCTTAAGTTCAAGTCCTCTGTTTACGGGATGATAATAACAGCGCTCTTTCATTGCATCCGGGAAATAGTTTTCTCCCGCAGCGTAAGCTTCCGGTTCATCGTGGGCGTAACGGTATGCTTTGCCGTAATCCAACGATTTCATTAAAGCTGTTGGGGCATTCCGTAAATGAACCGGGACCGGTAAACTGCCGTTTTGTTTGGCATCCTGCATCGCTGCATTATAGGCTGCATAAACGGCATTACTTTTAGGCGCACAAGCTAAATACATCACCGCTTGCGCTAAGCTGAGTTCGCCTTCAGGACTGCCGAGACGTTCTTGCGCTTCCCAGGCATTGATGGCGATTTGTAAACCTCTAGGGTCGGCATTGCCGATGTCTTCCGATGCCATTCTGACGATTCTTCTAGCAAGATAAGCCAAGTCGCAACCGGCGTCGATCATCCGGCATAGCCAATACAAGGCCGCGTCCGGCGAACTGCCCCGAACCGATTTATGTAAGGCTGAGATTTGATTATAAAATTCTTCGCCTTGTTTATCGAAACGCCTAACGCCGCCGACCAGCACTTCATCTGCAATCGTCTGATCGATTTCGGAATAATGTTGCGACATCGCTAATTCGGTTGAAATTTCCAAAAGATTTAATAATCGTCTGGCATCGCCGTCCGCCGCTTGGGCGAATTGATGTTTTATGGCATCGGTAATTTTAATTTCCAGCATTCCGAGCCCTTTGACCGTGTCGTTCAACGCTTGATCTAACACATTCAGCAAATCTTCGATCGTTAACGCATTCAAAACATAAACACGGGCACGCGATAATAAGGCGTTATTGAGGGCAAAAGAGGGATTCTCAGTCGTCGCACCAACGAAGTAAAATGTGCCGTCTTCAACATGCGGCAAAAAGGCGTCCTGCTGGGATTTGTTGAAGCGATGGACTTCATCGACGAATAAAACGGTCGGACGGTTTTTTTCCAGACGAATTTGTTTAGCGTGAACGACCGCCTCTCTAATTTCTTTTACCCCCGAAAGCACAGCGGAAATGGGAATAAATTCCGCGTCCGAATGACGGGCAATCAACCGTGCTAAGGTTGTCTTTCCGGAGCCTGGCGGTCCCCAAAATATCATGGAATGCAGATGTCCCGATTTAATCGCTTCGTACAGCGGTTTACCCGGTTTCAAGATGTGGGTTTGGCCGACGTAATCCTCTAACTTCATCGGCCGCATCCTATCGGCTAACGGCTTTATTAGCTCATCTTGCATAGCGATTCAGGGTAATACTTCAGATGGATTTTAATTCTCGTAGACAAATTAATTATCGGAAAAAACATCTACGCCTTTGGGTGCATGAAATTCAAATAAAGTGTGTTTTAAAGGCGCGTTGACGATGACGTTAGAAAAATAAATTCGGGTTAATTGACCGAAGTTATCGCTTAATTCCATACCGGCCAGTGTGCCTTTCGATAAACCGATCAAGACGTATTTAAAACTGCTTTCCTGGCTTTTAGGCAGCAGTTTTATCCATTGCATATCGCCGTCCGTCCCTTGATTTTCCATCGTGTAATTATCGTCCAGAGCGACATCGCCGCTGAGTAATAACGCAGGAGTGGAACCCAGCGATTCGTCGACTCTTTTTTCGGTTACTTGTTCTAAATCGGTATCGTAAAACCAGACTTTTCCGGAATTCGATACAATTTGTTGTAGAAACGGTCTTTTGTAATCCCAACGGAATTTGCCGGGGCGCTGTAAATAAAACTCTCCAAAGCTGGTTTGTGTGGGATTGCCCGCTTCATTAATCAAGACCTGTTTAAAATCCGCCGATAACGACTTGGTGACTTTTAAAAAGACGTTCAGTTGCATAACAGGTTCGGTTTTGGAACCAGTGTTTGCTTTTGACTTTGCCTCTGCAAGACCGCTTATCATGATTAAACAAAGGCTGATAATAAACAAAACATTAAATCTAATAGTCATAATGGTGCTCGCTTCTAGAATAAATCATTCGGTAAATAATTCTTCAAACCAGGATTTATCCTGATCGATGACTTCTTGCCCGCACGAAGAGTAAGTGGCCGGCGCTGAACCGGTTAAGTAAGGGAATTCTTTTGCCCTTTTACAGGCCTTATTCGCTAATAAGCCGTTAGCGGGATCGATCCAAGCCATTGAAATATTTTCGGGTGGGATTAATGTGACCGGCTGTTTGGAAATCTGTTTCATTAATGTTGTCCAGACTTGCAGCGCACCGGTCGATCCGGTTAAGCCGATGGGTTTATTGTCGTCCCGGCCAAGCCAAACGACCGACAAATAGTCGCCGGTATAGCCTGCAAACCAGCTATCCTTGGCATCGTTGGTTGTGCCGGTCTTGCCCACTAAGCCGTAATCTTTCGGGAAGTCGTCATAGGCGGAGTGACCAGTACCTTGCCGCATGACTTCCTGCAGCATGGTATTGACCAAGTAGGTAGCAGACGGATCGACAGCTTGCTTGACAATAAAAGGATAACTTTGCAATTGCTTTCCGTTTTCGGCCACAACGGCCCGTATACCCCGAATCGGCGTTATAAAGCCGTCGCCCGCTAAGGTTTGGTAAAGTTGAGTGACTTCGATGGGGGTCAGCTCCGATGAGCCAAGCAGCAGGGAAGGGAAGATGTCGACATCACGCGTAATCCCCATTTCTTTTAGCGTTTTGGCGGTTCTGGCAACGCCGACATCCAAACCGATTCTTACGGTCGCTAAATTATAGGATTTTGCCAGCGCGGTCATTAACGTAACGCTGCCGTGTTCGCGGTGATCGTAGTTTTTCGGCGACCAAGTCGTACCGTTCGGCAAGTTAACGCTAATATCGGAATCGTTGACTCGGGTTGTGATTGTGTACTTGTTGGGATATTGCAGCGCAGTTAAATACACAACAGGCTTAATTAGTGAACCGATTGGACGTAAGGCGTCTAAAGCGCGGTTGAAACCGGCGGCTGTTTCCTCTCGGGCACTGGCTAAAGCGGCTATTTCGCCGCTATCCCGGCGAGTGACAACGATAGCCGTTTCAAGATCTTTTGCTCGCGACGTTTTTTCTAATTGTTTCAGTTTCGTTTCTATGGTTGCTTGAAGCGTATCCTGTATTTGCGTGTCCAGCGTGGTAAAAATTCGCAGTCCTTCGGATGTGAGATCTTCTTCCCGGTATTCTTGTTTTAATTGCCGTTTAATCAGATCGAGAAAGCCGGGATAACGGTTTTTTGCAAAATGTGAGCGCGGCAGAATCCCCAAAGGCTTCTGTTTGGCTTGAATGGCTTGGTTGAGCTGTAAATAGCCTTGTTCGACCATCACATCGAGCACCAAATTGCGGCGTTCGAGCGCCCGGTCCGGGTAACGCCTCGGATCGTACTGAGAAGGTCCGCGCACTAAGGCGACGAGCGTTGCCATTTGTTCCAGGGTTAAGTCTTTCAAGGTACTGCCGAAATAAAACTCGCTGGCTAATCCGAAGCCGTGCACGGCGCTGGCCCCGTCTTGCCCCAAGTAGATTTCGTTCAAATAGGCTTCAAGGATTTCCTGTTTGCTGTAGCGGAATTCTAAAATCAGCGCCATAAAAATCTCTCTGATTTTGCGCCATATTCGGCGTTCCGACGTCAGGTAGAAGTTTTTCGCCAATTGCTGGGTAATCGTACTCCCGCCTTGAACCAGTCCTTGGGCTTTGATGTCGGCCATGATGGCTCTGGCAATGCCTCGAAACGAGATGCCGATATGATTGTAAAAATCTCTATCTTCGGAGGCCAAAAGGCCGTTGATGAGGTATTCCGGCGTTTCTTCCAGCTTGATTAAAATCCTGTCTTCTTTAATTGCCGGATAAAAACTGCCGATTTGTACGGGGTCCATACGGACGATAGCCATTTCTTTAGACTGGGATAAGTTAACCACATTGGCAATTCCCGTTTCGTCGAAATCCAAGCCTAATAAGCGGCTGGGTTCTGGCTGGTCCCAAAAATCAAAGGCGCGGGTTTTAACAAAAATCTGCTGATTTTTTTTAGTATACGTACCTTCGGTTTGTAATAAACCGTCTTGACGGTAATTAAGGTTCTGCAATAGCTGTTCAAACTTGGCGGCAGATAAATTCAGCCCGGCGTAAAGTTCGACCGGGCTGGCGTAAACTCGAGCGGGAATAGCCCAACGCTTGCCTTCGAATTGCTCGCGGACGTTATAATCGAGATAGCCGATAAAGCTGCATAGTAAGAATGTACACGCGATGAATACAGCAAAAATAGTATTCCTGAACCAGTGCGAACTCGGTTTTGAAGGAGGCTTTTTCTTAGCGTTGTATCGTGAATTGCGTCTATTTGTGCTTTCTACCATAAATCCTTATTGGATTAGTCGATGCTTTGTGCTTAATGGAGCTTTCTCCGTTCATTATACTGATATTCAATGACGCTTGGGACGGTTTGCGACTAAGATTAACGATGTTCGGTGAACCTAAAATGAACAATAAGACGGTATACAAAACCTAAGATAATCATAATGCAGAGAGCCTTTATGGATTCTTAAATTCACGGCAGGGTCAGAACTATTTTTCCGGTTGTATGGCCTTCTTCAATCGAACGATGCGTTTGGGCGGCTTCTTGTAATGAAAATGTTTGCGAGACGTGGGGTTTTAACAAGCCCTGATCGATCCATTCGGTACAGTTTTTTAAGATTTCGATATGCTTAAGACGGGCATCGTCAAGGTCTCTTAGCATCGGCGTTAACATCAGTTCGAAGCCAATGAGCAAATTACGCATTCTAGCTTCAGACAAGTCGATGTTATCCAGACCTAATAGAGTGATGATCCTCCCGAAATGGGCGGTAGCGGGTATGCTTTGTTTGAATACCGCAGGGCCTACAGTATCGAAGACCAGGTCTGCACCTTTACCGCCGGTTAAGTTGATTACGGCAGCGGCAACGTCCTCTCTGGCATAATAAATAACCTCATCGGCGCCTATCGATTTAACGAAATCGGCTTTTTCTTCGTTGTTCACCGTGGTAATCACGTGGGCTTCTTTCAGTTTAGCTAATTGAATCGCCATATGACCGACGCCGCCCGCACCGGCATGGATTAACACGGTTTGGCCATTTTGCAAACCGCCCCGGTCGAAAAGACCGCCCCACGCCGTAATCAAAACCAAGGGCAGGGCGGCGGCTTCGGTAAACGATAACGAACTCGGCATCAAAGCCACCCAACGTTCGTCTAATACGTTATATTCCGCATAATTGCCTTGTTCGCGGCCCAAACCGCCGTGACAAAACCAGACCTTCTCGCCCACGTTGAAAAGGCTGACAGCGTTGCCGATTTCAACGACGGTTCCCGCGCCGTCGCACCCCAAAACTGCCGGCAAAGGCTGATCGTAAAAAACGCCGTTACGCCGTACTTTCGTATCGATTGGATTGACGCCTGCGGCAGCAAGTTTAACTTTAATCTGATTCGGATTAACAAGTTGAGGTTCAGGAATGTCGCGGTATTCCAAAACATCGGGGCTGCCGGTTGCAGTCATTAAAACGGCTTTCATGCTAAATATAGTGTCCTCATAAAAATCGAATGGTCGAAACCGGCTTGTGCAAAATTTTTAATAAATTCAACGCACATGAAAGGGATTATTCAAAATCGTTTACCCACAGTTGCCGGTATTCTTGATAGGTGTGATGTTTTAACAGCCTTATTTGTTCATTTCTAACGGCATAAATATCAGGCAGATTATAACCGTTAAACCGGTTCGCCTTCACGAGACTGTAGGCGCCCGCTTGGTTGAAGGTCAATCGATCGCCGATTTCGAGTGGCCGGTTGAAGCGATATTCGCCGAACAAATCCCCAGAGAGACAGGTGCTACCCGCTAACAAGGCCGAATACCCGCCGTTTGGATGCTGTTCGAGCAAGGGTGGTTGACGTTGATACTCAAAAACTTCAGGCAAATGATTTATCGAAGTATCAAGAACGGCAATAGTTTTACCGTCGCTTTGAAAGCAGTCGATGACAGTAGCAACTAAATAACCTGCTTTTCCTACAAGCGCATTCCCCGGTTCGATGAAGACATCCAAATCGTAGTCGACTCTTAAACGGATGACTTGTTCGCAAAAGTCATCGTTATTTTCAATTTGATCGTAAAGATAACCGCCGCCAAAGTTCAGCCAATCTAATTTAGAAAGATGAGGACTCAAAAAAGCTTCGATTTTATGCAGAGTTTGCATAAGCGGCGTATAGTTCACCGCACCGAAAATCGTATGAAAATGCAAACCTTTAGCGCAATTTAACAAGCCTGCATCGAGAAAACTGTCCATATCGACGCCTAATTTAGAAAACTGTCGGCAGGGATCGTAACGCGCATCTTCCGTAAAAGACAGGCGTGGATTCACTCTCAAACCAATCGATGCCGTTTTATCTCCGATTGATTCGAAATGACGGATCTGCCGTATAGAGTTACAACTAATGTGAGTGCAAAGTGTCGCCAGTTCGGTCATGTCATCCGGTCTAATACCGGGCGTACACAGATGGATGCCGCCTTGTCCTGTTAAAACTTCATTTGCCAAACGCGCTTCAAATAAAGAACTTACCGAAAAACCGTCTACATAAGGCTTCGCAAGCCTCATAACTTCGGTTAACGGGAGCGATTTGATCGAATATAAGACCTTACAGCCGCATTTTTCACGCAGAGCAGCCAAGCTGTCTAATGCCGATAAAATTGCATTTTCATCGACTAAAAAGGCTGGTGTAGTCGGGATACGGTCTTTTAAGTCTTCGATAGCCGTCATAGATCGAAATGTATCGGGTTAAAATCAGCGGGAAATATTACAGGTAATTCAAGCTGGAAGGTCAAAATCCGCATTAAGTTTATTACGCATACGAAGCAAACCAGTGTGTTCAGGTATAGTTAATAATTGTGCGGTACATTAGATTTAGGAATCGGTTTATCTACAAAGGGAACTTAATCAGAGGTTACTTACTAATATTGAATTTTACAAAACAATTAAGTCTAAGACATGTTCACAAAAACTAAAACCATGAGAGTAAAAACAACCATGAACAGAAAAATATTAATACTAAGCATAAGTTCAGTACTTTTGACCGCTTGCGTGACCGATCCCTATACCGGAGAAAGCCGTGTAGGTAACGCTGCGAAGGGCGCAGGCATTGGCGCGGTTCTCGGCGGTGCGACCGGTACCGCATTCGGCGGAAACGATCTTAAAAATGCCGGATGGGGCGCATTAGCCGGCGGCGCAGTCGGTGCAGCCGTAGGCGCTTACATGGATCACCAACAAAAAGCCATGCAACAATCTTTGCAAGGCACCGGCATCGAAGTGCAAAGAACGGCTGAAAACACGCTGAATTTAACGATGCCAAGCAGCATCACGTTCGGCTTCAACTCGTCCCAACTCACGCCGGACGCCCAAAATGCGTTGAATTCGGTTTCCAACGTGCTTAATCAATACCCGGCATCGACCATTAATGTGACCGGACATACGGACGACATCGGCAGCGACAGTTACAATCAAAAACTGTCCGAGCAACGCGCAGCCAGCGTCGCCAGCTATTTAGGCAGCCATAATGTGAATTACGCCCGTCTTTCGCAGCAGGGAATGGGCGAGAGAATGCCGAAATTTCCCAATACCGATGAAAACAACAGAGCGCAAAATCGCCGGGTAGAATTGGCCATTGTCGCTAACAATAATGCCGGTGCACAGCAAAATCCGCCGCAACAAGGATACCCTCAGCAACAGCAGTATCCTCAACAACAAACATACCCGCAGCAGCAATCTTATCCTCAACAAAGTTATCCGCCATCCGGCTATCCGCAACAACCGGTTTATCCTCAGCCAACCTATCCGCGATAAGCCGATTTAGTTAAAGTCAAAGAATCAAAAGGGGTGGTTTCACGACTTAGCTGCAATGATCAGCCATTTACTCCCAATTTTTCAGGGAGTAAATGGCTTAATTGCATTTCAATTGAAGCCGGTGTGATTGTTATTATTGATCCGGCCTTATGAAGTTTTAACTTCCGTTCGCCTTGAGTCTGTCGAAAGGCTTTATGTGCTTCGACCAGCTCAGCACGAACGGTTTAAAAATTTAAGGGCCGGATCAATAGGTCATTGCAAAAGGCTAACGTTGTTGAACGGTTTACCTGACTGGACCGAATTACCTTACAGATACCGGCGCTTTAGGATCACGTACTATCGGTACCGTCAACAGGTTTGGTACCGCATAAGGAGTGCCTACACTCAATACATGACTGATGGCGATGCGGCGTGAAGCCAGTTTGTCCGGGGGAGGATTCTGAAAATTATAGGACGTGGCGTTGTGGCACGAAAAGCAATTCGCGAGTTTACTTGGCGATGTGTTATTCGCTGATTGCACGAAAGTTTCCGCTGTTGAGTTAGCGAGACTGATTGAACCAACAGCGTTGACTTGGTTCATTGCCAGTGCATTCGGTAAAACATAGGTGTTAGGTAGCATCCACACCGTACCTACCAAGTGATAATTAGCAAACGCTGATTCTCCACCTTTTTGTCCTGCAAAGAAGCTTTGCGCACTGGCATTCAGCGCCGTTACATTAGCCGGGCCGCCTTCTTGGTTTTCACCGCCCGTAGCATTTTCCTGCACGGCATTGTTCGAAGGCGTAAATTTCTGTGTCAGTGGATTAAACAGCAATTGCGGCGGAATGTAACTTTGTCCGGATTGCGGCGGGTTCGGTTGATTAACCTGGGTATAAGGCGTATTGGCTACATAAAAAGTAAAAGTGCCCGTATTGCTTCCGCTCGTATCGAATGTGTTATCAGCCGTAGCCGGGGAGTTGAGATTATGCTCGAAAGTGGCCCAAAGGAATTCCGGATGGTTAGCAGTGTAACCGACAACATGTAGCCCAACGAGGGCGACGGTTACAGTAACAGTGTTGCTGCTGGGAACAACCGTGTACTGGCTTTTAGTGCGCAACACGCTTAAAACCGGCACTTCCGCTTGTGTGGTAAACGCACCCTGCGGCGCTGTTTGACCCTGATCTAAGCGAAGCCACGTGGCTTTGAAAACAGCATCACCAAGCGAAAAATAGCCATCGGTTGGCTGGGTATTATAGCCGTTGGTGGCGATCAGATTCTTTTTGGCAGTCGCAAAGTAGGTAGGATTCATATGCACTGATGCATAAACCGGATAGCCGTTGGGCGCAACCAACATTTTGCCGTCGGCTTCAACAATTGCACCAGCGCCTTCCGTGAAACCAGAAGAGCCGAACGGATGCAGGGAGCGCCCAGCCAACTTAAGCACCGGTTTTGACTTGGTAGATTTGACCTTCCCCGACAGCAAGTCTTCAGGCGTTTGCATGCTAAGGAAGCGGGGAATTCCATTGCCGTCAAGTGCTGTCGCCCAAGCAAAAGCTTCCCATGACCATTCATGAAAATTGCAGTCGGGAGTTGGAATGGGTTGGGTATCGTCAACAGGCATTGTTGCATTAGACCCCAGGTAATTCGCCAAGCCTTCCGACCATCCGAATTCAGGACAAGAGGCGTATGCCGGTATTGTTAAAATGACCGACAATGACATCGTGAGTGTAAATAAGGCGGTTTTTGTATAAGGTAAACTGGTTTTCATTTTTGTGCCTCTTATTTTTAAAAGTAATTATGTACGATTGCACTTATGAATTAATGTATGTTTGTGTCGTTCGATGATTTCAGCGAGTTATATTTTCTCCTAAGGGTTAATTGAATGTTTTTATGAACTTTTTCAGGTCTGCATTAGTTTTGATGGTATCAGCTGGAGTATCGCCAAGATTTCTCGTTTTCTCCACGTAGAGCAAAGCTGTTGAGATAGATTTTTGCAGCCCGTTCAATGGATCGTTGTCCGTATTAACCTCATTGCAATACTTATTTACTAAGTTTTCATCAATTTTAATCTCGGGCCAATGGCTGCGTTTTTTCGATGAAAAGAGTTTGGAGGTGGCAAATGGCACAGCATTTTTGTCCCTGTCTGTCAGGGGTTGCAGTCCCCATTTATCACACGCTGTTTTAATAAAGGAGGTATGGTCGTATTGATCATTGATGATGGTATTAGGTTGTATATACGACGACACCATCACCATCGGAACTCTTAGCCCAAGGCGGTTGAATGGAAAACCGAATTGACCGGTTACGTTCGGATCGGGCGGTACGGCGGGCGGTGGCGGTACATGGTCGTAACAGCCGCCATGTTCGTCATGCGTAATAATAAGAAGCGTGTTGTCACGGTAATGATCGCTGTTTTTAATGGCGTTGTAGACTTTTAATATGAGCTCTTCACCCAATAAAACAGTACTGCGTTCAGGATGATTGATAGAGTAAGGATGCTGGTCGTTGTTATCGAATAGAAACTGGGGTTCCAGAAACACATATTTCGGTAACATATGCATATCGAGATGAAGAAAAAAAGTCTCGAAATAATGTGTATGCTCAAAAACACCGTGAAAGAGACTGGTCAAGGGTAAAACATTTTCAACGGGTGAATAAATTCCGTAGCAAACACCGGCGTCTTCCATCCTGCTAAAGAGCGTAGATCGGTTCCAGACTGCTTCGACCCAGGTCGCCATATCGACAGTATCGACATCTATATTATCCGTCTCGCCGACCGGATTGATAACAATTCCACCGGACGTTGCTGCATGCCAGAAAGCCCTGTTACACCATGTTTGGCTCGGTACCGAACAATGCCAATGGTCAAAAACCGCAAATTCTTTAGCTAATGTGGACAGTACATTAACTTGATCGGGTTGATAACACTGCATGATTACCTGGTACTTATCAAACGTTATGGGTACAGGTATTGAATTGCTAGGACCCTTATTAAAGGTCGCTTCGAGATTACTTTCATAATCATTAACAAATCCGTTCATAGTCGCTACGGGTAAAGGGCCGGCAGGTAGGTTATAAGGCGGCTTCATCTGTGCGGCTACCTTGCCGACATTGAAACTGTCGATACTGCCGAATAGTTGAGTATTTACATGCTGATATTCTTCACCAGGATCGGGATAAGGTTGAGAATAATCAACGGCGCGGGACGTTGCGACTGTTTTGTGTCGATCAAGTCTAACGCTCTTTCCGGGACGGGATTAGTGTATAGTTTGTCTTGAAGGCCTGCGAATGACTTACTAGCCGGTAAACCATCCTGGTACAAATAACCTAATAAATTATCGAATGATCGATTTTCCAGCATGAGGACGACAACATGATCAAACTTGTCGAGTTCATCGGTATTCTGCGTATTTAGCATAGTGATGACCTGAGTTGATTTAAAAAATCACGAATTAAATCCTTCTAACGCTCAGGGGTATGACAAGGCCACTATTTCCGTTCGCGGCGATCCATTTTTAAACCACAAACCAATTTAGCTTATACTGAAAGTCCTTGTTATTGATCTCGAAAGCTAAACGTTATCAACATTTCGCCAACTGAGTTTATTCGTAAAGTAACTTTAGACCAATCGCCGATTTTTTCAACTTGGCTCTCGTTTTTAACAGACGACAAGTCTCTGCGGTGCGGGAAGAGCGGTCATGTTAATATTCGGGCTCAAATTCGCATGAAACAATACCGTCACCATCCCCGCAGAAGTCTAACTTCCGATGCATAGGGATTGAACGTGTATCCTTTACTTTGGCTCACATATTTTCGGATATTTTTAAAATGATTGATCTTATTCGTATAAAACCGAATTGCACTCTTTGGGTAGCGGGATTTTCGGGGCAGGCGGTTTAGGCTTCGGGTGTTTGGCTTCATAAGAAAACCACCAGGCAAGGTCGGCGCCGCAGCCGTCTCCGCTAGGAATGGGTTCTTGTTTATCGCACAACCGGTCACCGGCAGGGCACTTCAAACGAACATGAAAATGGTCGTCGTGTTTATACCAAGGCCGAATTTTTTGCAGCCAATCGTGAGAGGACTTACTTTGGCAAAGTTCCTTTTTTGATGGCAGCATTGACGAAAATTCGGTCGACTTCCGGCATTCCGGCGGCAGCTTCGAGAATTTTTTCATTATTCAAAGACCATTCAGCCGGTTTAACGGTCTCGGTTGTTGAATTCACCACAGAGTTAGCGCTCCAGGTTTCACGTTCGCGTAAGCTCAATTCTCTTTTTTCGGCTTCGCCGGAAAGCAAAAACCAAATATCGACATCGAGTCCGGTTTGATGGCTTTTATGACCGCTAACGGTCGGTCCGCCGCGGGGTTGACCCAAATCGCCGATTAACAAGGTCCCTAAATGTTGAGCTTGAGCAGTTTTTCCTAACGCTTCGACGAAATGCACTAGATCGGGATGACCGTAATTGCGTTTTCTGGATAAACGCATCACTTGGTAGCCTGACCCGTTAATCGGCAGCATATCGCCGCCTCTTAAACAACCGGAGGTATATTTGCCGATACTTTGAGCCATTCTACTCGCTGTCGGTTTATCGACTTTCGACCAGATTTGCGCATCGGACTGGGCGAAGACTAATGAAGAAAAACAAAGTAATACGAATACAAATCGAATTTTCATGAAGTTGAAACGCCTTTTTTGTTATTGGAAAGTGACAGCATGGAACTAGGATTGCACGATCAACTCGATGAAGACTTATCAATTGACATGTTTAATTTTTAGGACGAAGTTAATAAAGCGGTCAGGAGTGTTTTTAAATTCTTTTTTTGCCTTTCTCGAGTTAGCCGATTAGCTATAACGATGCTTTTCAACTCGGTTAAAGCATGATCGAAGTCGTCATTGACAATCATATAATCGAATTCGTCGTGATGCGCTATTTCGGTAACGGCGTCGCGCATACGTCGAGCGATGACGGCTGGGTCGTCTTGTCCGCGGTTTTGCAAACGCTGTTCGAGAACCGCTGTGGAAGGCGGCAAGATAAAAATCGATGCACAATCGGGACAAATCTTTTTTATTTGTTGCGCGCCTTGCCAGTCGATTTCAAGAATGACATCGCGGCCTGCCTTAAGATTATCTTCTACGGTTTTTTTTGCCGTTCCGTAATAGTTATCGAAAACCGATGCATGTTCAAGAAGTTCACGTCTATCTAATAAGGCTTTGAAGTCGTCGGGCGAAACGAAAAAATAATCTTCGCCCTCTTTCTCGCCGGGTCTTTTCGGGCGCGTAGTATGCGAAATCGATACCACTAGGTTTTCGATATCGGCAACTAATTGTTTAACAAGGCTGGTTTTTCCCGCGCCGGATGGAGCGGAAATAATATAAAGTTTGCCGATCGACATGCTGATTCGTGCTTATGGTCCGGTGTTTCAGAGGAGGGTTATTCGATATTTTGAACTTGTTCCCGGATTTGCTCAATCAGTACTTTTAGTTCGATCGAGATTTGCGTCATGTCTTTGTCGGTGGATTTGGAACCCAAGGTATTGGCTTCGCGATTGAGTTCTTGCATGAGAAAATCCAACCGACGCCCGACGGGTTCGCTTTGATTCATGACTCTAAGCACTTCGGTAACATGCGTCTCCAAACGGTCCAATTCTTCGGTGATATCGAGTTTTTGCGCGAGGTAGACCAATTCTTGTTCAAGACGGTCGAAATCCGGTTGAATAGCTATTTCGGTAATCCGGTCGGTCAATCTTTTACGTAATGAAGTCATGACTTCCGGGATTCGTTGTTTTGCGAAGGCAATTTGGGCTTGAATCTTCACGCAGCGTTCTTCGATCAACGCTTTAAGCTGCGCGCCTTCACGTTCCCTCGTTTCAGTGAGTTGAGCGATTGTTGCTGAGACAAGTGTTAAAAGTGCCTGACTGAGGCCGGTTTTATCCAGTTCAGGTTCTTGTTGGACGCCGGGAAAAGCAAGTACATCCAGGGCTGAAAAAGACAGTGCCGATCCCATTTGCCGTTCGATTTGTTCCGTAGCCACGATTAACGCCGATACAATATCGGGATCGACGAAAAAGTTTTGCCGTCCGGATTGCTTTTTTATATTTAACGAACATTCAAGTTTGCCGCGGCTGATTTTTGCCGAGATAATCGAACGAATCTCGGATTCCGCAAAGCGCAGACGGTCCGGCATCTTTATCGTAATGTCCAGATACCGGTGATTGACGGATCGTAATTCACAGCTTAAAGCCAAATTAGTTTGTTCGGATTCATTGGCTGCGAAAGCGGTCATGCTTCTTATCATTTTTCACCTATAATGGAGATTGTCCCAGACTGTCCAACATGATATGGCTGAATATTACGATCCGGAAACATACCCTAAGCAGTGGAATTATCTACAGACCGGCACCATTATAGACGAGTATATGATCGAGCGGGAATTGGCGCACGGCGGATTTAGCTCGGTCTACTTAGCGCGACAGATAAAAGATCAGTTTCAGGTGGCGCTTAAGGAATATCTCCCCAGAAAACTCGCCCATCGGACGTGGAATAATGTCATCGTAGCGAACAGCAATGAGACGCAAGCCATGTTCAAACGTGGTCGCGCATTATTTTTTGAAGAAGCTAAAGTGCTGGCGTCTTTGAAACATCCGAACATAGTCGAAGTCGTCAATTTTTTCAGGGCCAACGATACGGTTTACATGGTCATGACTTACGACTACGGTGTAACGTTAGATAAAGTCGTCAATAAAAAAATGATTCCGATTACGGAAGAGTTTTTATTGAAGCTGTTTTCTAGCTTATTATCCGGTATCACTTATATACACGAACGCAATTTCGTTCACCTGGATATCAAACCCGGCAATATTCTCGTGCGGCCTGGCAACGATGCGCTGCTTCTGGATTTCGGAGCAATCCAACAAGTCAGCCCAGCGCGTGCGCACAAGCTGGATACGGTGTTGACCCCCGGCTATTCGCCTCCCGAACAATACGATACCTCCGGAAAATTAGGACCTTGGAGCGATGTATACGCCATCGGTGCGAGTATGCGTACGTGCATAGAAAACAAAACTCCGGTTGTTTCCACGGAACGGATTATGAAAGACACCTTAGTTCCTGCGGTTAAAGCGTTTAACCGGAAATTTCCGGATTATTTATTGAAAGCGATTGATTGGGCGATGGAGCCCAAAATAGAGAATCGCCCGCAAAGTCTCGATCAATTCAAACAAGCATTAGCATTAACCTAATGCGCTTAACATCGAAAAGTCGAGTTAACGCATTTAAGGGTATACTGGAACGTTTAGACGAATTAAGGAATGAGTATTCATGCGACCAAGCGGACGTGAAGCGAATCAACTGCGAGAGATTAAATTTACCTGCGGCTACACCAAACATGCGGAAGGTTCCGTTTTAGTCGAGTTCGGAGAGACCCGTGTACTTTGTAACGCGAGCGTCGATCTTAATAATGTTCCGCGATTTTTAAAAGGCAAGGGCGAAGGTTGGATTACCGCAGAATACGGAATGTTGCCGCGTTCGACGCATAGTCGAATGGGGCGCGAGGCAAGCCAAGGTAAGCAAGGCGGGCGAACGATGGAAATTCAGCGTTTAATTGGACGATCTCTACGCGCCGCGGTCGATATGAGAGCGCTCGGCGAAAATACGATAACTATCGATTGCGATGTACTTCAGGCCGACGGCGGTACGCGCACCGCGTCGATCACCGGTGGATTTGTGGCGTTGTCGCTCGCGATCAAGCGTATGATGCAAAACAAACAGATTAAAACCAATCCGATTCACGGGCAAGTGGCGTCGGTTTCGGTCGGTATTTACAAAGGCGTACCTATTTTGGATTTAGATTATCCCGAGGACAGCCAAGCCGAGACCGATATGAACGTCGTCATGAACGATGCATTTTCTTTTATCGAATTGCAAGGAACGGCGGAAGGTCACGCTTTCAGGAAAGAAGAACTCAATCAGATGCTGGAATTAGCCAGTTTCGGAATTAACCAATTACTCGAAAAACAACGCGAAGCGCTGTCCAAGGCTTAAAAAGGACTCAAAACTTAAGCTACTGAAATTCTCAGATTTCGATCCATTTTAATCATGGTTAGATTTTATATAATAGGACTCATCTTTTTATTTTGCGGCTGTAGTAAGCCGCAAAAAAGTGTAGACAAACTTCCCGGCGATGCGGTTATTCTGGCTTTCGGCGACAGTTTAACCTACGGCACCGGCGCTTCAAGTGAGCATGATTATCCTCATGTCTTAGCCCAACTTAGCCGACGGGAAGTGATCAATGAGGGTGTACCCGGCGAAATCAGCGCCGACGGTTTGAAAAGATTGCCGGTGTTGCTCGACGAATATCAACCGAAATTACTCATATTGATACATGGCGGGAACGATCTTCTAAAGAAAATCCCCAAACCAATCACCGAAAAAAATCTCGATGAAATGATCGCGGCCGCTAAAAGCCGGGGAATTCAAGTCGTTTTGGCCGGTGTGCCGGAGCCGGGTTTAATTTTGTTAGAAAGTTCGCCCTTTTATAAAACTATCGCCGCACGAAACGATCTTTTGGTCGATTTAGATTCATTGCCGTCTATTCTAGGCGACAATGATTTGAAGTCCGATTTAATTCATCCCAACGATGAGGGATACCGCCGGTTGGCTACAAATATTTACGAGTTATTAATCAAGGCCGGTGCGTTATAAACAGGATTGGGAATAGCCTCCTTTATTCTAAAACGCGGAGTTAAGCCATTTAAATCCCGTTCTCCCTGAGTGTATTGAATGGGATTTCTTCACATTCAACTGCTTTTTTGCGTTTAGCGTCATTAAATTTACCGGCACTCAATGTCATGTTATTCATATTTAATATCAACGATGTAATATCGCGTTTGCTTGTTATCAACCGTAATCAACGCTTCATCGTCGATAGACTTCAACATCAAAGCCTTGGCCAATGGTGAATCCAGACTAATATAAGGTTTTTTCGGATCGATTTCATCGCCGCCGACGATGCGATAGATTAATGCTTCGCCCTCGTCGTTTTCAAGTGTCACCCATGCGCCGAAATACACCTTTTCGGTATTGTCTGGAGAGGACGAAATAATATTAAGCGAAGGCAATCTCTTTTGAAGATAAAAAATACGCCGGTCGATTTCCCTTAATTCTTTTTTGCGGTAAATATACTCGGCATTTTCGGACCGGTCGCCCTCGGCCGCTGCTGCAGTCAAAGCCTGAGTAACGCCGCTGCGTCTCTCCCAAAGCATGCGAACCTCCTCCTCTAACTTACGATAGCCTGTTTCCGTAATATAGGGCGATGATTTAGGTTGCGGTGGACGCCAGCGAGCCATTAAGTATCTTTATGAATAACAATGAATTAAATAAAAAAATCAGACAAAAAACCAACAAAAAGGTATTATGCCGCAATTTAACGTGACGAAGGTTCGGACATGCAAATTGCAAATAACACAGCTGTTTCCATTCATTATGTGTTAACTAATGATAAAGGAGAAGAAATCGATAGTACAGACGGCGGCGAGCCGTTGGTTTATCTGCACGGTCATAACAATATTGTAAGCGGTTTGGAAAAAGCGCTGCATAATCGCGAGGTCGGCGATAAATTCACTATCCGTATCGAACCCGCAGAGGCTTACGGCGAATTCAGCGACGATATGATTCAGGTTGTTTCAAGAGAAATGTTCGACGGTATCGATCAACTTGAGATCGGCATGCAATTTCATGCGGCGGTAAATTCCGGTTCAAGCGTTATAACTGTGACCAAAATTGACGGTGATGATATTACTATTGACGGAAATCACCCGATGGCAGGACAAGCGCTTAATTTTGAGATCGAAGTCGTGAATGTAAGGCTGGCGACAAAAGAAGAAGTCACACACGGTCATATACACGGTGCGGGCTGCCACCATTAATGTCCTATTTCAATCGACTTTTCAGGGGATCGTTACCGATCAACTGGAAGCCGGTTGACGTTTATTTTAGCGAACTCGATATAGTTTGATTTCATAATTGCCCGCGTGGGTATGGTTTTTCTAATCCTGCTACAAGCGAAATCAAATGTTTAACAAGTGATTTCCAATTGTGCAGTGCTGCTTTTCAAAAAATTACTATCGGCGGATAAAAACTCTTAGAAATAATGGGGTTCGCTATGCGGTCGGCAATTCGAGCCGTTTTCTTTACGACTAAAAGGAACGATCTTCTCGATAAAATTTCAAACGCTGTTTTCCGAAAAACTTCCTCATACCGGCGATCTTAGCAAAACAACCCTGAAAATAGTAAGTTTATTTTTGAAAATCCTTTGTACAACAATGGGAAACAATTACCTACTAAAACTCTGGTAGAATAAAAACCTGTTTCTTTTTAGTCAGCCTATGTTACGAAAAATATTAATTGCTAATCGTGGCGAAATTGCTGTTCGCATCATCAGGGCATGCGCCGAAATGGGTATCCGTTCTGTCGCTATCTACTCCGAGGTAGACCGTTATGCCTTGCATGTCAAAAAAGCTGACGAATCTTATTGCATCGGTAGCGAACCGTTAGCAGGCTATCTTAACATTTATGCCTTGGTCGATTTAGCGGCAGCAACCGGTTGCGACGCGGTGCATCCCGGCTATGGCTTTCTGTCTGAAAACGCCCAATTTGCGAAAGCGTGTAACGAGCGGGGATTGATCTTTATCGGTCCCAGTCCGAGTGTTATCCAACGGATGGGCGATAAAACCGAAGCCCGGAAGGCGATGATTGCGGCCGGTATTCCGGTAACGCCGGGTACGGAAAATCTTGCTACCGTAGAGGAAGCGTTAACGGCTGCCGAAAAGATCGGCTATCCGATTATGCTCAAAGCGACTTCCGGCGGCGGCGGCAGGGGAATCCGGCGGTGCGATAATGCCGAAGAATTGCTGCGGAATTATGATCGTGTGATCTCGGAAGCCACTAAAGCCTTCGGTAGCGCAGATGTTTTTCTGGAAAAATGTGTCGTCAATCCACGCCACATTGAAGTGCAAGTGCTGGCCGACCATCACGGCAATACCATCCACCTATACGAACGGGATTGTTCGATTCAGCGTCGTAACCAGAAGTTGATAGAAATCGCACCGTCACCGCAACTGGAAGAAGCGCAGCGGCAATACATCGGCGGTTTGGCGGTATTAGCTGCCAAAGCAGTCGGTTATACCAATGCCGGTACGGTCGAGTTCTTACTAGACGATAACGACCGTTTTTATTTCATGGAAATGAACACGCGGGTGCAAGTCGAACATACGATTACCGAGACCATTACCGGTGTCGATATTGTGGAAGAGCAAATTCGTGTCGCCGCAGGGTTACACCTACGATGCAAGCAGGAAGACATAAGCCGTCGCGGTTACGCCATCCAATTCCGTATTAATGCGGAAGATCCCCAAAATGGCTTTTTACCCAGTTTCGGGCATATTTCGCGCTATTATGCGCCCGGCGGCCCTGGCGTTCGCACCGACACCGCAATTTATACCGGTTACGATATTCCACCATACTACGATTCGATGCTGGCTAAGGTGATTGTCAGCGCAATCACTTGGGAAGACACCATTAAACGAGGCGAACGCGCCTTAAAAGACATGGGGTTGTTCGGTATCAAGACGACGATCCCCTATTATCTTGAAATACTTCAGCACCCTGAGTTTCGCGCCGCGAAATTCAATACCGGATTTATCGAGAAACACCCTGAATTAATTAATTACTCCAACAAGCCTCGTCCTGAGGTTTTGGCGAGTGTTATTGCTGCCGTGATGGCGGCACATACGGGGCTTTAAACGACTTAGGCGGACATGTAAGAAATGGGAAAAGAACAAGTTAAGATCACTGATGTTATTTTACGCGATGCCCATCAATCGCTGATAGCCACGCGTCTTCGCACTGAGGATATGTTACCGGGTTGCGCCATATTGGACGATATCGGCTATTGGTCGTTGGAATGCTGGGGCGGGGCAACATTCGATGCGTGTCTCAGGTTTCTGAAAGAAGATCCGTGGGAACGCTTGAGTAAACTTAAAGCGGCTTTACCTAAAACCCGCTTGCAAATGCTGGTTCGCGGGCAAAACTTGTTAGGCTACCGGCATTATTCGGACGATGTCGTCCGTGCGTTTATCCATAAAGCCGCAGAAAATGGCATGGATGTTTTCCGTATATTCGATGCTTTGAACGACGTCAGAAATTTAAGCACAGCTATCGAAGCTGCCAAAGAAAGCGGTAAACATGCGCAAGGTACGATCTGCTATACCACCAGTCCGGTACACGACGTGAATAGTTTTGTCACTTTGGGCAAAGAACTCGTAAAACTGGGATGCGATTCCATCGCCATCAAAGATATGGCCGGGTTGTTAACGCCTTATGCGACGAGTGAGTTGGTTAAAGCCTTAAAAGATGCCGTCGATTTGCCTCTGCATTTACATTGTCATGCTACGTCAGGATTGGCGGAAATGTGCCAATTGAAGGCTATCGAAGCCGGTTGCCGTCATATCGATACGGCCTTGTCGTCGTGGTCGGGCGGCACCAGTCATCCGCCGACGGAAGCCCAAGTCATAGCCCTGAAAGGTGCGGAATTTGATACCGGCGGATTTAGACAAGTTGCAAACCGCCAATAGCTATTTTGCCGAAGTCAGGAAAAATACCGCCGTTATGAAAGCGGGTTTACCGGTATCGATACGCAAGTGCATATCTTTCAAGTGCCGGGCGGCATGATTTCCAATTTGGCCAATCAGTTGAAAGAACGTAATGCGCTGGATCGAATCGGTGAAGTTTATAATGAAATTCCCGCTGTCCGTAAAGATTTGGGTTACCCGCCTTTGGTAACGCCGACGTCGCAAATCGTCGGTACGCAGGCGGTACTGAATGTGCTAACCGGTAAACGCTACGAAACCATCACCAACGAAGTTAAACGCTATCTTCAAGGCGGATACGGCAAACCCCCGGCTGCTGTTAATGTGGATTTGCAAAAAAAGGCTATCGGTAAGGAAGAGGTGATGGATTGCCGCCCCGCCGATTTGATTAAGCCGGAATTGGATAAACTGCGCAGCGAAATAGGCGAACTCGCACTAAACGATGAAGATGTGCTGAGTTATGCGATGTTCCCCGAAGTAGGTAAATTATTTCTGGAACAACGCTCGAGCGGAAGTTTAGTCGCGGAGCCTTTGGAAGTTGAATCAAGGGCGGATGATCACTTAAAGAAAGCGCCGACCGAGTTTAACGTCGCGTTACACGGCGAGAGTTACCACATTAAAGTGACGGGCGCCGGGCCAAAAAACCAGATGTTGCGCCATTTTTATTTCATGGTGGACGGTGTACCGGAAGAAATCGTGGTCGAAACCTTGGATGAAATTGTCCTCGACGGCGGCATGCAAGGTGCGGTGAAGAGCACAATCGCCAGCAAACGGCGTAAACCGACCGAACCGGGCGATGTGTTTGTCAGTATGCCCTGCAATGTGCTGGAGGTCTTAGTCAAAGTCGGTCAGCAAGTCCCAGCAGGTCAAGCGGTTATGGTGACCGAAGCCATGAAAATGGAAACTGAAATTACCGCGCCTATTAACGGCGTTGTTAAGGCCGTTCATATTGTTAAAGGCGAACCGGCTAATCCGGATGAAGTGTTGATTGAAATCGATCCGAACGGCTGATTTTTTCAGCATGGTTCCAGTTTTCGCCGACGAGCAAGCTATACAAAAAGCGGTTGAGCTGTTGAAGCAAGGCCGACTTGTCGGCTTGCCGACCGAAACAGTCTACGGCTTAGGTGCAGATGCCCTGAATCCAGAGGCGGTAAAGCGGATCTTTACCGCTAAAGGCCGTCCTGCCGACCATCCTCTCATTGTTCATATTCCGGATAAATCTGCTCTGGAAGATTGGGCGATTGATATTCCTGAATCGGCTTGGAAACTGGCTGAACATTTCTGGCCTGGGTCGTTAACGATTGTTTTAAAAAAGCAGCCTGATGTGCCAATGGAAGTCACCGGGGGGCAAAATACAGTCGCCTTACGCGTCCCCAACCATCCTGTTGCTTTAAGCCTGTTACGGGTATTCGGTGGAGGAATCGCAGCGCCCTCTGCAAATCGTTTTTGCAGAATCAGCCCTACCCAAGCCAGTCATGTTGAAGAAGAATTGGGCGATAAAGTCGATATGATACTTGATGGTGGAGCATGTCAGGTCGGTTTGGAATCGACTATTGTGGATTTAAGCGGTTTGGAACCTCGCTTACTGAGACCGGGTCAAATCAGTCAAACAGAAATCGAAGCGGTTTTGCAAATATCGCTGGAATTACCAAATGATAGGGAAAAAATCCATGCGCCGGGGGCAATGGAATTGCATTATGCACCGGATGCGCACACGCTGTTATGCTCAATCGAACAGATTAAAGAGATTCTTGCAGGTCAAGTTTATCAAGGCAACTATAAGTTTGGAGTCCTGACTTTTAAAAAAGAGCTGCAAACTTCTGTTAATACCCACATTATTATCATGTCAGCCGATTCAAAATCCTATGGTCATGATCTGTATAATGCCTTGCGACAATTGGATAATGCGTCCGTTGATATTATTCTGGTAGAGTATCCACCGAAAACAGACGATTGGGCTGCGGTAAATGACCGTTTGAAAAAGGCGGCAAAGCAATTTACCGAGATGGATAATCGAAAGGTAAAAATTACAGTTTAATTCATTACATAGTCTTAATAATTTCCACAATCGACGTGTTTTGAAACTGAAAAATAGGATAAGAAAACCTTGGCAACAAAAACTATTCGCATCGCCTCCCGTAAAAGCCCTTTAGCCTTATGGCAAGCCGAGCATGTCGCTCATTTGCTGGAAACGACGTTTCCCGGCATTAAAACCGAACTGGTGCTTATGACGACTCAAGGCGACAAAATCCTGGATGCGCCGCTCGCCAAAATCGGCGGCAAGGGTCTGTTTGTCAAGGAACTTGAAGTCGGAATGTTGGAAGGGACGGCTGATATTGCTGTGCATTCCATGAAAGATGTGCCTGTCGAATTCCCGGAAGGGCTGCATTTAGGCGCTATTTTGAGCCGGGAAGATCCTACGGATGCGTTTGTTTCCAACCGTTATGCCGCATTAACGGATTTGCCAACTAATGCAAGAATAGGCACGTCCAGTTTGCGTCGGCAATGTCAGATCAAGGCCTTATATCCTGATGCGGAAATTTTAACCCTGCGCGGGAATGTCAATACTCGTCTAGCGAAATTGGATGCGGGCGAATACGACGCCATCATTTTGGCTTCTGCCGGTTTGAAGCGATTGGGTTTAGCCGAGCGGATTACCCAACGGCTCGATACGAGTATCAGCTTACCAGCCATCGGCCAAGGCGCTATCGGCATCGAAAGCCGGATTGATGACAAAGAAATCAATGAGTTGCTAAGCCAGTTGCATGATAATGTCACTGGTCTTTGCGTTAGTTCGGAGCGGGCAATGAATGCCCGGTTAAACGGCGGTTGCCAAGTACCCATAGCCGGTTTTGCTGAGATTATCGATCAGCAAATTTTTATGCGCGGATTGGTCGGCAGTCCGGACGGCTTTACTTTATTCCGCAGTGAAGCTGGCGGTAAGTTCGATGATGCCGAGCTGATCGGTAAAACAATCGCGGAAGATTTATTGTCACAAGGCGCCGATAAGGTACTACAGGCGCTATACGCGTGAATCTTGGCTTGCATGGAGCGCATGTTCTCGTTACACGCCCCGCTCATCAAGCGGAAAAGTTATGTCAACTCATTCAGCAGCAGGGAGGGACAGCGGTTCGCTTTCCAACCCTTGAAATTGTAGAGCTCGTTAATTCCTCAGTAAACTCATCCGATAAAATCCCTTCGGCAACTTATCCCCTAAAGCCGTTGTCCGATTATCAATTGCTTATTTTTACCAGTACTAATGCAGTAAATTTTGCGCTTAAAGCGAATGGTGGCAAAATAGGCGGGTTTAAATCGACGTCAATCGCTTCGATTGGTAAAGCAACGGCAAAAACGTTACAAACTGCCGGTTTAGTGGTCGATTTATTGCCGACCGCAGGCTTCGACAGCGAAGCGTTGCTTGCCATGCCGGAGATGCATGTCGTACATGGCGCTGATATATTGATTATTAAAGGGCAGGGCGGGCGTGAAGAACTTGCTAATGTGCTTCGTCAACGCGGCGCATCTGTGAATTATTGGGAGGTTTACAAACGGGTTATACCGGATGTCGATTGTTCTGAATTAATGAAACTGATCGATCATGATAAATTGGATGTGATTATCATCACCAGCTCCGAATCGTTGCATAATTTGGTCGACATGTTAGGTAAAAATTATAATAAAAAACTGGTTACGACAGCGTTAGTGGTCGTAAGCCAAAGAATTGAAAGGTTTGCTGCCGAAATAGGATTTAAGCGGATAAGTGTGGCTGAATGCCCCTCGGACGAGGCCATTCTTGAGGCAGCAATAGCGGTATACAACGGGGAATAATGTGGCTGAATTAAACGAGCAACCTGAACCAGAATTGGCTGAAATTAGCCGAACAATTGACAGTCCGAAACCTGTGCGCCGGTCGAAGAGCGGGTTATTGTTTGCCGTGATTATTCTTTTACTGATTGTAGGATTGGCAGGAGCCGGATTTTATTTTTTTAGTCAATTGCGCGATAAGCAAGAAGGTTTGGGCGGGGAGGTTAAAAGCGAACTTTCGCGGCAAATCAACGATTATCAAGGTCAATTAACCGCAATACAAAAGCAAATATCCGCCTTGCAATCCGAAATCTCTGGAAAAGAAGAGCATTTCAACAAAACCTTGGAGACTTTTTCCGATCTTCATGGGCAAAAATTAGATGCAACGCGTAAAGAATTGAGCGACAAAGTGCTGCAAGTGCAGCGGCAACTCGGTAAAACCCGCGGCGATTGGCTAATTGCAGATGCCGAATACCTTTTAAGTATAGCGAATGAAAGATTGCATTTAGTCGGCGATGTTAATACCACTAAAGAGGCATTAGAAGCAGCCGACCAACGACTACGCGAAAGCGGCGATACGGGAACTATAAAAATTCGCGAACAAATTGCAAAGGAAATTGCACAAATCAAAGATATTAAAGAACCCGATATCGTCGGTATTTATTCCGCTTTGCAAACGTTAGCCGGTGAAACGGCAAAGTTGTCTTTACTACTGCCTTATACTGGTAAGCCGCTGACAAAGCCCGAAGAAGCCGAAAAATCGAGTGCTATAAGCGAGGATAATAACGAGTTGCTTAACACGGCTATTGAAGAACTGGAAGGGATTGTTACGATTAAGCGTTCCGATCAGCCAATAAAAGAGATCTTGTCTGAGGAACAGGCTGAATTTATACGCGAGCAACTTAGAGTTAAACTCGAATTGGTTAAAATTGCTTTAGTGCAGGAAAACGATGCGTTATATCAAACCGGTTTAGCCGACATCAAGTCGTGGATTGAAAAACACTTTAATAAAAACGGTGTTACCGAGAGCTTCCAAGCTGAGTTAACGCGTTTGCAAGGTATAAATTTACGTACGCAATTTCCCGATATTAGTTTGTCGTTGAAAATGCTTCGCGATGTAACCAAATTGAGAATTGAAACCGATAAAGCGCTGCAAACACCGGAAGAAAGTGCATCGGAATTGAAGGACACTCAGAAATCAGAGACGGATGCATTGAAACAACCTGCAGAGCCGTCAAACTCATCGGATTCAATTCAGGCGCCGCAAGCTCCCGATCAAAAACAGCCGGAGTGAGCGCATCATGAAAAACTGGATATTTTTCCTAGGTTCATTGCTCATTACGATAGCGGCATTATTTTTTGTTAAAGAATGGCTGGGGTCTTTTGAAAATCCGGGCTATGTTTTGATAGGCATTGGTAATTGGTCTTTGGAAACATCGCTGATTGTCTTCTTAGTCGGCCTGATAATTACTTTTTATGTACTGTATATTTTCTTCAACTTTTTGGGTTGGTTGATAAGGTTGCCTTGGCAACTTAAAAATCGAAGCCGTAACATTAAATTTAACCGGTCCCAAGAAGCTTTGGTCGCCGGATTAGTTGGTTCTGCGGAAGGCAAATGGGAGCATGCAGAAAAAGTTTTGATTAAGCACGCTTCGCATAGCGGTGCGCCATTAATTCATTACTTGACTGCTGCGAAAGCGGCGCAATCTCGAGGTGCTTATGATAAGCGGGACGAATATCTCAAAAAAGCCGCCGTACAGTCACCGGGTTCGGATGTGGCGATCGGTTTAACTCAAGCCGAACTGCATTTTTCAGCGAATCAATTCGATAAGGCGCTGGAAACTTTAACAAAACTACATTCAATCGATTCCACGCATGCCAGTGTATTAAAACTGATGCATCAAACTTATCAACATTTAGGCGATTGGCAAGGTTTACGAAAAATTTTGCCGTCCTTGAATAAAAATAAGATTTTGATTGAAGAGGACATTAAAAAACTAGAAATCGATGCCTTCAGCGGCTTGCTTAAACAAACAATTAAAAAAGGCAGTCTTAACGAACTTAGGCTGCTGTGGACCGAAATTCCGGTGCATATCAAAAAAAATCCGGTGGTTGCGGCGGTCTATTTTGCCGCGATGATAGAGGCCGGATCGAGTAGCGAGATTGAAAATGAACTTGTTGAAGTTTTAACGATTAACTGGGATGAAACATTATTGCTTCTTTATGGAAATCTAAAATCCACCGATGCTTCCAAACAATTGGAAGTTGCCGAAGTTTGGTATCCGCATCATAAAAACGATGTCGTACTGTTGAATATTCTGGGGAAATTGAGCTTTAAATGCCAGGATTACGAAAAATCCGAAAACTATCTTACCCAAAGCATCGCTATCGATCCCACCGTACAAGCCTATCGGTTATTAGGCGAGTTGTATACCGTTAAAGGCGACGAACATCAAGCGAATACCTGTTACAAACAAGGCTTGGAACTTGCTTCCAGCGGTGTCATCAGTCAAGTCGACGAATCTATTTTAAATTAATAATTTCTTAACTATTTGTTCTTTGATTTGAATCAAATCAAACCGACGGCATATTGGATATAGTGCTTCTTGGACTTGCGTATATAGGGATATTCACAAAACGCTTTTATATTTTTTTGCCTACAGGCAAATTATCCAAGAGGAAACTGAATGAATTTTAAAAAACTGTGGGTTGTTCTGTTGCTGGCTTTGTTTTCATCGAGCCTAGTTTATGCGGCGGGCGAACCCATGAACGAAGACTTTTCCGGCTTAATAACGCTTTCTGAAAAAATGATTCAAGCCGGGCATCAGGCCGATTCTACCGGATTTGTTGCAGCTGCCGAAGAAGCGTCGACCTTAGTAAAAGAAAAGGGCATGAAAGGTAATTCACCCAAATTACAGAAAGTAGCTCCTCGATTTAAAGCTGCAAAAAAAGCGGTTAATGACGGCGATTTTGACAAAGCCGTAAAACTTGTAGAAGAAGCATTAGCGTTGATGAAAAAATAACGTTTTAAGCTTCTTTTTTGCAGTGATGTAATTAACTATTGCCGTTGTAAAAGCTTAAAACGCGAGGGTTACTTGACCAAAAAAGATTAAACTCTATCGGTCGGCAAGCAGTAACCCTCATATCTATTTTTAATGAAATAGCCGATTAAAATTTACAAATCCGCATCCGGTTTAATGCCGGTAATACCTTCAGCAACCCGCTCCGACATCGCCGAAATAGTTGCTATAGGATTAGCCCCCACTGACGTCGGCAATATGGAGCCGTCGGCCACATAAAGTCCTTGATAGCCGAAAACTTGTCCGAAAGTTTTCAGATCGGCGCTGGTTACACCATTACTGGGATCGTCCGCAATCCGGCAGCCGCCTAAGGAATGTACGGTGATATTGTTTCGCACCAGCCAATTCGGCAGTGGAATAAACGCTTTGGCTTTCGACCATGCTTTAAATCGATGCCCTATCTCCAGAATTTTGTTGTACAGCGGCATATTTTCGTCTATCGGCCACTTGATGTTCAAAAAGCCTTTGTCATTCAGTTGCATGACGCCGTTGCTGTTGTCGATGCCCATGCATAGCAAGACGCTGCTGTAGAAATTAGGGTCGCCTTGCAGTAATGACCTGAAAAAATAGCCGATTTGTCCAGTGCTATTACCGCTGAAAAGATGCATTACCCATTGTTTGACGGCATTAAAGAATGCCTGAAGATGAGATGTGCCGGGCAGGGCGTTAATGTACCAAGCAGCAAAATTCGGATAGCTGGCGTCTTCCAGCACAAAAGCGTGTTGGCGGTTGAAATCTTTGAACAAGTTGAAATCGGTCCGCTGTGTGATCACCGGGCCGTAATTGGGGTTGACTTCCTTATCGCCTTGAACCACGAATGAAAGAAAATCGCCGTTACCCGAAAAATGCTTACCTAGGTTGTCGCTGATGTTCGGCAAGGTCTTGTAAACATCGCGGCAGCGCATCAACAGCTCGGTGCTTCCTAAAGAACCTGCGGAGACCACAACACGCTGCGTGATCGCGCTGCATGGTTTTTTATTGTCGTTCAAATCCCACCAGTAGACCTTAAAGCCGAATTTACCGGTCGCCTCTGGGCTGTCGTTGCCGTCTTTATCAACGGGGACAATCTTTTCTACAAGCATTTCCGTTTTGATGGCGGCTTGGTAACGATTTTCAGCTGCAAACAGATAATTTAAATCTAAAGTATTTTTCGAATGCGTATTACAGCCGACATCGCATTCCCCGCAATAGACGCACGAAGTTTGGATTGCGCCATAGCGGTTCTTATCTTGAACGCCGATTTCCAAAGGATTGTCGAAATCGTTGCCGAAGAACACATTGATGTCCACCAATTCCGATTGCGTGTTTTCCGATTGTGCGAACTCCTTGAAGCGTTCGGTGCGGATGATGCGCCGTGGATCGTCGCCGCCTTTGTTGGCAGGAATAGGCCTAGCGCCGAGTACGCTTTTGGCGACTTCATAATACGGTTGCAGCACTGATTTTTTACAGGTCGCCGGCCAATTCTCGTCGAATACTTCCTCCGGCGGCTGCAAGAAGACATTGGCGTAAATCAGCGACCCGCCGCCCAAACCGGCACAGACCAAGGCATCGATATGTTCGAAATTGCGAATGTCGAACAAACCGTGGCTTTCGTTTCGATCGGCAATTTTTTTCGGTTTACTTCGACCATCTTCAATCTTTACATTCCAAAAAAATTTATCGGCAAAATCGTGCGGTGAACGCGGAAACGATCCCTTAGGATAGCGTTTGCCGCGTTCTAACAGGAGCACTTTTCCCGGCCATTTTTTCGCCAAACGGCAGGTATTGATCGATCCGCCGAATCCGCTACCGATCACAATTGCTTGGTAATCATACGTGATAGCCATATTATTTCTCCCTGCAAATTTATTCTTATTATTGATTATGCAATGTTAAATGACATGCTTGGCATACGAATCCCAAAGCTCCCCTAAGAAAAATTGTCCGAATTTGCCGATCGTCATTATTTTGTCGGTATTCGAATCCGCATGGGTGACGGTAATAGTCGATACCAAACGAATCAGATCGACGACATCCAACGTTAAAATACCCGCGCCGACAACCGGTCCGGTTTTGTCTGTGCCTTTGTGCAGTTGGGTATATAAGGTTGTCGTTTCCGGCCAGAGTTGTAAACCGTGATTTTCGCGAACTTCTTTTTTGCCCGCTAAGTAATAAGCTTCACCCTTGTGTTCGAAGGCCAGTTCGTAAACCATCAATTTGAGTTTAGGATCGTCCGTTGGATTGAACAAATTAAACACGCCGGTGTTCGCCACAATGCCCATGCCTAAGGGTTTGAAGTCGATAGTGCCGGATAAATGCCCTGGATGTTCGGCTTCAGCGATAAATTTATCGATGTCGTCGATCACGACGACAGCATGCATGGCTAATTCGGTTCCGGCGTGTTTGCCCTGATCTTTTCCGGTTGCAGGATCGGTGGCAGATAACGAAAAATCGCCTGCCATCGTTTCTTTAAAAGTAATGCCTGGATTTGGTGTAGTCATTTTTAAGATATAAGGTTCCAAGGGAACCCCCTCCTGGTTAAAGTTATTAAAATAGCGCTGCGCATCTGAACGACCCATTTCTATCAATTGGGCATTGGTGATTTTTCCGAAATAAAGTGCAGAATCTAAGGGTAAAGGATGAGAAGGTTTGATCAGATGAAGAACGATAGGTTGTCGATGTCCGTAGACGGTTTCACCGTTTTTAATGCGAGAGTTTATTTCTCCAATGGTTTGAATATCTTTAATTAATGCTCCGTTCGCGCTCATTTCCAGCATCTGAACATAAGCGTTAAGCAGTCCGCTGCGGTAGTCCGGGGTATTGCCCATCACCCAAATCAGCCATAGTTCATTAGCGCCGCGTTTGACGGTGTCGATAAGGTTGGCGTCTTGAATAAATCCCGAGTCGAGATAGGTGACACCGTTTATGACAACGGGAGGTAAGGCGCCCGGCAACGACATTCCGGCGACTAAGAAATCTTCCGTCATGTCCGTATGAGCAATGACTTCATTCATTTTGTTATCGAAATTACAGACATTAAACGTCGCTTCAACGCCGGTGGCTGAACGAATCTTGTCAAAATCGATGCCTAGATGCGGAAAAACTTTTTGGCGGAATGAATCCGAGTCGCCTGCGGCTACAAAGCCGTGATGTAAAAAATCCGAAATAGAGGGTAATGACACAGTATCGAAAATCTTCAAGGATTTCCAGCGCTCGCAAATATCGTCAATGGTCAAGCCGGAAAGCAGCATGGCTAGATTCAACGAACCGCCGGAAGTGCCGTCCATATAATCGAATTCGATATTTCGCGCAAAAATTTCGGCAATAGCGCCAGCGGCGTAAGATAATCGCAAACCGCCTCCGGGAATAATCAAGGCGCGTTTGATGGCATCTTTTGAATTGCGAGTGACGGCTCCCTGCGGTTTATGCGCTTTTTCGGCCATTTGACACCTTTATTTTGTTAATGACGCAATTGAATTCATTTGGGTGGAATGGGTGCATTTGGAGGCGAGAGCCATTCTTCACTTAAACCGAGATTAAAGACGGACTCGAAGCCTTCCGGTGCAGTTTTCGGCAGTTGATCCAAATCCAGAAACCAGCATTCGATGTGGTCGTCCAACGTTCCGGTTATCGAGGGAAGAAACATGGCTGCAAGCGGATCGCCGATTTCAAGGTCTTTCAGCGCTTGCAATCTGGGATGTTCGCCGATGACAAAGCGGGCTTTTGCATTTTTCAATACATTGATGCCGAATTTCGTATCTAACAGAATATCCGACTTCATCAACATGCCGCGATACGAACAATAATTAGATGCTCTTATCTTGACCGGAATCCAGGCCTTTTTTGGGGGCTCTATCTCTAAATAAGTAACCAGCTTACCGTCCAAATCATATTGACTACTTACTTTGTTGTCTTCGATGATAAAGTTCAGATGACCTTGATGCTTCGGCATGCCCCAAATGCCTTTACCGCCCTTAACGGAAATCTCGGACGAAACCGGTAAATCGATAACATATTGACCGATTTTGAAAAACTTTTGAAAAATGGCAGGTAATAATCTTGGCGCGGGTTTCGATCCGTGCGTACAAGCTATCGCAATGCTGTACTCAATATATTTACCGATCGGCGTATCTCGATAATCGATTACCGTTACAACTAGCAGTCCGGTATTCCATAATCTAAACGGATGAATGCCGGTCGCGGGTAGAAATTGTTTAGCTTTTTCCAGGTTGATCGGAAATAGCGCCATCATTGCCGGTGAGTTTTTTGCGGAAACCGGAAGTTTAAAAGGAATTCCGTCAACTAAAGCAAACCGGCCGACATAGTCCTGTATTCGTTTTGGTAAACCAAACATGTTTGATTCCTCTTAAGTAGTTATTTTTTTTATCCGAACGATTATTTTTCGAGCGCTTCTAATATCAGCGGGAAAGTATCTTTCGCAGCATTTTTCCCCATAAATACATCCAAGTGACCGTAATTTGGGATGACATGCAATGAATGGTAATCCTTTCTTATACTTGCAAAGTAGTTAAAGGCGTTAATCTGGCTTTGAGGCAGAAAGCAACGGTTATTTTGTCCGGCGAAAAAGGCGAATCGGGCATTGGTTTTCGGCGGCGATGCGATAAAGTCGGCAGGAAGTTCGGGAAAACCTAGCACGGAAATTAGATGACCGTGTTTTACACAGCGGGTAATTTGATCGAAAAATGTCAAAGGAACGGCCTTAAACTCTTCTTTTAACCATTCATGGGTTTCGTCGTTTAAGTTTTCATGGCTCCAGAGGGCCGGAAAACCGCTGCCGTAAGTAAAGCTGACTTGTTTACAAACCGCGTTATTGCACTCATGATGCGTTAAATTAACAACTAAGGTAATGAATTTTGCAATGAGTGAGGGCGCTTCTACACCCCAGTGCGGATTTAGGTATTGGGTAGCGAATTCGACTAACGGTAATAAACAATTCAATTTGAATTTGGACCAAAGCGGAACAATCGGAGTGATCGATACGGCATTACTGATAATAGTTGACACTTCCGGTATTAAGCCTGCGCAAGCTGACATCGTAAAGCTGGTTGAACCTTGGCAATGGATAATGGCTTTAATTGCTTGACTGCCCGTCTCGGAGATGAGCTTTTTGACGGCTTGCGGATGGTCGTATAAAGCTGCTTGGTCTAGCGTCCATCGATTAGGTGGGAAGTCGATGGATGCGCGCCAGTTTTCCAGCCAGACGTCATATCCTTCAGCGATAAGTCTATCGACAATGGTTTCATGGACAGGCGCTCTAAAAATGTTGGCTCTAACGCCTGCGCCGTGGACAAGAAGAACAGGGCACTTGCTTGGGGGATTTTGTCCGCGAACGTTTATCAGGTTCAGCGGCATCCCGTCGTCTGCTAAAAACGGCACCACGCGTTCGATGTAATCGTGTTTAGCGTTCAACTTCTGTTCTGGCATGAATACTCCTTTCGTTATCGGTAGAGTTAATTCGGTTTAATCATTCCATGAGTCAACTCGTTATTAGTTATCGACACGCTGGTATTTTCAAATTCTTTTTTAGGTAGAGACCAACCTGTTGGTTAATAATAGTTCAAAAAAATTATTTTTTAGGTAAGACCAGTGAAGCAACCTTGAATGGCGCTTAATTCCGGGTAAAGTCCATGATGTACGCTAACATTTTTGAATTCAAAATGTCAGTAATCATTCGATGGAGATAAAAATAAATAACAAAAAGCGCTCCATGAGTGAAGCGTAAGCGAAGAATAAATGCTTCAAATCCCTATTTTTTTGCTGTTGCTCGATAAATTCAACACAAGAAAATGCGTTGATGAAACTAACGTTTGTTTCATTAAGCTTTTAAGCTATTTAAGTTATATTGAGAATAAGAAGTGTTTGCTATGAAAATATCCGGTGAAGTTCTTAAATGAACTCAAAACGAACAGTAAATGATTGATTTAGTTTGCAGCTCGGTTTCATAACCAAGCGCTCCCTATGAGTATATGAATATAATCAATCTACTTGGGCGATTCTTAAGGATTAAAACAAGAAACTATATTAAAAAACATAAAAACAACCACTTATTTTAATAAGTGGTTGTTTGTTGATGATAGCAGTAAGGATTTATTAGCGCGTACTTCAGCTTTATTCACACGCAATATTTTCTACTTTCACAGGCGTAAGCTTCCAGATTTCGTCGTTATATTCTGTTATCGTACGATCGGTTGAAAACTTTCCGCTGGCCGCACAATTGAGAATGCTCATGCGTGTCCAAAGCTCTTGGTCGCGGTAAACGGTTTCAACTCTTTTTTGAGCTTCCACAAAACTTCTAAAATCGGCAATCGTCATCCATGGATCGTGCGGACTCTTCATCGAACCGATCAATGCATCGAAAATACCCGGTTCGAATTGGTTAAAATGCCCCCATTCCAATAGATGCAACACGCGTTTTAAATCTTCGTCTTGTTCGATAATTCCGGCAGGGTCGTAAGTGTGGCGGGTAGACTCCACTTGATCTTCCGTTAAACCGAAGAGGAAGAAATTCTCATCGCCGACTTCTTCGCGAATTTCGATATTCGCGCCATCCAGCGTGCCGATAGTCAATGCGCCGTTCATCATGAATTTCATGTTACCGGTACCGGAGGCTTCTTTTCCGGCCGTCGAAATCTGTTCCGAAAGGTCGGCGCCCGGACAGATAATTTCCATCGCGGAAACCCGGTAATTGGGCAGAAAAATAAGTTTCAATTTATCGCCGACCTCGGGGTCGTTGTTGATGACGGCTCCGACATTATTGATTAACTTGATGATTTTTTTTGCCATGTAATAGCCAGGCGCCGCTTTTCCTCCGATTAATACGCAACGATCCGTCCAATGAGCGGTGTCGCCGCGTTTAATGCGATCGTAAAGATGTATTACATGTAATACATTCAGCAGTTGGCGTTTATATTCGTGAATTCGTTTAACTTGAACGTCGAATAAGGCATTTGCGTTCAAATTTATTCCGTTTTCTTGTTTTTTAAATTCAATTAAGCGCTGCTTTGCATTTAACCGGATTTTTTGCCACCGTTTGCGGAACGTTTTGTTTTCTGCGTAAGGAACCAGTTTTTTTAATAACGATAAATCATTTAACCAGCCGTCGCCGATGGTTTCCGTTATTAATTTAGCCAGCTCGGGATTGCATGACGCTAACCAGCGTCTGGGGGTAACGCCGTTGGTTTTATTGTTGAATTTTTGCGGCCAAAGTTCGTAAAAGTCACGGAAAAGCCCTTGTTGCAGCAATTTAGAATGCAACGCAGCAACACCGTTGACCGAATAACTTCCGACGATGGCAAGGTAGGCCATTCTAACGTGTTGTTCGTGGCCTTCTTCGATTAAAGACATGCGCGTCAAACGATCTTTGTCGCCGGGCCAGTGGGCGGAGACTTCTGCGAGGAAATGCGCGTTGATGTCGAAAATAATCTCCATCAATCTTGGCAGAAGTTGTTTGAATAAGTTAACCGACCATCGTTCCAATGCTTCCGGCAATAAGGTGTGATTGGTATAAGCCATTGTGTTGCTGGTGATTTTCCAGGCTTCATCCCAGTCTAATCCGTAGATATCCATTAACAAGCGCATAAGTTCGGCTACTGCGATGCTAGGATGGGTATCGTTGAGTTGGAAGCAATTTTTTGCGGCGAAATCGGTAAAGTCGTGACCGTGGCGTCCGACCCAGATTCCCAGAACATCCTGCAAGCTAGCCGACGCAAGTAAATATTGCTGTTTCAATCGGAGAACTTTGCCGTTTTCGCTGGCATCGTTCGGATATAAAACCATGGTGATATTTTCCGCGCCGTTTTTTGCTGCAACCGCTTCGGCATAATCGCCTTCATTGAATTCTTGTAAATCGAATTCTTCAGTCGCGGTGGCTTTCCATAGCCTTAAAGTGTTGACGGTGTTGTTACGGAATCCGGGAACCGGTGTGTCGTAAGGCACGGCGAGCACATCGTGAGTATCGACCCAGCAAACCCGTTTTTTGCCGCGTTCGTCGATATGAGTTTCTGTTCGTCCGCCGAATTTTATGACTTGTTTGTATTCGAAGCGTTCGATTTCCCAAACATTTCCGTTCCGTAGCCAATGGTCTGGCTTTTCTATCTGTTCTCCGTTAATGATCAACTGTGAAAACATACCGTATTCATAACGCAAGCCGTAACCGGTTACCGGTAGACCTAAGGTTGCACAGCTATCGATGAAGCAAGCAGCTAATCGCCCTAAACCGCCATTGCCCAAACCGGCATCGTATTCGCTATCGACTAACTCTTCCATCTCGAGACCGAGATCGTGCATGGCTTTGGTGGCGACATCGGTTAGACCCATATTAATCATGGCGTTACTGAGTGTGCGACCCATTAAGAATTCCATCGACAGATAGCAAGCTCTTTTGCAATCCTGCTCTTTATAGGCGTTATAGGTTTTTTTCCAGCGCTCGATTAATCGGTCGCTGACCGCTAACGACAAAGCTTCGTAGGCGTAATGCAGCGATTTGCAATTTTCGTCTCGTCCCAAACGATGTCCGTAATAGCGCTTAAAATCGGCTGTTAATTGTTCTTCATCCATCCCTAGTTCGGGCAAAGAGCAGATGGTTGGACGAGGTGTGCTTTTCTTAAAATTTCTATGTGGCATCTTCTTTTCCAAAGGGGAGTCGGTGATAATACTAACCCTAAATAAGCGATAGATAAAACTCGCGAATCCGAATCGATAAATAATCTGCTGTATCGGCGTATAAACGTGTGATGAAGCTTAAAACTTATCTTGCGGCATTTTACTTAACTCGTAATGGTAACAATATCGCCGCGCTTTTCATATCATAAGCTGGGAAACAATGTGTTTCTTTTTAGCGGTTTAGTCTCCGGCTGAGCGATGTTTTTCTTTAAATACGCTAAAATCTGGACAATATCAGACAATTTAGGCACAATTAACGGCTAAAATTCATCTCAATTTAAACCAGTGTGGTCATGGCGACAATAACGGTACTAAACGGACCCAATTTGAACTTATTAGGTCTGCGCGAGCCTAGCCATTACGGTACTCAAACTTTATCCGACATTAAATTTTGCTTAGAAGAGAGGGCTGCCGGATTTGGTATTCAGTTGAATTTTCACCAAAACAATGCCGAACATGAAATCGTGGAGCATATTCACCAAGCTTTCCACGCTAAAGTCGATTTCATTATTATCAATCCGGCGGCATTTACGCATACTAGTATTGCACTTCGTGATGCGTTACTGGCAACTCGCATACCTTTCATAGAAGTTCATTTATCGAACGTACATGCTCGTGAAGCGTTCAGAAAGCATTCATATCTGTCGGATATCGCTGTCGGCGTTATCTGCGGTTTGGGTGCTAAAGGATACGAGCTCGCCCTGGAGGCGGCTTATCAGAAAATAACAAGTCAAGAGACAAATCATGGACATTAGAAAAATAAAAAAACTGATCGAAATTTTAGAGGAATCGGGGATAGCCGAGCTGGAAATTAAAGAAGGCGAAGAGTCTATCCGGATCAACCGGTATTCTTCAGCGCCTGCGCCAATGGCTTACGCGCCTCAATCGATAGCGCCCGTTATGCAGGGTGCGACTTCGGTTTCCGTTGCGCCTGCCGCGGAAGAAGTTATCACCGGACATATCGTAAAATCGCCGATGGTTGGTACCTTTTACCGGTCGGCATCGCCCGGTGCAAAAGCGTTTGTAGAAGTCGGTCACTCTGTCATGCAAGGCGATACCTTGTGTATCATCGAAGCGATGAAAATCCTTAATCAGATCGAAGCAGATAAAAGCGGTACAGTCACCAAGATTATGGTGGAAAATGCGGAACCGGTGGAATACGGTCAACCCCTGTTCATCATTGAATAACATCTGGACGGGAAAGTCATGTTCGATAAGATCGTAATCGCCAATCGCGGCGAAATTGCACTGCGCATATTGCGCGCTTGTAGAGAGTTGGGTATCAAAGTCGTTGCCGTTCATTCGGAGGCGGACCGCGACTTAAAGCACGTTCGTTTAGCGGATGAATCCGTTTGTATTGGGCCGGCGCCTTCCATTGACAGTTACCTGAATATTCCCGCTATTATTAGCGCTGCTGAAGTGACGGATGCCGAAGCTATTCATCCAGGCTACGGATTTCTGTCCGAAAATGCGGATTTTTCCGAGAAAGTCAAACAAAGCGGCTTCGTATTTATCGGTCCAAATGCCGACACGATAAGGATGATGGGGGACAAGATTTCCGCCAAAAATGCGATGATTGCCGCTGGTATTCCGTGTGTTCCAGGAAATAACGATCCGCTCGGCGACAATTCTAAGAAGAATTTAAAATTAGCGCAAGAAATCGGTTATCCGGTCATAATCAAAGCGGCCGGCGGCGGCGGCGGTCGAGGAATGCGTACCGTGCACACCGATGCGGCTTTAATTAATGCCATTACGATGACCACAGGCTAAGCAGCAGCAGCTTTTGGTAACGACACGGTTTACATGGAAAAATTCCTTGAAAATCCAAGGCATATAGAAATTCAGGTCATGGCGGACGGGCACGGGCATGCTATCCATTTGGGTGAACGCGACTGTTCAATGCAGCGTCGTCATCAAAAAGTAGTGGAAGAAGCGCCTGCGCCTGGTATTACCGAAGAACAACGCAAGGTGATGGGCGAACGCTGCGCCAAGGCTTGTATTGATATCGGCTATTTAGGGGCTGGAACTTTCGAGTTTTTATACGAAAGAGGTCAATTCTACTTCATCGAAATGAACACTCGCGTTCAGGTCGAACATCCCGTTACCGAAATGATTACCGGTTTCGATATTGTAAAGGAACAGCTTCGGATCGCTGCCGGTTTACCTTTGTCGATTACCCAAGAACAAGTCCGTTTTACCGGTCATGCTATCGAATGCCGGTTGAATGCCGAAGATCCTAGAAATTTTATGCCCTGCCCCGGAACCATCGAACAGTTCCACATGCCGGGCGGACCGGGTATCCGATGCGAAACGCATATTTACAACGGCTACAAAGTACCTCCGTATTACGATTCTATGATCGGCAAATTGATCGCGCACGGCGAAGATCGGAAAAGCGCGATTGCCCGGATGAATACAGCTTTAAACGAAATTATTATCGACGGCATAAAGACTAATATTCCTTTGCAGCAGGATATTATGAATGACAGCGGTTTTATTGCCGGAGGACAAAATATTCATTATCTGGAAAAGAAACTCGGTCTTACCTAACGAATGCTTTTAAGCATGTAAAGTATTCCCCGGCGATTAATCAAATTGGTCATTTAGTGTCGATATGTCTTGGCATCAGGTTTCAGTAATCACAAGTGAGGATATAGCACCTCAAATTGCCGATTTTTTCAGCGAGCTCGGAGCTGTTTCCGTTACATACATGGACGCGGAAGACGAGCCGGTTTACGAACCTGCCATCGGCGAAACCAAGATATGGACTAGAACGAAAGTTATCGCGTTGTATGAACTAAGCGCAGATCCTGCAGTTATAAGAAGTAAGGCGCTCAAACGATTTCAGCCGGATTCTCTGAAATATTGGGAATTTGAGATCATAGAAGATCAAGCTTGGGAACGTGCGTGGATGGAATATTACCGGCCAATGAAATTTGCCGATAAACTGTGGGTCTGTCCGACCGGACAGGAGCAACACGAAGCCAATACGGTTTGCTTGATTCTCGATCCCGGCTTGGCTTTCGGTACCGGCACACACCCGACCACAGCGCTATGCCTTGAATGGTTGGCAAGCCATGATTTATACGGTAAGACCGTTATCGATTACGGTTGCGGATCGGGAATACTCGCCATCGCAGCGCTACTTCTGGGCGCCGAAAAAGCGTATGCTATCGATATCGATCCACAGGCGATTACCGCCACGGAAGATAACGCGCAGAAAAATAACGTCTCGGAAAAAATTGTTTGTAGTATGCCGGAACCTTTCAGTCGCGACAGCATAAAAGCGGATGTTGTTCTGGCTAATATTTTGGCAAAACCGCTTATCGAGATGGCGGGGCAGATTGCGGGCCTTTTAATGTCGGGCGGGGAGCTAGTATTATCGGGTATTCTTGCCGAGCAAGCCGATTCAGTCGTCGGCGCTTACCGACCTTTTTTAGCGCTCAATAAGCCCGAACAAAAGGAAGATTGGGTTAGATTGGCAGGTATTCATTGCTAAACGCAGATGTTTACTCAATGTCCAGATTGCCGCAAAACTTATCCTATTACAAAAAAGCAACTGCGCGGAAAAAAGGGCAAGCTATATTGTACCGATTGTAAAAAAAAGTTTAATGCCAGCGAGTTGCTGAATCAAACATCGACCGCGTTACAAGTGGAAGCTAAGGCTGAGTATCGTTCCGTAGTCGATTCTAGTGGTGATTCAATTGAGAAAATTCATCCGGAAATCAATGCATTTCCTGCCGATATAAGTAGTTTTCTAAGAAACCGGATCGAGGATAAGGCTAATACTCAGATTTACGAAGTAGAATCCTCGCTTGATAAGTTGCCTTGGGAAACGGATAAATCTCCATTCGCAGTAAACTGGTTTGCGGGATCAGTTTTAGGCTGCCTGCTTTTGCTCGGACAAATAGTTTATTTCGAAGCCGGACATTTAAGTCAAAATGCCAGTTATCGTCCTAAAATACAGAAATTAGTCCGATTGTTTGGTTATGAATTAGCTGTTTACGAAAACTTACTTGAATTCGAAGTATTACAAAGTTCTTTAAATCCGGAAGAAAACAATAGCTATTTGTTTAAGGCGATTATCAATAATCAGGCGGCTTTTAAACAGCGGTTGCCCTTCATTAAACTGGCTTTGTTGGATTTTAACGAACAACCGTTTGCCGAACGGATTTTCTCGCCCGAACAATATATGTCCGAAAATAAGCGGACAGCTTTATTTATCGAGCCTGATGAAACAATACAGGCAAACCTGAAAATTGCCGCGCCGAGAACAATGATCGGCGGTTATCATTTTGATTTAATCTACTAGCTAATAATGGCCTACGCCGAAGTCCACCTTAAAAAAAACGAAGATAAACGATTGCGTCAAGGCCATTTATGGGTGTTTAGCAATGAGATAGATACTAAAAAGTCTCCGCTCGAACAATATGCGCCCGGCGATTTAGTCAATGTGCTCAACAACGAAGGCAAAATTTTGGGGACAGCCTATATAAACCCGAATAGTCTTGTTTGTGCACGGCTTTTATCCCGGAAATCCAATCTGAAAATCGGGAGCAATTTTTTTAAAGAACGGCTTACCACTGCGCTGTCGTTACGTGAAAAGCTTTTCGACCATCCGTATTATCGTTTGGTCTATGGCGAAAGCGACGGTTTGCCGGGTTTGGTGATTGACCGTTTCGGCTCGGTTCTGTCCATACAAATTACGACAGTTGGGATGGCGCTACGAAAAGACTTTCTCCTAACAGCTTTACAAGAGTTGTTAGCGCCGTCGGCTATTGTTTTCAAGAACGATAATAGTCAAAGAAGATTGGAAGGTTTGGACACGGAATCCGACGAGATCGTCGGAAAGCTATCCGAGCCGTTAATCATTGAAGAAAACGGTGCAAAATTCATTGTCGACATCCTCGGCGGACAGAAAACCGGCTGGTTTTACGATCATCGCGCGAGCAGGGCGCAATTAGCGTCGTTTGCTAAAGGTCTGCGGGTATTGGATTTGTTTTCCTATACCGGCGCATGGTCTATACCGGCAGCTTTAAGCGGCGCAGCGGAAATAACCTGTGTCGATGCCTCGGATAACGCTTTAGGCTTGGCTTCGGAAAATGCTAAGCTCAATGGGGTTGAAGATAAAATGCGTTTTATTAAGAGCGATGTCTTCGATTTTCTTAAACTAGCGCGTCAGCAAGATCAACTTTATGACATAATAGTTCTTGATCCACCCGCTTTAATTAAACGTAAAAAAGACTTTAAACAAGGGTATGAAGCGTATCGACGGTTGAATCACTTGTCGCTTCAGGTGCTTGCTAAGAACGGATTGTTAGTTTCGGCATCTTGTTCTCATCACCTAAGCGTAGACAATCTGCACGAAATATTACGATCTTCAGGGCGGCATATAGACCGGCATTTAACGTTTTTTTCATGCGGAGGACAAGGCGGGGATCACCCCATTGATCCTGCTATACCAGAAACAGCCTATTTGAAGACATTCTTTTGTGCAGTCTCCTCGAGCTTATAAAGTCATTGAGGCATCATAATGGTCACGGTAAAATATAAAAATGTCTGTGATTTGTGCGGTCAATCGGTTGCAATTAAAGGCTTGACATTAACGACGGAACATAATATTTACAACTTCTGTTGTGCCGGTTGCCAAAGTATCTACAAATTAATTTATATCAATAACCGCGAGCAAGCGCCGGATCAGGCTAACGGTAATTCTAAAACAAACAATAAATCAAAAGAGGATAACTAACACATGAAAGCTTGCGAAACCTGTTCAGGACGCGCTGAAATCGGCAGTAACCATAAACAAATGCCGGTATGGCGAAGAGCGGTCGGTTTATTTTTCGTTTACGCGCCGATAGTTACATTACCGTTTGTCTTCGCTAGCGCGTACATGACTTATTTTCACCTTTGGATGATCGGCGGGAAAAATATTAAAAAGTTTACCGATTTTCTTCCGGACAGAAACAGTCATCGTTACACCATGAAAAACCAGATTACGATGGATGGGACATTCAAGCTTAGTCTCGCCCAATCAAAACTGTATTGGATATTAAACTGCACTTGGTACTGTCCCGTGAGCGTTGCCGTATTCGAATGGCATGCCTATATGGTTAAGATCGTCGAAAATTGGTGGTGTCCGTTTACCCACAGTAAAAAAGAAGGCTATGCCAATGCCAAAATAGACAAATCCTTTTGGCATATCTACCAAGAAGACATCGTTAAATTAGAAGTTTCCGACAGAGACAATCCAATCTGGAATGTCGATGCCGATAAAGAAACTAAATAGCACTCAGTTATGAGACGAATTTTTAACGAAAGTCGGTAACTGATTTGAAGATCGGCAATTATCAACTGCCTAATCGATTTATACTGGCGCCAATGGCCGGTATCAGCGACCGGCCGTTTCGTTCGATCTGTAAAGATTTCGGTGCGGGATTCGCGGTCTCCGAGATGGTGGCGTCAAATCCCGCTTTACGAGACAATAAAAAAACGCTTTTGAAAGCCGATCATGACGGAGAACAAGGCTTATGTTCCGTGCAGATCGTCGGTACCGAACCTAACGAGATGGCTGAGGCCGCCGTTTATAATGTCGAATGCGGCGCAAAAATAATCGATATTAATATGGGTTGTCCTGCCAAAAAAGTATGTTCAAAGGCGGCGGGTTCGGCATTGTTAAAAGACGTTGAATTGGTCAAGAGAATTCTAGATTCTGTGGTAAATGCCGTTGACGTCCCGGTTACGCTCAAAATTCGCACAGGATGGGATATTCAAAACCGGAATGCAGTGGAAATCGCGCAAATCGCTGAAAAGGCCGGCATTGCAGCGCTAACCGTTCACGGTCGGACGCGTGCTTGTAAGTTTGAGGGCACCGCAGAATATGAAACCATTAAAAACGTAAAACAAGCCGTAAAAATACCTGTTATAGCAAACGGGGATATAGATTCGGCGCCAAAAGCTAGGCTGGTTCTGGAAGCGACAGGCGTCGATGCCGTTATGATCGGACGGGCTGCCCAAGGCAATCCTTGGTTATTTAAACAAATCGAACATTACGCCAATTTTGACGAACTAATAGAAAAGCCTTCTATGACTGTTATTTACAATACAATCGTTCAACATTTGGAAAAGCTTTACAGTTTTTACGGCGACTGTCTCGGTGTTAAGATAGCCCGAAAGCACATCGGATGGTATTTTAAAAATTTGGAATTTAACAATACCGAACTAAAAGCCAATATTAATCAGGCGATACTACCTACACAGCAAATGCTGCTCGTTAAATCGGCTTTTACTCTCTAACTAAACATATCTCTTGCGTGATGGATACTTCCTTTGAAGGCAATAAAGTCATTGAAGAAAATGTAAATTTGAGCTTGTGTACGCCATTGTCGGTGCATGTCAAACAAACCGTTTCGCGCTATTTGGAACAGTTAAACGGGCATGACGTTTTGGATCTATATGAAATGGTATTATCCGAAGTAGAAAAACCGCTTTTACAAGCGGCATTGGAGCATTCGGGCCATAATCAAAGTAAAGCGGCAAAAATGTTAGGTTTAAGTCGTAGCACCCTACGGAAAAAAATGGAATTTTACGGTCTCGCATAACTTTAAGATCGGTTCATACAGCGATTAAAGCGGCTTTCTAAGTACACATCACTTTTTAAACAATAAGTTAAATCCTTCATCTTTTTTCTAATAGTCTTGCCGAATGAAAAAAAAAATAACTCGAGCACTAGTAAGTGTCTCAGACAAATCGAATATCGTCGATTTCTGCCGTGAACTTAGTCAATTAGGTATAGAAATTCTCTCTACCGGCGGGACTGCAAAGTTGCTTGCCCGGAATCAAATCGATGTTGTCGAAGTTGCCGATTACACCGGTTTCCCTGAAATGATGGATGGGCGGGTAAAAACATTACACCCTAAAATTCACGGCGGCATTTTGGGGCGGCGAGGTATCGACGATGCGGTTATGAAAGCCAATTCAATAAACCCGATCGATATGGTGGTGGTTAACTTATATCCGTTCGAACAGACTATCGCATCCCCGGATCGCGATTTAGAAACGGCTATAGAAAATATCGACATCGGCGGGCCGACTATGATTCGCGCCGCGGCTAAAAACTATAACGATGTTGCCGTCATTGTGAATCCTTCCGATTACAACAAAACGCTTGAAGAACTGAAAGCGGAGGATGGGCTTTCGCAGCAAACCCGTTTTGAATTGGCCTTAAAATGTTTCAATCATACCGCCCATTACGATACGGCCATTGCAACTTATTTGTCTAAAGTTAATGGGGAAGAATTTCCGGAAACTTTGAACTTACAATTTTCTTTGAGTCAAGCCATGCGCTATGGCGAAAATCCGCATCAAAATGCAGCTTTTTATTGCGAATCGAATCCCGAAACCGGAACAATAGGATCGGCAAAACAACTACAAGGCAAAGATTTGTCCTTTAATAATATAGCCGATGCGGATGCGGCGTTGGAATGTGTCAAATCATTTTCCGAGCAACCGACCTGTGTGATTGTCAAGCACGCCAATCCTTGCGGGGTAGCGGAATCCGACACCCTGCTTGAAGCCTACGAAAAAGCCTATGCAACCGATCCGACTTCAGCATTCGGCGGCATCATCGCCTTCAATCGAGAGTTGGATGTGCAAACGGCGGCCGAAATAATAAAACGTCAATTTGTCGAAGTTATTATTGCACCGGTTATCAGTCAAGACGCGCAAACGGTATTGGCAGGCAAAGCCAATATTAGAGTTCTTCAGTGCGGTCGATTTACCGAAAGTCATCATGCCGTCTTGGATCTGAAGAAAATAAGCGGCGGCTTGCTTGTTCAGGAAAAAGATCACGGACGGGTCGAGTTCGGTGATTTAAAGGTTGTGAGCGCGCGACAGCCGACTGACGACGAATTTAAAGATATGATGTTCGCTTGGAAAGTCGCAAAATTCGTCAAATCGAATGCTATTGTTTACGCCAAGAAAGGGCAGACTATCGGGGTCGGCGCCGGTCAGATGAGCCGAGTTTATTCGGCCAAAATCGCCGGAATTAAAGCGGCCGACGAAGGTTTGATCGTTGCGGGTTCCGCGATGGCGTCGGATGCTTTTTTTCCATTCAGGGACGGTATCGATTCGGCGGCAGCCGCCGGTATAACCGCCATTATTCAACCCGGCGGGTCTATGCGCGATAACGAAGTGATCGACGCAGCGAATGAACATAACATCGCTATGGTATTTACCGGAATGCGTCATTTCAGGCATTAAGCGAAGTCTGGGAAGTATTCGAGTTTAACGCTGATTAAATCTAACTTAGATCGTAACTATGAAAATTCTTATTGTCGGAAGCGGCGGACGCGAACACGCCTTGGCTTGGAAAGCTAAACAATCTCCTAAAGTTACCAAGGTATTTGTCGCCCCTGGAAATGCCGGAACTGCGCTGGAAGCAGGTCTTGAAAATATCGCCATCGCGGCAACGGAGATTGAAAAGCTGATCGTATTTGCGACAGAGGAAGGGATCGATTTGACTATCATCGGGCCGGAAGTTCCGCTGACGATGGGTATCGTAGACAGTTTTCAACAAGCCGGTCTGCAGTGTTTCGGACCGACCGCACAAGCGGCGCAGCTTGAAGGTTCCAAGCGTTTTTGCAAAGACTTCATGGTTAAATACGGCATCCCCACGGCTAAATACCGAAGCTTTACCGATCAAAATGAGGCTATTTCGTACATCAAGCAAGAAGGCGCACCGATTGTAGTCAAAGCCGATGGCTTGGCCGCCGGAAAAGGCGTGGTCGTTGCGCAAACCGAAGCAGAAGCCATCGATGCGGTTTTAGACATGCTTTCCGGTAACGCATTCGGTTCAGCCGGAAGCCGGGTCGTCATCGAAGAGTTTTTACAAGGCGAAGAAGCGAGTTTTATTGTGATTGCCGATGGGAATCAGGCCTTAGCAATGGCGACATCGCAAGATCATAAGGCGCGTGATAATGGGGATAAAGGTCCTAATACCGGCGGCATGGGGGCTTATTCGCCGGCTCCGGTTGTAACGCCTGAAATTCATCGGCGCGTGATGAATGACGTTATTAACCCGACCTTAGCCGGTATGATCGCAGATGGTAATCCTTATGTCGGTTTTCTGTATGCAGGGTTGATGATCGCGCCGGACGGCGCTATTAAAGTGCTGGAATACAATTGCCGCTTCGGTGATCCTGAAACTCAGCCTATCATGATGCGGCTAAAAAGCGATTTGGTCGAGCTATGCGAAGCCGCATTATCCGGTAAGCTCGATCAAACTAGCACCGATTGGGACGATAGAGCGGCTTTAGGCGTAGTAATGGCGGCGGGCGGTTATCCCGATAGCTACAAGCAAGGCGCGGAAATTAGCGGCTTGCCGCTACAAGAAATGGAAGCTACTAAGGTTTTCCATGCCGGTACCCAATTGCTAGGCAATTCTGTTGTCACTTCGGGCGGTCGTGTACTCTGTGTCTGCGCCTTGGGCGATACGATCAAAAGAAGCTCAGGCAAAAGCCTACGATTTAGTCGATACAATTCAGTGGGACAATGTTTATTACCGTACGGATATCGGTTTTAAAGGGATAAATTAAGGCCGAACGATAGTTTTGCTATCGCTAATTCAAATAAACCGGCTAATAAAGACTCACGAAGTCTACCGGAAATTTACAGGTGCGTTGTTTGTTTAGACTTTGCGCTCTTTGATCTATATCAATGTTCGTTTTTGTTAAAAGTTATATCTTAATCAACGTAATTTCATTGTATTAAAAAAATAGAGAGGCTAATTGACTTTCTTGTACATTGAAAACGAAGCGTGTTTCAGCCCTTCCGGAAGAATATTAAGATGTTCAAACAGCACTCACTCACCATCGACGGCAATCAAGCAGTCGCCATGGTTGCCCATAAATTAAACGAAATGATCGCCATATACCCGATTACGCCGTCTTCTGCAATGGGCGAATGGGCGGACGAATGGTCTTCTCGCGGACAAACGAATTTATGGGAAACCGTCCCGGAAGTCATTGAAATGCAAAGTGAAGGTGGCGCAGCTGGCGCCATCCACGGTGCTTTGCAAGCCGGTGCTTTGGCGACGACCTTTACCGCTTCGCAAGGCTTGCTGTTGATGCTGCCTAATATGTACAAGATTGCGGGCGAATTGACTCCCACGGTGTTTCATATTGCCGCCCGCTCGCTGGCCTGCCAGGGCTTGTCCATTTTCGGCGACCATAGCGATGTGATGTCGGCCCGGATGACCGGGTTTGCGATGCTGTGTTCCAACTCCCCTCAAGAAGCGATGGATTTTGCGTTAATAGCACAAGCCGCCAGTCTGGAAGGCCGAATTCCGGTGATGCATTTCTTCGACGGTTTCAGGACTTCGCACGAAGTCGCCAAGATTACCGCCATTGAAGATAGTGTCTTGCGTACCATGATTGATCAACAATGGATAACGGCGCATAAAAACCGAGCGTTAACGCCGGATAAGCCGGTGTTACGGGGTACGGCGCAAAACCCCGACGTTTATTTTCAGGCGCGGGAAACGGTCAATCCTTACTACCATGTGTTTCCGGACATAGTCCAAAATGCCATGAATAAATTTGCCACGTTAACCGGAAGGCAATACCGCTTATTTGATTATGTCGGTTCGGAACAGGCCGATCGGGTTGTCATCATTATGGGTTCGGGTGCTGAGGCGGTATCGGAAACGATAGATTATCTCAATCGTCAGGGCGAAGCCTTAGGCTTGCTTAAAGTAAGGCTGTATCGCCCATTCGATGCCAAGAACTTGCTCGCAGCCTTGCCAGCGTCTTGTCGAAAAATAGCAGTGCTCGACCGCACCAAAGAACCGGGTGCTGACGGTGAACCGCTATACAAGGATGTGGTAGCAGCCATTGCAACTAATGCGATGAGTCCGTCACCAAAGTTTGCCGTGCTTCCTAAAATTGTCGGAGGGCGTTATGGTTTATCGTCAAAGGAGTTTACGCCTGGGATGATTAAGGCTGTGTTTGATGAACTGAAAAAAGACCAGCCGAAAAACAATTTCACTATCGGCATCCACGACGATGTAACTCATACCAGCCTGAAATGGGATCCTGCATACCGAACCGATGCACACAACGGTACTTTCCAGGCACTATTTTACGGCCTCGGTAGCGACGGCACGGTCAGCGCCAATAAAAATACGATTAAGATTATTGGCGAGGATACTGATCTCTATGCGCAAGGCTATTTTGTCTACGATTCTAAAAAATCCGGCGCGGTTACCGTTTCGCACTTGCGATTCGGCCCAAGTCCAATCCGTTCGACGTATCTGATTGGCGAGAACGATGCGGATTTTATCGGTTGCCATCAGACGATTTTTTTAGAGCGTTATCCTATGCTAGATAACGCCACCAACAACGCAGTTTTCCTGCTCAATTCCGCAGAATCGCCTGATATAGTTTGGGATTCGTTGCCGCGAAAAATGCAGCAACAGATGATTGCCAAAAAAATCCGCTTTTATGTCATCGACGGTTATGCAGTCGCCGAAAAAAGCGGCATGGGCAAACGCATCAATACCATCATGCAAACCTGTTTTTTTGCCATTTCCGGCGTGTTACCGCAAGCGCAGGCTATAATAGCCATTAAACAAGCGGTGGAAAAAACCTACGGTAAAAAAGGCCAACGCATTGTCGACATCAATTTCAAGGCTATCGATGAAACTGTCGCAAGTCTGCATCAAGTGCCGATTCCTACGGCTATCACCAGCAATTTTGATATCCGCTCCTTAATTCAGGATTCCGCGCCAACCTTTATCAAACAAGTCACTGGTGAAATTATTGCCGGGCGGGGCGATTGGTTGCCGGTCAGCGCGATGCCTGTCGACGGCACGTTCCCAACCGGTACAGCCGCTTATGAAAAGCGCAATTTAGCACTGGAAATTCCAGTGTGGGAAACCGATTTATGCACCCAATGCGGCAAATGCGTGATGGTTTGCCCGCATGGCGTCATCCGCAGTAAAATCTATTCGACTGACCTGTTACAAAACGCTCCGGCGACGTTTAAACAGGCGTCGATGTTGGGCAAAGACTTTCCTGCCGGGCTTTCGATGACCTATCAAGTCGCGCCGGAGGATTGCACGGGCTGTACCTTATGCGTCGATATTTGTCCGATACGGGATAAATCCAACGCCAGCCGAAAGGCATTGAATATGCATCCGCAACCGGCTTTACGCGAGTCCGAACGGGAAAACTGGGACTTTTTTTTAAGACTCCCAGAATATGACCGCCGTTTGATAAAATCAAATACCATCAAAGGCTCAATGGTCATGCAACCGTTATTTGAGTTTTCCGGCGCGTGTGTCGGCTGCGGCGAAACGCCGTATTTAAAACTGGCGTCGCAACTCTTCGGCGACCGGATGATCGTTGCCAACGCCACCGGTTGCTCATCCATCTACGGCGGCAATTTACCAACAACGCCGTGGACAAAAAATGCAGATGGACGCGGTCCCGCTTGGAGTAATTCCTTGTTTGAAGACAATGCCGAATTCGGCTTAGGCATCCGTATCGCATTGGATAAGCAAAACGAACAGGCTAAAGAATTGTTAACTTCGCTTGCTGCGCAACTTGGTAATGATCGAGTTAATGTTATTTTGAATGCCGACCAGTCCGATGAAGCCGGTATTTATGAACAACGAGAACGGATAACCGAACTCAAGCAACACTTGCAAGGCTTAACCGAACCCGCCGCTCAAACCTTGTTGCAACTCGCCGACCATTTATGCAAAAAAAGCGTCTGGATTGTCGGCGGCGACGGTTGGGCTTATGACATCGGTTATGGCGGCTTAGACCATGTTCTGGCGAGTGGCCGCAATGTCAATATTTTAGTATTGGATACCGAAGTCTATTCCAACACCGGTGGGCAAAAATCGAAATCTACACCGTTGGGTGCAGTGGCTAAGTTCGCAGCCGGCGGCAAAGCCCAGGTTAAAAAGGATCTGGCGCTATTGGCGATGGATTACAGTAATGTTTATGTCGCCCATGTTGCTTACGCCGGGAAGGATACGCAAACCTTGAATGCCTTTTTGGAAGCGGAAGCGCATGACGGCCCGTCAATCATCATTGCCTACGCACCCTGTATTGCCCACGGTGTCGATTTGTCCAATAACCATCGCCAACAAAATCTAGCAGTCAAGAGTGGGCATTGGCCGTTATTCCGCTTCGACCCGAATAAGATTAAGCAAGGCAAAAATCCTATGCACCTGGATTCACCTGAACCTTCAATACCACTTCGTGATTTTGTCAGTACAGAAACACGTTTCAGTATGCTATGGCAAACCCATCCGGAAGATGCCGAACGGTTTTTGGAGCAAGCCCAGCAGGAAGTTAAAAACCGATACCACTATTACAAACAATTGTCGGAACTGGAATGGAGTGACGCCACCCGTGTGTCTGCGGTCAAAGCACAATTAAAAACCGACGACATTGTGGCGAAAGATCATGGTTGATTTAACGACGACTTATTTGGGCTTAAAACTGGCGCATCCGCTCGTGCCATCCGCTTCTCCATTCACCAAAGATACCGACACGGCGCGTAGGCTCGAAGATGCGGGAGCGGCAGCGCTGGTCATGCAATCTTTGTTTGAGGAAAAAATCGAAGCCGAACAACGTCAAATGGAACGCTTTTTTTATCAGCAAGCTATCGGTCACGGCGAAGCAGATTCATTCCATCCGATACCGGATAAAATCCAGACTTATCAGGAACACTACCTGGAAAATTTGCAAAAAATTAAATCAGCCTTGCATATACCCGTGATTGCCAGCCTGAATGGCACGTCAATCGGCGGCTGGGTCGAATACGGCAAGCAACTCCAGCAAGCAGGTGCCGATGCGCTGGAGTTGAATGTCTATCACGTTGCGGCGAATCTGGAAGAAAGCAGTGAAGATGTGGAAAACCGTTATCTTGCGATTTTGCAAGAACTGAAACGGCACGTCAGCTTACCGATTACCATGAAACTATCGCCGCAATTCAGTTCGCCGATCCATTTTGCTAAACGGCTTGAAGCCTCCGGTGTAGATGGCATCGCTATCTTTAACCGGTTTTACCAGCCAGATATCGACCTGGAAACGTTAGACGTAATACCGAAACTTGAGCTTTCAACCTCTGCCGAAGCTTTATTACGTGTGCGCTGGACGGCGTTGTTATATGGCAAGGTGGATATATCATTAGCTGTTACCGGCGGCTTTCATACGGTTGAAGAGGTCGTCAAAGCATTAATGGCGGGTGCCGATGTGGTACATCTTTGCAGTGCCTTACTTAAACAGGGCAGTTCAAGATTAACTGAAATCCGTAATGAACTGGAAAACTGGTTAGAAGAACATGAATACGAATCCATCCGGCAATTAAAAGGCAGCGTCAGCCAGCAACATGCCATCGATCCGAGCGCTTTTGAGCGGGCAAATTATGTGCAAGTGCTGGATAGTTATTCACATCCTAGCGGTGTTTTAAGATAACATTTTTTATAAATTTACCTGTACAAATCTATAGAGTGTTTATTGATCTTATAGATTCGGCCTTGTGAAGTTTTAATCTCCCCTTCGGGCTCCGCTCAGGGAACGCTATTTAGCATTCGTGCTTTTCCACAGCGTTCCCTGAGCGGAGTCGAAGGGGACGCGTACTCCTTATAGATCAAACAATAAAATGCTGAATCAATAATGGCTTAAACCTTCTCGAACGGTAATTTTCGTTGCTTTACGAGCAGGACCGTAAGATGCCGTCCAGGCCAAGGTGATGACGATTGCCAGCCAATAGCCAAGTGCGTTAAGGTCGAACATAAAATCTAACCGGATACCGAACATGGTTTTGCCAAGTTCCTTGGCGATGGGTTCGGCAGCAAAAAAGGCCAGCGGTGCGCTAATGAGCCACGCAACAATGCTATGAAATAATCCTTCCATCAGGAATAGCTGGAAAACCGCCCTTGAGGGTGCGCCGATAGCTCGCAGTACGCCGATTTCACGAGTGCGTTGCAGAACCCCGATAGCAAGCGTTCCCGATAAGCCTATTCCGCCCACGGCAGCTATTAACGCGGCAAGTCCCGACAATGTGCCGATCACCGGTTTAAATTGATTGCGGGCGAATTGTCGCTGTTCAAGTTTGGCAATCGTGGTGTAAACATCGAGCGGGATGGCCTTCTCTTGGAAGACTTGTTTCAGTTTATGAACATATGCTATTTCATCGGCAAGCGAGGTTAGCGGAGCGTCAATCAAAGCAAACGAAGCAAGGTTTTTGTTAAGAATGCTGTCTTCAACGGTTTCAACCGGTGCGTAAACCGGTTCGACGGCATAATTGTTACCGGCAAGCCAACGGTATAAACCTACGACTAGCCAGATTTGTTTTGCCGACTGCAATTGAATTTCCACGAAGTCGCCGGCTTTTATTCCGTTTAACTCGGCAGTTTCCGCGCTGAGGACAACAACTCGCTGATTTTCATCGTTAGGTTGAAACCACCGTCCTGCCTCGATAAGCGGCCGATACATTGCGGTTTTTGCGGGTATTGCAAGCATTTGAGCACCAAGACTGCCTTTTTGGCGTACTATTTTGCCATTTTTTAATAGTTCAATCGGAAGACGTTGCCAAAATTCGATTTTTTGCGTGTTGGTTACCGTTGATGCCGCCTCGATAATTTTTTGTTGAGGCTGATCTCCGCTGAAGCCTAAGCGAACGGCGAACCGGCTTCTTGCCATTTCGTTATCCAGTGTGAGATTAATCGAGGCGATCAAACTCATTAACACCAAAAAAATGACACCGGCGATAATTAGTACGCTTTGAGTTAATAACAGGCGGCCCTTTCGCCGGAATAAATTGTTTAAAGCTGCCGCTTGTAAGGTAGATAGGCATCTTGCTCCGAGATTTTCAATCCAACGGTCGAAAAAGTTGTTCCCGAAAGTGCCTTCCAATCCGTAACTGGCTATCGCTTCGCGGACATTCATCGTAGCAGCCCGTAGAATCGGTTCTAAGGCCGCCAGCAGGGGAGCGAGCAATCCGCCGGCTATCATGACTAAAACAGCTCTTGGCGAATAGACGAAGGTTTCGCAAGAGATGTTGAATAATCCCAATTGCTTGCATGAGCTGAGATAAGCGGCAATAACAGCCGACGGCACTGCAAGGAAGGTGGCGATGAAAGCTAAGATCAGCGTTTCAATCAGATAAATTTTAATGATTGTCCCGGTATTGGCTCCTAGCGATTTCATGATTCCGATCTGAGTGGTTTGCTGCGCCATGTGAGCCGATAGCGTATTTAAAATAAGCACACAGGCTAAGACCAATGAGGCTAAAGCCATTATTTTGAGTACGCCGTTGATGCCGGCAAAAAACGGTCTTCCCCAGTGCTTTTCCGGATCTTGTAATAAGACGGCATTGACTCCGATATGATGAGTGGCTAGCAGCTTACGAATTTCGTGGGCGACAATTCGGGCTTTTTCGACGGAATAAGGTGCTGAAACTTGTACCATTAACTGACGAAACGTCTGGGGCTTTATACCGAAATGGTCGACAACGCTTACATCGGCAAAGAAATGGATTTGACCGCCGAAGTTCGGCGGTTTAACGAAGGGGTGGCGGGCAATGCCGGTCACTGGAAATGATTTTGCGCCGCTGAGGGTCTCCAATTCAACCTTATCTCGAATTTTCAATCCGGTATGCTTTGCCGATAACCGTTCGACGTCAATTTGACCGGTTGAAGGCCACTCTCCAGATGTCAACGTCGTGAGATCGTAACGCTGTTGCGATGGCGGCGGACGGAAGATCAGCGTACCGGTTTCCCAGTCGGATTTTCCAGGTAATTTGTACCGAACGGTCAACGGCGTCAGCGTATCGACATCCTCGATATCCGGTATTGCTTTTATAGCGGGGATGAGCGATAAATCGGCATCGTTTCTTAAGATTAAATTGATATGCGAGGGCTGGGACCGGCGATGGGCGGCATCCATTTGGTCGAGTTCTAAATCGATCATGCCAAATAATGTACCGACGCAAAATACGCCGATGGCAATACTGGCAATAGCTAGCAACGTTCGACCTTTATATTGCCATAAATCGGCCCAGATTTTGTTCCAGAGTGTATTCAAATGAAGCGTAGACTTATCCAAGTAACGGGGCGGAGTCGGTATGAATTCGTCCGGCGTGGATTTCAATTTTGCGGGAGGCCGCGTTCGCTAGGATTTCGTTATGGGTGACCATCACCAAGGTTTTACCTTGATCGCGTAGATGTGAGAACAAAGCGAACACCGCATCGGCGGTGTTCTCATCGAGATTCCCGGTGGGTTCGTCGGCAACAATTAATTCGGGATCGTTAGCCAGTGCTCTTGCGATTGCGGCTCGTTGCTGTTGTCCGCCGGAGACTTGGCTCGGTAAACGATGGGCTTCATTGGCAAGACCGACACGGTCTAGTAAGGCCATCGCGCGTTCGCGGCGTTGGCGTTTGGGAAGCCGACCTAAAAAATCCATCGGTAAGACGATGTTTTGAAATAAGCTTAATGCAGGCAATAATTGAAAAAACTGAAATACAATGCCGACATTTGCACAGCGCCATGCGGTTAACTTTTCACCGCTTAGTTTATGCAGGGGACTGTTGTTGACGAAAATTTCGCCGCTGCTAGGCTGATCGATGCCGGTTAACAGGTTTAATAAGGTCGATTTGCCATTTCCCGATGCGCCCACGATGGCGACGAACTCGCCGGAATCGATGATTAAATTGATTTCGTTCAACACGATTTGCTTAATTTCTGCCGAAAGATAAGCCTTGGAGACATTGCTCAGCTCAATCATTTTTTTCATGATCGGTATAAGGAGAACGGGTTAAATGATAAAGAACTATTGTAACATGCACGTTTAAGCGCATTTGTAAGGTTGTTAAGCCGATGATAGTAGTACGCATGATCTGGTTCTCGCTGTGTTTGATTTGGATAGTCGCTGAAGTCAAGCTTGCCCGGTCTAACCGGATAGATCACGCCGATCTTTCGGAAAAAGAAGACCGATCGCAACGAATTCTATGGATTACGATATTAGTTAGTTTGCTGTTCGCGCTAATATTTAAAACACTGGCCTTGATCCCTATACAAATTGATTATTTGCCTCGTCAAATCATCGGTTTATTTTTATTTGCCGCCGGATTAGCGTTGCGATATATCGCGGTGCATAAATTGGGCAGGTTATTTACGACGAACGTGTCGATTCACAACGAACATCGGCTTATCGCAGACGGCCCGTATCGATGGATTCGCCACCCGGCTTACACGGGACTCATTATGGCAATGACTGGGGCAGGGCTGGCGATGGGCGATTATATAGCGATTTTAATACTGCTCGCTCCTACCATTGGGGTATTTAACTATCGGATCGCTATTGAAGAAAAATTATTGATAAACAAATTCGGACAAATTTATCTGGACTACAGTAATCAAACAAAGAAATTGTTGCCTTGGGTATTCTAATGGTAGAGAAGGGCGGAAATCTACAGCGTCGTTATCTTTGCTATGATCGTTTACTTTAACCGAAAGATTCAGCGCGGTAACGAGATACACTAATCGTGTTAGACCAGTAGTTTGCCGGTAATCCCGCTTTTTGTTTCAGTTGGTTGAGAAATTGAACCGGTTTCGGCAGCGATTCCCATACTGAAGGTAGAAAGGTTCCACGTCGAGAACCTTCTTGCAAAATGAGGCCGTCGATTCCCGGTTGTAACTGCGAGATTAAATCTTGTTCGGAGGTAAACGAGAGCGGTTCCGCAGGCGTCAAGATCGACAGATGAATTTGCAGATCATTAAACTCCTGAGATGTCAAAGGCGGGAAACGTGTATCTTTGAAAGCGGCTGAAAATGCATTTTCGGCAATATCTTCCGCTACCGGCCTTATGGCTTGCAACATACCGATACAACCTCTTAAACGATGGTTGATGTTCAAGGTTACAAAGGAAGCCCTCTGCTCTCTCAGTTCCGGCGGAAACTCGGCTAAATTAATTTTTAACGGACGACCGGTTTTTAAGCCGTGCCGGATCGAGGCTTCGGCGAGTTCGACTAGCCGTTGTTGATGATCTTTATTCAACGACATAAGCACCGTAGCCTACAACCCGTGATTTATCCCCCGCCGTATCGCCGGAATTCCGTAAATCAATGGTTTTAACGGAAAGATTTTTTTGTCGAGCCGATTTTAGCAACCCGCTGACCGGGATTTTTCCGCAAGCCGAGTCGTAGGATAATCGTTCATATTCCAATCTTTCGATATGATCGCTGGTCTGCAGGTCCAGTTTTGTTGCAGTCGCGTAATCATGGTAGTGGCTCAGGTCGGAACTGATAACAATGAGCGTTTCATCGCCACCCCACAGCGTATCGATAATCTGAGCAACTTGATCGGGCGAGGCCTCGCCGGCAACGATGGGAACGATTTTGAATTCGCTGAGTGTTTCTTGCAGAAAAGGGAGTTGAACTTCTATGCTGTGTTCAAAGGCATGGGCTTGATCGAGATAATCGACAAACTGCAAGTTTATAATCGATGCCACGGCGTCTTTGTCGACGGGTATATCGCCCAGCGGCGTCGAAAAGCTATCGGCACTGCTTACCGCCAGTCCGCGAAAAGCAACGCGGTGCGAAGGTCCGATAACGACAACCCTGGTAATGACATCTTTGGCATTCTTTAACCGGGCGTAAGCGCTAGCGGCAATCGGTCCGGAGTAAATATAACCCGCATGCGGCGCGATGATTGCCTTGGGAACTAAGCCATTATGAGTGGCGTCTACTAGATAATGAGTCAGCATCTGATGAAGCTTCTTGGGGTTAGTAGGGTAAAAAGTCCCTGAAACGACGGACTGTCTGATCATGCGTTATCCTCTTTTTATATACAACAACATTTAACGTTTTGCCTTAGTCTTAATGAGTCTACCGGCAAAAATGTCACATTTGTGACCGCAAATTTTAACCACGGTTCCAGGAGAGTGGGAATGACCGAATTTATAAGCCGCGATACCGTAAAAACGCATTATTGGCATCGTCTGGACGACGGACGAATTCAGTGCGATATGTGTCCCCGTTATTGCAAGTTGCACAAGGAACAGCGCGGTTTGTGTTTTGTTAGGCAAAATCTGGACGACCAAGTCGCAATGACCAGTTACGGACGATCCAGCGGTTTCGCCATTGATCCGATTGAAAAAAAACCGTTGAACCATTTTTTACCTGGAACACCGGTCTTTTCATTCGGTACGGCGGGATGTAACTTGGCTTGCAAGTTTTGTCAGAACTGGGATATCAGCAAGTCGCGGGAGATGGACACATTGATGAGTAACGCTTCTCCCGAAGCGATTGCGAAATCGGCGCTGGCGCATGGCTGTAAAAGCGTTGCCTTCACCTATAACGATCCGGTGATTTTCCATGAATATGCAATCGATACGGCTCAGGCGTGCAGAAGCCTCGGTTTAAAATCGGTGGCGGTCTCCGCAGGTTACGTTTGTTCGGAGCCGAGAGCCGAATTTTATCGATGGATGGATGCAGCCAATATCGATCTGAAAGCGTTTACCGAACGGTTTTATCATGAAATTACCGGCAGCCATTTGCAACCGGTTTTGGAAACTCTGCAATATATTAAGCATGAAACCTCGGTTTGGCTGGAAATTACCACATTAATTATCCCCGGTGAGAACGATTCTGAAGCCGAACTCGAAGCGTTGACCCAATGGGTTGTGGAAAAATTAGGGCCGGATGTTCCTTTACATTTTTCAGCCTTTCATCCCGATTGGAAAATGTTGGACAGGCCTCATACGCCGATACAAACGTTATTAAAAGCGAGGCAGATCGCCAAAAAAAATGGAATACACCATGCCTATGTAGGTAATGTCCATGATAAATCTGCAGGCAGCACGTATTGCCATTATTGTAATCATTTGTTGATAGGCCGCGACTGGTATGAGTTGTCCGAGTGGAATTTGGACGATAAGGGTTGTTGCAAGTTTTGCGGCACGCCATGTCCCGGTGTATTCGATTTGCAACCCGGAAAATGGGGGGCTAAACGGCACGCGGTTGCGTTTAATTGAATTACTTTATCATCGTTTAAAATCATACGAGTTTATCTATGCAAAAAAACGCTCAATCTGAATATACAAACGAATCACAAATAGATTCCCAAAAGTCAGGCTTTCGCAATTGGTTGGATAAGAATCTATATGATTTAATTCGGCAAATGCGTTTGAGCTATGTGCCCCCCATGATGGTCTATCTTGCCGCAGGCGTTTCCGGTTTAACCGGTATTGTCGGGACTTTTTTCGTTAAAGATTATCTCGGATTGTCGGCAGAGTTTTTGGCAACCCTCGGATTCTGGGCAATGATGCCGTGGACGTTGAAAATGCCGATCGGCCATCTGGTGGATTTGCTTTGGCGGCACAAGGCCAAGTTGATTTATCTGGGAGCGGCTCTGATTGCCGCGAGTTTAATGATCATGTTGAATATTATTTCCGATCCGAAATCGATGTCGGGAATCCTGTCTGTCGAACGCTGGTTTATTATCGCAACATTACTTGCCCCCATCGGTTATGTCATCCAAGACACCGTTGCCGATGCGATGACCGTAGAAGCTGTCCCCAGATTTAATGAAAAGGGCGAGCCTATTTCGGCAGAGCAGATTCAGATCGCCCATACGACGATGCAAACGCTGGGAAGAGTTGCGATTATCGGCGGTACTTTGATGGTTGCTACGGCCAATGTGTATTGGTTTAGAGGTTGAAACGATGAATGCCGACGCCCAAGCCGCCGTTTATATCAGTATTTACCGTTGGGCGCTGTTGATCCCCGTTATCTCCGTATTCGGCGTACTGCTTGCTGCTTATCTTCGTTCGAGTGAAGAATGGCGCCTTGCGGCCTTAGGCATGGAGTTTCAAGAAATTGATCGTGTTTTAGGCGCACTCAAGACTGAATTGCCAGCGGTAAATTGGCCGATATTGGGCGGCGGACTTTGCTTTACATTATTCGCTATCGTCATGGGGGTCACGAATGTTCCTTACAACGAAGAGATAATTTTTACGGGTTCACTCGCTATCGTCGTATTTTTGATGTCCCGGTTAACCGAAGAACTTTCACCGGCAAATAGAAATCAGTTGTTCGGGACTGCTTTAGTGATTTTTGCTTTTCGCGCCGTGCCTTCTACAGGTGCCGGCTCGACTTGGTGGATGATAGATGTACTCGGTTTCGATCAGCAGTTTTTATCAAAACTATCGTTAATTTCTAGTGGGTTAACCTTGTTAGGAATGTTTATTTTTCGTCGATTTATGGCTGAACGAACTATCACAGACATTATTATCATCCTCACAATAGCTTTAACCCTTCTCAGCCTGCCGGATATTGCGTTGTACTATGGATTTCATGAATGGACGCAAGCGCATGTTGCAAGTTTTATCGATGCACGTTTTATTGCGCTGGTGGATACCGCTTTAGAATCGCCGCTAGGTCAAATAGCCATGATTCCGATGTTGGCATGGATAGCAAATTCGGCGCCGCCTCAATTGAAAGCGACTTATTTTGCGGTCATGGCGGCCTTGGTTAATCTTGCGTTATCGCTATCACAGCTTTTGACAAAATTCCTAAACCAGTGGTTTGTCGTTACTCGAGAAGTCAAAAACGGTATCACCGGTTCTATTTCGATACCAGCCGACTACAGTCAGTTAGGTAGTCTTTTTTTTACTGCCATGTTTTTGGGGTTTGCTATCCCGATTGCCGCAATCATTCTTGCTAAGCGCACGCTATTGGCAACACCAGATAGCCATACAAAGTAAAAACTAAAAAAGTTGAGTAAATTATTCAAAATTGATTAGCTATATCTGTTGTATATTTTTCACAAATGTTGTATTATCAATACAAAATAAGATCTGGTATTTCTAGCGTATATTTAAAACGTTTATTCATCGGTTTATTCTAGATTCTAGATTCTAGATTCTAGAATGATCCGTTAAAATAACGGTTAAAGAAGTGATTAAAATATGAGATTTATACTTTTATATAGCTCTAAGTTATTGGACTGTGTAGAAGAAAGCAGGAGAGGACAAAGCAGACATTCTTGGTATGTAACTCCTTGCGGGAACGACCAATTATTTTTCTTAACATATAGGACAAGATTATGATGAATAAACATTTATTAACCGTCGCCCTTCTGGTAGGTGTGAGCTTAAGCGCCGCGGTCCAAGCCGAAGAATTCCTCGATAATCGTTGGTACGTTGCTCCGTTCGGTTCTTATGTAAATGCAGGAGGCGATAGAATTGCCGACAATGCAGGTTACGGCGCAGGTTTAGGCGTAGGTAAAATTATCAATGAACATTTCAACGTCGAAGTTAGAGGATTTTACAACGGTTTCGATGATGAAAGAGCGCGCATCGGACGTAAGGGTCAATGGGATCTGATGGGCGGTACTGTTGACGCACAATACTATTTCTGGCGCAATAAGTTTTCTCCATACCCGGTAGCAGCTGTCGGCGGAATGCACAGTAACGTCAACGGAAAAAGTTCACCAGGTTTTATCGGTGAATTAGGTACCGGTTTTACTTATGAATTATGCGATCATTTATTGTTCCGTAGTGATGTTCGTTATCGATACAACAACAATTTCGATGCTAACTTAACGCCAAACAGAAATAATGAATACCACGATATGGTGGTCAACGTGGGTTTTGTCGTCCCCGGGTCCTAAACCTCAGCCAGCGCCTGCGGTAGAGCCTGTTGCCGACTGTTCGACACTTGATTCCGATGCCGACGGTGTGAACGATTGTATCGATACTTGCCCCGGCACAATGTCCGGCAGCAAAGTAGACGCTTCCGGTTGTCCGTTAAGCCTTGAACTGAAAGGCGTTAACTTTGAATATGATTCAGCACAATTAACACCGAATGCAATGGCTATCTTAGACGGTGTTGCTGAGAACCTGATGGCTTACCCGCAAAAGAACGATATTGAAGTTCGCGGTCATACCAGCAGCGAAGGTACCAGCAGACACAACATGCGTTTGTCTCAAAGACGCTCTCAATCGGTTGTAGATTACTTGAGCATGAAAGGTGTAAACAACAAACTAACAGCACACGGTTACGGTGAAGATATGCCGATTGCCGACAATAGCACTGAAGAAGGCAAACAACAAAACCGTCGAGTTGAGTTAGTTTGGGGTAATTAAGAGGTTAAGTTAAAACTTAACTCTAAGTTCCAATATCAAAAAAACCCGCTTAACAGCGGGTTTTTTATTTCAGTTTATATTTGTTTTTCGTAAGGATAGTAACTTTGATCTAGTGAGTAAGTTCGAATTGCCAGCAGAATAGCATTCGCTCATTTCACAGCATCGTTCCTAGCGCTTATTTTTGCAAGACATTACACCTAGTGTTCGTTTATTTAACCTCGGACAATAATCTCGACATCATATTTTCGGCTTGGCTGAGGTAGCCGCTACCGAATAGATTCAAATGGTTAAGAATATGGTACAGGTTATAAAGCGTTTTACGAATGGAATAGCCTGAATCTAAGGGGAAGGTGTCCCGGTAGGCGGAATAAAATTCCGGGCTGAAACCGCCGAATAACTCCGTCATGGCAAGGTCCGTTTCTCTGTCGCCATAGTAACAGGCAGGGTCGAAAATAACCGGATTACCTTCTGTATCGACGGCTGCGTTACCACCCCAAAGATCGCCGTGTAAAAGCGAAGGTTGAGGGACATAGCCGCTAAAAAATCCGGACAAACGGTCGCAAAGGTTGGCTCCCATCGTTTGTAAATGCCCACGATAGCCTTTAGCGGCCGCGAGACTGAGTTGGTGTTGAAAACGATTTTTTCGTAAGAATTCTAACCAATCGACATCGCGTGAGTTCGGTTGCGGCGTACTGCCGATAGTGTTGTCGCGATGCCAGCCGAAATAAGGTTGCCGCTGCCGATGCAGCATAGCCAGTTGTTGACCGAGCAATGTTTGCGAGATTTTGCGATTGTTGCCGAATTCAATGAATTCCAATACTAGAAAGGCATGTTCCGAGGTTTGGCCATGAACAATCGGGGTAGGAACCTTAATGGTTTGAGTTGACGCTATTTCGGACAATCCCGCTTCTTCTGCAATAAACATATCGACTTTATCCGCGCGATTAAATTTAATGAAGTAACTTCGGTCAGCGCCTTGTAAACAATACGCTGTATTGATATCGCCGCCGGCAAGAGCGCGTGCATTTACCAATTTAAACGGTATGCCGCTAGCATTTTCGATTTGTTCAATAATATCCGACCAATTCATAACATCCTCGAAGTTTAAAATTCGCCGTGAAAAATTCGAAGCCGGATCGGGGTGTTTTCAAACAGCATCGGGATTTTTCATCGAAAATGAAAACTGGATTGCAGCGAAAGGTACGAACTTTTGCTGCATTCTGGTAACAGATACTTTAGTATAAGCGCTCCTTAAAATGGATATAAGTTTTCTTTCAAGAACAATCAATCAAATGACGATAGACTATCAGATGGGTCCGGTAATGCTCGATGTAGCGGGCTTACAATTGACGCAAAATGAAAAAGACGTAATTAATCACCCGAATACCGGCGCTGTCATTCTTTTCAGCCGGAATTATCAAGATCCTGAACAAGTGATTGCGCTCGTTAAGGAAATACGCGCAGCGCGAAACGGACCGATTTTAATTGCAGTCGACCAAGAAGGCGGCAGGGTGCAACGCTTTCAAAACGGATTTACCCGTTTGCCGCCAGCGTGTTGTTATGCATACGAGCCGCAGTTAGCGGAAACAGCCGGTTGGCTGATGGCAGTGGAATTATTGGCAGTAGGCGTCGATTTCAGTTTTGCCCCGGTTTTGGATGTCGACTGCGGAATCAGCCAAGTGATCGGCAACCGTTCTTTCTCGCGAGACAGTAATCGTGCAACATTTTTGGCTACCAGTTTCAGAAAAGGCATGAAGGCGGCAGGTATGGCTGCGACCGGTAAGCATTTCCCCGGCCACGGTGCGGTAGCTGCCGACTCACATTTAGCATTGCCTGTTGACGAACGGGATTTAGAGACTATTAGGGCCAAGGATTTAATACCGTTTAAAACGCTAATCGACGAAGGTCTGGAAGCAGTGATGCCAGCGCATGTTGTTTATCAGGCTATTGATCCGAATCCGGCAGGATTCTCGTCGTTTTGGATTCGGCAAATTTTGCGTAAAGAATTGGGATTCAACGGCGTTGTTTTCAGCGACGATCTCAGTATGGAAGGCGCGGCCTTTGCCGGTGGTTATGCGGAGCGTGCACAAATGGCTCAGGAAGCAGGCTGCGATATGTTGTTAGTTTGTAATAATCCGGCTGCTGCCGAAGAAGTATTGGATGCCTTGCCTGTCACCCAAGATAGTTTAAGAGATCGGCGGCTTGCGACCATGATCGGTCATTCAACAATTGATAGAGAGCATTTAATGCACACGGAGAAGTGGCAAGTATCTTCAACCCGAATAAAGGAGTTTGTATCTCGTTATGCTTGAAGAAATTAAAAAGGTGCAAGCCACTGCCGAGCTTATGTTTAGCGAAGAGCAGGTGGAGTCGGCGTTAGACAGAATGGCGGCTGAAATAAATGCTGTGCTGGAAGATCGGAATCCTTTAGTGCTTTGCGTATTGAACGGCGGGATTATCGCTGCAGGCAAGTTGATTCCTCGCTTGACGATGTTGCTGACTATCGACTCCATTAATGCCAGCCGTTATCAAAATCAGACGTCTGGCGGTATTATCGAGTGGGTCTTGAAACCAGGCACACCTCTGGCAGGCAGGACGATTTTGATTATCGACGATATTCTGGATGAAGGTATAACCCTGGCTGCAATTAAGGATTATTGCCTTGAGCAAAGTGCCGAAGCTGTATATTGTGCGGCGTTAATCGAAAAAGTGCTCGATCATAAAAAGCCTATCGTCGCCGATTTTGTGGGATTAGAAGTCGAAAATCGATACCTCTTCGGCTATGGCATGGATTATAAAGGTTATTTACGTAATGCATCGGGCATTTACGCCTGCAAAGAGGAGGTTAAATGAGTCGTTTAGCTATTATCGGCGGTACGGGTTTAACACAGCTTGCCGAATTGACTATTAAAAAATACGAAACGATTACAACCCCTTACGGAGAACCGTCGGCGGATTTAATTATCGGAGAATTGAATGGCGCAGAAGTAATTTTTTTGGCTAGGCATGGCAATCCGCATTCCATTCCACCGCACAAAATTAATTATTGCGCCAATATTTGGGCGCTTAAAGCGCTCGGTGTTGAAAATATCATTGCCGTTGCCGCCGTCGGCGGCATCACACAGGACATGGCGCCGGCTCATATTGCGATTCCCGATCAAATCATCGATTACAGTTATGGTCGGAAACATACCTTCTTTGAAGATGAAAACGATCCGGTTAGGCATATCGACTTCAGTTATCCTTATAGTCAAACGCTACGTTCTCGTTTGATTCATGTTGCAAAAACGGTAGGGATAAGTATCAGTCCTATCGCGACATACGGTTGCACGCAAGGTCCGAGATTGGAAACGGCGGCTGAAATCACCCGAATGGAGCGCGATGGTTGCGATATTGTCGGTATGACCGGTATGCCGGAAGCGGCGTTAGCACGAGAATTAGGATTAAACTATGCAACTGTCGGCGTAGTTGCTAATTGGGCCGCTGGCAAAACCGAAGGTGAAATTACAATGGTGGAAATCGAGCAGAATTTGCATAAAGGTATGGCAAACACCGCCGAATTGCTGAAAGCATTTGCTTTTTCGTGCTAACTTCTGATAACAATTAAACGGATCCATTAATCCGGCCTGTCATATTTATCGACCGGTATTGAAAAATGCCGGTCGAAAGTCGTTTATCCAGCCTCAGTAGCGTCAATCATTCTTGTGCGAATAAACAATATTTGATCAACGCCGATATATTCACTGGAAATCGTAAGAGAAAATTGAGCTATGTAATTCAAGATTTGCTTTTGGTTGTACGCTTGCTTTTAGATGTATTTTTTGCAACCGTTTTTTCCGAAGTATCAGGTTTTTTACTGCTTTTTCCTTTCTTTGAATCCGAAGATGCAGGCGTTACCGATTTTTTACTGGAAGCAGGGGAGTAATAGCCTTTGCTTTTTGATTTGCTTGCAACCGTAATCGTTTTTGATTTTGAAGCAGATGAAGTTGATTTCTTTGTGCTTTTACTGTTATCAGCCGTTACTTTTGTATGAACTGAGGATTTACTAGCTTTACTGCTTGAATGAGCTGTCTTGACGTTGATTTTCGCTGCCGAATGACGAATGTTTGATTCTTTAACTATGGTTTTAGTTTTTCCTGCGATGCGGATTTTTGTCACAGGCGGGTGTTCAATCGGTCTGCTGTATGACGCGATATGAGGAATACGGGTAGTTTTTCTTACATAGCGGACTTTATGGTCGTCCTCATCCTCGGTGTGATGGTGGCGCGAAGAGGCGTAATACGATGAAGGTCTGTGTCCGCACGAAAGCTGGTAAGGAGGAACGCCGACCGAGTTTTTATTCATAGTTTGAATGTTTTTCGAATGGTAGCCGTTATCGAAATCCGAAAACCCCATATCCATCATCGTAAACATGTGCTCGTAACGTTCACTGCTACTCTTCCCTCCTAACACAACGCCGATCAAACGTTTGCCGTATTGATGCGCGGAAGAGACGAGGTTGTAACCCGAGCCGCAGGTGTAACCGGTTTTCATCCCTTCCGCGCCTGGATAGTTGGCGGTAAATTTATTGATGCCGCGATATTCGCGTCCCTTAAAATACATGCCGTCCGCGGCGAAGTAAGGATAATACTGCGGAAAATCGCGCTTTATTCTTAACGCCAAAAGGGCCATATCGTGCGCTGTGGTCGTTTGCCAATCATGGGGCAAACCGGTCGCATTCATGAAATGGCTGCCGTACATGCCGAGACTATGTGCGGTCGATGTCATTTTGATAGCAAATTGTTGCTCGCTACCGGCAATTTCCTCCGCCAAAACGACGGACGCATCGTTAGCCGAACGCGTAATGATCGCTAAAATGGCGTCTTCGACTGAAATGGATTCCCACGGTCTTAATCCGAGTTTACTGGTCGGTTGACGTGCGGCATGATGTGAAACAGTCATTTCATGGCTTAATCGCAATCTGCCTGATTCCAGCGCAGAAAAAGTCATATATAAGGTCATTAATTTGGTTAACGAAGCCGGATACCACGATTGATTGGCTTCCAGCTCATATAAAACATTCCCGTTATCGGCGTCTATCAAGATCGCAGCATGACGGCCGTAACTTAATTGCGATAACATCATGAGCCATGTTGCGGTCATTATGAGCAAGGAACGTTTAACAATCTTCATCGATGGATATTCTCAAAAAGCAGTAAATTAAGTTTATGTAAATATTAAAAATTTAGTATAAAGCGGTGGTGCGGTAATCGTTGAACATAGTTTCAAAAACGCTAACTATAGCTGAAAATTTTAATAAATCATTCTACAAGGCTATAGTTTTACGGTTGTTAAGTTAAGGTGAAAAAAATACAACTTTATTTAAAGTCTTTCAGGCAACTGTAAGGCGGTTCGCCTTGACAGATACCCCAATAACTACCGAAATTTCCTTCATCGGCGGGTTTCCACTTTTCCGAAAAAGCCTCAAAGACATTAGCAGACCAATTCTTTTTAGCGAGTTTTTTCAAAGTTGATTTAATCACATTTAACTGATTTTTTTTACCGGCTACACCGCATTTTTCACCGGTGTGTTTATTGATTTCAGTAGCACCTTCCGGTCCATTCGGCCAGCCGAACTCGGTAAGCACGACATCTTTTCCCGGATAAGTCTGCCTCAATTCTTCGATTTTAGCGATGTGAAAATCGGCTGCCTTATCCGCGGGTATACAGCTATGGACGGCTGCATGTTTATTTTCCCACCAGGGAAATACATTGATGCCGATCCAATCCGTTTTTGCTTCGAAGCCGGTTTTTCGACAAGGCGCAGATCGATCACACCACTCCCACCAAGTATCGATGGTGGTAATCGGTTGTTTAACACCAGCGTTACGTAAACTATCGATACATTTAACGATTTCGCCGTCTAAAATATTACCGTGCCGAGTTCTAACTTCGGAACCGCAGCTTAATTTAACGATCGTTTCGGGATAAGCCTTGGCGTTTTCAATCCCCTTGGCGATGGATTGATCGTTAACGGCCTTGTCCTTGTCCAGCCAGATAATGGCGATTACCTTCATGTTTCTGGCTTTTGCCGCTGCAAAAGTATGTTCCAAACCATTCATTACGCCGTAAGTCATTATGCAGCGAAACCGTGTTTCTTTCACGAGTTTATCCAAAAGCGACTCTATCAACTCACTGGAGGGGTGCGGTCCGAAATTCGGGTTGATGTTGCCTACATACGGACTGAAAGCAACGCATTGCATGGCTTTTATTTCAGATGTAATTTTAGGGTTATGTTTTTGCTTATGGGAAGATGCCGAAAAGCCGTAAACAGAGAAGGTTAATAACAAGAAAAACCCGGAAACCGCACATAATTTCATAAAATTTCCTCTTAATAGTTACAAATAGCAAAAACAACGTTGTTGTTTTGAAAGTAAAGGAAACATTATCAAATTGCTAAATGAACTCGGGGTGAATTTTAAAAAGTTTTATGTAATCATATAAAATACGAACAATATAATAAGCGATTTTATTAGGTTAGGCGCGAAAGTTTAAACAAAACGTTAAATTAATCACGGAAGTTTCGCACTGACGAACCCAGTTTGTCAGTCTTTCCCCTATTAAGTTACAGGTTTAATCTACTACCCAAGAGATTAAAAGATAAACGACAACTTAATTGTCTGATTGTTTGAAAACGCTAAATATTGTTTAGTGACCGGTAAATTGCCGATTTTTGAAGTGAATTGTTTGCTTGACAAATAAAATGTCCATTGTTAATGGCAAAATAAGTTGAATTAACTTGGTAAAGAATTGTCATACCGTTTAGAATACCGAACGAGGGGGCGACATGGCTTCGACGTGGGTAGCAAAACCTTGAGTGCATGCCGAGGACTGTACACCTCGTAAATCCTACAGAAAAAAAGTATTCGCAAACGACGAAAACTACTCAGTGGCATTAGCAGCTTAAAACCTGCACCACTTCTCTGACTGGCGGTGCTTATGCAACCAGAGTTTTGAGTATCCTTCGGGATATAAAGAACGCTCAGGGATCATCTTACATAAGATCGCGGCAAGGCTTAGTTCGGAGCCAAAAGCGCTAAACCCAATCGAAATCGCTGTTGATTTTCTTGGCCCGACGGGTAGTCAGCAGTTAAATCAAAGCGCGGGATAAGTATGTAGACCTTGTGGCGGAGTGCTTGCGGACGGGGGTTCAATTCCCCCCGCCTCCACCAATTTTTTTATTTTAATACAGCCACTTAACGAGTGGCTTTTTAGTTTTGGCACATTATTGGCACATTTTGATTGGTTGGTATGTGAATTTGGAATTGTTTTTATGTTTGCCGTCAACCTTGTTTCTTTCAAAATTGTTTCAAGTTTAGAAAGTTCCCGGCCTTTATCGGCTTCCCTTATCCAACGGGCATAAACAGTCAAAAACATTTGCATACTGTGTCCTAATTGAGAGGCAGCCCAAGCTGGATTGGCTCCGCTCATTAGCATTAAGGTAGCGTATGTATGCCGAGTTTGGTAACAAGCTCGATGCCGTAAGCCCAGATGACGTAAGGTTGGAGTCCAAATCCAGCGTCTCATTGGCCTATCATCTATAAAAGGCTTCCCTGTATTTGGATTTAGAAAAATCCAGCCTCCGGTCTCAAATGTGAGTTGTCGTTGGCGACTTAAAGCAGATATGGCTCGACTATTTAATTCAACTTCTCGCGACACATAGGTTTTTGTTCGTTCGTTGACTTCTTGTAATACTTTAGATCTTTGGACATTTAAAATTGATCGCTTAAAATCAACATCTTCCCAACGAAGCGCAATTTGTTCTGATGTTCTCAAACCTGTAAAAAACGCCAATTCGAAATAACTGTAAATTGTGAGAGGAAAGTGTTCAATGATGTGGCCGAGTACCAATTCAACTTCTTCTAAAGTCAACGGATCGGGCTGTTTCTTTTGACGTTTTACGTAAAGTAGTCGTTCTGCCGGATTTGAAGAGATCAATCCATCTTGATAGGCTGCATCAAATATCCGTCTTATTGGAATAATTGAATTATTTCTGGTCTTAGCAGTTTTAAATTTTATAGCTCCTACAAGAGCTGTCAGTTCATTGTATTTAATATTTGCAATGGGTCTATTAGCAAGTTTCGGAAGCCAATGGTAATTTAGTGTTTTACGATAACCTTCAAGCGTAGATTTAGCTAAGTGAAATTGACTTATCAGCCAGAGATCAGCCATTGTTCCAAAACTAAGCGATTCAGGTTTGGGGGTCATTTTTGTTTTGACTGAATCAGGAAAATATTCTGCATAATTAAATATGCCATGACGAATTTTTTCACAAATCTCATTTCGAAGTTTTGCAGCTGCTCTTTGATTTGTTTCTGAAGGGGGTAAATTTAAGGATTCAAAACACCTTTTGTTCTCATAAACAAACCAAATCCTTAATTTTCCACCGTGAACTTGTAATCCTGTTAAAATTTTTCCGCTTAGGCATTTTTGAATCTCCGAAATATTAAAAATGATTCGTGATTTTTTTGATTCTGGTCGCTCATGTCGATAATGGAGACCTTCGCGCCAAGCCCCTCTGGATACGCGATTTCGGATTGCATTTGCTGTCAGACCGCTAATCTCTGACAATCGATCTATATAAACCCAGTCCAAAGTTGGTTCAGGGTTTAAATTATGTTTTAAACCATTTTCCCTTACGCTTTCCATTAAATTCTTAGCCGCCGTCAACTGTAACAATGCAGCTTGATATTGAGATTCAGCGAATAATAATAAGTCATTCATTTAATTCACCATTAACATGTTACTTTAAATAGAAGGCCAGCTAAAATTACTGAAAATATATATTTGGCAGAACTTCATGGTCTGCATCCCAAAGCCATGTTTTATTTTCACTATTGTCTAATAGTTCATTTAGATCATTTCAGTATGATTCAATAGCTGAAGACGGAAAAATGAACAATGCAGTTGCCGTCTTAACTTTATCTGTCAAAAGCACACTGGCTGTTGGTATAGAAGATGGCAAGTTATAGCTCAAGCATTTGATAAATCGTTGGTTAGCTTGGGTCAATTCGGTTATCAGTCTAAGTTCATCAGCATTGTCATAGGGAATCCAGTTTTCGGTTACCATCATCAATGTGATCTCCTCAAAAGACGGAATCCCTGATGCATTGATTCCAAACGTTCCCATGACAATGAGATGCCCACTTTCATTGGCTGACCATAGCTCTAATTCAACATCAAAGCGTTTGCATAGGTGGCGATAAATGTCATTGTTCAGCATAATATTAAAATCCGGCAAATGCTTAATGACCATTTTATAGCCAAATCTGGCACTGTTAATCTCTTTGACCTCACCAATAATCAGCATGAATTGCTGAGGTTTATTGTCTTCATGCAAGTGGCTTAGTGTTGCTATTCTTCGTTCCGCAATATCTTGTTTATGGTCAAGATCAAAAGCCTCAGGAATGTAAATCAACTTATCCAAAGCAACGTTTTTGGTTGTATTATCTTTGGCGGCTTCATAAAGGTATTTGCGGATGACATGCCAGTTGCGTTTCCCTGCCATTGCTGGTGACCATTTGTTGAATCCGGCCTGTTCCCATATATATTGCAAGGTGGCACGTAAGCTCAGTTTTTTAGTAACCGTTCTGACGCTGTATTTTTCCTGTGTTGTTCCGGCTGGAGTAGTCCTCGAAACTCCTTTGGACAATGCAAAATCAAACTTTAAAGTAGTAAGCCCATCGGCGATATTTTTCTTAATGGCCGACCCTAGAAACTGGCCTAATCCAGATAATTCAGCAGGGATTTCATAGGAGCCACAATCGGGATCGTGTTGGCAACCCGTATTGGGCATGCGTTTGATAATATAAACCCCGTTTACTTTAGCAATGTACATTTCAAGAGCTGGTATTTTACAAAGGCACAATGGTTTACTGTGCCTGCCATAGGCAGACGCTAAGGCGGGTTGCAACTCACCGTCATCGGCTGAAAACTTTTGTCCCTCAATGAGGTAATTCGGTTTCATTGTTTCACCATTTGGATGCCGAAATGTTTTTACCATCAATCCAGCCAGAATGATGGGATTGAATGGTATTCCAATGCGTATTATCGAAGCCCTGTACCCTGATGGGCGCAGAATAAGCAGCAAACACAGTTGAACCTTGTGTCTTAGCTGATTTTGGATTTTGCTCGATTTGAACAATGGGTAGATTGCTTGTTCTTACCTTTGATTTGGTAAATACCATTAATTGATGGGTAAGCTTAGAAGCACGGCTGATCAGTTTCGCCCGATAACGGCGATTGTAATAAGGTGTTTTGGAATGATAATTTGCTGCCCGTTGCCAGATATCGCCCTTATCGTTTTGGATATGCCCTGCAAGCCGCCATGCCGCTAAATAATAAGGGTAACAACCGTTGCCGAGAACATGATGTTCATTAATACCGAAGCGTAGTAAATCGGCCAAGGAAACCGTGTTGATTTGCATGACCCCATAATCATAAGTGCCATTGCTGTTGCGTACCTTTTGCCCTGGTTTGCCACCTTCTTGTTCTGCCACAGCCAGCAAGACCAATGCGGGGATGTGGTAATGGTTCGCGGCTTGAATAGAACATTCAATCCGTTCTTGTAGGTAGAATGATGGAATATCGGCTTGCATGACTTGTTTACCCCATTTTTGTTTTCTTATCGCGGAAGGCGGCAACTTCAGCATTGACGTCAGGGGTTTCTTTACCTGATTTCATGCCAGAGCGTTGTTGGGCTAAAGCTCCAGGATTAGCAATTGCCGTTGCCAGTTTGCCGCCGAAGGTATTCTCACGGATGTTTTGCTTGGTTTGGGCGAATTTATCTTTGGCGAGTTCTCCAATCCCTCTTGCCATAGCTTTACCGAAGGATTCACTGACACCCTTTTGGCTGGAAGCTGAAACTGACATTTTTGAATCACTGGCTTGCTGTCCCATTGGGTTTTCACTTGTGGTTGATGTGCTTGTGTTACTCATGCCACCAATACTTCCAACCGCATCCCCCATTGCCGCTGCAAGTGAATTACTGCTTGAACTATTAGAATTGTTTCCGTTAGCTCCAAACACTGATGACAGACTCGAAGCGGATGAACTGTCACCACTAGAAGCTTTCATGGCCGCGTGGAGTGCCATGGCTCCACCCGTCATCGATTGTGCTGTTGAAATAGAGGCTTGGGCGGCTTGGTTGGCGACCGCTGCAGCGGTGGCAGCGCCTGCCAACAATGCGCCCGTTCCTGCTTGCCCGATATGGCCGGTATTGATGTGGCCTGTGACGATCGACGACACCATCGTTGGCACTTTGTTCGCCAAGTTATATAAGGCGATGGTGGCTAGCAGGATGACTCCCAATTCTTTAATTACCACCTCTGCTGATAGGGTGCTAATCAGATCATTCAAGAAGGTTTGACCGATGCCGACGATTAATATCATCACCATCAACTGAGTGCCTACCATCAACACATTCTTGTAAAAGGCAATGGCGATATCCGAAGTCCAGCGTGAACCGCCAAATCCTAAAAAGAAAATTCCGGCATAGGCCAAAATCCAGCTCGCTATGGTCAATAGCATCATATTAACGGCAATCAAACCGAATAACGCCAAAATGACCAGGGCTATTGCCGTTGCGACGATGGCGTGTGCCATTGACCCAAAGGAGAAGTCCGTGGCATCGATTATTTTGGTAAAAAAATCCAGTGCCATATTGATGACTGTTCCTGGTGTCACAACACTGGATACATGGGCAGCTTCTCCAGCAATCCCTTTCAAGGAATTGATAAAAGCCATGGACATTTGTGGACCGTTGTCGAGCAACCATAAATAAAACCCGGTGAAACCTAAAAAGCGGATCAGTTCGACAAAGAAATCTGAAATATCGGCTTTTTTAAGTGCCAAAATACCAAATGTCCAAACCATGCTGATCAGCGTCAACCCCCAAAACAATTGGTATGCATGTTTTTTGATCGTGCTTTCCCAGCTGGTTGCCGCCGTTTGGTATTTGGCCATCACTCGGTTAAAGGCATCGGCATCCAGGGTAGCAGCAGACGAATCATTCACTATCAAGATCAATAATGAAAACGCCAATAAAGTCACAATGAGCTTTTTGCTTGGCATCGTAAACCTAACCTAATAGCCGATTGCCTTTGCCGGTTTGTAAGCGCCTTGCTTAAACTTTTTCATTTTAGAGACAGGCTCTTTATGGGATTCTGGTTTGGTAATAACTATTTGGGTAAGTAACCTATTTTGCTCAGCTTGTGCCGCTTGGATGCTTTTCAAGAGCGGGATAAGCTGCTTTATGTCTTGGTCTAAAGAAGGTTGTGATTTTTCGTTGTTCAACAGTTGCTGTAAGACCCTCTGATTTTCTGCTTGTAGTTGATATACCGCGATCACGCCAACCAAGATCAAACTTAATAGGACTACAATGAAGCTATACAGCTTATGTTGCATGATTAAAGAAATGAGCTTCATGACACTAATACCCGATTTCTTTGGCCGGTTTATAAGTGCCGCTTTTAAATTTGTCCATTTTTTCGGCGGATTCCGTTGAAGTTTGGTGTTGCGAAGGGTTGGACTCGCTCATTTGGTTAACCAAGACCACGATAATACTTACAACAAAAACCAGTAGTAAAACGATGCTGGCAATACGATACTGATTAAATAATGAGAGGATAGTTTTCATAGCATTAATACCCCGTTTCTTTGGCTGGCGAGTATTTTCCACTCTTAAATTTTTCCTCCAGTGCTTTCGCTCTGGCCTCCTTGTCGTTTTGTACGGCCATTTGGGTCGCCAAGGCATTTTGTTGGGCGACTAATAACCCACGGATTTGCAGCAATTGGTTGGCTTGTTCGCTGGCCAATTCATTGGCGGCTTGCAGGGCTTGTAACCGTCCTGTGGATGATTGCGCGGCCTGTTGCAATTGCCGTAGGTGTGCAGAGTCTTTTTGCAGGGTTTGCTGTTGCTGGTCAACACCCCTGAACAGGGCATCGTTGGCTTTTTTTCGTGCTTCCGAACTTAATCGGTCAATCTCAGCCAATTTCGCAAGATCTGCAACAGTACAACTGTTAGCGCCAATGCAGGGCAAGCTCCGGTAATAGTCGATCACCTGGAATTGTCCGAGGAAGTTGTCGAAACTGCCCAGCTGGTTTTTAAAGTTATCGATGGTATTGGTGATGCCCAACAATTGTGTGATCGTGCCTTGGGCATCATCCCAATTGAAACGGGTCAGTTGCTTGCTGTTTTGCACCATGTCGTCAAGTTGCTGCTTTGCCGTCATCAATTCCCGCAATTGGGTGGTGTATTGTTCAACCTGCTTGAGTTCCTGGGTGACTTCAGAAATCGCGGCTGTAATGTTTTGGGCAAAGTTGTTGGGGTCGTAAACAATATCGCCCATGCCAAAAATAGCGTGAGCCGGTGCGGTCATCATTAACGTCATTAGGAATAGGATTCTTCGTAAGCATTTCATCAGTTCACTCCTGTAGGAATAATCAAAAGCTTGATACGGCTTAGTAAACGTGAGGTCTTTGGTGACTACCACGTTAAAGCGGAAACCGGGGCGGATTTCCAAGGTGGGGGCAATATTGAGGTTTTTGGCGATCATTTGCGCGGTAACTTGACCCAGTTGCTGGCCTAAAGCCTGGTTTAAGGCACCAGCGGTTGTTTGTTGGTTGTAATACTGGCCATTGTTGCCGCCAGCGTTATTGCCGTTTAATTGAGACAGCGAAGTTGCGGCGATCACCGCTGACATGAGGAACGCCGAACCGAAGGTGCGGACAAAATGATGGTTGGTTTGGTCGTTAAAGCCGGAATAACCCGAACTGTCGGCTCCTGGCATGGCACCAATATCAAACGCTTTGCCATCCGGAAAGATGATACGTTGCCAAGCCACCAGTAAGCGTTCTTGGCCATAGGCGACATCGCTGTCATAACTGCCGACCAAGCGTGATCCTAAAGGGATCAATAGGTGCCGTCCAGTTGCGGTGTCATAGACGTTTTGCCCCACTTGAGCCAGGATTTGGCCAGGACTGTCGGAATTAATACCGCCAATCAAGGTGCCAGGAATCACAAAACCGGCGCGTAATTCATAACGCGTTTCTGGTGGCTCCTGTTGCGAAGGGGATTGCCAGCGATTAGCACCATCCAAACTATCGAATGCTTGATAACTGCCATTATGATTGGCAATGCCTGGTCCCGATTGGGAAGGTAGTATCCCCGCGGCCTTCAGTGAATTGAGGGTTTGCTGGTAACGTTCAATGGGATCTTTGGAAGCAGTGCTGTTCTTGTCTATCTCCCGTTTTAAGTCGTCGAGTTGTTCGGTTAACGAGTTCCCTTCTTTATGGAGTTCACCCGTCGCCAGAGCAACCTGTGATTTGGAGCTGATCGCCGACCTGGTTTGCTCCAGTTTGGCGCTACGAAGCTCCTGCAGTTCCGCTTCCAAAGCGGCCTGTTTTTCATCTTTAGCAGGGACATCATTGGGTGTCGGCGGGAGTGGCGGCGCTGGATTATCTTTGGGCTGTGCTGTAGGTAATTTATCCGGCATGGCAAGCGGTGGCCTCGCCGAAGGGATAAAGCCCGTCCGATGGGTGCCCACAATTTGGCTGGCCTGGTCTGTGGATTCGGAAGGCCGTTGGATTTCGTCCTTTTCCTGCCGCAGTTGGTTTTGGCTGCGATGTACCATCACCAGCATCATGGTCAGGACAAACACGACTGAAACGGCGCTGATAATGTACAGCGGCACATTATTGACCCGGCGAACGCCCGGTTCTACTTCAAAGCCGTCGTCCAGGTCGAAATTATCAGAATCGGAACGTGTGCCGGTCATTTGCGGTACGACCAATAGTTAGGTTTTCTTAAATTATTCGCATCGTACAAACGGCTGAGTTGCTCATCGCCAATGTTCAGGGTTAAGCGATAATAGCCGTACTGCGCGACATTCGTCAGGGCATCTAGGACGTAGGAGAGTTGTTTGCCACCGGACTTAGGGACGGTAGCGGCGTCTTCCTTGATTTCATCTAACGCATAACCGCAATGACGAAGCTGGCTTTTAAAGCGGTTATCGAATAAAGTCCCCGCATCCGCTTTCAGCACTAAATGGGTTTTGGCAGGCGGGTATAAAGTTGCCAATTGTCCGCTCGCGTCCTTGGCGATGGTGGTGAATGCGCTTTCCGGCAGAGGTGGTACCAAGGTTTGATCGGCACAGGCTGAGAGCAAAAACAGGATGCCGACACCTTTGGCAATTAAGACCGATTTCATGGCTAATGCTCCCGCTCAATGGTGATTTTATCCTGGTCGCTACCGACACCCGCCACCAAGATGACTTTTTCAGGCAGGCCATCGACGATAAAACGGTTCGATTGCACCCGGTAATTAACGATGACTTGTTCATCATCGGCAAACAGGCCACTTTTCTCCCTGATCGCCAATAAGGTCGGGGCTTCGGTTTGTGCCATCGCTTCCGGCATCTGGATGATGGTTTTTGCACCATCGTTGAACACCCGAACCGGTTTCCAGGGTGCATCACCGCTAACGGTGTAGGCAAAGTTCAGGTTACCCAGGTATTCGCCAGTTTCTGGCAGGGTTTGCTGTTCCTTGGTTTTTTCTGCCCGTTGGTGAATATGTTTCCATTTTTCCAAGGCTTCCTCCGGGTAAACAAAGGAAATCTGTGCCATGTATTCGCTGCGGTGTGAGCGCAACTGGATGTTATAAGTTCGGCGGTCGGTGGTGACGACCATATTGGTGCTGAGGTTAACGTCTAAGGGCTTGACGATAATATGCTGAATTTCATTGGTGCCACGTCCGGTGACTGCCGGTTCGAGCAGCCAACGGGCGGTATCGCCCATATTCACCCCGGAAATCTGTTCGCCCGGTTGTAAGGCAATGTCACAGACCTGAAGGACTGCACAAACGATCCTGGGTTGGTTTGGGCCAAAGACAAACTGGATAAAACCTTGTTTGCCTTGGCTTGCGCTGACTTTATTATGTTTGCCAGGATTTCGCCATTGGTTGCCTATTTCTAAGGCTTGCTTTTCCAAGGGCGACAATACCGGGTTTTGCTCGCCCAAATAGGCATCGGGAAGTTTGCCATAATCGTTTACGGTTTCCGGCGGCAAGGGCGGCAAACCAATGTCTTTAGCCCATGAAGTAAATGAGGCTATTGTCATAAGCAAAAACACTGAAAAATGTGATTTGTTTCCCATCAGGGCTGCCCTCCTAATTGCTTGCTCCAGGAAAAGTCTTTGACATAAATACCCAGAGGGTTCTTAAAAAGCTGTTCCTCGGTGGTTTCAGGGGTGGGGGCTACTAAATATACGGTGATCAATGCCCGCCATTTTTCCGGCATCTTGGTTTCAAAGCCTTGGCGGTCTCGGGTGGTTTCGGTCCAATCGAGTTGCCAGGTTTCATCACTTAAGGGTAGTGCCGAATCGATTTGTACCGATACGCCTTCCTTTTGCGCCCTGACAAAGGGCGTGGATTTATCGCTACTGTTGTACCATTGGTTCATTTTTTCCATCGCAGGGTCATTGTGCGTAATTGAGGCATAGACCCGATAAATGGCATCGGATTGGAGTTGGGCATCCGGGGTCACCAGTCGGGCATCGCTAATCAGGGAAGCTAGCCGCGCCCGGATGACCAGTTGTTTGTTGGCATCGTTAAGCCCTTCGGCTGTGCCGATAGCCAGAGGTTGACCGAGTTTATCAACCTCAATAATATGCGGCACAAATTTGGTCTGGCTACCGATGTAAATGATGCCGCCGACTCCTGCCAAACCGACCAATAAGGCCAATAACGCCAGCAGGATAATGGTTTGCCGCTCCACCGCCAGACTTTTGATATTGTCGTTCCAGGATCGTCGGGCATTAAAATACGGGTTTTCCGTGAGTTTTCCGCTCTGTAGGGTTGGAGAACTGATGGGCTTTTTGATAAAAATGTTCATGAGACAGCCTCCTGTTTGACCAGCAACTGTTTGTGGTTGACTTGTTTACGCAACAACCATTCGTCGATCCATTGGTCACCGTATTTGGCTTCCAGTTGTTTGATGGTCGCCACCGATTCCTTGTCGGAAGCGCCGACAAACGCCAAAGTAAAATTTCCAATGGCCAGATCGTACAGTCTGCGACCTGATTCTGAAACGGTGTAATATTGGCGTTTGGGGACGGCTGTCGCCAATATCTCAATCTGGCGGTTATTCAAACCCATGCGCCGATATAAAGCGCTGGTGTCCTCGTCCCTGGCATAGAGGTTCGGCAAAAACAGCTTGGTGGAGGTCGCTTCCAGGATGTTGTCAAGAATGCCTGAGTTGGCGGCATCACTTAAACTCTGGGTTGCCATTAGCACCAGGCAATTGGCTTTGCGCATCACTTTCAGCCATTCCTGGATTTTGTTCCTGAACACCGGATGGCCGAGCATGATCCAGGCTTCATCCAGGATGATGACGGCAGGCTGTCCGGTCAGACTAAGTTCAATCCGGCGGAACAGATACAGCAAAACCGGCAAGGCATAGCGGTCACCTAAACTCAACAAGGTTTCGATTTCAAAAACAGTCAAATCAGACAATTCCAAACCATCGAATTCGGCATCCAGTAGACTGCCCATGCTACCGTCTACCGTATATTGCGACATGGCAGAACGGATTTGTTCATCCTGGATGGTCACGGTAAATTCAGACAGGGTTTTAGAGCCGCTTTGGTGCATGTTCAAGATAGCCAAGGCAATCTCATTGCGTTGGTCGGGCGTGGTATCAACGCCATTTAACGCCAATAACGTGTCGATCCATTCCATTGCCCAAGCTCGGTCGCTTTTAGTGTCCAGGAATTGCAGTGGGCAAAAAGCTAATGGCTCGTTATCGGCGGCAATATCGAAATGCTTGCCGCTGAGTCCACGAGAGACCGCTCGAATGGCTGCAGTCAAGGGATAGAGCGACATGCCCTTATCAAAGGCAAAGATCGTCATGCCTTGATAACGGCGTAGTTGTGCCACCAACAAGGCCAAATGGGTGGATTTACCGGAACCGGTAGGGCCAAACATAATGGTATGGCCGACATCACGGACATGGAGGTTTAATCGAAACGGGGTCGAGCCATGGGTGACACAGGACATCAAGGGCGGCGAATTGGGTGGATACAGCGGACAAGGACAGGTATTCAATCCGGTCCAGATCGAACTGCTCGGCATCAGGTCGGCGAGATTCATTGAGTTGACGATGGGTCTGCGTACATTTTCCACAGCATGCCCCGGCAAACTGCCGAAAAAGGCATCCATCGCATTGATGCTTTCTATCCGTGCCGAAAAACCCAGTTTATTGATGAGTTTTTCTACGATGCTCTGGTCTTTTAGCAGTTGCCCACGGTCTTCGTTCATCAAGACCACGACACTGGTATAGTAACCTTGTCCGACCAGGCCGCTATTGGTCTCGCCAATCGCCGATTCCGCATCGGCCACCATGGCGGCGGCATCCTGGTCAATATGACCGGAATTGAGGTTAAATACCTGGTCGAAGAAGCCGCGCACCTTTTGCCGCCATTTCTTGCGGTATTTTTCCAGATGGGCGACGGCTTCATGGGCATCCATGAAAATAAACCGGCTCGACCAGCGATATTCAGAATTGATTTCCGTCAGTGCATTCAACATGCCCGGGGTGGAATCAAACGGGAAACCGTCTATGGCAACAATGCCGATAAAGTGCTTGCCGATTTTAGGGATGACACCCATCCAGCATTCCTTGCCGCCAATCAGCTTATCCAGGTAAATGGGATTTTTGGGCAACTGGATGGGATGACTGAGTCCGGTCACACAATAATGCAGCCAACGCAGAAAGTCATGTTCGACCCGAATGCTGCCATCTTCCTGGGCATGAGCGTTGCCTGTTAACCGATTGAGCGTAAACGCCAAGGACAAGCGAGATTCCAGGCTTTCGCACTCATGCCGGAACGTTTTGATTAAATCCTGGGTGAGCGCTGATTTGTCGGTTATTTTGTTGTCGTCGTCAAACATCAATTCGACAAACTTTTGTTGCGCCAATAACGGTGGAAAATAAGTCGCCGTCAGCACAAAATATCCTTCATACATGGTGCCAATGCTTTCAAACAATTGGCGTCGTTCTTTGTCGATGGCTTCGGTGATCAGGTCTGGGAAATGGGAAGCTGATTTATCCGAATAATTGGTGGCAACACGGCGTACTGCATCAATATGCAACACCCAGCCATTGCCCAGTTTTGCCAAGGCGGCATTGATGCGTAACCGAACCGCTTCTTTTTGTTCGTCGGTACTGCTGCCCGCATCGGCGCATTGGAATATCCAGGCCATCATGAACGAGCCGTTTTTACACACCACGACATCGTCAGCGACCAAGGCGGAATATATCAACAGATCGGCAAGACCAGCTTCTTTCGAACGATGGCGTTTTAAGCTGGCTTGACTGTTCAAGTCAAAGACTTGTTTCCCCAATGTAGCCAGGAAGACTAAGCCCAAGGCCGCAATGCTAATAATAAGCGGGATCATCGGTAACACCTCCCTTGGCTGTCGGTATTGTCCCGAAATGGGGTGCTGTGTGCCGGGTAATAACGTTTATACAGGCGATGGCGCAAATATACCCAACGCAGCTTGGGATCAGCTTTTGCCATCAACCGAAGCGCGAAGATCGCCCCGAACCAGATAAACGTCCCCACAAAGAATGCCGTCCATTCTTGGGCAGTAATAATCAGGGCAAAGGCACATAAGCCGGAAAACATGACCAACTCCCTATCGCCACCCAAGAATAAGTTGTCACGGTTGCCGCTTTTACGGATGGGGATAGGATTTAACGCCATGACAGCCTACCATCAAAGCCAGGGCAAAAAAGTGGCGTTGCGTCACCAGAGAGAGGTGACAACAACGCCTGAGGTTGCGCGGCTCTGCTTAAAGTGGGTGGTGGAGTAATTTCGGCACCGGCCTGTAAGGTACGTAAGGTATTGTCGGCGGCAACTATCAAAGCCGTCACCAACACGATAAATATTAAGGTACGGAAGAAGCCATTCAGGTCGCCGCCGAAGATCAGGATGCCGCCGGAGACGATAATACCGATTAATGACAAGGTATAGGCGACAGGGCCAGAGGTCGAAGCCCTTAAATTATCAAGCCAAGCCACATAGGGCATGGGTTTTGCGCCACCTGCGGTACTGGCGAAGGCTTCAGGTAAATAGGAGACTGAAACAACCAGTAAGATTAACAAGACAACAAGCTTTATGTTTAACGATAGAAATAGCATATTCTGCTTACCTCCATAAGGATTTAGGGTTCACATAAGTTTCTGATCCGGTACTGGCTACCGTCGTAGCCCGAGATTTCAATGATTTCCGTAACTTTGCGTCCTTGCGGGGTCTTGGTGAAATGCACAATCAGATGCACAGCTTCCCCAATCAAAGGTTCTATCGGCCTGGGCGAATCCGGGTTCATACTGACCAGCATCGCCAAACGGGTCAACCCGGCTCGGGCATTATTGGCATGTAGGGTCGCTGCCCCACCTTCATGGCCGGTGTTCCAGGCCATCAAAAGGTCTAACGCCTCAGCTCCCCTTACTTCACCGACCAGGATACGGTCAGGCCGCATCCTAAGCGTGGTTTTTAATAACATCGCCATGTTGACATCGAATGTGGTATGGAACTGGACGAAGTTGGCTGCCGAACATTGGATTTCGCCCGTATCTTCAATAATGACAATACGTTCGGTGTGGTCGTTAGTTACCATCTCCTGGATGATTGCATTAATCAAGGTAGTTTTACCGGAACCCGTACCGCCGGAGACCAGGATATTGCGATGATCTTTAATGGCAGTTTGAATAACTTCCGCCTGTTGCTGCGTCATGATGTCCTGAGCAACATAATCCGCCAATGAAAAAATGGCCGCTGCGCCGATGCGGATGGCAAATACCGGTTCGGGGACAACTGGCGGTAATGAGCCAGCAAAGCGCGGCAGCGACCGGGAGGCAGTCTTGATGGGGAGTTCGCCTTCGATGACGGGTTTTAATCGGGTGGCTTCTTTGTTGTGGTAACCGGAGACGGTCTTGATGATGGCTTCCGTCTTGGAAGGAGAGAGCGTCCCGATACAAGCCATCGGCAGTCCCAGTTGCTCTTGCCAAATGTTGCCGTCGGCGTTCACCATGACTTCGATAGTCGTCGGTTCGCGCAAGGCGTTTAGGATGACCGGGCCTAAGTCCCGTTCCAGTTTGACAATGACCCTGTCTTTGTATCCCGGTTCTGAACTTACAAGATTAAGCTCAGCCATGGGCTTAGTACCCCTAAGCAATAGATAATGTCAGTTGCACTCATATACTTTCCTAAGCAAAATTGGTAAAGTTGTATGCTTGGAAATTAAAATAGCACAACTTTTATTTAATGTATAGAAAAATATTAAAACAAAATAAATAAAAAATAACAATTATAAAAAAATAAAATATAAACAATAGTATATAAGCAAGACTAATAATCTAATAAATATATAAAACTATGCGATTAGTGTATTCTAGCGGCGAACTAAGTTATGCTTTGGTTGAGATTTCCGTCCAGGAATGGCTGGACACCAAAGACTCCGAATTTTTCAATTTTTTTCATAATGATGAGGAAAATACCTGGCTGTTCCTTGAAAATACCCCCTGTTTGTCTCCGCTTTTGTCGATGCTGGCATTAGCAAAAGTCGACGGCGAACTCTACAAACTCAACGGCAAGCCCCGCTTGATCGCCTGGACCTCCGATAAACTGCGAGCGCCTGACGTCCTGATTGCCCAGATTATCGACATCAAAGCCGCCAATTTTTTTGCTTTAGAAAATGAAATTAAAGCAAAACGCAAAGCGTCATTGCCCGCTAATGAATGGGTTAAGGAAATGTATAAGGAATTGGGTTTATCGTTTAATTCCAACCGCTTAAAAGAGGGCTTGATTAGCGAGGCCATAACCATTGCGTTTAGGGGAAGGCCACGCGAATTACAGGATAAGCGGTTTATCAAAGAACGTGTGGAGCTCAACCTTAAAAAAGCGATCGGTTTGTTCAGCGAGGAACTGCTCTTTATTGATAGCTTGAATCCCAAACCTGAAATTTTTATGACCGGTGTCTTGGCAGCTGCCTTGATCATGTTGGGCGGTACCAGCCAACCTACTGAAATAAGAGAGTTTTTATTGCGTCTAAATAACAAGCAGGGCGAAATTAAAGAGGGTCTGGAAGACCCGGTGGCTGGCTTATTAAGAGTATTGGAAGGTTACCGGATGAGCGACCGGAATGCACAATCACACATGACCATTGGTTTGTGTAAAATTGCCCTCCAATCGATGACCCTTTGGCAGGAAGGTGCCGATTCGCCGAAGTTTTGGCGCAAAAAACTGGTTACTGGGATTGACCATATGCCTTATATCAGAAAATTGAAGCATCAAAAAGATGTCTATGCCGACATGGATATGTAAACGACTGGGTTGTTTAATATTCGTTTTCTCATGCTGCTTGTATGGAAAAGAGCCTCAGGTTTTAATCGTATATCCCCAAGTAGAAGAACCGCTTAAGAGTATTTATGCTTCAGTCATTACTGGTATAGGACACAAAATCAGTCATACCAAACAACTGGAATTGCCAGAAGGCACAACCGATACCCAAAGTGAACTTGCGCTCTACCATCCCGACAAAATTATAGCCCTGGGCAAGCGCGTTGCCGACACCCTCATAAAAAGTCAGTATCGGCAGCAAATTTTTATCGGGATGGTTTATGCCAATCCTTCTGGAACGGCTGGCGTCAGTTTGGCTTTAGAGAGCCAAGCCTTTGCCAATCGATTAGCCCAACTTTGCCCCGTTATCACTCGGGTTTTTGTTGTCCAAGAAAATACGCACTCGGCAATCACCCATAACCCCGTTGATTCGGCATCAACTCCTAAGATCATTATTCGGGAAGGTGAAGATATGATTGCAACCATCCGAATTCTGGGTCATTTGGTCGAACAAGAGGCAACATCCGGCGATGCCGTGATGGTTCCGGCAAACTTGCCGGACAATATTTTCTATGAAATTGCCAAGATTGCCTGGGATAGAAAAATAACCCTGCTATCAAACAACTTAGCGCACCTTGAAGGTGGCGTGTTGATGGTGTTTTATCCAGACGAAGTCGGATTAGGTGAACAACTGGGAACACTGGCCAATACTGACAAAACTGATTTTGAGAACCTAAAATCAGTCAATGTGGGATTAAACCAGCGGGTTGCCCAACACCTTAACATGGCGATTGAGCCTGCAAAGCTGGCCCAGTTTTCGGTAACGTTGAAATGAACAGGCTCAGTCAACTTGACTTACGGCAACGCTATAACATTGTGGTACTGACCACGCTGGCTATTGCCAGTCTGCTACTTATATTATGTTTGTACCTGGCCATTAAGAACTATGCCGACGAATACACCAGCCATTATTGGCAGGAACATACCGGCCTGTTCGCCGATTCCGTCCAATACAGTGTCACTATAGGCTCAAAACTCGATCTGAAGTGATTGCGAAAAATTTTGCTAAGGATAAAAATGTGATGAAAGCGGCGGTTTACAGCAACCATCAGGATTTATTAGCAGCATCAGGTCAAGCATTGGGTTGTCATGCTGAATACCGTGCATTCGACCGATCTTATTCTGTCGAAACCCGTGGGAATTGGTGTTTTTATGCGCCGATCTACCAAGATAGCCCTTCCGGAACGTTTGAACGAAAATTGGCTGATACCCGCAACCCCGATTATTTAGGTCATGTCGAGCTGGTGGTGTCCAAAGCTGAAATGGAGAGTTTATTGGGGCAAATCCTTGCCGTGTCGGGGTTGATTGTCGTATTTATAGTTGGCATCATTTTTTTCCTCGTTCGGCATTTTTCAGGCAGCTTCACCCAACCCTTGGTGGAAATGGTGCGGGTCTTAAACCATGTGGCCCAAGGCATTCCGGGCGGGCGGGTTTTATTTTTCGGTGCGTCAGATATGGTTGCCTTGGGTGAGACCTTTAACGGAATGCTTTCCCGTATTGAAATGAATGAACGGTTGTTGGAACAAAAAATTGCCGAGCGGACTGAAGCATTGAAGGTTGCCCTCGAAAGTAGTGAAGCTGCCAACCACTACAAGATGCATATCGTGGCCACTGTTTCCCATGAAATGAAAGCACCCCTCCACACCATACGGAATTGTATGGAAGCGTCATTGGAAGCGTTACCGGACAATTCGGATAATGAGGTGTTACGGCAACTCCACCTTAGGGCATTGGTTCGGTCGGACGAACTCAACGATATGATTGGCAACATTCTGATACATGGAAAACTGGAAGCCAATAGTGTCAAAATGACCTTGCTACCAGTGGATTTATTGCCCTTCATGCAGGTTTGTGCCGAGAAAATCGCCCCCTGTCTTGAGCGCAACCGGAATACGTTACAGCTCTTGGGGAAAGATGACACAGTAGTTTTGGATCAGCTCATGTTAAGCCATATTATCAATAATCTACTGGCCAATGCCTGCAAGTTTACCGTTGACGGCAGCATTACCTTGAATTGGTGGCAGGATATCTTAGGTTTAGTCATTGTGGTCAGCGATACCGGCTGTGGAATTCCCGAAGCTTACCTGGGCAAGATCTTCGATTCTTTCTGGCAAGTCGACATGAGCATGACCCGACAATATGGCGGAACAGGTATCGGCCTTACCGTCATCAAGCAATTTGTCGATCAGTTGGGGGGCGCAATATCCGTCACTTCACAAGTCGGAAAAGGCAGCGTGTTCACTATCAAAATCCCATATCAGCCAGGCTAGCCAGTTCATCTTCTGTTGGTTTGCCGGGTAGTAACGTAGTAATAGCCGTCATAATGCGTTGTGCTTTATCAGCATTTTTTTGGGATTGGGCTTGATCCAGTGCCCAAATCAGGCTCCTTAAGGATTCTAGCTTTTTGTTCGCATAGTGCGCTTGGTAAATCAACTTCGCCCGAACCAGGATAGCTTGACATTGCATTTTAAGAGTGGACATCGAAAAAGGTTTACATAGATACTCACTGGCGCCATTCAGCAATAAGTCTTGACTGTTAAAAGCTCTGTCGTGCCCGGTAACGATAATAACCGGTTGATGTTCATCAATGGCCATCATTTTATTAAGTACCTCATCGCCTTTCATGACTGGTAGCATTAAGTCTAATAACACAAGGTCATGGCGTTTATTTTCCCAAAGGTCAAAGCCGGACAAGCCATCTTTGGCCGTGTCAATATCATAGCTGTCTTTAAGGGCATGATATGCAGAATATACGGCATCCTCGTCATCTTCGATAATCAGCAAATGATGTTTAGTTGACGTTAATCCCCTGTGTTCATTGCTAATGTTTCGATTATTTTCATTGACAGAGGTGACGGCGGCACCCAACTTGTTTATAGAGACGATGAAAAACGCATGCTCCCTCGCCAGCAAGGGCGGTATTTCAAGGTCACAGGTTTCTTCTACCAGGAAAAGAGGGAGCATGTGGTCAGAAATCGGCGAAGAACTTAACAACTTGGCTATCTGCCATATATCTGCGCCTGTTATCGAATATTCACAAATAATGAGATTGTAAGCATCGGTTTTTATCGCCTTAATAAATTTACTCACTGTATTAACGACAGTAATTTGATCGCCATTAATACCTTCGACGGCTAATTGGGCCAGGATGGCTTCTTTTATGTCATCAAGAATGGAAGCTATCAAAAGATTCATCGACTATTCTCCAAAAGGGGTTATGAGTTACGTTCACCTCGTCAATAGAAAGGCAGACTTGGATTACTTATACGAACTTGGATTTAAAGTACTTATTTTCCAATCAGGTTCATAGAGAGAACAACATCCTGATCTGGTTTAAGCGTAATACTAGCCGCTTCCTTGAAAGCACGGTTGGTTTTGAAAGTAAATTCTCTTAATAACGTAACAATGACAATCATCATCTCCAGTTCCACGAAATGACGTCCAATGCAGTTGTGTAAGCCGCCGCCGAACGGATAAAAAGAATATTTATGCCTGCCTTCCTGGCCAGGAGTAGTCAAAAAATGTTCTGGATAAAACTCATGGGGCCGTTCCCATAGAGCAGCATGTCGATGGGTTACGTAGGTGCTTAATAGGATTGTGGTACCTGCGGGAATCGGATAACCTCCGATGACCACATCGGCTACTGCTTGGGTCGCAAGGGCTGGACTCGAAGGGTAAAGCCTTAAGGTTTCATGGAGTGCGGCTTTGGTATAGACTAGTTTCTCTAGATTGGCTGCTGTTAGGGGTGTGGTTTTATGTTTGAGTATTTCTTCGGTAATTTTCTTGTGAGTTTCAGCGTCTTTACCGATTAAGTAAAAGAACCATGACAGTGTGTTGATGGTGGTATCTTGTCCAGCAAATAATAAATTTACAGTTTCATCCTGCAATAATTCCGGTGTCATTGAATAGCCCGACTTTTTGTCGGTTGCCTTGAGCATTAGTGAAATCAAGTCATGGCCTTGTTGTTCTTTTCTGCTGGCGATTTCTTTATGTACAAATGCATAAAGTTGCGCCACGGCAGTTTGATATTGCCTGTCTTTATTGGGCATGAGCTTCATCAATTTGCCATCACTGATAATTTGAGCAATCATCTGAAGTAAAAGGCCTTTGCTGATAGTCCCTACTGCGTCCATCAATTGCTCTTTTTCCAGCATGTCATCAACTAACTTCCCCATTAAAATTTGAATAAAAATTCGTTGGATCAGGGTTCTTATTTCACTTGAAAGATTGATTTCCTGGGGAGTAGTCTTTTTAAGTTGATTTGCTGCGGCAGAAGCGTTTGACGTAATTACGTTTTCCCATTCTGAGACAGCTTCTTTAAGAAACAAGGGCTGCAGGAGGCGGCGCTGGTTTATCCATGTCTCGGTTTTGCTATTGATGAGGCCGTCGCCAAATAATGACTTTTTGGCAACGTAAAGAAAATCCCGGCTCAAGAGTCCTCTCGCTTCTTGCGCATAAACTTGCTCGATATGTTCAGGATGGGAGACAAATAACAGATTTTTATCGAAAAACCTTCCTAATACCAAATCTCCATGCTTGCGATGAATTGACGTAATTGCTTGATGAGGTTGCCGAAGGGATTGCAACGCCGGAAACAAAATGGAATGCGGCTTAAGCTGGCGAAGCTCGGCTTTTAAAACGACCATTTTATTTGTCCTAAAATTGAGCGATCATTAATCGGGACGTCCCCTGGCAATAAAACGGGGTTTAGGCTTGGCTCTTTGGCATTTGACCCGAAAATATTATTGGCTCTCAGGGTAAATTCTAAGGGTTTGGCAATCTTGGTGGATAATGTTAATCCGGCTATGAAATATCCAGATATATTCGGTCGGGGATCGTTTTCTGGTCGCCGCCGTTCGCCGATCCAATTCAGTTGAGTGCCTATCACCCAACCTTTGCTGAATTCCCAGTTGATCAGTGCCTTTATCATGTGTTCTGGCAATAGACCGGTTTGGTTGCTGTTACTCACGCCGTGATAGTTGTAATTAAGTGAAAAGTCTAAATCATCATCAAAGACATACCGCCCTTCTGTTTCCAAGCCTATGCCATTGATCTTATCGGCATTGGTGAACGCCACTGGATTTGGTGAAACAGACACCGCCGAGGTTAAGGACGAATCACTGACCGAGGTGATCAAGTTTTCTAGTTCGAACCAATAGACATTGCCAGAGGTGGTCAAGGCGGGTGACCACTTGTTTTCGATTTGGAATTCCACCGTATTCATGGTTTCCGATTTGATCGCACTACCCTGAACGGCAGGCAGATTTTTTTCCAAAAATGAAGGTGGGCGGAACGAACGGCTATAAAGCAGTTTGGTGGTCAGGTTGTTATTCACATTCCAAACTAAGGAAGCCCGCGGGCTGAATCCGGCAGATACATCGGAGTAATAATCGTATCTTAACCCGGTGGTCAGGTAAAAGTCCGTGGCAAAATTCCATTCATCCTGAAATAAAGCATAAAAATTAGTGCGGTTTTTTGATCGCTGGATAGGGTCGTTACCAAAAGCTGAAACTTCAGTAAACGGTATTTGCTGGATCAGGCTTGGGGTAATGAGATAGTTGATCTTGTTGCTGACATCACTGACCCAGTTATAAATGATTCCTGTACCAAGCGTCAGGTTATGTGCTTTAAAGCCGGTGTAATTGACTTGGGAGGTTAATCCTGCAGTACCCTGGAAATTATTTGCCAGGCTTGTTGCTCCTCGCGGGAGTAAGCCGCCTAAGGTACCCGCCGGAAGCAGCCTGTAATCCCAGTTAGTATCTTGTCCGAGAAAGTAGATTTTAGATTCGAGGCCCAGATCATCGGTTAACAGTTGGTTAATCGAAAGGTCAACATTATAAATATCTTCATTGGTTGCGCCGGTGTTGTCTAACGCGAGCGCTCCTCCTTCTCCGGTTTGTACATGATTAAAACGTTGATAACCAGCCCTCAACCTTAGCCAATCCTTATAACCTACGTCTATTCGCGCATCAACATCATCTCGCCCAAAATTGGTATATCCAGGCGCATTGGAAACCTGCGTTCCAAACAAATTATCCAAGAATGACTGGGTATCACGCTCTATTCGTCCACGACTGCCATTCGTTGATCCCCCTTGTGCGGAAAATGAATACTCCCAATCGTCTGTTTTCTGACCGTATTGCGCCCAGCCTTCATAAGTGTCTTGACTGCCAAAGAAGCCGCCGACATTGCCGCCTTTTAATTCTTTGCCGGTTTTCAGAACGACATTGATAACTCCGGTGGTAGCATCACCCCCATATAGCATGGAACCTGGCCCTCTAATCACTTCAATGTGGCTTATATTTTTTACCGGCATTGTCCAGGCAAGAGGTTTGCCGCCAATTGCCGTATTTCTCAAGGGTATGCCATTCACAAGTACCAGCACTTGGGAATTGGCTTCAGAATAAATGCCGCGAAAACCGATGACTGAATTTCCACTTCTAGCGGAACTGATATGTACGCCTGGCAAATATTCCAAGACATCTTGTAACCGCCGTGCGCCAATTTTTTCAATATCTTTGCTGGTCATAACAGATGTCACGCTTGGGCTTAGTTTTTGCGGGATTGGGTGACCGGTGGCGATGGACAGCATCTTTTCGTTGCCGTAGGTGTCCTCTAAGCCATCGAATTCAGAATTCTCAGCATGGGCGGCTTGAATAAGTACCAAGATGAAAGCCCGTAGTCTTGGTAGTTTGCACAGCTTCGGGAGGTTAGCCAATAAATCATGCCCTCCTAAAAACCCCCATGTGATAACACACGCAGAATGGATTGACTTAGTTGCGGAAGTGCGGCTTTGCTCTATTGGGTGTAATTATACAAAACTAAGCTTAAGCTTATGTTAAGTAATTGGTAATTGGTAGTGGCTAATCATTAACTAATAAGCTTAAATGATATGAAACGACCAACTAATGGATCACGCCATCATGCCACGTTGCGTCCTTGGAGAACGAGAGCGCTTTCCGCACCATCCGCCCGACCCGCTGGCGCAAACTGTTGTTCCAGCGCTGCATGTGAGCGGTTTCGCGGGTCTCCTTGCCCACGCCCGGTGGTTGGCTACAGAAAACACGCTGGCGTAGGCCTTCAGGAAGTCGCTGAAGGTGCGGCAGCCGCGGTATGTCTTGGGTATCCTGCCCCAAACGCCTTTGCGGTGTTGGGGTATTTTCGAAAGTCACTTTTTCATATTTCTTAAGAGAAATAATTAACGGTATTTCAGCTTGGTCAACCCTATAGTGAATCAAACGTGACTGATTCGCGTTGACTAAACCTATATCAACTACTTAATGGGTGATCAAGATGAATAGAAAAGTAACGATGATGGCGATTATTCCAGCCGTAATGTCTTTTGGGGCGCTCGTATCCAACGCTCAAACAGTCCAGGCGGCAGATGAAATCTGTACCTTCAAGACTAACGCATCGCATTTTGCCAGTTTGCTTAGTCCGCCCGAACCGATGGTCTTCAAATGGCGAAAAAGCACGGGAAAAGTGCTGGGGGCTTCATGGTTGCACGGTGGTGTGAAATGGTTTTCCTACAATCTAGACAAAGGTACGGTCTTGCCTGATAAATTTCCGGGTGACTATCATCAACGGGTTAATTTGGGTATTACCACGGCAGGTTTTGAAACAACACGATTCCAGATATTAGGTTATGTACAACCGAATATTGCTATGCCCAATGCGACCTTTGCGGGTGTTTTCGAGGGTACTGGATCAAACTGGTTTGTTGCGTACGGCAATTTGAGTTGCGTTGCGGTACCGTAATCGCAACGCTGGCGAATTTGGTTGCACGTATTTAAGGAATGGCATTCCAGCATTCGTAGCTATATAAAATGGGCGGGTGATCCAAAAGATTGATACCCAAAGTTGAACCAAAAACGATATTCAACCCTTGCGCAAGAAGCCCCCGACGCACACCGGCATCTAAAGGATAGAGTTGGCCGACATGATGATATTGCGGGGTGAATTTTTCTAACGCTTTGGCCACGGCATCGTTGCCGTGTAGATAGCGATAAGTCTTTGGCTTTAAACCTTTCTCGTTAAATGCATTGACGAATTCTTCCGTGCCAACGCAAGGCGAGCCAAACGTATACAAAGCGGCAACGCGTTCGGGTAGTTGATAGGCAAGCAGGGTGGCAATAGCGCCGCCTAGGCTATGCCCCGTCACCCAGAGTGGCTTATTGTTTGTAGTCAATCGCGTTTGCAGCTGTGTCCAAACGCTTTGTAAGGCTTTTGCAAATCCAGGGTGTACCGGTGTGTCGAAACCCGGCGTGCCTTGGGTTACGAGTTGCGGTGACAATTTACGTAGATCGGTTTTAATGTCGGCAATAATATCCAGCAGTTTTTTTGGGAGCGCTTATAACATTGCTGGGAGGCGGAAATTCGGTACCCCGAAACGCGATGATGATAAAGCTGTCGGTTTCAATTATGAATCCTTGCGTGTTTGTTTCTCTCGAATCCAACCAGAAAAACGTCTGGCTTGATCCGGGAAAGCGGTTATTTAATGTTCGTTCTACCGCTTGTTTTTCGCAATAGGCAAGCAATGATAATTCCGCCATCCACCATGCGTTGACAGGGGAGTGCTGTGTAGCTTTGGATTCAAACGGAAAGTCTAAAGCGCCTTTGAAATAATCATAGGTACCTTCTTGCAGCGGCGGGAACAGTTGCGAAAAATTAGGGATTCCGAGAAAGGTTTCGATTTTTCTAATAGGCCTTGCCATGTATGCCACCCTTTGAGAGAGTTGATGATTATCAATAATTATTGATTCTATCTTCAATTTTAATGTTTCTGCTAGCTAATTTAAATGGTAACAAAATTATGGTTTTAGTTCGGTTTACTTTATGTAAATTATGATGAAAAGGTGTGTCAAAGTGGACAGATGGTAAACTATACGCCTCTATTTAGTGACTAAAATCCTTGTCGACTGCCGAATGGTCTTTGGATTCTTTCATAATCAAGGCTGCCAGTAAGGAACAGGCGGCGCAGCTGCTGACGTAATAATTAAAACCATTCTGGGTGACCGAAGCTTTTCGTCCATAACGCCAAGTATTCAGCGGTGCCACCGAGCAACGATACCGTAATTGCATAGGGGAAACCGACCCCTAAGGCACGGATATGGACAGGGAAGAGTTCAGCTTTGACAATGGCATTCACCGATGAATAACAGGCAGTGATCAGCAGGGCACAACTGTACCACATAAGCGCTGAAGACATACTTTGTGGTTTTGATAGTACGTCAAGTAAGGGGGCTGTTAATGCTGTAGCGCAGACACCGAACGCAATTAACATAGCACGCCGTCCGATGTAGTCTGAAATAAGCCCAAATAACGGCTGGATAAACATGAACACAAGCAATGCGAGGGAGGAAACCAGCGTCGCATCGTCTTTGCTAAATCCCGTGGTGTTGACCAAATATTTCTGCATGTAGACGGTAAAGGTATAGTAGGAAACTGTTCCTCCCGCCGTTAGGGCGATAACAGTTAAGATTTCGCGTGGGTAACGCAATAACTCCCGGAGATGGGCATGGCTGCTGGAACAAGATGGGTGTTCGATAAAATCAGTGGTTTCCGCCATATGGCTACGCAACCAGAGGGCGATGATTGCAAGCGCCGCCCCGGCGACAAAAGGAATTCGCCAACCCCAGGCGTGAAGCTGGTCGTTGCTTAACACGACCTTTTGCAATAGAACCAGCAAACCCAAGGCCAGCAATTGGCCTAAGATAATAGTAACGTACTGAAAGCTGGAGTAAAAACCGCGC
>JADKAL010000004.1 GCA_016715325.1 Methylococcaceae bacterium
CGGTGCTGGTGTCGCCGTTGCTGTCGGTCAGGATGTAGCTGTGGGTTTCGGTCGGGGTCTCCGCCCGGCGCCGGTTGTTGGACTTTCGCATTGGTGTTGTCCAGGGCGTAGCTGTAGCTGCCGTCTGCGTTCAGGGTCAGGGTACGGAAGCTGCCGATGGCCGGGGTCGCCGGGTCCAGCGCCACGGTGTTTCGCGCCGCGGTGCCGTCGCCGTCGGTGTCGTTGGCTTTTGACGTCGCCGGTTCACGGTCGCCGTGTCTTCGGCGATGGTCGCGGTGTCGGCCTGCCGCCATCCGCAGGTCGTTGGTGCCGGTGATGGTGAGGGGATTAAGGTCGCCGTGCTGGTGTCGCCGTTGCTGTCGGTCGGGATAGCTGTACGGGTTTCGGTCAGGAGTCTCGCCCGGCTACAGTTGTTGGACTTTCGCATTGGTGTTGTCCAGGGCGTAGCTGTAGCCGTCTGCGTTCAGGGTCGGGAGTACGGAAGCTGCCGATGGCCGGGGTCGCCGGGTCGCGCCACGGTGTTTTTGCCGCCGGTACGGCTTCGCCGTCCCGGTGTCGTTGGCGGCGTCGCCGGTCACGGTCGCCGTGTCTTCGGCGATGGTCGCGGTGTCAGCCACCACCGGCGGAATCGTTGGTGCCGGTGATGGTGAAGTTGGAGTCGCGGTGCTGGTGTCGCCGTTGCTGTCGGTCAGATGTAGCTGTAGGTTTCCAGTCAGGGTCTCGCCCGGAGCCAGTTGTTGGACTTGCGCATTGGTGTTGTCAGGGCGTAGCTGTAGCTGCCGTCTGCGTTCAGGGTCAAGGTGCCGAAGCTGCCGATGGCCGGGGTCCGCCGGGTCCAGCGCCACGGTGTTTGCCGCCGCGGTGCCCGTCGCCGTCGTGGTGTCGTTTGGCTTTGACGTCGCGTTACGGTCGCCGTGTGCTGGCGATGGTCGCGGTGTCAGCCACCGCCGCCGGCAGGTCGTTCAGTGCCGGTGATGGTGAAGTTAAGGTCGCGGTGCTGGTGTCGCCGTTGCTGTCGGTCAGGATGGCCTTAGAAGGTTTCGGTCAGGGTCTCGCCCGGCGCCGGTTGTTGGACTTGCGCGTTGGTGTTGTCCAAGGCGTAGCTGTAGCTGCCGTCCGCGTTCAGTGTCAGCGTGCCGTAGCTGCCGATGGCCGGGGCTCCGCCGGGTCCAGCGCCACGGTGTTTTGCGCCGCGGTGCCGTCGCCGTCGGTGTCGTTGGCTTTGACGTCGCCGGTTGCGGTCGCCGTGTCTTCGGCGATGGTCGCGGTGTCAGCCACTGCCGGTGACCGGGCTTGCACCGTCTTCGTGCGCTGGCCGCTGGTGTCCGCCACCGCCACCGGCAGGTCGTTGGTGCCGGTGATGGTGAGGGTAAGGTCGCCGTGCTGGTGTCGCCGTTGCTGTCGGTCAGGATGTAGCTGTAGGTTTCGGTCAGGGTCTCGCCCGGCGCCAGTTGTTGGACTTGCGCATTGGTGTTGTCCAGGGCGTAGCTGTAGCTGCCGTCCGCGTTCAGGGTCAGGGGTGCCGAAGCTGCCGATGGCCGGGGTCGCCGGGTCCAGCGCCACGGTGTTTTGCGCCGCGGTGCCGTCGCCGTCGGTGTCGTTGGCTTTGACGTCGCCGGTCACGGTCGCCGTGTCTTCGGCGATGGTCGCGGTGTCGCCACCGCCACCGGCAGGTCGTTGGTGCCGGTGATGGTCAGGGTTAGGCTCGCGGTGCTGGTGTCGCCGTTGCTGTCGGTCAGGATGTAGCTGTAGGTTTCGGTCAGGGTCTCGCCCGGCGCCAGTTGTTGGACTTGCGCATTGGTGTTGTCCAGGGCGTAGCTGTAGCTGCCGTCCGCGTTCAGGGTCAGGGTGCCGAAGCTGCCGATGGCCGGGGTCGCCGGGTCCAGCGCCACGGTGTTTTGCGCCGCGGTGCCGTCGCCGTCGGTGTCGTTGGCTTTGACGTCGCCGGTCACGGTCGCCGTGTCTTCGGCGATGGTCGCGGTGTCAGCCACTGCCACCGGCAGGTCGTTGGTGCCGGTGATGGTGAGGGTTAAGGTCGCGGTGCTGGTGTCGCCGTTGCTGTCGGTCAGGATGTAGCTGTAGGTTTCGGTCAGGGTTTCGCCCGGCGCCAGTTGTTGGACTTGTGCATTGGTGTTGTCTAGGGCGTAGCTGTAGCTGCCGTCGGGGTTTAGGGTCAGCGTGCCGTAGCTGCCCACCGCCGGGGTCGCCGGGTCCAGCGCCACGGTGTTTTGCGCCGCGGTGCCGTCGCCGTCGGTGTCGTTGGCTTTGACGTCGCCGGTTACGGTCGCCGTGTCTTCGGCGATGGTCGCGGTGTCAGCCACTGCCACCGGCAGGTCGTTGGTGCCGGTGATGGTGAGGGTTAAGGTCGCGGTGCTGGTGTCGCCGTTGCTGTCGGTCAGGATGTAGCTGTAGGTTTCGGTCAGGGTCTCGCCCGGCGCCAGTTGTTGGACTTGCGCATTGGTGTTGTCCAGGGCGTAGCTGTAGCTGCCGTCCGCGTTCAGGGTCAGGGGTGCCGAAGCTGCCGATGGCCGGGGTCGCCGGGTCCAGCGCCACGGTGTTTTGCGCCGCGGTGCCGTCGCCGTCGGTGTCGTTGGCTTTGACGTCGCCGGTCACGGTCGCCGTGTCTTCGGCGATGGTCGCGGTGTCAGCCACTGCCACCGGCAGGTCGTTGGTGCCGGTGATGGTGAGGGTTAAGGTCGCGGTGCTGGTGTCGCCGTTGCTGTCGGTCAGGATGTAGCTGTAGGTTTCGGTCAGGGTCTCGCCCGGCGCCAGTTGTTGCACTTGCGCATTGGTGTTGTCCAGGGCGTAGCTGTAGCTGCCGTCTGCGTTCAGGGTCAGGGTGCCGAAGCTGCCGATGGCCGGGGTCGCCGGGTCCAGCGCCACGGTGTTTTGCGCCGCGGTGCCGTCGCCGTCGGTGTCGTTGGCTTTGACGTCGCCGGTCACGGTCGCCGTGTCTTCGGCGATGGTCGCGGTGTCAGCCACTGCCACCGGCAGGTCGTTGGTGCCGGTGATGGTGAGGGTTAAGGTCGCGGTGCTGGTGTCGCCGTTGCTGTCGGTCAGGATGTAGCTGTAGGTTTCGGTCAGGGTCTCGCCCGGCGCCAGTTGTTGGACTTGCGCATTGGTGTTGTCCAGGGCGTAGCTGTAGCTGCCGTCCGCGTTCAGGGTCAGGGTGCCGAAGCTGCCGATGGCCGGGGTCGCCGGGTCCAGCGCCACGGTGTTTTGCGCCGCGGTGCCGTCGCCGTCGGTGTCGTTGGCTTTGACGTCGCCGGTCACGGTCGCCGTGTCTTCGGCGATGGTCGCGGTGTCAGCCACTGCCACCGGCAGGTCGTTGGTGCCGGTGATGGTGAGGGTTAAGGTCGCGGTGCTGGTGTCGCCGTTGCTGTCGGTCAGGATGTAGCTGTAGGTTTCGGTCAGGGTCTCGCCCGGCGCCAGTTGTTGGACTTGCGCATTGGTGTTGTCCAGGGCGTAGCTGTAGCTGCCGTCTGCGTTCAGGGTCAGGGTGCCGAAGCTGCCGATGGCCGGGGTCGCCGGGTCCAGCGCCACGGTGTTTTGCGCCGCGGTGCCGTCGCCGTCGGTGTCGTTGGCTTTGACGTCGCCGGTCACGGTCGCCGTGTCTTCGGCGATGGTCGCGGTGTCAGCCACTGCCACCGGCAGGTCGTTGGTGCCGGTGATGGTGAGGGTTAAGGTCGCCGTGCTGGTGTCGCCGTTGCTGTCGGTCAGGATGTAGCTGTAGGTTTCGGTCAGGGTCTCGCCCGGCGCCAGTTGTTGGACTTGCGCATTGGTGTTGTCCAGGGCGTAGCTGTAGCTGCCGTCCGCGTTCAGGGTCAGGGTGCCGAAGCTGCCGATGGCCGGGGTCGCCGGGTCCAGCGCCACGGTGTTTTGCGCCGCGGTGCCGTCGCCGTCGGTGTCGTTGGCTTTGACGTCGCCGGTCACGGTCGCCGTGTCTTCGGCGATGGTCGCGGTGTCAGCCACTGCCACCGGCAGGTCGTTGGTGCCGGTGATGGTGAGGGTTAAGGTCGCGGTGCTGGTGTCGCCGTTGCTGTCGGTCAGGATGTAGCTGTAGGTTTCGGTCAGGGTCTCGCCCGGCGCCAGTTGTTGCACTTGCGCATTGGTGTTGTCCAGGGCGTAGCTGTAGCTGCCGTCCGCGTTCAGGGTCAGGGTGCCGAAGCTGCCGATGGCCGGGGTCGCCGGGTCCAGCGCCACGGTGTTTTGCGCCGCGGTGCCGTCGCCGTCGGTGTCGTTGGCTTTGACGTCGCCGGTCACGGTCGCCGTGTCTTCGGCGATGGTCGCGGTGTCAGCCACTGCCACCGGCAGGTCGTTGGTGCCGGTGATGGTGAGGGTTAAGGTCGCCGTGCTGGTGTCGCCGTTGCTGTCGGTCAGGATGTAGCTGTAGGTTTCGGTCAGGGTCTCGCCCGGCGCCAGTTGTTGGACTTGCGCATTGGTGTTGTCCAGGGCGTAGCTGTAGCTGCCGTCCGCGTTCAGGGTCAGGGTGCCGAAGCTGCCGATGGCCGGGGTCGCCGGGTCCAGCGCCACGGTGTTTTGCGCCGCGGTGCCGTCGCCGTCGGTGTCGTTGGCTTTGACGTCGCCGGTCACGGTCGCCGTGTCTTCGGCGATGGTCGCGGTGTCAGCCACTGCCACCGGCAGGTCGTTGGTGCCGGTGATGGTGAGGGTTAAGGTCGCGGTGCTGGTGTCGCCGTTGCTGTCGGTCAGGATGTAGCTGTAGGTTTCGGTCAGGGTCTCGCCCGGCGCCAGTTGTTGCACTTGCGCATTGGTGTTGTCCAGGGCGTAGCTGTAGCTGCCGTCCGCGTTCAGGGTCAGGGTGCCGAAGCTGCCGATGGCCGGGGTCGCCGGGTCCAGCGCCACGGTGTTTTGCGCCGCGGTGCCGTCGCCGTCGGTGTCGTTGGCTTTGACGTCGCCGGTCACGGTCGCCGTGTCTTCGGCGATGGTCGCGGTGTCAGCCACTGCCACCGGCAGGTCGTTGGTGCCGGTGATGGTGAGGGTTAAGGTCGCGGTGCTGGTGTCGCCGTTGCTGTCGGTCAGGATGTAGCTGTAGGTTTCGGTCAGGGGTCTCGCCCGGCGCCAGTTGTTGGACTTGCGCATTGGTGTTGTCCAGGGCGTAGCTGTAGCTGCCGTCCGCGTTCAGGGTCAGGGTGCCGAAGCTGCCGATGGCCGGGGTCGCCGGGTCCAGCGCCACGGTGTTTTGCGCCGCGGTGCCGTCGCCGTCGGTGTCGTTGGCTTTGACGTCGCCGGTCACGGTCGCCGTGTCTTCGGCGATGGTCGCGGTGTCAGCCACTGCCACCGGCAGGTCGTTGGTGCCGGTGATGGTGAGGGTTAAGGTCGCCGTGCTGGTGTCGCCGTTGCTGTCGGTCAGGATGTAGCTGTAGGTTTCGGTCAGGGTCTCGCCCGGCGCCAGTTGTTGGACTTGCGCATTGGTGTTGTCCAGGGCGTAGCTGTAGCTGCCGTCCGCGTTCAGGGTCAGGGTGCCGAAGCTGCCGATGGCCGGGGTCGCCGGGTCCAGCGCCACGGTGTTTTGCGCCGCGGTGCCGTCGCCGTCGGTGTCGTTGGCTTTGACGTCGCCGGTCACGGTCGCCGTGTCTTCGGCGATGGTCGCGGTGTCAGCCACTGCCACCGGCAGGTCGTTGGTGCCGGTGATGGTGAGGGTTAAGGTCGCCGTGCTGGTGTCGCCGTTGCTGTCGGTCAGGATGTAGCTGTAGGTTTCGGTCAGGGTCTCGCCCGGCGCCAGTTGTTGGACTTGCGCATTGGTGTTGTCCAGGGCGTAGCTGTAGCTGCCGTCTGCGTTCAGGGTCAGGGTGCCGAAGCTGCCGATGGCCGGGGTCGCCGGGTCCAGCGCCACGGTGTTTTGCGCCGCGGTGCCGTCGCCGTCGGTGTCGTTGGCTTTGACGTCGCCGGTTACGGTCGCCGTGTCTTCGGCGATGGTCGCGGTGTCAGCCACTGCCACCGGCAGGTCGTTGGTGCCGGTGATGGTGAGGGTTAAGGTCGCCGTGCTGGTGTCGCCGTTGCTGTCGGTCAGGATGTAGCTGTAGGTTTCGGTCAGGGTCTCGCCCGGCGCCAGTTGTTGGACTTGCGCATTGGTGTTGTCCAGGGCGTAGCTGTAGCTGCCGTCTGCGTTCAGGGTCAGGGTGCCGAAGCTGCCGATGGCCGGGGTCGCCGGGTCCAGCGCCACGGTGTTTTGCGCCGCGGTGCCGTCGCCGTCGGTGTCGTTGGCTTTGACGTCGCCGGTCACGGTCGCCGTGTCTTCGGCGATGGTGTTGGTGTCGGGCGCCGCCACCGGCAGGTCGTTGGTGCCGGTGATGGTCAGCGTTAAGGTCGCCGTGCTGGTGTCGCCGTTGCTGTCGGTCAGGATGTAGCTGTAGGTTTCGGTCAGGGTCTCGCCCGGCGCCAGTTGTTGGACTTGCGCATTGGTGTTGTCCAGGGCGTAGCTGTAGCTGCCGTCTGCGTTCAGGGTCAGGGTGCCGAAGCTGCCGATGGCCGGGGTCGCCGGGTCCAGCGCCACGGTGTTTTGCGCCGCGGTGCCGTCGCCGTCGGTGTCGTTGGCTTTGACGTCGCCGGTTACGGTCGCCGTGTCTTCGGCGATGGTCGCGGTGTCCGCCACCGCCACCGGCAGGTCGTTGGTGCCGGTGATGGTGAGGGTTAAGGTCGCCGTGCTGGTGTCGCCGTTGCTGTCGGTCAGGATGTAGCTGTAGGTTTCGGTCAGGGTCTCGCCCGGCGCCAGTTGTTGGACTTGCGCATTGGTGTTGTCCAGGGCGTAGCTGTAGCTGCCGTCTGCGTTCAGGGTCAGGGTGCCGAAGCTGCCGATGGCCGGGGTCGCCGGGTCCAGCGCCACGGTGTTTTGCGCCGCGGTGCCGTCGCCGTCGGTGTCGTTGGCTTTGACGTCGCCGGTCACGGTCGCCGTGTCTTCGGCGATGGTCGCGGTGTCAGCCACTGCCACCGGCAGGTCGTTGGTGCCGGTGATGGTGAGGGTTAAGGTCGCCGTGCTGGTGTCGCCGTTGCTGTCGGTCAGGATGTAGCTGTAGGTTTCGGTCAGGGTCTCGCCCGGCGCCAGTTGTTGGACTTGCGCATTGGTGTTGTCCAGGGCGTAGCTGTAGCTGCCGTCTGCGTTCAGGGTCAGGGTGCCGAAGCTGCCGATGGCCGGGGTCGCCGGGTCCAGCGCCACGGTGTTTTGCGCCGCGGTGCCGTCGCCGTCGGTGTCGTTGGCTTTGACGTCGCCGGTTACGGTCGCCGTGTCTTCGGCGATGGTCGCGGTGTCAGCCACTGCCACCGGCAGGTCGTTGGTGCCGGTGATGGTGAGGGTTAAGGTCGCCGTGCTGGTGTCGCCGTTGCTGTCGGTCAGGATGTAGCTGTAGGTTTCGGTCAGGGTCTCGCCCGGCGCCAGTTGTTGGACTTGCGCATTGGTGTTGTCCAGGGCGTAGCTGTAGCTGCCGTCCGCGTTCAGGGTCAGGGTGCCGAAGCTGCCGATGGCCGGGGTCGCCGGGTCCAGCGCCACGGTGTTTTGCGCCGCGGTGCCGTCGCCGTCGGTGTCGTTGGCTTTGACGTCGCCGGTTACGGTCGCCGTGTCTTCGGCGATGGTCGCGGTGTCCGCCACGGCCACCGGCAGGTCGTTGGTGCCGGTGATGGTCAGGGTTAGGCTCGCGGTGCTGGTGTCGCCGTTGCTGTCGGTCAGGATGTAGCTGTAGGTTTCGGTCAGGGTCTCGCCCGGCGCCAGTTGTTGGACTTGCGCATTGGTGTTGTCCAGGGCGTAGCTGTAGCTGCCGTCTGCGTTCAGGGTCAGGGTGCCGAAGCTGCCGATGGCCGGGGTCGCCGGGTCCAGCGCCACGGTGTTTTGCGCCGCGGTGCCGTCGCCGTCGGTGTCGTTGGCTTTGACGTCGCCGGTCACGGTCGTTGTGTCTTCGGCGATGGTCGCGGTGTCAGCCACTGCCACCGGCAGGTCGTTGGTGCCTTCGATTATGATGTTCAAGACAGCAATGTCTGACAAAGAACCGTCGGACATGGTGTAATTGAAACTATCCGTTAACGTTTGTCCAGGCAATAAATTCTGTACTGCCGGGTTATTATTATCCACCGCGTAGCTGTACGTGCCGTTCGAGTTGATCGTCAGTGTGCCGAACGTACCTACTAAGGCCGTGCCAACGGCACCTGCCGTACCCGATCCTTCTGTCGCGCCGGTACGGATCGCGGTGACGGTGCGACTGCCTGCCGCTGTATCGATATCGGTGTCGTTGCTGAGTACGTTGCCGGTCGCATCGCTGCCTGCTGTGCCGTTGGCGACGCCGCCCGCTTCGGTCGCTGTACCGGTGTCATTTACGGCTACCGGTGCATCGTTAGCGCCGTTGATAGTTATATTCAGTACAGCAATATCGCTTATTGCGCCGTCACTCATGGTGTAGTTGAAGCTTTCGGTCAAAGTTTGACCGACATTAAGCGATTGTACGGTGGGGTTGTTGTTGTCCACCACGTAGGTGTACGTGCCGTCTGAATTGATAGTTAACGTGCCGAACGTACCCACTAAGGCTGTGCCAACGGCACCCGCCGTGCCCGACCCTTCGGTCGCGCCGGTACGGATCGCGGTGACGGTGCGACTGCCTGCCGCTGTATCGATATCGGTGTCGTTGCTGAGTACGTTGCCGGTCGCATCGCTGCCTGCCGTGCCGTTGCCGACGCCGCCCGCTTCGGTCGCTGTACCGGTGTCATTTACGGCTACCGGTGCATCGTTGGCTCCATTGATCGTGATGGTCAGCAACGCGATGTCGGTCAAAGCGCCGTCGCTCATGGTGTAGTTGAAGCTTTCGGTCAAAGTTTGGCCGACATTGAGCGCTTGTACGGTGGCGTTGTTGTTGTCCACCACGTAAGTGTACGTGCCGTCTGAATTGATCGTTAGCGTGCCGAAGGTACCCACCAAGCCCGTACCAACAGTACCCGCCGTACCCGCACCCTCTGCATTTCCGGTTCGGATAGCTGTCACTGTCAAGCTTGCCGCTGGAGTATCGACATCCGAATCGTTAGTTAGTACGTTGCCTGACGGATTTATTCCTGGCGTTCCATTTGCGATTCCAAATGCCTCTCTTGCTAGTGCTGTGTCGTTAACAGCCAGTGGCGGGTCATTTGATGGGACCACATTAATTGTTGCAACCGCCGAAGGTGATGTTAACCCACCTGAATCAGTCACAGTGAAGGTCAACGTACGATTGCCTGCTGTTGGATTTTCACCGTTATCAGCATAAGTGATACCGCGTACAAGCGTATCTAAATCAGCCTGAGCCATCACTCCGCCACCTGTGCGTGTGATATTAAATGTACGCGTAGTCGCGTTAAAGGCTATAGTTAACGGCGTACCGCCTACTGTTGTTGTTTGCGTTAAGTTTGCGTTTAATGGAAAATTTATCCCTGCAATCCTTATTATTTCGTTCGCACCATCCACATTTCCTGCAACAACAATTGTTAATCCTGTTATGTCCAATTGACTCAGATCGTTAACATCCGCTGTTGCTGCCGCAATATTAACCGGTGCTGCATTCTCGTTATAAATTACAGAGTTGTCACGGTTTGTATCTAATGTACTTGCTGTTGAATTTAGATCAATTAGGGGCGGTAAATTGATTTCTCGATAACCGACTTCGCTGGTATCGCCAATTTGATTAGCCAAATTCACCTGCGGATTGTTTACGCTACCGTCCGGGTCGGCATAGGTTGGCGCAGTAGCTATAGTGCCGCTTTCCGCGCTATCCAACAATGCATCATTGTCGCTGTTAGTGTCCCGATAATCCTGATTGTCGGTGCCGTCGGTGTTTACTACGGGCGCAAAATTGCCTCCAAAAGCACCGCCCACGCCGTTAGTCGAGTCAAATATGTCAACAATACCGTCGTTATCCAAGTCGTCGTTGGTATCAACCGTACCCGTATAGGTGACATAACCCGCCGTCGGCCGCGCTTCAACCGTGTCGGCAATGCCGTCGTTATCGGAGTCGAGGTCGAGGTAGTCGGCCACGTCGCTACCGTCGGTGTTGATCGGTGTGTTGCCTAAGGAGGCCGCCCAGGTTGTGTTGGCGGTATTGGCATCGAAAACATCCATTAAACCGTCAGCATCGACATCCACTCCTTCAGACAAACTCACCGTGCCGTCGTTATTGGCATCTGCCAGAGCATCGCCCGTGCCGCCTGTGCTTTCGTAAAGGTCAGAAATCCCATCGTTATCGCTATCGAGGTCTAGTGAGTCTTTTATCCCATCGCCATCGGTATCGACGCTACCTGTATCTGCATTTAAAAAAATGAATTCATCATTAAAAGTGGCTCCGCCATTTGCGTTTCCAGATGCAAACAAATAGAACCTTATAGAATAATTCGTTGATGGATTTAGCGAGTTTTCAAGAATTTCACCTGGACGTTGCGCTGTAAAATTTCCGGAGACATTTGGATTAGGGTTAATTAGATAAGGATTGAATAGCATTTGCGACGTAATGAACCCGTCACTGGAGATTGAAGCTGCCAATTGGTAGTTACCAAGATTTTGACCACCGTTGACTTGAGGGGTCAAAAAATGAAACATATCCCTAATGTGCGCTATAGAACCAGCTCCTGTCGTAAAGGTGACTTGTACGAAGTCATTATTTGCAATAGCTGATGTCAAATCCGCTGCATCGGCGCCTTGTAAACCATATTCAAAACTATTCAAGACAGTGGTAAGACCGGAACCGACAGTACTGCTTCCCGGATTTGAAATTACCGTATTAATGCTCGGCGCTGCCGCACCGCCGGAAATTGTACCCGCAGTTGAAGTACCACCACTGCCATTGTGAAAGTATTCAAGCTGGCCGCTTACATTAACCCTCGGCGGCGATTCGACAGTATCCAATATGCCGTCGTTATCGTCATCTAAATCGATTGTATTGGCAATGCCATCAAGGTCCGTATCGATGAGGTTAAATCCGAAATCGCGGTTTAAATCTTTCGCACCGACTTTTGCTACGGTTGAAGATTGTGTTCGTCCGCCGGTTGTAGATGCCTCCGTTCCCATAACGCCATTCGCGTCGTTAACTCTAACTATATAATTACCGGGCAGCACGCCTGTGAACAAATAGTTTCCGACGGCATCGGTAATATCTGTGGCTATTACAGTGTCGGCGGCATCGACAACGCCATTGTTATTCAAGTCTTCAATCAGTTGCACCGTAACATTAGCAACTCCGGTATCACCCGCATTGAATACACCATCCGTGTTATTGTCGTCGAATACTTTATCGCCTATTTGCGACGTGCCGGGCGGTATCCATGCCGTTCCGTCCGTAATATTTGCAAGCACTGTTGTGCCGTTAGTTGTCATCGTTACGGCGGCACCTATATCAGCGCCTGTCGTCGGGTTAATTCGTTGTATTAAGCCCGCTGCTCCACCTACTCGATAATTAACGCCAAAAAAATCTTCCGCTTGTTGGACAACAGCGGTTGAAGCGATGGTACCTGAAGCTAATGTGCCTCCAGATGTTGCATCGAAACGCAACATCGTTGTGGAATTATTGCTGACACTCAGGAGTGCATTTGCTGTCGAATCGTAACCGATGTCACCCCAATCGTTAGCCAATGATGCATCATTAATCGTCACGCGTGCCGTTACGCTTTGTAAAACCTTTCCCGCCCCGGTAAACGTAATAGCGTAAATGGTGTCGTTTCTATTAAAGTTGGATGGCAGTTCCGGACCGGCATTGTTTTCTACTCCCAGGTATAAGGTATTATTAGCGAACGTTGCGCCGCCGCCACCCACACCGAGCCCAACAGCACCGAGACCTGTTACGTTGGCGTTGGTATCTACGATAATATTTCCCACGCCAACCGCGTTATTGGTTAGATCGCTATCGATGACGAGGTGTACATCGTTAATAAAATCGTAAGCGTATAAGGCTCTATTGGCCCCGCTTACTCTAGTGGATGTGTAATAAATCAAGCCATTGGCTTGATCGACCGCTAACGAGTTGAAGGCTGTTTCTACAGCCGGGACAACCGCGTTCGTTGGCGCCGTCAGAAACGTTGCCTTTCCGCTGGCAAAGTTTACGCTATAAAAATTTCTGCCGACGTTGGCGATAAACGCCCCTCTGCCGTTATTTACGGTAACTGCAAGCAGACCGTCCCAGCCGGTTGCTTTGATCGATTGGGTTTCTATTGAGCCGTATCGGTTTTCAAGCACCCAGTTACCGCCAAGCGCGGCGCTACCTGTTTGATCGATAGAATCGGCAATATCGGCACCGGTCAATTGGGCCATGCGCGCGGTGGCAACTTTACCCAATAAGCCATTACCGAAATCGCAGCCATAGATCAAGATGTCGGCTTTCGTCGTCAGGTGTTTGCCGATTTCTTTCAGCTCATGGTTGTATTTGCCTTGCATGTTAGCAAGATTTAAGACGTCGTTGCCGAGATAGAGCTCGCCGTCGTTGCCGTGAGAGACGATGTGAATCGCGCTAATATTCTCATAGCGGGATACGGCATCGGCGATTTGTTCAACGCCGTCTTTATTGCGGTCGAGAAAGATGACTTTTGAATTCGAATCGATATTTTTTAATAAGTTTTGATAATCTTTGACCCCGGTATCGACAAATATCAATGAGGTCGGTTGATGGGCCTCATGAAGTACCGGCAGTTTCGCCTTATCCGTATCCGTTTCTTTTGAATCTATGGATCTCTCGTTCGAGCTATGTTTAACCGGGTCGACAATTTTTTCATTCGCCCAACTGACTTGACCTCCGGTCAATGCCTGTACTTGGTTTAGCCAAGATTTGCCGGTTAAGGTCTGTTCGCCGCGAAAAGTAATTTTAGCGTCTGCCGATAATCTATCGCCCCAATCTATCAAAGTTTCCGTGTCGGCAATTGTGATGCTGCCGGATACCCTGCTGTTGCCGAGCCATTGTTTTCCTCCGACAAGCGCCGATTGTATTTGCATATTATTGGTGATACCGCGATCACTCAGTATTTCTGCAATTTGCTGATAACCGTCGCGGTTAGGATCGAGGACTCTTATCTCCGTGGCAATCGGCGGATTTTTTAACAATTGCGCTAAACCGTCTGCACGAGAATCGGCAATTAATAAGGTCGGCGCACCTTTATCACCCAGCGCAACATCGAAATCTACCGAGAGATGCTGTAAATCCTGGTGATCCGTTTTACTTAAATCTGTAAATAAGGCATGTTCTGCATGATCTGCGCCGACATCCGCTGTTAAGTCCTGAACGGACTCTTTCGCGGCATCATCTTGGGCAGCCTTGTCATCCATGGCTTGCGCCGCCGTTGCTACGACAGCGCCATCAAACAATAATCGGTTTTCCAAAGCTAAGCGCATTGAACTAGCTGATGCTTTTTTCTTCGATTTTGAATGTTTCTCAGTGTGTTTTTTCATGACAGCAGTTCCAAGATTTTGATAGATTTAAAGTAAAATCGGACAAACGTTTTAATACGCTTAATAATAAACGCTAAGTAACTATTTTCCAATGTTTTCAGTACGTTTATCGATGCATTTTCGGCATTTTCTCTGGCTTTTCGAATTTATTCTTTATCGCCATTTAATAATTTTTTCCAAAAGAAATTAATGCAATAAATAAGCCAATAAGACTTCTGCGCCGAATCCCAGCACGTAGCCTTTTGATAGTTTGAAGAATTTATAGTTTTAACATCCATGTAACATTTATCTTTTTTACCGTGTATAGTCAGTTAGATCAGCAGCTAGCCGATATTAACTTCAAATTAAATAATTTGCCTTCTTTCGGCTAATTCATTGGATTTGACCGACGATGTCACTTCGGCTAATCCAGTTATTTCTCTGTAAATAGTAAGTAACGAATTTTAATTTTCACAAGCCGGCTTAAGTATATTTTTGGTCAATCATTGACACTTTTTGACAGCCTATCAACATCACTAAATTGCATACAATGTCTACGGTAGCTGGCTAATTCGTTATTGATATGCTCAACTTACTGAAGATTCGATATTTTACCATCCGCTTTCTTTTACTAATGTTACTGTTATAAGCCGTAATAGCCTATTTGCAATACTATCCGCCTCGGTTGCCAATGATAATCGTCCCCGAATTGTGCTATTCCATAGCCTTTCATTCTTCGGGAATTGCAACAGAACACGGTAAAGGCCTTGCTCCGGTATTAATTGATCTTGTTCATCCGGCCTTACTGCAATTTCGCCGCCATATTTCGAAGCCAACTCCTCTACTTTCAGATCTCGCGTTCCGGTTTTATCGACAGCCGCTATGGTTACGGAAATTGATTGCAAATCCCCCCCTTCAGGATAAAACCGACCTTCGCCACCTACCTTTAGTTTTTCCAAATCGGCTTCTTCTGCATAAGCAATTACTATTACGTTAGTACTTTCCACAATTCCTAACGGCTCGTCTTTTGCCAGCCATTCGCCGGGTATCAACCAATCCGATAAATCCCTAACATGTCCTTCAAATGTGGCTTTAATGGTTAGTTTTTCTTTAACGTCCTGTAAACCTTGTATTTCTGCGCGCGTCGATTGAAGCTGCTCGTAATCGACCGGATTATTCCTTGCCAATTTTAACTCCATACTTTGTAACGCAAGCCGCTGGGTCAACTCGTTTAATATAAGTTGTGCAGCCTTTATTTTGTAATCCAGATCAGGCGATTCCAACTTTACGAGTACTTGATTAGGCTTTACGAAATCGCCTTCCTTGACAAATACTTCGCTAACCTGAGCAGCTTCAATACTATATAAAGTGTATTCGGCCTCTGCCAGCAGTAAACCCGGCACTAATATATGCGACTGCCAAGGAATCAGCACAAGGGCAATAAAAGATAGCGGAACTAACCAAGCAGGACGCGGCTTTATTGGTACGCTTCGACTTGCCAGCATTTTCCGCCAAACACCAACCTCTTTAGCAATCGGTCGAATAATAAACCAACCGATTTCTACCGCAAATAAGGCTAAACCGAGTATTTTGAAAAAAAAGTAATAAACCGCCCATGCGATGCCGGTAAACAAAATCAACCGGTAAATCCAGATACTATACGCATAAAGAACAATAAACCGGTGACGTTTCTTGGGAAAGTTTTCCGGTGGCGATATCCCGAAGCCGAATAAACCCTCCCTTAATTGCCAAAGTCCCAATTTAAAAGATCGATCCTGTAGATTGGGCATATCTAATAGATCGGACATGATGTAATAGCCATCAAAGCGCATAAATGGGTTTAAATTGATGCCCAGTGTAATCAACCACGCGCTACTGGCTAATAAATAGATTCCGCTGCGTAGCGGTCCGTCCGGCAGCATCGTCCATAATATAGTTGCAATCGTCGCCAGCGTTAATTCTGCGATCATACCGGCAGAATCGATGATTAGCCTATCTTTTCGTCTAGGCAAACGCCAAGCATCCGTTACATCCGTCCAGAGCACGGGCATCCCTAACATCAATGCAATACCCATAGCAGGAACCCGGCAACCGAAATGACTGGCGGCGAAAGCATGTCCCATTTCATGGACGACTTTCGATAACGACATCATGCCCATGGTCGCCAGAATACCTTCTGCGGTAAACGAATATAAAAAGCTGTGCGTAAATTCGCTCCACTGCTGAGATACTAAAACGAGCGCAAAGCAGATCCCCAATACCAGCAGTATAATAAATCGACGTTGAAAAAAAACATTCATCACCGGTAATGCTTTCTTCAAGTATCGGTTGGGTTTGATTAATGGAACTCTCAAAAATAAATAGTTATGAAGCAACCATGTCCAGAAACCCGGCTTTGAAGCATGCTGTAAGTTTGCGAATTGTACGCTGGATTCTCTGCCTTTCGGCTTTACTAGATTATTTAGCTCGATAAACTCCACGAAATGTTCAATATCGCTAAGCTCTATCTCGATCGGCGTTTCGTTTCTAATTGATTCTATAATACCTTCGGCATTTCCCAATTCCCATCGATGTAAACATTCGAATTCAAGCCAGCCTATGCGGAAATAACGATGAACAGCCGGATCGTATAAAGTCCATGTTGGCGAGCCGTCATAGGCGCGCGGACCTTGAACAAGGGTTAAATCATCGCGAAGACTCAACCATTCTTTGGGCTTTTCTTCGATTTGAGTGGTTACAGCGTTAGCCACAAACGAATCGTGCGAATGGGTTTTCGCAATAACCACAAAATGAACGGTTTACGCGCACCGTAAAGCTTGGCCGTACCGTGAAAACCCAGTCGAGGCAGTTCAGCTCGTTCTGTAAATGCTGCTTTCAATCTATAAGCCATGACATCGGAGGGCGTCGGCGAAGCCCGATAGCTAAAATAATTTAATGCGGCTTCTAAGGGTTTATGCGGCGCAATATTCGAAAAAAATAAGACCTCATCCCCCGGCGCCAATACGATCAAATCTTCCATCGGCAACCTGACTTCTAATTCCACGGAATCAGGATTAGCAACCGCAAGAATTTTTTCACCCTGCTTTACTGGCTTTCCCAGCCACTCATTCGGATCGTCGAAAACCGTTACGCCTGCAATGGTTGCATTGACATCGCAGCGTTTAAGCAGCGTACTAACATAATCAACCTCAGCCGCTTCTTGTTCCCATTTGCTTTTTAAGCCTGCCAGTTTAAATTTAACTTTCGGATCTAACATGGCTTCTTGAGTTGTTTGAAGATACTCGGTCTGCGCGCTATCTCGCTTTTCTTTGGCAACCTCTAAACGACTTTTTAATTCGGCTTTATCCAGGGAAAATATTTTCTGTCCGACTTTAACTACTTCATTAGGCTGGACATAAAAAGCGTCGACAACGCCCTCGAGCGGAGATCGAACTAAATTCGGTTTGTAAGCCACAACCTCGGCTTCAGCTAATACGGATTGACGGATAGGAAAAAATAAAGCCACCAAAACGATTGCAGCCAACGTTAATTGATTCTTCCGTGTTTTTAAACGCTCTAAAAAACTAATTGCCGGTTTTGCTGCTTCAGTCAATGAGTAAGCATGACCGTAAGCTTCAATCAAGTAAGAGAGAAGGTGAATTTCCGCTTCGGACCAAGATGCCTCCCGGAATAGCGTCAACACATAACGAGAACCGAATGCTGTCCGTATAGGCATCCAGAGCCCATGTTCCGGCAACCAATCGACCCACTCAGCAGCAAGATCTTTTGGCAAGTCCTCAACGCTAAATGACTTGATTTGATTGGCGTTTTCATTCCGGCTTAAATGATTAAGAACCGGCTTCAGCCATAACGCATAAGGGCTGTTCGGCTCAGGTTTTGCTACACCGGAAGCCGCTTCAAGCGTTGACTTATCTGTACGCCATAATACAGCTTGCCGATAAGGAATTAATTCCGATGTTTCGTTGACAAGAACATAAGGCAATTCATTCGCTGTCGCCTGCCTCGCTCTTCGCTCCAGTTGCAGCAGAAGCGTTAACCGGATGAGCTGATTATTTAAGCGTTCGCTCACTCGGTTGGTGACAGTTCGATGTAACCGCTCATTCCAGGCAACAGCTCGGCTGAATTATTTTTGATTCGACCGTAGACTTTAATCGTTTGACTCACAGGATCCACCCGTCCGCCTAAACGTATAATTTCCGCATCATAGGATTTTTTAGTTTCGTCGAGTATCACTTTAAACGTTTTTCCTGATTTAAGTGTAAGCAAATCTCGCGACGGCGCAATAAATTCAATTTCCAAATCTTTATCGTTAACGATTTCCAATAACGGTTCGCCGTCTTTAACGGACTGATATGCTCTTGCCATCACTTCGACAACTTTTCCTGAAAACGGTGCTTTAATTTCACAACGGTCTAGCACTGCATCGGCCACTCTGACGTCGGCTTTAGCTTCTTCTTCCTCGGTTTTTGAGACCGCAAGCTCCAACGTGCTTATCGAATTCAGCTTTGCTAGTTTTTGATTAACTTCGTAGGTTTTTCGTTTTTTTTCTAGCGATGCTTTTGCTTTACTTAATTCCGCTTCTTCCATGTTGCAATGAAAGCCAACTAAAATTTGACCGGCGCTAAAACGCTCTCCATCTCTAATTTTTAGTTGATTGATCCGACCCGACATTTCACTTGAAATCAGTGTGCTGAATCTGGCTTTGATTTGCGCTCTTAACAGCTGATCGGATTTTTCGCCGATCAGCTCAGCAGGTTGCTCTTCTGTTTTTGTCGATAATTTCAGCTTTTCAACATCGTCTAAGACGACCGGGTCTGAAGGTTCAACACCAGTTACAGTTAACGGAAGAGATGCGCCAAAAATAAATGGGATTAATAGAATTAATCGGTTTTTCATTATCCGGCTTGTTTTACTGAAACGGTCGTCGCTTTCGGTGCTACCGGAGTCGGCAATTTAGGTAGATAGCCTTTGTACCAGCTATCCAACGTTTTTTCCAATTGAACCGCTAATGTCCGGACGGTCACATGTTCGATGCCGCCGGTCACCGGATCGAGACCGATGGACGCATAGATATTTCCTAAAGCGCCATAAACATCGGCCAGACTTTGTTCTCTTTCAAGCTGCGATGCTAACGCGGCGGTTGCCGCATGAATGCGCTCAAGTTCGGAACCTGCATCGCTCATGGCGTTATTGGCAGTCGCTGTGTAAATACCTTCGTCGATTTTGCTCAGGTCTTTAGCCATTTTATAGCTATCCAAGGCCTTGATATATTGCTGATAACCAACATTGATTTGGACTACAGCGGCAACGCTAAGCGCTTTTCGTCTTGTTCGAGCAACTTCGACTTGTGTTTCCGCCGACTTCCACATTTTTGGTGCAGCAATCAAATTAACAAGGTTAAAAGTTGTGCGCGCACCGGCTTCTAACCAAAAGTTATTAACCAAAAAGTGATTCGAGTCGAAATTCATTCCGACAGGTATTGTTAAACCGGGCAATACTTTTAGCATTTCTTTCCATACATCGGCCCGACTGATGCGTTCTTGGTAAATTTCTTCGCGCAAATCGCCGCGATAAAACAGACCTAGCTCCTCTAACTCCGCCGAAGTTGATTTCAACTCTGGAGGCTCTGGCGTTACGGTAGGTTGCGCCAAGACAAAGTCAGAATGCATTGGCGCATTAATCAATCCCGCTAATTTAGGTTTGGCGACCAGTAAATCCGCTCTTAATTTTTTCAACTGGTCGATAATGCGTAACAAGCTCCGTTGATATTCGAGTACGCTAATAATCGGCTGTAAACGATCGCCTTCAATTGTTTTACTAACCGCCAAGGCGCGCTCGGCTTCCGCCAAAACCGGCTCAAGCCCCGGCAATAAGCGGTCGGCGATATTGGCGCTCCAATAGGCTTGAAGCACGTCTTTAATCAAGTTATTGACAACCTTTCGACGACGTTCCTGAGCAATCAATATGCGATCGGCTTGTTGTTTAGCTTGAAAATAGCTAACGCCGAAATCCAAAACGTTCCAAGCAAAAGTCAGATCGGCAATACCCCGACTAGCGTCTTGTGAGGTGGAGTATTTCGAACTATTAAATACATTACTGCCTGTGAAGTAATCTTCACTCGATGAACCCAGCTTCTTCTCCCTAAAAGAGTAGCCGGCATTAGCGGTAAGCTTTGGAAGCATATTCAAAGTGGCAACTTCTAGCTGAGTATCTTGAAGGATGGCTTCCATCATCGTTAAACGATGATCGAAGTTGTACTTCAGCGCTCTTGCCAAAGCATCGTAAAAAGTCAGCGGAGCAGTGATCGGCTCTTGTTTTGCGTACATTTCGGACTGATCGTTCATCATCGTCGCCATACGCTCATCGGGCGTAATAGGCACTGGATTAAGATTACAGCCGCTTAACAATAAAACCGTAGCAATAGCAGAAATTAATACTTGGTTGTAACGCACGATGTTATCCCCTTGTTGTTCGGTATTAGACTTTTTTTGAAAAAAATCAGTTTTTATTCATTTATGAAGAATTGATTTATCACTTCTGCTGCTCAACTGCATCCAATAACTTGGTAACACAGTGTTTAAAGCTGCTAAAATATAGCAACAATCACATAAGATCAACAAATTAATATTCCTAGCGCTATAAAATTTAACTTCATTTTTAAGAATTAGACGGGCATAACAAAAATAAACTTCATCCTAAATGACTCTCGGAAGTTGTGCCGTTTTTCCTAAATAAAGCTATAAACTACCTAGCTAAATGATTTTCTGGGATTATTCCCAATCTACTTAATTTAAAACGAATATCCGGTTTAATGGTAAATCTAGTACATTTTCTAATAATTGTGAAATTCGTTCTTCTGTAATTTGACGATAGAGCATGTCATCCAACCGCATTTAAAAGGATTTATTTTGGACAGTACGCAACCGTTTCTGATAGGGGTTTATAAATTTGCAGCTTCTTCAAGCGTTACAAACCGGTCGCCGACGTTCGCAACGATTCCAGGAATCTTTTTATCTCAATACGTCGATTTTAGCGCATAAGAGACAAGGTTAACCACTAACATGATCTTTGTCTTCCTGCACTAAATACGTAATTTTTATTTATTGCATAGGGTCATGTAACAACGAGCCTAGTGTGCTCAAAGGTGATAGGGCTGTTTCGCTTCAAAACCGTGAACTTTGGCTTTGGTGGAAAACGGCGCTGCCGACCAAAGCGCTTGCTCTTGTCCTGCAAGATGATTTGCCAACCAAAGCGCCTGACTGCGAATAGGTAAAATATAGGCATAAAGCTTTCCACCGGGGAGTTCAGCTGCATCGCCTAACACAAAAACAGAGTTGTCTTCGGTTTGCAAACAAGGATTAACTTTGATACCTCTGCCAACCTCTAAACCGGCAGCCGCAGCGAGTTCCGTCCTCGGTTTAAAACCGCATGCGACGATTATTGCATCGAATTCGGCGGTTACATCCGTTTTTACGCAAAACTTGCCGCCTTCGTCGGCAAAATTTTTTACGGCTTGGTTTAACAACACTTCGACACCGGATTCTTGTAGAACTGAAAGCAAATGCTCCGAATCCTCGGCAGCCAATTGGCGTTCCATGAGACGATCCATCGCGTGATAAATCGTCACCTTATCGCCCGCCACCGCCAAATCGGACGCCACTTCGCAGCCGATTAAGCCGCCGCCGATAACCGCCCAGTGCGGGTGGTTATTTTGACTGATAAACGGCTGACGGAATTTCCGCATGGCTTTTAAATCGTTCAGACTATTCAAGCAGAAAAACAGTTTTTCGAAAGGACGAAACGGCGGTGGCACAAATGCAGCCGATCCCTGCGCCAAGATCAACTTATCGTACGATATAGATTTTTCCTGCCCCGGTCCTTCGATAGCAATTGTTTTGTTGTTGCGGTCGATGGCAGTGACTTCCGAACCCGCTATCACATCGATCGCATTTTCGCGAAGTCTGTCGAAGCTTTTCAGAATAATGGATTGCTCAATATCCGTCTTAGTAAATCCGCGAGACAGCAACGGTCTTGAGTAGTACCCGTCATGCTCGGCTGTCACTATAACAATTTCATCGTCAGGAGACAGTGCCCGGTATTTTTCAGCAAACGTAACACCCGCAACACCTGAACCCACGACGACTATATTCACGCTGCCCACCCGATATTATTTTTGTTATGGTTAGACCAATCTTACCGCATTTTCAGCCGATTAATTCAAAATCGTTTTTATCAACCCCGCACTCCGGGCAACGCCAATCGTTGGGGATGTCTTCCCATAACGTTCCCGGCGCTATACCGGAGTCCGGGTCGCCGACCGCTTCATCATAAACGTGACCGCAAACAGTACATTCGAATTTTCTGTATTCTGACACTTTGTGCTCCTATTAATCGAGTAGATGTAAATAATTTGTAAAATCGATTCAACGACACATTTTACTATTCAAGCCGATAATGTCAGTTATTTTTTGAAAGGCAAATAATCGGCGGCATCGTCTTTGTAACGCTGCACAGCGGTCTTTTCTCTGCTTAAGAACTGTTCAATCGCTTTCCCGAAGCGATCGTCTTGAAACCAATGGACGGAATACGTGGTAACCGGTTCGAACCCGCGTGCAATTTTATGTTCGCCTTGTGCGCCGGAATCGAAGCGCTGCAAACTGTTCTCGATGCAATAATCCAAACCTTGGTAATAACAGGACTCAAAGTGCAACATGCTGAATTCATCCCGGCAACCCCAATAACGCCCGTACAGCGTATCGTTACCGATAAAACTTAACGACGCGCCGACATAAGCGCCGTCTTGCACGGCAAAAACCACCAAAATCCTGTCGCCCATCGACTGCGCGCATAACAGAAAGAAATCGAGATTTAGATACGGCGACATCCCGTGTTTGAGATACGTCATCCGGTAAAAATCGTAAAACACCTGCCATTGATGTTCGGTAAGCGTTTTCCCTGAAAGCCGGATCATTTCAATACCTTGTTCCGCTACTTTCCTACGTTCGCGCTTCAGCATCTTGCGCTTACTTGCGCTGAACGTGCTTAAAAAATCGTCGAATGTTGCATACCCCTTATTAAACCACTGGAATTGAACTCCTTCGCGAACTAACAACCCATGTTGCCTTAAAAGGTTCAATTGTTCTCCTGCCGGAAACAAGCAATGCCAGGAAGCAATGTCGTTTTTCTCGGCGCTTGCTTTAACAAAATCAAACAACGCGCCGATAACGTGTTCCTGCTTGATCTTTTCACCTACAGCCATCCGTAATCCCTGACAAGGCGTGAACGGAATCGCCGTTAACCATTTCGGGAAATAGTTCCGTCCGTATTGCTCGTAGGCATAGACCCATTGATGGTCGAACACGAATTCGCCGCGCGAATGCGATTTTAGATATAGCGGCATCCCGGCGATGAGTTCGCTATTTTCGAATACCAGAAGATGCATCGGCTGCCAGCCCGTTTTCGCAGACACACACCCGCTGTCTTCCAGTGCCGATAAAAATTCATGACGTAAAAACGGATAGCCCTCACCCGCCAGCGTATTCCAGGCTTTGCTGTCAACTTGGTTGATGGCGGTGATTTGTTTTATGTCCATTTTATGCGAATAACATTCAGGCAATTAATTTGAATAATAACGGAAACCTTGCTTTTTTTACTATTAATCATTTGCAACAAATGTACATTTGTGTTTTTGTTGTTCGCTATTACAATACTCACATGGAATAACACTACAAAAAGTGAAACTTATGCGTTTATCTATTGAAGTTACTCAAGAACAACACCAACGCCTAAAAGCCGTTTCAGCTTTACGAGGTCAAAGTATAAAAGACTATGTTTTGGAACGCGTTTTTCAACCGTTGCCGGAAACTAATCCGACAGACACTGAAGACGCGCTACGCCAGTTGGAAGCCTTTTTGAAACCTCGTCTCGCCGCAGCGGAGCATGGGGAAATAGTCGATAAGTCCGTATTGGATATCTTCGAGGAAGCACATCGAGAATCCGCTTCTTAATCGAATGCGTTCTTACGTATTATCGAACTTAGCGGCAGAAGACCTTAAAGATATTGCCCGTTATACTTTAAAACAGTGGGGTAAAAAGCAATCTTTAAACTATGCTAGTGTAACGTCCTCAACAAACATTAAGATATGATACAATTGGTGTCCATGAGAACGCCAATGAAAATTACACTGATTGAAGAGGATCGAACAGAACTGGAACGCTGGGTGAAGAGCCGGTCTGTTGGGGCTAAACAAAGACTACGGGCTAGAATGGTACTGATGACCGCCGAGGGCTTGTCAACAACGGTCATTATGGCAACGTTGGGGGTCAGCAACCCGACCTTGAACAAGTGGCGGAATCGCTATCTCGAAAGTGGTGTTGAAGGGCTCAAGAAAGGCAAGACCCGCCCGTCGCGGATACCGCCGCTGCCGACTGACAAAGTCCAAGAAGTCCTGGCCTTGACATTGACCGGTAAACCGGCTGCCGCGACGCAGTGGAGTTGCCGGACGATGGCGGAGCAGGTCGGCATTTCCCCGGATGGCGGTGCACGGCATCTGGCGGGAGCACAAACTGAAGCCCCATCAAGTGAAGGGCTTTAAGGTTTCGAACGACCCGCTGTTCGCCGAAAAGTTGCGCGATGTCGTGGGCCTTTACCTGGACCCACCGGAGAAGGCCATCGTGTTTTCCGTCGACGAGAAAAGCCAAATCCAGGCGCTAGATCGTAGCCAACCCGGCCTGCCGATGAAGCCGGGAAAATGCGGGACGATGACGCACGATTATAAGCGACATGGCACCACAACTTTGTTTGCGGCACTCGACGTGCAGACCGGAACGGTGATTGGGCAATGCCAGCCCAGGCACCGCCACGACGAGTTCCTCAAGTTCCTGAAGACAATTGACCGGCGAACCGACAAAACCTTGGCATTGCATTTGATCGTCGACAACTATGCGACGCACAAACATGCCGAAGTAAAGGACTGGCTGGCCCAGCATCCCCGGTTCCACTTACACTTCACGCCAACCTCGGCCTCATGGCTCAACTTAGTCGAGCGTTTCTTCCGGGACATTACCGAGGAACGTATCCGGCGTGGTGTTTTCCACAGTGTTGACGACCTCAAAACAGCGATACAGGAGTATCTCGACCACCGCAATAGCAACCCAAAACCTTACCATTGGACAGCCAAACCAGAGACGATCTTGGCTAAAGTAGACAAAGCTAAAGATATGTTGAGGACGTTACACTAGTTTACTTGAAAAACGATTTCAGGAGATTGCAGCCAGAACCGCAATATCACGAACATTCTCGGTAAACTATCCTCAAATTCGAGTTAACCGCTGCGAACATCACTTCATTTTTTATATTCATCCCGAAGGACAACAGCCTTGTATCATTGCTAGCTTACATGAACGTATGGATTTGATTTCGAGGCTTCGGGATCGTTTGGAATAATGAAAAAATTCGTGTAAACCAGCTAAACACATAAACAAAAACGAGCGCACAGTTTATGAACAAACCACTTAAAGAAATTTCTGTATTTACAAATGAAGTGGAAGAACGAGACTTTTGGGTGACGCATAACTCCACAGATTACCTCGATTGGTCTACGGCAAAATCGGTTGTGCCGCCAAATTTGAAACCGACCACAAAAACCATTTCGCTTAGACTACCGCAACATCTGCTCGACTCAATCAAAGCCGCAACCAATGCGCGCGACGTGCCTTATCAATCGCTTATTAAGGTGTTGTTACAGGAAAAACTGCATGATCGTTGAAACTCCCAAGATGCCAGACAAACCCTGCTCTCAAGCCTGCGAAAATAATAAAGACCCGATTTTAGCGGTCATCAAAGACGTTTTTACCGAACCCGTCACCGTTTGGGAAATCGGAAGCGGCACCGGGCAACATGCGTGTTACTTTGCCCGCGAACTTCCGCACCTGACTTGGCAGCCGACGGATTTAGCGGAGAACCATCCCGGTATCAACGGTTGGCGGGATGATGCACAGTTACCTAATCTTAAACGCCCGCTCGCTCTCGATGTTACCGATCACAACTGGCCTTGCGAAAAAATTGAAGCGTTTTTTACCGCTAACACCTTCCACATCATGAGCTGGAAAAACGTAACAATTTTGTTTGAGCGCTTGCAACATTATCTAACCCCGTGGGCAAATGTATGTATTTACGGACCATTCAACTATAACGGTAGCTATACCAGCGACAGCAATGCCAATTTCGATCAATGGTTAAAAAACCGCGATCCATTGAGCGGTATACGGGATTTTGAAGCGGTGATGACTTTAGCTGAACAGGCCGGACTGAGCTTATTGAAAGATAACCCGATGCCCGCTAATAACCGGCTGTTAGTTTTTCAAAAATAATAACCATCGAATGGCCGATATAAGCCTTTATATTTCCGTATTTTCCAAAACTGGAACGACAGAATATTGAATTCCAGCCCCGGCAAACTCCTCTTTCAACCGCTCTAATAAAAGCTTAGAACCGGCCTCATCCACATGAATCTGAAAACAAACTTGCTTCTGCCGTCCGGTTACTTGTTCACTTAAAGTCAAACCTTTATTTTCATGATGATGGACATTAACCGGAAAACTGCTGAAGCCGTGTTCGGACTCCAGGGTTAATAAGCAATCGACGACCGCTTCTTCTAAGGCCGAGGCGACATTAAGAATAACCAATCGATCCTTTTTCATTGGGCAAGTTCCTTGGCTAAGCCAAAGCGTTTAAAGAGAATGGGCAGTAGAAATAAGGTTAAGAAAGTGGAAGACACCAAACCGCCGATGACCACAATCGCTAAAGGCCGCTGAATTTCGGAACCCGGACCGGTGGCGAATAACAGCGGAATCAAGCCGAACGCGGCAATCGTCGCAGTCATCATGACCGGTCGTAATCGCCGCGTTGAACCCAATACGACAACTTTCGCCATCTCCATACCCGTCACAAGTAATTGGTTGAAATAACTCACCATTACAACACCGTTCAGGACGGCGATACCCAATAAGGCGATAAAGCCCACTGAAGCCGGGACTGACAAGTATTCGCCCGAAATCCATAATGCAAAAACACCGCCGATCATTGCTAGGGGAATATTGGACAACACCAATATGGCTTGCCGAACCGATCCGAAAGTGGAAAACAACAATAGGAAAATCAAGCCGAGCGAAACGGGAATAACCAATGACAACGTTGCCGCCGCCCGTTGCTGGTTTTCAAACTGACCGCCGAATGCCACGGTATAGCCGATCGGTAATTTGACTTTTTCGGCGACAGCTGTTTTTGCTTCATCCACGAAACCGACCAAATCCCGTCCCTCGACATTGCTGCGAATGACAGTAAAACGCTGCCCGTGTTCGCGCCCGATGGATACGACGCCTTCGACTTTTTTCAACTGTGCAATGGCGGTAATCGGCACGTGGGCGCCGTTGGGCAGGGTAATTTGCAGATTATCGAAATTAGCTATTGTGCTGTTGCCGCGTACGATCAACGGCGTACGTTTGATGCCTTCCTGCACTATGCCGAGATTCAAGCCTTCGATTTGCGCACGCAGCAGGTTTTCTACCGTATCGCCGTCTAGCCCGAAACGACCGGCTGCAGACCGGTCTATCGTGACTTGTAGAAATTGCATGCCGCTGTTTTGTTTGACAAAGACATCGCTGGAGCCGGGTATTTTTTTTAATATTTCCACAATTTCATTGGCCTTTTCCTCCAGCACCGCTAAATCGGAACCGAATAATTTAACCGCCAAATCGCCCCGTGTGCCGGTCAGCATTTCGGAAACCCGCATTTCGATGGGTTGTGTAAAGCCGAAGCTTATGCCCGGAAATTGCTCCATAACGCCGCGAATTTTTTCTATGAGCGCTTCTTTAGAGGTAACTTGCCATTCGGCTTTGGGTTTCAGCACTAAAAACGTGTCGGTTTCATTGAGCCCCATCGGATCGAGACCTAACTCGTCCGAACCGACGCGCGCGACAACCGTGGTCACTTCAGGCACATGCTTTAATAACATTTTTTGCACCTGAATATCCAATGCAACCGATTGTTCGAGTGTAATCGACGGCAGTTTTTCCACTTGTACGATGATGTCGCCTTCGTCCATTGTCGGCATGAAGGTGCTGCCGATGCGTGTAAATACGAATGCTGTGATAATCAGTAAACTTCCGGCAATGATGAAAATCTTTTTACTGTTATCTAGACACCAAAGCAATGCCGGCCGGTAAAGTCCTTGCAACTTCCTCGGCAACCAAGGTTCTTCGTGCGTAACATGCTTTAACAAATAGGATGCCAATACCGGTATCACACTCAGCGATAAAATCAACGAGCCGCCCAAGGCAAACACAATCGTTAATGCCACCGGGGTGAATAATTTGCCTTCCAAGCCTTGTAAGGTCAGTAAAGGCAAAAATACAATGATAATAATCAGAATACCGGAAGTGACCGGTACGGCGACTTCCTTTGTGGCTCGATAAATCACGTGTAAGCGCGGCAAGCGCTCCGCTGTTTCCTTGTGCGCCATGTGCGTAATGATATTTTCCACAACCACGACTGCGGCATCGACCAACATACCGATAGCTATGGCCAAACCGCCCAGACTCATCAAATTAGCCGACATGCCGGTTAATTTCATGAGAATAAAAGTAACCATTGCCGCCATCGGCAAGGCTAAGGCCACCGTCAATGCCGCCCGTAAATCCCCTAAGAAGAGGATCAGCAGAATAACGACCAGCACAATGGCTTCCATAAGTGCATGGAAGACCGTATCGACCGCCTTATCCACTAAATTGCCGCGGTTATAAAAAACCTTGATTTTTACTCCTTCAGGAAAACCGGGCGTGATTTCGGCGAGTTTTTGTTCTATACCGACAATCGTCTGCCGAGCATTAGCGCCGCGCAGACTGAGCACCAAACCGGTGACCGCTTCGCCTTGGCCGTCTTTACTGACCGCGCCGTATCGCGTTAGTGCGCCGACCGATACATCGGCAACATCGCCGACCGTTATCGACATGCCTTGATCGCTTTTGATAACAATGGCTTTCACATCCTCCAAAGTCTTAATGCGTCCCTCCGCACGGACGATTAAGGCCTCCTCGCCTTCTGTCATCCGCCCTGCCCCATCGTTCCGGTTATTTTTTTCCAAGGCGGAAATTAATTGATCGATGCCGATTCCCCGTGCGGCTAAACGCGCGTTATCGGGCATCACCACAAAACTTCTGACCGTTCCGCCCAATGAGTTCACATCGGCAACACCGGGAACAGTGCGGAGTGCCGGACGTATAACCCAGTCGAGCAAATCGCGTTTTTCCATGAGGCTTAAGCCTTCGCCTTCGATGGAAAACATGAACATTTCCCCTAGCGGCGTTGTCATGGGGGCAATACCGCCTGACACACCCGCCGGTAAATCACCCCATAGGGTATTCAGACGCTCGGCTATCTGCTGACGCGCCCAATAAATATCAGTGCCTTCTTCAAAATCGACCGTTATATCGGTTAACGCATATTTGGCAATGGAACGCAGCATCGTTTGGTGTGCGATCCCCAACAGATCGACTTCGATAGGCGCGGTAATCCGGGCTTCGACTTCTTCCGGGGTCATGCCGGGCGCTTTAACGATAATTTTGACCTGCGTCGGCGAAACCTCCGGAAAGGCATCGATCGGTATGTTTTTAAAGGCGTAATAAGCCCCCGCCTGCCAAAAGAAATACAGCAAGGAGAGTAAGAATCCGCTGACTGAGCGCAAAACGTATCAAACCGCCCATTATTCACCGCTCCCTAAACCTAACCAATTCGCTTTTAAAACGGCAGCATTATTGATCGCGACGTCTTCATTACCGGAAAAAGCGCCGGTAATGACAGATCCGTCCGGTTGTTTACCCAATACAGTCACTTCTTTAACGATGAAACCCGCTTTATCCTTAACAAAGACATAATACTTTCCTTTTTGACTTGCAATCGCGGCATCAGGAAGCTTATAAGTTTCGGTCGCAGTCGTTTGTAAATGCTGAACGGTCACTTTTTGCCCGACTTTTAATGCTTCATGATTCGTCTTAACAACAGCCCTTGCCAGAACGGTTTGGTTCTCCGGGTTTATGCTTTGTCCGAGCATCTTAATTTCAGCCTCGACCAAGGTATTTTCAACCAATACGCGGTCATTGATAGTAATATCGGTCAAATGCTCCTGAGGTATATTTATTTCAAGCCACAATTCATCGAGGTTGGCTATCCGATACAGCGGCGACATGTTATCGACCCGAGTACCCGAAACGGCCATTCGCTCCAGTACGTTTCCTGTTATAGGCGATCTAACGCTCAGCTGACTGGTAAGCTTGCCAGTGTTATCGAGCTGTTTAACATCATTTGTAGTCATTCCGGCGATTTGAAGCAATTGCTTAGCTTCATTCGCTTCAATCTTCGCTGCGTTAAAATTGCTATAGGTTTCTTGTTCGCTTCGACCTGAGACAACACCTTCTTTACGTAATTTTTTATCCCGCTCGTACGTTGCCGAGGCTAGCTTTAAAGCGCCGACCGCTTTCAGGTAATTGCCTTGCAAAGTCAACAACTCAGGACTGTTAATAAGCCCCAATACCTCGCCTTTCGCTACTTTATCTCCAACGGAGACATTCATTTTGGCAACCAGCCCTGCCTGGGACGTGCTGACGATAAACTCATGGGCCGGCGGAACAACAACTTTAGCAGGCGCTGTAAATACCGGGATATGGCTAGCGAGTTCTAATTTACCGATTTTTATACCCAGGTTATCGATATGTTGCCGCGATAACTGGATGAGATTGTCCTCTGCCCAGGAGTTATGATTAATAGTTGTTAAACCCGCTGCCGCAAGAATCAGCAAAATTTGAATTTTTTTCATGGTAAGACACCTACGGCTTGGTTATAAAGCGCAATATCGCGTTCCAACATGATCGCTCGTTCTTTCGCGCTTAAAATCGCTTGTTGTGTTCTGGATTGCGTCTTCAATAAATCCATTAAATTTATTTCACCGACCGAAAAGCTCAACTCCATCATGCGCAGATGTTCTTCGGCAACGCGTTTTAATTCGTTTGCGATTTCCAGTTCCGCTTCATTCACCTCAAGATTGTGCTCGGCTTCATGGTGGGCGAGTTCCAAATCGCGGAATTGTTGCTCCCGGTCCGCCATTAAGCGGTTGAGTTCGACATTCAATGCCGCGACTTGCGGTTGAAGATGCGTTTCCCCGCCGAAAGGAATATCGACGCCGATATTAAAACTTTCGGTCTGATTGCTTCGCGGATCGTTATTTTGCGACCGGTCGCTGTTTATCCCGACGGTTAAATTGGTTTGCCCCGAACCGACGAGTTTTAAGGCATTGATTTCGGCTTGTTTTCGTTCGATTTCACCGTTGATAGCGGCGAAAATGGGATGATTCAATTCAATTTTTTTTAAGTCGACCAGCTTTTCCTGGTAGCTCGCCGGCACTTTGGTCAGTTGGGTAATGCTCGAATAACGTTTGCGAGCATGCATCAACTCGGCTTCCGCTTGAGTGAGCGTCGAGAGCTTTTGCAATAATTCGGTTTGCGCCAGCAAAACATCGGCTCTCGGCAAGTCGCCGAGTTCGACGCGTCTTTCAACTTTTGCCAGTAATTGCTCGAATAAATCGACCTCCGCATGCGCTTGGTCGTAACGGATTCTTTGCAATTCCATATCCCATAACGAACTTCTGACCAAACCGGCAATTCGAAGCTTGGTTGCTGCCGATTGCATCTGCGCGCTGGTTTCAGCTTTTATTCCCTTTTCTTTTTCAGCATCGCGCTGACCTAAATTCCATAAAGGAACTTGCACCGTGGCGTCGCCATAATGCACCGTTCCGCTGGTCATATTTTGATAACGAAGTCCAGCTTGTGCAGCCCCCGCCGTCCAGCTTTCACCGCGTTGTTTAATGGCTGCCGCTTCGTTTTCCAACGAATTCAGCCAAGTCATATCGGGAAATTTTTCCATCGTTAGATCGATAACCTTAGATAAAGTTAAAGCGTTATCGATTTCGATCGGATCGTTATGGGAAACAGTCGGTTTCGGTTCAGCCGTCGCTACGGCTGAACTCAGTAAAAACAGCGTCAGCATCCCGGCACACAGGTTTAAGACGAACATAAGCAAGCTCAATGCGGATTACCGCTTATTTATTTGATAAAAATGAAAGCCCAATCAGGGCAGAATAAAGCGTAGCTTATCGAGCGGGAGGTGCGCGAGCGGATTGTGGTGAATAACTGCGTTGAAAGCCGAACGATTGTGAGTGAGGGGAAAAATTACTTTCGGTGAAGGATAACGTATTAAGCTTTAATTGACTGACCGGCAATGATGCAAATTCGACCTTATCGCTTTTTGCAAAGCCGTCTTGCGGCGTTTTAATACCGGCGTCAACGACAACTAACAAGCCTTCGGCATGGTTATCATAATTGACATTCTGGCTAACAGCGGCATCATGGTTGGAATAGTAAGCTTCAAGACCGGGAATATGCAAACCACGAGTAACGTTTTTATCGCCCGAATGCGCATGGACCAACGGTGCAAAAAGTTGCAACATTGCCAAAACGACCACGAGTGAATTTCGAAAAACGATTACCATCTTTAAATGTTATGCTATGTAACAACAAATAACAACTTGAAACTTTTAATATTACCCCCCATCTTTATAACGATGCCGTTAAGTTAAGAAATTAATTTCTAGTTAATTTTTAAAAATTCTTAATTTAACGGCATTACACAAATGCTTTCCGTTTTTTATTAGAGGACATTATGAAAATCAAATCCGGTATTATTTTTGGCGTGTTACTTTCCCTGTTTTTGGTATTTGCAGGCTTAAATAATGCCGAAGCCAGACGCTTTGGCGGCGGCGGTAACTTCGGCGGCAGGTCTTCTTATAGCGCGCCTTATCAACGCTCTGCACAACCCGCCCGTTCGACTAATCAGCAACAGCAAGCAGACCGTCAGTCTCCTGCGGCTAACCCTGCCTTTTCAAAACGTAGCGGACTTATGGGCATGCTAGGCGGCTTGGCCTTGGGCGGTCTTTTAGGCTCGATGTTCATGGGCGGCGGTTTTCACGGCATTAACTTCATGGACATTTTAGTATTTGGCGGAATCGCTTTTCTTCTCTTTAAATTTTTGGCGGCGCGTAACGCCTCGGCACAACGTCCATCGTTCGGACGTCCTAACGGCAGTACTTATCAAGACACTTCATACAATTATCAAGCGCAGGATCAAGCCCCGCAAAATAATTCAGCCGGATTCAATACCGATATTTTGTTTGATAAGGATAAGAAAGAACCTAACTTTTCAAATCAAAGCGTTGAACAAGATGCCGATTTCAATTCCGCATTGGTCGTTCCCAAAGGTTTCGACGAAAAAAGCTTTTTGAACGGCGCCAAAATCGCCTACAAAGCCTTGCAAAAAGCCTGGGACGAACGCGACTTAGCTGAAATCAGAGGCTTAACAACCGATAAAGTATTTGCGGAAATCCAAGACCAAATTAATGCATCTACCGAAGAAAACCGTACCGATGTCCTAAAAGTGGAAGCGGAATTGTTGGAAGTTAGGGAAATCGGCAATGAAATTGAAGCCGTGGTTTTATTCGATGCAATCATGCGCGAAGAAAGCGATGCACAAGCCGGACAGGTACGGGAAGTCTGGACTTTTGTTAAGCCAAGTAACCCTTCTCAGACCAAGTGGTTGTTGGATGGGATTCAGCAGTTGGCGGATTAACGGTTACGCTTTCATTGCGCTAAATTGAAAAACGGGGCATTTTGCCCTGTTTTTCTTTTATAAAATTAATCCACGCAAATCTCCAATTAATTTTAATAAAAATTTTTATACGCTCAAAATAACCTTTAGACATTTTAATGTCGAATTATCAGTTTAAGGAAACAGACAATAGAAATGGCACGTAATCCAGGTTCAGGAATTTGCGTACACTGTTTAAAGATTGTTCACAGACGAAGAAACTGGGATCATGTTTTTCCGCAGGCTTGGTATCCAGATACAACACCGAAAAACATCGAAAAATGGAAAATACCAACCTGTAAACCCTGCAATGATGAATATGGTCGTATAGAAAAAGAATTAGGAATAATCTTATCTGCATGTATTGACCCTCAATCAAGCAGTGCCTCAGGAATCTGGACAAAAACACTACGAGCCATGAATCACTTTCATGGTAAAACAAATAAAGATAAGCGTGCCCGCGTGCTAAAAAACGAGATGTTCTGTTAAACCAGATACTGGTTGGTAACCAAATACCGGATCATGGTATCTACCCCGGATTAGGAGAACGTTGGAACAGACCGCGAGTTAAACAAACTGCTTTATTAGTTCCCGCCGCCCATCTACAGAAATTAGTTGAGAAACTTATAAAAGGAATTTCCTTTGTTGAAGATGGCAAACTGATCAATGCGGATTATAAAATAGAGCATCACGTTTTATCTCCAGATGGAGCAAAAGAAATAGAAGAGGCGTTATGTCAGTTCGGTGAATTCCATTCAAAAGGTCCTGGCATTGAAATAAACCGCGCAGTAACTCCTGAAGACGGAGTTTCATCACTCTATAAAATTAGAATTTGGGGCGAAATAATTTTGTACGCTTCTGTATTAAAGAATTCTACTCTCGAATCAGAACTTTAATATTCCCTTCAAAAAAAGAGATGATCTTATGATAAGTGCAATCTACGCCGGAATACTGGCATTATTAATTGTTTGGCTATCGCTCAACGTCATCAAATTACGTCGAGCTAATAAAGTCAAATTGGGCGACGGCGGCGTTCCCGAACTTCAGAATGCCATTCGGGCGCAAGGCAACGCTGCCGAATACATTCCAATATCGCTCATCTTACTTGTTTTGCTAGAACTCAGTGGTACCTATCTCTGGATGGTGAATCTCGCCGGTGTTGCGTTAATTATCGGTCGTATTATCCATGCCAAAGGCTTGTTAACTGAAAATCTTCGCTACCGTGTTTTGGGAATGCAATTGACGATTTTTACGATTGTTGGCTTGGCTACAGTTAATATCTTTTACAACGCTTACAAATTACTTTAAGGAACTTCTGATTAAGTCCTTATACAAGCTTAGGACGAACGGAATCAACTTGTTCAGTGATTCCTTAATTAATCCGATAACTTTTATTCACGGTTTGCTTGCGATTTTTTAATGATATTTGTAGTCGATTGCCCTTCGACGAAAGAAAGTATTTTCACTTCCCCGCCCGCTTTAATTACACAATCGCCCCCTGCGACTTGCTCCGGCCTATAATCGCCGCCTTTCACAATAACATCGGGTAATAATTCGCAATATAAACGTTCCGGCGTATCTTCCGAGAACGGCACTACCCAGTCCACGCAGGTTAATGCAGCCAGCACCGCCATCCGTTCCTGTAATCCGTTGATGGGACGGGTTTCCCCCTTGAGTTTTTTGACCGATTCGTCGGCATTCACCGCAACACATAAGCGGTCGCCTAAAGCTTTGGCTTGCTCAAGATAGGTAACATGACCGACATGAAGTAAATCGAAACAACCGTTGGTCATGATAACTTTCTCGCCGTTGGCTTTTGCGCGGGCAAATAGCGGCTTTAATTCAGGCTCTGAAACGATACCGTACTGGGAGTCTTTATCGCCGTGCATGGCGCGGGTTAATTCCTCAGTAGAGACGGTCGACGTGCCTAATTTACCCACAACAATGCCGCCTGCCAAATTGCCTAAATACATGGCGTCGCGCCAATCCATTCCGATTCCGGTGCATGCCGCTAATACGGCGATCACGGTATCGCCTGCGCCGGTCACATCGAATACATCTTTTGCTTGTGCGGAAATGGAATAGTCATGATCCGCCTGAATTAGCGTCATACCGGCTTCGCCGCGAGTCACCAGCAGATTGGGAATTTGTAAACTCGCGATGAGTTCGCGCCCTTTTGCAATTAGCTCGTCTTCCGTTTTGCAAACGCCCATCACGGCTTGAAACTCGGACAGGTTAGGCGTAATCAAGTCGGCATTTGTGTACGGTTTGTAATCCAGTCCTTTAGGATCGACCAGTATTTTGATTCCGTGTTTTTTAGCAGTGCAGATGTGGGTGCTAACGTCTTTTAACGTTCCTTTGCCGTAGTCGGAAAAAACGACGACGTTATGATGCTTAAGTTGAGTGGAAAAGCGCGATGAAAGCGCTACGTTATCGAACGGTAACGGCGTGTCCTCGAAATCGACACGGATCAACTGCTGATGTTGCGCCATAATGCGCAGTTTGCAAATACTTCGTGTTGTTTTTTCGACCACCAGCTCGCAGACGACTCCCGCTTTTTCCAGCAGTTGCCTAACGATGCGGCCTTCTTCATCGTCGCCGACGACGCCCAATAAGGTCACCTGACCGCCGAGTTTAGCGATATTCAGTGCAACATTGCCCGCACCGCCGACGCGGTCTTCGATCTCTTTGATCTGCACCACCGGCACAGGCGCTTCGGGTGAAATCCGCGCCGCCTTGCCGGACCAATAGCGGTCGAGCATAACATCGCCGACGACAAGGACGCGTGCGGTAGAAAAATCAGGTGATATCGCTAACATTATCCGCCTCCCCATTAAAGGTGTCTTCAACTAGCGAACACCACCAATGTCCGATTACGATATGCGCCTCTTGTATACGTGCGGTAACCGTTGAAGGCACTTTGATCGTTAACGACGCTAAACGGCTGATTTCGCTATTCGCCGATCCTGTCATGCCGATGACCTTCAAGCCTTTATTCGTTGCAGTTTTCACGGCTTCGACAACACTGGGACTATTTCCGGATGTCGAAATAGCAATCAAGCAGTCTTTCGAATTTCCCAATGCTTCAACCTGCCGCGAAAAAACCCAGTTGTAGCCGATGTCGTTTGCCGATGCGGTTAAGATTGACGTATCTGTGGTTAATGCAATGGCTGCGAGTGCTTTACGTTTTTGCGCCGGTTGTTCTTTTTGCAATTTTTGTTCGTAACAGACGACGAATTCTGCAGCGATGTGCTGGCAATCCGCCGCACTGCCGCCGTTTCCGCACAGAAGTATTTTTCCGCCTTGCCTTATGGTTTCTATCAATAATGCCCCGGCTACCTCAATATCGGCATTGATGGTTGCAACCTGTTCTAATACCGCCTGATGTTGGGCCAGTACCGACAAAAATGACTTCACGTTGGATTCCTGAATTTCTTGAAGAAAGATTATTTACTGTGTGTGGACGCTATTTTTAGCTTTATCGGCTTTTTTCTCGCTATCTTGCTCTAGTTGCATGTGGTGCAAGCGAGAATAGGCGCCGTTAAGCGCCAGTAATTCGTGATGATTGCCTCTTTCGACAATACGTCCCCGTTCCATAACCAAGATCATATCGGCATTTTCAATCGTCGAAAGCCGATGCGCTATCACTACGGTTGTCCGGTTACGCATAACTGTTTGCAAGGCTTGCTGGATGTAGCGTTCGGACGCGGTATCCAACGCCGAGGTGGCTTCATCCAGAATCAAGATCGGCGCATCTTTTAACAACGCACGCGCTAAAGCAAGACGTTGACGTTGCCCGCCTGACAATTTAACGCCGTTTTCACCGATTTCGGTATCGAGTCCGTGCTCCAGTTTCTCGATAAACTCCATCGCATAGGCGTCGGTTGCTGCAGCAACGATTTGCTCTCGCGATGCCGATGCCAGTGCGCCGTAAGCGATATTGTTAGCTATAGTATCATTGAATAAGGTCACATGTTGGGTGACTAGCGCCAATTGTTTCCTTAAATTCTCCAGTCGATATCGATTCACTTCAACGCCGTCAAGCAAGATTTCGCCTAAATGATGCGTATAGAAACGCGGCACTAAATTAACTAGCGTACTTTTGCCGCCCCCGGATGCACCCACAAGGGCGACCGTTTGACCGGGTTGGGCAAGAAAGCAAATATCGGTTAAAGCCGGTTGATTAACGCCGTCGTAATAGAAGGTGAGATTCTTGAATTCCAATGCGCCCGAGGCTCTTTCGATTTCAAAAGTTCCATTGTCGGACTCACCCGGCTCATCCAAAATATCGAAAATCGATTTTGCGGCGGCGATCCCTTTTTGAATGTCGCTATTGGCGTCGCTTAATTGTCTGACCGGCCGCTGCAATAGAAACGCGGCTGTAAGGTAGGCAATAAACTCGCCGACACTCGCCTGCTTCATCATAATCAAAGCCATATACATCAAAAACGATAAGGCTATGGCGATAATAAACTGCATGATGGGGTTATGCACGGCGGTCGTTGTCGCCAGTTTCAACGATTGCCTGCGGTTGTATAAACTGCTTTCAATAAAGCGGCGTCGCTCATAGTCTTCTCCGCCGTAACCGCGCACAATCCTATGACCGGTTACAAGCTCGGACGTGATATGCGTAATATCGCCGATCGATTCCTGAATTTTTTTACTAAGCATCCTGAGCCGCTTACTTACGTATTTGACCAGCAAAACAATAAGCGGCGTTATTCCGATAAAAACGAGGGACAACATCCAATTGGAATAAAACAAGTACACCAGTAAGCCGACAACGGTTAACCCTTCTCTAACAAATGTTCGAACCGCGTCGGTACTGGCTTTGGTGACTTCTCCGACATTATTGGTGATTCTTGAGATTAGATGTCCGCTGTTGTTAGCGTCGAAATAGGACGTCGGTAGTTGTGTATATTTTTCGAAGATCTCGCAACGTAAGGCATGCACCACATTCGTCGATACTTTTGCCAAAAAATAATTGCCCAAGTAAGTGCCGATGCCGTGAATAATGATTAATCCGCTAAATAACAACGGTAAATAAGTCATGCCTTCTCGGGATTGCGTTTGCAAGGTATCGATAATATGTTTGATCAATACCGCAAACAAAGACTGAGTTCCGGAATAAATCGAGAACCCTAGAATGCTAACGGCGAAAAGCCCCCAATAAGGCTTTACATAAACCAGTAGCCGCTTGTAAATACCGAACGTATTTTCTGCCATGATTTTGAGTTTCTTAGCTCAACCGACGTTTTAACTGATTTATAACCATGTGACATTTTAGCAAGCCGGTTTGAATCGGCAAAGTCAACTTCCCATTCCATGTCGTCCCGCGTCGTAAATAAAAGCGGGCAAAGACTTTTGCACTAATGCCCCACTTGTTTAAAAATGCGCGGGGAACATTGGCCTTGAATAACAGCTTACCTGTCGATTTCGACATAAAATGATAAACCCGGCTTTTACCCACGCCTTTGAAATTTCGCACCCCGACTTGCCAGAGTTTCATCACAAAATCGGGATCAGAATACATGCCGGGCGAAAATTCGATGCTGTAACCGCCCACCATATCCCACAATAACTTCGGCACGACGCAAGGCGGCCAAGTCGAACCTTGCCAATCCGATTTTTCCGTTAAATTAAACTGTTCCAACAAGGCCTTTTCATCGAAATTATTGGGATGACTACCGAAATCATGCGCAGCAATCACGCATAAGTTTCCGGTATCGCGCGGTTCTATCATGGTAGCGGATAGAAAAAAGAAAATCGATTCTTGTTTTTTGATTTCCTCATACAGCCAATAATCCCAATCGGGACAGGCGTACATATCATCGTTGAAATAAACCAGATAATCTGTTGTCGCCAATGTTCTAGCAACATTCATCGCATAGCAAATGCCGATATTGGTCTCAGATTGACTATAATCGAGATTAAGTTGATCGACCCATTCAAGCGATCCGTCATTTCCTTCGTTAAGATGAATAATAATTTGGTGCCGGTAGCGTGAATTCTTTTGCAAGCTGTCCACACAAGTTTTTAAAAACGCTAAATTATTCCAACTAGGAATCAGAATAGAAAACAATGTATTTTCGACGGGCTTTGTACATCGGTGAAGAGAAATTGCTGGCGTATTTGTTAGAAAAGAGGACAAAGCCATAGAAATTTACAAGTATTTTATCTGCATTAGAAAAATTGCTTCGGCTTGCTCTCCATGAAACTTTAATTTCAACTCCAACCAAAACAATTAGATTATAGCGGCTGTTTGAACTTTCTCCCATGTTGTTAAGATATCGCTTGTCAGTAAACTTATTCCGAATCGCCTTGAATTAGATTATTGTTATTTCGAACATTCCCGAAACAAAGCGCAATCATGACTGCAAACCAGTGACCTTCTGCATGGTCGAGAAACGGACTATTAAACAAACTGGTAACAATCAGCGTCCCCAGCACCCCTTGGGCCAGCCATTTTTCGCTCTCCGCCATTTTTTTTGCATCGCTGTATAAACTGAAAAGAAATCCTATATAAACCGCAAGCCCGACAACCCCGAACTGAACTGCCATCATTAAAAATTCGTTATGAGGATTTTTGATATCCAGTTTGTTTCCCGACACACGAGAATATCCGGCACCGAAACCGCCTGTTCCGTGACCGAATAAGGGCTTTTCGTCGATCAACTTCAGTGCGCTTTCCCAAAATTTATAGCGGATGGCGACGCCTGCCTCACTCTTTTTGTCATGACTACGTAAGTAAATGGCCGTATTGGTTATTCCTTCACGAACTCGGGACGATTTGTCGGAAAAATTAAGGAATAGCATCATAAACACAGTCATGGTTAAAACGGCCGCTAGTATTCCTTTTTTACTCAATCGCTGCAATGCAAATAAGATAACCAACACTAAAAATACTAATTGTCCCGTTCGCCCTTGAACGATAAAAAAAAGATTGACTATCCCCATCACCAACAACAGCGAATACCCGCTGAAATAAGCCTTTTCGTCAGCAATTTTATGTCCGCAAAAAAATATGAAAAATGCTATAAAAATACTATGGGTAATACGGCTTTTCAGTGAAAAAGACCCAGGTCGTGACAACTCACTCATCATACCGAAGTCCATAAGGTAAGAACTCAACAACGTAAAGATCGATGCGATTAAAAATGCTTTCCATGCAAAAATACGGTACCGTTCGTTTGTGAAAAAGCACGACAAAATTGGTATAAATAATAGCTCACGATATTTTCTGAGCGTCGAAAAAGCTTCATCGCTCGATACGTCACCGTACGCAAGTCCGGCAATAAAACATAGATACAAAACCGATGCCCAGACAGCAACCGATGACGTACTCATGAGACTTGGCAATAAGGTAAATCGGGCCGTTAATATCCACAGAAGACCAAGTAAAGCTGACACTATAATCGCCAATGCTGTCGATGTATAAATCGCCACGATGAATAAGGCCATCAAGAAAGCACCGCTGCTAATTAGCAATTGCTCTAGCGATTTTTCTTTAGAAACATTTATCATTATTTTTTATAAGCGGTGTTGAATCATTTATTATGAAGATCGATTAAAACCTGAGGGCATATTCTTAAGTTCTGAGTAAGGGAAACTAGTTCTCCCAGTTTGATTTCATCCCTAAATAAAAATAAACAATTTATATAGGACGATTATCTTGCGGTGATGCTGAAACAGCCTGAGCCATCTCAATCGCATGGGCATATTTCAAGTACGATCTGAGCGCACCCAGCAACGAAGCGTTTAAACCATCCAGGCCGTAGGCAAATCCTTTTTTCAGAATAAAAAACTTTAGAAACGAGGTGACCGCATGAAATACAGGATCCCATCCCTTAATTTTTCGGCCTTTTTCGACCATTAGTTTTGCGTCAATTTTGCTGTATTTATCGGCCCGGACTATGCAATCGCTTAAATCTTTGAACGAATAATGAATAATATCGCCTTTTATTTTTTTATAGTTTTTAGTTATTAGCGATTCATGCACCTTAGCAGGAGAAAACCGACACCGTTGTTTGTTATATAACCGGATCACATAATCGGGATACCAAGCTTTTTGCCAACGTAACCCGATATGGTTTTTTCTTGGGAAGGCGTAAGCATCGAACGGCGCATTAAAATCAAGCTGTTTGATTTCATTCACCATCGCCTCATCCAGCCTTTCATCCGCATCGATATTCAATATCCAATCGTAGGTTGCATATTGCGCGGCTTTTTCCTTCTGAGGACCGTAACCTTCGAAAGGACAAATAAACACTCTGGCCCCCATTGTTTCGGCGATTTCTTGCGTCTTATCCGTACTCAAACTGTCGACGACAATTACTTCATCAGCGACTCTCCATGCCGATTGAATGCACGCTTTAATAAACGCTTCTTCATTATAGGTAATAATGGTGACTGTAATTTTTTGATTCATCGAATAGTTCAATTAGCGCTATTAAAGGTCAGCCTAAACGGGTAATTGGTTAAACCTGTATTTTTTGCTGATCTTGTCGTCTTCATATCGAAGAGTTGCGTATATTTTGGAGTGGCAAACCCAGGTTTGCCACTCCTCCTTCAATTAAATCAGAGGTTTAATTACTACCCGGTAACTCAAGACCGAGAAAAGACTCGATAGCATAGCTTCCCGATCTCCTAATACGCGTTATCAGCACAAGAAATCAATTAAAAACCTATCGAAGAAAGAGATTAAACCTGAGCGGTATTCAACCACAAGTCGTGTTTATTACATAAGCTGAGCGCGTGAATAGTGCCGCTGTAATTTTCGAGTGTAAATGTAGAGATTGCAGCTTTGTCTTTTTCAGGATTGAACAGAAACTCATCGATAAACTTATAGTTTTGATCCAGCAACACATGTTTTATTATGTAATGTTCATAACCCTTCATCTCATGCGAAGTCGTTATTTTTACGGTGATCTTTGTTCCCGATTTTTCGATTCCAATACTCGGTAAATGACCGGCTATTTTTTCCTTCCATCGCCCCGGCGAATCTTTTGTGTAATAGATGTCGGCAACCAGTCTCGGCGTTTCATTTTTTGCTAATCCTAAAGTAGGCGTAATAACCGACGCAGCCAAACCGGCTCCGCCTAATTTAATAAAACTACGACGTTCCATAACGATTCCTCATGCATAATTATTTCATCTTGAGATGATGAAAAAGTGGGGGATTTCTAAACTACTCATTCGCTCCTTTCTTGCGAAGCGGAAATTTCGATTTTCGACTTAATTACTGTTGATCTGTTAATGTCAACAAGGCCATTTTAGCCCAATTAACATCCCTACTGAGTATTATTTCAGTTCCCTACAGTGTGTATGTAAAAATCAACTTCCGAAAATTCGCTACCGCCTTGTTATTCGATTTCAGTGGTTTGATAAATCGGCTTGTTATCCTTAACGTATGTAAGCCAAAAATGTAATTTTTTTAATACTTCCATCATCGGTTTTGCACCGCCCAAAGCAACAGCATCCACCAAACAATACCAAGCGGCTACACCGCTCGGCGGATTGCCTTGAGGTAAATTAAGGACAGGATCAATCGGGGACCAACTCCACGTACCCACAGCCGTCCCAATCAATTCCAGCCATGTCGTAATAAAAAATGCAGCCAGATAGACCATCGGCGAACGCCCTTTGAACAAATAGGCTAAAAACACGCAAAACAATAAAGCACCCACCGCATCGCCATGATCGGGAATACCGCTTACGCCCCATAAGGACCATAATCCGCAGACAATTACAACAAATGTAGCGATTTCTCTAGCGTATCGTTGAAATAGCCCCGAGCGAGCCAAGGCTACGGCGGTCAAATAGACCATGCCGTGACCAGGCGGTACGTAAGTCGGAACGTTATGAAAACGGTAAATGTAGCCTTCCATGTATGGGGAAGCAAAATGCTCCCCAGCCGTTGCAAACAAAATCGCGATGCTGACTTGCACCCTAACTTCGAATGTTTCCCCCAACAACAAACCGATTAAAAACACCCAAGCACAAACGCCTAATGCATTTTGTTTTTCTATTGCGGCATGGGAATCGGTTAGCAAACAGATCGCTACGCAAACAAATGTAAAGACAGCGATGAAATAATCTCGCCGTTTATGAGGATAAAGCACATTAGGTTGCGGAAAATGACGTAACACGAAGACCTCTAGCCATAAAAAATAGGCATCATTTTAATAAAAGCACCGTATTAGTTTAAACAAAGATTCCGGCAACAACCAGATACCTAAATAATTTACCTAATAAAATGAGTATAAAAGCCGATGTTATAGGCAACTTTAACCAACCGCCAGCGAAACAAAAAGCATCCCCAACGACAGGCAACCAGGAAAAAAACAAAACCCATAAGCCTCTTTTCTGTACGGTTGCCAGTGCTTTTTGTTTTTCTTTTGTTAACAGCGCTGCAACCGGATATTTCCTTGCCGCCATCATACCTAATCCCCAGGTCGTCATGGCGCCCAACGTATTACCTAAAGTTGCAACGATAATCAGAGAATCCACGCGATAAGTACCCGTTGCTACTAAATAGCCTAAAACCGCTTCCGAACCGCCTGGCAAAATAGTTGAAGAAATAAATGCGCTGACAAACAGCTCCCAATAACCCACAGTCGCCTATAGTGTTTTATAATCTAGGAAATAATCAAAAAAAAACCCTGCAATAAAATTAATTGCAGGGTTTTTTTCGAACGAATCGCTTATTTACTTGGCAGAGATTTATTTTTGGAGGAAAAAACCATCCCAATTAATTTATTTACAATACTGATAATAAAATCGACGATGGACCTCAAAACATCAAAACTATACGCTGTTGCTTCCGCCGCGCTCATCCCTTTAAATCTTCTACCCGCTACAGCCGACACAATCAAACCGATTGCTAAGCCAATAACTGTAGTACCCGACACAAAAGAATCTGCCGTCGCCGCATCTGCTTTTTTCTTTGCTTTTCTATCGGCATCGGCTTTCGCTAGTGCAATATTTGCCGCAGCTATATCAAGCTCAGTCTGTTTAGCCGCCGCAAATACTTCGGCAGGACCTGCCTTATAATCGTCGGGTACAGCAGGTGCCGTGACACCCGGAATACTCGGTAAATCGCCGTCGCCGTCGCCCACTTTTAATTGGGCTTTCATACCCTTTTCCATATGTTGCGCAATATCGCAATGTACAAGGTAGGTTTTATCGCCCGGAGGTAAAATCAACGTTCCCGATATTTTCGCAGGCCCGGAAACTTCCAGATGAAACATACCTTTCGGATACAAATATTTCGGCAAACCGTGCATCATCCATTGATGCCTGACATGATCTTCATTGACGAAGTTAATAGTCAATTTTGTGCAAGGTTTAAAATTAAATTCCTGCGTATCGAAAGCATACATTCTGCCGGGAAATTTTTCAGCATACTTATGACCCGCATGCACGGTAACTTCCTTCGTTTCAGAAATACTATCGCAACCGCCGGGTAATTTATCCGTATTCTGGCCCATGACCATACCTCCGGTCATCTCCATTAGATGTCCGTCTCCATGATCCATCAGCATTTTGGTATGATCTTCAATTTCTTCCGCAATCAAAGATGCGGAAAAAATAGCGGTTATCAAACCAACCGACAAAAACTTTATCATTTTTTCAAACCCCTACGACTAATCAGTCTTTGGTTAAGCGCTGTTTGATCTCTTCCAAATTCGGGAATGACACCAAACTGCGCTAAACCTTATACAGAACTATCCTTTTGCTTTTCCGATAAGACCATCGACAATTTTTCTAAATGGCGCAACGTTTAAATACAACACATACAGACCGGTCGCTGCGACTAGTAAGTATATAAACAATTGGCTTTGCGAAGCACCCTTGCCGCCGCCAGCCTTAAAGCCCATGTGTACATCTTTTCTTTCACCTTGATCCGGTACTAAAGTAATGTGTATAAGATATTGACCTGGCTCTGGCACACCGTTAGGCAATTTCAACTCAACTGTACCTTTTTTGTGTTTTGCGCCTTCCATAAAGAACACTCGTGTACCTTCAGGCTCTTTGGTTACTTCAAATTCAACGGTATTGTCTTTGTATTTTTGATCTTGATAGTCGAATACCAAAATCAACATTTCATTTTCGCGCGGGATATTGGCGCAAAATTCTTCCGCCGGAAATGCATTCGGTTGATAGGCTGTATAGTGAATCCAATGATCTTTTTCCAGTTCGAATTTACATTGGTCGGTATCTGTACCTTTTGCGCCACCGTGTGCCCAAACAGATGCTGAAAAAAGCACCGCTAAGGATCCTATTAAAAACTTTTTAATCATATGTGATTTATTCATAATTTCTCGCACCTTCCAGTCTTATTATAATGAATTATGTTTTCTTAAAAACATCGGCCTTGTCTTAGATAAACGTTAGTTTACTCATACAAAATAACTGTCGTTTTATGTTCGTCAATAGCGAGTCAGCACTCTAGCACATCAAACAAGACAAATAAAGGACCCCAAGAAAAGTTTGAATTCTACTTGATCTTAATCAATTGTTAGGCAGTCTACTTGCTATCCTTACCGCCTTTTCGTAGACTTTAAACCAATACCTACAAGCGGAGCTTCAAAAATATGTCATCCCTGACGACTTCAAGCGCCTGGATCGCCTTACAAGAACATTATGAACACAGCAAAACCTATTCCATCCGGGATGCTTTTGATGAAGATAACGATAGATTCAACAAGTTTTCCCTACAATTTAGCGATATACTTTTTGATTTCTCGAAAAACCGAATCGACGAAAACACCCTGTTATTATTATGCAACTTGGCGAAAAACGCCCAGCTAGAAGCCAAAATTCAGGCTATGTTTTCCGGGGTGGAAATCAATACGACAGAACATAGAGCGGTACTGCATATTGCGTTAAGAAACCGAAGTAACCGGCCTATCTATGTCCACGGACACGATGTTATGCCGGACGTTAATCGCGTACTTGCCCAAATGCGCTCTTTTTGCGGCAGTGTCCGTTCCGGCGAATGGAAAGGATTTACCGGAAAAACGATCACCGACATCGTTAATATCGGAATCGGCGGTTCAAGCCTCGGCCCAAAAATGGTTTCCGCCGCCCTAAAACCTTACGGCGACCCGAACTTAAGCGTTCATTATGTTTCAAATATCGATGCCGGCGATCTGGTCAATACGTTAAACAATTTATCGCCCGAAACCACACTGTTTGTGATAGCTTCAAAATCTTTCGGTACCCAAGAAGCAATGGTTAATTCGAGATCGGCACGAAAATGGCTTCTCGATTATGCCGATAACGACCGCTCTGCGATTGCCAAACATTTCGTCGCAATTTCGACCCACACCGAACTTGTCAAAGAATTCGGTATCGACACCCAAAACATGTTCGATCTTTGGGATTGGGTCGGCGGACGTTATTCGTTGTGGTCGGCCGTCGGCTTATCGATTGCCTTATTCATCGGCATGGATAATTTCGAAGATTTATTACAAGGAGCATTCGAAGCCGACGAACATTTCAGCACGACACCGTTTGAACAAAACATCCACGTCATTATGGGTTTGTTAGGGATCTGGTATAACAATTTTCACGGAGCGGAGTCGCATGCGTTGCTGCCTTACGATTATTCCCTCCGTTACTTTGCCGATTATATGCAACAAGGCGACATGGAAAGTAACGGCAAAAGCGTGGACTTAAACGGTCAACAGGTGGATTACGATACCGGACAAATTATTTGGGGGCAGCAAGGCACCAACGGGCAACACGCTTTTTACCAATTAATTCACCAAGGCACCAAACTCGTGCCATGCGACTTTTTAGCGGCGGCAAACAGTTTCTTCGACTTGCCAGATCATCATGAAATTCTGGTGTCCAACTATCTTGCTCAAGCTGAAGCGCTGATGCGTGGAAAAACTGAAGAAGAAGTCCTGAGCGAACTTCCTCCAGAACAACGCAACGATAAAGTCTTGGTCAGATCGAAAGTTTTTGAAGGCAACAAACCCTCCAATTCCTTTCTTTATAAAAAATTAACGCCGAAAACCCTTGGAACGCTGCTTGCGTTCTATGAACATAAAATATTCGTACAAGGCGTGATTTGGAATATCAATTCGTTCGACCAATGGGGTGTCGAGCTAGGAAAAGTTCTTGCTAAAGCGATATTACCCGAACTAAGGAACAATGAAGTTATCCAAAGTCACGACAGCTCAACCAACGGCCTCATCAATACTTATAAGACACTTCGGCAGACTTGACGCGAAAAAAACAACTAATTATAGGATGTATCGCACTACTCATTGTCGCCGCTAGCATTTTATATTCTCTGCCAAGGAATAAGCTGGAAAGAATTAAGCATGCCGGCGTTTTGCATGTTTTAACAAGAATCGACCCTACAACCTATTATCAGAATCCGCAGGGCTATACCGGCCTAGAATACGATCTGGTCGTATTATTTGCCGAGCATCTAGGCGTCGAACCCCGATTTGAAGTTCCCGAAACTTTTAGTCAGCTCATCAATGAACTCACCGGCGGTAAGGCCGACATAGCCGCCGCCGGACTTACTGTAACTGCGGACAGAAAGCAGAGAATGCTATTCGCCTCGCCCTACCACAAGGTTAGCGAGCAGATAATATACCGCTCCGACCGTCGCCGACCCAAAACCGTAGACGATTTAGATAGAGGCTTATTGGAAGTCGCAAAAGACACCAGTCATATCGAAAGTCTTACCTCAATTAAGAAAACAAATCCAACTCTCGACTGGGCCGTCAATGAGACAATCGATACCAACGGCTTGCTCTACCTCGTCCACGAAGGATTGATCGACTATACCGTTGCCGATTCGAACCAAATATTGCTCATCCGCCGATTTTATCCAGACTTAAACATCGCGTTCGATATTAGCGAATCCCGAGAACTTGCCTGGGCGCTCCCGATTTCGGAAGATAAGAGTCTTTACGACGAAGTCGAACGTTTTTTCAAACGCATTACTCGAGATAAAACATTGGCGCAACTCATCGAAAAACATTACGGTCACGCCAGCAGCCTGAACTATGTGGATAATTGCACGTTCAGAGAACATAAAAAAAGCAGATTGCCGCAATATCAAAAATATTTCGATAAAGCCGCCAAAGAGAACGAAATCGACTGGCGCTTAATTGCAGCCATTGGCTATCAAGAATCGCATTGGCTGGACAACGCCGTATCGCCGACCGGCGTAGAAGGCATCATGATGTTGACTAACGACACTGCCAAACTGCTTAACATCAAAAATCGGCGCGACCCGATAGAAAGCATCGAAGGCGGCGCCCGCTACTTCAAACAACGCATCAAAGTCATGTCGGATGATATTCCCGAACCCGACCGCACTTGGTTTGCCTTAGCTTCCTACAACGTCGGCACCGGTCATCTCGAAGACGCCCGCAAAATAACGCAAAAGCTAGGCGGCGATCCCAACAAATGGATGGATGTTAAAAAGCACCTGCCCTTACTCAGCGACTCCAAATGGTATATCCAAACTCAATACGGACAAGCACGGGGTGAGGAACCGGTCCGATATGTCGAAAATATTCGCGGCTATTACGACCTGCTGGTTTTTCTAACCGAAGAAAACCCGATTAAAAATAATGCGATGGCAACGGAAACCATGTCTGAACAAAACAACACGCTAGCCGCCGAGATTGTGCCGATCCCCTTGTATTGATTAGGTGTTGGTTACGATCCGTCTTCTTGACCGCCGAAATGCAGTAATTAGCCTCAATTGAGGCAAAGGAAACCGGCTAAACCCTTATGACCCGGCTTTCAGCTGTTAAAAAGCTCACTAATAGGGCTTGAAACCGAAGGCATAGGGGGGAATTTTCAACAGCCTGTTTATGACATTACCCTCATTCACCCTCAACCATAAATCTTCGAGCATTTAGTATTTGTTCAAGATTTTCTTGAATAAAAGGAATATTAGCTCGCCATTTACCATACTTATAAGGTGTTGATTTATCCAATCCCGCATTTATAAAATGTGTTTCTATATTATTCATCGCACCGATAAGTAGTTGATTCGTTATTATGCCGCGTGTTGTTAATGTTATTATTTTGGATGATGGCGGTAGAAATACCCCCATGTGAAGAGCGGAACCATCGCAACCGGCAATAATTTCCGCTTTGTTTAATAGTATTATTTGTTCCGCCAATGAAAGCCGTTCTGGAAAAATAATTTCGAAACCATAAGATTTGAACAGTTGCTCCAACTCTTCTTCATTAATTGCTTTACGATTCTGAATCGCCGTTTTTAGTAAACGTCTCGACAAATACAACTTTTTTCTAATAAAGAAATCCTCTCCAGAGGAGTTATGCCTTTTCTCACCCGTATTCTGTATTAATTTATATTTGATTTTGTTATAAATCGACATTTGTGTCGAATCTATAGTCTGATTTAAAAAAAATAATGATGAAGGAATAATTAACTCTTTAACACATAAATCTTGGTCAGCCAGAATAATTTGTTTTTTATCAATGCCAAAACTTTCAAACAATATCTGAGTAAAGCTATCTTTAAAGACATTTTTTATTGGAACTTGACCGATAAAATTTCGAGCATAGTTCAAAGGATGAAATATAAAATGATAGTCTTCTACATTTATCGAGTTAAGAAACCAAAACCTTGCAGGCGCTTCCAATAATAAATGACCAAAATTATGTAGCAACCACCCTAAGTATACGCAAGTATCTGGAATTAATCGGGATTTTTTTATTCTATTTTGATCGACGTAAGGTGAATTAACAGGTCGCAAACCAGGCGTCGCCCCCCGAAAACTCGCTGATTTGATAACTTGACCATTTTCATATAATGCACCCAATAAAATTTTGGATTTTTCATCATTATTTTTAACCGATGCAGCCGATATAAAACAATCCGAAACCGTAACTGATTCGCTAGGTAGAGAAGTTAAAAGCGTTGATTTTAGCGATGGCAGTTTAGAAAAACCATAAAAGTAAAAATTATCGTAGTCTTGTATATCCAGCGGAGATGTATTACCCTTTAACACAAAAGGAGACGGTTTGTTTATTTTGTTGGGTTCTAATGCCCTCGGCTTATAATCTTTTGCTTGAAAATGATTCCGCAGCAGGGTAATACCTGAAAAAAATCTCATTTTTAATTGATAACACTGGTCTATGAGCAATTTCTTTGACCGTTTTATTTTTAATGAGAAGTAGGGTGGCGATTGTTTCCACATAGCTGCTATAGCCCTAACGGCTATATCTTCAATGAAAATTTCTTTATTGATTTTTCCATTTGGATTTTTTTTTAATAGCCCAGGTCTAAAGCATTGTGGCATTTTTCTATGACAAAACTCTGTGAATAGAGAAATATTAGCCTCACGATAGTTTTCGATAATCGCCAAACGATCTGCATTTGAAAGCAGTTGTATTTCATTAAAAATATTCAAATTTTTCAAAAATTTAACAAATATTTCTTGTTCACTTTTTGGAATCAATTTCATTGCATTAAATTTACGCATTAACAAAATCAGTTCTGTTGGAAGTGCCGCATTGGCAATTTTCAATTTGACCAAATTAGAATAAGTCCCATCTGTTCCAAATCCGCAAGCATTTAAAAAATCGTCAATTAAATCTCCGTTAACCCATTCGCTTTTATGAAATACTCTGACTTTAACCGCTTCAGTACCAAAATAGGCAGCCCACTTTTTTAGCATTTTGAAGTAGTTGCCCTGTATTGTTTCTAGATATTCAGGCTGCGTGTGCAATTTTAAAAAATCAGGGAAAGCTAAACTTAACGCACCAACTTTGACCTGTTGTTTCCAGGCTGACTCCATGTAAAAGTCTTGCCTTCGGACATAACAAATAATTTCCACTGAAAAATCTTTTACAGCATTAGCTAGATAGGCAATATCTTCCAACGTAAGATGATGATATAGATTCTCACAAGAAATAACGGCTGTTTCGCAATTACTAGCTTTCAATGTTGAACATAGTTCCTCTAGTTTTTGCGCTTGGCGTTCTTTAATCCAAAGCACTACGGGATAATGTGCATGAATGAGCTCACCGAAATGATTTATTTTCGATAAGCCGAACTCTGGATAGTACAAGCTAAACTGATCGGCTAGTATTTTGCGGTTTTCAAAAAGAAAATTTTGGATTGAACTGGTACCTGTTTTCCCAGTACCGATGTGCAGCAACAAACGTTTCATATTAAATGGTCTAAAACTAGGGTCAAAATAATGTGTACCCCATTGTCCAGACATATATTTGCCGAGTTCAAGATAGAGGCCTCTTCACATTGCAGCTGGATGGCGCTGCCCCACTTCTGTATTAACGGACGGCTCGACCTGTCTGTCGCCGAACTTATCACAATCACCGCGCCGCCTTGGGGATGCCATCCCGATCAGCGCGTTCCAATGTCTGTACTTTAAACTGAGCTGTATATTTATTCCGGACAGATCGTGTCGTTGTATCTTCTTTTTTGGTTTTCACGGTTGACCTCGGTTTTAGGGATTACTCTCTTAGCCGAGTGTCCGCTAGACAGGGCATGATCACATTTTCGCTCTCTAATTTAGCTCAGTGCATAGCTTAAGCTAATGTCAACTAATGCCCCGATTTCGGGATCTACTTTACTTTTCAGAAAAGATAATCAGGGATTATAGCTTAACCTTTTTATCACTGAAGGAAATTGCCATAAGATATAATCAACTGACCGAATTTGAAAGATATCAGATTTTCAGTTTATTAAAAAATGGCCTGAAACCTCACCACGAAATTTTTTTGGTGCTCAACAAATTCAAGCCGTTTGGGTGCAATTTGAAGATGAATCCGCCATTAGCTAAAACACCTTCTTCGTTCAGGACTTACAAAAATAGAATGAAAAAAAGAATTTATAACCTATTGAAAAAGTATTTTATAAAAAAGCATTACGGGCATTTCGATTGTGATTTTTATATAGCTTGGTATCCTGATATTAACGGGCTTTCAAACGAACAAATGGCTGAGCACTGGCGCCGATACGGACAGAAGCAAGGCCGGCATCCAAATTTCGACAGTTTATTGGCAAGTCAAAAAATGACTATAGAAAAACTGCCTAAGGATTTCGACTGGTCGTTTTACTGCAACAATTATCTGGACTTACAACAAGCGGGAATTGCAAATCGATTTAAAGCCGCTCATCACTATCTCAAGTACGGGCATCAAGAAGGCCGGATTTGCTCGCCTTATAGCGACTTTCAAAAAAAGCATTTGGGCGATTTCCCGGAAACCAATCACCAAGCTATCGACACGATTGTCAATGAAATACACGGTAATCCAAGGGAACGCAGCTTAGACGACTATTTGACAACTAAAATGAATGAGTTTTGGCAAGCAAAAGAAACGCAATTGACAGAATTAGCTACTCTGGATAATTGTCAAACCTTAGCCGCTAGACAACAATTATTAAGCGAAACCGGCGCCGCCGTCGAATTCATGGCAGAAAGCTATAGGAAAGCTTTTTATCGCTAAGCGACGTTTTACAAATAAAGATAAATACTCGACGAGTATTGATCGTGGGCGATTTTTTTCTGCCGCAGTGTATTCGTTACCGTATTGAACAGAAGCTCGAACAATTAAGCTTTGCCGGTTACGAAGCATCGGCTGTTTCCTGGACGTTGCCGGAAAAAATATTTCAAGCACTGGCTTTTCACGATGTCATTATTTTCTACCGCACCCCCGCTTTGCCGGAAATTGTTCGTTCGATTGTTCATGCCAGAGCACTTGGCAAGTTAACTTTCTATGAAATCGATGATTTGCTTTTTGAGCCTATTTATCCGCCTCCTATCCAAAGCTACGGTAGCTACGTATCGCCCGATAGCTATGCCGGGTTGCTAAAAGGCATGGCCTTGTACAACAATGCCGCAAAATTATGCGAATTCGGCATCGCTTCAACTCAACCGTTAGTCGAGCGTTTAAGTAAGTATGTAGAAAGCGGGATTTGTTACATGCACCGCAACGGCTTAGATTCGCAAAATAGCTATTCAAATCATCGCTCTCCCGATAAGACATACGTTGATATTTTCTACGGCAGCGGTACGCAAGCCCATAATTCCGACTTCATCGATATAGCCTTGCCTGCCCTCACCTTTATTTTGCAAAAACACTCGCATGTGAGGCTGATTATTGTCGGCTACTTAGAACTTCCGGCAGAGTTTGCCGAAAAATATTCGCCACAGTTGGTCCAAATTCCAATTGTTAAAAGCCTTCCAAGCTATTGGAGTCTTTTATCGAATGCCGATATCAACATTGCCGTCTTGAACAGAGACGACATTAACGATTGCAAAAGCGAACTCAAATGGTTTGAAGCTGCTTGTTTCGGAATTCCTTCAGTCGTTAGTAAGACAACTAACTATGAAGATGTAATCAAACAGAATTACGACGGCATTATGGTAGAAACTACGGATGAATGGATTGCCGCCTTCGATCGTTTAATAACCGATTCCAACAAAAGAACTGAAATAGGATCTTATGCTTATACTCGCGTACGCCGAGACTACGCTATTGAAAAACTGTCAGCTAATCTTGAAACCATCATCCAATCGGCGTTAAGTAGTAAGTTGCATTAATTTAAGGACAACATGATGAGCTACAACAAAAGCAAAAAAATTGCTTTGGTAAACGTGTTTTTTCCACCTCACGCCATCGGTGGAGCCACGCGCGTCATCGCCGATCAATTTGATATTTTGGTTAGTAAATATGCAGCCCAATACGATTGCACAGTTTTTACCACTGGCGATTGCATTAACGTTAAACCATATCAAATACAGGTGTACCCTTACAAAAACACTCGCGTTTATAAGGCCGCTGTTGCCTTAAAGCCGATGACGGAATGGCAGTACAAAGATGAGAAAATGAAGGCTTTGTTTGATTTGTTCCTCGACCATGAACAACCGGATTTAATACACATCCACTGCATACAACGAATGTCGGCAGCTATTTTGGAAGCCGCCATTGAAAGAAACATCCCTTATATAATAACCATTCATGACGCTTGGTGGATATCCGATTTTCAATTTCTGGTGGATCGAAAAGGCATTCAATATCTTGAGGGGCATCCAGACCCTTATAAATTACCCAATCTGCCCGACGACATCTCCCTCGACGAATCGTTACAACGAAAATATTATCTTAAATCGATACTGAACGGCGCGGCCCAAATTTTGTCGGTATCGGAAAAGTTTGCCGATATTTATCGCAAAAACGGTATACCCAATATACTTGTCAATAAAAATGGCATCAGCCCAATAAACTGGCTTCCAAAAAATACAGAGCACAAGAATAAAGTTATATGCGCCCATATCGGCGGCATGGAAGAGCATAAAGGTTATTTTCTATTTAAAGAGTGCATAGAAAAAATTAATCCATGCAACATTGAAGTTTTAGTTGTCGACCACTCCAAAGAAGAAAATTACGAACGCCTAGACCGCTGGAAAGATGTTGAAGTCACTTTCATCGGTCGCATGCGACAAGAACAAATAAGCGCTCTTTATAGTAGAATCGATGTCCTATTTGCGCCATCTAAATGGCCGGAAAGCTTCGGATTGGTAACTCGAGAAGCGGTGGCAAGCCGTTGTTGGGTGATTGCATCCAACTTAGGCGCAATTGGTGAAGATATTATTACCGGCGAGAACGGTTTTCTCGTCGACGTTTCTACAGACCGGGAATTAAGCGATATGATTATGCATATCGAAAATCACCCTAAAAAATTTAAGGCCTTTTCAACAGTAAAAAAATTCGAACGGCCATTGATCAAGTAGATGAACTAGTTGATATTTATAACAAACTATAGCCAATAATTTAAAGGCTAATAATTATCTAATTCAATTTTGAAGTACTTTCTATTTCTCAAAGTTGGATCATTGCAATTGTTGTAAATGATTTTTGGTTGGATTCACATAAAGCACAGTGTGCAATAGGGAACGAGTAATGCCAATTTTTGAAAAAAACGGTATCAAAATATTATTAATCCACATCCCTAAAACTGGCGGTACCAGCCTAGAGCATTGGTTGAAAAACGAAACTACAATGTCGTTTTTCTCCCCTATCCCACCGGGTGGACTAATGATTTGCCCGCAGCATCTTCAAGTCGGCGCCCTAAAAGTTCTACTAGGAGGTGCTTTGTGGCATTGGGCATGCGCTGTAGTACGAAATCCTTACGATAGAATTGAAAGCGAGTATTTTTGGCGGACAGACGAACAATTCAAGAATTTAGGCGTTAGACCCGATTTTTCCTCATGGGTTATCAACAATATCAGAGCGGCAAAACAAAACCCGTATCATTTGAATAACCATTTACGTCCGCAAACAGACTTTATAGATACGGATGTCAAAATTTATAAATTCGAAGAGGGATTAGCTCCGGTCGTACATGATTTGGCGGAGCGGTTAGCGATAGACATTCCTGTCGATTTTGACAAAGTAAAAATCAATGCAAGCAATAGACAGGAAGTTAGCTGGACATTAGAAGCCCTAAACATATTTAACTCGCATTTTAGAAATGATTTTAAGCAATTGAAATATGAAAATAAAATACTGACATTAGAAATATAAACTTAAAATAAGTGGAGAATTGAAATAAAATACTGTGGTTTTCAAGCGCTTTTGTTAGGATTATTAATGTGCTTTAATTTTGAGATAAATATCTTGATAAAATATTCTGACTCAATAGTGTTAATTGGAAATTTTTGGAAAAATTTAGCTCCAATTTTTAAATAACTTAGCTCTAAAGATTATTTTTGTTCAGCAAAAACAAATTTTGCCAATATAAAAATTTGTAGATTAGATTAAATGAAATGAGGAATAATATATGAAAAATATTCTTATTATTGGAAACAGTCACATTGGTCCTTTATTTAAAGCATGGAGATTATATGACTTTGAAGGAATCGATTTAAAGCCTGTGTTTTTAGATTTAACTTACGGAAAAATATTGCCTTTAGATGGTTCGAGGACTCGAATAGAAAATAAAATTTTAAAAAAACAAATTATTAACGAATTCAAAGAAAATTTACCAAATACTTTGAGTATTATATATTGTATTCATGGTAACGAACATAACATTATGGGATTAGTAGATATTCCAGGCATTACCGATGCAGATATCTCTCTTAGTGTTTATAATACAGCAATTAATAGCTATAGCGATTGGCTTAAATTATTTGAACTAGGTAAAACTTTTCCTCAATACATTGTCTTCCCGCCCCCCCCAGTAGAATCCAGTCAGTGGATAATTGATAGTAAAAGTCAATTTTCCGAAAAATTACTCACATCATCTGTTAAAAATGCCCAGAGTAGATTAAATTTTTATAACATTCAATGTAGTGCTATAAAAAAAATAGCTCACCAACATTTGATTCAATGTATTGACTTACCTAAGGAAGTGATTTCACAAAATGGCTTTCTTGCAGAGGATTGTTTAAAAGAAGGAGATCCAACTCACGGGAATGCTCTTTATGGAAAAAGAGTATTAAACCGAATTTTTGAAACGATTATTACTAATCCTGAGTATGTAAATTTTGATGTTAACCAAAGAAAAACTCATCCATACAGCCATTTACCCGACCATGCATTCTGGAAGCAATCAATAAGTAACCGGGAAGCTGGAGATGTCGATCCTGTAACATCCCCGCCGTTTAAAATTAGCCAAAAAGATAAAGTCGCTACGGCAGGTAGTTGTTTTGCTCAACATATTTCAAAACGTCTACGGAGTAACGGCTTTAATTTTCTGATTACGGAACAAGCAGAAACAACCGAAGAATCTGCAAGCAGGCGCGGTTTTTACGATTTTAGCGCACGCTATGGAAATGTATATACCGCAAGACAGTTGCTACAATTATTCGAAAGAGCCTTTTGCTATTTTAGACCGCTCGAGCATATTTGGCGGCGGTCAGATGGCAATTTTTGCGACCCTTTCAGACCGCGTATCGAACCTGATGGCTTTGCCAGCGAAGAAGAATTGATGAAAGATGTACGACAACACTTGGCCGCAGTTCGTAGAATGTTTAAACAATTGGATGTGTTTGTATTTACTTTGGGTTTAACAGAATGCTGGATGTCCCGCTTGGATGGCGCGGTATATCCCGTTGCACCAGGCGTTGCGGGAGGAATTTACGATGAATCCAAATACGCGTTCGTTAATTTCGGCGTCGAAGAAGTGCTAGCCGATATGCGTTCGTTTCTCAATAAGCTTCATCTCGTAAACAGAAAAGCAAAGGTTATCCTTACCGTCTCGCCAGTTCCGCTAGCGGCTACCCGAGAGGATAGTCATGTTCTAGTCGCGACAACCTATTCTAAATCGGTTTTGCGCGTTGCCGCGGATGAGTTAGCTCGTCACCCTAGCAACAAAGTATATTATTTTCCATCTTATGAAATTATCACCGGCGCTCATGCAAATGGAGCATATTTTGGACCGGATCGCCGATCTGTTACTGAGTCGGGCGTTGATCATGTCATGCGTATATTTATGTCTCGCCTAACAACTCAAATGGATAAGGAAGAACCGAAGGAACCTACTCATTCTCAAGATAGTGTTTTTGCAGAATTACAAGCTATTGCAGATGCTATCTGTGATGAAGAGCTTTATGCTCGACAATAGAACGGGGATTCGAAACTATTGGTAGGATAAAGTGTTATTTGTTAAGGTTTAAAGCCGCAATTGATCTTTCACAAAACCAGAGACTGTTCTCAATTAAAATTTTTTTTAATGAAATAAATGCGTTATAAAACAACCTAGAAAACGAATATTATTTAAATTCAATAGACTATAATTAATAGGGAGCAACCACTTAGCTTTTACTGTCCTCGTTCTTTTGAAGCTAAAAAGTCGCTTAGTAGCGTATCCGTGAAATCTGAACAACATAACCATTACCAAACCGAAGGGCTTACAATGAAAACAAAAATGGATTTGGCTGTAATCGATAAATTATGCAGAATCGAAAGACAAAAAACTCACAAATCAAAAATACATATTGACGACTACCCTATTTCGCCTAAGGAAAGTATGTTGCCCAAGCAACCATGGACTGAAGGTACAATAGAAGCCTATTTAACTGTTGCCAAATCCGCTATCAACCTAATTGATTCGACATTACAGTTAACATATACCAACAAGGCTGACATTAAGGATATTCTCGACTTTCCATGCGGACATGGCAGAGTTTTAAGAGGTTTACGGTCATACTTCAAAGAGAGCAATATCTATGCGTGTGACCTTGATGTCGAAGGCGTTGACTTTTGCTCGTCTCATTTGGGCGCCATTGGCGTCTATTCAAATGTAGATCCAGACAAAGTAGTATTTAATACAAAATTTGACTTGATTTGGTGCGGTTCTTTATTTACTCATTTAAATAGCGATAAATGGCCTTCTTTTTTTAACTTTTTCGATAAAGTTCTAAGAGAGCAAGGGATACTGATTTTTACTTATGCCGGCACGTACGTTAAGGATCTCATCGAAGCAGGGAAACATTCGATTAATAATAAAGTTATCGGTAAAGACGAAAGTATTTTGACAGACTTTTACAAAGATGGATTTGGCTATAAATCTTATATAGCTATTCCCGATTACGGGCAAACAATATGTTCGCCTGAATGGATGAGAAAATACATAGAAAATTTAACGAACTATAGATCTGTTTTACACTTTGAAAGAGGCTGGAATGGTCGGCAAGATGTTATTGCAATAGTAAAAGAAGGTTAATTTAGAAGGTAGGCTATTTAAAGAAAACTTAAGCTTTCTGAAACCGATACCTTGGGATATGACCAACGATACTGCTTAACAAAAAGTTAGGCAGTACTACAAAGCCGTAATTCCAACAGGTATTGCCGGAACTCAGTTCACAGGGATATAAGTCCGACTCAGTCGAACTTTTTTGAATAGCAATTACTTAGTCTCTTAAATTGTCGACACCATTCAATTAAAACGAACAGACTATTATTTGTTTGAACATACTCCATCTAGCGTAATGAAAAGAGGAAGTGTGTCAATACGAGTAATCTTTTTTGAGCGGGCTGTCTTTTTATTCTTATTTAATTTGGGTTGGTAAATACAGTAATGACCATTGCCGTTCGAATAATAAGTTTCAGTTTTATAAGTAAATAACCCCTTAGGCAAGCTATTTCCGTCTTTTGCCGCTAACCTTTGCGGCATGTTATTTTCAGCTTTTACTGCTAATCCTATCGGTAAGTTATTTAAGACGACTTTAGCTGCTACTCGAAAAAGAGCTCTATCATGAGCATTTTTTCTGCAACAACTGTTTAAGAAGATAAAAAAATTATCATCAGTCGTTTCAAAGTTACGTGAGGTTGAATCCGGGTCAAGTTGTGCGGTAGGGTAATTATGATCGAATAAACCTTTACCTTCGTTGTCAGGGATTTTTAGAGTCGTTTGGTTTTGAACTTCCATGGGTTCTGCAAACTCAGGTTTAGCAAGACTGGGAGTTGTCGTAAACATTAAACGTTTTTTTGGATAATCCCAAAATAAGATAAGATACCGGCGGAGAGATTTATTCCAAGTCACTGTAACTTGACCCCAAGTCGATGTTCCAGGTAAAACACTGCCCGTATAAGGCTGCAAAGCAAGGGTTTTTTGCGGAGTAACCTGTTCCCAATTTTCAGAAAGGGGGTTACTCGTGCTCAGAAGGATAATTCCAGAGTTGCTCTTTTCGCCGGTTTCCAAATGCCGTTCCGTATAACGGACAAATGCATAGTATCTTTTATTTTCAAGAATGATATTTGAGGGTTGAGAAAAACCGAATGCAACCGAACGCTCAGTCCAAAACCGTTCGAACAATTTAGGAAATTGTTCGGGACGTTCGACAATTCCAATCCTACTCCAAGAGGCCCCACCGTCATTAGACTTATACGATGTGATTGCCGTAGCCCAACTATTTGCTTTATTTTTTTTGCGTGAACACGCTTTTGGCGAATCTTCAGAGAACCTCAAACAATCATACCATTCGGAATGGGTGAGAGCGATTAATGAGTTGTCATCCAATACATAGGGAGACATTAACCAGTTGTGGTAATCGAATTTTGGGAAAACGTCATTTTCAGGCGAGTGATAAACAACTTCCGTTGGGCCATTTAGGTTTGTCAGTGAAGATCCACAAATTCTAGCATTCACAAAATGCGTTAATTGGATACATGTCTTAGATCCTAAACGGTAAGCACGTGTTGGTGCATCGGGAAGTATATTGCGATCAGCTTTTGAGTCCCTCGCCCAAACAGGGACTAACTCGTTGTCTAATACTACCATACCATTATTAATGGTCTGTTTACACTCTTGCCCTATCGCAGTATTAGCGGGAGAGGCATTTAAAGGTTGAACATGATTTGCTGCGAGCAATTCCACAGCGAACGTTTTACTAGGCAAGCAGCTGAGAATAAAAACGCTTGCTATCAGTAATATTGGTGAAAAAAAACGTTCCCACCCCCATAACTTAAAACTAATGCATTCATTTCTCATAAAAATAGTTTCCGATTTAAAATATTACAATTGAGAAAAACTGAAAACCCATTACTCTGAAACAACAGGTAAACACCTTTAACTAAGACTTTGATAGCCGAACCTGTTTTTGCCATTCATACGCAGTAGCTAGGCCATTCATCCAATCAGTACGCGGATGCCAATGTAAAACGCGATTCGCCCGCTGGATATCCAGAATACTAACGGGAACATCGACAATACGTCCAGGCAACCTTTGAATATCAGCCTTTCCATGTATTTCGGCTATGCTGTCGATAACCATATTTAAAGATCTGCCGACACCGCTGCCGATGTTAAAAATACGCGGCGCATGATGATCGACTAGTTGCGTAGCAGCGATAATAGCGTCTATGACATCGTCGATAAAGATATAATCCCTGATAACACTACCGTCCCCCCAGATTTCCGCTGGTTTGTTTGCAAGCAATCTTTCTATAACTGCCGCAATAACGCCTTGTCCATGAGCTAACTGATAAGGTCCGTAAGGATTGGAAACTCGAAGTACGACAGAATCCAATAGGCCTTGATATTGTTGAATAGCAAGGTATTTCTCAATAGCTAATTTAACAACACCATAGGAACAGATCGGCTCGTGAGCACAATCTTCCGGCGTCGGCACGGGTACTCCGGGTCCGTAAACAGTGCCTCCTGATGATAAGAAGATCAACTTCTTGACGCCTTTGGCTTTACACAATTCTATTAACTTTAAAGTACCGATCAAATTTTCTTTAACATCAATAATCGGTGATTCATTCGACTTGGCAGGCTTTACGGTACTGAGTGCATGAACGACAAATTCAGCCTCCTCCATTGCGTTTGATAAGGCTTTTTCATTGAGAAAATCGTCAACGATCCATCGGCAATCCTCTAGCCCCTCGGGAAACTTTGGTTTCCTTCCAAAAGCAGTGACAATTTCGCCCTCTTTTGTAAGCTTTCGGCAAAGACTGCTACCGATAAACCCGCCTGCACCAATAACCAGCCAACGGCCTACATGTTGTTTTTTTATCATTATTCTATATTGAGTTGAAATTAATTAATGCGTCGTCCCTGAAAAAGCGGTTTTTGCAAAAAACGTTAAATTAAGCATCGGTATTGTTTAGGTATTTAGCGAGAAGATTCATGCCTTTAGTCTAGCCAAAATAGCCAAATCCTAGTTATTTAACATTGCTGTGACATGAACACCTTACCGTTTATCCTTAACTTCCTTAAAAAAAACGCTATGGAATGTTGATGCTCACTAATAAATTGCCGGTTACTTTAGTGTAACCCTCGGATAAGGGCTGTTTTTTTATACATATCTTTATTGTAATCCATGACTCTAATTGTTATTTCGTCGCCGAAATCGTTTATAGTCTTATCAAGCTTAATATTAAAGGCACATCGACCATCCCCAAATCCGGCATCCGCCAAATCCCGTCTAAATAAATTGGCAACACCTTGACCTATAACACGCTGATTACAATGTATTTCTATGGAGAGTTTATGCAAAGGGAATTTTTTATTAAGAATCCAGCCTTTTAAATGACCTTGATTATACCCGTCGATATGTAAAGCGAGTTGTATTTGATTCTCTAGCGTTATTACCCCATTCTTCGCCAGCGTAATCATTAACTTATGCACATTTTCCGCCGCTTTTTCATGCCCCGCGTAATTCAAAGAAAATATGATTTCATTCAATATGTCTGTTATTTGTAGATTTTCCGATTTTAACCGTTGAATCTGGGAACCGAAAAATTTAACCGTATTAAGCGTTTTATTCGCTTCCGAATGCGATAATTGTTGACGTAATAAATGCATCAAATCAGCTACATTTTCCGGCGTAGCGGATCGATTTCGTAAATAAGGAATCAGTAAGTTTTTCAATTCATCAGCATATTGCGAGGCTATTGCTAATAAGTCATGCGCTGAAGAAATAGACTCTTTCGAATCCGCTACCGGCTCATACAAAGAACATCCTAATCTCGATTCTATCCATTGAATATCTTCACTGTTCTTTTCAAGTATTTCACTGGTTAAATCGGAAGATAATTGTATTTTTTTATTCCCTATGCCGGTGATTGCTTGAATGAGTAATTTATTTTCTTGGTTTGCTTCAGCAAAACTGCCATAGCCGAAGCCTAAGGTATGATAGGTGTATAGAAGAGCAGTGGCTTCTAATGAAAGCGACTCATTATCCCGAATGATATTATCTTCAGTGATTGCCAATCCTATGCGCTGGCAAAAATCTAAAACCACATCGTTATTTAACAGGGTTGATCTATCGTATTTTATTAATGTTACATTTTCGTTGCCAAAAATCTTGTCAAAATTTTCAAATTTTGACCGATATTTTGGATACAAAGAAACCAACTGTTTAATATTACGCCCGGCCCCATCTTTTATCATTTGCTGAAGAGCGCTTTGTATAAACCCGATCGGTGAACGGATATAGCCGATCACTTTTATCGAATTACAGAGCGGCATTAAAAAACTTTTTAATGCATAAAGTTCTTTCTCCTTAAATGCGGAAATGTCTTCTGCTGAAAAAATGACAGTTTTTGAGCGCGTTTGCTTTAAGGCTAATTCGAATTTATCCTTGTTTTTTTTATTTTTTTCCTTTACTTGTTCTGAGGTTAAACCTTGCTTGACATTTCCGTGATATTGCTCAGGAAACTCCCAAAATAAACTGGATATGAAACCGGAGTTATTACCTGTCGGAGCGAATGACAAATATTCAAATTCCGCAGTAGCCGGAAGTTTACAAAGTGTGCTTTGAATAGAACTTGATCCCGTTTTATGCATTCCAATATGAAGAATGCAATCCGGTTTATTAAACGACGCCTTAACTTTGTTAACAACCATTACGTTCTAATTTTTAATTGTTTTTTGTCAGTTTGTCGACCTTAGATTCAAGATTTTCTATTTTTCTTGCCTGATAAGCCAGCATTTCAAAAAGGGCGGAAACAATTTTTCCTACATCGATTTCCTTCGATTTTGAATTTAACGGTTTGGTTTCCAGCGGCTTTTGTCCATTCGCAATAAGCACTTCATTCACTTCAGCTCTATCCTCAGCATTATCGTCGGCGACCTTTTCTAAATCTGCCGCAGTAGGTAAGTAATGGGTGAGAAAAGTGGTTGCCGAACGATCAAAAACCGATTTTTTAGCACTCATGACGCGATCAAACTCATAAGGTAACGCACTTTCTTGAATTTGGTTATTAAACAATGCGCGTAATAATAACTCTTCAGTTGAAGGTGACTCATTAATTCGCCTGTGCTCGATTCTTTCCAGAGGCATGCCGGAAACCGATAAAAAATCCTCCACTACATCGCTAACTGCATCGAAGTTACGCACAAGACAATTGAAGCCTGTTCCGGCCATCCATTTACGGAGATTATTCATGAAACACGGTGGGTTTCTTGAAGCCCATGTAGAAAAATTTACCAACGGGCCGTTATATGTTTTATGCTGTATGCCCCACTGCGTATAAGCGGATTTCATCCACGCATCATGCCTTCTTACATAAACAATAACATCTATTTTGCAGCCTTCTTCACTCATTATTTCAAGCGCTTTAATGATGGATTTATGAGCTTCCGGTCGGCTAAATAACGACTCATTACTCCAAATAGCCGTGTTACATCCCGCTGCTTTGATTTTAGGCAATGAATCATGCATAACGTTTAAAATCTGATCCGTTATTTCGCTTTCGCTTAGTGATCTTAATTGCTCAAAAGCGCCCGTTTGTTGCCATGAATACAATTTAACCGGGGCGTGTTCCAACATGATTCCTAAATACCAAAATCCATACTCTCTAAGAACCTCCTGATGGTTTCTCATAGCATTTTGTATAGAAGATGTTCCTGTTTTACCGGCGCCGATGTGAACGATTAAACGAAAATTATTTTCTGAGTCTAAACTTTCGGCAGGGGCATCAATATTGCTCATTTGTAGTTCCTTTTTATTCACAATAAATTTTACGATTGTCGGCAATTAAAAGACATGGCTACAGACTTTGCAAAGGTTTTTTTTAATATCAACTTGTAAATAATTGCAAATGTGCTCTAACCTTAGTTTATTTCTAGCCATGCTTATTAATTATCCAATCATAATTTAGTTGCTGCTATAAGGAATAATAACGCCGCGCCTCGGGATTGTGTACAGTTGCCCATTCGTAGTTGGCAGTCTCACAAATTATCGGGGTAAGCCGCTCGATCGCATGTAATATACTGCCGTCATAGGGAACAGGTTCGGCAGGAAAATCCTTCCATTGCCAATCGTGCTTCATTAGAGGTTCTAATGCAGCCGTCCTTGCCCAAAACATATTGCCGGTAGGATACTCAAGTTTGTCCGTCGTTTTCCGTTCAATTTTCAGGTCTTTTAATAGTTTGTCGGCCAGCTCTCTATTCTTGCTCCAATTCGACAAGCAAGGGTCTTCTTGAAAAAGCAAACCCAATTTTGGCGACTTTGCTAATTTTTGTAGCAATGTGTCGGCGATCTCTCCATGTTGACCGATCAACGTATTGTATAGAAAATCTTGCCACTGGCGCACAACAGATTGCTCCAATTGTTTGGTTCCTTTAAGATGAAAATGACCTACAACCTCGAAGTTAGACAAATGCTGCTTCATCGTCATGATAAACGGCCCTACATCCCTGCCTCGATTTGGTGTGACCAGAACCTTGATTTGTAAAGATAATTTCTTCGCTATCGTGCTAATCTCAAGCGCTTTATCGTCTGTGTCTGTTGTTACAAAAATTGACATCGCGTGACTTAACGTTGTGACACGTTTTAACAGCGCGAGTAATGCCTCAGGATAAAACGCATGAATATGCAATGCTACCGACATCCCACCTTCCCATTTGGCAACGGTTTCGTTGGGATTGATGTATATCGTTTTATGGGTGAGCAGCGGCTTATTGCTGTCAAGTACATGAACGAGCGGCGTGTGTAAAGCTTTATCCTTGTCGAAATCGGTCGACGCTATTGTTTGCGCCGTTACATCGTTAAAACCGACGCGACTTTTTGTTAACGCTATGCCACGGTGCCACATAGCCGCATAAAGATATTCAACCGATACGAATTCTGCAGCCGGTAAAGCTGCCGGCCAATTGGGTATACCCGATGTAAAGAATTCACTATTAAATTGCTTGGATTGTTCAAGCATTGAACTTTCTTGTTGAATAAATTCCTGCTGTTCAATAGCTCTTTGGCATTCTCCCCATATAAACTCAGCATAAGTGGAAAACGATAATTGCTCCGCTATCTTTTCACAGTTGTCAGGACGTAATCGCTTTTTGCTGATATATTCGCAAATCGCTTCCGCCGCCGCAGTTGCGTCCAAAAACGGCACTACGGCGCCAACTGTCGGATTGTTGTGTATAAAATCAGAAAATCCGGTAGCTTTCTCAAAAGCGACAACGGGCACACCTGCATCAACAGCATCAAGAGCGACGTTAGGAAATGGATCAAGCCTTGATGACATAAAAAACACATCGGCAAGTTCGAAGAATGGGGTTAGGTCGTTTGTTTCTTCAAAAAAGATGACATCATCCTCTAACCCGCTATGAATCACTTGCGATTTAAGCCAAACCGAATAGTGCAAATCCGCATCGGGATAATAACCGCCTCCTACCCATACAAAACGGATGGGTTTATTAATAATTTCTTTACACTGTTTCGCTGCTTCGATGAAATATTCAAGGCCTTTGCGCATTTGGACCCAACCGCAGCCCAAGACGATTGCCGGTTTCGGATCATCCTCACTTATTCCAAGCTTGAGGAGAATTTCTTCGCGATCGAAACTTTTACCGTCCTCTCCGCCGGGCGGAAAACACCGTCCTTGATGCCTGATAATCGTATTAGAAGTTGGCCTTCCAAACGCTTTAATACTAACAAACTCAGCACTTGCTTTAACACCTTGCGCAGGAAACACCACTCGATTGGAGGTAAAAAGCATTTTAAGCACTTCTTGAGTCATATAATCCGCATACTCATGCACCAGCGCGACAATCGGAATTTTTTCTTCATACAAAGCGGGCGCAATATTGCTTGTTGCCACTGAGTTCAGAATAGCGGTTTGCAACGAGAAACTGTCTCGCAATTCGCGCACGATCCAAACCGTATCGACATGATCGCTATAGTCGCTGATCATAGCGATACTGGCTTTAGCGAAGTCGTTTAATAGCGGACCTTTTCTGCCTAACCAGCAAATAATGTTTGCCACCGAAGACAGATATTCCATTAATTGCAGACCCAATATTGGGGCGCCGCTTCTCGACGCTTCATGACATGCCACTAGAATAGTCGGTTTGTTTGGGTCGAATTCAGCGCTGCCTGCATGAATATATTGGTTCGACTCAAACTTTGCTCTTCGCCCTTCGTTTTTCCCATGTAATAAATAGTGGATATAGGGATGCTCTTTCGCCGCTTTAATGTCGGGATTTTTTCTTAAATAATACTCGCCATTGAAATCTTCTTTCGGGTTTAGTTTTAGCTCTACGCCGTGACAAATGTAATGCAATACAGCCTGGCTAATGTCAGGAAAAGCGCGTTTATACTGTAAGTTATAATACTCAGAATCGAACTCGTCCAATCTCATTATGGTTCCGATCCAACGCTTGGCTTCTTGAATGCAGGAGATTCCATTTGTCCCGTTTTTCAAATAATGTAAAAAAGGCGGTTTATCGCTTTGACTGGCATCGACGTAGCAATTGAGATAAAGCTGAAAATCGAAATGGCGGTTTGCCGGTAAATTTTCTCTCCACCCGATAGCGAGATAATGTTCTTGAAGACTTAAGTCTTCCGTCAACCCTTTTGCAAAATATCCATACCGGGTACTATCGAATAGTGGATGCCGCCGCAATATGATCGCATCCTGTTTGAGAATTGTTCTACTGAAATAACGTTTTTCAGCGCGTCCGGCTAGGACATAATGTATAAAACATTCGACATTCGACAGAACCGGTAAATCGGGATTGAGCGAACGGTAATCCTGAAAATCGAAATTGAGCATAGGTTTTAAACCCTGCTCAGCGCCGGTACTCAAAAAATGTTCAATTGCGCCGCTAACATTAAAGCCATCCTCTACCTGCTGCGCATAGTAACCATGACTGAATAATCCTGAATAAAGAACAATTTGTATCAATAACTCTTGATCTTTTAATGGCAACTCTTTGAATAAAATTGAGTTTACAACAGTATCTTCATCATTTGATAGGGATTGCGACTCAGCGCCATCCATTTCCTTATCATCTTCCGCCGTTATCGATTTCGATTCCTCATTTTTTTCTAAAATCTTGCGCATTTGCGGCAAGTAGTAAATGGTTAATATTTTGGTTTCTTCACTGACTTTAGAAAAATCCTCGGTATTTTTTATGGATTCAAACGCTTTTTCACTTTGTTCACTTGAAACGTTGTCGTAAATATCTAAATAAATTTCATTGGGATCTAAATTCTTATCAAATAGCTGGGTTTTCAACGAAGCAGGATCAACCGGAAAAATATGTAAATTTTTTCCGTTTTGATGTTCGATGGATAGTTTTTCCTTTAGTAATGTTAATAATTCGATAAATCTTTCTCGTTCATACTTGCTGCGTGAATCTTTCAAAGCGTAAAGACATGCCCTAATCGATTTTTTAAAGTGCGCGGTATCGAAAAAAATCCTGGCATAGTTATCGTGAATCCACGGGCTTTTTAAATTATTTTTTTCCGCTTGTACCAAAATAGACAATGCGTTTATGTAATCTTTTTCATGTTGATAGGCTATGCAAAGTTCAAGATACACATACAAATTTCTGCAATGCTTGTTCTGGTAATTTTTTAATGTGGAAATAACCTCATCCCATCTTTTATTTTTTTTAGCATCGCTAATTTCTTCGGAAATTTGTTTATTCAATGCTTCATAGGCGCGTGACAGTTCATTAATAAAAAACTGTTTATCGTCCTCACTTGCAAGTAGCTCCGCCTTTTCCCAGCTAACTACCGCATCCGCACGATCTCCCAAAACGGTGCATGCACGCGCACGATTGTCTTCAATCCACGCGTTTTCGCCAAATTTGAATTCAGCGTCATCCAATATTTGCAAGGATTCAGACGGGGCGTTATCTCTTAATAAAATAGCAAAATTTAAATAATCGTTAAGAACAGCATCAGGATGATTAACGATTGTTTTAAAGAGCTTTACTTTTTCATCAACCTCCTTTTTAGACTTCAATTCTGAACGTAATAAATCCAGTTGATTCGTTTTACTCATTAATTTTGTCCTTATTTTTTATTAGCTTAGATAAAATGATGTAGGGTCGTAAACAGACCGCAGGTAAAAAGCCGTTAGTTGTATATAGCTGTGGCTACTTCGCTATATTGTGCAGAAATTTTGCAGGTTATTGATGTATATGGAGTCATGAGATAAAAAGGGTCATGAAAAAATCAATACAATTAAAAGTATTCAAACTCTATCTAGCGTGTTTTTCTAGTCAGCTACTTGGAAAGAGAAATACTTGGCTAAATTCTCTTCATATTATTTAGCACAAAATGTTAATTTAGGGCTTTTAAAAATATCTTTTTCACCTTGCTACTGCACTTCGTTCTCACTAAAAACACAGTGGAACTCTGGACGAGCTGATTCAGCTCACGGCATTGGCTTCAATCAAGATAGCGTTCGATATATTTTTTTTAAACATTTTCATGAGCTTATAATAATATCTAAGTATGTCTGAAGAACTTGTTCGAGGTTTCCTTAAATGCACAACATTCCACGGCTTTGCTCGTTAGCAGTTATAGTTTCTGTGACTTCAAAGGTTGTTGCGAAGTCATGAAAATGCATATTTACTAAAATTAGGGCCACATAGTTAACCACTTCAGCGAAAAAACCTTGCATACATCACTGTTTAAGGTGGACAAATCAATCAACGGATACATGATATGAGCATCCACTCAGGCACGGTTTTTTTATCAACCTGATAAATTGTAGTTTATTATTTAGCGCTTAGAGGCTTTCATTGAAAAAAAGCTGGCTTTTGCGATTCGTAGCAAGACAGGATAGACTGCCTCATAGCAGCCTGTAAGAGAAAATTTAGAATGTTTATCGATAAAGACAGGCGTTTTTCAATGGTCGTTGCAAAAGTTAGCAACTCAAACGAGAAGTTTCTTGAAATCCCGGATTGTGCAAATAAATAGAATCCATCCATGACAATTAAAAATTTAAGCAAAATTTGTATATGTAAACTTAAATACTGTTGACAAAAAGATATCACCATTAATAAATGACTAACAATTCGCTTAATAATACCTGGGCAATGTTAAGAAAACATTTAAAAAAAACAGCTGGTAAATTTATTCCCCTCAGTCAAACCAAGAAAATTATTAAATTAGAAGATAATCATATGGTTATGGACAGTCATTTCGATTGGATTCTGTATTGTATGTTACATGGTGACTTGCGCGATCATGGTATTTTGGATGAAAAGAAAGCGGCTCTACATTTTGTCAAGCATGGAAAAAAAGAAGGTCGAGTCGCTTCCATCTCAGACTTATTCAAAAGATACGGGCTTGAGAAAATCAGTCTTCCGGACGATTTCAGCTTACAACAATTTGCCGAACTGAATGAACTTGAATTGATATCAGCCTGGAAAAAACTAGAAAAATTTTTGAATTCGGAAACAGCAGAATTTATAAAGATAAGCGCATTAGATTATGAAAATTCTAAATTTTTTCTTGAATTGGCACAATCCTATGAGCTTTCGGAGAAAAAAGAAAAAGCTTACCAATGCTATATCTATTCCAACTACTTTAAACCTAGCTCGAGTGCATTAGAACACATTGGGAATTGGCATATGAGCAAGGGCGAATATGCCGCCGCCGATATTGTTTATGGAAAAGCATTACAAATAAGTAAAAAGCATAAATGGGCTTACAAAAATACAATCAACTGTTGTTTTCATTTAAAAAATTATGAAAAAGGCATTTCTGTCGCGACAGAAGGGTTGAAAAATTTTCCAGATTTAAACTTCTTGCAGTCTTCATTCGATCAACTCATTGAAAAATATTGGCTAGAAAACGAGCAACGGTTGGTAGCCTTGAGTTTATGTTCGGAAAGAAGCGCTCTTATAGCTGAAACGGATAAAACCGTGACATCGATAGCCGGATTTTGCCGTAAAAAAGCCTTGCTGCTGAGCAATCCTATTCAATCTCGAATCAATAAAAAACGCGTCTTGATTATCGGTGACTTCGGCTTACCGCAATGCCGCCGCTACCGTATTTATCAAAAATTAGAGCAACTCGCCGCCGCTGGATTTGTTGCCAACGCAATGCCTTGGACTGAAGCCCAAAAAGAGTTGGCCGACCCGGAGCAGTGTTATAAAACTGAAGTTATGGAAGATGACTCGCCGTATCATGATAAAAGGCGTGAGTTAAACCTAAAAGTCTATCAAGACCTAGCGTTCGAAGAAGCGCTTGCTCTAAACGACATCATCATTTTTTATAGAGTTCCCGCTTATCCGCACATTATAAATCTGATAGAGACCGCTAAAGCGTTAGGAAAAATTACGTTTTATGAGATTGACGATTTGTTGTTCGAGCCGATTTATCCTCCGCCTTTAGAATCCTACGGCGGCTATGTAAACCAAGATTTCTATTTTAACGGTCTTGTTAAGGGTATGGCTTATTACCGGTCTGCCGCGCGTTTATGCCAGTTTGGTATCGCTTCAACAAAGCCGTTGGCAGAAAAATTGGGCCAGTTAGTCACATCCGGAAACTGTTTTTTGCATCGCAACGGGTTAGATTGCAATACGCCGTCAAAAGCGCCGGAAATAAAAAAGAACAAGACTTATATCGATATTTTCTATGGCTCGGGTACACATGCCCATAATATCGATTTTATAGCCGAAGTTTTACCTCCACTCGATAAACTTTTAGCTAAACACGCCAACGTACGTTTAATTATTGCGGGATATTTACAACTGCCCAGCGATTTTTTAACAAAATATAAGCACCAAGTGATCCTTAAACCATTTGCCGAATTATCGACCTATCTAACTTATTTGTCGGAGGTCGACATTAACATTGCCGTGCTTTTGGAAGACGATATAACCGATTGCAAAAGCGAATTAAAATGGTTTGAGGCGGCGAGCCTTGGCGTTCCTTCTGTGGTGAGCAAAACACGCAATTACTTGGACGTCATCCGTCATGAAGTTGACGGCTTTGTCGTATTGGGTCAAAACGAATGGTTTGATACGCTCGACCAATTGATTATCAACCCGAATAAACGCGTCCAGATCGCTAAAACAGCCATGAAACGGGTGCAGGAAGACTATTCCGTAGCCGCATTAGCCGATAACATGAAAAATGTTATCGAGACCGCGATTACTAACTTTTATCAAGAGCAAAAAATACTGACATGTAACAACTATAATACGGCCATGCCGAATAACAATGAAAAACTCATTAAGCTTTAAAGCATTGTTCCGCTGAATGAAGTCAGAAAACTACTCTTGAAAAAACGTATTTATGATCGAAAATGAGCGCAAAAAGAAAATTGCAATTGTTAATGTTTTTTTTCCTCCGCAATCGATTGGAGGCGCGACACGCGTAGTTTCCGACAATATCGACATTTTGCATCGCGATTACGGAGACCGATTCGAAATTGTCGTATTTACCACCGACGCTACGGAAAGCGAACCGCACCACCTTAAAGTTTATGCCTACAAGGGTATCCGGGTTTATCGCGTTTCGGTACTTTGGCGAGTCAATATGGATTGGCATGACCGGGATTCCAGGATGGCGGTTCTTTTCGACGAGTTTTTAGCATTCGAGCAACCCGATTTAATTCATTTTCATTGCATTCAGCGTTTAACCGCTAGCATTGTAGAAGCTACTTTGACTCGAAAAATCCCCTACTACGTTACGGTTCACGATGCGTGGTGGATTTCCGACTATCAATTCCTGGTTGACGTTCAAGGAAATGTGCATCCTGACGGACATGCCGATCTATACGCTTTATTACCCTTACCCCAAGGCATCTCTTTTCATCAATCGATTAAGCGTCGAATTTTTCTCAAGGAATTGCTTCTACAAGCTAAAAAAGTATTCGCCGTTTCCGAAAACTTTGCCGCGCTCTATTTTAACAATGGTATCGTCAACGTCACCACAAACAAAAATGGTATCTCGGATAGTATCGATTGGCTCGAAAAAGATACCTCCTACACCCGTAATATTGTTTGTGCCCACATAGGCGGTATGTCCGAGCATAAAGGTTATTTTTTGTTTAAAGAAGCGATTGAAGCAACAAAACCCCAAAATATTGAAGTGTTAGCTATCGACCATAGCAAAGACGAAGATTATTCTGAAAAAACAGATTGGAACGGTGTGCCGGTAACTATCCAAGGGCGTATCTCTCAGGATAATATCGTCGACTTGTATAAAAAGATCGATGTACTTTTTGCGCCTTCTATTTGGCCTGAAAGTTACGGTTTAGTGACTCGAGAAGCGGCGGCTTGCGGATGTTGGGTGGTAGCATCGGAAATTGGCGGCATCGCTGAAGACATCAATCATGAAATAAACGGTTTACGTATTCAGCCAAATTCTTTAGAAGCACTAAAGCTTTCAATAAACTGGATTGTAGACCGCTATGATAAAGTTAAAGCGCCAGTCCAAAATCCTGATTTACGTTTATCGTCGCAGCAAGTTCAAGAATTAAGTCATTTTTACTCAAATTAAATAATGGAAAAAAATAAATTTATCATCGGCATTGGTTCGCAAAGAGCGGGTTCTACCTTACTTCATAGAATATTAGAGCAATGTTCACCCATCTACATGAATCCGGTTAAAGAGCTGCATTATTTCGATACATTGTATGGCGTTCGCCATCCTAATGTTTTGCATAAATTCTCTACAAATCAATTAAATGCAGAAATAACAAGAATCGTTAATGCAAAAAACTTTGGTTTTCTTAATCAGCGGTTCAAAAACTCATTACGCACCAATTTTTTGCTGTCTACAAAAAAAATTCAAGATATTCAATATATTGACTTGTTCAGGCCTTGCGTAGCAGAAAATGCATTTCTCGGTGAAATAACACCTGAATACATGATTCTCCCCAAAGAGGGTATTAAGAAAATGCGGGAGACAATAGGCGCCAATGCAAAAATAATTCTTCTCGCACGAAATCCGGTAAAGCGCTTTATTTCTGCTTTTAAGTTATTGATGTACGGGCACGGTGCCGATATGTCACGTTTCGAAGAACAGTTATTATCATCCGTTTCAGCAAAAAGCGAATGGATGAATGTACAAGACTCTTTTAACGATTATGAAACGGCTCTAATAAATTATCAGCAAGAATTTGAGCATGTGTTAATGCTTAGTTACGACAGTCTATTTTGTAATGCAGAAAAAACGGCTGAAAAAATAACTGAGTTTTTGGGGATTCCTTTAGAGGTCGACACATACAAAACAATCATTGCCACAAAAGTAAACTCTTTGGAAGAAACTATGAGCGTATCCGAATCGAGTGTCAAACTACTCGAAAAGCGTTATTTAAAAAATCAAGCATATTTAGATAGTTTTTTTGGGAAGGGTTCTGTTACATATTAATTCTCATAAAATTAAGGACACTCTAAACAAGCTGATTCCTGTTATATTTCAACATGCTCATCTCGAACGAAATTAACTCCTGACCGGTCATCCAAGCGTATCGATTAATTTTTCAGAATTTCTCTCCTGATATTCCTGTCTAATATAACGATTTTGTGTATTCGTCAGCTAATTTGCTCAAGAAGTAAATCATATTTCAATAAACGCCTTAGTTGGAAAATAATCTAACGGAATTTGATATTGACGCTTCATTTATAATATGAAAAGTGACATTAATTTAGGAAAGGTAAATGACTAAAAAGATATTCCTCTCTATTGGTGCAATGAAAGCTGGCACTACTTGGCTTTATGATAAGCTAAAAGAACACCCTGATATTCATTTTTCTTATGAAAAAGAATTACATTACTTTGCAAATCGCTTTGGCGTAGGAAATCAATTATCCACTAATAAAAGACAGATTAAAGCGGAAAAAAATTCTTTTAGCCTTAAAGAAAAGACCTTTAACCCAAGAAAATCAATACGCTATTGATTGGTATGAAAAATATGCATGCGCCCCTGTTGATAACATGTGGTTTGACCAGTTAATGGATAGCGATATCAATAACAATAAATGGCTCACTGATTTTTCGAACCTTACTTGTTTAATCAGCGCCTCGGATTGGAAGATACTAAACCAGGAATATGATAACCTTAGAGTCATTTATATTATGAGAGACCCAGTGAAGCGCTTATGGTCACACTATAAATTTCATATACAATTTTCAGGTCATCCGTTGTCAAAAAATCCAACAATGAATTTTGATCATTTTAAGAAAGTGCTTTCAAAGGATTTTTTTATTAGGAATGCCTATTACTCAAGGGTCATAAAAAATTTAAGCTGTTCCCTCAATCAGAATCAATATTTTTTATGCTACTTTGAGGAAATGGTTACCGAACCTCATGCTTTTCTCAGGAAAATAGAAGATTTTCTTAGCGTTCAGCACATTGAATACGATTTCGAAAACCTTTCAAAAAGTAAGAACGCCAGTATTGATGTAGCAATACCGGAATCTTGGCGAGAATACGGAATTAACCTTTTGGAAGAAGAGATCGCGTCTTTAAAAAGTTTAGGGTATTGGTCAAGTGCTTGGTCATTGCCAAACCAAGGCTAAATCGAAAGGATCATATTATGCAAGACATGCGAATATCTCAATATGAGAATGCCCTTGTTATCCCTTGGAAAGGCTCTGTTGGAGACGCAGGCGGTGTGCTTGACAGCAGTGGCAAGCCAATTGACGATGCTTTTCTCGTGCGAAGTTACGGTCAGATTGTTACAGCAGTTAGTTCTAACCCTAGCCCTCTCCATGTAATTTCAGGTAAAGCTTTTTTTTGGTGGTTATCTTTTTAGGGGATTCGGTCATTTTATTTTAGAAAGCCTTGCTAGATTATGGGCATATAACAAAGAACTAGGCTATCCGATCATATGGTTAACAGACACCAAAGTAAGACCTTGGCAAGAAGAGATTTTTCAATCGCTAGGGATTAAAGCTAAACATATTTTTATAACATCTCCTTCTTTTGTAGAGTCTTTGATTATTGCTGAAGCCGGATACCGTATACAGGACTATTTTCATATAAAACAAGCCGAATTTCTCGCTTTTTATGAGCATGGAATTTTAAATACAGGAAATAAAATTTGGCTATCCCGCTCAAAATTAACCGATAGCGGTGGATTTTTAGAAGAGCCTCAAATCGAGGAAAAGCTCCAGAGCTTGGGTTGGATCATTTTTCATCCTCAGGAGCATACCGTAAGCGAACAACTTGCAATATTGGCAAGTGCTCATAGGGTCGCTGGTATAGAAGGCTCTGCATTTCATATTGTAGCTTTATTTAAACAATTTCAAGGACAAATCGATATATTTATTCGTGGCAAACAACTCAATGGTAATTACCGAACAATCGCAAACCGTAAAAATTTTAAACAATATGAGCATGTGATCGAAAAATCGTGTGTCAAAAACCCAGCATCGAGTCGAGCACTCTGGTCAGTATCTAACGTGTCCAATATAATCAACTTACTAACAACTTCAAAGGATAATTTCATGAGTAATTCTTTCGATAATGACGCATCTAAAACAGTGAAAATCATACCCGGAACACATTCACCAAGACGTATTAATAAATTATTGGAAAGTTGCAATGGCAATCGATATCTTGAGATTGGCGTCGCTGAGGGGAAGACTTTTTTTAACGTAAATTCAAAAGAAAAAGTCGCTGTGGATCCCCATTTTAGATTTGAATACATAACTCGTACAACTAAAGACATACGCTTTTACGAAATGACTTCTGACGATTTTTTTTGTAAAGACTTGGAAAAAGGTAGGTTTGATATAATCATGGTGGATGGACTTCATACTTTTGAGCAAACGTTTAGAGACTTTTGTGCATCTTTGTCCTTAGCCCACGACAGAACTATTTGGTTAATTGATGATACCGTGCCAAACGATGTATTTAGTGCTATCCCAAATCAAAGAGAAGCTATTTCGTTTAGAAAAAAATTTGGCGGAAAATCGAATGCTTGGCATGGCGATGTATTCAAGGTCATATTCGCGATTAATGACTTTTTTCCTTGTTTCCAGTATAGAACTATATCCACAGATGGAAATAGCCAAACTATAGTTTGGCGTGCAAGTAGACCTAATTTTCAACCAAAATTCAACTCTCTTGAAAAAATTTCAAGGCTTGACTTTTTTGATCTTCACCAAAATTTCAATCTAATGAACGCAAGAACTGAAGAAGAAGTATTGGATGAAATCAACGAAATATTCCAGAAAATGACATAAGATAAGTAAGAACGCCAATCAAATTTAAATTTGTTAGCCGCCAACCTAAGGGTATATGGCTTCTGGAAAAATCGGCAAAGATAATTTTTATTATCAGTTCAAAGTACTTACTTAATCAGATTATTTACCTTGATTACTTGAATAATTTTTAGGCAATAGTTTAAGGGGTATTTTATTGACTGATTTTGACTTTGTTAAGCAATTACCAAGGAAACATTGCTAAGCTGCTATATAATAAAAATTAACACCTTAATTAAAATGAGCGCTAATAAAAAACTAAGGGAAATATTATGAAAGGAAGCAAGCTGAATTGTATATCGATACTAACCATTTTTATAATATTTTGGAGTTATTATATACATGCGGCTCCTGTTCAAATACCAGAAAATTTTCCAGTTCCAACCGTATTTAAACCCATTTATAATCTAAAGCCAAATAGTCGGATGTTCAATGAACGACTAAAACAAATTTCTCCATTCGAAATTGTTCTAGCAACTGGCCCTGACCATATTTTCCCTCTTGTCAAAGAAAAGTGGTCTAACAAGATCATGCTAATTCAGGATGCATATGGCGGCATCGGGGAAAGAGATTTCCCCGATGTTTGGGTTGGACATCTATTATTAAAAGCCGGTACCTTGCTTACCGGTAGTATATCCCCAACCGAGATTTACATTCCCGTTCAGGATTTAGGCCGAATTGCAAAAAATCGAAAAATCATCTCAGCGGTGAATAAACGAGGTCATTTTGCACTTACCATCTATGCATTAGATCCTAAAACTAAAAAGCCGGAATGGTCTCATGCCGAACATGTAATTTTGAACGACATTCAAGACGGCAAGTTAGTTGTTTCTCGTGGACAATGGGGCAGTAAACCATTTTCATTTAGAGCGGGCATGGCAGTTATAGCACCTCATATGATGTTTTGGCGGAATCAATGGCAACTTAACTTTAGCCTACATTCACCGCGTGGCGGCCCCGATAATCTTACGGCTGCTGAGTGGTTTGCTCGCAAGGTAGCAAAACGAATTACAAGTAACAAATCAGCCCACGCAAACGGTATTGAGTTTGATGTCGGCAGATGGACATGGGGATTCCCGGAAGCAAACCCTATGGACATTAATAATGACCTTGTCCCAGATTATGGTTATATTGACGGGGTCAACAGTTTTGGCTTAGGAGGCCAAATATTGTTTCAGGAACTTCGTAAACAATTAGGACCAGATATTATTATTCAAGCCGACAGTAATGATGCGATTCACGGAATTCGCGGATGGAAAAACATTAACGGCGTAGAAATGGAGGCATTTCCCGTAGCTAATGACTTCAATCGTTTTTCGGAAGCATTTCAACATCTGCGGTTGTGGGTAGAGAATGCCGAAGCGCTGCCAAGATTCAGCTACCCTTTAACAAAAACACCCACTACTTTTTTTGCAAACGAATATTTACCCGGTGGTGTAAAAACTAATTTTCGCTTTCGAATAGGACTTGCAACCGCATGCCTAATTGGTATGCCAAATCCATTTGCTAATTTAAACAATGAAGATGTTGATCCTGCTAACTTCAAACTTAAGGAACAAAAGACCAAAGAAACCTTTGGCATTTTTGATTGGGATGAATATCATGCAGGTGATTTGAATAAATGGAGTTGGCTGGGTCATCCGGTTACGGTTGCCAAACAAAATTTCAGTGATCTAAACGATAAAAACCTGTTAGCCAAAGCCGGATGGCGATGGAAAACTACGGAGGGCTTTGAAGCGAAACAAGATCAAACTAATGGAAATTATTCCGCTAAAGTCCAAAGAATCCCGAATAGTATTCTCCCAGAAAAAATGTGGTTTGGCGTTCATCTTGAACCTAAAAGCAAAATTGCAGATATGATTACTGGCAAGGAATATACACTGGAATTTGATGCACGTGGAGACGACGAATGGAATTACACCGGACAACATTTTAGCCGTGTCCCAAGAATGATAGCAATCAAAGGCGCATTTGAAACAAAGACTGAAAAACCAATTTCGCTATTGGCTGATTCTAATTGGCGTACTTATCGAATAAGTTTTACTGCTAACTCTACGCGAACAAGCACTCCAGTATTTGGTGTTTCGGAGCAAATCGGAACCACCAACATTCGGAATATAAAATTGTTTGAGGGCAGCTCGGAAAGGTGGCTACGGGAATTTGAAAATGGCTTGGTGTTATTGAATATGACAAACAAACCTTGGCAAGTATCGGTAAAAAAAGGGTATTACAGGCATCTAAAAGGCTTACAAGACCCTGCCATTAACAATGGTCAACTTGTCGATAGCCTAATAACTGTTCCTGCACGGGATGCTATATTTTTAATCAAACGTTGAGGACGTTTACGGGTTAATTGGTACAATTGGACAGCCACCGATACTTTCTACCAAGGTTGTTAATAACATTTGTCCCGCCCACAAAGTTGAGGCTCTATAAACCGCTAGGCAACCAACTTAAAGGAATCGTATCTTGACAAGCAACTGGCGCAAGATTGGTATACGGAGGAAGATCAAAGGTTTGTCCTGTCCCGGTTACACGGGGATCCCCTACTCTTTGAAGTTCAGTTAAAAGTTGATTGGCTAATTGCGCCTTAACGATTGCATACGCTGAATTATTGGCTACGTTTTTAATTTGTCCAGGATCTTTTGCTAAGTCGTACAATTCTTCTGCAGAACGCTTTTCAAATGCCCAACTATAGTAGCGTTTAGTGTTGGGATTGGTCCGATTTATAACAATCCAGTCTTTAGTTGGGCTAGAATCCATATCGAGAAATAATACATGATTCCCTGTAGGTAAGGTTCTGTAAGGGCAACCCATCGGCCAGCGTTCGGGGGCAAAATTTCGGATATAAAGATAGTTTTTAGTGCGCAACGCACGTGCCGGGTAGGGCAAACTTCGCTCACGCGCCATACCGACATGGCGTTCTTCACCCGTTATCGCAAAGGTTCGTTTTGCATCCACTTGTCCGCTGTTGGGCGATTTTAAAATATTAAGCAAGCTAGTCCCATTCATTTTTGCAGGACGAGTTACCCCACCTACTTCCAGGAATGTAGGGGCTAAATCCATCAATGTAGTAAAGTCGTCAACAATACGGCCTCCTTTACTGTTAGGCAACCACATAACTAAAGGGGTAGCCACGCCAAAATCATATAAATTCCATTTTCCATGTGGAAAACCACCCGGTCCGTTATCACCTGTTGCAACAATTAGCGTGTTATTTAATTCGCCGATGGCTTCTAGTTTTTTTAGCAAGACGCCGATATACGCATCCATCGCTTGAATTTCACCTAGATAATCTGCCATGTCTTGACGTATTTCAGTATTATCCGGCAAAAAAACACGTAACTTGCCTTTTAAGGTATCCGGATTAATACCCCATAACGCTTTGCCTGAGCCTTTTACCCAAGAACGGTGCGTATTTGTTGGGCCAAACCAGTATAGAAAAGGTTGGTTCGGCTTTCTAGCGGCCAAAAAAGCGTCAAAATTACCTCCGACTTGATTAAGCATTTTTTGTTTTGCCTGTACAAAGGACAATCCTTGCGCCATCAATCCGGTTACATTAGTGCTGAAACGATTAGGTGATGAGCCTGATTGTTGATAGGCGTAGTTAACTCCACCGAACGGTGCATTCGCTGGCGTTCCTGGCGACCAAGTTTTATAGGTTCTACCTATATGGTAACCCGCATCGCGAAGCAGCAAAGGAAAAGTGGGGATAGTAGAATCCCAAGTTCCACCCAAAATTGCGCCGCCCTTCGTATTAAAAAAATACCGGCCTGAAAATATCGAGCTTCTTGACGGCGTGCAGGATGGCGCGTTGACATAAGCATTTTTAAACAATACGCCATTCCTTGCAATTCGATCGATATTCGGCGTTTTCACAATATCACTGGGCAAAGCGCGCCCGTAAATTCCCGTATAAGCACTGGCATAAGGCCCGCCCCAATCATCACCTACAATAACAACTATATTCAGTCGTGCGGCTGACCAAGCGATAACAGGTATAAAAAGTAAAATAAGAGCCAGAAACCGTTGAGGATGCGTTACTTTCATAAGTAATCCTTAGTAATAAAAAAAGAGCCTATTCTCATTAAAGCGATTTGTCTTCAAAGCGCAAACGGACTGAAAGACTGTAATTGATAACTTTAAGTTACTACAGGACTAATCCGTGTAAAACTTTTTAATATAAGTATAAGCCGTTTAACTTTGTCGATTGGAATCCATTACGTTTACTTCCAGACTAACGGCTATTATAGGGATAAAATTAAATTTTCCGCAGGAATTATTTTACAAGTTATCAGTTTTAGCGATAAAACTATTTGTTTTTATTATTCTTCATTATGTATTTAACTTAAAACACCGTGTCCTGGCGGTGCAACAACTGTTGAATTTATCAAAGAACCATTGTAAGAATTTCTTCTGACATTTACTTAAGGGTTAAACTAGTAATTAGCTACAAACTTTAACGCAAAAATTCGATAATCTAATGTTAAATAGGGTGTTTTAGTTTATCCTAGCTCCAACCTAACAAATTGCGTTATACATTCCTTTGTTATCGAACCAACAACCTGTTATTTTTCTCGTTGAAGAAAGAAATAATCCTTCAACCGAATATTTTATAGCCCCCGCATTAAGCTTCAACAACTATCGGATTAAACATTTCGATTTCGCTACGCTGCCCGAACCGGAGGAGTTGGCTCAAGCAACCGTCGTTTTCGTCCGTTACGTGCCGTCTACCTGGGCCAAACTGATCGATAAACTTCGCGATCGAATTAAGACTTTGATTTTTTTTATGGACGACGATGTGCTTGATTTTAGCGCTTCTTCGGGAATGCCGTTGCGATACCGTTATAAATTGGCAAGTCTATCGACAGTCCGAATTAATTGGTTAAAACGCCAGAAAGTGGATTTGTGGGTTTCAACCCCCTTTCTTCAACAAAAATATGCGTCGTGGCAACCTAAACTCGTTCTGCCACACCCGGTTGACATTGTGCAACAAACACATGTACACGTTTTTTATCATGGCTCGCCTGGAACTCATAGGGCAGAGATTAAGTGGTTGCACCCCGTTATGAAAAAAGTTATGGCCGAGGATGATAAAATTTCGTTTGAACTCATGGGGGGAGTTAATATTAACAAGCAGTATAGAGACATAAATAAGATCAGTGTCTTACATCCAATGAGATGGCCTACTTATCAAAACTTTATCTCAAGCGGTACCCGGCAAATCGGTTTGGCGCCCCAATTAAATATCCCGTTTAACCATGCCAGATCCTATACAAAGTTTTTCGACATCCATCGTTGCGGCGCTGTCGGTATTTTTTCACCGGACAGCGCAATTTCTGAAATCGTGAACCATAATAACGACGGCTTAATTGTAAAATTGGACCAAGACGCATGGATTGAAGCAATTTTAAAACTGGCGAATGACGAATCTTTACGCAAGCTTTTATTTGATAATGCTAAAAATAAAATTTTGCAATTAAAGACCGAGGCAGAAAAATCTTATGCCGGTCTTTTCAATCCCTAGTTCGCAATTGATTGTTTTGCACAGCGTAAAAAATCATTTGTAATTCACATTAATGACTTCGGAAACTCCCCACTACATCACGCTTTCGCAGACTTTGGCTAATATACCAGCCGTTGATTCGTTGTTTGGAAATCCTGTCCGTTATTATCGAAATATTGCCGATATAACGCATTGCCACGGTATTATTACGTGGGAACATGAAATCAACACTGAAAAAGCGCTCAAAATTGCTCAAAAACACTCCTTAACGATAACGAGAGCTGCTGAAGGTTTTATCGCGAAACTCGGCCCCGGTTCTCAAGAACCGCCCGCTTCCATTATTATAGATACCATTGGGATTTACTATGATGCATCGCAACCTTCAACGTTAGAAAGTCTGATCTGCTCGACGCTTAGCGATGATCAACACCTTCGCACTTGCAACCTTGTAAATTCTTGGCGAGTCAATCGTCTATCGAAGCATAACCATGTTCGAGATTTTACCAGTGATCTTCCCGTCAACTATGTGCTGGTATTCGATCAATGCCAAGACGATATTACCGTAGAATATGGATTGGCGAATGGTTCAAATTTTAAATTAATGTTGCAAGCAGCCCTTGCAGAAAATCCGGGTTCCACCATCATCCTAAAAACCGATCCTAAATCGACCAGTGCAACAAATACCGGATTCATTACAACCGGTGAGTTTGCGAATACGTCCAACCTTGTTATCTTCAAGGAAGACGTCCATCCGGTTTCTTTAATCGAAAAGGCAAAATCCATTTACTGCGTTACTTCACCATTCGGTTTTGAAGCCCTGCTCTGGGGGAAAAAAGTACGTACCTTCGGGATGCCGTTTTATGCAGGTTGGGGGCTAACGGAAGATTACCTGCCCTCACCTTCGAGACGGCAAGCCGTTGCACTCGAAAATCTAGTTTACGCCGTATTCATCGCTTATTCCCGGTATCTCGACCCGCAAACAAATACGCAATGCCAGATTGAAGATCTCCTGGACTGGCTTGGTTTGCAAAGAAGAACGCGTGAACGTTTCCCCTCCGAACTCTATGCTTGCGGATTCAACAAATTTAAACAGCAATTTATCGATGGTTTTTTTCAAGGAAGCAAAGTTCATTATGTAAAACACTTAGATCGAGTACCCAGTGGGGGTACTCTTTTGCTATGGGGAAATCAAGCAATTGACTCATTTGACAAATCGGATATTAAAATACTACGGCTGGAAGACGGCTTTTTAAGATCGGTCGGATTGGGCGCTGAATTTAGAGTCCGGCCGCTATCTTGGGCCGTAGACAGCCGGTCGATTTATTTCGATTCTACACAACAATCCGATCTTGAATCTTTATTACAAACAACCGAATTTTCAGAGGCGCTAATTCGACGCGCGAAAAATCTACGCGAACGTATCGTTAAAAACAACCTTACAAAGTATAACGTTGGTGTAAGCGGTCAAACTAGAGAGCCGAATAGACAAAACAGACACAATTACGCAAAGTCCACTGTCATTTTAGTGCCCGGCCAAGTCGAAAAAGATGCTTCTATTAAATTTGGAGCACCGGGCATCCGCCAAAATATGGCGTTGCTACGTGAAGTCAGAGCAGCCCATGCCGATGCTTATGTGATCTACAAACCGCATCCCGACGTCAATTCCGGCCTCAGGCATAAGGGCGATGGAGAAGAACAAGCCTCGCAGTGGTGCGATGAAATTATAACCAATCTTGCAATGGGTGAATTGTTAACCGAAGTCGATGAAGTCCATGTTTTGACTTCACTTTCCGGTTTCGAAGCGCTGTTGCGAGGTAAAAAAGTGACCTGTTACGGTCAGCCGTTTTACGCAGGCTGGGGATTGACGAACGACATTGTGCCAATCGCAAGGAGAACCCGCCGATTATCCATTGATGAATTAGTCGCAGGAGCTTTGATTTTATATCCGCTCTATTTAAGCTTTAGCGGCAACCGTTTAATCAGCCCGGAGCAAGCCATCGACGAATTGTTAAATTGGAAGGCGAAACAAGCCGAACAAAAACTAACGTATTACCAAAAGATAAGACGCTTTATCCATAAACAAATTAAAAAAAAATAATGTCAATTCAGTTGTTTATCGATTTAATGTTAAAACACAATTTGAACAAATTTTTACCGATTCGCTTACCTGTTGAATTCACTAAAATTACTCAGATCAATAATCCCACTTTTAAACGATTACCATCTTATTCTATCCAATCATAATGTCCGAGCAATCTAAACGCACATTTCTCTTTCTGCAAGGCCCGATAACGCCATTTTTCAAACTTATTGCCGACGGCTTGGAATTGAAAGGTCATCGGGTATTGCACATTAACTTATGCTTCGGCGACTGGTTGTTTTGGCAACGTGCGGGCGCTAAGAATTATCGCGGCAAATTGAAAAACTGGGCCGCGCATATCGAAGATTACCTGGATCGCGAAAAAGTCACCGACATCATCCTACTCGGAGAACAACGCGAATATCATAAGATGGCGATCAGTGCAGCCAAGACGCGAGGGATTCAGGTTGTCACCACCGATTTCGGTTATCTCAGACCGGATTGGATTACCTTCGAACATAACGGTATGTCGGCCGATTCCCTATTCCCCCGCGATCCGGAAAGCATCAAACTTTTGGCGGAACGCGTTAAAGAACCCGATCTATCACCTCATTATGAAGATAGTTTCTTTACCCAATCGATCTGGGATATGGCTTACCATTTGTCCAACTCTTTCTTCCGCGTACTCTATCCTTTTTATCAATCCAACCAGATTTACCATCCGATTTTGGTTTATTTAGGAACGGGATGGCATTTCCTGAAAATACGACTGGCTGCAAAAAAAACCGACACATTAATAGAACAGATTAGACATTCTAACAAGCCATATTTTGTGTTTCCCTTACAGATGCAAAATGATTTTCAGATTCGAGTTTATTCCAAATATCCGAACTTAGAAGCCGCAATTGAAGAAGTCATGGAATCGTTTGCCGAATACGCCCCGCCTGACGCCAATTTAATTATCAAAGTCCATCCCTTAGATCCGAGTTTGATCAATTGGGAACGATTTTGTAACCGTTTAGCCCAACAATACAACTTGAATGAACGTGTTTATTATTTGGATGGCGGCTCGCTTGAAACCTTACTGGAAAAAGCGGAAGGTGTTGTCACCATTAACAGTACGGTCGGCATATGGACATTGTTAACCGGCCGGCCTTTAATGACGCTTGGCAGTGCTGTTTATAACGTCCAGGGCTTAACCTTTTCAGGATCGTTAGACGAATTCTGGCAAAAACCGGACTCACCCGACTTATCGTTACGCGATGCCTTTATTCGGGCTATGGCCGGCACCATCCAATTGCGCGGGGTTTATTACAATCAACCCGGTCTGGCTGCCGCTGTTGCGGAAGCTGTGGAACGTTTGGATCGAAATAAAATCAATCAACCTTTATAAATGAATATTGTAATCACAGGAGCCAGTGCAGGTATCGGTTTTTCACTAGCCAAATTGTACGCTAAACCGGGTGTCATTTTAGGCTTAATAGGGCGCAACAAAAGCAAATTAGCCCTTATCGAAGGCGTTTGTGTTGCGCAAGGCGCCAAAGTTGTCACGGGTGCAATTGATGTCACCAACTGTATCGCCATCAAAGAATGGCTCCTTGAATTCGACCGGCAATTCCCAGTCGATTTACTGATTGCGAACGCCGGTGTCACCAGCATCATGCCGGGTAACGGCGAAGGTGAAACGTGGGATGCCGTATCGAATGTTTTGAATGTTAATATCCTTGGGGTGTTCAACTGCGTCCACCCGCTACTTGAGCCAATGCGTCAACGAAAGTCAGGACAAATCGCTCTGGTTAGTTCGTTAGCCGCATTTCGAGGAATGCCGATAAGCCCTGCGTACTGCGCTACAAAAGCGGCAGTTAAATCTTACGGTGACGCGTTGAGAGGATGGTTACGCCATGACGGGATAAACGTTTCCGTGATTTGTCCGGGCTTTGTAAAATCAGACCTGAGCGACCACTTTCCCGAACCTAAATTATTAATTATGCCGGCTGATAAAGCCGCTCGAATCATTTATCACGGTCTGAGTAAGAACAAAGCCATCATAAGTTTTCCTTTTCCGTTGGATATTGGAATGCAATTGCTGGCGATAATTCCAGCGTTTTTCAGCGATTGGTTATTGGATGTTCTTAAATACGGCGCTATTTCGAAGCAACCACAAAATAAGCCGTAAATATTCGATAACCCTATTTGTAACCTAAAAGCTCTTGTTTTAAAGCGGTTACGTAGTCTCTCCAGCGTAATAGTCTACCGCCGCGTTTAATAAACAAATTTATTTCCGTTTTTTTCGGCCACGAGTCGTAGTTACCGCCCGTATTTTCAGTCGATTGAGTCGTTCCGTTTGCAACTTGTTTGATAACGCTGACAGCCAACTTTGCCCCTTCTCGAAAAAGTTGTAGTTGGTGATAAAAAACACTTTTATCATTTTCGACAGGCGTTTTTGCTTGCATCAAAATCGCACCGGTATCGAAGCTTTCATCGACGTTGTGGATAGTCACGCCTAAGGACTTTTCATTTTTAAATAAGGCTGCGAATACCGGATCAACACCCTTGTAAGCAGGTAACAGTGAAGGATGTATATTGAGGCAAGCTAAACCGGGTGTCGCAATAACCGCACCCGAAACTTTTTGATTAAAGTTAGCCAATAAAATGACATCAGGCTTCAAATCTTTTAGATACGCTATTCCGGATTCGGTATTGATATTTTTCGTTCGCAAGACCGGAACACAATGCTCAATCTGCTGGCACAACATCACTTTTTTGAAAAAGCGGTAAACATCGGTTTGCATGAACTGCAATACGGCATAACCAATACCCGAAGTCTTGATTAGCCGGAAAGCACCCCCGACCCAGGTTTCTTGAGCGGAAAAGATACGTTCCGAATAAACCAAACCAGTTATTTTAATATCTGCATTTTTTTGTAATGCCTTAATCACGACATCCGCATAAATACCGGGATACGAACAAAGAACAACACGCACTGCAGGGGAATTTTTTTGGATTGACGATGACAAATTCACAAGAAGGGTTGTAAATGATTATTCATTAAATACATTATTTATTATGAATAAATTTACAAACTCGGACTATCTGACTTTACGCCATTCTTCCATAAATAATTTTATCGTTTCGTCTATCTGTTCTTCTGTATGTTCCGAGGAAAGAAAAAAACGTAACCGCGCACTTTTTTCCGGTACGACAGGATACATAATAGGCTGTACATTAATGCCGTGCTCAAAAAGCGCTATCGATAGACGGGCCGCACTCTGAGAGCTGCCGGTAATGGCTGCAATTATCGCAATGCCTTGACTGAGTCCCGTATCGATTCCCGCAGCCTTTGCTTTCGCTAAAAAATACTTAGATAGCGTTTGTAACCGTTGAACACGTTCCGGCTCACGTTTGATAATTTTCAAAGCTTCCAGACACGATGCGATGACTTGTGGCGGCGAGCCGACACTGTACAAAAAGCCGGGAACCAAAAATTTAATGTGTTCAATTAACGCCGATTCACCCGCAATAAATCCGCCGCATCCGGCCAAAGCTTTACTGAGCGTACCCATCCAGATATCGACATCTTTGCCGTCAACCCCGAAATGTTCGCGTATGCCTAAACCGTGGCTCCCCATAACGCCGAACGAGTGCGCTTCATCGACCATGAGAAATACGTGATGTTTTTGCTTTATCGATATGAATTCCGGTAAGTTAGGATAATCACCGTCCATGCTGTAAAGACCTTCGATCACGACCAAAACCCGCTCGTAATTACGTCGTTGTTCGGTCAGAATTTTATCCAATGCGGCATAATCATTATGCGGAAACGATAAACGGCGGGCGCCGGATAATTGCGCGCCCATTAGTATGCTATTGTGCGCGAGCTCATCGTGGATAATTAGATCTTTATTCCCGAATAAATATCCGATGGTGGTGACATTGGTTGCGTGTCCGCTGACCAAAACAACTGCATCGTCGACTTTATAAGCATCGGCTAATGCAGACTCAAGTTCGTGATGAATCGGTCTTTCTCCAGATACCAAACGGCTCGCGGAAACCGAAGTTCCATATCGATCTATTGCCATTTTGGCGGCGTTTGATACGCGTTGATCGCCCGACAAACCCAGATAGTTATAACTAGCAAAATTAATATAAGACCGGCCTTCAATCGTCGTCGTCGCACCGGCGATACCGTCATGAACACGAAAGAACGGATTTTCGATCCCCAACTGTTCCGCCCCTTTATTGATAATCTGCATCTGTTTGTAACCCGGATGCTGATCGAAGCGGTAAAATGAGGATGGTATATCTAAAGATTCTTGAAGAGGATTTTTTCGACTCGATTCACCCTCATCCTCATTACGTTTGATTTTGCGTTCGATAGCCTGTTGAATAAGCTTATCTTTTAAACGGTTGGACAGACTTCTACCGGCCATACTCTAGTGTACTATCCTATTTGGTGAGTTTTCGTGTTCAAACTGTTGAGTAAATTCCGCAAGCTGCTCCGAAGTCGCATCGAAACCATGCAACTTCGCCAAATCATTGACCGCAATTGCCGTCGTTGAAGATTCGGATACTTCAGAATCCCCTCTTAATTGGACGATTAACTTATCGACAAGTTTATTCAAAGTCGACGCTTCGCTCAACGCCATGACAGGAATTTGAATCCCGAAACGGGACTCAATAGCCACCATCAACTCGACCCCCATTAATGAGTCCATTCCCATATCATAAACAGATTGGTTTGCATCGATCTTATCAACCGGCAGCAATAATATTTTTGCAAGTTCCTGTTTAAGCATATCAATAAAAGTTACTTTAAGTTCTACATCCGTCAACTCGTCTAAAAGACGTTGAATATCGGCAGATGAATCGGTATTCTGATCGGAATCTTGATTTTGTAACGCAATCTCACGATATTTATCGGCATTCGCTGTCGGTAAAAAACGACCTAACGCATTCCAATCCAATTCCATAACACCTAAAGTTGGAGTATCGGACAGCATCATTTGTTCCATAATTTTCAGCGCCGTGGCAGAATCCAACAATTCTCCGCCCATCCGGCTCTGCAACGCATCCTTGATTTTTTCATTTCGCGCCAAGTAACCGGTATCTCCGATAGCACCCCAGCGAATGCAAGTCGCCGGTAATCCGGCATTACGTCTAAATGCCGCCAATGCTTCCAGCCAGAGGTTGGCTGCCACATAACTGCTTTGCCCGGGATTACCGAATAAAGTCGTTGCTGACGAATACAAAATAAAATAATCGAGCTGGTAATCTGCCGTTAATTCATGCAGATTCATTGCACCTTTCATTTTTGGCGCTAAAACACGTTCTATTTGTTCCGGAGTTGTATTTCTTACCAGTGCATCGTCAATGACAGTTGCCGCATGTATGATGCCTTTTAAGGGTGGCATGGTATATTTAGTGTTATCCAATACAGCTTTCAAAGCGATTTTGTCGGTTACATCGCACGATTTGGCGTAAACCCTAACACTCTGTTTTTCCAAAGCTTCCAAAACCAGTTGAGACTCATCGGTAACTGAACCGCTTCGACTTAGCAGAATTAAATTCTTCGCACCTTTTTCGACCAACCATTGAGCCGTTCTTAAACCAAAACCTCCTAAACCGCCTGTTACCAAATAACTGGCATCTGCAGACAAGACTAAGGAAGGCCGGTTTATTTTCTCAAACACCGGTTTTGTTTTGATTCCGTTATCGTAAGTGACAACAATTTTACCGATCTGTTTGGCTTGCTGCATGTGACGGAATGCATCAACTACTTGATTTGCATCGAAAACCGTATAGGGAAGTGGATGTAACACGCCTTCTTGAAAGAGCTTCATCATTTCCGTAAACAGTTGTTTGGTCAAATTCGGCCGCTCCAACATCAACTGATCGGCATCGATTCCAAAATAACTGATGTTGTTACGGAATGGACGTAAACCGATATGTGTATTTTCGTAAAAATCCCGTTTCCCCAATTCAAGAAAACGACCAAAAGGCTTTAATACCTGAAAATTGCGATTTATCGCTTCCCCGGCTAACGAGTTTAAAACAACATCGACGCCTACATTCCCGGTTTTCGCTAATATCTCTTCGGCATAACTTAATGTGCGAGAGTCATGGATATGCTCGATTCCCATCAGGCGGAGAAAATCTCGTTTTTCCCCGGAACCTGCTGTTGCGTATATTTCGGCGCCCAGCCATTGGGCGATTTGAACGGCTGCAATCCCCACACCGCCCGCAGCGCCATGAATCAGAATTTTTTCTTTGGGTTGCATTCTAGCTTGTACCACTAACGCATAATATGCGGTGAAAAAGGTACTGGGAATTGTGGCGGCGGCATTAAAATCGATGATACTGGGAATGATAGCAATTGCATCCGCTTTTGATCTAACTCGATTGCTAAAACTTGCAGAACCGAACCCGACAACCCGGTCACCCACGTTAAAGTTTTTAACCAGCTTTCCAACGCCTACGATAGAACCGGCAAATTCCAATCCCAACGTTGGGCCGACAAATCCGTTTTCAACAGCCTCATCGGATAAAAGCCCCAACGTATACATAACGTCTCTGAAGTTGAGTCCAGTCGCTTTCACTTCGACTTCAACCTCATCTTCAGCAATCTGATAAGCCGGCACAGGCTCCCAGCTTAAATTTCTCAATTGCCCCGGCAATTTGAAGCCGAGGCGTCGAACCGGGCTTTCGACGCTAACTTCAACCTTTTGCGGATCGTTTTCAAAACGCAATCTCGGCACAAAACGCTTCCCATCGGAATTCAAAATAACTTCCGCTTCATTATCGTTTTGGAAAAACTCATCGACAATCGCATCCATCACTTTAGTATCGGGGATTTTCACGCTCATATCGATGAGTCGAACCCGATAATTTGTTGCTTCATTCATTAAAGTCCGACCGAATCCCCATAAGGCTGCATCGTTTGCAATGCTCGGCTTTAATTTTTCGGAAATAAATGCATTTTCTTGATCGGAGGAAAAATGCGTGCCGACTTGATGAGTCACTAACCACAACGTTGCATTTGTTTGAGTTAGTTCGCAACCTTGCGCCATTTCAGCCGCAATGGTACAGCGTAGAGATTGAGTTTCAATAGTATCGCTACCCCAACCGCAGAGATGAACAATGTGATGGTAATGTTCGCCGCACGCTTTTGCTTTAGCCAGTTCATCGGCGATTGTGCTTTCTTTTCCGAACTTTTGAATATGAGTTTTATGGCCTTTGTCTCTTAATCGGCTGGCTAGCCCTTCAGCGAGCGTTAATTCATCCCTGGTATTACTTCCTACTAAAAGCCAATTTTCGCTATGAGACTTTGATTCACTCAAAACTTCGGCTGCGCCGACATTGGCTGTAATAACATATATGCCTGAATAAGCACCTGCATCGGATTCTAAAATGTGCGTATCGCTAAACCCTAGCGATTGCAACTGATCTTCCACTTGTTGCGCGGTAAGTTGCGGTGAAATTAGTTGATTATCTTCACCCTCAAGCCACCACGCTTTGGAGGTTCCTAACACGATGTCGAGCCATTGTGCAGGATGCTGACCGGCAAGAATAATTGGACTGCCGGGAACCAGCATTTTAGGCAAATCCGACAGCATTGTCTTAAGATCTTTTAAACTAACGGAATTCAGACTAATAATTGCAAGATTTGAACATTTGTTTTGGCGTATCGGTCCGGTTTCCGCGTCATTCGGAGTAAGTTTGCACGTTTGCAACAGTGGATAATGTTCCCGTAACAGCTCCGCATGATTAAATGCCTCATCGCAGAAACTGGCATAGCGATAGTCGCTAAGCTTAAAATCCAAGTTAATACATAACGAGGCAGCGAATATAGGCTTATAGGAACTGACCTCTAAAATACTAAGCCGCTCACCGCTAGTCAATCGGCTGATGGTTTGCTCGCAATACGACTGAATTAAACTCGTTAGCGTTTTTCTGCACGTCTGTTCGAAAATTTGGAAAGATATTCGATCATAAAGCTTGGGGGTTAAGTCTATTTGTTCCGTTTTAAGGCCGCCCTTTAATATTTCTTCAAGATGAATACCTGCTCGCCCCGCTAAATTGATTAAGTAAAAATAATCGGGATATTCTTGTACTAATGCCCTCCAGATTTCTTGCGCCGACAGGTCTTTTTCAAAAAGATTAGTGTTTAATTGCCATCCTTTCTCTTCGAATTTAATTAATAACTGGTTTTTGACAGCTATATCAATTGTATTTCTAAGCGACTTCGCCATTTCGAAATCAAAAAGACCTAAGTCGTTAAAGCAATTCTTCTTCAAAAATCCATTTACGTCGCAAAATTTGCCTAAGGCTTCCGCAACGTATTGCAAACATAAACTATCCAGTAACGGTTCAACTTCGTTACTGTAACGACCGTCAAATAAAGGCTTTTGACTATTCTTCAAGGCCTTAGTTAAAAGCCCATGAAGTTGCGACGGGACACCTTTTGAAATCGCTTGCGCCATTAACCGGGAAGTCGGCGCAGGCGTCAAATGGTAATCCAAATAATCGGGATTTTGCGTACTATGCTTATGCAATCTCACTGCACGGAAACGAACATCGGTGAAGTGAGCAACCGCTATACCTTCATGATCGAATAAAGTAAATTCGGTATTAATAGAGTGCGGCGAACGTTTTACAAGTTTTGCTTGGGCTAGAAAGGGTAAAGTTTTATCTGTCCGCAAAAAAATCCGACCAAATTTAGTCGGCACGAACGCAATACCGTCATACTTGAAGACCTCGCTTTTGAGAACCTGAAAAATCAATTGGAAAGCACAATCTAAAAGACCCGGATGCAAGTAATAATGCCCTTTTGCTTCTGTGATCGTTTCAGGTATTGCAAAAACGCCGATTGCACTCGAACTATCGGACCAACCGTGACTTATCGTTTTAAAATTCGCACCGTACTGCAAACCCGTCCATTCAGTTAATTCGGTATGGCTCTTAAGATCAAAGTCCGGTTTCCGGCGCGGCAATGTCGGCATTGTTACATTAAGATGGTTACCTGTCGGGGCGGGTACGATCCTGCCGACGATATGCTGCGTCCAATCCTGTCCGTTAGCAAGTGCACGACTACGTAGATTAAATTGGCCTCCTGAATTGAGAATCTCAGCTCTGATGACTTTAGTGTGATCATCGCTTAATAACAGCGGCATATGAATTTCAAGGTCTTCGATTTCAATGAAATCATGCGCAAGGTTCAATTGATGCGCGGCTGCCAAAGCAATCTCAACAAATCCGGCGCCGGGAAAGACCACCGCCCCGCCTACGTTGTGATCGGCCAAATAGGGAAGTAATTGGGTATCCAACTGATTTTCCCATGTCGATTCTTGTTGCTTCAAGGCGTAGCCTAAGAGAGGATGAATTTTCTCCCTTGCCATTAACCCGTAAGACTCGGTGGTTATCGGTTGGTTGAAGTTTTCTTTTTGCCAAGGGTAATTGGGAAGCTTGACAAATTGACCGTTAACCGGGAACCATCTTTTTTTATCGACTTCTACACCCGATAATAAGGTAAGCGCAACACTTTTCATTAGGTGTGTTAGAGAATCTTTATTCCTAAGAACAGTCGGAATAACAGCACCCTCGACAGTGTTTTCTTTAAGACAATCTTGTAAATAAGCCCTCAAAACCGGATGTGCGCCAATCTCAATAAACATGTTAAAACCATTGTCTATAATGGCATTTAATGCATGTTGAAATAAAACCGGCTGCCGAATATTTTGCCACCAATATTCAGCATCTAACTTATCGCCGCGAATCAATGAACCCGTTACCGTTGAATAAAACGGTATTTTCATATGATTGAGAGACAACTGACCAAGATCGGCAACAAGCCCCAACTTTATGGTGTCCATTGCTTGACTGTGAAAAGCGTAATCTAGGTCTAAACGTTTATAAAAAACATTTTGGCCTCTTAATTCAGTTTCGAGAATCGACAACTGTTCAGCCTGACCCGCCACCGTAACGCCGCGGAAACTATTTATCCCAGCCACGCAAAGCTCATCTGCCTTCACTTCGCTAAAGACGGCTTCGATTTCTTGCTGACCGAGACCTACTGCGGTCATTTGCCCGGAGCCTTTAGTTCGTCCTTGATGGTGACTCCGGTAATAAATGACTTTCACAGCAGTCGGTAGCGACAAAATACCTGAAGCCCATGCGGCAGCAACTTCGCCGACGCTATGACCTACGACGGCTAGCGGCTGAATACCGTTCTCGCGCAACACTTCGGTCACACCAACTTGTAATGCAAATAAAGCCGGTTGGGCTATTTCCGTATCTTTATACCGACTTTCACCGTTTAAACCCGATAATTCGTCCAATAAGGAAAAGGTTGCGTATTTACTGAAGAGCCGATCAATCTCAACAACGACACGTCTAAACGTTTGAGATTGCTCTAACAACAGTTTACCCATCTTCTCCCACTGACAGCCGTTCCCCGAATAGACAAACACCGGCCCTTTAGGTTTAGCGAGTTTAGCGCCCGCCGCAAAAGAAGTTTCTTGTTCCGCTTCTTGTTGCGCAAACAGCTTTAGTTGCTCGGCGGCATCTTTAGGACTATTGGAAAAAAATAAGGCTCCTTGTGAATGCCGCTCACGATAGAAAAACGTTGAATAAGCAACATCGTAATAGGCATTTTCTTGGGTATTCTCCAAAAATTGAGCCATTTCGTCGGCAGCTTGTAATAAGCCGTTGTTATCTTTAGCCGATACAACCAACGGAAGAGGATTGCGATCAAGCCTGACCACAGTATTTTTTGAAGTATGGACTGCTCTTTCCGGGCTTTCCAAAACGACATGGGCATTGGCGCCGCCGAAACCGAATGAATTTACTCCGATGACAAGCCTACCGTGCTGTTTTAACGTCAACGTTTCGGTTGGGATAGTAATATTCCATTCATCGCAGCGAATTTTCGGATTTAGCTTTTGGATACCGGCTGTCGCAGGGACAGTCCGATGCTTCATACAATTCAATGCCTTAACAAGACCCGCAACACCGGAAGCCGACTCTAAGTGCCCTAAATTACTTTTTACCGACCCTATCGGCAAAGGCGTTTTTCTTTTTTGGGCAACACCCAGTCCGATGGCGTAGGCTTCAATCGGGTCGCCGACCGGCGTACCGGTTCCATGAGCCTCGATATAATCGATATTGTTGGGATCGATGCTTGCCTTTTTGTAAACGCGATCCAACAATTCGGCCTGCACATCGGCACTGGGAATTGTCAGTCCTGACTTATGACCATCGGTGTTAACCATACTACCGGCAACAAGCGCTAAAATTTGATCGCCATCGGCAATGGCTTGCTGATAATCCTTCAGCAGAAAAAGGCCACCCCCTTCGGAACGCACATAACCGTCAGCCGACGCATCGAAAACATGGCATCGACCCGTTTTCAACAACATGGTTGCTTTTGAGAACGAAATAAAACCGTAGGGATGCAAATGTAGATTTATACCCCCGGCCAATGCTTGGGATATTTCTCCCGAGCGGATAGCCTGACACGCTTGATGAAAAGCAACCAACGCGGAAGAGCATGCAGTATCGACGGCGACACTCGGTCCGCGAAAATCGTAAACATATGAAATACGATTAGCGGCAATACTGGGAAGATTACCTGTGGCGGATGCACTTTCTAATGCGGCAAGATCATCGGCTAGACGATAGGCGCCATCGACACTTGATATCCCGACATAAACGCCGCAATCGCTTCCTTTTAAAGCCGACGGCACGATGCCCGCATTTTCGAATGTTTCCCAAGCCATTTCCAGCAACATTTTTTGTTGCGGGTCCATGTGACTCGCCTCGCGCGGTGAAATACCGAAAAAACCGGTATCGAACCCCGAAATATCTCCCAAGCTACCGGCAGCAAAGGTATAGCTACTGCCTGGGTGCCGTTTATCAGGGTGCAAATACGCTTCTTGCGACCAACGCGATGCTTCTACTCGCGAAAGCAAAATTCGCTTGGCAATTAAATCGTTCCAAAAGGTTTGGGTATTTGTGCCTGGAAAGCGAAATGCATATGAAATAATGGCTACACGTTTTTCCATAATAGATAAGCCGGTTTATTCGGTAATAAAAAATGACTCATGAAAAGCTTCCATGAATACAACTAAATTGTCTAAATAATTCAAACGTACAGCTAATGGGACAAAATGACAGGAAATCGCAAGAAGACATTGAAAAATATCAATTTTCTGCGTATTTTCAGACTATTAAAATTGATATTCATACCACTCCTTAGGTATTTTGGAAATTTCATTCTATATAAATCTTGAGCTAGGGGCAATTAACATTTGTTCTCATGCCGTTTATTGCAGATAAATCTGTATTCAATTTGAGGGGCAACTTTTTCTTATACCAAGCTATTCTTTATTTTGTCTTAAATGAAGGAACAAAATTCAAATACAATCCTCATTTGTATTAAAGTTAGTACAAAACAAAAAAATAACTTAGGAAATTTTTAATGAATGACCTGACCTTACTAACGATCACTCGGTACATCTTCATTGGCTTAAGACTTTTAAAAAACCGGTTAAAACCGACGCATAAGCTATTGATATTAAAATTTTGTGTAAATTTTATTTTTTCCGAGAATCATCGAACCGTCTACCAAAAGTTACGAAGCGGATTCATAAAGAATCAATTTACAAGATCGTAAGCAATTGATATAAATCAAAATACCGCGCCGAAAATGGTATACGTTATCCTTTACCCTGAAATATTGAGTATATGTATATATAAATGCTTAAGATTCTGCGACTATTTTTAGTGATCGCCTATGTAATTTTCCTTAGCGGCTGCGCTTCGCTTGCTACTGCACCGGAAAAAGAGCAGCTAGCTAAATTCGACAAGGCATTCCTCGTACCGCTGGAAGACTTACCAGTGAGTGTTGGTCCTGAGTTTAACTATGTATTGCCTGGAGTTGGTGGGTCACTTCAATATACTCAAGCAGCGGGAATATTCAATACCCTCTCAGTATTGGCACAAATGCCCAACGCCTTTAAAAGAGCGGAAATGATATCCAAGACGCTCGACAAGAACATGAACGCCAAAGAAACCTGGCAGCCGACTAGGCAACTCTCCGCTATGGCCGCAGACTACATCAAAACGAATGGCAAAACTGTAAGCATTGCTGAAAAACCGCTTAAATTGCCTAATCAAACTAGCACAACGATCAATCATTGGTATAACGATAACGGTCCGATTGCTGAATACCGGAGTTTACCGGCGTCCCAATCAACGTTTGTCCTGGAAATTGAGGCGGGCGCGAGCATTTTATCCGGCGATATATTGCTTGAAATACGAATGAAATTAATCGACCCAGCAACCGGCAAAGTCATCGGACGGAATCGAGAATGGGAAACGGTCGATTTACCGGAGGTCGAAGAAACTTTTAAAGACAACGGACGCGTTTACAAAGCGACATATTTATCGACCGGTCAGAAACTCATTCGAGAATCGCTTGCCTATTATGGGTTGATAATGGAAGAATAATTTTTGTTTAATTTTCAAGGGTATGAAACGCATACCCTTGTCTCCATTTAAGCATCATTGATGCTAGCGCATTTCATGCGTAGTTAATCACACCTTTTCACGAATTCCGATTTCAATTTCATTGCGCCGATGCCGTCGATTTTGCAATCGATATCGTGATCGCCGTCGACCAACCGAATGTTTTTAACCTTCGTCCCGACTTTAACGACAAGGGATGAACCTTTAACCTTGAGGTCTTTGATGACGGTCACAGTATCGCCATCCTGGAGCAGATTACCGTTACTGTCTTTGATTGAACGGATGTCGTCTCCGCTTTGAGTTTGCGCAGCCTGCGGCCATTCGTGCGCACATTCAGGGCAGATGTAGTTGGTTTCATCGGTGTAGGTGTATGTCGAACCGCATTGCGGGCAATCAGGTAGGTGGGGCATTTTCTATTTTGTATTGTAATGTTAGTAAAAAACTGTTGTTAGAACCTTAAATGAGCTGGCTTTGGGAGACTCTGCGCTGGTTGGTTCTAATTTATGTCGTGGTTTATTTCATTTAGCTCAATTTCAGCTTACTTGGTTTAATCAAATTATAACCTTTCAATCCAATAATCCGGGCGGCGGCGATGTGGTGCAACTGCCAAAATCTCAATTCCTGTGCTGGTTTGTCGATACAGAATGTTGTACGGAAACCCAGGAATTCGGTATTTCCGAAAATTTGGCTTAAATACAATTTTATATCGGTGCGGGGCGGCATAAACCCTAGACATAGCCATTGTAAAAGCCGAAAGGTAACGCGTTCCCAATCCTTTACGTTGGGATTCGTAATAGGCCACATGCTCTAAATGCTCAATACGCGCTTTCGGATGAAAGAAATAGCTCATTTCAGAAGCGCTAACGCTTCCTGATGAACCACATCGGCAGGAACGAGTTGAACCAATCCTTTATCAATTTCATCTGCACGTCTCGCCGCCTCTTGAAACCAAAGTTGTTCAATTTCCGCTTCCGTTAACGTATCCAGGCTAGATAACAATTGTTCTGCTAATTGCGCACGTTCCTGAGGTGCAAGTGCCAAGGCTTCATGACGAATGGTTTCGATGTTCATAAGAATGAGTGCCAAATTAAATTTAACATATCGTAACAGTATGACTGTTCCACTCTAACGTTTCAATATGGTTTAAACCTAGCTGAGTGTTGGGGTTCGTACCTAACCCACAACCTACAACATGCCCGACATACGGGATTTATTTTATTCAGCCCACGTGATGGGGTTCGGCTCAAAAAATCAAGAATCGGAAATTAACGATTGAATAAGGTCTTGAGCTCCCGAAATTTTGTACCTCACAGTTTCTAATAAATCTTTTAGTATTTTTTCTTTAGGAAATTGCCAAAGTGGATTATTTTTTTCATCAACAATCTCTAAAATTACTTCAGATACCAAATCTCGATTACCTAACGCAGTTTCAATAGAACCTGAACTCGTTACAAATGTCGCTAACCCTAAATTCCTTGTATCGTAAGCTGCCGGTTTATAATTTCTTTCGTAAATTCTAAGATTCTTTTCTTTGTAAGAACAAGTATATGCAGAACTAACCCTATTTTTATCTGTGTTTATGAAAGTCAAATTTGGATCAATTGGCTTCCACTCAACTTTTCCTTGTTGGGTAAAAAACAGTAATTTGCCATTGCTTCTATGTATTGATCTTGTTTATTATTCATGTCGATTGTTCCCATTTTGCGTCATCAAATCTAGTTCTGCATTGGGCTATTAATAAATACAAAGATAGGTAAATTTCTTGTAATTGTTTTTCTTGGTTTTGAGGTTTATTTTCAATGAATGTTTTAATGATCTTGCCCCACTCTAGCGGACACTCGGCTAAGAGAGTAATCTCTAAAACCGAGGTGAATAATGAAAACCAAAAAAGAACCAAACCTACAGATTGTACGAAACAAATACACGCCACAGTTTAAAGAGCAAGCATTGGAACGTGCTGATCGGGACGGTATTCCGACGGTATCGAAAGATTTAGGGCTTACAGAGGCGACCTTGTATGCCTGGCGTGCAAAACGTCGGCAAACAGGGCAACCCTTTGAAGAGCAAAAGCTCCAGCAAGCTGAAATGGCTAGGCTTAAGCGTGAAAACGCCCGCCTGGAAGACGAGGTTGCCTTCCTAAAAAGGCGGCGGCGTACTTCGAAACTGCCCAAGTGAAGTACGCCATGATCAAGACTAATGAAACGCAATTCCCGGTGGGCATGATGTGCCGCCTGCTGTCGGTGTCGCGCAGTGGCTATTACGCCTGGGAACGCAGGCCACATTCTGCAGGGGAGCGACCCAGTCGCTTAAGATTGAAATAAAGCGTGTTTTCGATGACGAGAAAGGACGTCCCGGTGCGCCCAGGGTCGCCCGCAGGCTTAAGGCCGAAGGCATTTTGGCGAGCCGCCACCGCGTCGCCCGGATCATGCGGATCAATGGCCTTAGGGCGAAGGCGGCCAAGAAATACAAGGCGACCACCAACAGCAAGCATTCCTTGCCGGTTGCGCCCAATCTGCTAGGTCAGGATTTCAGTGCAGCCAAGCCCGACCAAAAGTGGGTGTCGGACATCACTTATATCTGGACGGACGAAGGCTGGCTGTACCTGGCGGTCGTGCTTGAGCTTTATTCGAGGCGGGTCATTGGCTGGGCAATCGCCGAGCGCATGACGGCAACTTTAGGTGTGCGATGCCCTTATCATGGCGTTATGGAATCGGAAGATGCCGAAGGGTGTGATAGTTCATTCTGACCGGGGCAGCCAATATTGTTCAGCCGTTTACCAAACGCTGTTCAGAAAACATCAGCTGATTTGCAGCATGAGTAAAAAAGGCGACTGTTATGATAACGCCGCCATGGAAAGCTGGAACCACAGTTTCAAAGTCGAAGCTATTCATGGTGAACGCTTTAAGACCCGTTCTGATGCCAAGTCCCAGGTGTTCGAATATATCGAAGTATATTACAATCGCAAACGGCTTCATTCAAAACTGGGCTATCTCAGCCCGGAAGCGTTTGAAGCCAAAAAAATCGCTTAGTGGAGTGTCCGTGAAATCAGGGCAAGATCACGACGAGCAGTGCGAAACCGACTAAGCGCGTAGGTTGGGGTGAGGTACAAACCCCAACATGACAACTAATTTTTTTGTTGGGGTTCTTAAGCTTATCCTAACTTACGCTTTTTCTTTCCCCGCTGGCTTAATCAACTTAATCCCCAACTCCTTCAACTGCGCTTCCGGTACGACGGCGGGTGCACTTACTAACGGACACGCCGCCGATTGGGTTTTCGGGAAGGCGATAACATCGCGGATGGAGGTTGATCCGGTCATCAGCATAACCAGCCTGTCCATGCCGAAGGCCAATCCACCGTGCGGCGGCGCGCCGTATTTGAGGGCGTCGAGCAGGAAGCCGAATTTTTCCCGTGCTTCTTCTTCGCCGATGCCGAGGATTTCAAACACGGTCGATTGCATGGCGGGGCGGTTGATACGGATGGAGCCGCCGCCGACTTCGGTGCCGTTCAGCACCAAATCGTAGGCGCGGGATAAGGCCGTGCCGGGGTTAGCGACCAGTTCTTCCACCGAGCAGCTTGGCGCGGTGAAGGGATGATGGATGGCATTGAAACGTCCGGCTTTTTCATCCCAGTCGAACATCGGGAAGTCGACGACCCAAACCGGTTTCCACTCGCCTTCGAGCAGGTTTAGATCGTGCCCGATTTTCACGCGCAACGCACCCATCGCCTCGTTGACTATGCTGGCTTTATCCGCGCCGAAGAAGACTAAATCGCCGTTTTGCGCGCCGCATTTTTGCATGACGCTTGCCCAGACTTCGGCAGGCGCGAATTTAACAATCGGCGATTGCAATCCGTCGAGTCCGGCATTCAGATCGTTGACTTTAATATAAGCCAAGCCTTTAGCGCCGTAGATGCCGACATATTTGGTTAAATCGTCGATATCTTTCCGGCTGAGCTTTTCGCCGCCGTTCGGTACGCGCATCGCCACCACGCGGCCTTTCGGATCGTTTGCGGGTGCGGAGAATACTTTGAAATCGACCGCCTTCATATCGTCCGCAATATCGACTAATTCCAGCGGTATGCGTAAATCAGGCCGGTCAATGCCGTATTTGGAAATCGCTTCCTGATAACTCATGCGCGGGAATTCAGCGTCCAGTTGCACATTGATGATCTTGGCGAACAATTGCCGGATCATTTCTTCCATGATCGTCATGATTTCGTCCTCGTTCATGAACGAGGTTTCAATATCGAGCTGAGTGAATTCGGGCTGACGATCGGCGCGTAAATCTTCATCGCGGAAACAACGCACGATTTGATAATATCGATCCATCCCTGCAATCATCAGGATTTGCTTATAAAGCTGCGGCGATTGCGGCAAAGCGAAAAACGCGTTCTCGTGCGTACGGCTCGGTACGATGTAGTCGCGCGCGCCTTCAGGCGTTGCTTTGGTTAAATAAGGCGTTTCGATTTCGAAAAACTCGTTGTCGTCCAGGAAATTGCGCAAGACTCGCGCCACATCGCGGCGGACTTTCATTTTTTCCTGCATCGCGACACGGCGCAAATCGATATAACGGTATTTCAACCGTAATTCTTCGTTGACTTCGATTTCACTCTCAATCGGGAACGGAGGAGTTTCCGATTCGTTCAGCACTACGATATTTTTCGCCAGAATTTCAATTTCGCCCGAATGCATATTCGGGTTGGTCGTGCCGGTCGGACGATCGCGGACGATACCTGATATTTCCAAGACATATTCGCTACGGACATGCTCGGCTTTGGAGAAGGCATCGGCCACATCGGGATCGACCACAACTTGCACAAGCCCTGCCCTGTCCCGTAAATCGATAAAGATGACCCCGCCGTGATCCCTGCGCCGGTGTACCCACCCGTTAATGGTAACGGTTTCACCGAGTTGTTGTTTGTTTAATTCGCCGCACTTGTGGGTACGCATTCTGTTGTCCCTTTAATATTAAAGTTTATGTTTTATTGTTAATTATGCCGACTTCCCACAGGTGCCGGAGCATGTACCGGAACTCGTTGTGGATGAAGCTGTATCACCGGCCACGTTCTTTTTTGTGCCGCTTTTGAAGTCGGTTTCATACCAACCGCCGCCTTTTAAACGAAATCCTGCCGCCGATATTTTCTTTGCTAAATCGGGTTTGTTACAGGCTGGGCAATCGGTTAAGGCCGGATCGCTGATTTTTTGTATGGCTTCGTAAACATGTCCGCAAGATTGACATTGATATTCGTAAATAGGCATAGAAATAACTCCATCATTATTTGATTCATCCAGTGTCTAATGGGGATTGAATTGCTTTTTTCAAGACACTTGGCGCTAAAATAGCCTTATTTTACAGACTGCGTATCAATAATGAAAACAATAACCATCACCCGGCCTGACGATATGCATTTGCATGTTCGTAACGGCGCTCTGCTGAAAACAGTTTTACCCTACACTGCAAAACAATTCGCCCGTGCGATTATCATGCCCAACTTGAAACAGCCGGTCGTATCCGTGGAACAAGCGCTGGTTTATCGCGAAGAAATTATTGCTGCCCTGCCGGCCAGTTGGGCGTTTACACCGCTCATGACGCTTTATTTGACTGCCTCAACATCGATTGACGAAATCAAGAATGCCGCCGAATCAGAGTATGTCCATGCCTTCAAGCTCTATCCGGCTGGCGCTACAACACATTCCGATTCCGGCGTTGCCGATATTAAAGCGATCTATCCCTTGTTTGCAGCCATGGAAAAATACGGTATTCCGTTGTTGATTCACGGCGAAGTCACCGATGCCGAGTGCGATATTTTCGACCGGGAACGCGTTTTTATCGATACCTACCTGATCGATATTGTGAAAGAATTTCCAAATTTACGCGTGGTGCTGGAGCATGTAACAACCGCCGAAGCCGTGCAATTCGTCGAATCCGTCGACGTCAATGTCGCGGCGACCATCACGCCGCAGCATTTGCTCTATAACCGCAACGCTCTTCTGGTCGGCGGTATTCGTCCGCATAATTACTGTTTACCTGTATTAAAACGCGAACAGCATCGCCAAGCGTTGGTTAAGGCCGCAACGAGCGGCAACCCTAAATTCTTTTTAGGTACGGACAGCGCCCCGCATTTAACGGAGTTAAAAGAAAATGCATGCGGCTGCGCGGGCTGTTTCAGCGCACCGATTGCTATGGAGCTGTATGCGCAAGCGTTTGAATCGGCGAATGCTTTAGATAAATTGGAAGGCTTTGCCAGCTTTTTCGGCGCCGACTTTTACAGCCTGCCGAGAAATACTGGCACCATAACCTTAGAAAAGATTGATTGGGAAATTCCGGCGAATTATCAAGAAAATGCTATCTCTATTACTCCGTTCAAAGCGCTGGAGGTTTTAAATTGGAAAATCGCTTGATTTTACCGGGATAAAGGCGATTTAATTAGCAATCGCTATTATATACACGGCAAAACGATTATTCGATCTCGCATTTTTTCTAAACGAGGACATCACAATGACATACAATTCACTAAAAATAATTTCAATTATCTTTCTTTTACAAGCATTACCCCTTTCGGCTAATACTGTAGCAGCCAACCAAAGACCTATTGCAACCGCTAGCGAATTTACCAAAGATCCGTTCCCATTAAAAAATACTAGGCACTATAATGAATCGAACGATCCCGCATTTAAACGCTGCGGCACTAATTCCGACGGCCCGCAACACGGTTTTTTTGCGGTGCCTTTACTGGTATTGGGGTTTGCGGGTATTTTGCTTTACTTCAGTAAAAGCAATTAAGCGGTTTTGATACAGCTTTATTTTCAATGTCTCCAGTCACACACCTTTTTTGACCGGGATAGATTTTTTACAGGTTAGTTGTTTAATAACCAAGTATTAATCAAAGATAATCAGTATCTTTAACAACAGCTTTATTCAATTTCTTCCGCTATCTCCAACTTAGTTCCGGTGAGTATTGATGAAAGATAAAAAATTTAAGGGATTGCTAACGATAACTTTGATTTTTTTAGTTCACCTTGAAAATCTATCACTATTTTAAAGGTTGAATATAAAAACCCCTTAACCCATTAATAGGCTTATCCCGATTATTCCCCGTATATACGGTGTATGGTAGACGCCTGGGACTAGTTTCCTACGCCAATACAGGACTAAGCTTTTTCCAAATAGGGAATGACCTGGGTTGCCAACAGTCTTGGCTTAAATTAAATGAGATAGATTGAAAACATTTTCAAACCGCGATTTTTTAATGGCAGGCAAATTTATATTCGTGATATCGATCAATGGTTACTCGTGTTAGTGTTTTTCCCTGATAGAGTGCCTGTCTACTTAGACTAAAGGTCGGCTTATGAAAACCTGAACGTCAGTTAACGACCATTCAACAGCAGTTTCTGCTGTTTGTGCAAAGGTCTCATGTTCATATAAACATTTGTGTTAAAAAAATTCGATTCATATTTATATGCAGGTCGACGATGCCCCCGAACTTCTAAGATTATCACTTAATTGTTAAGACGACTCGTCAGAACGCTTACGACCGTATTGTCTTTATTTCTGAACGAACCGGCGACCTCATACAAGTATCGAGCTTGAAAACAGCTATTGGCAGAATCACGAACACAGCACAAGCGGAAGCAGATCGATCAGGGATTCAGTGGACACGATTTACTTTCCACGATTTAAAACGCAAAGGTGTAAGCGATACACCCGGCAATAAACAGGACGCGAGCGGACATATAAACGTATCTATGTTAAACATATATGATGTGAAACTAAAGACGGTAGAACCCTCTAGCGAATAACTGGTTTGTTACCAGCTTTGTTACCTGAGATAAATTTTAGGCAACAATTTTATTATAAGCTGCTGATTTTAATGGGGTGAACGACGGGGCTCGAACCCGCGACAACAGGAATCACAATCCTGCACTCTACCAACTGAGCTACGCTCACCATAGGAAATGGAATATTCAAGGAATGGCGCGCTTGGCAGGACTCGAACCTGCGACCCTCGGCTTAGAAGGCCGATGCTCTATCCAGCTGAGCTACGAGCGCAAAGCTGGTCGGGGTAGAGGGATTCGAACCCCCGACATCCTGGTCCCAAACCAGGCGCGCTACCAGACTGCGCTATACCCCGACAATTTCTTTAACGATTGATTGCTTTAACAGTGACTGTAGATTTCGCCAACCGCCCTTAAAGAGCTGCGTATGATAACGATGGCGGCGGTAATCGTCAATTGTTTTTTCAATTAGGTTAAATTAAAGTCTATTTTTAACGGTTTCGTAGATTTTGTTTACAACGTCATCTATACCCGTTACTGCTGCTTCCAATTCGGCCAGCTTAGCCTCAGCAAAGTCTTTATCTTTCAAACTGCCGACATTGATATAGACATTTAAAGCGGATGTTTTTAGTCCGCCGTAAGCCGACATGACGGCAGCGCCGGCATCGCTTACCACGCCCGGACTACCCTTCTCTGCGGCAATTTGACTGAGCTGTATGATCTTCAAACAAGCATGAACGCATTGTAACGGCACTTCGGTCGCTTGTTTTAAAATGTCTTGTATCGCTTCACTACGTATGGCTTTTTCTTCATCCGTTTCTTTAGGTAGGGCGTATTTGGACATTAATCGGTTAAAAACGTCGATGTCTGCTTTGATGAGATCGGTCAATTCGGCGCGTAGGCTTTCCGCTCTTTCCAGCACCTCTTGCAACTCTGCTTCGACTTCCGCGAATTTCGGTTTACCGATGGTTAACTGGCAAACCATGCTCACCAAGGCAGCGCCTTGCGCACCCATAAATGCGGCGGCACTACCGCCACCGGGTGTGGCAGATTTACTGGCGAGTTCGTCTAGGAAGTTTTGGATGGGTTGGTCTTTGATTTCAGTCATTATTTGAAAAAATTATACGTTATTCGATTATCAGGCATTGATTATCATAAATTTTGATGCTCATTATTTAATAAAATCAATAGCTTATTCACGCCGCCAAGTTGTCGTGCCATCAGGCTTATCTTCCAGGATAACGCCTTGCTGCTTTAATTCGTCACGGATTTGATCGGCTAATGCCCAATTTTTTGATTTTTTGGCATCAACTCGAGCTTGAATTTGTTTATCAATGAAAGTTACAGCTGTTCCATCACCGGACACAGACGGAAGAGGAAGCCTTAACTCCCCTCCGCCGGTTATTTCTTGCTTAAGAAAATCCTCAGGACCGTAAAATAAAACTCCTAGCAAACCACCCAGATACTTTAAAGTTATCGCAACCATTTTTATCCTTTCCTGATTTCCTTCTTTTTTAGCAATATTCAACTCTTTCGCCAAGTCAAACAATATCGATAATGCAACAGGAGTATTAAAATCATCTTCCATTGCTTGTTCAAAGCGTTTTTTGTATTCATCCTCTAACGCAGCATCATTAATCTCAACACCCCGAAGCGCCGTATACAATCGAGTCAAACCTGCCTTGGCATCATTTAATTGCTCATCAGAATAATTCAGCGGACTGCGATAATGGCTTTGCAAGATAAAAAACCGAATGACTTCCGGTTGATATTGCTTTAGAACTTCCCGTACAGTAAAAAAATTCCCCAACGACTTAGACATTTTTTCATTGTCGACCCGCACAAAGCCGTTGTGCATCCAAACATTAACAAAGGTTTCACCGGTTGCTCCTTCGGACTGGGCGATCTCGTTTTCATGATGCGGAAACTGTAAATCCATGCCGCCGCCGTGGATGTCGAAATGGTTGCCCAGACAGCAAGTCGACATCGCCGAACATTCGATATGCCAGCCAGGCCTGCCGTTGCCCCAAGGCGATTCCCAATAGGGTTCGCCCGGTTTCGCCATTTTCCAGAGAACAAAATCCACGGGATCTTGTTTTGCGAAGTCGACATTGACGCGCTCGCCTGCTTGCAGGTCGGCTAGATTTTTGCCGGAAAGCTTACCGTAAGGTTTGAATTTATTAACTGAATAAAATACGTCGCCGTTAGTTCCTACATAGGCCAACCCTTTGACAATTAACGTTTCGATCATCGCTATAATTGACGGAATCGATTGGGTCGCACGGGGTTCGACATCTGGCGGCAACACCGACAATGCCTGTTCGTCTTCGTGCATCGCATCGATAAATCGCTGTGTTAGCGCCGTAAAGTCTTCACCGTTTTCGTTGGCTCGATTGATTATTTTGTCGTCGATATCGGTGATATTTCGCACATAAGTCAGTTTGTATCCCTTATAACGAAAATAACGGGCTACCGTATCGAATACCACCATCACGCGGGCATGACCGATATGACAGTAGTCGTAGACGGTCATTCCGCACACATAAATGCCGATTTTGCCCGCTTCACGCGGTTGAAATTCTTCTTTCTTGCGGGTCAGGGTATTATAAATTTTCAAGGGACTCTCTTAAGATCATCAACAAATTAATTTGGTTTGAAGGCGGCAATCGTTAAAAAGGCAGGAAATCTAACAAGATTTACACTTCTCTTTCAAGCTAAAAACACATAAAATTCGAGCTCTTTAAACTTCACATGAGATCGGCAATGCGTACCTTGATACTTTCAATCATGTTGTGCATGTGCGCAACTTCATCATTGGCAACGGAAAAAAAAATGACTTCACCTGCATCCAAAGTTAAATTCACCACCTCGCTAGGTCAAATAATTGTACAACTTAACACCGACAAAGCGCCCGTTTCTTCTGCGAATTTTTTGACTTACGTCAATGAAGGATTTTATAACGGCACTATTTTTCATCGTGTGATTAGAGGGTTTATGGCGCAAGGCGGCGGTTTCGACACATCTTTTAACCAAAAATCAACTCATAGCCCTATCAAAAATGAAGCCGACAACGGCCTAACTAACAAACGAGGAACTTTGGCAATGGCTAGGACTAACGATCCTAACTCGGCAACCGCGCAATTCTTCATTAATTATAAAGATAATTCATTTCTTAATCACACCAGTCCTACACCTAGCGGCTGGGGATATGCTGTGTTCGGTGAGGTGGTAGAAGGCATGGATATCGTCGATAAGATGGCCGAACAACCTACCGGCAATAAAGGCGGACATCAAGATGTGCCTAAAACCGACATCGTGATTGAGAAAGCGGAAGTTGTGCAATAAATTACAGAATCGGCCCTGAGAAGTCTTAAGTCCCGTTCGCTTTGAGCCTATCGAAAGATGAACTGTGCGTCGACTGGCTCAGCACAAACGCTTCAGACTTTAATTGACCGAATCAATTAAGATGTTCACCAAGCCTTATGTTTATATTTTAAGTTTGCGATGAAAACCGAGATCCAGTTTATTTCGGATTTACATATCGCCTGGGATAAACCGGAAATTACCAAAAAATTTCTCGATTTTCTAGAAAACCGGACGCATAAGGCTGCCGAGCTTTACATACTAGGCGACCTCTTCGATGCCTGGGTGGGCGACGACGATTGGAGTCCACCCAACAACAAAGTTCGAAGCGCGCTAAGTCATCTTGTTAATTCCGGCACCAAAGTTTATTTGCAGCTTGGTAACCGCGATTTTTTGCTGGGTCGGCGATTCTGTAAAGAAACAGGCGTCATTCTGTTGAAAGATACATCCGTAATCGACTTATTCGGCGTACCCACATTGCTCATGCACGGCGATTTACTTTGCACGGACGACTTGCCCTATCAAGCGTTTCGCATGAAATCGCGAGCTATCGAATGGCAGCAAAACGTGTTGTCAAAACCTTTGATCGTCAGATTGCTTGCAGCGCGTTGGTACCGGCTTCGCAGCTTCTTCCATAAGCGCAATAAATCGCAAGAAATTATGGACGTCAATCAAGATACCCTCATCCAAACGATGCGCTGCCAAAACTGCTTCCGTTTGATTCACGGACATACGCATCGTCCTAATGTGCATAACTTCGAAATCGACGGCAAACCTGCGCAACGTTTTGTTTTGGCGGCTTGGACAAATATCGAAGGACAGGCCTTGATATGGGAAGAAAGCGGCTATCGAATAGAAAGGTTTTAACTGTTTATCCTTACCAAATAAAGGCCTGGATGACGCTATAATTATGGAGTAGCAACAGGTGCGACATTAAAAGTTGACTTTTGAATCAAAATAATTAAATCTAGTACGTGGCGTGAAAAATTCCTGTACTCGAGGAGATGAGATGATCACCCCAAAAACTAATATTAGTCTTAAAAAAATCATAATCAGTATTTTGTCTAACTAACAAGATATCAGGAGAACTAAAATATGAAGAAGCCTCTTAAAAACTGGCTACTTGCATCGAGTGTAGCCGCGTTGGTGGCTGCGCCAGCAATTACTACAGCAAATAGCGGAGTTGAACAACTGACAAAAAACCCAAGTAACTGGGCAATTTGGGGTGGTAACTATGCCGGTACTCGCTACAGCGAACTTTCAGACATCAATGTTGACAACGTAAAGACCTTGCAACCCGCTTGGTCTTTTTCAACCGGTGTTTTACGTGGTCACGAAGGCGGCCCGATCGTTGTTGACGATACCATCTATATCCATACACCTTTCCCCAATACGGTGTATGCGATTGACCAAAAACTCAATCAGTCATCTGGGAATATACCCCGACTCAAGACGCTGATGTAACCATTCCTGTTATGTGTTGCGATACCGTTAACCGCGGTTTGGCTTATGGCGACGGCAAAATATTCCTGCAGCAATCAGATACCGTTCTAACAGCATTAGATGCGAAAACAGGTAAAAGAGTATGGAGTGTACAAAACGGCGATCCTAAACTGGGTATGACCAACACTTCTTCTCCAATCGTTGTTAAAGACAATGTACTAACCGGTATTTCAGGCGGTGAATTCGGTGTTCGCGGCTTCTTGGCAGCCTATAACACACGGACCGGAAAGCTGGCTTGGAAAGGCTACAGTATGGGTCCTGATTCAGACACCCTGATTAATTCTAGTTCGACCACAACTTGGGAAAACGGTAAAGTTACCCCAGTTGGCGCGGATTCAAGCATCAAAACTTGGAAAGGCGATCAATGGAAAATCGGCGGCGGTACAACCTGGGGCTGGTATAGCTACGATCCAAAATTAAACTTGGTCTACTACGGATCAGGCAACCCTTCGACCTGGAACCCAGTACAACGTCCTGGCGACAACAAATGGTCCATGTCTTTGTGGGCACGTGATGCCGACACTGGCGCTGTTAAGTGGGTCTACCAAATGACTCCTCACGACGAATGGGATTTTGACGGTATCAACGAAACCGTATTAGTCGACCAAGAAGTCAAAGGCAAAATGCATAAAACTATCGTGCATTTCGACCGTAACGGTTTCGGTTATACCTTGGACCGTGAAACCGGTGAATTGCTTGTTGCCGAAAAATTCGACAAATCTGTCAACTGGGCAACGCATGTCGACATGAATACCGGTCGTCCACAAGTTGTTTCTAAATACAGTACCGAACAAAACGGTGAAGACACCAACACTGAAGGCGTCTGCCCTGCTGCGTTGGGAAGTAAAAACCAACAACCGGTTTCTTACTCGCCTCAAACCGGCTTGTTCTACGTCTCAGGCAACCACTTATGTATGAACTACGAACCATTCGCAGTTGATTACAAAGCAGGTCAACCTTATGTAGGCGCAACCTTGACCATGATGCCTGCCGGCGCTGACGTTATGACGGGGCAACCTGACGGCACCTCCAACTTGGGTCAATTCACTGCATATGACGCCAAAACCGGTAAAATTGCTTGGTCTAACAAAGAGCAATTTTCTGTATGGTCTGGTTCAGTTGCTACCGCTGGCGGCGTTGTATTCTACGGTACTTTGGAAGGCTACTTGAAAGCAGTTGATGCTAAATCCGGTAAAGAATTGTATAAATTCAAAACCCCTTCCGGCATTATCGGTAACGTTAATACTTGGAAATACAACGGCAAACAATATGTCGGCGTATTGTCAGGTATCGGCGGATGGGCTGGTATCGGTATCGCGGCCGGTCTCGACACCGGTAAAGACGATTCAAATTCTGAAGGCTTAGGCGCTGTCGGTGCTTACAGAAGTTTGAACTCTTATACCAAATTAGGCGGCACATTCACTGTATTCGCACTGCCTAACTAAAATTAATCTTTCCTGATTAATTGTTAATTAGAAACCCTGACCGGAAACGGTCAGGGTTTTTTTATGCCTGAAAATATTTTGCCTATAGTAAAAAACATTGCCCTACAACGAACGGAAAAACTTTACCCAAGCGAGTAATTTTGAGAACATAAGCGTTGAAGAAGTGGGTTCCGATAAGCTTTCTCTTAGCTTAAACCCGGCCAATCAAATACTACGATAGTTGTCATTGTCTTGCCTTTTATACAACGATAATTACGAATACTATTTAACACATGAGAAAAATAATATGACCACATTTCCAATCGACCTTGGCTCTTATAGACGTATCAGCTTGGATGCCAGCAATAGCAAACTTACGCCTGAGCAAAAAGCAGATTTACAATACAACATTCAGCTTTGCCGCGATGCTATTGTTTTTTTCACCTCCACCGGCGCAGCGCGCGGGGTAGGCGGACATACCGGCGGACCTTACGATACCGTACCTGAAGTCATGATTATGGATGCGCTATTCCGTGGATCCGACAAATTCATACCGACATTCTTCGATGAAGCCGGTCACCGTGTTGCCACCCAATACCTGATGTCGGTATTAAACGGCGCGATGCCTGCCGAAAAACTGACGCAATACCGCGCCGCACATTCGCATCTGCCGGGCCATCCTGAATTAGGTTTCACACCTGGCGTTAAATTCAGCTCAGGCCGTTTAGGTCACATGTGGCCTTATGTTAACGGTGTTGCAATTGCAAATCCGAATAAAGTCTTGTTCTGCTTAGGTTCAGACGGCTCGCAACAAGAAGGCGACGATGCCGAAGCGGCGCGTTTGGCTGTCGCTCAAGGCTTAAATGTTAAATTGATAATCGACGACAACGATGTCACTATCGCCGGTCATCCCTCCCACTACCTGAAAGGCTGCTCAACTGCGAAAACCTTGGAAGGTCATGGATTAACCGTAATTGAAGGCGACGGCGAAGATCTGGATAGCTTGTATGCCAATATTTGTAAAGCTATCACTACTCCAGGTCCGGTTGCTGTCATCAACCACCGTAAGATGTGTCCCGGCATCGTCGGCTTGGAAGGGTCGACACACGGTCATGACGTTGTTTCCGTAAAAGTTGCTTTGGAATATTTAGAAACACGCGGCCACACTGACGCAGTCGAATTCCTCAAAGGTGTTGTTGCGCCGAAGATGACTGATACCTTCCTGGGTTCCAGCGACAAATGGGACGCCAACCGTAACGTTTTCGGCGATGCCGTTGTTGAAGTCATGAAGGGCATGAGCGAAGCGGACCGCAAAGAAAAAGTCCGCGTTATCGACTCCGACTTGGAAGGTTCGTGCGGATTACACAAAATCCACAGCGCATTCCCTGAAAGCTTTATTTCTTCCGGAATTATGGAACGCGGTAACTTCTCAGCCGCCGCCGGTTTCGGTATGGAAGCTGGCAAGCAAGGTATTTTCGGCACCTTCAGCGCATTCCTCGAAATGCTAATGTCCGAAATTACGATGGCGCGTTTGAACAACTCCAACGTGCTGAGCCATTTCTCGCATTCCGGCATCGACGACATGGCGGATAACACTTGCCATTTCGGTTTGAACAACATGTTTGCCGATAACGGTTTGGATGATGCGTATGCAACCGGATTGTATTTCCCAGCGGACCCTAATCAAATGAAAGCGGTTGTTAAGAAAATATTCTTCGATCCTGGCTTACGTTTTATCTTTTCAACCCGCTCTAAAGTCCCGTTAATCTTAAACGAAAAAGGCGAAGAGTTCTTCGGCGGCAATTACCAATTCGTACCCGGTAAAGACGAGGTTATTCGCGAAGGCACAGCCGGTTACATAATCGCATTCGGCGAAACCTTATATCGTGCGTTAGATGCCGTGGAGCGTCTGAAAAAAGAAGGTATCGACGTCGGCTTGATAAACAAACCAACCTTGACTGCAATCGACGAAGACATGCTGCAAAAAGTCGGCAAATCTCCTATGGTATTAGTGGCTGAATCGTTCAACCGTAAAACTGGTCTAGGCGCACGCTACGGCACTTGGTTGTTAGAGCGCGGACTGACACCGAAATTTGCCCACATCGGTACTCATAAAGAAGGTTGCGGCGGCCTCTGGGAGCAATTCCCGCACCAAGGTATCGATCCGACCGGAATTATGGCGAAAGTAAAACAGTTATTGAATAAGTAGCAAACTTTCGATAGGAATGCTAAGGCGACTGCAAAGTTTCCTTAGCTTCTTCTAAGCTTATGTCCTATCGAGATTAACTAAGCTGGGGATCAAACAATAGCTCCGGTTTTCCAGTGAAAAAACCTTGCGCATAATCGACCCCTAGCATTTTAAGCCGCTCTAGTTGTTCTGCATTTTCGACGAATTCCGCAATTGTTTGCCTTCCGTAAAGTTTAGCTGCCGCAGTCACAAAATTAACGACTAGCTCCGAATAAGGGTCATTCAAAAAATTCTTTATAAAAGATCCGTCAATCTTTAAAAAATCGACATTAAATTTCGATAGATTGACCAAATTACTCGATCCGATACCGATATCGTCCAACGATAACAGGCAACCCAGTTGATTTTTCAATAAGTTCATAAATTCAATTGCTTGCTTATAATCCCGATCCACTACGTTTTCGGTAATCTCAAAACATACTTGCTTGGGATTAACGCCAAATTGTTTAAACTCTTTAGCCAAAATATCGATGAATGGACTGTAACGTATAGTGCTACCTGAAATATTTAACGCGAAAACAGCATCGGTGGGCTGTTGGGCAAAGTACCTGCAAAACTGATGCACAACGTAATAATCGATTTCACGGCTTAAATGAAATAACTCCGCTGTTTGCAAAAACCGGCTTTTTGAATCGATAATCCCTTCCGTATTTTTATATCGCAACAAAACTTCGTATTTATTAGCAACATTTTGATTTTCGCTAGTGGGTACGATGGGTTGAGCATAGAGAACAAATGATCGGTTTGCCAGTCCTTCTCTAATAACCGGCAACAAACTTAAGGATTCGTAATAATCATGGAGTATCGGATCGTCGTGTTCGATCAGTTTCACGATACTATTCCCCGTTCGTCTAGCTTGAAATAAGGCCTCATCCACGGCAGCCAGAATTCTTTCCGCCGTCTTGTATTCGGGCGATAAAGGCGTCACACCGATAATGAGCTTCGGATGATAACAGACACCCTCGATTTCAATGGTTTGCTGATCTAACAATTGAGATAAGTCTTCTGCAATTTCGAGACTTTCTTGAACAGGCAGTTTTAAAATTAAGGCAAAGCGGTTCCACCCTAATTTGCCCATCCTGACATTCGGTATGTCTTTAACTCGATTATAAATGACTTGCTGTATGGCATTGATGAGCATTTCTTCGGCGTTAACGCCCTGCAATAAACTAGCCACCTTGGGTGCTTGATTGATCTCCGTATAAATCAAGGTGTGCAAAGGATCGTTATTCGATGAAATGTAACCGATGGCTTGAATAAATGAAGGTCTTGTCAGCAAATCCATATCATTGCGCTGTTAATTCTTGTTAATTTAAATTTTCGGCCCAATTTAAAAATTTGAGACAAACTCGCGTTCAAGGATATTAAAATCATAAGCCTATTACAATCAGTACAATTACTTATATACTGCTTCAAGAGAACGTGAATGAACATTCCTTAAAGTTAAAGGAGTACAAAATGATAGTGTCCAGATCTCAGTTACTTATCGCCATCGGTTTATTATTCGCCCTCTTTTTTTATTTCGATTGGGACGACCATTTTACCTTAGCAAATTTACAAGCCCGGCAGGATGCGATCGTCTCTTATTATGTCAATTATCCGACGAGGACATTACTGATCTACGGCTTAATCTACATTGTCGTCACCGGTTTATCGCTACCCGGCGCGACAATCCTGACTTTAGCGGGCGGCGCTCTATTCGGACTGTTTTGGGGAACGGTAATCGTATCGTTCGCCTCCAGTATCGGCGCCACATTAGCTTTTCTTGCAGCACGTTATTTGTTTAGAGAAAGCGTGGAACGCAAATTCGGCGCTCAATTAGCCAAAATTAACGAAGGCATCCTTAAAGACGGTGCTTATTATCTATTTACCTTACGCTTGGTCCCGCTGATTCCTTTTTTCGGGATCAATTTGTTAATGGGCCTTACCGGCATGAAAACCTCAACGTACTACTGGGTCAGTCAAATAGGAATGCTGGCGGGAACGCTTGTTTATGTCAACGCAGGAACCCAACTTGCCGGTATTAAATCGCTATCGGATATTACATCGCCTTTTCTTATCGGTTCATTTATCTTGCTGGGTCTATTTCCGTTGGCAGCCAAGAAGCTTGTCGAACGCAGAGCGCTCGACAAGACTATCGATAAGCCGTAAAGCCGAACCTCTATTTTAAGGAAGATATCTAACGCGTGTTGTCACCCAATCCAACGAAAAGTCTCGAGATGTGGAACTCGAAACATTCGTTAAACGAACCCGGAAATTGCTATTAGTCAACTCTGCATCGGACCAAGTTCTACCCCAAGTTAAAGGATTGACATCGGGACTGCCTAAAGTATAGGTTTTGCTGCCGGTTCCCAATACACCTGTTGATACGGGCGTAGTCCAAGATACGCCGCCATTCCAAGACAGTTCGGCACAAATAACCGGCGTTCCTGCCGTACTGTCCGCTTTCGCATTTAGCCGGACTTCGATATCTTTAATCGTAGCGCCGAATGGAATTGTCATATTGAAATTATAATATTGATGTTTGTCTTTGCCGCTATTCGTGCAAGATGTGCTCGTTGTCGTCCCGCTATTGGTATCGACTGCAAACAGGTTATTTAAACTATAAGCATTAACCGGAGTTGTCCCATAGCCATTATTGTCGCCTGCTCCGCTCGTAACGGCGGTATTCGCACTCGGATTAAAAAATCCCGTTGTTGTCACATCGCAATAATCGGCTTGTTTTCCGATGACACTGTAAGGACAGGCTGCTTGGCTTAGCAAATATAAGATAGCGTTACGATTACGCGCCGTTTCAACCGGAATCACATCGTCGGGCGGATAAAAACCGCCGAGTGCAGATGTTGTCGGATACATCTCGAAGGTATAGTTAAGGATGCCATGAACACCGTAAAGCCAATCATTTACCGATCCGTCGGTTATGTATAAATCGCTCGCTTGCTGCGGCGTGTAGCCGTTGGTTGCTGCCATCGCAACACCCATCGTAGCCAAGGTATTCCGGTCGTCAAGCGTCATATCGGCAGGCACATCCGTAAACGTATATCCGTAAGGCCAAAGGATCAATTCGCTGTAGGTATGAAAATCGATAGCAACTTTGACCTGCTGTTTTCCGCCGATGACTCGGCTATTTACAAAATTACGCACGACCGTCGTTTCCGGTGCAGAGAATGCAGACGGCCCCCGGTAAGTCTCACTGCTCGTCACCCCGCTACTGCCGCCGCAGCATCCCCAAAGATAATCCCAGTTCCGGTTTAAATCGGTACCGACAAAGGTAGATCCGGCATTAGGCTGACGATTTTTTCGCCAAGACTGATAAGTGCCGGTCGCAATATCGTATTCGCCGCCGTCAGGATTCATATCGAATACCATCCAAATCTCGCGTGAGTTTACCAAGCCGGTAATTTGAGGATCGACATTGTACTCATCTGTTAGCATTTTTAGGGTATACAGCGCCTGCTCGACGGTCAGATGTTCGCGGGCATGCTGATGATGGGTAAACAATACTTCAGGCTCGTCTTCATCGCTCGCAACATTATCCGATATTTTTCCGCCCCAAATCGTACGCCCCTCATGACTGGTCCCCATATTGATAAGCTGAAAAATATCGGGATGATCGAGCGCTGCTTGTTGAATTTCAGCCACCATTTCGTTGTAGTCGTGAAATGCCGAATCGGAAGGCGGAAAAGCTAACGCCCTTGCTTCTGGCAGCGTCGGTAAGATCGGCGTTAACCCGAGCGCTTCAATGGCTCGTTTCTCGCTCGGTGTTGCTTCGATTAAAATATAATTATGACCGGCTTCTAATACCAACGCGCCGGTTTTAGCGACTTGCGTTCGAGTGACTGCATTGGTGACATTATGAATGATGTAAACCGTCGATGCTTTCTGATCGGCATACCCAGACCCCGCCCCGGTTGAAATCATCAAAGCAAAAGCGACTAAGCATTTATATTTATTAATTATTTCCATTATTAAGCCCTCAATAGCGAAGAAGTGATGCTAAGCTGAAAAGCCTCCCTGGATGAATCAGCGATGATTGAAAATAACGCGGAGCGTTAAGGCTAGAAGCTGCTTACTGTAAATTGTTTTTTGCCCTTCCCTGTTTCGCGTAAATCGATACTAAAAACTCAATTCAAAATAAGCCTAGCATTAATGTTAAGTTTTTCAAGTCTTCTTCTAACATTCTTCCTGTTGCGCATATTTCTTTATTGCATTGAATCGCTTTTTTTAATTTTTCTTTTATTAGACTTTTGAACAACGACAAAACCGTTTACTTTATAAATTAACAATGTTAACTTAACGACGTTAATTTTTATATTTTCCGCTATGCCTCCCAAAATTAAATCGCCGGAAGAACGCGAAAAATTGCGCCTCCTCATTCTGGATTCGGCAAGAACACTTTTCGTTGAACGTGGCATTGAAGCGGTTTCGATGCGCGAAATTGCCAAACAAATTAATTATTCGGCAACGACTTTATATCATTACTTTGCGGATAAAGACGCTTTATTACAGGCACTATGCGATGCCGATTTTTTGGCGCTCGCCAACGGGCTGCGTGAAATCATGAAAATCCCGGACCTTCTCGCACGCATACACGCCCTCTTTAACGGTTATGCACAGTTTGCTTTCCAACATCCGAACCATTATCGATTGATGTTCATGACGCCAAGAACGCCCTGTAATTTAGAAACTACGCAAATACAACAAGGCAATACCGAACAGGATGCTTACGCCCAATTAAAATTAGTAGTCTTTGAAGCGTTCGATGCCGGCTTATTCAAACCGGAATTTAACGATTTTGAATTAATTGCTCAGACCTTATGGGCAAGCATTCATGGCGTGTGTTCTTTAGAAATTACACTGGGTCACGAAACCTGGATTCAGTGGCCGTCACTGGAAATGCGATTAAATACGATGCAAAACGCGATCTTACAGGGTTTGCTACGCTAACTTATCCTCCACTAATCATTCGAAAAACCGATAACATGAAAATCAATAGACTGGGTTTATTGTTACTCTCATTAATAACTGGTTGCGATAAACCGCAGCCAAGCGCGCCGCTGCCACGTCCGGCGCTGGTCATGGTCGTCGGCAATCAGGCGACCGCACACGCGATGTCGCTTGTCGGCGAAGTCCGGCCTCGTTATGAATCCGGCCAAGGTTTTCGAATCAACGGCAAAATTATCGCGCGAAAAGCCGAAGTGGGCGATAGGGTCAAAAAAGGCCAAATCATTGTCAAACTGGACCCTTCAGATACAAATTTAAACGTTGCCTCAGCCCAAGCGAATGTCACCGCAGCCGAAGCCAGCCTTAATTTAGCTGCGGCGGAATTGACCCGCTATCAAAAACTATTTGCGAAACACTTTATTTCGGCATCGGCACTGGATATCAAGAAAGCCGAATTAAAAACCGCCAAAGCACGCTTAGATCAAGAAAAAGCAAATGCGGAAGTAGCGGGTAACCAAACGGAATATACCAACCTAATAGCCGACCGCGACGGCATCCTCACCCAGATTCGAGCAGAACCCGGACAAGTCGTCGAAGCCGGTGAAGTCATCGCCCAAATCGCGGACACAAAATTGCTCGAAGTCTTGGTTGCCGTTCCTGAATCGAAAATGGCGGAAGTTAGTTTGAATATTCCGGTGAATATAAAGTTATGGGCATCTCCGGAAAAAATATATGCCGGTAAAGTACGCGAAATTGCGCCTTCCGCAGATTCGTCAACCCGCGCTTTCAATGTCCGAGTCACACTCCAAGATGCGGATGATGCCGTCAAATTAAGCATGACTGCGCGGGTGCGATTTAACTCAGCGGCGACTTCTACTGAAAATAATTTCTTGATACCTAATTCAGCAGTAACGGAACTCAACGGCAAACCTTCTGTATGGGTTATAGACGCCGATAACAAGGCGCAACCGCGTGAAGTCGTCGCGGGTGGCTTTACTGAAAACGGCGTGTCGGTAATTTCCGGACTGCAAGCGGGGGAAAAAATCGCAACGGTAGGCGTCCACACCTTAGTTAAAAATCAAGCAGTGAAGCCTGTAATAGAGGCTACGCCATGAGCGAGAATAACACCTCATCCACAGAATATAACCGTTTTAATCTATCGGATTGGGCTTTAAAGCATCAAGCCCTCGTGCTGTATTTAATGCTGGTGTTTACCGTTGCCGGACTTTTTTCATATACCCAATTAGGCCAATCCGAGGACCCGCCTTTCACTTTTAAGGTGATGTTGGTACACACGACTTGGCCGGGTGCAAGCGCCGAAGAAGTCGAAATGCAAATCACCGACAAATTGGAAAAAAAACTTCAAGAAGTACCGCATCTTGACTACACAAACAGTTTTTCGCGCTCGGGCGAATCGATGATTTTCCTGATCGTCAAAGACAATACTTTCTCCGAAGATATTCCCGAAGTTTGGTATCAAGTACGTAAAAAAATCGGCGATATCCGGCATACGCTTCCGCAGAACATCGAAAGCCTGACTTTCAACGACGAATTCAGCGACGTTTACGGCAGTATGTATGCTTTAACCGGCGACGGCTTCGACTACGCCGCTTTGAAAAAGCAAGCGGACTCGATTCGAACCGAATTACTAAAAATTAAAGATGTTGCGAAGGTCGATTTTTTCGGCGAACAAAAACAGCGGCTGTTTATTGAAATTTCCAATACCAAGCTAGTTGCTATCGGCCTTAATACTGCCCAACTCATCAATATTTTGCAGTTACAAAATGCTGTCGTGCAGGGCGGCGCATTCGATACCGGTGACGAACGCATTCGTATTGCCGTATCGGGCCGTTACACTCGATTGGAGGATTTGCGCGAATTGCGCCTGCGTGCGAATAACCAAGATTTTCAGCTGGGCGATGTGACGCGTATCTATCGAGGCTATGAAAACCCGCCGCACGACCGTGTTCGCTTTCAAGGAAAACCAGCACTGTTATTGGGTATCAGTATGAAAGACGGCGGCGATGTCATCGCACTCGGTCACGATCTTGATAACAGTATCGAACGCATTCAACAGCAACTGCTTATCGGTTTAGAACTTAACCCGGTCACGTTACAACCGAAAATCGTCGCCAATTCCGTTAACGATTTTGTTAAATCGCTGCTTGAAGCGTTAGTTATTGTCCTGGGCGTCAGCTTAATTTCATTAGGATGGCGAAGCGGGATCGTAGTAGCCATCACAATTCCGGCGGTACTCGCGAGCACTTTCACTATCATGCAGCTCAATAACATCGGTCTGCACAAAATCTCGCTGGGAGCGCTGATATTAGCCCTAGGCTTATTAGTCGACGACGCGATCATCGCCGTCGAAATGATGTCATCCAAAATGGAGCAAGGCTGGGACAGAGTTAAAGCGGCTTCATTCGCATATACATCAACCGCCATGCCGATGCTAACCGGCACATTGGTGACCGTTGCCGGTTTTTTACCGATTGCGACCGCGGCTTCGTCTACAGGCGAATATACCCGTTCGATCTTTCAGGTTACCGCCATTTCACTCGCCATTTCCTGGTTTGCCGCTGTTGTATTCGTGCCCTATTTAGGTTTTCATCTGTTGCCTGACTATACAAAAGTCCCGGAACCATCCAAATTCACAACATGGTTGAGAAAGACCTTCAGCCTTGTCGAGGCGACAGACGACAATCATCATCACGACATCTATAACACGCCGTTTTACCGGTCATTTCGTTCGGTTGTCACCGCTTGCGTTCGCTACCGGAAATCGGTTATCGCGGTTACTGTCTTGCTTTTCATTTTGGCCATTATCGGTTTCGGTAAAGTGCAGCAACAATTTTTCCCTGACTCGACCCGCCCCGAGTTGATTATCGATTTACGTTTAACCGAAGGGGCTTCTTATGCTGCAACCGATAAACAAGTCGAAAAACTGGAACATTGGTTACAAGATTGGAATACAAAACACCGCGGAATAGAAAATTTTGCGACCTATATCGGTACGGGAGCGCCCCGGTTTTACTTACCGCTGGATATACAATTACCGCATCGCGGATTCGGCGAAGTGGTGATTCTGAGCAAAACATTAGCGGATCGCGAAGCTTTACGAAGCGATCTGCTCAGATTATTTGAAACCGATTTTCCGGCCCTACGCGCCTCGGTTTTACGCTTGGAAAACGGTCCTCCTGTCGGTTTTCCGGTGCAATTTAGGGTATCGGGAACCGATCTTAAGCAAATCTTCGACCTTTCGCATCAAATTGCCGACATCATGCGCGCAAATAATAACTTGGTTAATGTCCAACTTAACTGGGAAGAACCGAGTAAAGTCGTCAAGATAGAAATCGATCAAGCGAAAGCTAGAATGGCGGGAATCAGCTCCGTGGATATTGCTAACGTTCTGAATGGCGCGTTGCAAGAACTTTACATTACCGAATTCAGAGAAGGTATCGAACGGATCGATGTGGTTGCTCGCTCGCCCGAAGTCGAACGGACGCGGCTTTCGCATCTGCCGGATATGATGATGAATACGCAAAACGGGAAAGCTATCCCGCTATCTCAAATTGCGGCGATAAGTTCCGAATTCGAACAAGGCGTTATTTGGCGGCGTAACCGCATACCGACGATTACCGTTCGCGCCAATTTACAGGGCGATCTTCAAGCGCCTGTGGTATCGCAACAAATAGAAGACAAGCTGACATCACTGAAAGCATCGTTACCGTTAGGCGTTAGCATAGAAACCGGCGGAGCCGTTGAGGAATCCGCAAAAGGCGGCGCTTCGGTAGCGGCGGGTTTCCCCCTATTTTTACTGGCAGTACTTACTATTCTGATGGTTCAGTTACAGAGCTTTTCCAGGGTATTTTTAGTGTTGTTAACTGCGCCGTTAGGTTTAATCGGCGTTACAGTCGCACTACTGCTTTTCGATAAACCGTTCGGTTTTGTCGCCATGCTCGGCACGATAGCCCTTTCCGGAATGATTATGCGCAATTCGGTCATTCTAGTAGATCAAATCGACCAGGATCGTGTATCCGGTCTTGCATCTTGGCAAGCCGTTGTTGAATCGACTATACGGCGATTCAGACCGATTGTACTCACTGCTGCTGCCGCCATACTCGCCATGATACCGTTAACTCGAAGCGTGTTTTTCGGCCCGATGGCCGTAGCTATCATGGGTGGATTAGCCTTTGCCACGTTACTCACGGTCTTGTTTTTACCGGCCTTGTACGCGTTTTGGTTTAAGGTGGAAATGCCGAAGGACGCAAATTAAGCTGTAAAACAGACCGCTAAACTTCGTATAAAGCCTTTAAGAATGAATTCGGCAATCGCAAGTTTAGAAGACGATATTCGTCGAAATGGATAATAACCCAGTAATCGAGTAAACTATATTCCGCAATTAAACTGAAACAATACCATGACATCCATCGATAATGTACACCCAGCCGAAATCAATAAGTTCGGTTCAATGGCAGAACGCTGGTGGGATCCCCAAGGCGAATTCAAAACCTTACACGACATCAACCCGCTGCGTTTGGAGTTTATCCAACGCTATATCAATCTCGACGGCCAGCGTATCGTCGACGTCGGTTGCGGCGGAGGCATTTTAACCGAAGCCTTGGCAAAACATGGCGCCGATGCGATGGGCATCGATCTTAGCGAAGATTTGATCGATGTCGCCGATTTACACGGCCTTGAGTCGGGTATCAAGGTTCACTATCGAAAAATCAGCGCTGAAGATCTGGCAAGTCAACAGCCGGAGACGTTCGATCATGTCACCTGCATGGAAATGCTCGAGCACGTTCCCGATCCGGGGTCGATTATTCAAGCCTGCGCCACATTGGTAAAGCCGGGCGGGATGGTGTTTTTTTCAACGCTAAACCGCAAACCCAAAGCGTATTTGCTAGCTATTGTTGCGGCCGAGCATATTTTGAGAATGCTACCAAAAGGAACGCACGATTATAAGACGTTCATAAAACCGTCGGAATTGTCCAAATCGGCCCGTCATTGCGGCCTGTCGCTTCAGGGGATGGTCGGCATTGAATACAACCCTTTTACAAAGTTGTTTAGTGTCAGTAAAGACATCGATGTCAATTACATTGCCGCTTTCAAACGTGAAAGTTAATCAATAGCGGCTTTATAAAACGACCGATTCGCCATGTTTATTTTTAACTGTCTATCGATATGCCTTTAACTGACCATGTTATCTTAATTACCGGTGCAGGCGGCGGCTTGGGCGGCACGGCGGCGAAAGCACTGGCTGAAGCGGGCGCGCAAATCATCTTGCTGGATAAAAGCATACCGAAACTTGAAGCGGTGTACGATACAATCAAGTCGGCCGGTGCTCCCGAACCTATCATGTATCCGTTCGATTTAGCAGGCGCAAATGAGAACGACTATGACGAGCTTGCAGAAAAAATAGACGCAAAATACGGCACTCTGCATGGATTGTTGCATTCTGCTGCCGAATTCAGCGGTTTCACACCGCTAGCCGTGCAAGGTTCTAAAGAGTGGGGACATACCCTGAATGTCAATCTGAATGCGCCTTTTATATTGTGCCGGGTCTTATTGCCGCTCCTTCAGAAAAATAATACTGCCTCGATTGTTTTCACGTCGGATTCGTCTTCACGTTTACCCCGTGCCTATGCAGGCGCTTACGGCGTATCTAAAATCGCGCTTGAAGGCTTAGCGGTCATTCTGGCGGAAGAACTTGAATCCTTTAAAAAAATCAGGGTCAATATTTTGATTCCCGGTCCTGTCGACTCACCGCAAAGAAAGCGGGCTTTTCCGGCAGAAGACAAACTAAAATTGCCCAAAATGGAATCTTTAGCGCCGGTCTATCGTTACCTCTTCAGCTCGAAGAGTATAGGCGTGACGGGGCAAATCATTGATGCTAGAACCTTTCATTTATAAGTTACGATTATGGCCGATAGAGAAGATGTTGTTTTAACCCGAGACGTTAACGTAATTACGGTGCCGGACGGCAACGCCGCAACCTTGAAAAAAGGCGAAATCGTTACCATTCATCAAGCCTTAGGCAATAACTATACGGTTGTCACCGAATACGGTCACATGGTGCGAATTGCCAATATCGATGCCGATGCGTTAGGTAAGGAACATCACCAACTTCATACCTTAGTGTCCGACATAGGCGCAGAAGCGGTAGAACGAAATTGCTGGGAAGTTATGAAAACCGTCTACGATCCTGAAATACCGGTCAACATAGTCGATCTGGGGCTTGTTTATCAGTGCCGTGTCGATCCTTCCTCCAGCAATCCTAAATTGAACGATGTCCATGTGGTTATGACGCTCACGGCGCCCGGCTGCGGAATGGGACCGGTTATTCAAGGCGATGTGGAAAAGTGTATCCGCGCTTTACCCGGTGTCGGCAAAGTCGAGGTAGAAATCGCACTCGATCCGCCTTGGTCACGGGATATGATGTCTGAAGTCGCCCAATTGCAATTAGGCTTGTTTTAAGTTTTAGGGTCACTTAAAACAAAAAGGAGGCTACAGCGGCCTCCTCTAAAATCTACATACATGGAATATTAAATTAATTCCAATTTTCTGATCTTAATTAAATAACGCATATCTCGAAACCGTTATCTATTTTTAGAGTATTCCTACACATCCTTGTGTCTTAGGGAATCCTATTGTTGTATTTATCGAAATTCCGTAAGGTTGAAACCAAATTCAGTTTTAACTTGAAATTAGATTAATGGTTTCAGATCGGCAAATGCTTTTTCAGCTGGCGGTAAAAATTCTGCTGCTGTTTTCAAGTCGCCTTCTTTTGCTGCTGTACGCGCTTTTTTCAGAATGTCGTTAGCTTTTGCACGTGCTCTATCAACCACGTCGTTAGCGTTAACTTCTTTACTGTAATCGGTACCTTGTTTGATAATTGCATAGACATCTGCAGCGGGTTTTCCTTCTTGGATCGCCACTTCAGCTTTCTTGATTTGCCCAAGGACTAAGTCAATAGCATCCGCAGGTGCGTAAGCAGTTCTACCTGGATCAACTTCTGCGAAAGCGACTGTCGAAAATGCACCCATTGATAGCGCTATTAGGGAAGATAATACGATTGTTTTTATGGTTTTCATAATGGACTAATCCTCAATTTGTATGTTGCATAGCATTGTTGCGGTCAAATTAAATAACCGGGCGGGATTCTATCATGTTTTGAAAAATTTCAATCCCTCTCGGATTAAATTTCATTCAATAAATTGAGATAGATCAAAACGGCAACTCGAAAATTAAAATTTCGCTTGTAAGAAGCAATCTTTTGTTGTCATAATCGGATTGAATCTTAACTTTACCGTACGTCACGTCATCAGTTAATTTAAAACTAACGATCAAGTGCAAAAGAATAATAAAAAACCGGCACTATTCGAATTATCCCCTCAAAAACTGCTAGCGGGCATTGGATTGATGGTCGTAATTACGCTGTCGGTCTTTAACTTCCCGGCAGCAATAAATTCCGACTGGAAATCGGGTTTTCACCACCCGCTTGAGGGCTGGGATCATCTTCTAACAATGATTACAGTCGGCATTTGGGCGGCTCAATTGAGAGGCCATGCGATTTGGCTATTACCGTTGGCTTTTGTCGGCGTAATGAGTTTAGGCGGCCTTGCAGGTGCTGCAGGACTCGCAATTCCCAGCGTCGAAGGCCTCATTCTGCTTTCCTGCGCCGTTTTCAGCATACTAATCATTCGAAGAACTCGATTTAGCACCCAAGTCAGCGTCATGATCGTAGCGTTTTTCGCCTTTTTCCACGGTTTTGCGCATGGCCAGGAAATTTCCACATCCGCTAGTTTGATTTCCTATACCTTGGGCTTTGTGTTGGCTACGTTGCTCTTGCACGGCGCCGGTATCATTGTAGCAAAGCTGGTTGTATTGAGTATTACTTGCCTTGTGGCGATATTCTTTTCCAGCATGGCTCAAGCCAATCAATTTGATTCAAAGATAGGCTTAGGCAGTAAAAACGCTTCACACGTCAATATAGAGGTCCCAAGATTCTCAAGGAACTTGCAGGTAAAGAAAATCGGCCAGCGCAACTATGCGGCAACCCTATTTGCCCTTGCCGACCACCGCTTATGTCCGGACGATCACCGTCAAGAAACTAACATTATTAATAGCGATTCGACCCGGCATACGGTAACGTATGATTTGACGAGTCGATATGGAAAATCATCGACTTCCACGATAGGTCATTTTCATTTTGGCTTGATTTTGAACAAAACGTTAGATCTTGCGGATGAAAGCTTGAGCCAAGACAGACGTTATTTTTATTCAGTTAACATTCACGACAGTCGTATCGAATTTAAGCACTATTATCCCGATATAAACCATTCGCCTGGGAAGGATTTTCTCAGCAACGGCGTAGGACTCACCTCGCCGCCGGCATTTTCAGCAAATCGAGCTTTCCTGCACAACTCTTCGCTTTTCCGCCATACCCCAATTTCATCATTTGAAGCATATTATCTTCAAATGACCGTTGCCAACTTAACTTTCGGCAATTGTTCTTATTGCAAAACTACTTTTAGCCCTGTAAATCGTTGCGCCATTCGTTATCGACTTAATACAGGAAACAACCTCCAGATTTCTGAACGTTATAAACATAATTTCTCTGTTTATTTAACGTCCACCTCACTCATTTTTCATCCATACGGCTCGGCTTCTGCCGCAGCCTTCGACTTTGATCGGCTTCCTACTCGTAAAAGAGTCATCAAGAATCGAATTAACAACATCGCCGCCATTTATATACAAACTTAACCCACTAACCAAACCATGAGAAGTTCCATGCAACACAAAATCAAAAATTCTATTACCTTGAGTTTGAGACCGCAAAAACGTTTACAGACTCTGGGTATTACAGTCTTGTTCTATTTATCAAGTTATAAATTTCCAGACCTATGGCTTGCGATTAACAGCGACTGGAATATGGGGTTTCATCACCCCTTCCAAGGTTTCGACCACATTATCACGATGGTTGCGGTCGGTATCTGGGCGGCGCAAATGCGCGGCAAAGCCGTTTGGATGCTGCCGTTAACCTTTGTCAGCGTAATGACGCTGGGAGGCTTGACCGGTGCGGCTACCGATTTACCCAGCGCCGAAATAATCGTTCTTTTATCCGGTCTTGTTTTTTCCGGCTTTATCGCCCGCAAGGTTCGTTTCAGTACACGTCTCAATATTTTGATCGTGGCTTTTTTCGCTTTTTTTCACGGTTTTGCTCACGGCCAAGAGATTTCGGCTTCAGCCAGTCTGGTTTCTTACACGTTCGGATTTGTAATCGCAACATTGATTCTGCACGGCGCAGGCATTTTAACGTCACGTTTTCTGCCGTTAATTTTTGCCTTTTTTATCGGTAGCACCGCTCATGCGACTGAACCTGAAACCGGTAGCATCGAAGTCACCAATGAAACCACTGAAATTAGTGAGTCCAAATCCGATAAAGATGCGATAAATCTTGAAGACATGACGATTGTCGAACGCGCCGATTCCCAGGTTGGGATCGCCGACAGCGCCTCGCAAGGTAATATCGGGCAAGCACAGTTGAAATATCGTCCCTTAAGCCGACCGGCGGAAATTTTAGAAACCGTTCCCGGCCTGATTGCCACCCAACACAGCGGCGAAGGCAAAGCCAACCAGTATTTCCTGCGCGGGTTCAATCTCGATCACGGCACCGATTTTTTAACCCAGATCGAAGGCGTTCCGGTTAACCAATTGTCGCATTCGCACGGTCAGGGCTGGACCGACACCAACTTTCTGATCCCCGAACTGGTTGAAACCCTGGATTACAAAAAAGGCAACCATTATGCCGAAAACGGCGATTTTTCCAGTACCGGTTCTGCCAATATCCGTTATTTCAATAGCTTGACCGACACTATCGTCAAATATACCGGTGGCAGCTTCGATTACCACCGCGGTTTAGTTGCAGGCTCCCAAAAAATAGGCGACGGTAACTTTTTATACGCCGGAGAAACCGTTCACAATAACGGTCCTTGGACTATCGGCAACGAATACTGGAAGTTCAACGGCGTACTTCGTTATAGCGAAGAATTCGAAGACCACGGCTGGAGTGTAACCGGTATGGCGATGAAATCGGACTGGAACTCTACCGACCAAGTCCCACTAGGCGCGGTACAAAGCGGCTTGATCGGTCGATTCGATGCACTCGACCCGACCGACGGCGGTGATAGCCAACGCTATAGCTTAACCGGTGAATGGCATCGTCAGGATTCGGAAAGTGAAACTAAACTGATGGCTTACGGCGTTTATTCCAAACTTAATTTATTTTCAAATTTCACCTATTTCCTCGACAATCCTCCCGGATTTCCCACTGATCCGAATGGTTGTCGAAACCCTAATCCTGATGGTAAATGCGGAGATCAATTCGGTCAACCTGATGACCGCTGGACTAGCGGTTTTAAAGGCCACCACACCATATTTCACAAACTTGGCGATGCTGATTCGGAAACAACCTTCGGCTTACAAATTCGCAACGACAATATCCAAAACGGCCTTACCAAAACCAAGGGTCAGGTGCAATACGGCATCACTCGACAAGATAATATTTGGGTAACATCAATTAGCCCGTATGCAGAAAACAAAACCCGCTGGAACGACTGGTTTCGTACCAGCTTGGGTGTCCGCTTCGATGGTTTTCGATTCGATGTCAGTAAAAGCAATCAACCCCTGAATGCTAATGAAACCTATGACGGCTTAGTCAGCCCCAAACTCGGCCTAGTATTCGGCCCGTGGGCAGATACCGAATTTTATCTAAATGGCGGTTTGGGTTACCACAGCAATGATGCCCGCGGCATAAATACTACGGTAAACCCGGTTAACGGTGGTCTATTAGACGATGAAGGCAATCCCATCACTCCCGCAGATCCGTTGGTACGTACCTACAGCGCTGAAATCGGTACGCGCACCACTTGGGTTAAAGGCTTGCAGAGCACCTTGGCGATTTGGTGGTTAGACATTGATTCAGAGTTACTATTTGTCGGTGATGCCGGTACGACAGCCGCTAGCCGCCCTAGCCGGAGGTACGGTCTTGAGTTTAACAACTATTATTCGCCAACAGATTGGTTAACTTTTGATGCCGATCTAAGTTTCTCTCATGCCCGCTTTAGAAACAACGATCCTGTAGAAGGTAATCATATTCCAAACTCTGTCGAAACCGTCATCGCTGCAGGCGCAACCTTCCATGACGTTTGGGGAGGATTTTTCGGCGGCCCGCGCTTGCGTTTTTTGGTCCCCGCACATTGGATGACACGGGTGCTAAACGCTCGCAATCAACTTTACTGGTTTCCGGCACAATTGGTTACGAAGTCAATAAAAATCTCAGCTTCCAAGCGGAAGTGTATAATATTTTGGATCGCGAAGACGACGGGATAACCTATTTTTACGAATCCAGACCAACACCTAACGGTGACCCAAATAACGACTTCCACTTCCATCCCGTCGAACCCGTCAGTTTCCGAATGGGTTTTACCGCAAAATTCTAATCTTACCTAGAGTAAGACTGCGGACATTCTACAAAGGATGTCCGCGTTAAATTCTAACTTGAAATTATCTGAGTGTTATTCAAAGATTACTATTTGCTAGAGTTCACATCAAAAGTAAACTATAGATTCGGTCTTTAAATGTTTAAAAGAGGTCGGCTCCCTTCGACTCCGCTCAGGGAACGCATCGATTGCGTTCCCTGAGCGGAGTCGAAGGGAAATTATGACTTCATAAGGCCAGTTCAATAATGACATTATCTGTACTTTCCAGCACATTCGAGAATCGATCATGCCCCGCTTAATTATAATCATTTTATGCTATCTCTTTAATAGCCTTCTAGCTCAATCCGTTAAGGCAGAACCAGCCGATTTAAAATCTTTTGTCACCGGCAGTTATCGGCAATTACTGGAAAGCAATGCAAAAAAGCCGTTCATGCTGATTATATGGTCGATCACCTGTTCCTCTTGTTTGAAAGATATGGCCTTGCTGAATAAAATGCACAAAGCGAATCCTAACGTTAAGATGATCATGCTATCGACAGACGATTCGTCAGCTACAGAACAGGCGCAACAAATTCTGGCAAAAAACGAACTAAGCGGTCTTGAAAACTGGATTTTTGCCGACGAAAATCCGCAAAAATTACGCTATGAAATCGATCCCAAATGGTACGGTGAATTGCCGAGAACGTATTTTTTGAACAAAAGTCATGAGCGCGAAGGCGTAAGCGGCGTGCTGTCTCGAGAAGACTATGAAACGATGTTCAAGAAAATTCTGAATTAAATTATGTTTTTAGATGTTTTGAATAACTATCGATCCGATCTATTTATAAACGCCTCTACTATGGTAATTAATCGGATCAATAGACTTTTACCCGCAATCGGACTATGCATTATTACCCTTGCAAGCGGCTGTTCTAACCGATCACTCTCCATTCCTAACGAAACCACGGCGGATTCGTCGAATAAATCTTCTTATTCCTCATCGACTTTCGGATTTTACGACTTATCCTCTTTCGACGTTTATACCGACGACACTACCGTTCACCTTTTACTGGCGGGTAAATCTTCAGCAAAAGATAAGCATATAAAATTACGCTATTCCCGTTCCGACGACGGCGGACTTACCTGGAAGGAAACCGTCGACCTAAGTACGCTTCCTGTCGCCATCGCTAGCCGTGGAAACGACGTTCAGATTGCTGCGAAAGATAATCAGGTCCTCGCCGTCTGGCAAACGTCCGGCGAACTGCCCGGCATGGGCCCCATGACCAGCGCCTATTCCAGCGATAACGGACAGACGTGGACTTTGGGCAAGAATCCGGCGGCTAATAATGCTGGAGACCAATCGCATCTCGATATCGCTGCCGACGATAAAGGACGGTTTCATGTTGTCTGGCTGGAAGACCCTGAAGAAAACGGTTACCAAAGCTTGCGTTATACAACATCCGAAGATCACGGAATTAACTGGAGCAACGCGCGAACCTTAGATGATTCGACCTGTTCCTGTTGCTGGAATACGTTGGTCTTATCGCCTGAAAATGACTTGAATATCTTGTACCGGGACATGAATCCGCGCGATATGGCGCTGCTTCAATCGACCGACAAAGGAAAGACTTGGAATCAAGCAAGCACAGTCGGCGATTTCGGCTGGCAATTCGACGGCTGTCCGCATGTCGGCGGCAGCTTGGCTTACGGTGGAAAAGATCGTCCTGAGGAATTATTCAGCTTGGTATGGACCGGACTCGATACTAAAGCGGGACTTTATTTTTTAGCGTCGAACGACCGGGGCAAAAGCTGGACTTCGCCATTGAAAGTCGGTAACACGGCAATACACGCCGATATAGCCGTACACGGCGGAAAAATAGCTGCGCTTTGGGACGAAATGGAGCCTGAAGGCTCCAGTCTCTTTTACGCCCATTCCGAGATCGACGGTCGCTCTCTTTCCTCAGCTAAACGATTGACAAAAGCCGCCAACGCAGCGACTCACCCGAGATTAGCTGTGACGGAACGCGGACTGTTAGCAATCTGGACCGAAAAGCCCAGTAAACAACCGGGCCGATTGGCTTGGCAAATACAGGATTAAAAACTCAGTAATCGGTGTTAGCAAGACCTATTAAACTCAGGCAAAGAAGCTTTAACTTAAGCATCAAACCTAAGATTTGCTGACCCTCTCGCGTTATCGGATATATAATGTCGACCGGTTAACAACTTACCCAATTGATTTTTCAGGTGCTGAATTTATGACACGACGCAATTTTACATTAACCGCAAAACCTTTGTTAGGATTGATCTTATCGGCCTGTTTCGCATTACCTCTGCCGGTTTTCGCCCATGCCATCATGGTAAAATCGCAGCCCGCAGCGGATGCAACGGTTGCCGAATCGCCCAAACAGGTCGATGTTTGGTTCAATGATAAAGTCGGCAGCGAATATAAAGCGCTGGCTGTTATTAACAGTGCCGGAAAACGAGTCGATAACAAAGATATTGAACAAGAAACGTTCGATCCTTCGCATTTGTACACCACTGTTACCAACCTCCCGCCGGACACTTACACGGTACGATACCGGGTCGTTTCCCTGGATACTCACATTGTTACGGGCAAATTCAAATTTACATTAAAAAAGCCCTGATCTGTTAACCCTAACAGACCGACATTTCCCGAGGCACAACACGTCATGAAATTTATAAAACCGACATTACTTTGCGCGTTAGCGGCTTGCACCCTGTTTATCGCCGCTTGCTCCAACCCAGGCTACAACGACAACCCCTCGCAACAAATGACCAAAGCAACCGTCGGTTGCTTGGTAGCGACCGACTTTTTCGCCGTCTATTTTAGCGCCTACATACAACCCACAGGCGAAAATGCGAAAGCACAGGATAAGAAAGCGTTATTTCGTTCGTATTGTAAAAACATACCGATGACCGGCAAGGCCTTTTTCACCGCCGACTTAGTCGGTAGCGAGCTACGTGAAACGCCTATCGGAATTCGTGTCGTTGAACAGGAATTTCTAGGCGGCGATGAAAGTAAAGCAGAAAACTTCAAAGATATCCGCACCATCTCGGAAGTACCGGCTAAATTGTATTCAAAAGGCGTTGTCGAAGCGCAAGCCTTGCTTGAAAAAAACGGCTACTATGCGATGTACCTGATTATGGGCGGGGAAGATGCGATTTCCGACGAAGATAAACTGAGAATTCCTCTGCATGTCGGCGTCGACCCCGATGAAAAACCTCTGGCGACGCGCATGGGAATTATCGCAGGCATTACCGTTGGTTTTGGCCTGATCGGCTTTGTCGCATTCCGGTTTATGCGCAGACGCCACAACGTATAATCTCCAACATATTGGTCGATAAAATGCTCGAAAGGAAAAAAACTTGCATGATGATTAGAATAATCGGTCTCATTTTTCTATGTCTACAATTGCATACGGGACTTGCACATCCGCCCGGTTTAAGTTCGGCGGATTTGACCGTTAAACCGGACAGTCTAGTCATAAAATTCACTTATTCGTCGCAAGATATTGAGGCCTTAGTCCCAATGGATACCGACGGCGATGCCGAAGTCTCGGACGACGAACTCGGTAATGCCACTTCCGCTGTTTCTCGACTTGTTAGCGGCCAATTTAAAATGCATGTTGATGGTAAGGAAATTAAAAACGCATTCTCAAATACAGTCAGCTTCGATAACAAAAACAATACGCACGTTACCCTAAATTTTCCGGTACAACAGATTCATACTTTGGGCATCGATTCCAAAATCTTGAGCAAATTGCCGACTGATCACAAACAATATTTAACGATCAAAGACGTTAACGGTAAAGAGATCGGCAATAAAATGCTAACGCAAAAAGATAGCGTTTTTGAATTCGACCTTCAAAACGTCTCTGCAACCGCCGCCGAAACTGCCGACAAACAAGCCAATTCGACTTTTATCGATTTCCTTAAACTTGGCATCGAACATATCCTAACGGGTTACGATCACCTGTTGTTCTTATTTTCGTTGCTGGTCATTACCCGCAGCTTTTGGCCGGCTATCCAAATTATCACCTTTTTCACTATCGCCCATTCGATAACACTGGCCTTAGCGGGCATGGCTATCGTGGATTTCCCAAGCAGTATTATCGAACCGCTGATCGCCGCCACCATTGTGTATGTCGGCCTTGAAAATATCTTTAGAAAAGATCATGTCACCACTAAACAACGCTGTGTCTTGACGTTTTTCTTCGGCCTAATTCACGGCTTCGGATTTGCGGGCGTACTGCGTGAAATGGGGATTTCTTCGATTGAGACGGGCATTTTAGTGCCGCTATTCTCATTCAATTTAGGCGTCGAACTCGGACAAATCGCAGTCGCTTCAATCGTTTTACCGATTATTTGGCAATTACATAAGCAAGAAAAAATCGACCGCTATTTAGTGCCGATCGGTTCCGTACTGACTTGCCTCGCTGGTGGGTATTGGCTTTTAGAACGGACTGTTCTTTCGTAAAACACAACCTGAAGGATCGATCAACTGACATAAAAATACTAAGCCTGTCATAGAAAACAGAGTTACAGTTTTCGAAAACCTGATCTGTCGCTCAAACAGAAATAGCTTTTTTGTCCAATGTCCCCAAATAATCGAACGCAATCGCACGGTAGTAACTTCCTTCTACGTAATCGAACCGTGCGGCTCGGGCTAAAACATCGATTTTTTTCTGATCGACCTTTTGCAAAATACTTTGGCCCCCGGCCGAGGCCACCGTCGACGTCAATTCGCTTAATTTGTCGAGTGTCGAGCTTTCGTTATCTTGGTCTATGTGTTTGGCCGATAACAGCGCGAAATTCGGTTGAATTTTAGTTATTAATTCTAACGCCGCTTTATCGTCATCCACGCTATCAAACTTAAGCGCGATTTTATAACCTTGACGTCGATAGTTATTCAGCCCATCCAGCAATTGCTGATAATAACGCGCATATTGCCGGTACATCGACAACACAATGGCAACATTTTGAGTTTTTAAGCCGCACTGGGCAATCACTTCCTCAAAATATACGCCATGATCTTTTTTTATTCCTAAAATATGCAAGGGATCGACTTCTAGAAACAAAGTCCCCTGTCCTGGCAGTAATGTCAAATAATTAAGCATATGCACCGTACGTGAAAGACGGTCGAAGTTTATTATCGACTCCAAACCGGTCGGCTGTTGCTCGTTATTTACAAGCAAATATTCAATTTCATTTTCATAAAACTGTTGGGTACCGTAAGTGGATACCTCTATTTGAGCCGTGTGACCGGCAATAATCGTCGGGTTCGACGACTCTCTTATCGGCGAAAATAGACTGTTAATCAGAACCGGCCCGAACAATCCGCTTACTCTCTTATCCTTTAGAATAAAGGGGCGAAAAATGGAATGATGTTCTTGACCGAAGCGGTCGTTAAAATATTCGACTAAATGCTGTAGTGGCATGATGTACCCTTAAGATCAAATTGTTCCGTACGGCTATTCAAATTCTGTCGCGTTTTATTCGTTCACAAAAGCGATTGCATTTGAAAAAAAGGGCGGAGTTGGAGTCTCTCCGCCTTAGTAACATCCCTGCGAGCTGGACACTTTCAAATAATCCTTAATCCGAAAGGTATGAAGAAATCTTGATGTTTCGTCTGTATGACAAAAATAAGAAACACTTAAAATAAAACTTTCATCTTGGAAATTATTTTAAAACAGCTTTTATTTTTAATAAAACGATATAATTAGATTTATTTATCTATTATTGTAATAAAAATATTTATCTGAATTTTTCTCTCTGAATCACTTCTGAAACAGGACCCGATTCGGTGCTTCAGCTCCCCTTCTCATCGGGTTGAATACGATTAAACTTTGATAAACATAGCCTTCTCACAGAAAACATCCCCCGCTCACTATCTACGGATGGATAAATTTTGGTTATACTAATCCTCGAACTCAGTTGAAATTGAGTTTTTCGATTCATCGACAAACTATCCAAAACAAGGAAAAGCGTATGAATAACCAAACAACGACCACCGCAGTGGTTTTTAACGGCACAGGCCGCGAATATTTCGGTATCTGGATTGTAAATTTGTTACTCAGTCTCGTAACCTTGGGCGTATATTCGGCTTGGGCGAAAGTCAGGCGAAAAAAATATTTTTATAACAATACACAGATAGATCATGTCGGCTTCGACTACCATGCGAATCCGATCTCAATTTTAAAAGGCCGGGCGATTGCGTTTACTTTCTTTCTGCTCTACGTCATGGGCGAATACATCCATATGGCGGTACCGCTTACTTTGATCATCATTTTTTTTATCGCATTGCCTTGGCTCGTTGTCAGGGCGTCGATCTTTAACGCCCGAAATAGCAGCCACCGAGGTTTACGTTTCGATTTCGACGGCAAGGTAGGTGAAGCTTTCAAAGCTTATTTTTTGTTACCTTTATTAACAGTGATTAGCTTAGGTGTCGCCGCGCCTTATGTAGTTCGTCAACAACATAAATTTTTGATCGATCAACATAAATACGGCGCATCGCATTTCGATATGCAGGCGACAAGCGGTCAGTTTTATTCAATCTACCTGAAATTTTTCGGCATTTTCCTACTCATCAGTGTTATTTCCACGGCGGTAATCTTCGGATTATCTAAGTCGATGTCGCCTTCGATACTTTCCTCGGCGCCGGGCGTCGCAAAGTTTACCGATAATACACAGCAACCGGACAATCTCTCCCCAGAAACGCTAAATCCCGAAACAACACCGGATCAAAATATAAACGGCTCAAATGAAATTCAGGCGCCCTCAACTATAAACGGCGACAATTCGACACCGGCAGCCCCATCCGGTACGGCTGAACAAGATAAGGCAAAAACCAATGCTAACCTTCAAAAAATACTGAAAAACCCTTGGATAATTATCGGCTTTTTAATTCCGTATTTATTGTTCATCCTCGGTATTGTCAGTTATTTTCAAGCGCGTATCGGCAATCTCGTTTGGAATTCGACAACACTCGATAAAATATCATTTATCAGTACCTTACGTTTCCGCGACTTACTTTGGATATATATCAGTAATTTCCTGGCAATCGTATTGACGTTCGGGCTGGCAACGCCTTGGGCTCAAATAAGATCCATCAAATACCGGACCAGTAAATTGGCAATTGCTGGTACAGCCGATTTGGATGCGTTCGCCGGGGATAAAAAAGCCGAGGCGAAAGCATTCGGTGAGGAAATTGCCGATATGTTCGATATTGATATTTCCTTCGGATAACGCTAAATGCTTTTTCAAGCCGATTATTTCGACGGTTTAACCGCACGTTCGCAAGCGGTTACCGTCGAAGTCGTAACCGGTATTCAACCGGGCATCGCATTTCTGGCCGACGAAACAAAACGGGCTTACCCCTTATCTGACATTCACGTCGAAGCGAAACTGGGATCGGGCAAACGAATCATCAATTTAGCCGACGGCGGCAGGCTTGAAGCAGGAGATATCAAACCGCTTGAAATGATTCTGACCCAGCCGAACCATAAGTTCCATAGCGTACTTCATTATCTGGAAAATCATCTCGCCTGGGTCTGTTTATCTTTAGTGTTAACCTTAATGACAGGCTGGGCGTTTTTTGAATACGGCATCCCTAAACTGGCCGGTTATGTCGTTAACAAAACATCGGCGGAACTGGAAACTCGTTTAGGCGAACAAGTCTTAGGTCTATTCGATCACAAGTTCGGTTATTTCCATCCCAGCAAAACGCCGGTACCGAAACAATCCGGCATTGCCAGCGGCTTGCACACACTCTGCGCTTCAATAAGCGATTGTCCGAGGTATCGTCTGGAATTTCGAGACGGCGGTGAAATCGGGGCGAACGCCCTCACCTTGCCCGGTGGAATTATAGTACTAACCGATCAACTGATTACGCTGGCAAAATTCGACGCTGAAATCATCGCCGTGTTGGCTCACGAACTCGGTCATGTGAAGCACCGCCATGCATTCCGGCAAAGCATCCAGAGTGTGGTCTCTGGCTTAATTTTAGCGGCGGTCACCGGCGACGCCAGTTCAACGGCCTCCGGTTTAAGCGGTTTTTTACTTGAAATGCATTACTCCCAAGCACATGAAACGCAAGCCGATCATTTCGCTCTTGCGGCATTAATCAAAGCCTGCTTACCGCCTAAAGCCTATGCCGATATTCTGTTACGGCTGGATCCCGAAGGTCTTAATGCGAACAGGGAAACCGGTAAAAACTCCGAACAACCATTAGCTGAACAAGCCGAAGGTCTTGGCAACATGCTTTCAACCCACCCGAATACCGTAAATCGGATCAAACCTTTTCTGGAAGCGGGGACTGGATGTGAAAAATGATTCAAACCTAAGTAACCTGTGAATTTGGTTAGAATGACAAACATTAGTCAATCGATAATTTATCGCGAAGCCTCTAAAGACGACTTACTTGGAGTTCTTCGTCTCTATGCCCAGCCTGATTTTTACGATGGAAAATTACTTTCTATCTCAGAAGCCGAGAAAATCTTTGACCAAATCGCTCGCTATCCTGACTATAAAATCTACGTCGCTATCTGTGAAGAAAATATTATCGGCACCTTCACTCTACTCATCATGGATAATTTGGCTCATTTAGGAACACCCTCGGCAATCATTGAAGATGTAGCGGTTGATCCAAATTGGCAAAGGCAGGGAATTGGAAAAATGATGATGCGCTATGCCTTAGACTTATGTAGCAAGAAGGGTTGTTACAAAGCCGCATTATCTTCCAATCTGACACGTAAAAGAGCACACAGCTTCTACGAATCGCTGGGGTTCGAAAAGCACGGGCATAGCTTTCGAGTCGATTTCCAAAAGTTCGATGGGGCCAAATAGCATAAACTTCAATCATCGGCTTCTGCCCATCGAAAGGCTCTCATAATTACCTCTGAGCAAAGCATTTTGCCCCTTTACCCACTAGCTGATAACATGAGTATTAACCGATGCGCAATGAACATACAAAATGATTTTTTAGCTTTCTTTGTCTCGCCGTAAATTTCAATGTTCAACAGAGCAACATAAGGAGAAATACATGACCAACGACGATAATTCGATTTATGCCGGGTTTTGGATTCGCGTGTGGGCATCCATTATCGATTCGGTACTTTTGGGATTCATCATCATTCCTTTTTTGCTGGCGATATACGGCATGGACTATCTGGAATCGAAAAGCCTTATTCAAGGCCCCGCCGATTTTCTCTTGTCGTATGTATTGCCGGCCGTTGCCGTCATCGTTTTTTGGGCTTATAAATCCGCAACACCTGGAAAAATGGCTGTTTCGATAAAAATCGTCGACGCGCAAACCGGTGAACTCCCAACTACGGCACAATGTATCGGCCGTTACTTTGCTTATTTCATTTCCATATTTCCACTGGGTTTAGGTCTATTTTGGGTGGCATTCGATAAAAGAAAACAGGGATGGCACGATAAATTAGCCGGAACTGTCGTTGTTCGTAAATGATAGCGCTTTAAACCTGTAATTTTTTAATGACTTGTCAGCTAAATATTCTTTGACCCATTCAGAACATGAATAATTTATCCCCCTGACTAGGCTATGTTATGTTGTCTTGTAAATCTGTATCTTCGGTCAAACAACAGGAGAAATATTCTCTTCCGCTTCGGTTTATTTAATACGGACATTAAGCGCTTGCTCGACCAGTATAAGTAGAAAAAACGTTGAGCGATAAATTTAACCACATCAAAGAACAGTATCAGTTTAGATTTGGCTTAATTTCTGCCATAACCTACTTTATAGTGGTTTGAGTGTATTTCGTTTGCCTGCATACCGACCTAAAACTAGCGAACATCCATTCAATAATTTTTAAGGCTCTCGGCTATCATGGATCTCACTATAATCTAGAGCCTAATATTTATTACAACTAAAGACTTCGCTCAGGAAATTACATGAAAAGCATCAATGCAGATTATTGTTCCCTGAGCGAAGCCGAAGAAAAGTGCACTTCATTGGATTCAACTAGGTCGAGCCGAATCAATAATATCGCAAGACATAATTACGACTACGCCACGAAAAGACTTAATGCTTAATTCTCAAGCCTCTTAGTAAAATACTTGTTTAGTTGATTCCTTAGCATTTTGTGATAAATGATTCTTGATTTTTCTCTTCAACAAAGCGTCTTAACGGCTTTACTGTTTGTTTGGACAGGTTTTGTAAGAACCGGCCTGGGTTTCGGTGGCGCGGCGTTAGGCCTGCCCCTTATGCTATTTATTCATAACGACCCTAGAGTTTGGTTGCCGATTATTAGCGTTCACTTACTTTTTTTTTCAGGACTGACTTTACGTACACGCCTTCATAATATCGATTGGCAATATCTACGCAAATCATCGGTTTATATCGTGCCGCCTGCTATTGTCGGCGTTTTCGGGCTACTGAACTTGCCTGTGCTTTGGCTAAATGTGTTTATTTACTCGATTACATTGTTTTACGGTTTAATGTGGTTGTTTAACCGGGCGATTCAAAGCAAACGGAGCTGGGTTGATAAACTTTTACTGATTATCGGCGGCTATGTCGCCGGTACATCATTGACCGGCGCACCGCTAATGGTGGCGGTTTATATGCGGAACGTCAGTAAAGAAAAGCTGCGCGATACGCTATTTGTCTTGTGGTTTATTTTAGTAAGTATCAAGATGGCGACTTTCATTGCATTTTCAGCCAATCTGCATTTTATTACGGCGTTGAAACTTCTACCGGTAGCAGCGATCGGCCATTTTTTCGGTTTAAAAGCGCACAACGCCCTCATGCGGAACGATCTTTTTTTTAAACGCTGGATCGGCGGCGGCCTTGTGATAATAAGCAGCCTAGGTTTATGGAACTTTAGGCAAGGCATTACAGAAACAACGTCTGCTCTATGGCAAGCGATATCGACATCTACCTTTTCTGAGCTATCGTTATATTTTATTGATTTGAAAACAGTTATCGATATTCTTAACCGTTAATTGTGAAATGGGAATTCGAAAGCTATACTGCAATAACGATTTCACAGTAATAAGTACGACTTAAAGGATTTATGAACAATTACAAAGGCCTCATTTTTCTCGGGATATTTGCCGCGATATCATTACTCATGTGCGGCGTATTTTTCACTATGGGAGGGATCGTGAATACAGGCTCGAGCATTCCTCCTGGACTGTACTGGAAAGTCGATAAGCCTTTAGCTGTCGGCAAAACCGTGGTTTTATGCCCGGCTAATCAACCGATATTTCAACAAGCGCGAAAAAAAGGTTTAATAAAGGAAGGAACTTGTCCGGATAATTACGATAGCTTGATGTTGACAATCGTGGGCAAACGGAAAGACATTGTCACCATTAATGAAAATGGAATCTTCGTGAATGAACGTTTATTACCGCAAAGCAAACCGCAGCTCAAAGACAAAGACGTTCAAACGATAGCAATGGCTTCTCTTACGCAGTACGAATTAAAAGAAAATGAAGTTATGTTGATTTCCGGCGCAACCGAAAACCCCTTTGATAGCAGATACTTCGGCCCGATTGAAGTCGATCAAATCGATTCGGTGATTAGCCCTATTTTTTAATCCCTGTAAAAACAGAACTTTGTCCGTTAGTTTAATAGCCGTCGAAAAATGACTGGTCATGTAGAGCTATCTCAAATGGCAATCTCAAACTAAAATATAGACTTATTGTGCTGGCGGCTTCCAAACCATCTACAAAACAAACATACTTAATCAACAGGCGTAATCGAAACCAATGAGTTCACAGCCGTTCAAGCTATCTAAACCCTTCCCACCTTGCCCTGCGGCAACTCACCAGCCCTTGCCGTTTGCAATCGACGAACTGGATTTTTCAGGATGGCTGAACTCACTAACGGCAAACGACGACATCACAAAGTGCCGGCAAATTCTACAAGTATTGCAAACGCTCAATAACGACTACCCGCCTGAGCGTAATGCCATTCCTGGGCGAACTCGCTTATTCTTTTTGGAGAAATTGGGTGCTGCATTAATTGCGGCGACATCGATGCTGACCTATTTCCCCGCAGTACCGGATGAAAAGCCCGGAACTGACGATACGCAGAGCGATGAAACATCCAGAAGCGAAATTTCGGTTTGGTGCAGTCTGGAATTGGCGAATGCTTATTCGCTATTGAGCATGGAAGATTGGTTTAAAGAGACTACTTACTATTCTCTGGAGGAAAAAACCGCAATATTAGCAAACGGTATACAAGCAATGGGCAGAAGCCTTCTGTATATATCGGAAACCTATAGCAAACCTTACGCTTATTTCTGGCATAAGTGCTTCCAATTTTATCGCCTTGCGCGTTTATACCGGCTGAATGATCATAATATTAATCCAAACGCTCAAACTATCGAGAACGCCTTTAAACGCGTCTTGGTATTCGCACTTTGCAATTCCAATCAGTTTTCCCCGACCGAAATGCGGACTATTTATGAACTGCTTGGTCATTATGCAACTTTTACAACCTTATTGAAATCGGTTCCTAAAAAGAAATTTAAAGGCATTCCCTCAATTCATTTAAAAGGCAGCGGACCGCCGATCATTTCGGACTACGAATCCGACAATCTTGATTCGGACCGCTTGTTTATTGCGACAGTTACGGTCGCCAGCAAAATTTTAGAAGACACAAACGACCGTCGCGCGCATCATTTGCCGACCGACCGTCTCATGTTATTACGGCTGGCTAAAACGTTGACGTTGAATAAGCAAAGAAAGGATCATCGCGAAGACGCTCAAGGCAATCATCTGGGCATAATGGGCTTCCTTAACATTGTGGATTTTTTACGCAATAAGGAAACCGAAAAACAAAACGCCTTGGCTGAATCGGGGCTTTCGATCCGGCCCGGCCCGGTGAATTAAGAGAGCTTGATTTTGAAATATTAACGCCCGAAAACAAAGAAGACGATAACGGATTCGGAATTTCTTCTACAGGAAATTCGACATTCAAAGGACCGCCGAATTCCTTTCACGTGGTGGAGTTCACAGACCCATCCGAAATATGGAAAGGCAAACAAAAACAGGATTATTTCGAAACCAATATGAAAATGCTTGATAAAAGCATAAAAGGTTACGGTTTACTTTGGACGGATATTCAAGTGAGACCGAAAGTAGGGAGTTTAATTGGTGTTATGCATAAAAGCTTAAACATCGGCTTAGTAAGATGGCTCGCTCAATCCAAAGAAACCGGCATGTTCATGGGGGTTGAGTTGTTAGGTGCGCAAGCAACAGTAGTTAAAGTTACTAATCCAGGCTATCCGGACGATATGGTTAACGCAATTTTTTTACCCCTGGAAGAAATCGATAAACCGGCTGTTAGTTTAATTTTTATGAATAAGGGATTTCGCCCGAGCGAATTTATTTTTATACACAAAAATCACCGCATTACCCGATATCGCTTGACTAAACAATTACAGCTCACATCGTATATCAATCATGTCGAGGTCATACGCTCCCATTAACGAAATCTACATCCTGTGTTTTTTACTAGGTATATTCATTTGAAACGGAATCCTCCAGTCCTGCTAAAAGGCCGAAAATAATATGTGATAAACCGGTGTATAGAAAGAAGCTATGAATATCGTGATCTATCGGCACGCTATTGATTTTACCGTAAAAAGCTAACGACCCCAGCATCATAACCAAAAAATAGCCTACAAATAGCATTAGCTTTGGCTGATTTGTGGCATAGCAATAAAAGCAAATTACAATCTCAGTCAACCCAAGATACAGTAAAGCCATACGCAAATTATTGTGCATGGCGCCGAACAGATCTTCGTTAAAATCGAACATCGTGTAATGTTCTGTTATAGACGTTACGCCGCCGTAAACCAATACAAGCACGGATAAATAAAAGTTGGCTTCGATAAAAAACTTAATCGTCCGCATGAATTTTAAGTTCATTTTATTCATCTTCAGTTCTAAATAAAAAAAGCACCTCCCACACGGGTTGGGAGGGCTATAGAGGAGGACATTAGGACAAAGGGCTCAGATGCCGCTTTCCGGTTTCGATAAATTTTATCGAACAACTCGGCTAAAACCTTGGCTTTAACTTACCGCTCGCTTGCAATGCTGTCAAGTTATATTTGTACAATACATGAACAAAGCAGACTAATCGTCTTGCGTTGCTTTTTCAACGGCTTTATAAAAAACTATCGCTCTTTTACTTTCGACGGCATGATCGACCATCGGCATCGGATACCCGGAACCGATTGGATGACGATCGCCCTTATGAATAACCTGAGGTGGCATAGCCTTTAATTCCGGTATCCAACGATAGATATAACGGCATTCGGGATCGAATTTTCGCTGTTGCAGCCACGGATTGAATATTCTGAAATAAGGTTGGGCGTCGCATCCGGTCGATGCCGCCCATTGCCAATTACCGTTATTGACCGCCGGATCGTAATCGACCAAATGTTGAGCGAAATAACGCTCTCCCCAACGCCAACTGATATGTAAATCTTTGGTTAAAAATGAAGCCGTTATCATTCTGACTCTGTTATGCATAAAGCCGGTTGCATTTAACTCTCGCATTCCGGCGTCGACAATCGGAAACCCGGTTGTACCTTCGCTCCAACGTTGAAAGGTTGCTAAGCTATTTTCCCAAACCAGATTATCGTATCGACTGTGAAACGCCTTTCCGAAGACGTAAGGGAAATAAAACGCAATATGCGTAAAAAAATCGCGCCAATACAGTTGTCTGAGCAAAGGATGCTCGGTGCCTAAGCGATGCACGATAGCGTAATAAACCTCACGTACCGAACATGTACCGAACTTTAAATGCGCGGATAACCGGCTAGTCGCATCGAGTCCGGGACTATCTCGTTCTTCCTGATAACGGTTTTGTCGTTCTAAACCCGCCAAAATGGTTAATCCGCATGTTCGCCCACCGGATTGACATTTCAACCGAGATTCAATCTGCGGAAACAATTCTTGCGGTTCGATCAAACCGCTGTCGCCTTGGACAAATTTCGTTTTGTCCAAGACAACCGGTAGCGGCACTGGAAATCGGCGGGCGTTATTGTAAAACGCTGTAAATACCTTATAAGGGCTACGATCTGCTTTGAGCGCCTGCTCCGGCTCGAGTAATAAAGTGTCCGGCACGGAATGAAATTCGATACCCAATTTTTGACATGCATCGGCTAATTCTTTATCTCGATGCCTACTAAACGGGGTATAGTCGCGGCCTACAAAGACAGCGTCAATACGCTGGGTTTTGAAAACTTTCTTAACGATTTCGCTAGGTAATCCTTGAAATAAAGCAAGCTTCCCGTCAATTGCTTCGAAAGTCGATTGCAGGTCGTTAATTGAATCCAGCATAAACTGCAACGCCGGTAGACTTTGGTAAGGATGCTTGTTGATTTGCCTTGGATCGAAAATAAAACAAGGCAAAACACTATCTGAAAGGCTTAACGCCTCTAAAAGAGCGCGATTATCGTCGATACGAAGATCGCGGCGAAAGATAAATAACGATAGCGAGTATCGACTCATGCAAAATATAGCCGGTAGTTGAAACCGAATCGATTACACTAGGCCAATACATGCAGTTTTCTTAATTGCGTTCTGAAACTTTCAATCCGTTTCCGATTAACTCCGAAATCCGAATGTCCAAGTCTGGATGCCGAACGGATGTGAATCAACCCTGCGTCGGCATCGAGAAACGCATCGACATCATCGACAAAACTCAAGACCAAACTCGTTGCTTCAGCATGGAGGCTGACGTCCGTTTCATGCGTAATCACCATGCGAACATGCGTTTTTATTGCATTCCTCAATTCTTGCCAAGCTAATTTCGGGTCCCCTGAAATTTTGAATGGCGGAATGTAATGCAATTTGTCTGTGGCTTGGCTGGATACACAGTTCGGCGTATCCTTACAAGGCGGTAATTTTTTCTTCGGAGATAGATCGGCTTGCGTCGGCATACTCATTATCACCATGATTAACAAAATAAAAAATTTAAATTTCATAGAGGTTTAATTATCGATTATTTTCCTGGAAATCCCGAAACTAATTTCAGTGGAAATTATTATGCACAAATCAAGCATATTTAATCAAAGGCTTTGATATGACATTTTGTCTTAAATCAAATTTGCCTTTAATATTATCAAAGTCAATCTTTTTTGAATCAAGATCAAATGCTTAGGAAATGCATTGTCATTTATGGAGTTAATGGTAGATTTTAGATTCCAAACAAGTTTAAAAATACCATGAAGAAAATTCCAATAGGCATCAGCAGTTGCTTACTCGGTCAGCCGGTTCGTTTCGACGGCGGCCATAAACGCGACGCGTACATCACCGGAACGCTGTCGGAATATTTCGACTTCCGTCCCTTTTGTCCGGAAGTTGGTATCGGCATGGGAACGCCCCGCCCTACTATTCAACTGGTAAAAATAGATAACACTATTAGAAGTTTAGGTGTTAAAAATCCAGAGTTCGACGTGACCGGGCAACTTCGCGATTTTGCCGCCCGACAACAAACGGATCTTTCTGAATTGTGCGGTTATATCCTGAAAAAGACTCTCCAAGTTGCGGCATGGAAAGAGTCAAAGTTTACGTCAATAATCAGCCTAACAAAATAGGGACGGGGATCTATGCGGAAGAGATTATGCGGCTGAATCCCTTACTGCCGGTCGAAGAGGAAGGGCGATTAGGCGATCCGCTGCTACGTGAAAATTTTATCCAGCGGGTTTATGTTCTGTACCGCTGGAAACAACTCTTAATCGAAGGATTAACGCCTAGCAACTTAACCCGATTCCATGCGCGTCACAAATTAATCATCATGAGCCATGAAAATTACCTTGATTTAGGTAAACTGTTGTCTAACGTTACAAAATACAATGTAGACGAAATCGGCGAGCGCTATGTACAACAACTCATGAAAACATTGAAAAAAGTCGCTAGTCGAAAAAATCATGTTAACGTACTTCAACATATTCAAGGCTATTTAAAGAAGGAATTGAGTGCGGACGACAAAGCCGAGCTTTGCGAATTGGTCGAACGTTATCGGCAAGGCGAGGTTCCGCTCATCGTTCCGTTGACTCTGCTGAAACATCATTTCAGAAAAACCCCCGACCCTTATATCGAAGACTCGTATTACATGTCGCCTTACCCGCAAGAATTAAGTCTTACCAACGAACTCTAAAACAAGGAAGAATGAAAAATGGCAAAAATACTGATTGTGGGATGCGGCGCTATCGGTCGTGAGTTAGCCGTCACTTTAACTAACGCCGGTCACGACGTAACCGGTTTGAAACGTCATATTCCCAGCGAAGCGAATCAGCCTTTTGAATATTTTCGAGCCGACATCGCTTCTGCCAATGATTTGAAGACCTTAGATAACGACTTCGAACACGTATTTTTTATCGTATCACCGGGAAGTCGCGACGAAAAAAGCTATATCGACATCTACCGAACCGGACTGGATAACCTTCTCGAGAAGTTCGCGAATGCTAAAACCCCTTTCATATTCGTATCGTCCACAAGCGTTTACGGTCAAAATCAGGGCGAATGGGTCGATGAAGAATCGCCGACACTGCCTAAAAACGGCACAAGCTTACAAATCGCACATGCCGAACAAAAATTATTCGCTTTGAATGCCGGACACGTGGTTGTTCGTTTTTCGGGTATTTACGGTCCTGGACGCGAACATCTTCTGCGAATGGCGAAACAATCGCCTGAAATTCAAAAAACTCCGCCTTACTACACCAATCGCATTCATCAAACCGACTGTGTCGGCGTATTAGCCTTTCTGCTTGATTGCCGTCTTAAGGGAATATCTCTAGATAAATGCTATCTCGCCAGCGACGACGATCCGGCCCCATTATGGGATGTCATCGGTTGGTTAGCCGAAAAAATGCATTGTCCGGCGCCTATTGACAAAACCGTGATAAACAATATTGACATGAACAAACGATGCCGAAACGAGAGACTAAAACAATTGGGATATCGATTTGCCTATAGCGACTATAAAGCAGGTTATGGTGAAATCGTTAGCTCAAAAACAGAACAAAATTAGAAACATATAGGAAACAATTGCGAACGTAAATACAATCGGACACCCCGTTTCTTATTTGACAGCTTTCATTTGGGCATTATATTAAAATCATGTATCGAAAATAACAAAGCATACACTTGTCCATGTTTTGTATAACTCGTGCTAAAATAAATTTTGTTTCTGCGGCTAAAGTGTCAGATACGCAACTTTTTGCTAAATCTATGGATAATTCAGCACAATATTTAATCAGCACCGTTTCCAAGCGATCAGGCGTAAAATCGGACTTGGTAAGAGCTTGGGAACGCCGTTACCAAGCCGTTACGCCTACGCGGACGGAAGGCGGTCATCGGGTCTACACCGATCTGGATATTGCTAGGCTTAAATTATTAAATCAGGCAACTAATAACGGACACAGCATCAGTCAAATCGCGCAATTGTCTTTAGACGAATTGCAAACATTGCTGAAGAAAGAAGCAGACTCGCGAGTTGAAACGTTAGCTAAACCGTCTAATCCGATTAGCCTAGGCAATCGCCATCACATTGCCGAAGACTACGTTGAAAAATGTTATGCGTCTGTCCTCGCGTTTGATGCTCACATGCTCGAGTCCCACTTCGAAAATGCGATTGTCGAACTGGGTACGGAAATGTTTATCGAAAAGCTATTGAATCCCCTCCTCTCCTTGATCGGTGAAAGATGGCGCACGGGCGAGTTAAGACCGGTCCACGAACATATGGCTTCGGCCATTGTGAGGTCTTTAACTTACATTTTGCGAAACAATAATCCTTGTTCGCCGAATGCGCCGAAAATGATAGTTACAACGCCGATTAATCAATTACACGAACTCGGCGCTCTACTGGCCGGCATTATTGCTGAATTGAAAGGCTGGAGAGTGACTTATCTGGGAGCAAACCTGCCGGCAGAAGAAATTGCCGCCGCCGTAAGATTTACCAATGCTAGCGCCGTAACGATTAGCATCAGCTTTAAAAACGACGATATTTTGATTAATAAAGAATTGAGACGATTAAGAAAATTAGTGGGCAACGATGTTGCGCTTATAGTTGGCGGTCGAGAAGCCGGACATTACGAAGCCGTTTTAGATCAGATCGGCGTTTTAAAAATCAAAAATTACGATCATTTCAAAGAAATTCTTGAACAACTTGCCGTGTCGAGAAAACAAGCAATCTAAGCGTTTGTAAATCTATTTTTAAACATTGACTGGTGATTTATCCTCGCCAAGTTCTTATATCCCCGGTATCCAAATGTACAAAGTTTGAATTCGGATAAAAACCCACTCCGCCTACTTGTAAGGCTAATGCCGCATCTCTAATAGTTCTTGGACTTACCCCTTCAATGCGGATATCAACCGCCTTGCCTTGCATGTGCAAGCTATTTCTTGCAACGCCTCTGCTATGTCTTCTTAAGCTTGCATTCGTCTCAGGAGATCGATAACCGGAAACAATATGAAAAGGTTTATTCAATCCGAGCAACAATTTTACATCATAGAGTTGATCCAACAGGGCCGGATCGACGGAATGAACGGCGTCGTTATGATAGTCCCTCAAAAAATAGTTAACTTCCTCCAGAGCGTCGTAAACATACCGGCCTTTTTCAAAATAAGTTAGTTTTAAGGTATCGCCGGTATGGTGATGCTCCAAAGAAAGCGTTTTATGACTATTAAAACCGGAAAACGCCGCTTGCGCACTCTTAGGAGTTAATAGTGTCATCGCGGAACTGCATGCTAGGCCCGTTAAAAACCGTCGCCTAGACAATCCGTTTTTATCGCCGACCCCATTAATTTCTTCTAAGTTTGGTTCGTTCATTACTAACAAATTCCAAGCTCTTATTAATTAAACAAATGAGGATTGTGGCCGCCATTCCTTAAAAGTTCCTTAAATCATTTGGTTTGCAATGACCGAATAGCGAACAATAAATCGCCACTAGTTAATGTAAATTCTTTATAACCTAACTTAATTCCATAAAATTTATAACATTTAATTATTTTACAAATCGATTGTTTTAAAATCATCACCCTAATAATATTTGCACGAAAATTCGAATTAACTCTCACATCTTGTCGCCTAAAATCGGGAACAATCCTTTTAATCCGCCGGCGATAAACTCAACGGCAAGCGCCATTAAAATCAATCCCATTAAGCGAATCACTACATTTACTCCCGTTTGGCTCAATCGCCGAGATAACCACGGCGTTGCGCGCAAAACGCACCATAATATGCTTGTGACGGCAATAATATCGACGCTTATCATCAAATAATGGTCCAACCCGTGACCTCGTTGGGCATAGAGAATCACCGTACTGATCGCCCCAGGACCCGCCAATAAAGGTATCGACAGAGGTACCACGGCAATCGTTTCACCATTCTCGGGATGTTTGAACTCATCGCTGTTACGAACGGTTTCGCTCACTTTTCCTTGCAGCATTGAGATCGACATTAGCATTAATAAAACGCCGCCGCTGACTCGAAAAGCACTGATACTGATTCCAAAAAATAATAAGACGTTTTGACCGAAAAATAGCGCCATTAAGAGAACAATCATCACTGACAACACGACGGTTCGAGCTATAGCTTTGAGGTTGATAGAATTATCGAAGGCGGTCATGGCAACGATAATCGGCATAGCGGCAAAAGGATCGACAACCGCCAATAAGGCTATAAATATTTTCAGATATTCGTTATATTCAAGCATAATGGTATTTGAGCATTTTTTGGAACGTTAATTGTTTATTACATTGATCTTTTCGACCATCACGATCTGCAAATCGCATTATCCTTTATAAATAAAACATCAATACTTATATCGGTTTGACCTGTGTGTCGGCATTTTTATCGGTAGTCACAGGACCGATTTTATTTACTGACGGCGGTCACTTTAAAACGATTTAAACTACACAAAGCCGAATGACTGAACCCCCTCTCATACACTTACCCATGCTCGGCTGGCGCGAATGGGTTGCCTTACCCGAATTCGGTATAACGCAGATCAAAGCAAAAATAGATACGGGCGCTCGATCGTCTGCATTGCATACGGTCGATATGGAGCCTTATCAATTAGACGGAAAGAATTGGCTGATGTTTACCGTGGAAACGAAACAAAAACAGACCGGACAACTCATCGAATGCCATGCCCCGATTAAAGACCGCCGGGTTGTATCCGATTCCGGCGGACATAAACAACGCCGTTACGTCATTGAAACCCCGCTTGTCTTCGGTCAACATTTGATACAAGCCGAAATTACGTTGACTAACCGCGATTCGATGCGCTTTAGAATGCTACTCGGCAGAACTGCTATGAATAAGGTGTTTATTATCGACCCTCACGCCTCGTATTTACAGGGAAAACCTAATGCGCTGAGTCATAATAGCTCGCTAAATAAAAAGCTATAGCGCTCATTCGAAATTTGAAGAATTTCCCGAATATTTATTTCTACACCGTTCCAGCCCTTGAAAAAAAAAGTGTAACCCCAATATTTGTTTGCAACGACAGTCGTTTCTTGTATTCACTTATTCATTATTGAGGAGGCCTTATGGCACTTACACGTTACGAACCATTTAATGTTTTAACCCAATTACAACGCGAGCTCGACCGTTTTCGCGAAGGCGACGAAAGCAACGGACGTATTGCTACCGCAGAATGGGCGCCCGCTGTAGACATCAAGGAAGAGCAAGACCGTTTTGTGATTCATGCCGACATTCCCGGCGTAACGCCTGAAGACATTGACATCAGTATGGAAGACGGTGTTTTAACGATTAAAGGCGAAAAGAACACCGAAGCGAAAACGGAAAAAGACAACTATAAACGCGTTGAACGGATCTACGGGTCTTTTTATCGCCGCTTTAGTTTGCCGGATACAGCCGATAACGAAGCGATCAGCGCAAAATGCAAAAACGGCGTTTTGGATATTGTCATCCCGAAACGAGAAGCCGTTAAGCCGAAGAAAATCAGCGTTGCGGTTGAGTAAGTTATTGCTTCAAAACGTAGAGACGCAAAATATTGCGTCTCTACTCTTCTGTCTCAGCTATTTTCAAATATATCGATCTGATCAGCCTTTGATTGACTTGGGTGATCGTTAAGAGACGACAATGTAATTCCCAGCAACCGGACCTCACGACTTCCAACGTCGGTACTTTTTAGTAGCTCTTCCAAAAGCTCTCTTATATTGGTTGTTGCCGTGATCGATTGCGGTAATGTCCGGCTACGGGTAATTTGCACAAAATCGTGATATTTGATTTTTACCGTCAAGGTATAAGCCGAGAGCGATTTTTCCGTCAATCTTTTCAACGCTTTCTCAAATAGCTGTAGGAGCTGCGCAAGTATGGACTGCTCGTTTTTGATGTCCTGTTGAAATGTGGTTTCAACACCCACCCGACCGGCACTCGCGATGACTGACTACGGGCCTATTATCGGTCGCTCTGGCAATGTTGTAATAGTAAAGCCCGGATTTTCCGAAATGGACTTGCAATTCCTCTAAAGAAAAGCACTTTAAATCTTTTCCGGTGTGGATGCCCAAATTGTGCATTTTTCCGGCTGTTGCTTTACCTATGCCGTGAAACTTCTGGATCGGCAATTGTTCGACAAATATTTCGCCATCATTCGGCGAAATTAAATACAAACCGTCCGGTTTTTTGATGTCGGAGGCGATTTTGGCTAGAAACTTATTGTAGGAAACGCCTGCCGAAGCGGTCAGTTGGGTTTTTTCTTTTATTTGAGTTTTAATAGCCTTGGCGATTAAGGTTGCAGAACCATTGTTTTTTTCGCAATGGGTCACATCCAAATAAGCTTCATCCAGAGAAAGCGGCTCGACCAAATCGGTATAGTCGTAAAATATTTTGCGGATTTGCTGGGAGACCTCCCGGTAAGCTTCAAATCGAGGTCTAACAAAGATTGCTTGCGGACATAAACGGTAAGCCCGACTGGTCGGCATGGCTGAATGGATACCGTAAGGCCTTACTTCGTAGCTACAAGTCGCAACGACACCGCGAGAAAACGGATCGCCGCCGACAATCAGCGGCTTATTGCGGTATTCAGGAAAATCGCGTTGTTCCACTGCCGCAAAAAAAGCATCCATATCGATATGAATGATTTTGCGGCACTCACCCATAGTAGGTTATTTTTTTTGTCGCTTCTTCGGTTCTGGCAGATTCAATTCTTCAGTCATTTCCCATTCGGAAAACGGATAGGGTAAGGTTTCAGAGTTAAATGTTAAAAATGTAATAATGTGATAAGTGTATAAAGACAGATTGCGTCCGAATTTCAACACATTTTCATTCGGGCTACCGGTAAATAACACCGAAGCAATTTGCAACAAGATAACGGCCCAGATCAACATTCTAACCAAGCCGCCGATGGCAGCAAAAATCAGCATAAAAAAGATACGTTTCCATGTACTGATTTTTTTCAAATTTTCTTCGATTTGTTCATCCATTAATTTATCCTCTATTCATGATGTCGCGTAAATCAAGTGCAGCCGCATTCGCACGAGCGATGTAAGTCGCCATCGACAAAGAGTAGTTTGCAAACAGACCGTAGCCGCTACCATTTAAAACCATCGGACTTAAGGTTGGTGCTAAAGCATTTTCCAATGCTTTAATCATAATATCCACCGTGTTCATCGCCCGCTTGTCCAACAGAATATCGTGAAAGTCGATTTTAATGGCCTTGAGTATGTGTAACAACGCCCAACTTGAACCTCGCGCTTCATAGAATACGTTATCTATTTCAAGCCAAGGCGTTTGACTTAGTGGTGCAACTTTTGCGTTTCGAACGGCAACGTTGGGTTCTATAACTTCCAGGCCGGGAATGAATTCCGCACCAGCCGTACTCGCACTTAAGCGAGTAGATAAATTACCTAAGCGCTTAATGACGACCTCGGTATATTGCCAAAGATTATCAGCCCTGGAATAGAATTGTGCTCTTTTTACATTACCGCCGTAATTTTGCAGGCGGGTCATGTACTTATGGAGTGCATCAACGCCTTTCGTATATTCTGCTTCTGTCGAAGGTAACGCCCAAGAATCGTGTTCGTAATAAAAATATGGTTCTGCAATTTTTAAATCGGGATCTTCGTCGGACTGCGATTGATCGCGAGTAAAGTGATTACGCAAAGCCGATGTCGCATCCCTTAACATAATTAAAGCGCCGTACTCGAAGCTTGGAATATTGTCGAGTAAAACACCGGGAGGCGCGACATCGTTAGTTAGATAACCGCCGGATTTATGCAACAAAACTTCGGCGATATGCGCCAGCGTATTGGTATAAGTATAACCTAATGGAATATCGGTGGTTTTTGTCAACTTGGCCCGCTCCATGGCCTCTTCTTGAATACTAAACTGCTTAGGCTCAATACTCCACCATTCCACGAGAAAAACTAAAACCAACAGAGCAAGCAGCACAAGGATGCCGAAACTCCAAAGTATGCCTCTGGACTTTTCATCTTCAAGAGAATCGCTCGATGCCATTTAGGGGTTCCTGTTAGCGTGAATGTTGTGTTGGTTACGGATTAGAATCGGTTTGAATTATTGCGACATATTATCAGGTTTTTAAGGAATTTGCTTATCCGGCATGGGGATAGCTGTAAAGCCGTTCGTTTTTTGTTGTTCTAAAACGCCGAGTTATTTTTCGATAAATTGGTATTTTATTAAATTATTTCAATATGTTGTATATCGCCCTAAGTCTCTCGGCGGAAATATCCTTCCCTTATCTTAAAATCAATATAACACTGTGCTGTTACGTCTTTTTTTTAGCTCTAGGGTGCGATTTGTCGTAAACATCCGCCAAGTGTTGAAAATCCAGATGGGTATAAATCTGGGTGGTACTGATATTGCTATGCCCCAGCAATTCCTGAACGGCACGTAAATCCTGACTCGACTCCAACAAATGACTGGCAAAGGAATGTCTCAACATATGCGGATGGATATGTTCTTGAATACCTTTGTTTTTGCACCACTGAGCCAGCCGTAATTCGATGCTGCGCTGTCCCAATCGCCTTCCTTTCGTTGTGACAAACAACGCGCCATCTGCCAATGAATTTATTTTCGAACGCTCACACACCCAATTTTGCAATGCCGTTACCGCTTTTGCACCGATAGGAAGAACCCGCGACTTACCGCCCTTACCTAATCGCACCCATAGCGAGCGGTCGTTTAAATCGAGATCGGTCATATCTAACGAACTCAGTTCACTTAATCGCAAGCCGGACGAATAAAACAGCTCGAACATCGCTAAATCCCGAATTTCTAATACCGAACTGGCGCCCGCTTCAAGCAGGCCGTTGATTTGGTCGACATCCAGTGTTTTCGGCAGCGCTCTGGCTTGTTTGGGTGCTTTAATATGTAGCGCGGGATTGACTTCCGCTATGCGGTTTTTCAATAGAAAAGAAAAGAAACTGCGAATCGCGGATAATTCGCGTTGCAAACTTTTTGCGCCAATCCCTTTACGATGCCGCGAAGCGATATGCGCACGAATGTCGTTTTGTGTAAGACCGGTCCAATCCGCGGTTTTTTTATCGTCGCAATACAACGATAAAACCGTAAGATCATGCCGGTAATTACTGATCGTATGAATCGAAGCACGTTTCTCGTAGGTCAATTGATCGAGAAAACCGTTCAGTAACCCGGCGGCGTCCGGCGACATCACCGCCCTCGTAATAAGGAAATCAAACGGGTCCCGACGATCTCGCTCATTTGGGTCAAAAACAAGCTGCCCATCGTAAAATGGAAACGGCCTTCTTCCTTACTGCCTATCGCCAGAAACCCTTCCATTTCGGTAAACAACATAGGCATGATGGCATAGGATTTAACATCGAGCGCTTCATTGCCAAACAACATGGTAGCTTGCGGCAAGGTTGGTCGTCCGCAAGTCGGTTGATTACTGGATAGCTCTTTACTGAAAGGCTTGAGGTCTTCGCTATCGCGATTCAAATAGATAGTATCGGGGATAGAAGGATCATGAAAATTACCGATGATTCTAATCGCGACAAAATCGGTCAAAAAATATTCGGACAACACGATTTCAAGATTATCGACCGCTTCCTCGATCGTTTTAGAATCGAGTAAAGCCAATGTCAACTTATGCATACGGACATAGGATGTATCGTTATCGCGTGCTATTTCGATCAATTCCGTTAACTGGCTTTCCAATTCCTGATGACGGGTTCTGAATAACTCCAGTTGCTTTGAAATTAACGAAATGGCGCTACCGCTCGGATGCGGTATCCGCATGTGCTCAAGCAACAACAGATGCTCGTTAAAAAACTCGGGATGCGCTTTAAGATACGCTTCGACTTCTGTCGCCGTCAGCGACGAAATTTCACTTTCACTCATAATGTTATTGTTCCTTCAAAAACAGTTGTTGCCGGTCCAGTCATGAAAACGGGGCTGCCGCGTCCCGCCCAAGCAATTATAAGACGGCCGCCCGGCAGATCGACGACAACATTATTATCCAGCAAACCCCGTTCGATGCCGACAACAACAGCGGCGCAGGCGCCGCTGCCGCACGCCAGCGTTTCGGCAGCGCCGCGTTCATACACCCTTAGTTTAATATGATTACGGTTGATCACTTGCATAAACCCGATATTCGCCCGTTGAGGAAATAGCGGGTGGCTTTCCAAAAATCTTCCCCATTCGGCAACCGTTGCAGTCTGCACATCATCGACCTGAATCACAGCATGAGGGTTTCCCATCGAAACCGCGCTGAATTCAAGCGTAGAACCTTTGATTTCAACTGGATAGTGCTGAGATTCATCCTCCGCAAGTAACGGAATTTCCTTGGGCGAATGTCTGGGAATGCCCATATTGACGACGACTTGGTCGTTATCCGTCAAACTGAGCACCAACTGACCGGAATCGGTATCGACGCGGATTTCATCACCAGCGAATAAGTTTTTTTCCCTAACAAACCGCGCAAAACACCGAGCGCCATTACCGCATTGCGCCACTTCACTGCCGTCTGAATTGAATATACGGTATTTGAAATCTGCATTGTCACTCACCGGCTTTTCGACCAGCAATAACTGATCGAAACCAATGCCGAAATGGCGGTCGGCCATGAAACGAATTTGTTCCGACGATAAATCGACGGTTTGGTTGATAGCATCGATTACAACGAAATCGTTGCCGAGGCCGTGCATTTTGGTGAAGTTAATCATGTCTTTAGTAAATAAGCCGCGCCCTGTAGCTAAATTTTTACTGGAGAACTAAGCTTTGGCGATAATGAATATCCATGTTCAATCATGTTGAGTAATGATTGAACAGTCCATTCAAGTTTATCTTGATTGCACCAATATTGATCAATAGAACCGTATTGCTTATATCTGGATACATTAAAACCATACTCAATATCATTAAACCAGATAACTAATTGACCAAGAATCCCCACTACCCAAAAGCCATCACCCTCATTTCCGAATGGGTGTTGTTGCCATTTTTCAGGTTCAATCTTAATTATTTCCCATAATCGTAACTGATCGATAGTCATTCGATTTTCTGCATGATTAAGCATATCAAGAAGCTCAGATTCTGAGACAGGCTGCCAATTCATAAGTGTTTAAGACTATATATTCTTAAAAAGACTGTAGTATAAAAATCAAAAATAAACTCGTTTTCCCCTATAAAGCCAACAAATGCTCCCCCGCCCACAAATGCGAAATCCGCTCCCGGTCGCGCACAACGCGGACTTTCGAGCCGTCGACCATAATCTCGGCGCAGCGAGGTCTGGAATTGTAGTTGGAACTCATACTGAATCCGTAAGCGCCGGAGGAGCGTATCGCTAATAAATCGTATTGTTTAAGTTTTAATACCCGATCTTTGCCGAGAAAATCACCGGTCTCACAAACCGGGCCGACAATATCCCAATGCTTTTCGTCGGCATCGCTTTGCCGGGTGACCGGAATAATCGCCTGCCAAGCGTTATATAATGAAGGTCTGACCAAATCGTTCATGGCGGCATCGACGATGGCGAAGTTTTTATGCGGCGTGGTTTTCAAGTATTCAACCTGGGTGACCAAAATACCGGCATTACCGACAATGGCGCGACCGGGTTCAAGCAGAATTTCAAAAGGCTGATCGGCTAAGCGCGCTAAGATTGCATGAATGTAATCGCTCGGCGCCGGCGGCTGCTCGTCTTTATAGCAAATTCCCAAGCCGCCACCCAAATCCAGATGATGCAGTTGGATTCCCTCCGCTTTCAGGGCGTCGACAAGGCCTAATATGCGCTCAAGCGCATCCAAAAAGGGCGTGGTTTCGGTCAATTGCGAGCCGATATGACAATCGATGCCGACCACTTTAATATTGGGCATTGCGGCGGCACGGCGGTATTCCTGCAACGCTTCGTCGAAATCGATACCGAATTTGTTTTCTTTTAAGCCGGTCGATATATAAGGGTGCGTTTTAGCATCGACATCGGGATTCACTCGAAACGATACCGGCGCAACAATGTCCAGTTGCTCGGCAAGAACATTAATACGGTCGAGCTCGCCGGAAACTTCCACGTTAAAGCACCGTATGCCGGTTTTTAATGCGGCGAGAATTTCATCTTCGCGCTTGCCGACACCGGAAAATACGATTTTTTTCGGATCGCCGCCTGCGGCGATCACGCGCTCCAATTCGCCTAACGACACGATGTCGAAGCCCGAACCCAAGCGCGCCAGTAAATTCAAAATGGCAAGATTGGAATTGGCTTTTACCGCATAACAAATCAGGTGCGGATGTTGACCGAATGCGTTATCGAAGGCTTTCCAATGCCGCTCCAACGTCGCCCGTGAATAGATGTAGCAAGGACTGCCGTGTTGATAAACGATGTCTTGCACACTTACATCTTCAACATATAACTCGTCGTTTTGGTAATTAAAATAATCCATTGTTTTTTATTGTTCTTTGGGTTGATTGTTTTCCGGTTGCGGCGGCGTTTTTATCTCTTTTTGCGCATCTTCGGGCTTTGTCTCCGCATCCTTATTAGTCGAATCTTCCGGCGGCACGTAAACCGGCGGTTTATCGGTCGGCAAATATAACGGTCCGGGTTGCCCGCATGCTGAGATCAGACAAACACCAAGCATAACTCCAAACTGTGTATGTTTTTTCATAGCACTATTTCCATAGCTAAACGAGATCGCATAATAAGCCGAAATTCGGCATAAAGCATTTTTTTCAATAACCTAATCAATCCTAATGGCGTTCCCTTCGGCTCCGCTCAGGGAACGCCATTAGGATTGATAATGTTTCCTGAACGAAACCGAAGGGAAATTAAAAAGTCACAAGGTCGATTGTTTAGGGTTAATAACGCTAAAGCATTGAAATATTAGCTCAATTAATTGATGCCATTCGTAATATTCTTAACCGTAGACACCGGTGGCAACCCGGTAAAACCATAAAGGTCTACTCAGGATAATTCCAAAGGCAACGACCGGGGTTACTGGAACCGGTGCAATGTCCAGAATGAATAACCCCAACAGACACAGAAAACATCGAATTCTGGTCTGTTTTGTTTGTTTAGCCGGATCGGTTGAGATGACCGTTTGCGGCAAAGCAAGGCCAGTGTATAAATTCTGTATAAGCGTCCTAAACCATAACGGTCTTATAATTACGACAAACATCCCTATCAAACATCCGGGTGATATAGGGCCGAAACCGATAACGGCAAACACTGAAAATACGGCAAGACACTTCATTTGCGCCGGATTTAAAAATCTCTTCATGCAACCAAAATCCTAATTCATCGTTAATAAAAGCATGACCGGCACGTTCCGCGGCCTTCATTTCAGTGCTGCTACAACCGCTTTCCGGTTTAATGCCGGCACGAGCATATGTATAAAATCGTAAACATAATCGCGCAAAAATGCATCCCGCCGCAACCCTAAATAGGTTGTGCTGGCCGGAAATAATTGACTGGCATCCAGCATTTTTAAATGACTATCGCGCTCAGCATCGTAGGCCATTGTAGCCAGCAATCCGATACCGAGCCCGAGATTGACATAGGTCTTAATGACATCCGCATCGATTGCCGTTAAAACCACATTCGGCTCAAGATCGGCTTCATGAAAGACTCGTTTAACCAATGAACCGCCGGTAAAACTAAAATCGTAGGTAATCAAAGGATACCGGGTAATTTTCTCCAATGTTAGCGGTGTATCGCTTAATAGCGGATGTCCTTCAGGGGTAACGATACATCGATTCCATTGATAACACGGTAAGCACATTAAGTTTTCAAACGCACTGATCGACTCGGTAGCAATTCCGATATCCGCTTCCCCACTTTGTACTTGCTCCGCTACTTGAACAGGATTGCCCTGATGGATCGTTAACGCCACGTCGGGAAAGGTTTGCATAAATTGCTTGACCGCAGGCGGCAAAAAATAACGTGCTTGGGTATGCGTCGTCGCAATGGTTAATGTGCCTTTATCTTTTTGGGTATATTCCTGCCCGACGCGTCTGATGCTTTCAACCTCCCGCATGACCTGCTCGGCCAATTTAACAATCATTTCGCCCGGTTCGGTTATGCCGATCAAACGTTTGCCATTACGCTGAAATATGAGCAAATTCAATTCTTCTTCCAAAAGTTGAATCTGCCTGCTCACACCGGATTGCGACGTATGTAGCATTTCGGATGCGTTGGAAACGCTTAAGCCTTGACGGACGATTTCACGTACATAGCGCAATTGGATAAGGTTCATACCGTTTTATCGTTGCATTATAAAGTTGATTGAGAAAATTATTATTTGGCTGTCGTCATATCTATATGCCAAAAATGCATATTAATAGCTTAACATATTATTAAAATACGAAATAGCTTGCTGCTATAGTAATCGAAATTTTAAATAACATTATCTAATATAGGAATAGCGATTATGGATTTAATGTATTCGGTTTCAGGTTTTGCAGTCGGGATGCTGGTTGGCGTAACCGGTGTGGGTGGCGGTTCATTGATGACACCGCTTCTGGTATTTTTGTTCGGTTTTAAAGCGTCGGTAGCGGTTGGAACAGACTTGCTGTACGCAGCCATTACCAAAACCGGCGGCGTGTTTGTGCATCACGGCAAGCACCGTTCGGTCGATTGGAGAATCGTCGGCTGGTTAGCGCTGGGCAGTTTACCGTTTGCCCTAATAACGCTTTACGTCATTAAGCAATTAATGGATGTCGGTAAAGAAACCACTGGCATGATTACCTTTACGTTGGGAGTTGCATTGATTTTAACAGCTTGTGCGTTGTTGATACGCGCCGTTTTATTGCAACGCGCTAAAGCCAAAGGCGAAATCGACGACGATCACAGCAGCATTGAAAATGCCGGTCGATTCTCAACACGCTGGGAAGTACCGGCAACCGTACTTACCGGCGCTGTCTTAGGTGTTTTGGTTACTTTATCGTCAGTAGGAGCCGGTGCTTTGGGTACCGTTGCCTTAATGTTTCTTTATCCGCGCATGACGACGCTGAAAATTGTCGGCACCGATCTCGCCCACGCCATTCCGTTAACGGCGGTTGCCGGTTTAGGCCATCTAAGCTTGGGAAATGTTGACCTGATGTTATTGGGTAGCTTGTTGATTGGTTCCCTGCCCGGCATCTGGATCGGTAGCCACCTCAGCGCCAAAATTCCCGAGCACTTTTTACGCCCGGTTTTAGCATCCGTGCTGTTATTAATCGGCCTGAAATTTGTTATGCAGTAATCAATAATTTAACCCTTCCGGTTCGGCAGGCAAAAGCGCCTTAACGCTTTTGCCTGCCCCGAAGGTTAATGAAAATCATCGATTTTACGCGATGTTAAGAAGCTAGCGACAGCCTCAGTTCATTCAACCTTGATACGTCTTGAAATGAGTTATTCACCATACAAGGCGATGTTTCCGCCGGTTTTATTTTATGAACAAAATTGTATCGTGCGTGGTGATAATTGACCTGGCCTGGGGCGCATTTTCCGAAAAAATTCGTTTTCATTTTAAGTAATTCGGCAGCCCGGTAATCAGCCAACGGCTTTAGTCGTTCATCGCGTTGACGAATAAACGCCTTTTCTTCAAGCATTTTCGGGTACTGTGACGCCGTCGCCAGGGCTTCGGCTTTGTACCGAACTTCCTCGAGATAGTTAACGTAATCGTTCGGCAATATCGCATCGATATAACCCAAGGTTTTGGCTTTGCGAGTGCCAATCGGCAAGGCCCGTTCGGTCAGTTCCAGGGCTTTTAGCGGTCCGACTCGCTTCGGTAGCGAATAGGTCCAATATTCGGAACCGTACAAGCCCATTAATTTATAGTGCGGATTAAAAACCACGCCTTCCCGCGCCCACACTTGGTCGGCGGCTAAAATCGCCATCGCCCCGCCAGCCCCGCAGCCACCCCAAACGGCAGAAACGGTCAATTTAGAATCGGTCGTCAACACCGCCAGAACAAAATCGTCAATGGCATTGATATTCTCCCAAGATTCCCTCGCAGGATTTTGCGCAGCTTCGATGACATTAAGATGGATACCGTTCGACCAAAACTCACGACCGCCCATCAGCACCAGTACTTTTGTCGGTCGCGCTAGCGCTAATCGATAGGCTTCGAGTAAACGGCGACATTGTTCGGTGCTCATTGCACCGTTATGAAAGTCGAAATGCAAATAACCGACCGCATTGTTTTCTTCATACCGGATTTCCCGGAACGTTTTCCCGGCGCTACTATCCAGCGGGTCGATGGGTAATTCCGGAACGCCGTCCAGATAACTTCCTAATACCGTTGCGGCGGGTAATTTAATGCCGTGCTGTTTCTCGGTAGAGGTCATGCGTTTGTAAAACGGCGTATATTCGATATTTTTGCGTTTTAAGTGCGATATCCACACTAAACCGTCCACGGCGGCTCTTAAGATGGCGCCATGCCGTTGGCCGACTATATCGCCGGGTTGCCAATTTTGAAAGAGACATTGCCAGCCTTGTATCCGGTTTTCTTTATGCACACCGTACACATAAAATTCCTGATGATTAATAACATCCAAAACACCCGGAAAACTATCCGCTGCATTGATTTTTTTGATAATCGTCTCGACGTCGTCATTGGCCCAATCGATCTGCCGTTGCACTTGCTTCATCAACGGACGCAATTCGCCGCGAACATCGGGGTTGGTATAATCCAAAGGTTCGGGAACATAATCTTTTTTCTCAAACCGTCGAACAGTCTGTAGCATCGCCCTAACCGCCGCGTTCGTTACTTCTTTGCGGTAAATGCTGGCTTTGCCGGCTTTTCTCATCGGAAAGGTTTCGGTTGCCCAGATATCGCCGGCATCCATTTCCTCGGCGGCTTGCAATACCGTGACGCCCCATTCCGTCTCGCCGTTTATAATCGCCCAATCGAGCGAACTTGGGCCTCTATCGCCCTTGATGCCGGGATGAACGATTAAACACAGCTTTTGCGTCCAAATATCTTTCGGTAATTTTTCTTTTAAAAACGGGCAGATAATTAAATCCGGCTGAAAGAAAGCGATGCCCTTTCGGATAAAGTCCGAACTGAGCGCCAATGTCACAGAAACCTCATATCCCAAGGCTTCCAATTCCACATGAGCGCGTTGGCATAAGCCGTTATATGCCGAAGCAATCAGTAATATTCTCATGATCAATTCTCCTTATCTGTTATTGATGTTATAAATTAAATCGTTATCGCTTAACCTAAAAAATCAGTTGAAGTTGAAGAATTCCGTTCGTGCTGAGCTCATTCTAAGCATGAACGGAATTCTTCACAGTCACCCAATTGGTTATCTATCTAAATTACATTCAACCCTTCGTCATAGCCCTTCTGAGCGAAGCCGAAGAATTCAAGGCGAACGGGATTTAAATGTCTTAACTACCCGTTTTAGGATTATCTCTGTCTAACCGCCTTCGCCGATGTTTTCCCACATGTAATAACCGGCATTCGGTGCTTCTTGTTCCTGATACGATTTCGCGAATACCGCAGGCGTTGTTGAGGCAACTGGTGCAGCCCGCTGCGCCTCCATCACCGTTTTTATCAACGTATTTTGTAACGCTAACAATTCTGTAAGTTGGACGTTGAACGCGTTAATCGCGCCAATTTGCCGCTGAATGTTTTCTGTATCTGTGTGATTCATTGACTTATTCTCCTCTATCCACCACCGCGCTTGAAAACCTTGTGTGGCTAACTCGCGCTTTGCTAAAACTAAAAAACCGTTATCCGTTATTCCTGAGCAAGGCTGGAAATGTTCAAATTTATTTACTAACGCGCCTTCAGAGTTAACCTCAGAAAAAGTGAAATGTTCGCCTCGTCCATCCTGAATTTATCAAAGGAAGCTTGTCTGTCCGCATCCCCCATGAAGGTTTGAACGCAATCTGCTTATTCAGAAATCGCTGCTCAAGGGCTTCATCTTTATGCTCGTTATCAGTTGAAAGTTAATTCCACCGGCTTACGATAATTAAACCGGTGGAAAGTTATTTACGCTAGGCTGCCGTTTTTTAAAGCACTTCGGCTGCGACCAGACTGCATCGTCCCGGTGAAGCGGCTTTTGTCGTATCATCCGTGATATACAGCAACACATTCCGGCGTTGAGTTTTCGCGTCCCTTAACAGATTGAACAAGGCGCGATCCGGATCGGCAGATCTCAAAGTATCCAGATATTGGGTATCGGTACATGTGAGTCCGGCTGGAATCACAAAGCCGCCTTGCACCCTGACCTGCATTACACCGGTGGCAAAATGTCCAAAAAATGTGGTGTTAACAATGCCTACGCCTTGAATAAGCTTCAGTCCGGCAATACCGGCCGTTCCCGCAACAGCCGATTGTGACAAAGCCAGCGACACGATTGCTGTTAGTAAAATTTTTTTCATGATCTTTCTCCCTATACCGGTTAAGCCGGCAGTTAAAGTAAAAGTAACTTTTGCTTCAGTTTTAACGAATAAGCCGAACCGTATTTATCGGCATTCCACAAAGATGATATTGGCGTTCCCTTCCGGAAGCGTCGTATTCCAGCCAATCGTACAGGGTCTGGCACGTTCGTAAGCCTCTCGCATCATGGTGTTGATTTGATTACGCAACGGATTGGTGTTGTAGAGACAGGCCCAGCCGTTAGCGCCGGGAGCTGGGACAGCGGGCAGCATGCGAATACACGCATCCCGACCGGAGATTTCAGCATTTAGATGAAAGGTGGTAATTTTACCTACATGTTGATTATCGACAGCCAATGCAGAGCCGCTAGATATCAGGGTTAATGCGGAAACGCCGAAAGCCATTACCGTTTTTTGTAAAGTGTTCATGATTAATTCCTCATAGTAATTACAGTTAATATTCCGGTTACAAAAAGCCTGATTGATGTTTTCTAAAAAATGGCTTTTTAACCGTTTCAACAGACCGTCCGATCTGTTGGGTAACATCATGAATCGATTTTAGTTTTTGAAAAATATTGCTGGCGGCTTAGGCCTTGCGACATGATTTGTGCTTGTAACTATGTCGTTTGGGTGGGATTTCTTGAATTATTGAAGTTCATACCGGTTTCGAACTAGCCGAATGGACTATGCCGTTGCCATTTAACTTGCCGACATGATTAAACTATGCCAAAAGAGATAGGCCTTTTGATTTGTTGAAGCTTATTCGCCACAGACTTAATCTATTCTCGAAATAATAGGCTCGTTAAATGAGTATTAATGATCCGGTCCTTAAATCTTTGAACCGTTCGTGCTGAGCTAGTCGAAGCACAGAAAGCCTTTCGACAGGCTCAAGGCGAACGGAAGTTAAGACATCATAAGGCCGGATCATTAAGCCATGAAACGCACATCAAAACTAATAATCGACTGGCCGGGTATCCTTATAAATGAACCAGTCTCGAGGTCATTGTCATGAAAACTCTAGATCGAAAACGCCAGAGTGAAATTGAAATCGAACGGTTGTGGGCCGCAACCGGGCTTGGTAAATCCGGTTCGCTTAGCATCATGCCGTTCTATTTTTTAATTGTGGCGGGACTTTGGGACAAGGCTTCCCACGAGCAATTGCTGGTTTGGCTGTTCATATCGACCGCCACCAATTTGTTTAGATGGTACGTCCTTCATTATTACCGCGCCCACAAAGAAGCGCTCTCGAAAAACACCCGTAAATTCAAAAACCTCATTCTGTTCGGCGGTGTGCTTATCGGCTTGAACTGGGTTTTATGCTTCGTATTATTTCAAGATCTTAACAATCCGGACAATTTCCTTATTATTTGCTTTCCCACGATATTTCAAGTTTTGGGAACCATGGTAACTTGGTTTTCGTATTACCCGGCCGTCGTCGCCGTATCGCTGCCACCCACGTTAACCCTCATTTACTCGCTGATCCAACTGGGCGGCAAAGCGAACATTATCTTGGCCTTCATGTTTTCCATCCTGCCGCTATTGAGTTATGTGCTTTCGGTAAAACTTTCGAAGATGCTGGATTATGCCTTACAACTGAACTTTGAAAACGCCGCGTTACGCCGTGAATCAGAAGAAAAATCGATTCTATTGGAAACCGCGCTGGAAAACATGGGCCAAGGCATCAGCATGTCGGATAAGGAAGATCGTCTGCGGATGTGGAATACTCAGTTTACAAAATTACTCGGGACAGCGGGAACGCTGGTAAAAGCCGACGCCAATCTCAAATCTATCTTGAATCAAGCCGATCCGCCGTTGCCTGTCAGTTCGAAAGACGACACCACCTATCGCCTGCCGAACGGACACGTTTATGAAATCCGCCAATCGGAATTAAGTCACGGCGGCCGCGTCATCACTTACACCGATATCAGTAATTTAATTAAACGCGAACAAGCCCTAGAAAAAGCCCGTAAGGATGCCGAAAAGGCCAATGCCGCAAAGACACGATTTCTGGCCGCAGCGAGTCACGACCTGAGGCAACCGATCCACGCCTTAGGTTTGTTCTTTGCCGAATTGTCGGATCGGGTGAAAACCCCGGAAACCGCTTTGGTCATCGGCCAAATCGACGACTCTATTTCAGCTATTAATTCTATGTTGAATGCCTTATTGGATATTTCAAAACTGGATGCCGGCGTTGTTCAACCGAACCTGGAAACCTGTCATTTGAAAGACATCTTTCACCGGTTGAAAACCGATTTCCAGCCGATTGCCTTGGAAAACCATAATGAACTGCGTATCCGTCCGTCCTTGGCTACGGTCACGACCGACCCCGTCATGCTTGAGCGTATGTTACGAAATTTGATCGGCAATGCGCTTAGGTATACCGAAAACGGCCGTATTCTGGTTGCCGCACGTCAACGCCGGGATCAACTTGAAATTCAAATATTCGATAACGGCGCCGGAATACCTAAAGACCAGTTGGAAGAAGTCTTTATCGAATTTCATCAATTGCAAAACCCGGCGCGAGACCGTCGCAGAGGGTTGGGATTAGGTTTAGCAATCGTTAAACGGCTCGCCAAACTTCTCGACCATAAGATTAAAGTCGTTTCTCAGTTTGGTCGGGGTTCCTGTTTTTCAATCACACTCCCGTTAGCGACTGTTCAGACTGTAATCGAGCAAGTCCAACCAATCGAAACGGCTTACGTTCACAATTTCTCCTTAGAAGGCCGGCAGATATTAGTCCTAGACGACGATATTTCGGTATTAGAAGGGATGTACGGCTTGTTGACGCATTGGGGTTGTCAAGTGATTACCGCCGGAACACCGTTCGAGGCAGTCGATAAAGTTGCCCACAGTCTGCATAAACCGGAAGTACTAATTATCGACTACCGGTTGACAGATAATATTTCCGGCATTGATGTCGCGATTAACTTGCAAAAACGTTTCGGTTATTCTATTGCTGTACTCATCATCACAGGCGATACCGGGCCTGAACGATTACGCGAAGCGGACGCCAGCGGCTTTCCTTTGCTGCATAAACCGGTGCAGCCTGCGAAACTTCGCAGTACACTGCATTACCTGATCAGCAAAGGCGTTTCGAAGCCCGATTAGCAGACACCAAAATTGCTATTGATCCGGTCCCTTAATAGTAAGGCCTGATCATTACTAATAGACCTTATTCGGTTATCGGCGGCAATACGCCAAGTCGAGTTGCTTGAATAACCGCTTCAGTGCGGTTACGTGCACCTAAGGCGCGTAAAATCGCTGCAACATGAAGCTTTATCGTCCCTTCCGCAACATTTAATGTTCTTGCAATCGATTTATTCGGCAAGCCTTGCGTCATTAACTCAAGCACTTCGATTTGTCGGGTTGTTAAGAGCGAGGGCGACAATTCGCCGTTTTCCGAGTGTTCGACCGGTAAAATAGGCGAGCTAAGCTTGCCCATCAAACGCGGCGGAATATAAACATCGCCTTGCAATATAATCTTTAAAGCGCCCAACATCTCGTGACTGCTGCACGATTTTGGGATATAACCGATGGCGCCGTTTTGCAAAGCGCGCGTAACATGGGCAGCCGTCTCGGAACCGGATAAAACGACAATCGGAACGGTCGGCGCAAGCTCTCTCAATCCGGGTAAAGCCGTCAAGCCGTCTACACCGGGTAAATCGATGTCGAGTAAGATTAAATCCAAATTGCGGATTCTGGAGACTAATTGCGCGGCCTCTTCAGCATTAGCCGCTTCCAGTATCAAGGTATTGCTATCGAGTTGATTTAGCACGTGAAGTAACGCTTCTCTAAAGAGCGTGTGATCGTCAACAAGCAGAATATGCATAGTTAAGTTCTACCTTATGAACTCGGTTTGAAAAGACGGGGCGTTGAATGAGTCTAGCATTTCAACCTTCGGTATCCATACCGAATAATTAAACTTTATTCTATGAAGTATCCATCATAAAGTCTTGGTATTTTTTCACATGAATGGAAGATTTCTTTTTTACCGTAAAGACCGCGCTTAAACTAGTGTAACGTCCTCAACAAACATTAAGATATGATACAATTGGTGTCCATGAGAACGCCAATGAAAATTACACTGATTGAAGAGGATCGAACAGAACTGGAACGCTGGGTGAAGAGCCGGTCTGTTGGGGCTAAACAAAGACTACGGGCTAGAATGGTACTGATGACCGCCGAGGGCTTGTCAACAACGGTCATTATGGCAACGTTGGGGTCAGCAACCCGACCTTGAACAAGTGGCGGAATCGCTATCTCGAAAGTGGTGTTGAAGGGCTCAAGAAAGGCAAGACCCGCCGTCGCGGATACCGCCGCTGCCGACTGACAAAGTCCAAGAAGTCCTGGCCTTGACATTGACCGGTAAACCGGCTGCCGCGACGCAGTGGAGTTGCCGGACGATGGCGGAGCAGGTCGGCATTTCCCGGATGGCGGTGCACGGCATCTGGCGGGAGCACAAACTGAAGCCCCATCAAGTGAAGGGCTTTAAGGTTTCGAACGACCCGCTGTTCGCCGAAAAGTTGCGCGATGTCGTGGGCCTTTACCTGGACCCACCGGAGAAGGCCATCGTGTTTTCCGTCGACGAGAAAAGCCAAATCCAGGCGCTAGATCGTAGCCAACCGGCCTGCCGATGAAGCCGGGAAAATGCGGGACGATGACGCACGATTATAAGCGACATGGCACCACAACTTTGTTTGCGGCACTCGACGTGCAGACCGGAACGGTGATTGGGCAATGCCAGCCCAGGCACCGCCACGACGAGTTCCTCAAGTTCCTGAAGACAATTGACCGGCGAACCGACAAAACCTTGGCATTGCATTTGATCGTCGACAACTATGCGACGCACAAACATGCCGAAGTAAAGGACTGGCTGGCCCAGCATCCCCGGTTCCACTTACACTTCACGCCAACCTCGGCCTCATGGCTCAACCTTAGTCGAGCGTTTCTTCCGGGACATTACCGAGGAACGTATCCGGCGTGGTGTTTTCCACAGTGTTGACGACCTCAAAACAGCGATACAGGAGTATCTCGACCACCGCAATAGCAACCCAAAACCTTACCATTGGACAGCCAAACCAGAGACGATCTTGGCTAAAGTAGACAAAGCTAAAGATATGTTGAGGACGTTACACTAGACGACGGTCTTGTCTTTATTGGGTAGTAGGCTTGATAAAACCAAACTACCCAGACTCAAGATTGAGTTTTAAATCAATGCTGAACGACTTTAGGGAGTGTTTTTGCTTCGTCGATCCAAGCGGTGACTTGTGACAGCGAAGGCGTGGTTTTAGCCAGCTTCTTTTCTTCGTTGGTCTTCGCTAACGCGGCTTGCAAATTTTCCGGATTTCTTTGCGCCAATTCAGGTACGGTATCCACACCTGCTGCTTCCAGTAATTCTGAAAATTGGCCTGCCACCCCTTTAATTCGGAATAAATCGGCATGATTAACCCAGGTGAGGATTAATTTTTCGCTGATGCCGGTTTGAGATGCTATTTCATCCCGTCCTTTTGCCGTGGCGCCGACTTCGAGCAGTTTATCCGTCGATCCAATCCCTGCTGCTTTGAGTTTTTCAGCATATTGCGGTCCGATGCCTTCAATATCTTCGATTTGTGCCATTGAGTTCTCCTTAATTTGATAAGATGGTGGTTGGAAATAGTCCGAACAGTTTTTCTATCCGGCTAACCGCAATAGTAACATCAGTTTTAGTGCTAAGCCTCTAAAATATTTAGTTTAATTATTTCGAAATGAAACATATTACCTGTCACAAGGTCAGATAATCCTAAAATAATATTCACAAAAGACCAGCCATTTATGTCAGAGCCAGCAGTTATCTTATTTTCGGAAGCAAAAAGCGTTATTCCCGGCGGTGTTAACTCGCCCGTCCGGTCGTTCAGCGGTGTCGGCGGCACCCCTGTTTTCATCGACTGCGCCCAAGGCGCCTATATCGTTGATACGCTGGGCAAACATTACATCGATTACGTTGGATCCTGGGGTCCCATGATACTCGGACACGCCCACCCTGAAGTTATCACGGCAGTCAAAAATGCCGCCGAAAAAGGCTTGAGTTACGGCGCGCCCACTGAAATCGAAACCCTTCTCGCACAAAAGGTATGCGAATTAATTCCGTCGATCAACCTTGTCCGTATGGTCAGTTCGGGCACGGAAGCAACGATGAGCGCCATTCGTTTGGCGCGTGGCTATACCGGAAGGGATAAAATCGTAAAATTCGAAGGCTGCTATCACGGCCACTCCGACTCATTGCTGGTTAAAGCCGGTTCCGGCGCATTGACTCTTGGCGTACCGAGTTCGCCCGGTGTTTCTGCGGCAGTTGCGGAAAATACGATCACCCTGCCTTATAACGATAGCGAAGCTGTCCGTACGTTGTTCGGCGAAATCGGCGAACAAATCGCCTGCATTATCGTCGAACCCGTTGCCGGCAATATGAATTGCGTGCCGCCGGTTCCGGGTTTTCTCGAAACCCTGCGCGAAGTATGCGACCGCTACCACAGTGTGCTGATTTTCGATGAAGTCATGACCGGCTTTCGGGTCGCCTTATCCGGCGCGCAAGGGCTTTATGGTATTAAACCCGACTTAACGACCTTGGGTAAAATATTAGGCGGCGGCATGCCCGTCGGCGCCTTCGGCGGCGACCGCAAAATCATGGAATACCTCGCACCCTTAGGCCCTGTCTATCAAGCCGGTACGTTATCGGGCAATCCTGTAGCCATGGCTGCCGGTCTGAAAACATTAGAATTGATCGCGTCGCCGGGATTTCATGAAAAATTACGTGTAAAAACCGAAAAACTAATGGCGGGATTAACAGACGCTGCAAAAAAATCAGGGATCGACTTTACCACCAATTCCGTAGGCGGGATGTTCGGTTTATTTTTTAGCACAGCAGAAAAAATCAGCTCTTTCTCTCAAGTCATGGAATGCGACCAGGCCTTATTCAAACGGTTTTTTCACATGATGCTGGAAGAAGGCGTTTATTTAGCGCCCTCTGCATTTGAAGCAGGCTTCGTTTCCGCCGCGCACACGGATGAAATTCTAAATCAAACTGTGGCGATTGCCGAACAAGTCTTCGCCCAGCTTTAAAACCGTAGCATTGGACGGATAACGACTGTTGACAACCGCCGAATTCATAAACAACTTACCCCCTGCAGTCATTGCACTCGCAGGGATGGTTTTCGGCGCTATTCTGATGCGACTTTTTACCTATCAGGATAAACAAACCCTTCAGCGACTGCGTATCGACAATGCCGTTGCTGAAGAAAAACTCAAACATCTGCACCAAGCGGAAACGGAAATAAAGCTTTATCAGCAGCAATTAACCGCCGCAAAAACTAAAAATGCCGAATTGCAAATCCGGATTATCGAGCAGGAAAGAAGCACCCAGGAAAAACTAACCCTTTTACAAAATGCCGAAGCACAACTAAAAACCCAATTTGAAAATCTGGCCGGCAAGATTTTCGAAGATCGCAGTAAACAATTCGCCGAACAAAACAAAACCAGTCTCGATCATATCGTGACGCCGCTGCGCGAACAATTAGGCGAGTTCAAGCAACGCATCGAAACCGTCTACGATAACGAAAATAAGGACAGGATTTCGCTTCGCGAGGAAATTATTTCATTGCGTCGAGATACTGCAAAAATGAATCAAGAGGCGCTTAACCTTACGCGAGCGCTAAAAGGCGACAAGAAAACCCAAGGCAATTGGGGCGAAATGATTCTGGAAAAAGTGCTGGAACGCTCCGGCCTGCGTAAAGGTATTGAATACGACACGCAAGGCGCTTTCCGGGACGAGGATAACCGCCTGTTCAAACCCGATGTCATCGTGCATTTGCCCGATAATAAAGACGTCATTATCGATTCCAAAGTTTCGCTATTAGCGTATGAGCGTTATTGTTCCGCCGAGGAGGATCAAGAACGGATTATCGCCATTAAGCAACATACCGGTGCGGTCCGGGATCATATTAAAGGCCTGAGCGAAAAAGATTATTCCAGCTTGCACGGAGTAAAGTCGCTGGATTTCGTTTTGCTGTTCATACCCATCGAAGCCGCTTTCGTCGCCGCCTTTCAAGCCGACGAACGTTTATTTACCGATGCGTTCGAACACAAAATTATCGTCGTCACCCCGACCACCTTATTAGCGACCCTGCGAACTATCGAAAACATTTGGCGTTACGAACGGCAGAATGAAAACGCTAGAGCTATCGCTGAAAAAGCGGGCGTCGTTTACGACAAGCTGCGCGGTTTTGTGGAAGAACTCGATAAACTCGGCAAGCAACTCAGCACTGTTAACAGCACCTACGACGGCGTAATGAACAAACTCACCCAAGGTCACGGCAATCTAATTAGACAGGCTAGCAGCTTTGTCGATTTAGGCGTTAAAGTTAAGAAAACATTTCCTAAAGCCATCAGCGATCAGGCGGGCATCGAGAGTTCGGATGAGTGTTAGCAGATAATTTTGCGCCGAGGATCGGATAAACCTATTCTCTTCGGTCTCTGAGCATCTTTAAAATTCCACGTCGGCAATTGTCCATTAAAAACGCCGGGTTCTTGATAACCTTTCGGTTGCTGAAAAAGTAGACTTCAGCGACTTAACGATTCAACAAGAACCCTGAAACCCAATAAGGTAATCTTTATACAATCAAGAAATCCGCTGCCGTTAATGCAGGAACCCCAACCAATGTCGCAATCTGAAGCGCAGCTCCGGCACCGTTACCGTCGGCATCGTACGACAACGCTCCCGTGGATGTGTTATAGACTAGAAAATCATTGTTATCTAGGGCAACAGCGCCCGCGCCTTTGACAAAATTAACTGCATTGACTGCAAATGCACCGGCTGATGGAGTAACGAATTTAGTGAAAATGGCGTTCTCCAAAACAATGGTGTCGTCGGCAACGTTAAAACCCGTAATCGTATCCTTGTTAGCCGCTCCAAGTGCAGAATTAAACAGGAATCTGTCCAGACCTGCACCGCCATTTAAGCTGTCGTTACCTAAACCGCCGCTCAAAGTATCGTTACCCGCATTGCCGTTGAGCGTGTCGTTACCTGTTAAACCCACCAAGAGATTGTTACCGGTATTTCCATTCATAATGTTGTTTAAGGTATTTCCGATACCGTTGATGGCAGCCGACCCCGTTAAATTCATGTTATCGACAAAACTGCTTAACGTATAGGTCAGCGAAGCGTTGACCGTATCGTTGCCTCCGCCATTCAATTCCTCGACGAAATCGCCGCTGTTATCGACTGTATAAATATCGTTACCCAAACCGCCGCTCATAACGTCGGCTCCTAAACCGCCGTTTAACATATCATTGCCTGCGTTACCGATAAGGTCATCGTTACCGGCGCCGCCAGCGAGGGTATCGGCGTTTACGCCGCCTTCTAAATGATCATTGAACTTGGTGCCAGTGACATTGAATTTTTCAACGCTATCGTATTTTAGAACGGCAGTCCCTTGAGCACGTTCAAAAACAGCCGATACACCGGCAATTGTACCTAAATGAACGCCTGCATCGTTATTCACACCATAGGCTGCATTACTATAATCCGCTTGCAACGTGTCGATACCGATGCCGCCTGAAACGTTGGCATCTATATCGATCAGGATGTCGTTTCCAGCGCCGCCTTTCAGGGTATCGAAGCCGGTACCGCCAATTAAGGTATCGTTGTCTGTATAGAGGGCCTGATTGTAACTCACCGTCGCGTCACCATTCAGGAAGTCATTGCCTGACCCACCGTTCAGGGTGTCGTTGCCGGTGCCGCCGACAAGGAAGTCGTTACCGTCGTTGTTCTCATATAACCTATTGAAATCAGAGAATTCTCCTCTGCTCCCCCCATAGAGACTATCGTTGCCGCCCTCCCCAAAGATAATGTCATCGCCATAAAAGCCGTAAACGACATCGTTCCCGCCGGCAAGGTGTTCATGATCGAATTCAGATCCGATGAAATTACCGCTACTATCTTTAATTTCTTTAAAAACCCCGTTGTCCGCATAAATGGCATCATTTGCAAATGTAATTTTATTCGTCAGCGAGGTCAGTTGATCATCGCCGAGACCTCCCCTGACGGGGGTTTTCATGAATTTACCGATCTCTCCGTTAACAAACAAATTATCTACCATGGCCGCAAAATCTGAATTGCTCATAGCATTTCTTTCATAGATATTGGCAACATGGGCCACTTTAATTTCGTGATTATCGTTACCCTTGATATAAATATCCACGCCGTTATCCAGATTGGCTTGAACGGTAAAATGTTGACCTAGAGTGATTTTAGGCAGCAGGATGGTATCCTTACCGATGACGAAATCATTGATGTTGATGGTGTCCCTGAAGCCGCTGTCGGTGATTGTCCCCCAATTAGCATCGCTATAATTCGCCGCTGCGGCGTGAGCTTTACTCAATTGACCATTGATTGCCGAAACCAAGCCTGCCTGCTCTGAACCAATATCGAACCCGGTTTTGCCCAGCGACACCAAAAAACCGGCTAAAGGTCCAACGACAGGGATGGCGCCGACTCCCGCCGCCGCCGCATCGAATGCGACATCTATCCCGATTTGTTTCCAATCTGGATTGGAATATTCCGGCAAGGTGATTGCATTGACAAATTCTGCCAACGTGGCGGTATTAAAACTAAACTTAGGCGTCACCTCTCCTGAAATATCGAGTACAAAGCGATCATTGCCTTCGCCGCCGGACAATTGCTTGATGGCTTTATCAATACCCGCTACGGCGAAGATTGTATCGTTGCCGACGCTGCCCTGAATAGTATCATTACCTTTACTGCCGGCAAGAATATCGTCGCCACTGCCACCTACTAAGAAATCATCATTTTGCGTGCCGGTGATGTTGAATTTTTGAATTTCTTGATAATCGAGAATAACGTTTTTGGTGGAAAGTTCTCGTATGTTCTGTTGATCCTGAGCATTGAAATAAATACCGGATTTGTTGTAACTCAATAGGCTGTAGTCTGCGGTTAAGGTATTGATTCCGCCGCCGCCGGATACAAAACCTTCGGTGTCATTCAAAATATCGTCGCCGTCGCCGCCGAAAAGTTTGTCGGCGCCTTGACCGCCGATTAAGATGTCGTTGCCTGCATCCCCGCTGAGGTAATCGGATCCGTTGCCGCCGTTTATGACATCGTCACCGTCATTACCGAATAAAAAGTCGTTATTGCTCAGATTATAGGTCATGCCGATGGTGTCGGCTTGTTGTGTGCCTTTGATTTCAAAAGCCATCCCGCCGTCGAATGTCAACGAGCCACCCAATCCGTTACGAATAATGCCGCCCGTCGGTAAATTTTCAACAAGGATGCCGGTTCCGCTATAAGTAGAATAATCGGCGTGGATGGTCGTAGCATCGTTCGCGCGAACAATTTCGGCTTCATTGGCGTAAATATGGTTAGTGCCGAGAAAGTCCTCAATTCGATCACTGGCGCCGCCGTAAAGCTTATCATTTCCAGACCCACCCTGTAGTTCATCCCTGCCTTCACCGCCGATCAACGTATCGTTTCCGTTTCCGCCGACCAGCAGATCGTCGCCGCCACGGCCCTCGATGTGGTCATCACCATCATCCCCAAATAATTGATCGTCGTCGTAAGGATTGGCGGCATACCCTGCATTTCGGTCGAAATCGCCGCCGACGATTACATCATTGCCTTTCGTTCCGGTAATTTCGAATAACTCGATACTGGAGAAATTCAGTATTTTCGAGCCGTCGGTGCGGTTTTTTACGTTTTGTTCATCGTTATGGTGAATATGGATACCGTTTGGAAACAGGCCGGTCAGTGCGCTGTAATCCAGCTCCAAAGTATCTATTTGACCGTCGCTTCCCACTGCGCTTCCGGTTTCGTTGGTAAAAGTAGTCATGTCTATCTCCTGGTAATTTACTTATTGATTAACCCTTTTTTCTGGGCTTTCTTTGCCAAGCGAGTTATGCGTCGGCAATTCTAATAAAGCAAAATAAAGGCCAGGACCATGACGACACGAACATGCAAATACAAGATGATGTTTTTTATAAAATTTTTATACTTTAATATGAAAAATTAAAAATTTAAATACACATCTATAACACGGTATTTCGTAAATATTACGAAATACCGTGTTTTGATGAATCGGCTAAACACTCGTTTATGAATATTGCAGATGCGCTCAAAAGGAATTGAGAGGAAACAGCAAGCCATATTTTTCAACATTATTCTGTCGATTTTTAAAACAAGACTTACCCTTGACCTGACCGAGTTCTTAGCCATGCCCATGATAAACATCTTATCTTATTGTTATTAATTATTTTTTAAACCCATACAGTCTTATCCAGACAGGCCTTTTACTTAGCGATACCGAAAGCACTTCTCGATGCTTTTAAAAGGCTATTAACTTAACGGAATCGCTCCGAGTAATACGGGACTTTTTTCATTCAACTTACGAAATGCCGTAATTAACACGATATTTCGTAATTATCTTAGCCGATTAATTGCCTTCCGCACTTAGCCGCACCTACGATTAAAACTATATTTACATATTTTTCAAAAACATAATCTCATTTTTATATGGCTTATTTTAAGTTGGTATGGCTGTTGATTGATCTTTAGCACGTAGCGTAATAACAGCTGCGAACTCAATCTACTATTAACCACGAGGTCCATATCATGAAACATTATTTCGGAATTCCATCGACTCCTAATTACTTTCATCCATTCAATTTTTTTGGACAAGCTAACGCTCGAACTGACTTTGTAAAGTCTATTGTTTTGATAATCTGCACTCTGTTATCGACGCCGACGTGGGCTTTTACAACGGAGCAAAGAGTCAGGCTACTAGAAGAGTATGTGGTGGGATTAAAAGATCGGATAAACGCGCTGGAAACCGTCAATACCAAACTTGCCTTGCAAACAACTGATCTAAATAACCAATTAGGCACACTGTTGAAAAGTAATACAACGCTGACTGCGACTGTCGATACCTTGAAAACAAACGTTAGCAACCTCACGCTTGTGAACACAGTTCTCAATAGCCGGATTGTTAGCTTGGAAACCGAACATTCGTCTGTAAAAAATCAGGTAGCTCTTTTACAAAGCGAATTACATGCAATTAAAAACAATTCCGCCCTAGCACTCCACCGTAAATTGAATTCGATATACGGGGACAATGACTCCGACGAAACAAATTGCCGAATCGACTACGGTTTTGGTAAAACCGAAAGTAGTGGCACCTGGAATGGTTCTTTTTATGACGGTTATCAAAACGCAGTCACCAGTCAATATCGCAACTACACCAAATACGGAGGGGCAATTTTCAACTTTGCGAAAACGATTGATATACCGTTTGCAACTGACAGTGGAATCGCATTTAAATTTTACCGCGGTATCTAAAGTCGTTTTTTAGTAGACGGGATCGATAACGCGAAGAAAACATGCCTATTTAAAAAAGCGTTCAACCCGAGATATGCCGATAGACACTACATCTAACTGCGGAAGTACATGTGACGACAGAACTGCCCTACACAGGTCGACTATCGGTTGTTGTTAACTCAAATCACTTGAAGATTTCGACATTCAAACTCCCAGTAAAACTGGGAGTCATTCGTTTTTCAGGTTGTTTGAGAATTAAAGTCTAATTACACCTTAGCCGTAATTTCCAACGCTATGCAAACCTGTATTGACGAAGAAATCAAAATAAATATTTATCCATCTCTACCACTAGCTTGTTGGAAGTTATATATATTTTTGTAGTAACTTTTACTACAATAGAACCCATAACTTCACAGTGCTAGAATTTTTCTATCAACTTACCCTTATAACAATCAAGGAGTTTGATTGCAGACGCCTTCGAATGAAGCGATGGTTTTTTACTGTCGTTACATCATTTTCTTTTTTTGCCTGACTTTATCTGGCATAACAATAGCTTCCGGCCATATGAGCCATCATAAGACGTCCGATCCGTGGGACGTAGGCGGTGATCTGTTAATTTTCCCCGACGTTACAGTTATCAGCCGTTTCGACCAAGAACCTACTCGTAAACTTGCTTATACCGAGGTTATCCCTGAGCTGAATCTTTTTTATACAAGCAACTACCGGAATTTCCGTTTTTTAGGAGAGTTCCTGCTTAGCACGAAATCGCACAATATGGAGCGGCTTCAATTCGGTTTGAACTTGGGAGAATCCAGTCTCTGGTTGGGCCGTTTTCATAGCCCGATCGGCTATTGGAATATGCAATATCATCATGCGGCGATTTTACAAACGACGGTGACTCGACCCAGCATCATGACGTTTGAAACCTACGGCGGGATTATTCCGAATCACTTAACAGGTTTATTATTCGAAGGCATCCACGAATTCAACGGCGCCGGACTTTACTACACGCTTGGTGCCGGCGCCGGTCCCGATATAACCAACAGATTAAGCCCGTTTAATATTTTCGAGCCGGAAGGATCGCATCGACCCGGCGTTGCTTTTCGTTTAGGTTATCAACCGGTGAGTTACGGCGCCGACGAATTTGGAATTTCCGGCGCTTATACCGAATTACCCGGTAATAAAATCAATGTTAGCCAAATAAAACAATTCGTTGGCAATCTATACGGTAGTTGGCAACTGGATGATTTCCATTTTTTGAGCGAAGTCACTTATGTTAATAACCGGCTTGATTATTACGGGGGCGGTAGCACATCCAACGATTTTGTGAACGCTTATAGCCAGTTGGCATGGGATGTTAATCCGGATTGGACGGTTTACGGACGCATCGAAGGGACTTTAGGGAGTCGTAACGATCCTTATCTCGCACTGTTCCCTAAATATGTCGAAGACCGGTTTCTGGGCGGCGTTCGCTATAATTTGAATCGCAATATGGCATTAAAGCTTGAAGCGTCTAAAGACCATTTGCGCGAAGACCATTTCGGTCAAGTCATGTTTCAATGGAGCGCTGTATTTCCATGATAGTGAGACGCTTCGGTTGGTTATTCGTATTATTCGTACTGCTTGAGTCAAGCAATCTAAGTGCCGATACGACCCGTACACTGGTCTTAGCCACCGGCGCGAACTCCAAAGTACCTGCCCTTTCCATACAAGAAGCTCGTAAATTATTTTTAGGCGTTCCGTTGGTCAAGGAGGGTGAAAACCCGGTTGCTATATTGAATACCAGCGATCCATTGGCTTTTCAGATATTTCTGCAAAAAATTGCTTTTATGTCGGAGCATACTTATGAAGCCCAAACCATGTCGGTCGTCTTTCGCTTAGGCGGTAAAAGACCGGAAAACTACAGCGATCTAAACGCGTTAATCGATGCGCTGTTACAAACGCCGGGAGCGGTAACCTATCTTTGGGAAGACCAAATCCGTTCGAATCAAGGGCTAAAATCAGTCGGTGTATTATGGCAAGGTTCGCCCGAGTAAGGCGGTTTTTTCGGAGTTTTAACGGCCGGATGATTATCGTCATCGTCGGCATTCACTTAATGTTAGCGCCTATTTTGTTATTCGGTATTTACCGGGTCATCAAACCAAGCCTCGAAGCGCAATTTGTCAACAGTGTCCGTTCGGATGCCTTGTTGTTCGCAAATTTGGTCACTCCCAGACTCGATTCGGCAAAAACCGCCGATCTCCAGAGCTTATTAGGCGAGTTCTTGTTGAACGGACGGCTGGCGTACGCCGAAATCGTTACGCCTCAAGGAAGTATTAATGCCGATATCCCACTCAATGCACAGCAGGCATTTAAAGAAGATTTTTTCTTCGGCGAACACGGCGATAATATTTATTTTCTCGCCGTACCGCTAACCAACTCTGAAAACGGTGCGGCGGGAACCTTAAAATTGGGTTATGACGAACGTGAAACCGAACACGATATCGTTTCGCTTTATCAGCGCAGTTTATATTTTATGGCCATCTACATGGGCCTCACGTTATTAATCGTAGGCTTTTTCGGCCGTAAACTGGTACGCCCGCTCGAACAACTGCGCGATGAAGCGGAGCAGATAGCCGCTGGAAATCATACCCGCCAATTCAGTCTCGATACCAAAATATCCGAAGTGTCGGCGCTAACCGAACATCTGGAGATTATGCGCAGGGCCTTACTTTCTGCTCGCGATGCGGCGATGCAAGCCGATAGTGCGAAAAGCGAGTTTTTAGCGAATATGAGCCATGAAATTCGAACCCCATGTACGGTATTATGGGTATGGTAGGATTAGCTTTACGCACAGAGCTGACAACCCAGCAGCGCGAATTTCTTGAAATGGCTAGCAGTTCTGCCGACGCCCTGTTACGAATCGTTAACGATATTCTCGATTTTTCAAAGATTGAGGCGCATAAATTCGAACTCGACCACGCACCCTTTAAGCTGAGGGAAAGTCTCGGCGACACGCTGAAATTGCTATCGGGACAAGTTCACGATAAGGCATTGGAATTGATTTTCCGCGTCGACCCGGCAACGCCGGATAATTTAATCGGTGACTCAGGCCGATTAAACCAGATTATTATCAATTTATTGAATAACGCCATTAAATTCACTTCAAAAGGCGAGATTGTTTTACAAGTAAAGCAAGAGTCGTCAATGAACGACCGAGTTTGCTTGTTAATCTCCGTCAGCGATACCGGAATCGGCATCCCGCCGGAAAAACAGCAACTTATTTTCGATGCTTTCGCCCAAATCGATGCGTCATCGACCCGTCAATTCGGCGGCACAGGCCTAGGGCTGTCGATTTCATCTCGCCTTGTCGAATTGATGGGCGGACGAATCTGGCTGGAAAGCGAGGTCGGCAAGGGAAGTACGTTTTTCTTCACCGTCTGTTTCGATCTGCATACGAATTACGAACCGGATACCGCACCGGCGCCGTTTATCGACGTAAAAGGCCTGCCTGTTCTGGTCGTGGACGATAACCCGATCAATTTAAGGGTATTCGACGAAATATTACACCACTGGGGCATGATCCCTACCTTGGTCGATAACGGTGAAGCGGCTATTAAAGCATTACAAGCTAAATCGGAAGCGGGGCAGACTTTCTCGCTCATTTTGCTTGACGCCATGATGCCGACAATGGACGGCTTCATGGTTGCTCAACTGATTCGCGCAGATCACCGGATTAAGCCCACAACCGTCATGATGTTATCCTCAGCCGACCGCCCGGACGATTTCGAGCGATGCCGTAAACTCGGTATCGATCTCTATGTCAGAAAACCGGTGAAGCATTCCGAGCTTTGGTCCGCTATACAATCGGCGTTGGGTAAAGCGGCGGCAAGTACCGATCATAAAGTCGTAGCTGATTTACAGCCGTGTCAAGCTTTAAAAATTTTACTGGCGGAAGATAATCCCGTTAACAGACATATGGCTGTCGTATTACTGGAGGAACGCGGTCATACGGTAGACGTGGCTAACGACGGCCAAGAAGTACTCGATTTACTAGCACGCGCCGATTTCGACCTTATTCTGATGGATATACAAATGCCGATCATGGACGGTTTTCAAGCTACTAAAGCCATTCGCGAAAAAGAACTTGGGACGGATAATCATATTCGAATCATTGCCATGACAGCGCATGCTCTCAAAGGCGATAAGGAACGTTGTTTAGCGGCCGGCATGGACGGCTACATCGCTAAACCTGTTAAAGAGGAAGAACTTTTGAGAACGGTAGAAAACTGCCGTGGTATTGAAGAGAAAAAAAATCCTGTGGAAAGTACTCCCGAAAGCGAAACGATAGCGCCATTGTTAAACTGGCAAGAAGCCTTGGATCGTGTGAGAGGAAGGCAAAAACTTTTATTTAAGATGATCGAACTCTTCCAGGAACAAGCTCCTACATTAATAAGCGAAATTAATGAAGCGTTGCTCAAACAAGATGCCGATCAATTAAGACGATCGGCCCATACTTTAAAAAGTTCAGCCAATAGCATTGGCGCCTTTGCAATGGCCGAAATAGCCGAAATGCTTGAACTCAACGGTCAACACGCCGATTTTATCGAAGCCGATAAAAACTATTCCGTACTCTATAAAGCCAATAACGATCTTGAACCGGTTATTCAACGTTATCTAGCCGACAGCAAAGAAATCGAATAACGCAACGCAGAAATTAAGTTAATTCGCCTCAAAAATGACTAATCCCAACGCAAAAAAGCCGATTGTCCTCATGGTGGACGATAACCCCATCAATTTAATCGAATTGTCGGATTTCCTCGATGAAGCCGGTTTTGAAGTCATCAGTGCCGAAAGCGGGGCTGCCGCCATTGAGCAAGCCCAAGCGTACCACCCCGATCTTATTTTATTGGATGTGTTGATGCCGGACATGGACGGTTTTACAACCTGCCAAAAACTCAAGACGACAACGTCGACAGCCGATATCCCGGTCTTGTTTATGACGGCGCTAACGGATACCGCCGATAAGGTAAAAGGATTTCTGACCGGCGCAGTGGATTACATTACCAAACCGTTTCAATATGAAGAAGTCATCGCCCGCGTTCGAACACATTTGACCTTGCAACGGCTCAAACTTGAATTGCTCGAAAAGAGCAACGGCTGTCCAGGATTTTTGAAAATGCGATGGACGCCATACTGACATTGAATAACACCGGACAGATTACGCTTTTCAATGCCGCGGCGGAACAAATGTTCCATTGCCGCAGCATTGAGGTCATCAATACACCGGTCGACCGATTTTTGTCTCCCGAACTTAATATTACATTAACCGGCTTCAGAAGCGGCACCCCTCCGGAACAAGCAATTTGGATTCCCGAAAGCATGAGCGCGATTCGCGCCGACGGCACAGTCTTCCCCATTGAAGCCACGGTCTCAAAAGTCGACGCAAGCGGCGAAAAATTTTACATCCTGATCTTGCGGGATTTAAACGAACGCAAAGCTCGCCAGCAGGCCGAAGCCGAATGTAATACTTTACGGGAAATAAACGACTATCTTCAGGAAGAAGTCGTCGCTAATTTTCACGGCGAAGAACTAATCGGCGTTTCCAAGAGCTTATTTTCGGCGATGAATTTGGTAAAACAAGTCGCAGGCACCGAAGCCACGGTACTCATCACCGGCGAAACCGGTACGGGCAAGGAATTGATAGCCCGGTCTATTCATAATCTGAGCCAGCGAAAAGATAAAACCTTAGTTAAACTCAATTGTGCAACCATTCCCGAAAACCTAGCCGAAAGCGAATTGTTCGGACATGAAAAAGGTTCGTTTACCGGCGCCATAGCCCGCAAACTCGGTCGATTTGAATTAGCAAACGGCGGCACCTTATTTCTGGATGAAATAGGTGAGTTATCCCTCGATATTCAAGCGAAATTGCTTCGGGTGCTGCAAGAGGGCGAATTCGAACGCGTGGGCGGTACGCAAACGATCCGTTGCGATGTGCGAGTTATTGCCGCAACGCATCGCGACCTCGCTCAAATGTCGCAGCAAGGAAAGTTTCGTGCAGATTTATTTTACCGGCTCAATGTATTTCCTATCGCTGTTCCCCCGTTACGAGAACGGAGAGAAGATATTCCTCATCTCATTCGACATTTCGTAAGTAAATACGCGACGAAATTCGGGAAGCAGGTTACGGTTATTCCGGATCGAATGATGGTGGAACTGGAAAATTACAACTGGCCGGGCAATATCCGCGAACTTCAACATATTATCGAACGCGCCGTTATTTTAACCAACGATAATCAACTGGCATCGGTAAGCTGCATCAATTTAACCGGAATCGACCCGCCGGCAGCAACAGCTATTGTTACATTGGAGGAAGCCGAGCGAACGCATATTCTCAAAGCATTGGATGCTACGGCCTGGAAGATAGCCGGGGACCGAGGAGCCGCGCAGATTTTGGGGGTGCCGTCGACAACATTACGGTCGAGAATGGAGAAATTAGGCATTAGGAAATCGTAATATAACCTACCGGAACTTTTAATAAACCGTCGTACGAACGCTATTGGTAGTCATTATAAAGTAACGCTTTAACGGCTATTTTGTTTCTACAGGTTTAACGAAGTATTTTATAGTGTCTGTATACGTTCAATAGGACCGGCTTTAACTACGTTGAGTTATCGAATATACGCCTTTACTTGTCTATTAGCCTACATAGAATTGTTATTTAACCGACAATCTTTACTTTCGAAAATTATTATTTTATCTATATATTTCATAAGCATATAAAATATTAATTAATTTGGTACGGTCTGTGCATATTCCTCATTAAAGAACTAATGAGGTGATATTCATGGAATTACCAGTACTAAACGACCAACCCGCAAGCAAGGGCGGCTGCTCCGCCAGTTCCTGCGGAACAACCGATGACCAACTCGATCATCTTACCGATGAAATCCGCGCCAAGGTGCAAAATCATCCGTGTTATTCGGAAGATGCGCACCATTATTTCGCCCGAATGCATGTCGCGGTGGCGCCTGCTTGTAACATCCAATGTCATTATTGCAACCGCAAATACGATTGCGCGAATGAGTCTCGCCCTGGTGTAGTCTCCGAGCTATTAACTCCAGATCAAGCCGTCAAAAAGACGATGGCGGTCGCTGCAAATATTCCGCAGATGACGGTATTAGGTATTGCCGGTCCCGGCGATCCGTTGGCTAATCCCGAGCAAACCTTCGAAACCTTCCGTCAGTTAAGCCAGGATGCGCCGGATATTAAACTTTGCGTATCTACTAATGGCCTTGCCTTGCCCGCTTCGGTCGAAGAGCTTTCCAAACACAACATCGACCACGTCACCATTACCATTAACTGTGTCGACCCTGAAGTCGGCGCGAAGATTTATCCGTGGATTTTCTGGGAAAACCGCCGGATTAAAGGTATCGAAGGCGCCAAAATTTTGATCGAGCAACAGCAAAAAGGCCTGGAGATGCTGGTTGCCAAGGGGATTCTCGTTAAAGTGAATTCGGTGATGATTCCCGGCGTTAACGACAAACATTTGGCTGAAGTCAGCCGAATCGTTAAATCCAAAGGCGCATTCTTGCACAATGTAATGCCGCTCATCGCGGAAGCCGAACATGGCACTTTCTACGGTGTGATGGGTCAACGCGGACCGACACCGGACGAGTTGATGGAATTGCAGGATTCCTGCTCCGGCGATATGAACATGATGCGCCATTGCCGCCAATGCCGCGCCGACGCGGTCGGCATGCTCGGTGAAGATCGTGGCGATGAGTTCACTATGGATAAGATCGAGGATATGGAGATCGACTATCAAGCCGCTATGGAAAAACGTAAGGTCATTCATCAAGCGATTGAAGCCGAAATGAACTCGAAGCGCGAAGCCAAGTCGGCAACACTTGCAAAACAGGTTGCGGAAGAAAAATTAACCACCCGGCCGGTGTTGATGGCGGTGGCGACCAGCGGCCAGGGCGTAATCAACGTCCACTTCGGCCATGCCAAGGAATTCCTGATTTACGAAGCCTCGCCGGAAGGCGTGCGCTTTATCAGCCATCGCAAAACCGATTTGTATTGCGGCGGAGATGAAACCTGCGGCGACGGCGAAAGCGTATTGCAACAAACCATCCGCGCGCTGGCAGGCTGCGAAACCGTATTGTGTTCGAAAATCGGCTACGAGCCTTGGGAAATGCTGGAGCAAGCGGGAATCATGCCGAATGGCGAACATGCAATGGAACCTATTGAGGAAGCCGTGATGGCGGTCTACAAGGAAATGGCTAAAGCCGGAAAACTGGATGAGATAAAGCCGGAACAACGCGCGACTGCATAGGAGAAATCTGATGGCGCTCAAAATTATCAATACTTGCGTTAACTGTTACGCCTGCGAACCTTTATGCCCTAGTCAGGCGATTTATAAAGCGGAAGCGCATTTTCTGATTAATCCCAGAAAATGTACGGAGTGCGAAGGGGACTTCGAAGAGGCACAATGCGCCAGCATTTGCCCGATTGAAGGCGCAATCTTGGATAAATTCGGTCTAGCGATCAATCCGCCTGGTTCGTTAACCGGCATTCCGCCGGAACGGATGGCGGAAGTGATGGCTGAATTACAAGCCCATTGATTGCCATGACTGTCGTGCATTTCTATGAAAAGCCGGGGTGTCTGACCAACGCCAAGCAAAAGCAATGGCTGGTGTCGGCAGGCTTAATGCTGATTGTGCATGATTTATTGCAGGAACCCTGGAAAGAAAACCGGCAAAAATTGCGGGCCTTTTTCGGCGCCATGCCGGTCAAAGAGTGGTTCAATTCAAGCGCACCGGATATAAAAAACGGCAGTATTAACACTGATGAACTGGATGAAATCCAAGCCATTGAGCTGATGGTTAACCAGCCTTTACTCATACGTCGCCCGCTTATCGAGATCGAAAATAAATTCTATGCCGGTTTCGATAGCGAACGCTTGAATGCCATCCACGATCTGTCCATAAAAATACCAGCTTCAGGCAGTACTGAAAGCTGCTCGAAACCGGCGCACCGGGAGGCCTGCCAGCCATGAGCGCTTTCGCGCTGGAAAATACCGAAGGCAAACCGGTCGCAGTTGCCTTATCCGAACGTGTCCATTGGGTCGGCGCATTCGACCCGGACCTGAGGACTTTCGACATTATCCTGAAGACAGCGAACGGCACCAGTTACAACGCCTACGTCGTGCGCGGCAATGCTGGCGTCGCTATTATCGACACCGTTAAAGAAGAGTTTGCCGATGAGTTTTTCGCGCGGCTGGAATCAATTGCCGATTATTCGGAAATCACAGTCATTGTTTTAAATCATCTGGAACCCGACCATACCGGCGCATTGCCGGAATTGATGAAAAGGGCGCCGCAGGCGCAGCTTTATATTTCCCAGAAAGCGCAATCGATGCTTAAGGGCTTGCTGAAACAAGACGAAATCAGTTTTATACCGGTGCTGACCGGCGATACGGTATCGCTAGGCGACCGTAGCCTTTATTTCCTGCATACCCCTTACCTGCATTGGCCGGATACCCAGTGTACGTATGTGCCGGAAGAAAAAACCTTATTTTCCGGCGATGTCTTCGGCTGTCACTTTTGCGACAAACGACTGTTCAACAATGAAACCGGCGATTTTAGGTTTTCCTTCGAATACTACTACGCACATATCATGCGTCCGTTCAAGGAATATGTACTCCGGGCCTTGGAATTGATCGAGCCGTTACCGTTAAAGTTAATCGCCCCCACGCACGGCCCGATTTTAAGGGACAGGCCTGAACGCTACATTCAGCGTTACCGGCAACTCTCCAGCCCAGGCTTACATAGCGAACTCAGCCCCAATCAGAAAACCTTGCTGATTTTTTATATTAGCTCTTACGGCAATACCCGCAGAATGGCGGAGGCGATCTATAAAGGCGCAATGCAAGTCCAAGATGTGCGGGTGTCGTTATACGACCTTGAAGGCGGGGAAGTTTCACCCTTCGTCGACCTAATCGAAGACGCCGACGGCCTGATTCTGGGTACGCCGACCATCAACGGCGATGCGCCTAAACCGATTTGGGATTTATTGTCGTCGCTTACCGTGGTTAACCTAAAAAGCAAATTGGGCGGCGTATTCGGCTCTTACGGCTGGACCGGGGAAGGCGTCCGTTTAGTGGAAGACAGACTGCGCGGATTGAAGCTACGCGTTCCCATTCCCGGTTTGCGTGTGAAGCTCATCCCCACCGTCGATGAAATCATGGAATGCGAAGCCTTTGGGCTGGAACTCGCCCAGGAACTGATGGGTTTGCGGGAAAACAAAATCATTAACTTTGCAGATTTGGCTTAATACGGCGACAAACGAATTTCGCAGCGTTAACAACCAGGAATGAGCCGATAAAAAGGATGTCGGTCTTCTTATTGCGTCAGCAATAACAAAGGAATCGAATCGATTCTCACAGGGAAATTCATGGGAAACTCGTCAGATTAGACGGTTTCCTGAATTAGTTATTAAACCATATGGAGTTAACACAATGGCCAAAGCGACCATTACCTTTGAAGATATAAACGTCACTGTCACCGTACCGGCAGGCACTCGAGTAATCGAAGTGTCCGAAAAAGTCGGCTCGGCAATTACCTACGGTTGCCGCGAAGGCGATTGCGGCACCTGCTTAATGAAAGTCACCGACGGCTGGAATAACCTCACTGAGCCTTCCGTTTTGGAAGACAAAGTACTGCGGGATAACATGGCCGGCAAGCATAACCGGCTGGCCTGTCAGGCGCAGGCGCTCGGCGGCAAAATCTGCGTTAAACCGGCATAGACTAGAGGAGAAAGATTATGGCCTTAGTGACATTTACCAATAAAGAATACCGCGATAAAACCGTTTACGCGGTGGCGGGCAGCCACACCCAAAGCCTGTTAAAACTGGCTTTGGAAAACAAAATCCCCATCGACTTCTCGTGTGAAGACGGCGAATGCGGAACCTGCGCAGTAAAGGTAACCAGCATCGACAAAAAGATTCAGCGCATGGGCGGCACCATGACCGAAAAGGAAAAAGCATTGCTAAAAGAACTCGGCAAAGTCAGCCAGGAAGAACTGGAGCAAATGATCGTTAACGACCTGCCGCCGACTTGGCGGCTGGCTTGCCAGATGATCGTCCGCGATGAAGATATCCGGGTTGAATATTAAAAGCTTATCAACGGCAGCTACTACTGCCTTTGTTGGCTTTTGTTTTTAAAACCGTTCGTCCTCGACTGCATGGATGCAGGAGCTAGCGCAACGCATAGAGCAGTTGACGAGAGCTTGTCGAAGGACGAATAACTAATTGAATATTTAATGATGTCCTGCCCGGCCTTAAAAGACAATCTAACACCGCTAACGCGCCAGCAGCATTATGACAACCTGCTGGCCTGCGCTAACAACTCCTCCAATAGCCGCTGGCTGGCGCAGATCATCGCCAGTTGGCAGGTCGGCGAAGGTGTGTTACCCCGCTGGCTGGGTTTAAACGAGAAGGAATTTGCTGTTCTGCTTGCCTGTTATTTTCCAGGCTATCCGCTCAAGCCTAACGCGCCTTCCGGTAAAATCCTGGATTTTAGCCGCATGCTGGAAAAGCACGATCTTGAAAAATACCTCAGACATTATGCCGCCCTCCCCTTACCTGAAAGCGAATGGCTGATCGCCCTGATCGTCGCCGCCTGCCTCGGCAACGACCATCTCTGGCAGGATTTAGGCCTGTTCAGCCGCAGCGAGCTCTCCGCCCTGTTGCAACACAACTTTCCGGAGATGGCGGCAAGGAACAATAAAGATATGAAGTGGAAAAAGTTTATCTATAAACAACTTTGTGAGGAAGAAGGTTTGTATGTTTGCCGCGCGCCGTCGTGTGAGGTTTGTAAGGATTATCCGATTTGTTTTGGGAAAGAGGAATAAAGGGAGTTATTTATCAATTCTGGATAGCCAGTAACCCGGTTTCCGGTGAAGATGCATAATAGCAACAACAATAATTTTATCGGTATCAATCCCATATTAAATACCGTAAGGGAATCGCTTAACTAAACAACGACGAATGTCGTCATTTATACGAACGAAAGATTCATGATAGGCGGCAATTCTTCATAATGAAGCGTCTATTTCGTTCAAAAACCTTAAGCCAAGAGATGTTTGCTGCGTTTCATACCATTTATAAGCTTCGTCTAATTCAGCTTGAGCAATCGCCAAAAATTCAATTTTCATTTGTACTTTTGCATGACCGCTTCATAACTTACGGTAAGTTGTTCACCATTCTTATAAGCTTGCCATCTAGCTTGCGCTTTTTTACCCCACACCGCATCGATTTCAGGGTTAGGCACATCCAGTTCTGCAAGCAATAGTTCAGCTAAATGCAATTTTTCCAGCGGCGGCAGCTGGTTGATTTGATTCATCAGCTCTTGGTTGATTTGCATAGAGTCTCTCCTGTCAAATAGTGTTGGCAATTTGATGTATTTTAAAGAAGTTTGATCAATTGGATGGTTTTAATTTGGAATTGATGGAAATTGATTGAATCCGATTTTTGATTTTTTGATGATTCCGTTCATGGTGAGCCTGTCGAACCATGAGCGGAATTATAATGTTGTGTCGTTATCGCGACTGATTATTTTAATGCCGGTTCCCGCACCAGCGGGCGTGATAGTTTTCTTTGCATGTCCAAAGAAAAGTATCCAAAAGAAACGACCCCCGGATGCCGCTTATCTCCTGCGTTCCTCAGTTTTGACGGTCATAGGCGAACAGGACACCTCTTTCACATATTTCTGGCGAATATTTGATTGTCGTTTTCATTACTCCATCCGCTCAGATTATGGAGTCTCCGACAAACTTGGGGCGATTAAGTTTGGGCGTATTGCCAAAAACCCTTTTCTAATCAGAATATGAATACGCTGCAGGAAATACTTAACGTATCTGACTAGAATTAGAATTAATCGCACTGTAGGTGAAGACCAGACATAAAGCGACTGTCGGGGTATTAGGGTAACATCTCCGCTGAGCTTATATCGCAGTAGACCGCCTCCCCAATTTATGCCATTGATATGGCTACTCTCAAAAGCATGGCGTACGACTTCGGCATTTGCAATAGTACCGGGACTATAGCGCAACCATTTAGGTGATGTCCGGTTGGTCAGTACCAAATATTCATTATTCATCAACAAGCAAAGCGCGAATGCTGCGAGTTCACCATTGAGGTAAATGCACAATAAATCGATTAAATTTTGTTGGATGTACTCTTTCATGAATGCGATGTAATAGCTTTCTTCATTCGTGTCATCCATTAAAGATTTTTTGAATTTTTGATAGTCGCGTTGACGACAAATTTCCTGTATTTTCGGGAGAAGTTTCAGAATTTGTTCAGGATCTCGTATCCATTCCTCAACCATTTGGATGCCTTCGCGCTGGATTCGATGGTGAGCCTTGATAATTACCGCACGTGTATTTTGAGAAAGATAATTCTTTAGGGAAGCACCGGATTTAAAAATTAAGTGAGGCACCGGTTCTGTTAATACGGTTTTACAGGGTGTCCGAATTTTTACTAGGTAATCTACGACTGAATCTGGGCATAGTAGGTCATGAATTTCCATACACCAAGGGCCACCAAAGCTCTCAACGGTGTTCCATATTGTTTGCGCGAGCATTTCTGCGGCATGTTCGTCTAATGCCGCGAAACCAACAGAATCTGCGCAGGGGCCTATAGGTCTACCTATTCGCCAAATCCCAAATCGTCGATATCGTGTTAAAACAACTGAGGCAACAATATGACCGTTTTTTTTTACGAGTATGCCCCAAGGTTCATAGTCAGTGTGTGTTTCCATCCAGATTAACAAACTCGCCCAGCGCCCTGCCACCGGTGTTTCTAACCTATTGAAAATATATTCAAAGCTGGATGCCTGCCTTTGCAATTGCGATTTGCCAATCAAAATCTGAGTGATAAATTTAGTATTCGCTTTAATACTATCGTATTGAAGGTGTGGAAGTTGGGTAATTTCCTTTTGTAACGCTTTCTGAGTTTTTGTTAGTGTAAATGTCATTTCTACTCCCTATTTGGGTAAATGAGTTTTCAACCTCCCTGCCAACAAAGAGTTAAATAGGTTAAGAAATTATTACTGTCTTTGCTGGAGACCCCTTTATAAACATAAACTTATAGCGGACTATTTGTTGTAGCTTTCTTTCCTATATTGCGAACTTAATCGGACACAATGGTTGATACAAATGAAAGCAATCTAATTCAATTAAAAAATCAATGCTTTATAAGTGCCTTAAATGTACTTTTTTCCCATGGTTGAATTTTACTTTCTGGTATTAAACAGACATCTTGATCTTAATGAGTTGCTTAATGTTTTTACCTTGGCTAAATCTAACGTAATTATTGAGGTGTTATTTAAAATACTTCAAAGATTAATTATGTATAGCCTTGTCTTGAAAGATACAGACTTAGCTTGATTTTATCTGTATGGTAACTAACATAACTTTTATAAATAAAGATCATATTTCACCCTCATTATTAATCCGGCCTTATGAAGTCTTAATTTCCGTTCGCCTTCGACTGCACGGATGCAGGAGGTAGAGCAACGCAGGTAGCAGTTGCCGAGAGCCTGTCGAAAGGCTTTATTTGCTTCGACTAGGTCAACACGAGCTGTTTAAACAATTAAGGGCCGGATCAATAGTTCTATAGCGCGACTGGTTTGGCCGACCAGCACTCTGAACTTGTCGAAGGATAAATAACATAAACTTAGATTTATCTAATGTGTCGGTATCGCGACGATGATTTGAATCGGGTTCTCGCACCCGAAGGCAAGTTTTTTCTTTGCTCGGCCAAAGTAAAAAAACCAAAAGAAAGGCTGCCCGAATGTCGCTTGCTTCCTGCGTTCCTCAGTTTTGACGGGGGTTGCACCCAAAGGGCATAAACCGGAAGGGACTTCCTGTCCCTCCGGCAACGTGCGGCATCCCTGCCGCCCCCCCTATCGGGCTATTCCCGCCAAAATTTTCTGTACTCGGCGCGGCAAAACGGGAAGTCCATTCTGTTAGCTTTGTGATGGATTAGACACACAAAACGTCTAAATTTACAGGTAAGTAACGTATTTGCGAGTGTCGTAATCCACCATCTTGAAGATCATCACATGCGGCGGGATACGCCGCGCCCTACAGCTAACACGACTTACGAGGTGAGGTAATAGCTTGACTTCATCCTGCTGATTTCATTATCCGAAACTTTTAATCTGTGAAGATTGGCATACCGGAAAATCAAAATAGCTTTAAAACAATGTTTTATTTATAAATTTTAATCTGTCATAGGCTCGTAACACTAATCAAGTAAAAAAGTCGCATCCAGCCAGGTGGATTGCGGATGCTACATCGGTTGGACAATAACATTACCTTGCATCACGTCATTTGGGTAATGCCTTAATAAGAATCGCTAACTTAGGAGTTTGAGATACATATGAAAAAAGTACAACTGACAAAACTAGCAACTGCGATTGGCATGTTGCTCGCCGTTAATTCAGCGTTTGCTGAAGACGTCCGTTTTCAAGACTTCACCCCGTTGGCTGCTTCAGCTGGCCCAACTGCAAATGAAGCCTTGCCAATCACATTGAGCAATCCTGTTTTTATCCAAAAATCGATTGCTGACCGCGCCACTGTATTAAGCAAAGGTACACCTAACAGCGGAAACTGGGACATGCTCACCGTAAACGAAACAGGCCGCGACAAAGGCCGGTATTTGTTTACGGTGTTTGAAACAGGAAGTGCGGGTGTACAACGCCAAGATTTACGGACAGGCAAAACCGAAACTATTTGGCAAAGCCCTGGAATTGCTCCGGCAGCTAACTCACACGTTGCTTTTGATGCGTCTTACTGGACACCCTGGGGCACGTTCATTACTGCCGAAGAATCTTGGGAACCCAATCCAAGTATTGAGCAACAAACCTTCGGACGTCTTTTTGAACTGAAAAACCCAACCAAAGCACCTGGCATTAAAGTTGGTGAAAGTAATAGCGGCGCTAATTTCGTCCACCAAAATGTTATTCCTCGTACCGCACATGAAGGTATTCAATTCGATGCGGCTGGCAATATGTACTTTATCGACGAATTGAACGGCGGTTGTATCTATAAATACACCTCTGCTGCCAATATGCTGGATGTTAAAAGAGGCAAAGCCGATTATTTTGCAGCCGGAACAACTTACGTACTGCGCGTAGGCGACGGTTTAACCCCTAACGCAACGGGTGCTTACGAGTGGGTTGCAATTACCGACGCAACCGGCGCAGCCTTACCTGGCGCTGTAACAATCACCGATTTAAATGGCATTACTTCGGTTGATGCGACCACAACCACTGATACTGCTGAGTTTAAAGGAACTGATTATCAACGTCCGGAAGACCTGCAAATCCAAAACGTACGTGGTAAACAATATCTTTATGTAGCAACTACAACTACTGCAGAAGTCTATCGCTTGGATTTGAGCAGCAAAAAAATCAGTGTATTTGCTAACCAAAGCTCAACCGATTTAGCATCAGGTGCGGCTGTAGGAACCGCCTTAAGAAGCCCAGACAACTTAGCGGTCGACAAAAGTGGTAACATTTATGTTGTTGAAGACCGAGCAGGTGGCAGTGACGATGACATCTGGTTCGCCAAAGACCGCAACAAAGACGGCGATTTGACCGACTTGGGCGAAGGTTTAGGCCGCTGGGCTTCTAACGGTACAGTAGGATCTGAATTCAGCGGCTTGTATTTCGATCCGTTCAACAAACGCCGCGCTTGGGTTAACATCCAACATCCTGCCAGCGCAAACGATCGCACAATCGAAATCACTATCCCAGATGACGACAGTTTCTAAAACAATCGAAACACCCGCTTAAATCGTTTCTCGATTTAACGTATCCGCACCAATAAAGCCGAAGAAAGACTTATTTCTTCGGCTTTTCTTTCGATTGAACCGCGTTGATTAGTCAAAAAGCAAAAAGCTATCAGCTCTACCGGAGGGACAGGAAGTCCCTTCCGGCAACCCCCGTCAAAACTTTCGGTACTCGGCGCGACATAACGGGAGTGGGTGACAAATTGTAAGTTAAGTGAACTTGTGGACCCCAACCAACGAGCTACCATGTTAAGTATTAAGAATCTTGGTTAATATCTTGAAAATCTCTTGAAAATTAGAGAAATCAAAGTCTTTGGCAAAATCTTGATCGTTTTCAACTAAATCTGCAAATACCGATTTCGAGTGAATCCAATCTAAATTGCCGATATCTTTATCAAAAATCTTTTTTATGTTTTCATCATCTGATTTCGGCTCATTTAGGGAAATAAGTGTCCTGTTTTTGCCATCAGCAGCGGACTGTCTATATTCAACTTCATTATCAAAATATAATCGCTTTCCGTCTTTCTCCTTTTTAACATCTTCGTCTGTATAAAAAAATTCAATCGAAATATTTTTATAACATTCGCGGTTGTTAGGTATTGGAATACAAAAGGCAAAGACATTATTTCCATAATCTTTAAAGCTACCAGCCTTTTCCATTTCCTCAACAATTTTCGGTACATCTCGATCAAATATGCCAATTATTTTCCGGGATTGAGGTACTTTAGATAGCTGGTCTAACATCGGTTTTAGCTTTGAATCACCCCAATCTTCAGTAATTTCAAAAAAGTCGAAGTCACAACCTTGAATTTTTAATTTTGCCTTTGCAGCCCTTAAGTGTTGAACGTCTGTTTTACCTTCTGTAATCACGAGTGGTCGACTTCCACTCTTAAGTTGTTCTTCTAACGCATGGTACATATCCTTGAACCGATCGTTATCCCCAACCACCAATTGATAAACTTCGGTATAAAGTTCATTGGTCGTTGGGTCTTTTGAAATTCCGAAATTTTCTAAATCTATAATTTTTGAACGGTCTTTAGCAATTTCCGCTAGCCCGATATTTAAGAAGGGTGAGTGTGAACTTATAATAAACTGTACATTTGGAAATAGATTAAGTAGTACAGGAAGAATTTCCTTTTGTAGCTTGATATGCAAATGCTTATCAATTTCGTCAACAAGGACAATGCCAGATACATCATTTAGTGTAATTCCATTTATATTTTTGTCTGCCTGCCGAATCAGTTCTCCGAACAAACACAACATAGACGACTCACCCGATGAAATATTGAAGATGGAAGGGTAAATTGTTTTGCCAAGCGCACGGTTCTCGACAATTTGTATACGTGTGCTACCTAAATTTCGAGGGCCAATTCCAAATCTCAAATGACCATATCCCTTGGAGATTATTGTCTTGGTCACTATTCGATTAAGATTGTCCAATAACATATGACTTTTTTCATCATTATTATTCGTAATATCTAGGACGACATCCATGATCCAATTTGCTAGTTGTGGCAATCCTGATACTACTTCAATCGGATTATTTAATAGCCCTGAAAGCCTATTTGCTTTGGAAAAATTTAACTCTATTCGATATGGGTCATTCAGGTAACCAGGAGTCTCGTATCGATATGACGGAAAATAAGTCAGCAAGTTATTTGCAAAGAAAGCTTCTATTTTCTTCTTATCAAGATTTGAAGACACCTTTTTCACAAAACCCATTAAATCAATAGATTCTTTCAATTCATGGTATTGAATTTTATTACTCGGTAATTCAAGCGAATTGTAATACTCATCTGTTAATTCGCCTCTTGCATTAACGTAGTCAAATGTGTCTCTGAGATTGTTTTTGAATCTTATATAAACAACGGAAGGTATGCTTCTATCGAGATTTTCGATTTGTGAGGATAATCGATAAAACTTGTTCAGTTTTCCTTCGTACTCATTTTGAAAATGTGGTTTTGCCATTTCATGAAAAGCATCAACGATATGGGAGAGAATGGTCGTCTTACCTCTGCCGTTCACAGCGGTTAAGACAGCTATTTCATTTTCTTCAAAATAAAGCTCAAGTTTTTCGAAAGGGGCTCGATTGTAGAATGCTGCAAAACTTAAGTAGAGTTTCATTTATTAGATTTACCTTGAATAAATAGCCATAAGCACGGTAGGTTGGGGTGAGGTACGAACCCCAACATAACACCGATCCATGAATTTGTTGGGGTTCACAAGTTCACCTCAACCTACAAATACCGCCTATTCCCGTTATGCCGCACCGAGTACCGGAAGTTTTGGCGGGAATAGCCCGAAGTACCCAAAGGGCATAAAGGGTGCGGCAGGGATGCCGCACGTTGCCGGAGGGACAGGAAGTCCCTTCCGGCAATCCCCGTCAAAACTGAGGAACGCAGGAAATAAGCGGCATCCGGGGGTCGTTTCTTTTGGATACTTTTCTTTGGACAAGCAAAGAAAAGTATCACGCCCGCCGGTGCGGGAACCGGCATTAAAACAACCGTCGCGCTAGCGACACAATACAAACAACGCTAACGCCATAACTCACCCCCCAAAGTATAGACTACTAAATCCTAAAGCTACACTTACCGACCGAGTCTGGATTCAAAAAAGTGGTTGGTTAATTCTTAATCCCCGTCCCCTTGTGCAGCATGACCAAACTAAATCCTGTTAACAAAACGATAAACCCCGCAATCATCATAAACGCCAGCCGGATATCCACATCGGTTACGCCGATCATGCCGTATCTGAAGGCGTTGATCATATAGAGAATGGGATTTCCCATGATGATCTTTTGCCAAACATCGGAAAGCATATCGACCGAATAGAATACGCCGCCGAGATAGCTTAAGGGGGTGAGGACGAAGTTGGGGATGATACTGATGTCGTCGAAACTTTCCGCTAAGACGGCATTGATAAAACCCGCCAAGGAAAATAAGGTGGCGGTCAAGACCGCAACCGATACCATAATAGCCGGATGCAAAACCACGATATCGGCAAACAGCATCGAGATTAACGCCACAACTATCCCGACCAGCAATCCACGGCAGATGCCGCCGCTGACATAACCGCTGAGGATGACCCAATTCGGCACCGGCGCAACAAGTAATTCTTCGATATTGCGCTGGAATTTGGTGGAGTAAAACGACGAGACGACATTGGAATACGAATGGCTGATGATCGACATCAGAATAATGCCGGGGACGATGTAATCCATATAGCTAGCGCCACCGATGGTGCCGATACGGTTACCGATCAACTTGCCGAATATCAGGAAGTATAAGGCCGTCGTTATCGCAGGCGGTAGCAAGGTTTGCGGCCATATTCGGACAAAACGGTAGATTTCTTTTTTGACGATCGTTTTAAGCGCAATACTGTTATTCATCTTCGATTACTTCCTCACCCTGCCCTGTTTACCGGGTTAACAGGTTTCTTGTGTATTTCCTGACCGGTTTGCGCCGTTTTGGATTCGATCAAATCCATAAACAATTGCTCAAGCCGGTTGCTTTTGTTTTTCAGGCTTAGCACTTTTATATTTTGAGCCGTTAATTGGTCAAAAAGCTGGTTTAATCCGACCGCTTTAGGAACAGAAACTTCCAACACCTTCTCATTTGTCTGCTCGACGTGGCAGCCCTCAAGCGCCGGCGCTGCCTTAAGCGGCTCAGCTAAATCCAATACGAAATGATCGACATTCAAGCGCGCCAGCAAGCTTGCCATATCGGAGTTTTCTACGATTTTGCCTTGGTCGATGATGGCGATATTGCGGCACAAGCTTTCCGCTTCTTCCAGATAATGTGTGGTTAAGATTATCGTTGTACCCTGTTGATTGACTTCTTTCATCAATTTCCACATGGACCTGCGAATTTCTATGTCGACGCCCGCCGTCGGTTCGTCGAGGATGAGCAGCTTCGGCGCATGCACCATCGCACGGGCGATCATCACTCGGCGCTTCATCCCGCCCCGACAAGCGCCGGGATACGCTGTCGCGCTTTTCCCATAAATCCATTTGCTTCAGGCATTGCTCGGTGCGTTGCAGCGCCAATTTATGTGGCGTTCCGTAGTATCCGGCTTGATTCAAGACTATACTTTTTACGGTATCGAATTGGTTGAAATTGACTTCTTGCGGCACTAATCCAATGCAACTTTTGGCTTTCTCGCGTTCTCGCATTAAATCGTATCCGAATATGCTGACCGATCCGCTACTGGCTGTCACTAATGAACTGATTATGCCTATTGCGGTCGATTTTCCGGCGCCGTTCGGCCCGAGTAAGGCGAAAAAATCGCCCGCTTCGACTTCTAGATCGATACCTTTTAAGGCTTCAAAGCCGTTTTTATACGTTTTTTTAAGATTATGGATGGATAAAGCCTTCATGTCGCAACTATTACTTAACGGGGATTTCCAAATCAGTTAAATTAGGCGCTATCGCCTCTTTACTGGATCATTGTGAATCGCACAAACGCGCCATTTTAGCAGATAACCTTCTTATCGTTGTAAAACCGGAAACCCCATGCATAAAACACCTCCACGTTGCGTTGCTGCTGTAGACCTCGGTTCGAACAGTTTTCATATGATTGTTTGCAACCTCATCGACGGCAAGCTACAAACCATCGACCGTTTAAAAGAAATGGTCAGGCTGGCCGACGGCCTCGACAAAAAAAACGTCTTGGACAACGACACGCAAAAGCGGGCTTTAGCTTGCCTGGAACGTTTCGGTCAACGAATTCGCGATTTTCCGCCGGAAAGCGTTCGTGCAGTCGGCACCAATACCTTACGCAATGCCAAAAATGCGCACCACTTTCTGGAAAAAGCCGAAAAAGCGCTGAATCATCCGATTCATATTATTTCCGGCGTTGAAGAAGCACGTCTTATTTATCTAGGCGTCGCCTATAGCGTGGGGAGTTCGGCCGATTTAAAGCTTGTCGTCGACATCGGCGGCGGAAGTACGGAATACATTATCGGAAAAGAAGACCAGCCTATTAAGAAAGATAGTTTGAATATGGGTTGCGTATCGATGAGTAATCGCTTCTTTCCAAAAGGCCGATTATCGAAAAACGCATTCAACAAAGCCGTTCTGTTTGCCGAGCAAAAACTGGAGCCGTTTCAGAAAAAATTTCACAGCAAGCAATGGCGGCAAGCCATCGGCTCTTCCGGCACCTTCCGCTCAATCGATAAAGTGTTGCAATCGAAAGGCTGGAGTAATAACGGCATCACGATGACCGGCTTGGAACACCTTGTCGGTCACATTAAACAATGCACGCATATCAGTCAGCTTAATCTTCCCGATTTGGATATCCAGCGATTACCGATATTTGCGGGCGGCGTGGCAGTCGCCTACGCCACCTTCAAGAACTTGGATATCGAACAAATGAGCATTGCAGACGGCGCGCTGCGCGAAGGTTTGATTCAAGACTTATTAGGCCGGATTTACGATCACGATATTCGCTCAGCAACCGTAGAAACATTAGCCGCCCGTTACCATACCGATAAAAGGCATGCTAACTGTATCAAGCAAACCGTTAAATCGATGCTGCATCAATTGAGCAACGATAATTGTTTTTCGGATAATCCGGACGTTGAACAGTTTTTGGACTGGGCGAGCGAACTGCATGAAATCGGGCACGATATCGCCCATAGCCAGTACCACAAACACAGCGCATACATTATCGAATACGGCGATTTGGCCGGCTTTACCAATCAAGATCAGATTTTACTTTCGACCATCGTTCGTTATCACCGGCGCAAATTTTCACTGACCAGCTTTAACGACCTCCCTGCCCCATGGAACAAACTTGCGCCGATCATGACGATCATTCTGCGAATTGCCGTCGTGTTGCGCCGCAACCGGCAAGATTTCGATTTACCCGATTTTAAAATTCGGATTGTTAATTCTAAGATCGAGTTGCGTTTTCCCGGCGCATGGCTGCTTGAATCTCCGCTGACGCATGCCGATTTAACGCAGGAAGCCGACTATCTTAAGCCCGCCGGTTTTAAACTGGAGTTTTCCTGACGGATGTTTAAATCTCTTCTTCGTATACCGCTCTATTGCCTTACCGTATTTATTATCGCGATCGCATTGTTAATCGCTTTCGGCGTGAGCGATCAACCGGACAATAAATTAGATTGGTCGATGACGCAAGCCGACTTGAACCGGGCCAAGAAAATCTTACGGGAAGGCTCAAAAACTAGACCGGACGAGATCGGCACGATAGAACTGTCGCTTGCCGATATGAATCTAGTTAGTAACTATTTATTAAACCGTTTTAATAAAGGCAAGGCTGTTATTGCATTGAAAGATCATAAAATCCGCTTTGAAGTCACAGCGACGCTGCCGGAAAATAGCTTGGGTAAATATGTCAATATCAGCTTTAGATTGGGTCACGAAAACGGCAATACGTTACCGACATTAACCAAATTTAAAGCCGGAAAATTATTGTTGCCTTCTAAAGTCGCCGCTTTTGTCATCGAAAGTCTGATCGAAAACACGTCTTTAAACGAGTATTTTCTGTTAGCCACCGATCCTATCAAAGCGGTCGCTATCGATACCGATAAAGTCTCAATCACCTATCACCCTAGTCGAGCAACGCTGGAAAATGCTCGTGATTTACTGACCTATAGCAATACTTCTACCTATCGTTCAAGCGTCTACCAAAACAAATTAGCGGAAATTGTCCGTCGTCACGATCCAGGCTGGCGTTTATCCTTAGCCGACCTTTTACAACCCTTATTCTCGTTGGCCTTAAAGCATTCCACGCTTGAAACTGCCATCGAAGAAAACAGGGTCGTCATCAATACGGTTAATAATTATGTTAACGTCAAGAAAACAGAAGATGCGGCAATCAAGCCTTATTACCCCGCTTTTTTATATAAGCGTAACGATTTGGCGCAACATTTCATCGGGGCAGCAGCGATAACGGCTTCCGTCAGCAGCCAAATTGCTCAAGTACTGGGCGAAGAAAAAGAATTAATCGACGCCCAAGGCGGTAGCGGTTTCAGTTTTATCGATTTATCCGCCGACAAAGCCGGAACCCGGTTCGGAGAATTGGCTATCGCATCGCCGTCCTCCGCGCGCAAACTGCAACAGGATATGGCGGCTATTAAAGACTATACCGATTTTATGCCGGATCCTACCAACCTGCCCGAAAACATGAATGAATTCGAGTTTAAAAAACGCTATGGATCGATAAATAGCGATACATACCGGAAAATAACTAAACAGATCGATGAAATGATTGCACAAACACCGATTTATAAATAAGGCGTGTGTTCGTTGAATTGCTGCGGGGAATGGACTTTTAATTTTTGATGACAGATGCCGTTGATCGCCGAATTGGTAGGTAAAATTTACGAATCGATGACACATCAAAATTCATACTGCTGATACAGCTCTTTAACGTTTGATCATAAGGCAGATAAATACCCTTCGACTCCTCGGCTCACGGAACACCGTTAAGCGTAATAAGAATCCCTGAGCTGGGTCGAAGGGAACCTAAAATTTAACTAGGCCGAATTTATAATCAAGGCAATGTGCCGGGATTATCTATCCAATAATCCCGGCAGCCGGTTCTTAATTAAACGTCGTACCCGGTGTAGGCGGTAAGACCGGCATTTTTTGCTCAGGGAATTCGCCTGTCAATGCATTCAAAAATGCCACAATATCGGACAATTCTTCAGTCGACAATTCTTTATCCAATTGCAACTTAGCCATGACTTTAACCGCTTCGTCCAAGGTTTTTACGGCGCCGTTGTGGAAATAAGGTGCTGTTAAAGCAATATTACGCAAAGTCGGCACTTTGAATTTATGCTCGTCTTCCGATTTCTTGGTGACCTCAGCTAAGCCTAAGTCTTTATTAAAATGGTACTTTGCCTGATACATTCCATTGCTATGCATTGGAAATTTTTGAAACATGCCGGGGCCGTTAAAGGCAGGGCCGCTATGACAACCGGTACAACCGAGTTCCGCAACCTTATTCATCCCCCGAACTTCTTGCTCGGTGAGCGCAGATTTTTCACCACTAACAAATTTGTCGTATGGACTATTCGGCGTAATCAGGGTTCTTTCATAAGCAGCAATGGCTTTTGTTGCGGTATCCTTAGATATGGCATTTCCCCCGAAAGCATCGGCGAATGCTTTTTTATAACCTTCGATGGTATTCAATCGGGCAACGACATCGTCCCAGCTTTTCATCCCCATTTCAATCGGATTCGTTACCGGACCTGCCGCTTGCGCTTCTAAACTTTCGGCTCTACCGTCCCAAAATTGCACCGCATTAAACGCCGCATTCCAAACCGTCGGCGCACTGCGCCCGCCGGTTTGACCGTTAACGCCCATTGAATTCGGACGATTGTCTTCGCCGCCTAACATCGTATTATGGCAGGACGAACACGACACCGTTCCGGTAGAAGAAAGCCGCGGATCGTGGTACAGCATTTTTCCTAACGCTACTTTTTCCGGTGTCGTAGGATTATCGGCGGGCGCGGGTGCTTCACGAGGCAAAGCATCCCATGCATTAACCGCGGAAACCGAACACGCCAGCGTTACTGCCGTCAGCAGCGAATTGATTTTAAACATAGACTCCTCCAAATGTAGTTATTATTGATTGTCGGACCACGTACAGACTATTCAGTACATGCCGCTAGTCTTATAAACCAGCCGAATTGTAAAATATAAAACAGTCCAGGTACAATCTTATTAAAAACCACATTACCTTGATTTGAGCGAGTCAAAAAATGTTGCTGACGAAAAATCAATTTTGACCCGCTAATTCTCTGATTACGATGCTAAAGGATAATGATCGGCACAACGCTTACTCCTGCTCCTAAAAAAATCATTTTTACAATAAAGAGAGATGATTAGGGTACGGCAACGCAACTCAGATTGCCGTATGCCACAAACCAAGCCGATCCGGTTCCTTCAAATACGCCTGCAAACGTCGCATTGGGCAGGGCAATATTGGGGTGTACGTAACCTAATATCTGGTATCGCGTTGTTTCAAAACCGGTCGTGGTTATGCCCAAACTAACCCGTTGATGGTAATCGCCCGGAAATTTATCGGGCAAGACCGTGCCTTTGTCTGGATTGTAAGAAAACCATTTCACTCCGCCGTGCAACCAAGAAGCCGCCAGCACTTTTCCCGTACTTTTTCGCCATTTAAAAGCCATCGGCTCGGGCAGACTAAGCAAACTGGCAAAATGCGATTCATTAGTCTTAAAGGTACAGATTTCGTCTGCCGCCTGAGCTTTTCCAGTGTGGATTATGAGCGCTCCAACAGCCATTAAAGCAGGAACAAAAGCCGATATAGTTACTTTTCTTTTCATCTTAGTCACCTATTTGATTAGTTAATTTGGTTTATCAACGCAAATCAGTCGCGTTCGGTTCAATATAGGCTTGAAAAATCTGAAGTTCAGTTAACTTTTCTCACTAAAAATATGAAATAGTGACTATCGAAAAAGGGATTCGTCTGGCAAATTCTATGAGTTATCTTTTTACGTTTAGCAGCGATTAGGCCTTTTAATGTTGAGCCGCTCGTGCCAAGCCGACCCAGCATACAACCTCTTTCGGCAGTTACAATGCGGCGGACAAATCGCTTTGGTAAGTCAGCAACATGAATCAAAACTAGCGAACTGCCACCACTGTGTTTCTAAGATAATCGTTTTTCCTGCTGAGATATTCCCCAACAAATGCTTGCATCGGTTCGTCCTCATAAGCACTCGGTACACTCAACGCAAGCTTTTTAACGCCGCCTCCAACTGTATCGTCGCCATCTTTAATCTGAAAACGCAAAAACGCGGAAGCCCGTTTACCGTTGACTTCCATTTTCGGTTCCTGCATTTCCACGGTGGCTTGCCGGAAATCAAGATGTTGAAACGATAAAGTCATGCTTTCATAAATGACCAGCGGCCTATTGAGGCTAAACATTACATTTTCCTGGGCTAATAGCGGCACCAACACATAGGGAAAATTTTGCCCGGAAAAGGCCACATAATCGCGAATGAAACTGTCAATCAATGCTGAATTCCGACTAATGTTGCCCGAACGTTTAATTTGCATATAGGTTTTACCGTCGTTGTCATTGACATCGATTTGCTCTGCCTCGGTATCGGGAAAACTCAACAACACCCCATGTCCGACCATCCCGGAAAAGCTAAAGTGCATATTTTGGTTTAGGCCGTATTTCTCCAATGCCAATGCAAACAACAAATCGCCCGGCACACAAAAACGCTTAGCACCAACATCGTGTAAAGGATTAAAATCGTGCGCTACTTCTTTAGCGAACTTACTGGCTTGTACGGCTGCAACACTGACAAAACCATTATGAATTTTATAAAAATCTTTTAAAAACATATTTTTATCACTAACTTTTCTGTAATGAATTATTCTACCATATGACGCTTTCAGTTCCGTATTATAGATACGGCCCCATGAAATCTTAATTCCCTTTCGCGTCGAGCTTGTCAAAAGGCGGCATGTGCTTTAACTAATTCAGCACGAACGGTTCAGACCTTAAGTGTCCGAACAACAGCCATCGTCCAGGAAGAACCTAGTTCAAACCAGCTTATGCGGCTTATCTGAAGTCCATGCCAAAAAGCAAGGCATACCAACGTGGTCGCCGCTGTTGATATGTAACGGCCTAGCCGCTCCACATTGTTTTTTCTGACCTATTCTGTTTTAGCGTTTCGATCCATTCTGGGGTTAACGGCAGTAGTTCATCAATGCGGCTATTGGGCCAAGCCAGTAGTTTTTCCAAGGTATCTTTTAGCCATTCGGCAGGGTTAAGCCCATTGAGTTTGGCAGTGCCAAGTAAAGTTTGAATAGCGGCGGCACGTTGGCCTGCCCGCTCTGAGCCCGTAAAAAGCCAATTCTTTTTTCCTAATGCGATGGGCCTTATACTGTTTTCCACTGGGTTATTGTCGATCGGCAGGTGACCCGTTTCGGCATAGCGGACCAGGGCGGGCCAGCGCTTGAGGGTGTAGTCCATAGCCTTGGCGGAAGCGCCGCCGTTGGCCGTGTTGAAGCGCGTGTTTAGCAACCAAGCGTGCAAGGCATCGAGAACCGGCTGGCTTTGTTCTTGGCGCAGTTGCCGACGGGTTTCGATGTCAAACTCTTTGGCTTCTGCTTCGATGGCGTAGAGTATGCCGATGCGTTGTAACGCTTCCCATGCCATGGGGCTGTTATTGGCTTGGTGTAAGTCGAAGAACTTGCGCCGGGCGTGCGCGAAACAGCCAAGTTCAATACAGGTTGTTGTTTTACCCTCGGTGCTGAACAGGGCCTTATAGCCAACATAATCATCAACCAATAGGTGGCCTTGCCAAGCCCCAAGGAACTGCCGGGCATGGCTGCCGCTTCGGCTGCTTTGGTAATCGAAGATGATGATCCTCGGGACTGGCTCCAGGTCATTGCTGCGATATGCCCACAGGTAAGCTTTTTTGGTTTTGCCCTTGCCGGGGTCGAGTTGCGCCACCGGCGTCTCGTCGGCATGCAGGGTATTGCCCTGCAACAGGTGCCAGGCGAGACGGGCTGCCAGGGGCTGCAAGGCAACGCCGATGCGCCCCCCCATTCTGCCAAGGTGGAGCGGGCGAGAATAACTTTATCACGGGCGGCAATCTGCTCCAGTCGGTAGAGCGGGAGATGATCCAGGTATTTACTCAATGCCGTTAAGTTAAGCCTCACCGATATTGCCGCCTGGGTTTGGTCCTGATCCAGTTTTTGGGTCTAGGTGCTTTTCGGTTGGGTCGTTTGCGTTCGAGAGTTCTGGCGTAGAGGGCAATCAGTTCCAAAATCAGGTCGTGCGGCACACGTTGGATCAGCCATGCGAACAGCCGGGTTTTCAGAGAGTTGAGAATGTAGGTGAGGTTGGGATAATAATGCGCCGCTTTATCGTCCGGCGGCCTATCGTAAGCCTCGCGTGCGAGGGCTTCCGCTAAATTCGCGGTGAATATTTTGGCATGAATGTCCTGGCGTATCGATTCGGGTAGTTCGCCGGTGAATTGTTCCAGGTAAAGCCGGTGCTTAAGTACTTTGAAGGCTTCTTCGATGTTCCAGCGGGCGTGGTACAACTCGGCGAAGGCTTGGGCAGGATAGATGTCCCTGTCGGTCAGCGTGGTCGCCAGGACTTCGCTATGGCCGGTGGACAGGATCACCTTGATCAAGCGTAGTGTCAGACTTTTGTGCGTCAATGTCTGGCCGGCTGCTTGGGCTTGGCGATGGGCTGAAGCGGATACGGGTAAGGTGATGACGGTTTCGGGCAGGCCTGACCGCAGAAAGGCTTCCACGGCGGGCCATTGGTTGCCATCCATACGGGCGAGGAAAGGTAAGCCGCGTTGTTGTAGCAGGGAAAACAGCCATACCGCCGGAAAACCACGATCCATGACCAACAGATCATCGTTGGCCAGATGTGGCAGAAGTTGCGCCAATAACGCCCGCTCGCCATTATCAAAACGCGCGATGACGGTTTTAATCATCAGCTTTGAGGCGGTCATGAAACAGACCCAAGACGCGGACCAACACATAAGGCTGGCCGCTGCTGTCGGTTTGAACGCCGTACGCTTCTCTGTTTTCCAGCCAGGGCGGTAAGCGGAAGGTCGTTGAATCGGTGGCAACTAAACGCAGCCCTTGCCAGCGCGGTTCAGGCAGGCGTTCGTTGAGCAAACCGATCAAGCTGTCGTTGAGTGCCTCAAAGGCAGTGGCCTTGAGTTTTTGCCGGGCTTGCGAAACGGCGCTTTTGCTTACGGTTCGTAAAGAACTACCCTCCAGCGTGGCAAACAAGTCGTCCAGCAGTGTCTGTAAACTGCCTTTGAAGGCGCAGAGCAGGAATGAAACCAACACCGGAAAAGTAAGCGACGCGCTGCCGGGTAAAGGCTTTGTCGTCAGTCCGGTGTGCGGTGATGAAGTCGGGCGAATGGATAAGTTTTGAAAGATGGGCGAGAATGCTGGCATGGATACTGCTAAGTCGGTTTCATTTATTTATCCTTTTTTTTCAGCTGGTTATATTATGCATTATAGCACAAGTAGCTTAGCTTAACGGCATTGGGGGTCGGACTACCCACTTCGGTAAACAGCAATAAATGAATTTGCTGAATGGCTGGTAAGGAGTATAAGCAATCTGCTCCATCCGTCATTTTCACGTTCCCTGATATAGCGGTCTGGCAATGATTTCAATTACACTATCGGGATGTCCCTACAAGTTTTAGTATTGCGCCATGCCAACGTCGCTAAAAGTCCCGAAAGCCCTGGCAGATAAATTTTCTGCCATCACTGTGCTTACCGACGCTTTCGGTAACAAACATCTCAATAACGAATACCTTCAGTTGATCCATCAAGCTATTGGTGCTTCGGCTAGAAAACGTCCCTCTCCATTACTTAAGGGAAAAGAAAATGTTTGGGCTGCAGGTGTGATCCACGCCGTTGGTCATGTTAATTTTTTGGACGACCCGTCACAATCGCCGCATTGCAAATCAAAAACCATCTATGAGCATTTTGGTATTTCCGCGAGCACTGGCCAAAGCAAATCAAGGGAGATTCGGGATATGCTGGGCATGGGGCCAATGTCGCCCGAATGGTCTTTGCCCAGCCAGCTCATGGATAACCCGATGGTGTGGATGTTACAAGTCGATGGGATCGTTGTTGATATTCGCCAGGCACCCATTGAGCTGAGATCTTTGCACGAACCCAATCCCCCAAATTGGTAAAATAAGCCTTTATTAAAGCCCGAACAATACCTATGTCCTGGAAGAATTTAGCCCAAACCAGTTTAAGCGATGCCCTTGTCAAGCACCACGAAGCCTTGGAGGAGCTGGATGGCATTGACCAGTTGATCGACTGGAAAGCGATAGAGAAGCTGATGGCGGGCATCCATGCCAAGAAGCAAGGCGAGGCGGCGTGGCCGCCGTTGATGATGTTCAAGGCCTTGTTGTTACAAAGCTGGTATCGCTTGAGTGACCCTGGGTTAGAGAAGCAACTGGCGCGGGACTTGATGTTCCGGCGCTTCATCAACTTAGGGTTGAGCGAAGGCGTACCCGACCACAGTACGATCTGGCGGTTCCGCAACACATTAACCCAGCAGGGATTGCTGGACACCTTGTTGTCCGAAGTCAACCAGCAACTATCGGCCAAAGGTTTATATATCAAGTCCGGCGAAGTCAGCATCGTGGATGCTACCGTCATTGAGGCCAAGCAAAGCCGCCCGCGCAAGGGCAAGGACGGGGAAAACACCCAAGACAGCGACGCCGGTTACAACGTCAAAGTCGCGGCCAACGGCAAGAAGACCAGCACCTATGGCTATAAGGCACACGTCAATGTCGATGAGGACGGCTTCATCAAAGCCGTTGACTATACTCCCGGCAACGAACATGACTCAATTCCCTCAAAAAACTGCTGACCTATACCGAGGAACAGGTATATGCCGACAAGGCCTATGCCAGTGCCGAACACGACCGGCTGCTGGCTAAGCGTAACACCGGCAACCGTATCCTCAACAAAGCCAACCGCAACCAACCGTTAAGCGACCGCCAAAAACAACAAAACCGGCAGTGGTCAAGCGTCCGCAGCACCGTCGAGCGCGTGTTTGGTGTGCTTAAGCAGCACTATGGCATCGCCAAGGCGCGTTATCTGGGCCTTAAGCGTAACCAAACCCAGTTCATGCTGGCGGCGATGGCTTATAACATCAAGCGCGGCGTAACTGTCCAGGCCGAGATGATGGCTTGCATAGGATAAGTCCGTCCAATGCACGGAAAACGGCGGACAAGAGTCAAGATTGTAAGAAAAATTGACAGCTAAATGCCTAATTCAGCCGAATACTACTTATTAATGCCAACGCCAATTCAAAAAATCGGCTTATAACCATTCAGCCGCAGTTTCTGCTGTCCGTGCAAAGGTCTCGAGCTGTAAGAGTTGGCCTTTGAGCAAGGCTACTTCCCCTTTATTCCTTCCAAACAGCAATAGGCGTTGTTAACCTGCAGGGTATATTGCCTTGCGGTTTTGCTACATTATGTATTGCAATGTTCTATACATATATGTATTATAGTGTAATATACATTGGAGTAAAACCATGCCACAAACTCAACCCAAAGAAGCGGTTTCCATCAATATCCGTGCGAAAGCTAAGCAGCGTGACCTTATCGACCAAGCGGCGACCCGGTTAGGCCGTAGCCGTTCGGATTTTATGCTTGAGGCCGCCTGCCGTGAAGCTGAAGACGTATTGCTCGACCAAGCATTTTTCTCCGTCGATGCAGGCACATTTGCAAAATTTCAGGCACTACTCGATCAACCCTTGCCGCCCACTGACAAATTACGCCGCCTACTCAAGACCAAAGCGCCTTGGGAGAAATGAACACATTAAATCTCAGGCCGCCATCACCGATCACGGCGGATATTGGCCTGGCAGATTTCGACAGCGGTGAATTGTCCCTCAATGAATGGCTTAGGAAACGTGCGTTAAAAAATCATTTAACTGGGGCCTCACGTTGTTTCGTACTTTGTTCCGAAAACACTGTCATTGGATATTACAGCCTGTCTGCCGGGGCGATAAGCCATGAGGCCACCCCGAAGTCGATGCGGCGCAACATGCCAGACCCTCTGCCAGTGCTACTGCTCGGCAGGCTCGCCGTCGATAAGCGTTACCACAATAAAGGGGTCGGCCAGGCCTTGTTGCGCGATGCGATGATTCGGGCTGTCAATGTATCTGGCAGCGCTGGCGTTTTTGCCATCCTGGTTCACGCCCTAAATGACCCGGCCAAGCAATTCTATTTGTCCCGTGGTTTCGTGGAATCGCCTTTGCAGCCAATGACGCTTATGATGACCATAGAAACAGTCCGGTCAATATTGGCTGAGCCCAGCTGACTTTTTCCAATCAGTCGGAAAACTGACCGAGTTTGACCCCCTTATTCTCAGTAAAATTAATACTATTAAGCCTGCATTCATTGACGAGGGCTAAAATCGTTTCAACTTTAAGACATTTGAACCTAAAAAGAGCAGTTTGCGCCCTATGCAGGTGCGGGAAAGCAATCGGGTGGATACAATTGCCGGCCTCGAAGATACTTTACTAGTGCCAAACTGAGTATCCGGCACCAACGCTGTTGGGCATTGAACTGCTCCGCAGTTGCCCAAAGCTCTTTGAAGAATGCGGCAATCCGGCGGTAGCACTGTTCAACTTTTACCGCCTCGGCGTGGGTACTGCTGACGGTTAGTCGGGTTTGTCCTGGCGTGACGCGTTCGCCTGCCGATGCCATAGAGCATCAAGGGGCGACTGGGATGGCTTCGGTATGTCGGTCGGGATCGGCGAGCCGGACGAACAAGCTCCACCAGTTATAAACCAACGCGATGATCCTGGCCATAAACCGGCAACGTTTCAGGTCCTGCGTGGTGAAGCCACCCCAGCCCCAATGATTTTTGAGTTCGTCAAAACTGTTTTCAGCATCGGCGCGGTCTCGGTAAAGTTGGGCAACGCTGAGCATTTCGATGTCCAAGGAGGTCACCAGGACGCTATATTCGTACACAGCGACATCATCGTCGGTTAGTTCCGCAAAACTCAACTGTCGCGGGCCTTGTTGGTTTTGGGCCGACCACCGCCAGGTTTTTCTTTTTAGCTGCCGACGCAGGACGACTACACGCCGGGCACAACTCCAGCCAGTTAGGCGCAGTTCTGACTTGCGGCTTGCCAGCCCTGTCCGGCCTTTTACCCACTGATTACCCAGCATCAGCCGTTCAACCAAGCGCCGCGTGTTCGAGGTCAGCCGCAGTTTGAACAAGTCAGGGAGACCTGCTTGCTCAGCCGCCTGCAGGTTGGCTTCGGTGCCCCAGTCCCGATCTCCCCTGAGCAACGCTGGCCAATGCTCACGGGGCAACCGGTTCAGCAGCGCCCATAACCCCAGGGAGCTGTGCTCAATGCCGTTAAGTTAAGCTACTTGTGCTATAATGCATAATATAACCAGCTGAAAAAAAAGGATAAATAAATGAAACCGACTTAGCAGTATCCATGCCAGCATTCTCGCCCATCTTTCCAAACTTATCCATTCGCCCGACTTCATCACCGCACACCGGACTGACGACAAAGCCTTTTACCCGGCAGCGCGTCCTTACTTTTCCGGTGTTGGTTTCATTCCTGCTCTGCGCCTTCAAAGGCAGTTTACAGACACTGCTGGACGACTTGTTTGCCACGCTGGAGGGTAGTTCTTTACGAACCGTAAGCAAAAGCGCCGTTTCGCAAGCCCGGCAAAACTCAAGGCCACTGCCTTTGAGGCACTCAACGACAGCTTGATCGGTTTGCTCAACGAACGCCTGCCTGAACCGCGCTGGCAAGGGCTGCGTTTAGTTGCCACCGATTCAACGACCTTCCGCTTACCGCCCTGGCTGGAAAACAGAGAAGCGTTCGGCGTTCAAACCGACAGCAGCGGCCAGCCTTATGTGTTGGTCCGCGTCTTGGGTCTGTTTACGACCGCCTCAAAGCTGATGATTAAAACCGTCATCGCGCGTTTTGATAATGGCGAGCGGGCGTTATTGGCGCAACTTCTGCCACATCTGGCCAACGATGATCTGTTGGTCATGGATCGTGGTTTTCCGGCGGTATGGCTGTTTTCCCTGCTACAACAACGCGGCTTACCTTTCCTCGCCCGTATGGATGGCAACCAATGGCCCGCCGTGGAAGCCTTTCTGCGGTCAGGCCTGCCCGAAACCGTCATCACGTTACCCGTATCTGCTTCAGCCCATCGCCGCTTCCAAGCAGCCGGCCAGACATTGACGCACAAAAGTCTGACACTACGCTTGATCAAGGTGATCCTGTCCACCGGCCATAGCGAAGTCCTGGCGACCACGCTGACCGACAGGGACATCTATCCTGCCCAAGCCTTCGCCGAGTTGTACCACGCCCGCTGGAACATCGAAGAAGCCTTCAAAGTACTTTAAGCACCGGCTTTACCTGAACAATTCACCGGCGAACTACCCGAATCGATACGCCAGGACATTCATGCCAAAATATTCACCGCGAATTTAGCGGAAGCCCTCGCACGCGAGGCTTATGATAGGCTGCCGGACGATAAAGCGGCGCATTATTATCCCAACCTCACCTACATTCTCAACTCTCTGAAAACCCGGCTTTTTCGCATGGCTGATCCAACGTGCCGCACGACCATATTTTGGAACTGATTGCACTCTACGCCAGAACTCGAACGCAAACGACCCAACCGAAAAGCACCTAGACCCAAAAACTGGATCAGGACCAAACCCAGGCGGCAATATCGGTGAGGCTTAACTTAACGGCATTGGGGGTACGGGTGGGTATAAAACACCAGGCTATGCGACCTTTGACCTGATGGCGGGCTACAGCCGACAACTGGGCGATGCTAAGGTCTCCGTTCAGTTGAATGTGGCTAATCTGCTGGACAAACGCTATTTCACTAGCTTTGCCGGCTTAAATGATTTTCAAGGCGCTTGGGCAGATTTCGGCACTCCGCGTACGTTTATGGGGTCGATTAATATACAGTATTAATCGTTGACTTAAATTTTTAGCATAATTTATTTCTATGCTAATACTCAGGGACCTCTTACCCGGTTTTGGGATAGTTTGTTAAACAGTTAATCAGCGGATGAAAGGGCAAAGTTTGTTTGCCCTTTCATCCGCACAAGCAAAGCTAAGCATCCCATTTCTTACTGAGTTTGGTCTAGTAGAGTGGTAATAAAAAAAAGGAACCAATACCGAACAAACTAGGTGCGACAATTTGCCGCATTTACATGAATTACTTTGATTGCTAGGATAGATGCAGTCCGATTTACTCATTTCAACGTAAGCAGTCCCCCTTTGCTTCGAATAATTTATCGACTATCGGGCTTCAATCGGCTGATGTTTTGTATACAAAACAGTGCATGCCATAACGAATAAATCATACCGGAGTTTAAATCTATGAAAATAAGTAATCTTTTATCTATGTCTATGACAAATAAAGTGGAACCATTCTTTAAGCTAGATTGGTTGCCCGCAAATTTACCGACATTAGCGGTTGTGGCAATTGTTTTATCGACAGCCCTTGTTGCTTCACAAATCATCCAGTCTAAAAATCCGCCTGCGGATAAATCATTAGCTTGGTTTGTTGCCAACCCTAAGGATGCGCTTGTAACCAATAAAATCTGCTATGACAATCCGCAATTAAAATCGACTGAATCATGCGTAAATTCATTGAAAGCTTTGAATATGATGCATAAAGGGCCAAATTCATAATATAAAAAAATTGCTACGCTAATTTATTCATATTCGAAGTAAATTACTTGGGTTAATTTTCGGCGGGTAAACTGATTTTTCGTTTGCCCGCAAATTTTATTCTTTTTAAACGATTTAATTTCATTCTTACTGTACGCAATAAAATTGCGAGAATAAACACTACAGCAATCCCAAAATATTCTGCACATCAACGGGCAACCTTTTAGCATGAGATCGGCCACGATACCAACGGTTATTATCTTAATTTGATAGCAAACTTTACTACTACGCTTGTTGTAAATGTAGCTCATCATCGCGGTGTAGCTTTAGATCGAAACGTTTTTTCCGGCAATCAAGCATATGGCACCATCGCACAAGTGGATTTTAGTTCGAACTATAAGTTTCAGTTATTTTATAAGAACGCTTTAAGGTCGATTGGGTTGACAGCAGCCAATGCTTTGGCCTTACAATCATGCCAATTTCAATACCTGATTACGATAAGCCTAACGAATGTTTTGCCGGAATAGTTTAAACACCACAATTGATGAGGAAAGCCCGGCTTGAGTGTCAGTACCTTGTACTTGGAAAATCGGGATGCACTTATCCTTGCGGTTTACCGTATTGTCAGTTGCCAGCAAACGGCTGAGGACATCACCCAGGAAGCCTACTTGCGCTTGATGCAGGCAATCCATTCACAAAGCGTGGACAACCCCAAATCTTACCTGTTCCAGATCGGCAGGAACCTTGCGCTTGACCATCTCCGCAAGCAACGTGTCCGCGAACCCGTAAAGGATAATAAAAACAGCGACGGAACCGAGGCCGACGTTGATTTCCTGGTTTCACAACTGCTCTCCCCTGACCAACAGGTTGCCGTCCAACAAGAACTGGATGACATGCTGGCCGCATTGGGTGAAATGACCGAACGACGCCGGGAGATATTGGTCTTGCATAAATTCCACCACTGGGACTATACCCGGATTGCCAAGCATTTTGGCATTAGCGAGAGCGCCATTGAAAAGAACATGCATAAAGCGATGACCCACCTATTGGCCAGCAGGAGCAACAAATAATGTTATGGTGTGGTGTGCCTTGTTGCGCGTGATACGTCTAAGTCAATACACCCCACCAAAACTTATAGGATAGATAGGCATGCCATCCAGCCCAGAACAAAAACCGGAACTGAGCGTTGCCTTGGACGAGGCCGCCGCCTGGCTTGCCCGGTTGCAAAGCAGCCAAGTTAAGCCTGGAGACTATCAATCCTTTGAACAATGGCGGACTGCCAGCCCCGAACATGACCAGGCCTATGCCCAAGTCACCCAGCTTTGGCAATCGCCGGTGCTGGATGCCGCCTTGTCCCGTTATGCCGCCATAGTGCCCAGGCCACGGAGCTATCGCCGACATTGGCTTGCAGCGGCTTGTGTCCTGTTTATATGCGGTTGGGGCATACACACCTTGGGATTAATTGACCGTTGGCAAGCCGATTATGTGACCGCAACCGGGGAGCAGCGCACCGTATCGTTGGCAGACGGCTCGACAGTCACCCTCAACACCGACAGCGCCATCCAAGTCAATAACAGCGAAGGCCATCGGGGGGTGCGGCTATTGCGTGGAGAAGCCTTCTTTAACGTCACGCCTGATAAGGCCAAACCCTTTATCGTCAATGCCGAAGCAAACACCGTCCGTGTCGTTGGCACCCAGTTTGCCGTCAGCACGGGCGACCGTACCCAAGTGGCGGTGGCAAGCGGCATAGTCCTTTGCGCAAACGGTCGGGGCGACCAGACCCAGCTTACTGCCGGGCAACAAACGCTGATGGACGACCGTCAGGCCAGCCTTGCGCTTGCCATCTACGATAGCCAAGCCTTCGCCTGGACAAAAGGCCGGATGGCCTTCAAAAACCGCAGCCTTGGCGAGGTCATTGCCGAGCTAGACCGTTACCAGCCGGGCAGGATTGTGATCGCCAATTCTAAAATCACCCAAACCCGTGTGTCTGGCAACTACAAATTGCAAGACATTCCCGCCGTCGTCAACAGCTTGGCGAATATCGTAGGCGCCAAGGTGACCATGCTATCCCCTTATTTGACCGTGCTGCGCTAAACACCTGCCATTTCATCGGGCTTTGAAGTCAACAAACCTTAATTTTCCTGCCTTGGCATAACCTACAAAAAAATCACTTCTCCAAGTGAGACTTCGTATTCCTGATACGTCTAGTCTGTAATGCTGTTTATTTTGTATTACTCAGGCCAATGCCTGACTAAAAGGAGAGACGATGTATAAAGATACCCGATTTATTCCAGGCACGTCGTGGGAAGGACTTACCCTTTGGTTGTTAACGGTAATAGTTTTGTCGCAGCCAATGGCACTCAAGGCGGAGGACGTAGCCACAACCAACAAGACGATGCCATTCCATATAGCGCCCCAGGAACTAGAAAACGTGCTTGACCAGTTCATTGCCGCCACCGATTGGCAAGTGGGTTATTCCCCCTTAATCCTTAAAAGAGCATCTAAAGCTTGCAAAAAAACTGTTAACTGTTTGAAATTAGCGACAGGAGGCGTGATGGCAGAACAGATCATTCACCTTGGGTGATCCCGAACCAAAGGCATTAATTCCTATGCTGAACCTTCAGGGTAGAAACATTTGGCGGTCGGACCATGTGGAATGGGATCCACAAGATCGGTGCAGCGATGGGACAATGCCGTTTTTCATAGAATTTTGCACATTAGCGGATTATTTGGTGAGGGGTGTCACGGTGTCCTGCACTGGGCCCCAACGCCCCAAGCAAACGCAATGTGCTGGGGCGGTATTGCTTCGTGTTATCAGGTCACAAACGCTATGCCCATATCAATGGCTTACGGGGACGGTGTCAACCGGCTTGCTGGGTGAACAAGGTCGCAGCGAGGACTCAGTCCGGCGTTCGTTGCAGCAGATGGACGAAGTAGAAGGCGCATTGGCTGCAGGACAGCAATTACGGTATGCGCCGTTGTTGAGTGAGCCGGATTTTAGATGCGGATACGAGCATCAAATTGCATGGCCACCAAGAAGGCGCGGAAGTCGGCTATAACCCGCACAGCCGGGTCGTCCATCGCATACCTACCACACTATATGATTGCCAATCCGGCTGATTCGGAGTCGAAGTGCAAAGGCAAAGTGGCACCAGCCCTGGGGTTAGGGGCGCTGCTGAACCGGTTGCCCCGGGAGCATTGGCCAGTTGCTCAGGGGAGATCGGACCGGGGCCCGGCCACCCGGGCGGCTGAGCAGAGGTCCCGTACGTTCAAACCGCGGCTGACCCCGGAACACGCGGCGCTTGGTGGAACGGCTGATGCTGGGTAATCGTGGGTAAAGGCCGACAGGGCTGGCAAGCCGCGAGTCGAACTGCCCAACTGCGGGTGGCCCGGCGTGTAGTCGTCCGCGTCGGAGCAAAGAACCTGGCGGTGGTCGGCCAAAACCAACAAGGCCCGCGACAGTTGAGTTTTGCGGAACAACCGACGATGATGTCGGTGTACGAATATAGCGTCCTGGTGACCTCCCGGACATCGACGGCTCAGCGTTGCCCAACTTTACCGAGACCGCGCCGATGCTGAAAACAGTTTTGACGAACTCAAAAACATGGGCGGTGGCTTCACCACGCAGGACCTGAAACGTGGCCGGGGCGGCACCGCGGGTTTATAACGTGGAGCTTGTCGTCCGGCTCGCCGACCCGAGGTTACCGAAGCCATCACCAGTCGCCCCTTGAGCTCGGCACGGCAGGGCAGACGCGTCACGCGGGACAACGACTAACCGTCAGCAGTACCCACGAGGCGGTAAAAGTTGAACAGTGCTACCGCCGGATTGCCGCATTCTCAAAGAGCTTGGGCAACCGCGGAGAGTTCAACGCCCAACAGGTTGCGCCGGATATTAAGTTTGGCGCTAAGCATCTTCGAGGTCGGCAATTGTATCCACCCGATTGCCTTCCCACGCCTACATACGGGGCAAACTGCTCTTTTTAGGTTAATGACTCAAGGTAAAAGTTCGTCAGGCGCGACCGGCAACTACACGCCCCAGCAAGCCTTGGCTAAATTATTGGCGGGCACTGGCTTGATTTACCGCATCGGCAACGGCAACACCTTAACTCTGCAACAGCAGCCCAGCAACTTCAGGAAGACCACCACCACCCCGGACAACCCGGAGCCGCAATCCAGCAGCGGCGAAGGCCAAGTGATGCCCAAAGTCACCGTTGAAGCCAATGCGGAGTATGACGCGGAATACTACACCGACCCCTACAACAAGGATTACGTTATCCCCAATGCCACGGCAGGCACCAAGACCGACACGCCGATCATGGAGACGCCGTTGAATGTACAGGTGATCAGCAAACAATTACTCAAGGAGCGTCAGGTGTTTAGGTTGGCGGATGCCTTGAAGAACGTCAGCGGGGTGACGACAAATTCAATTAATGCAACTGCTGACCAAAAAAACGCCACCGCCTCGACTTTTGGCGGCAGCGAGCAAACCCTGTTCTTGCGGGGCTTTGAGTCGCAAACCTTCTTCCGAAACGGTTTTAGACTTACCGAAGGCTCGGCCAGCAAGGGCTTCGCCAATGTCGAGTCGGTGGAGGTGCTGAAAGGTCCGGCCGCCATCCTGTACGGCCTGGTGGAGCCGGGCGGCATGGTCAACGTGATCACCAAGCAGCCCCTGGCAACACCGTATTACGGCTTCACCCAGCAGGTCGGCTCGTTCGACACCTACCGCACCACCTTGGATGTCACCGGCCCCATCGCGGGTAACACGGATTTACTGTACCGGGTGAACTTGTCTTACGAAAACAGCGGTTCTTTCCGTCAATTTCTTGGGAAAGAGGATGTGTTTTTTGCTCCTGTGCTAACTTGGAACATTAGCCCCAAAACCCAAATAACTTTTGAGATGGAATACGACCGCATCCATCAAGGACTGGATAATGGTTTTATTCCGAAAATATCTAATCTTAAGCTGCAACCGTTCAACGCCAACCGTAATTACGCACCATATTCACCCGGCATAGACGAAACTATTTTTGGCGGGTTTCGTTGGTCGCATCAGTTAAACGACGACTGGATTCTAAAACACAACTTTGCTGTGAACCAGCGGTCAACCGATAACTTCCAGATTGCTCCCTTTGCTTCGGGTACAAAAAGGCAGATTGAGGCTTCTCTTGGAGAAGATACGTTTCTGGAAACCTTGCCGGATCAAAACTATATCGTGCAACAGACTGCAAGCCAACGGGCGCAAAATAACACCTATTCCACCAACCTGGATTTGGTCGGCCACTTCGATACCTTCTGGTTCAAGCACACTCTGTTAATGGGCGGCGATTATTACCGCTTGGATTACACTAGACAAAACAAATTAACTGCTTCCGCCGTAAATGGCGGTTGGGAATACATTCCGCTGTCGAACCTAAACCGTGCCTATACTCCCCCGGGATATGAGCTTGTTCTAAACGGTGGACCTAGCACCGGCTATACCGACCAATATGGCCTGTATATTCAAGACCAGATCAAGTTACCCTATGACCTTCATGTAACCGGCGGTATCCGCTGGCAGTATATTCACAGCAGGAACGTAAGCAGGAACGTTGATAATTCAGTCAGCAGCACATCTGGCTCGACTCAGGATGCAGTCACGCCTCGGGTCGGCATCTTATGGAATCCGGAGAAATGGATTAGCCTCTACGCCAACTATAGCGAAAGCTTTGGTGTCAATGATGGCTTAGTTTTTGTGCGGGATAGGGTAGGCAAAGTAATAGAACCCACCAGCGCTGAGCAGTACGAGGGCGGCATCAAGTTTTCTTTTTTCGACAACAAGTTGCGCGGTACCTTCGCCTACTATGACCATGCCAAGACTAATGTTGCCGTGGGTGACCCCGACATAACCCATAACTGCGGGACGGGCGGTTTTATATCTGGACAAGGCAGCGACTGTTCTATCGCCTTGGGCAAAGTCAGAAGCCGTGACCCTGAGTTCGACATCACTGGGGAAGTATTGCCTGGTTGGAACTTGATTGCGACCTGGGCAAACACCGACATCAAGGTCATCGAAACCAATGCCAAGGGAGATTCTTTCGGCTTTGGACTCTTTCCCGGTGCCCGTCTGCCAGGTGTTTCGCGCAATACCGGGAGCTTTTGGAGCACTTATGAGATTCAAGATGGTGATTTCAAAGGCTTGCAGTTTGGCGGCGGTGTCAATCTTACAGGCAAACAATTGGGCAGTTACTTTTATTCCGAGGGCAAAAATCCTGTGGTTACCCCCGGTTATGTAACCTTAGATATGATGGCGGGCTATAGCAAAAAAATCGGTGATGCTACCATATCAGCACAACTCAACATCAGCAACTTGCTGGACAAGAAATACTACACAAGCATTCAAGACTTAGACAGTTTTCAGACAAGATGGGTGAGTTATGGTTCACCAAGGACGTTTATGGGGCAGATCAGCATTCAATATTGATAGCTGGGCAGCATTGCCCAAGAATCCTCTGCCGCTTTGCGCCTTTGGAATGGGGGAATCCTCCTATAACTGTCATTTGGATCATCGGGAGAAATCTTTTCTTATTCCTACGCAACCCGATAAGGCGTAAAACCATAGGTGCAATAGGCGCTAGCCATATTGCACCGCATGGGTATCACTATGAAATACGCTCTGTCTTGCGCCTTATACATTTCTCGTTCACGCAGCAGAGTCAGGTAGCGTGGGCAAGTTGCTTCATCGTTTGCCCACGATCTACCCTATTGGTATTTTCTTAAAAAGTTATCCATTGCCTGAAAAAATTGCAAACGGTCTTGTTCCCGCGACAGGTGATGGTCGGCATCCTCTAATTCAAGGTATTGAAAATCCTTCAAGCCCGCACTTTCCAGGGCTGAAGCCATTTCCCTTGAATGGCTGACATCAACGGTACTGTCTTCTACGCCGTGCGCCAGCAACAGCGGCGTGCGTATATGATCGGCGAGGTTGATTGGTGAGGTTGCTTTAAGTCGAGACCGGTCTGACCACCAGTTACCCAACCTTGCCTCGGCCTGCCCGGCATGCAAATGCCGGTCTAGAAATCGCATATCGCTCCAATGGTTAAGAAGTTCGACTAAATCGGTGACAGGGGCGAGGCTGACGCCGCAACGGTAAAGCTCCGGGGTCTTCGCCAAGCCCATCAGCGCCGCATAGCCGCCATAGCTGCCGCCGACAATGCAGATTTTGGCGGGATCGGCGATTTTCTCCTTAATAAGCCATTGCACACCATCGGTGATGTCATCCTGCATTTCCAGACCCCAGCGCTGGAATCCGGACTTTTCGAATTCATCGCCAAAACCCGAAGAACCCCGAAAATTCAACTGAAATACTGTCCAGCCCCGGTTCGCCATGAGTTGGGTCCAGAAATTGAAGTCATTGGCATCACGTGACCACGGGCCACCATGCGGGAAGATAATGGTACGGCCAGAGCCTGGCGTTGGGTTGCGCGGGCGGGTCAGGTAGCCTTCCAAATTCAGGCCGTCCCGCGTTTTAAAATGCACGGTCTCCGGCCTTGCCAATTGGGAAGGCTTGAGGTCGGGATAAGTCCTGATTACGATGCTGATATGGTTTTTGTTCTCGTCAAACCAATAATATACCGGCGGATAGGCCGCGCCGGACGAAATCAGCACATGTTGTTTGTTGCGGCTGGAGATGATGCGGTTAGTGCGGTGCGGCAAGGCCTCATCAATACGTAGCTGTAACTGCTGGGCTTCCTTGTCCCAATACACCAACTTGCCTGACTCCGCCTTGTAGTCGATGCCGATGGCACGTTTTTTATCGGCGGAAAAAATCAATTCGCCATTCACGTCATATTTAGGGTCGGCATAGACTAACTCATATTGGGCAGATGGCGCATTCAGGTTGGTCTTAAAGACCGCCGCTTTGTCCTGGTAATCGGCGAGCAGGTATAGCCAATCAGGGTCGTCGCCAAAGCCCAAGGGTTGCGGACCGCCTCCCTTAACTCCATCGAATTCGGCAACAGTATGCCAATCGTCAGCTTCATTCATGCGATGAACGATACGGACATTGGTGCCGATTATGCCTACCCCTACACGCGCCCGGCCTTGCTGGTCGTAAATCCAAGATCGCACATAACCTGGATTACCGGACACCATTTCTTTATCGCCGCTGTATACATCCAGTTTATAAACATCCGGTGCGCCAAGTACTCGTTGATCTAAGGCCAGTAGTACGTGTTTCGGGTCGTCGGGCAACACCGTAAAATTATCTTGAAACTGCGAATTGTTGTCCCGCCGTACTAGTGTATTTTCGATGCGGATCAAATCGGCTTTTTCTTCGGTGCCGTCACGGTTGATTGCCAACATCCGGGTTTCGATGTATTTAAGGTCGCCCCTGCGTTCGGGATACCAAACCCGCACCAGCAGGCGTTCGCTGTTGACCCATTCGTAGCTGCGGATTCGGAATTTCTCGTTGTCGCTCGTCAGTACAATATGGACATCTTTACCGCCCCGGTTTTGCGTGATCAATGCGGTTTTACCATCGGTGTTTTGCAGGAAGGCCACAAAGTTGCCGTCAGGTGATAAAGATAATTGCTGGACAAGCGGTAAGGCGGCAAAGGCTTTTACCGGCAATTCCCCAGGCTTTCCAAGGGCGCTTTCCGCAGTTATTTCTGGTTTCTGATGGTGGGATTGGCATCCACAGATTACTAGCACAGAGCAGAACATCATTAATCGAATCATCTGGAATCCTTTGATTTGATATGGGTAAAACGGCTAACGGACTTTACCATTCGCAGTTTGCAACGCAATTATCGGAAGGCTTATCTGAACTTAGGCTGAATAAACGGTGAATGGGAATTAATCCCCTAGAGTAGGCATGGCGTATTGACTTGAGAGCAATGTAACCCTGCATCCAGTGGGAGCAAAAAGTAAAGCCACCCAAACTTGATTGAGTTGACAGAACCCAATGCCATGACTTTACAATATACCTTTATTAAGCCATTGTTAAGGATGGCTCACTGTTTCCAAGTATTATTTTTGATGCCTATTACTAAAAAAGCCGGTATCTATGAGGGTTTTCCACTGTCCATGATTGCCGGGTTTCGATGAGGCTTAAATGAGCGCATCTGCTCTCGACATCCAAAGCCTGTTCACCCGGCATCGGGGTGAATTGCTGTGGCACTTGCTCAAGATCGTCAAATGCGAGGAGACCGCCGCCGAACTGGCGCAGGAAAGCTATCTGATCCTGGTGGAATCGGCTGGCAAACAAACCATTGAGCAACCGCGCAGTTTCCTGTTTAAAGTAGCCACCAACCTGGCGCTTAACCACCTGCGCCGCAACAAGGTGGCCGAGGTCAACTCACCTTATCTTGAGATTACCGAACACGCCACGCCCTCTGCCGAACATACCGCCGAACAGACGCAACGTTTTGAGCGTTTTATCGGGATGATCGATGCCATGCCGCCGCGCAGCCGGGAGATTTTTCTGTTGCATAAGGTGCATGGAATGCCTTTGAAGCAAGTGGCCGCTGAGTTGGGCATTACCGTCAAGGCTGTGGAAAAGCACGTTACAAAAGGCATGGCGCTTTGCCGGGAGCGGCTGTTAATGCCGGATGAGGACTAACATCCTTTTTTTATTTTTATCGGCAAAGAGGGATTTTACCGCCCAAAGTGTCTTATTTTTATAAGCCCGTATAGTAAAACCCATGACCGATTATAACTCCGCGCCATTTTCACGCCCCGGCAACGCCCAGGACGAACGCATCGCCCAGGAAGCCTTGGCATGGTTCTCCCGTCAGCAAATCGGGGAATTGACCCGGCGCGAGCAACAAGAATTTATGTCATGGCACGCCCAAAGCCCAGAGCACCGGCAAGCTTACCAAGAAGCCGAAACCTTTTGGCACGATACTGAATTCAACCGGGCCTTGCAGCATGTTGGACGTAACCGGCCAGAACTATCAGCGCAAATTCTACTGATCCGGGGGCGGCGTAGGGTTCGGCGGCTTAAGCAGTTGGGTTACGGCTTGGCGGCGGGTTTGGCTTTTGTTGCCGTCTTGACCGATCCCTTGACCCGGCTTAGGGCCGATTACCTGACCCCCGGTAGGCGGTAGCCAGCGCATCACCTTAAGCGATGGCTCCACCGTCACCCTCAACACCGACACCGCCATTTCCGTGACTTTTACGACAGATGAACGCAACGTCAGCTTGCTGAAAGGCGAAGCGTACTTTGATGTCACCCATCAGTCCAACCGCCCCTTCACCGTTGCCGGGAACGTGAGCACCACCCGTGTTGTCGGTACCCGCTTCTTAGTGAAGGTCATGCCCGATGAAGAAAAGGTCACCGTGCTAAAAGGCTTGGTGCAAGTCAACAGCCAACACCAACAAGCCTTGCTACACCCCAACGAGCAGGTGCAAACCACACCAGTAGGGTTATCTCCAATACAAACGCAGATAGATAACCGCGAAGCCGCTTGGTTAAACGGGCATCTGGCCTACCATGATCAAACCTTGAGCCAAGTGGTCAAAGAGCTTGACCGCTACATCCCCGGCTGGGTGGTGGTCACCGGGGATAACTTGAAGGGCTACCGCATCAGCGGGCGGTTCAACATCGCCCAACCCCAAAACGCCCTTGATACCCTGGCCTATACCTTGCCGGTCAATGTCGCTCATATTGGGCCTTGGCTGACCGTAATCAGGCCGAAATGACAACGGTGTCAGGCACAGTTTGTCGTTCAATGTTAATGCTGGAGCAATCAACCCAGGGATGCCGCTCCAAAATTGAATACCGCAACGAAGCTGAGTTTTTGCCGCCACTACACGCCTAATGAAAGAAAAACACAAATCTGCGTAGGGATTTTGTCCATTGAAGTGTCTTCTATAGATAAGCCCGAAAATTCCGTGTCGGAAAAGGGCCATATTAAACCGATTAGAGACCATCCATGCCCATCCGTGCAGCTTATCACTTGCCGTTATTGGTGATAACGGCAGTCCTGCAAGTTTATTTGTGTAACCCGGCACAAGCAACAGAAGGGCAGCAATACCTTATTGCCCCGCAAGACCTGTCCACCGCCATCAGCCAACTTTCAGAACAGGCCGACCTGGAAATCAATTACCCCGCCGCCCTGGTGCAAGGCTTGAAAAGTCCCGGCCTTAACGGAGACTACACTGGCCAGGATGCCCTAAACCGCCTGCTCAAAGGCACCGGACTGCGTGCCAAAGTCGCCCCTAACCATGCCTACACCCTTGAGAAAGCAGCAGTCCCGCTTATTAAGGTGAATTCGGTTGACGATGGCAAAACCCAACAGCAACCCGAGTTGGAAGGCAGCGAAGGCCAAGTGATGCCCAAAGTCACTGTCGAAGCCGACTCGGCTTACGATCCTGAATACTACGCCGACCCTTACAACAAAGATTACGTCATTCCCAACGCTACGGCGGGCACGAAGACCGACACGCCGATCATGGAAACGCCACTGAACGTGCAGGTAATTAGCAAGCAGGTTTTGAAGGATCAGCAAGTCATCACACTTGACCAAGTCTTGAAGAATGTCAGTGGTGTGACAACCGCAAATCAGGGCTTTACCGGAGGCGGGGATGGCGGGATTGGAACCGGACAAAGCCTGTTCTTGCGAGGTATCCAAACTAATGCCTTTTTCCGCGATGGATTCAGGTTACAATAAGGGACAGGCGTTCGGGAAATGGCTAACGTAGAATCGGTCGAAGTACTCAAAGGACCCGTTGCTGTCTTGTATGGGCAGGTTGAACCTGGCGGTATGGTAAACGTGATGACCAAGCAACCCCTGGCAACGCATTATTATGGCTTTCGTCAACAGTTCGGTTCTTACGACTTGTACCGCACTTCGTTGGATGCCACAGGTCCTGTCACCAAAAGGAAGGATTTGTTGTACCGGATGAATTTGTCCTACGAAAACAGCGGTTCGTTCCATGAATTTGTCAATAAAGAAGATGTATTTCTGGCACCAGTTTTGAAATGGAATATCAGCCCCCGGACGCAAGCCACCTTTGAGCTGGAATATAACCACCAACACAAAGGCCTGGACGGTGGCGGTGTGCCGTTTTTAAATGGCCAATTGATGAACGTGCCAATTGGCCGCAATTACGGCGAATACTCACCCGGTACGGTGGAAACTGTTTTTGGCAGCTTCAACTGGTCGCACCAGTTCAATGACGACTGGTCAATTAAGCACCGTTTTGGGGTCAACCAACAGCATGATACTACCGCTCTTGTTTACCCTCTCTTGTCGGATAACGTGAATGTGGAACGAGAGTTTTTTGGCACAAATAACCAGTACAACACCTACTCAACAAACCTAGACTTGATCGGCCATTTTGATACGTGGGGCTAAAGCATACGTTGCTGATGGGTGGCGATTATTTCCGGCTTAATACGGTGCAGAAGCAGTCCGGTATCTTTGATCCAACAACCGGTTTTGGCTTTGGCTTCTCACTGATCGACCTGTTCAACCCTGCTCATCCTAGTGGCCCTTTTTCAGGCAGTTTCAAGTCGGGTTATGTCAGTTCAGATCAAATTGACCAATACGGCCTTTACGCGCAAGACCAAATCAAGCTGCCTTATAACTTTCATGTCATGGGCGGTATCCGCTACCAATACCTGCATCAACAAACCAGTACCACTGATCCTTTATTTGGCGGTGGCAACACGGCCACTGCGCTGTCACAAGATGCTGTCACGCCCCGCGTTGGCATCGTCTGGCAACCTCAAAACTGGCTGAGCCTCAGCAGCTAACTATACCGAGAGTTTTGGGGCGAACACTGGAATAGTATTCCCTAATAAACCTATCCCTCCCAGCAGTGCCGAACAATACGAAGGCGGGGTTAAAATCGAGTTTTTTGGTGGACGGCTGCGTAGCACCTTGGCCTATTATGACTTGACCAAGACCAACGTGACGACATCCGATCCTTCTCACCCAGGCTTTAATATCGCCCAAGGCGCTGTCCACAGCCGTGGCCCGGAGTTGGATATTCAGGGTGAAATCTTGCCAGGTTGGAATGTGATTGCCACTTATGCCAATATCGATTCACGCATTAGCAAATCCAATGACGGCAATGTCGGTTCACGGCAGTTTAATGTACCACGGAACACCGGAAGCGTATGGAGCACTTACGAATTACAAAGCGGAATATTTGAAGGATTAAAATTCGGCGGCGGCGTAACTTTACGTGATAGTCAGGAAGCTTGTTGCGACGCGCCGCCATTCAAACTAGCCGGCTATGCCACCGTTGACCTTCTGGCAGGGTATAGCCGCCAGTTTGGCGACACCAAGGTCTCTGTCCAGCTCAATGTCAATAACCTCCTGGATAAGCACTATTTTACCGGCATTGGTACCTTTAACGATCCTTTCCAAATGGCTTGGGCTGATTTCGGTCAGCCTAGGACTTTTATGGGTCAGGTTAGTGTGCAGTACTAAATTCAGATACTGTTAGAGGCGCATAAAGGTACGAAAATGAAAAGTGTAGGATGTTTGGTGCGCGTCGTAATCCAACACTCTGGCTTATTATGACACGCCAATTTTGGGTATTGATTCACCGCTATGCAGGGCTTTACATGGCTTTTTTTCTTATTGTGGCAGGGTTGACGGGCAGTATTTTGGCGTTTAGGGGCGAAATAGAGCATTGGTTAACCCCTGAAAACTATGATGAGTATTATCCTATAACCATCCAGGCCAAACCTGTACTTGACCCATTTGAGTTACGGGAGCGGGCGATGGCACTTGAACCTGGCGCACAATGTAACAGTGTTCCACCGCATACTGAGTCCGGAAAAGTTTTTACTTTGGCTTGCGAGATAGTCACCCATAAAGGGAAAGATGAAACAACTGAATACAGGAATATTAGCTTAAACCCCTATACTGGCGAACGCATCCCCATCAACCTACCGAATCCATTTAACGAGCCAAGCCTTTGGCCAGTGACTAGAAAAAATATCATGGCCTGCATCTTATTATTACATTACGAGCTGCTTCTTGGTGATGAGGTGGGCTTAAAAATTTTCGGCATTGCTGCCTTGATTTGGACACTGGATTGTTTTGTGGGGTTTTATTTGACGTTGCCTAAATTTAGATCAAATCCTTTTCCCAGTTCTGCAAACATTTCAGCCAGTCATTTCGGCAGGGATTGCCGGAATGACGGCCTTAAAAAAATGGGATCGCAAACCAAACCGCGATCTTTCTGGCAACGCTGGCAAGTGGCCTGGAAGATCAAATGGCCGAGTTCCACCCAGCGCCTTAACTTTGACCTGCACCGGGCATCTGGCTTATGGTTTTGGCCTTTCCTGTTTATCTTCGCTTGGTCATCGGTTATGTTCAACTTGCGGGATGAGGTCTATAACCCAGTCATGAAACGGCTGTTCGAAGTCAGCGAGGCTGACCCTTATCAAACTCTTCCCCAACCGCTTTACCATCCCCCCATCGATTTCATGGACGCTTATGCCATCGGCAAGCGCCTGATGGCTGAACAAGCCCATCGCAAAGGCTTTACGGTATTGAAAGACCTAGGATTAGACTATGATCCCGTCAAAGGACACTACAGCTATCTGGCGCACAGCAGCCGCGACCTTACAGAAATCACCACAGTTACTACGCTATGGCTTGATGCGACCAGCGGTGCCTTTAAAGGCCTAAAACTGAGTACCGGTGAAAAATCTGGGGACACCATAACTGCTTGGTTGGTTAGCTTGCATTTGGTTACTGTTTGGGGTTTGCCCTATAGGATGTTTGTCTGTGTTTTTGGACTTGTGATTTCCATGCTTTCTATAACGGGCGTTTATATCTGGTTCAAAAAACGCCGTACCGCAACAATCAAGCGCAATATAATAACCCCTGTTGCAAATCTGTCTGGACAAGTCAATTAGCTGGCGTTAATTTGAACGTCTGCTAAGGAGTTACTAAGACATTCGGGAGCAAAGGACGAACTACTGCATTGGGTCGGACTGTCACCTTCATCTAAGAGGAAAAATTAATTTTTTGAATGACTCCTTTGGAGCAATAAAATCTAATTTACCCAATCCTCTAGTCTCAATCCGATTATTCGTTCAAACTCCCGTAAATTATGGGTAACGAGTGTTGCATCGATTGATAGCGCGTGGCAACCAATCCAAAGATCATTTGCACCTATCGGGGTTCCGGCATCTTTAAGTTGGGTGAATTGCGTAGCGTAGTGTTCACATAATCTGATGTTGGTATCGTATACGACAGGTACTGTTTGGGTTAACTGGTTAAGTTGGCGCAATACCTGTGCCTTACGGGTACTTCGTTCCGCTCCCTTTAGCAGTTCAGCATACGTGAAAAATGACATGCATAAAGTAGCATCGTTATCCAACGAGTTGATGCGCGTGGCAATACCTGGAGGCTTATTTTTAATTAGGTAGATGAGGATGTTGGTATCCAACATGTAAATCATAAAGCCTCGCGGTCTTGCATGGCGGGTTGCTGTGCATAATTCTGCTCAAGTTGGTTGACAAAATCTTCATCGAACGCATTGAGCGCCGCAAATAAGGCAGCACCACGATCAACAGGAAGAGGATGGATAACCAAGTCACCATTCTCGTTGCGGGAGATTTGTACTTGGGTCGCCTCAATACGAAACTCTTGCGGAATACGCACCGCTTGGCTGTTACCGTTTTTAAAAATACGTGTAGTTAAGGTTGGCATGGGTAACTCCAAAGTGTGTACATTAGAGTGTGTATTATCTTTTCAGACAGGCATCTTTGCAATCATTTTTTGCATGGTATTTTTGTTTTTCTGTTGATAATATTCGTACCTGAATCGAAAGGAGCGACAAGTGGCAACTATAGATATCGATAAGCTGACCGAAGCAGAACTCACCGACCTAAATCATCGTGTGGTTGAACGTTTAAGATTCTTGCAACAGATGCGAGCCCACGCTCACATGCTTGATTTCAGCATTGGTGAACGGGTATCTTTCCAAACGGAGGATCGTTCTATGGTGAAAGGCATAGTCACCAAATATAACCAAAAAACTGTGACGGTTATTACCGAGTCAGGTCAACGGTGGAACGTTTCCCCAACCTTCCTAAATAAACTCGAATCATCGACCGTTTCAGCCCAGGTCATTAACATGCCGAAAAAATGACACTATCTTAGGATTTATACTCAAGATTTCGGCGTAATGGTAATTCGCCAACCTTTCCAGCTTTTCAATTTTCGACCGGAAATGGGCGATAATTCGTTATATTAACTAATAAAAACAGTAGGTTTGGTATTTGCAATAAGTCTATTTTGATTTGCTCCATAGCGGCCATTGGCTCATATCAACCAACGCATACATTGTCGGCCATGACCCGACGCTCACCAATTTTCAGTGGGCAACCGGTCAACGCTTGTTACCGGACGTTCAAACCTTTAGGTTTTCGATATATCATGGGAAGAGGCTTCCTTATCTGGTAAAACCCTCCCGCGTAAGCCCTTGTTGCATCGATAAAAATAGCACAAGCCAAGGTTTCATAAGATAATGCGCCTATTTTAAGGTTTACTTGACGCTGTTTTGACCATGACAAACGCCATCACTCCCGACCACGCCTTATACTGGAGCGAATCCCTTGCTGAGGAATTGCTTCAGTTTTTGACCCGGCGGCTCAGGTGTTCCGATACTGCTGCCGAAATAACCCACGAAACCTATATCCGCTTTTGCCAGACCAGCCAGTCTACTCCCATCAATAATGCCCGTGCGCTGGCTTACCGCATTGCCCTGAATTTAGCGGTTGATTACCAGCGCAAAGCCAAGGTCAGGAGCGACCGTGCGGTTGAAGGCGATTTTGAAGAGTTTGCCGACAGCTTCCAATCGACGGAGGCCGGGCCGGAACAGCTCGCCATCGTCCAGCAAAAACTGACCACCCTGGAAACAGCCCTGATGGAGCTGCCGCCCGATTGCCGCAATGCATTCTTATGGCGCGGTATCGACGGCTTGACTTACCTTGAAATCGCTGCCCGTCTGGGTATTTCGGAATCCATGGTGCATAAACATTTGTCCCGGGCGACGGCTCATTGCAGCCAACGCATGAAAGATTCCTGTTGAACCTTCTATTTTTCCCATTATGGGTAACCGTTTGGGTGTGTTATCCGTCTTATAAAGATATGATCCCATTTTTCTGTTAGCCGATGCCCACTGACCCTGACCAACCCAACCTGCAGGAGTTGAACCAGCAAGCCATCGATTGGCTCATCACGCTACGTGCGGATAACATAAGTGACGAGGACATGCACGGCTTCGCCGATTGGCTCTCGCAAGATGCAGCGCATGCCGCCGCTTTCGCCGAAGCCGAAGATACATTTAATGAAATGATTGCCGCCGGTAAAAGTTTACGGCAAAAATTGAGCAATTCGGCAGATGTTCCCATAACCAAATCAACACAGGGCATCAAATCGGTCATTGCCGTTAACCCGGTCATAACACAAAAACAACCGAACCAAACCAAGCGCTGGCTGGCGGTCCCGTTGGCATTAGCGGCGGCCTTGCTGGTTGTTGTCATGGGTGTTATGCCCCAACAGGCGCATCTGTTTGACGCTTATCTCAGTGATTACCACACTGGCACGGGTGAACTGCGCGACATCCAGCTATCCGACGGTAGCCGCTTACTGCTCAATACTAATTCTGCCGTGTCGGTGAATTATCAAGACAGCCTACGTATTATTAACCTTCACCACGGCCAGGTGCGCTTTACCGTCGCCAAAGACAGAAACCGGCCTTTTGAAGTGCAAAGTGGTGACTTGTCTGTCCGTGCATTAGGGACGGTGTTCGAGGTTTATCACCAAGAATCCGGCGGCATCAGCGTGGCCGTGCAGGAACACGCCGTGTCCGTAAGGCTTTCGGCATCAGAAGATATTGCACCGCCGGAACAAAGCCAAGCTGTTGTCATCAACGAAGGCCAGCAATTGCATTACCAGGGCGGAAACAACTTACCCGCACCCCAAACTAGTGACATCAGCCAGTTAACGGCATGGCAACAGCAAAAGCTGTTTATCAACGACCGCCCACTCAGCGAAGCTATCGCAGAACTCAACCGCTACCGCAAAGGGCGGATTGTTGTGCCGGATGCCAAGCTCAACAACCAGCGCATAACGGGTGTATTTTCCCTAGTGAATCCCGACGAAACCTTACACACCCTCAGCGCCGCCTTGGCCTTGCAGCAAACTAACCTCGGCCCCTGGTGGGTGGTGTTGCATCGGTAGCTTGTTAATAACCAGTTAAATCTTGCTTCAATGTCGTCACCACAGGCAAAGCCCCCAGCTTTTTTTCATTTTCAAAGGTAAACAGAGTGCTTGCCCCGGCATTTTGGGCGCATCTAGCGATTAAGCAATCGGATAAATCAACTTGGCTAAATTCAAGATAATCCAGCAAGGCATTGTTCAACGCCGCCCAATCCTCAAATCGGAATTGGGTATGGCTGGCAAGTGAATGGATCAGCAAATGTATCTGCTCGCGGCTACAGGCAAACACACTTTCCAACACCCATTCCATTTCCGCAAGCACAATATTGGCAATAAACACCTGCTCGGCTTGGTTAATGATGGCTTCGGCAGCGTCCACTTGCCATTTTGGGTTGTTGCCGTCAATGGGTTTCAACAAAAACGCAACAAAACATTGGTATCAACCGCAATCATTGGCTGTAAACTTATCCGCCGCACGGTTTTTAAGGGCGGCTTTCAACACATCAGCAGCGGGATAAGCCTTATCTTTGAGCAGATAATGAAATTGCCCCGCCAAATTGTCCGAATTCATCTTGACGATATGTGCCACGCCGTCACGCGCAAACACTTCCACATAATCGCCGGGTTTCAAGGCGATGGCATTGCAGACCGATAGCGGTAACGTCACCTGTCTTTTACTGGTTACTTTGTGCATTAAAAATCCTTAATGTATTACTAACGGCAATATAGTAATACCAAGTCTGATTGTTGGCAAATAGATTCAAAACCACTAAATCAAAAAATATTTTCAATTTCCATTCCCAAGTTGCTCCCCTTAAACGTCTCATTTAGATGGAGACCTAAAATAAATGAGGGAATGTCATGGACCAATTGCTATACCAACTACCAGTAAACAAGATAAACCGTCTTTTTGTTTATCCATCAATCACCATAAACAAAACCGCCAATAAACCGGCAATACTAATAATGGCCCTATTTGCCCTGGTTTTAAGCGGCAATGCATATGCGGGCGATGTTACCCGGCATTACCAGATTCCGGCACAATCCCTGAATAACGCCTTGATGCGCTTTGCCGCCGATTCCAACTTGGAACTGGTATTTACCGCCGACCAGGTGCGACGCATGACGGCCAACAGACTGGACGGCAACATGACGGCAGCCCAGGCTTTAACAAAGCTATTGCACGGCAGCGGCATGACTTACCGGTTTATCAATGCCCATTCCATCACCTTGGAGCAACAGCCGGGTAGTTTCAGGAAAACCGCCACCACACCGGATAACCCCGAACCGCAATCCACCAACGGCGAAGGCCAGGTGATGCCTACAGTCAGCGTCGAAGCCGATGCCGATAACCCTTATGACGACCCCACCTGGCAGACCGATCCTTACAACAGGGATTATGTCCTGCCCAAAGCCACGGCTGGTACGAAGACCAATACGCCCATTATGGAAACGCCGTTGAATGTGCAGGTAATCAGCAAGCAGGTGTTGAAGGATCAGCAGGTCATTAGGCTCAGGCAGGCTTTAAAGAATGTCAGCGGGGTGACCGCAGGCACAGCCATTGGGGGAAGCGACAGGTCATCAGGCATTACTTTGCGGGGTTTCGATTCCGAAACGTTCTTCCGTAACGGTTTCCGTCTACAATCAGGTTCCGCCAACCGGGAGTTTGCTAACGTCGAGAGTGTGGAAGTGTTAAAAGGGCCGGCGGCCATCCTATACGGCTTGGTGGAGCCGGGTGGCATGGTGAACGTCACCGCAAGCAGCCGCAGGCTACGCCCTATTACGCCTTAAACCAGCAGTTCGGGTCTTTTGACCTGTATCGCACCACGGCGGATGCCACCGGCCCAATCACTAAGGATAACAGCCTGTTGTACCGGATGAATTTTTCATACGAAAACAGCGGTTCGTTCCAGGACTTTGTATACGCGGACGACGTGTTCCTGGCGCCGATTATACGATGGAACATCAGTCCGCAGACCCAAGTGACACTGGAAATGGAGTACCAACATCAGAATCGCGGCTATTCGATGGGCTTTGTACCCTTCAAGAACGGCAAACCGGTTGTGCCCATCAACACCAGTTACGGAGAGCCTCACGCTACCGATGCCAATACCTATTTTGTCGGGTTGAACTGGTCGCACCAGTTCAACGACGATTGGGCGATCAAGCATCAGTTTACGGCCAATAAAACCGATGGCGCCTACCCCTCAGCTTATTATCCAAATTCAGTGGATCAGAATAAGGTTTTAAGAAGCAATTTGCTCGATTTTGTCGGTTATAGCGACACTTATGCTACCAACCTGGACCTAACTGGGCATTTTGAAACCCTGGGATTGAAACATACCTTGCTCATGGGGGGGGATTATTACCGGACAGATGGTCGTTTTAGGCAAGAAGTTGGTGAGGATACGGCGATCGTGCCCTCGATTGATGTTTTTAACCCCGTCCATACCGGTTCACCTTTAAAGGTTAGGGAATTTAGCGTTGGAAGAGAAAATATAGCTGACCAATACGGCCTATACCTGCAAGACCAGATTGAACTGCCCTATAAACTATTTGTGCTAGGCGGCTTCCGCTACCAATATATCGAGCAGAGAGGAAATTTTAACTTGGATGTTCCTGACGGCTCTTTCTCAATTTCACAAGTCAACGATCCCCAACGAGGCGATGCCGTCACCCCTAGGGTTGGTGTGCTGTGGCAACCGCAAAGTTGGCTGAGCTTGTACGGCAATTATGTGGAAAGCTTCGGCCAGGCTGGCAGCGGCTCAATCTATCCCGATAAAAGCAACCGCCGCCAACCAGTGCTGAACAATGGGAGGTTGGCATCAAGGGCGAATGGTTCGGTGGGCGTTTGCGGGCTTCGGCCGCTTATTACGACTTGACGAAGACCAATATTGTGTCACCAGACCCAAATCCGAATCACCATTGCGGTGGAGAATTTAGCCCAGGCGATCCCAGCGATTGCGTGGTGGTAACTGGCGCCGTGCGCAGCCGTGGCCCTGAAATCGACATCACTGGGGAGATACTGCCAGGTTGGAATGTGATCGCCAACTATGCCTACACGGACATACGGATCGCCGAAACCAACGCGGATAAAGTCACTAATGATAATGGTTTAGCGGTTGGCGACCGCTTTTTTGGTGTACCTAGGCACTCCGCCAACTTCTGGACGACCTACGAACCTCAAGAAGGGTATTTAAAAGGTTTCCAGGTAGGCGGCGGGGTCAACCTGCAGGATTCCCAAACGATCCAACCCAATTCTGCCGGAAAAACCGGCAGCATACCCGGCTTTGTCACGGTTGGACTGATGGCGGGCTATAACTTTGAAGTGGGCAAAACCAAAGTAAGCGCCCAACTTAACGTGGACAACCTGCTGGATAAACGTTATTACACTGCCGCTATCCCCGCTGACGTTACCAACAGCACCATAGACCGTGCGCTGTTTGTTAACTTCGGTGCGCCGAGGACGTTTATGGGTTCGATTAATGTCGAGTTTTGATTGAATGGGTATTGACCACAGCCAGAAAAATTAACGCTAAATTCAGCTTACCTCACCATGAACCGCAGCTTTTGGGTGCTTTTACACCGTTATGCCGGGCTGATGATGGCATTGTTCCTTATCATCATCGGCCTGACCGGCAGCATTTTAGCGTTCTACGAAGAGATTGACGATTGGCTGAACCCGCTAGGTTCGCATCGGCATACCCGAATTGCCGTACAGGTCAAACCGCTGCTCGATCCTTTTGACTTGTGCGACCGTGCGCTAAAGTTGGCGCCCCATGCCCGTATAACGAATGTTGACTTAAATCCCAAGCAAGACGAAGCTTATACCGTTGCCTTGGAGCCGAGCACTAACCCGTCTACGGGGCAGCCCTATGAACTTGGTTACTCCAAGTTAAAGTTGAATCCCTATACAGGTGGCGAGGTTGAGAATAGCCGTGATAATCAATCAAGTGAGCAAACGGGTTATTTTCCGCTGACCCGCAAAAATGTCCTCGATTTTATCTACGCTTTACATTGTCAGCTTGCCTTGGGTGAAACGGGCGCCTTGCTGTTCGGCATTATTGCTTTAGCCTGGACGCTGGACTGCTTTGTGGGGTTTTATTTGACCTTGCCGAAAGGGAGATCAAAACACCCAGCCACCACAGGCCAGCAGGTATCAGTTGCAAAACAACCCTCTTTTTGGCAACGCTGGAAACCCGCCTGGCAAATCAAGCCTAACGCTTCTGCCTTTCGCCTTAACTTCGATCTACACCGGGCTTTTGGCTTGTGGACCTGGGCGATACTGTTCATCTTTGCCTGGTCGAGCGTGATGTTTATGTTACCGGAGGTCTATGAGCCGGTCATGAAAGTGTTCTTTGAGACTGCGCCGGAACAAAGCCAATCTTCAGAACCAGCAACACCACAATTTGTTTCTATTGCCGAGTTCCGCTATGCGCACATCATCGGCAAACGGTTGATGGCCGAGCAGGCCAAACGGCATGGCTTTGCCGTACATCAGGAGTCATTGTTAAGCTACGACGATGCCACCGGCCTGTTCGAATACATCGTAACCAGCAACCGGGATGTTTCACAAGCAGGACAAACTGGCGTCACATTTAATGCCGACACCGGCGCATTAGTGAAGTTAGACCCGCCCGCCACAGGGGAATTGTCCGGCGTAACCGTGCAATACTGGCTTATGGCCTTACACATGGCAAGCAGTTGGGGCTTGCCCTATAAGCTGTTCGTTTGTTTTATGGGCTTGGTGATTACCATGTTATCCGTCACCGGCATTTATATCTGGTACAAGAAAAACCGGGCAGCGCGGCTAAAGCGGAAGGGTGTAACGTGAGCGAGGTTAATTTGGATAACGTTGGGATGTTAATGGCTTATCCATCGGCTTCAAGTGAATCCCCAAGGATTAACCGATGGGATTTATCTTATCTTTCCTTTGGCGTACCCGAAAAGATGTATGAAAAATTAGGATTTATTTACCCATTCAGGTGGGGATTTCACGATCCGCAACGTCATATTATTTGGTATCTGCATACGGTATGCCTTGTCGGGCGACGTTTCGTAAAACTATTGACGAATTTTTTATAGGGAAAGTGAAAAGGGCTGCGAAAGCATTGCTGACCCAACAGACGACCCACAATAATGATGAATGAATCGACCCACATGCACAGCAATGATTCTTCGATAACGCCATCCGAACGCCATTATTTAGCCAAAGCATTATGGGTGTGTTGGCTGTTGGCCTGCAACAGTGTGTTTTGCCTGTTGGCACAAGCCGACGAACCTACCCCCGTGCAAACCCAGTTGCTGTCCGAACTGGCGCTGTATCCCGAAGCCACCGCACCCGCCCATGTTGTCAGCCTCAACGATGCCGCCATTGCCGCCCAGGTGGCGGGTCAGGTGGCCGAAGTGCCGGTACGGGTAGGCGATCAGGTCAAGGCGGGGGCGGTGCTGGTGAAGCTGGCGTGTACGGATTACCAGATAGAACATGAAAAACTCAAAGCCGAACGCCAAACGGTACAAGCCAAGCTGGAACTGGCACAGTGGCACCTCAAACAATCGGAATTGCTAGTAGGTCAACGCACCTTGCCGATGGAAAAGGCCCAGGAGCGCCGTGCCGAGTTGGCCGTTTTGAAAGGCGAACTGAACGCCCATGGCCATAAGATCAAGGCCGCCGAACGGCAACTGGCGGCTTGTTCCATCAAGGCCCCGTTTGCCGGGATCGTGACCGAACGCAACGTTGCCGTCGGCCAACTGGTCGGGAACGGCACAATGGTCGCAAAACTGCTCGACCTGAGCCGGGCGGAAGTGTCGGCACAGGTCAGCAGCCACGATATTGCCGCCTTACAGTCGGCAGGCGGCTTGTCCTTCGACCATGATGGCAAACGCTACCCGTTGATTTTACGGGCAATCCTGCCCGCCATCCAGAGCCAAACCGGTAGCCAGGAGGTCCGGTTGGACTTTAAGGCTTCACCTGCCCGCCCTGGGGCGGCAGGACGCTTGGTGTGGCAGGATAAGGTGCAACACATCGCTACTGAACTATTAGTTAAACGCGGCGAACACTTGGGGGTGTTTACCGTAAATGGCGATAGCGCGCATTTCCACCCACTGCCCGATGCCCAGAATGGGCGGCCTGCGGTCATTACCTTGCCGCCCGATACGCCGATTATCGTGTCCGGGCAATACAGCCTGAATGACGGTAGCAAAGTTAAGGTGAAAAACCTTGGCTTGAAAAATGCTGCAACCAAGGAAATTACTCCGCCATGAGCGCCATGCAGGCAAGAATTCTCAGGAAGCAAATCCCGTTGTCATTGCCTGGGATAATAATGCGTATCTTCACCCATTTGGCAAGGATGCCCGGCCATGTGGCTTAACAAACTTTACCATAACCATGTCTTTGCCACCCTGGCTTACTTGTTGGTGGTGGTGTTGGGCTTGTTGGCCTATCCGCAGTTGCCCCGGGAACGGGCGCCGGAGCAGCAATCCCGGGTGGTCGATATTGCGGTTACCCTGCCTGGTGTCTCTGCCGACGATGCCGAAAAGCTGGCACTCGACCCCATCGAGCGGATGATCCGTACCAAGATTAAAGACCTGGAATTCGTCCACGGCATGACCATGAAAGGTACCGCCAATGTGTCGGTGACCTTTAAAGAGAATATCAAGCCAGCCCTCTATGAGCGGCGGGTCCAGGAACTGCGCCGTGAAATCCAGGCTCTGGTTGCTTCCGATTTACCGAAAGGCATCCCACCGCTGGACATCCAGGAACAGAATAGCACCGACCCGGATGTGTTCGAAATCCTGGTCTACGGCCCCGGTAATGACGACAACTTTCGCCGCCAAGCCCGGCAAGTACAGCGCGACCTGCAACAATTGCCGGGTACAGCGACAACCACGACCCTGGGACTGGAAGATTCCGAGCTGCATATCGTCTTCCAACCCGAACGTTTGGGTGAGTTAGGGATAGCCGCCAGCGCCCTGACAACCACAATCCAGGACTATTTTAAGGAGTCTACCCTCGGTGCCGTCGACATCGACGGGGACGAATGGCAGGTGCGCGTGAGCGCTTCCGAAGAGGTGGCGGCCAATCTGGCAGCATTGCCGGTCTCCGCTGGAAAAGGATCAGTCAAATTGGGGGAGATTGCCGACATCACCCGTGCCAGCCGGGCCATCGGTGTCGGCGGTATCCGCTTTCGCGGGCAACACGCCGTGAGCGTATCAGTCACTAAACTTCCCGGTGCCAATACCCTGGCCCTGGTGGAGCAGATCAAAGCTTATATTGTTGCCCGCAACCAAAACAGCGCTAAAACCGGTGTGCAATTGTTCCTGAAGTCCGACCAGTCGGATGAAATCCGCAAAGCGCTGGCCCTGATGGAGCAACATGCCTGGTCAGGGATGTTATTGGTGTTGGCGGTGACCTGGCTAATGCTGGGGACGCGCCTGGCCTTCCTGACCACATTGGCCGTGCCGTTTTCCCTGGCCGGGGTCTTTATTGTCCTGCAAGTGACCGAACAATCCTTGAACCTCAGCGTCTTGCTCGGCGTGGTGATCGTGCTGGGCATGCTGGTGGACGATGCCGTGGTCGTCATCGAAGCCATCGGCCAGTATCTTAGCCGGGGCTTGGCACCGCTATCGGCAACTGTGGCGGCCTTGCGCGAAGTCTGGTTGCCGGTGGCGACCTCCTCTTTTACCACCATGGCCAGCTTTCTGCCCTTGACCCTGATGGGCGGCACCTTGGGCGTATTGATGGGTGTGGTACCGCAAGTGGTGTGTATGGGGTTATTGGTCAGCCTGGTACAGGCGTTGTGGATTTTGCCCGCCCAGGCAGCGGTTGTGGTCAGGCCGGAGCCGAGGGCAGGTAAGGCTGCCAATACTTCCGTAGCACCCAAGGTCACTCAGGACAACTGGCGCAGACGTTTTCGGCATACCCTGCAAAAGCGTTATACCCGGGGCTTAATTCGCTTGCTGCGCGCCCCTAAACGCACCTTGTTCAGCGTACTGGCGTTGCTGGGCTTAACCCTGGCTGCGTGGTGGTTCGACTGGGTGGGGTTTGCCCCGGAACCCGAAGGTGCCAGCCTGGGTTTTACCGTCACCGTGGAAATGCCCAAGTCCACGCCCTTGGCGCGCACCCTGGATAAGCTGGATGAAATCGAAGCTATGCTCATGCCGGTCTTTAAGCCGGGGGAAATGCGGGCTAGCAGCATCCAAAGCGGCGAGACCGACGTTAATGGCACCCTCCGTAACCAACCCCGTTTTGGCAACCTGTATTTTAGCTTGAACCCTGACAGTGGCCGCGATGCCAAGGCGCTATTGCCACTAGTCAGGGAACGCTTAGACCAACAATTGCAGGGGGTGGCCAATTATTGGCTCCAGGATGAAGCGGATTGGGGCGCTCCGGCAGAAAAAGACCTGGCCTTTTCGATAAGCGGTATTGATAACCGGGAGCTGGATAAGGCCATTGTGCAAATCAAGGCTATCCTGAAGGCGATTCCTGGGGTGCACAATATCGGCGTGGAAAACGAGGGCGGCGACCCCGAACTTAAGCTGCATTTGAACGGTGATGCCATCCAGCGCGCCGGACTGAGTGCCAGCACGGTCACCAGCGCCCTGCAACTGTTAACGGGCGGCGAGGTCGTCGGCCATTTTATCGAGGCGGGCGAAACCGTCAACATCCGGGTGCAGGCGGGCAAAAGCCAGGCGCATGATATCAAGGCCTTGCTGCAACATCCTGTGATCCGACCAGATGGCGGCAGCATCCAAATCGGGCAACTGGTGACGGCTGAACTTGCCGAGGGGACGACCGGCGGCCACCACCATCAGTTTGAACACTCCAACACCGTAATGGCTGACCTGGAGGAAGGCGGCAAGGATGTCCTGGCCGTCACCCGCCTGGTTGAAGACCAATGGCGCCAGATTGTCGACCGGCACCCGAATGTCAAGCTGAAAACCGCTGGCAAGGCCGAGGAACTCCGCAAAAATTTGAGCCTGCTGTGGCAGAAGTTTATCTTGGGCATCGGCCTGATCTTCCTGATTGTTGGTGCCCAGTTTCGCAGCTTTGTCATGCCATTCTTAGTGTTGCTGAAAGTGCCAATGGCCTTTGCGGGCTTGATCTTGGGGCTATTGATCTCGCGTGAGCCGATTAGCCCAAATACTTTGTATGGAGCAGTGGCGTTAGCCGGGATTGCGGTGAATTCGGCGATCCTGATGTTTTCCGCTGGGCATGACCGCCTGGCGGACGGCATGGGGGTCGTCCATGCCACGGTGTATGCAGCAAAACGGCGGATGTTACCGATCTTGATCACCTCGTTCACCACCCTGGTGGGCTTGTTGCCACTGGCGATGAGCAACGACCCGGCTACCGTTGAATGGCGGCCGGTCGCCACCGCCATCGTCTGGGGGGTAGGTTTTTCCACGGTATTGACCCTGTTCATCGTGCCGTTGCTGTATCGGCTGGCAATGGGCTTTGCCTACCGGAAGACCAGACCAGCACAATGATCATTATGGAAGACAATAGCTTGATTGATAAGACGCGAAGGTTTAGCCAATCACCTAACACAATATTGTTGCCCCTCATAGTATCGGCACTGTGGTTGATGTTGTCACATCCCAACCCCGCCCAAGCCACCGACTTGCTGGCGGTGTACAACCAGGCCGCCCTGGAAGACCCCCAGATAGAGCAGGCCAGGGCAACGTTATCTGCTGTCCAGGAGACCCAAACCCAGGCCAGCGCCGCCTTGTTCCAACCGGAAGTTAACATCTCCGCCAATGTCAACAAGGCCTGGTCGACTATCAAGGAAAGCGGTGGGGGCGGGATAACCGGGTCAACCGGCAGTTTCAACTACATCAACGACGGCTACAGCCTGACCTTAAGCCAGCCCATCCTGCATGTCGACCGCTTTATCCAGTGGCAACAGGCCGACAGCAAGGTCGCCCAGGCCGAAGCCCAGTTTGCGGCGGCGGAAAGTGAACTGCTGCTTAGGGTGGCGGAGCGTTACTTTGCCGTCCTCGCAGCCCAGGAAAATCTGGTCTTCGCCAAGGCGCAAGCCGATTCCCTGGCCCGGAAGTTAAACGAGACCCAACAACACGAAGCGGCGGGTTATCTGGCCATGACCGATGTCCTGGAGGCGCAAAGCGGTTATGACCACGCCGCCGCCGATGTGGTCGAGTCCGAACAAAAGCTCAAGGATGCCACCGAAAGCCTGGAGGAAGCCACCGGCGTCCATTATAGCGACCTAGCTAAGCTCAAGGACGACATCCCCCTGGTGCCGCCCGACCCGGCGATCGAAGCACGCTGGGTCGAACAGGCCTTGAACCAAAATCTGGGGCTGAAGGCGGAAGAATACGCCGTCCAGATGGCCAAGGCCGATATTGACGTTGCCAAGGCTGGTCATTTGCCTACCCTGGACGCCAACGGCAGCTACGGGGTCAACAACACGGGGGGTGGACGCTTTGGCTCGGTCGAAGGGGAAGATATCATTATTGGCTTGAACTTCAATATGCCGATCTACCTGGGCGGCCGGGTCAACTCCAAGACCCGGGAAGCCCAACAGCTGTACCGGAAAAGCCAGGGCCTGTTGAAACAAACCCAACGCGCCGTCAAACGCCAGGCCAGCCAAGCGTTCCTGGGGGTGACGGCAGGCATTAGCCGGGTCAAGGCTTGGCAGGATACCCTGAAATCCAGCGATGCTGCCGAACAAGGCACCGAAGCCGGTTTCCGTGCTGGTTACCGGACACCGCTGGACATGATCGTCGCTGAACGTGACCGTCTTAGCGCCCAGCGCGATCTCAGCCGGGCACGCTATGACTATCTACTCAGCACATTGAGGTTGAAACAGGCCGTGGGCACGCTGTCGCCGGAAGATTTAGTGAAGGTGAATGCTTGGTTGGATGACTCGAAACCCACTCAGCCAGCGGATATCACGACAGAAATCAGCGTACCGAGTAATCGAGAGGAACCCGGACAAAACCCTGGTAAACCGGAATAAATCAAGCAAATAATCTAACAATTCAGGATAAGTACAACCATTTTCCAAGCCAACCACAGGAGAAAAAGCCATGAACAAAGCCGAACTCATTGAAGCCGTCAGCCTCCGCAGCCTCCGCAGCAAGGCGCAAACTGAGGATATTGTAAACGCCATGCTGCTTACCATCTCGGAAACGTTGGAACGAGGCGGCAACGTCCGCCTGGTGGGTTTCGGCACTTTTTCCGTTGTTGAACGCTCAGCCCGCGAAGGCAGGAACCCGGTAAATGGGCAAACCATCAAAATCCCTGCCAGAAAAGCCGTTAGGTTTAAGGCGGGCAAGGCTTTGGCTGAATCAGTGGCAAAGACATCATAGCCCATTTACCGCACCCAACCCTCATTCCGGGAGATCTTTATTCTGCGCCAACATTGAACCCTTTTAGATTGTGCCCTCGGCTTGCCCAGGGTTTATCCCTGGGCTTTTTTAACGACAGCCCTGGCTAGACAAGAGTTAACCGTCTGCTTTTGAAGCAGTAAGACATTCGATTAACAGGTGCCAACAGCCGTTTTGGGTGTGCGCCGTGCTAAGGCGGCGTTTTCCAGTGGGTGAAAGTCCCACCCGGCAACTTTTGCTCCAGCCGGAAGCAATCGGAGCATTCATAGAGGTAACGAAGTGGATGAAGCCTCCGATGAAGAGGGTCACTAGGTGACTTGGCGAGTGTACAGGCCGCAACGCGAGTGAACGCTGAGCAATCCTCGAAAAGGTAGATGCGTAGGCCGACCCGTCAACCCATGCGGGGAAGGCTGGTACGTCTGGGGTAGTGAGCAATGACAAGAACCCAGGCGCTGCGCCGGGGTAGTGGCGGCAGCATGTACACAAGGAAAACGCAGGCAACACGGGAAGCCCCATTATGTGATCGCACGTAACGATCAACCAGTTGTCGGTGACGGCTAGGCTGGGCGTATTGGGGTGGCGGAGAGGCTCGTACTACCGTTGAAACCGGGTAATGCCGGTGGAGGGAATGAGCCTCAGTTCAAGATCGATACTGGAAGTAGCGAAGTATAGGAGATTGGGGCAACCCTATAAACTCCATTAATTTGCAGGAAATACGAAAGGTATCACAAGCTGAAGTGAAGGAAGAACCCGGATAATCCGGGAAGTCAATATCTCCCAAGTGGTGATAGTGGCGGTTATGCCAATTTCGATGTTTAGCAGTATTCTGGCTGGGTGATACGGACTTTTTCCATGGCTTGCTCGATTGAGGGTGACTTTCCGTGGACGATTGCTTGGTGTCTTGTCCGAGAGCCCAGTGCCTGAGATAGGCTCGCTGGGTTCGATGAGGGGGATGTGGAAACGGGGTTATAGTTCTTGCTATTAGGGCACCGCCAGACGAAAGAGGCGGCAACAGACAAGCAAAACCTAACGCTACCGCGTCACATCTCTACTCTACCGACAGCACCATTTCGATTTTTTTAATAAGGCATTATCCTGACAGCCGGCTTTGAGGGTGTAAATAATTCTGTGTAACTGCCGTCAGGTTTAGTTAAATATAATCTTGCAGCCGATCCTCGAATTCAATCATAAACCGGTTCAAGGCGGATTTCCAATTCTTGATGGGCATGGTCCATTTTTGTGAAGCCTCCTGAATTGATCTTGCCCTGATTTCACGGACACTCCACTAAGCGATTTTTTTGGCTTCAAACGCTTCCGGGCTGAGATAGCCCAGTTTTGAATGAAGCCGTTTGCGATTGTAATATACTTCGATATATTCGAACACCTGGGACTTGGCATCAGAACGGGTCTTAAAGCGTTCACCATGAATAGCTTCGACTTTGAAACTGTGGTTCCAGCTTTCCATGGCGGCGTTATCATAACAGTCGCCTTTTTTACTCATGCTGCAAATCAGCTGATGTTTTCTGAACAGCGTTTGGTAAACGGCTGAACAATATTGGCTGCCCCGGTCAGAATGAACTATCACACCCTTCGGCATCTTCCGATTCCATAACGCCATGATAAGGGCATCGCACACTAAAGTTGCCGTCATGCGCTCGGCGATTGCCCAGCCAATGACCCGCCTCGAATAAAGCTCAAGCACGACCGCCAGGTACAGCCAGCCTTCGTCCGTCCAGATATAAGTGATGTCCGACACCCACTTTTGGTCGGGCTTGGCTGCACTGAAATCCTGACCTAGCAGATTGGGCGCAACCGGCAAGGAATGCTTGCTGTTGGTGGTCGCCTTGTATTTCTTGGCCGCCTTCGCCCTAAGGCCATTGATCCGCATGATCCGGGCGACGCGGTGGCGGCTCGCCAAAATGCCTTCGGCCTTAAGCCTGCGGGCGACCCTGGGCGCACCGGGACGTCCTTTCTCGTCATCGAAAACACGCTTTATTTCAATCTTAAGCGACTGGGTCGATCGCTCCCTAGCAGAATGTGGCCTGCGTTCCCAGGCGTAATAGCCACTGCGCGACACCGACAGCAGGCGGCACATCATGCCCACCGGGAATTGCGTTTCATTAGTCTTGATCATGGCGTACTTCACTTGGGCAGTTTCGCGAAGTACGCCGCCGCCTTTTTTAGGAAGGCAACCTCGTCTTCCAGGCGGGCGTTTTCACGCTTAAGCCTAGCCATTTCAGCTTGCTGGAGCTTTTGCTCTTCAAAGGGTTGCCCTGTTTGCCGACGTTTTGCACGCCAGGCATACAAGGTCGCCTCTGTAAGCCCTAAATCTTTCGATACCGTCGGAATACCGTCCCGATCAGCACGTTCCAATGCTTGCTCTTTAAACTGTGGCGTGTATTTGTTTCGTACAATCTGTAGGTTTGGTTCTTTTTTGGTTTTCATTATTCACCTCGGTTTTAGAGATTACTCTCTTAGCCGAGTGTCCGCTAGAGTGGGGCAAGATCACTCCAACTTGGAGAACTACCGTGTACCGAAACATCTTGTGGCGTCCGGTATACTTGATCGGATCGGTCGAGTCTTTCGAGACGAAGAGGAATTACCCGCGTCCTCCGATTTAAGTCAACGCATTAATGAAGCATTGTGGACCTCCAGATTTTTGATTGTAGTTTGTTCGCCCAGGACGCCGGAATCAAGATGGGTGAATGAAGAAGTAATGCGCTTTCAAGCCCAAAGGGGCGGAGATCGGCTACTCGCTCTCCTGATCGAGGGCGAACCAAGCCAGTCATTTCCTCCCGCACTTCACGATTTCGAGCCACTTGCTGCAGATGTCAGACCTATAGAGGGCGAAAGCCTCCGGGCAGTCAAGAAAACTGCGCTGCTAAAACTACTAGCTGGTTTGCTCGGGGTGCAATATGACGATTTGCGACGCAGAGAAGAAGAACGTGCGCGTCGGCGGCTGGTCCAGATTGCAGGCGGATCAGCGTTGCTATCAATAATTTTTCTCGGGTTGTCAATATTTGCGGGGATGCAGTGGCAACGAGCAGAAAGAGAACTGAAGGTATCGAAAGCCCAGAATCTGGCTGCTCAGGCACAAATAGCGTTTAATACGACACCAAACAACGAAGAGTTTGGTACAGCAGGCCCAGAACGTGGTGTCTTGCTGGCACTGGAGTCTCTTAATACCTATCCAACCATCGAAGGTGACTTGGTTCTTAGGACTGGCCTAAGAAACTCTCCGTGTTTCCGCTTGAGGTATCCATCGAAGAAGGAACAGAGTTAAAAAGCGTAGGGTCTGGAGGAAGCTGGATTCTTCTTCAAACAAACAAAGGACTATTTTCTCTCGCAAACAAACCTTGGACGCCAGTCCTACTGAAACGCAAACAAAACCCATGGTTTTGGCTAACGCTTCCGGCGAAGCAGTCGGACATCAAGTTCTCGCTAGCAGCTCTGACGGACAGGTATACGTTCTGGATTCGGAGGAAGGTCTAGGCGACTGGATTTTCGCGAGTGCGGCAATTCACCGCGCGAGTGACGGCAAAAAACTTGCTCTTTTGCCGCACGAATGGCCCATACAGCTCGCAGCTTTCAGCCCGGATGCCCGAAGGCTGGTTACCGTCACAGGCGAAGCAAGCATCGATGCATCAGACCCATCAGCTACGGCATTGGTTGGTAGCACTGTCCGCGTATGGGAAGTGCCTTCGGGACGCAAGATAACGGAAGTGTCGCTGGCTCATGACGGCGGGATTAATAATCCCTTGTTGAGCCCTGACGGCAATTGGCTTGCGACTATGAGCACAACTCCAAACGGAAGCAAGGTACTTCTTTGGCCACTCTGGCCTGAACTTCTTCGAAGCGAAGCTTGTAAGCGGTTGTCTAGTAATTTGTCTCCATCTGAGTGGGAGACCTTCATTAAACTCAAGCCACAGCGAGAAACCTGCAGCAATCTTCCAATCGTAAGTGAGTAGGTAAAATCACTTTAATTCAAACGAATGGCAAGGTTCGCTCACACAATAAGGAGCTGCACCAGAGTGCAATAATCATCGCGATTGGTAAAATTTTTAGTTATGAATAACTGATTTCCAAAATTGACCTGTCATGCATTTGACTATTAGCAGTTTTTTTTTGCCTAATAACTTTCGTCCTTAAAAGCGGACGGTCAATTGAGCATTTGTTTATTTAACCCAGACATGTTTGTGCCGGAGACTATTTTATTAAGTATGGATTTTGCCCCACGGTGTTTCTTCGGTCGGATAAAACCAATCACAGCCAGCTTATTAATCACTACTCACGAATCCCAAAACACTAAGCTTGTATGGTAATCCCCGATCATTAGCGAACTACGATGTAACCAAATGTCTAATTTAGACTCGCTAAGACATCGCGTAAGGGTTGCAGATAATCAGGCCCAACGTCCAATTCGGTGGGGCAATGTTTAAAGCTGACCTTATAGACCGAATTTTCACCGATGCGCGGCATTTCCCGGCGTACTTGATCCAGATTAACCAGATTCCGCCGATGGATTTGGAAAAACCCTTGTTCCACCCATTCTTTTAACGTGCTATTGACACCGTCGAGTATCTCACCATGCGTTAAGCCGATTTTAACGCTATTGATGCCGTTATTTTTTTGGATGTAGAGAATCTCATCCCGGCAGACGTATTCGGTGCAATAGCTTTCGTTAATTCGATGCCGGATTGCGACGCGCTTTGATTTCGGGTTGCTGTGAAAGTGTTCACGTATCCATTTCAGGGTCGGTTCGATCGTAACGTTATCAAAAGGCTTAACCAGATAATTGATGGGAAACGATTGGAAGGCTTCTATCGCATACTCCTGGTAGCCGGTCACAAAAACAATCCAGGGCTTTTGGGGTAACCGGCTGAGGTTAAGGGCAAAATCTAATCCGGCCCGTTTGCTCTCGGTTTCGATGTCAATATCCAAAAAAATACCCTCAATGTCTGGATTATTTTGGATGGTTTCCCAACCTTTTACTGTACTTTCAACACTAGCGACGACTTTAAAATCGAGGTGATGATTTTGCAGCAGTGTACGTAAATAATTGCGCGCCAATGGCTCATCGTCAACGATCAATACGCGGTGCATCGTTACCATGATTTATCCCTTTTCGGCAGGGTTAAGGTTATTTTGGTGCCGCTATTTGACTGACTTTCTATAACCATTTTTGCAACGCCGTCGAAAGCAAGTTTTAAACTTTCGTTCAGTTGGTACAATCCGTTACCGCTACCACGTTCTGAATGGACGGGCTGCTTGCCCAGCAATTTTAATTGGTCATCGGGTATACCGCAGCCATTATCGGTTATGTCCAGGATGATCCAATGATCACCGATATGCGAGTTGATAGTGATGTCTAAACACTCCAATTGTCCGCGTCGGCCATGCAAAAATGCATTGATGATTAATGTTAACAGGCAATGTGGCGGGACATAGCATGAAAGCCATTCGCCTGCCACCTCATAATGAAATCGGAATGCGTCTGGAAAACGTAACCGTTGCAATTCAAGATATTTCTCTGCACGGGCTAACTCCTCAGTTAAGGTTATTGAATTGGCCTTTGCGGTCTCGCGGGTTTCATCCAAAAACCGGGCAAGTTTTATTACGAATGCCGACGCTTTCTCCGGACAGTTATCGTTAATTAACGCATTGATACCATTCAGGACATTGTTAATAAAATGCGGCTCAATCTGTGCTTGCAAGGCGCGCAGCTCGGCTTGTTGAGCTTGTGCGACTAAACTTTCACGTTCCAGATCTTTTATGACCGACAGAAACAACAAGCAACCCAAACAGTTGACTATAGTTTCGGGTAGAACTGTTTCCAGTATTGTTGCAAAGGCAACAGAACGCGGGTCGCTGAGTAAAACAACCATTGACTTCTGCATTGCCGTTACAACTAATATGACGATAACCGTACCAAACGGTTGGGAAGCTTTCTGCCAATAATGTCGCGCCAATCCTGAGACCAACCCTATAACGACAGTCGCCAAACCACTGGATAGACCCACGAAGCCACCAACTAGATAACGCTCCCAGCCAGCCATCAAGCCCGCTCCTAATCCCACCCAAGGGCCTGCAATTAATCCGGCAGAGATTATTGTCATATCCCGAAAACTCAGTATCGCTTGTAACTGTTGCAAACCACCGGGGAGTTTGTCGACAGTATCAGCCAAGATACCGTTTTGGCTGGCATCCACCACGATGCCTAAATGGGTGCCGATTATTGCGAGGACGCCGAAAAAAAAGGCAGTAATAAAGCGGTATCGCCAATATCTCGCCGAGCCTCGCAACGCATGCCTAAACCATTTTAAACGAATAGCCACATACGTTATAACAACGACAACACAAGCGCGTTGCAGCAATATCGGGGTATTGTCCAGCCAATGCAACAGTAGATCTAAGGAAAAAGGATTCATACAAAATCGTATCAGGCACGTAAAAAATACGCTGGTATCTTAGCAATTTCCACTCAGCTATGGGCAGCTTTTAACAGCCAAAATCGGTGTTTTGGCATTCTGTATCGGCTTTTTAAAACAACCTTATGACAACGAATCTTTCATGACGGATCATAGATCTAACAAAAAATTTCTTGGCTTTGGAAATGGATTGGCAATTTGTTTTATAAACATTAATGCAATAAGGAGGCGATATGATTATGAATGTATTAGCTGTCTTACTGATTTGGGCAATAGTGTCCGGATTGATTGCCATGTGGAGCCAAACGCCTAAGCAACTTAAGTTTATCCAAAACTACCCGTTTCATCCAGGTATTAAGGCAAATCTCAGTAAGCGACATCCAGATTTTACGGGAGAACAAGTCGAGCAAGTATTCCAAGGACTAAGAGATTACTTTTATGCCTGCCAGAAAGCCAACGGCTCGATGGTCGCAATGCCTTCGCGCATTGTTGATGATGCTTGGCATGAATTTATCTTGTATACCCGTGAGTACGAAAGATTCTGTAAACAGGCTTTTAATCGATTTTTACACCATAACCCGTCAGACGGTATGAAATCTAACTCGTCAGTTCCTGAAAGCCTAAAACGAGCATGGCGCTTCTCATGTGAACAAGTGGGTATGGAGCCACAAAAGGCGACGTCGTTACCCTTATTGTTTGCATTGGACACACTATTTGAAATCCCAGACGGGTTTAAATACAGCTTTGATTGTATTTCTAAAAATGATGGTTATTGTGTCAGTGATTTTAACTGTGGCGGCGGAGGTTGTGGTGGAGGATGCGGTGGGTGTGGAGGTGGCTGTTAAATTTAACTGTATAAGATCGTATAGAAAACTTTCAACTTCACTATTTAATATCGTCAATATTTGAGCATTATTTAAAATAAAGTAAAGGAGAAACATTATGGAAATTAAAAATACTTCTAAATTTGGCATTTCGATTTTATTGGTTATTCCACTGGCAATCATAGGTTGCTCAGCTTCAGGCCCAGCATTTAAACCGGTCAATCCTATCCCATACGATAAAGGCGTTGTCTATATCTACCGTGAACCCAGTTTTGCGGGTAGCGGCGTATATGGCACGGTAACGGCAAATAAAATGCCGATTACCAAAATCAAAAACGGCGGATATTTTCCCTTTATTGCAAACCCTGGCAATGTCCATTTTGAAGTTAGCACTGAAACCACGAATGAGGCCGATGTCACCGTAGAAGTAGGTAAAGAAAAATACTTGAAAACAACAGTTGGCATGGGGTTACTGGTAGGCCATCTGAATTTTTCGGAAGTCTCCCCTGAAATTGGAAAACGGGAGATCAGTGAATGCAAATTACTTGAGCCAATAACACCATGAAAAAATACATATTTTTAATGGTCTTTCCGGTTTTGATTCAACTGTTGCTTATCGGTTGTGTTGAACATATATACAAACCGGGGTCAGAACAAAACCCGTTGAACCACATAAAATTAGGCCAAACCTACGGAGAAATGGTGAAAATACTCGGTGAGCCGGATCAAAGCCAAAGCGAGGACCGTATGGGTATTGAAACGCTCATTTTGTTTTTACCCCTATGGGGTTTGGTTGAATTGGCAGCAGATTTTAATCCCAGCATGATGCAAATTTATACGTACAACAAATGGGGGGCTGTTACGGTAGACAATCACAATCATGTCATCCGAGTTGAAGCAAAATGACCTGATACCAATTCTATATCAAGGAGGATGAAAGGATGTTTTCACATAAAAGCACATATTTATTAGCCCTATTAACACTCTGCATCACTGGATGCTCAATCAAAGCGTATGACGGCTTAAAACTGCCGGACGACCAAGTGGCAACCGTGACCCTTAAAACACCGGCAGCGGCTTATGTTCCGTTACTTTGGGTTTTTCCATTGAACATGTTGACATGGTTTGCGGATGATTGGAGAGAAACAGCATGGACTGACGATATTACTATTGATACCAATAACGTGGATTTAACAGATAGAGAAACGCGCATCGCCGAAGATTGGTTGCCGCGATACTGGTAAGGAAAAGTACTGGAAAACAAAGTCGAACTAGATCGATTTAAAACACTGAAATTAAAACCAGGCCGTTATCAGATTAATACTGATAGTTCGTCCTTGTTAGGAACACCTACACCCAAAACGTTATCCGAAAAAAGCAGTTCAAATTGCGAAAGACCTACTTGTGATGACAATTATTATTTAGCTGTAGCCAACGAATGCCAATTAAATGTCCTCTTAGAAGCTGGACAGCGATACGAGATTTTTATAAGAAAACATAAGTTAACGTTGCTTAACGTTAATAAGCAACTTGAAATAAAGGCTAAGTGTATTCGTTATTCGTATTATCGATGAAAAACAAAGTGATACTTTTATAAACAAGATGGAGGTGTTGTTATGGCGGGAGTTTATGTTTTGGTTGTGTTAATCGGATTGATGGTATTGGTATCGTTTTCAGAGAACAAGGATAAGAAAACACACCTAGTTTTTATTAAGAGCTTCAGATTCAGTTCCGATCTGATAGCTAAACTGCAAAAGAAGTATCCGAATTTAACTGAGGAACAAGTAGCTCTGGTTTTTCAAGGGTTAAGGGATTATTTTACGATGTGCTTCCAAGCGAAAGGCTGCAAGGTTGCAATGCCTTCACGGATCGTCGATGAGACATGGCATGAATTCATTTTATTCTCGCGTGATTACGCTGGGTTTTGCCAAAATGCCTTCGGCTATTTCTTGCACCATAATCCTAGCCCCCCCCTTACTAGTGTAACGTCCTCAACATATCTTTAGCTTTGTCTACTTTAGCCAAGATCGTCTCTGGTTTGGCTGTCCAATGGTAAGGTTTTGGGTTGCTATTGCGGTGGTCGAGATACTCCTGTATCGCTGTTTTGAGGTCGTCAACACTGTGGAAAACACCACGCCGGATACGTTCCTCGGTAATGTCCCGGAAGAAACGCTCGACTAAGTTGAGCCATGAGGCCGAGTTGGCGTGAAGTGTAAGTGGAACCGGGGATGCTGGGCCAGCCAGTCCTTTACTTCGGCATGTTTGTGCGTCGCATAGTTGTCGACGATCAAATGCAATGCCAAGGTTTTGTCAGTTCGCCGGTCAATTGTCTTCAGGAACTTGAGGAACTCGTCGTGGCGGTGCCTGGGCTGGCATTGCCCAATCACCGTTCCGGTCTGCACGTCGAGTGCCGCAAACAAAGTTGTGGTGCCATGTCGCTTATAATCGTGCGTCATCGTCCCGCATTTTCCCGGCTTCATCGGCAGGCCGGGTTGGCTACGATCTAGCGCCTGGATTTGGCTTTTCTCGTCGACGGAAAACACGATGGCCTTCTCCGGTGGGTCCAGGTAAAGGCCCACGACATCGCGCAACTTTTCGGCGAACAGCGGGTCGTTCGAAACCTAAAGCCCTTCACTTGATGGGGCTTCAGTTTGTGCTCCCGCCAGATGCCGTGCACCGCCATCCGGGAAATGCCGACCTGCTCCGCCATCGTCCGGCAACTCCACTGCGTCGCGGCAGCCGGTTTACCGGTCAATGTCAAGGCCAGGACTTCGGACTTTGTCAGTCGGCAGCGGCGGTATCCGCGACGGGCGGGTCTTGCCTTTCTTGAGCCCTTCAACACCACTTTCGAGATAGCGATTCCGCCACTTGTTCAAGGTCGGGTTGCTGACCCCCAACGTTGCCATAATGACCGTTGTTGACAAGCCCTCGGCGGTCATCAGTACCATTCTAGCCCGTAGTCTTTGTTTTAGCCCCAACAGACCGGCTCTTCACCCAGCGTTCCAGTTCTGTTCGATCCTCTTCAATCAGTGTAATTTTCATTGGCGTTCTCATGGACACCAATTGTATCATATCTTAATGTTTGTTGAGGACGTTACACTAGGTTAACCGATAGAACATACGCATTAACCCAGGCATGGGATTTAGCGTGCAAGTTGGCAAACAGCAACCCGAAAAAAACACAAAAACTGCCTTTGCTGTTCAGGATCGATGAAGAATTGGCAATTCCGGGCGGGATGAAATACTCAACCGATTTCGATCCAACCGATTACTATGAAAATGCGAATGACATCGGGGAAGTCGATGTCCCTACTTGTGCGTGAGCCCCTCAAAACAATTTTTTAATCGAAATCACGCTTAGACACCCCGCAATTTTTACGGAAAAGAATTCTTAATGGTTAGGCACAATAAGGAGATAGCCTATGAAGCCAATAACATACAAAGGATTGTTGCTAATTGCAGTAGTAGCCATTTCCGGCTGTACCGTCAAAGCGTACCAAGGCTTAGATTTACCGGAGGATCAACTGGCTACGGTGAGTTTAAAAGCCCCCACGATTTCCTTAATCCCCTTATTTTGGATTTTTCCGCTGAACATGTTAGCTTGGTTAGACGATGATTGGTACGAGACAACCATGATGGATCATGTGCAGGTCAATGATATTACTCTAAATCGATTTAAAACAGTACTTGTCAAGCCCGGTGAAATTGATTTCTATGCGATGCAAAAACATATTATAGGCAAGAGCCAAATCGGGGGAACCCGATACAGTTATGGAAGCTGCACATGTACCGAGACAGAAGGCAAAGATAAGAAGAAAGAAAAAAAATGTGAAAAAATAGTAACAAGCACAAGTGACTATATTATAACGGCCAGAGACGAAAAATGCCGTTTATTTTATCCCGTTCAAGCTAACAAGCACTACGCAGTATTCATCAGGAAAAAAGAACTTTCGCTACAAGATGAAAGCGGAAATATCCTGGAATCAACCGCGTGTGGGTACGGCTCGGATTATACTTATGACACGACCGAGTCATCCAGCTGTACAGAAAGCTGCTCATATTAAAGAGGTTCTGTATAAGTCGCTTCCGTTTGTCGTTGAAGAATTTAATCAGAGATTCTATAAGCTAATTGCAGGTATGTTTAAACGAATGCGGTTTATGTGCAAGTTACTTTCTTAATTGCAAAAAAACGGTATTTCGCAATGCAATTAGGTGTTTTGACATATATCAATATCTTCAAAAATAATCCTGCCTATAATCAAAAGCAAGCTGTTACATGATGCTGATTCCTTTGTGACAGCTTGAAGTTATTTAAAGAACATTTGGTGCTATGCAAAAAATCGAGTAACACCGGAATTTAAAGAAAATAAATAAACAGGAGGTTTTTAATGAAAAAGTACATTGCACTTAGCATGGTCTCTTTAATGCTATTAAATGCTTGCGCGACGATCATCAGCGGTGAAACCGACAAGGTGGCATTTACCGCAGTCCCTGAAAACGCAACATTCCTCATTAAGAATGAAGCAGGTCAATCCGTGCATGAAGGTAAAACACCTGCAACCGTTATGCTGGATCGAGGGAATGGTTACTTTGCTGGTCAAACTTACCAAGTCGAATTCTCAGCACAGGACTATATCAGTCAAACTCAGAAGCTAGATACTTCAATGAACGGCTGGTATTTGGGAAACCTTATCTTCGGTGGTTTGATCGGTTTTTTGGTTGTTGATCCTGCAACAGGCGCAATGTGGGATTTACCAGAAAAAATGGATGTAAAACTTACAACTCGGATATCCAATTAAATTCCTTATTGGAAGTAAATTCTGGTTTTTGAAAAATGCAATATAATTAACTTCCAATAGGTTAGAAGTTGTTATGAGAGATTTATGGGTTGTTATTAGTTCTAAAAATTAAGGTAATTCTGAAGATTTAAATTTCATCATTTTAGGCGTTTCTTTTCAATTACAATTTGTTCTGGTCCTATTTTAATGCATTTGTAGTAGTCAGCGATTTTGTCAGTTCCGACAGCTACCGTAATACTTTCCCTGAGTTTTGTTTTACGTAGGTAATCTGCTACTAAGTTGACCGTAATCCGGTAAACAGATCCCATGGCATTGTGCAGTGGATTTTCTTTGATAAATTGGTAAAACCGTGGAACATATCTTCGCTATGTCAGGAACTCCTTCTGGGCACTTAAGCCGCTTGGTTACAAAATGAGCAACTTTTCGGCCAAGAATCCAGCACAGTAAAACCGATGCCAGGGAAAGAAGAATTTATCATTCTGAGTGCGGCACTGAGATACACTTTAACCAACACTCATTCTCTTATGAAAAACTTGTTATTTGTTAATTTGTTATCAATGAAACAGGGGCATAGATCCAAGTGTATTTCCTCAAAATAGTCCTACTTCTACTCGTGTTCATAAAGGCAAATTTTGATTTGAATGTCCGTTATCTAAAGTGAACCGCTATTGACAGGGAACTGGTGATGGTCGGCAAATGGCCGATACTTTCTGCATTGGTTGATTTGAGCCAATGGCTGCTATGGAGCATGATGTCAAAATGCATAAAGCTTGTTGTAACCATGAAACAATTGAATCAATTGTTTGTCGGTCACGCCAGCCTCAGTTGTTCAAGTGATCCAAATACATTTTCATTGGTAATATCGGGGGTAATAATCAATTCTAGCACTGACACATTGGAAATCGCCACCAAATGATCTTCCACCTCTTTATTGCTCCCGTCCTGGCTAAAAGTCCACTGTTGCCTAACGATCTCCTCGAATGTCAGTCCATTGTCATGAGAACAACGAAGGACATACTCTTGCGTTCGTACCAAGTCGGTCTCCAGAAAACAAAGATGGATGTGCTTGATGGTTTGAGTTTGATTAAAAAGAGAGACTGTAAATTAATTTGTGTAATTGCTTATCATTGATTCCTTTATGGGAGAGGATAAGCACTATGAACAAAGCAGAACTTGAAGTATTTGCTAAAGAAGTCGCTAAAACTATAAAAACAGAAAAAGACCTTAACGCGTTCAGCCAAATGCTGACCAAGATCACTGTCGAGGCGGCGTTAAATGCCGAATTGGATGAGCATTTGGGGTATGGCAAATATCAGCCGTCGGACACGACGAACAGCCGCAATGGCTTTTCCAGCAAGACCTTAAGAACCGAAGACGGCCAATTTGACGTCGCTATCCCACGTGACCGGGACAGCAGCTTTGAGCCACAACTGGTCAGCAAGCACCAAACCCGCTTTACCTCCCTGGACGACAAAATCTTGAGTTTATACGCCAAGGGCATGAGCACGCGCGAGATTGTTGCTGTCTTTAAAGAACTGTATGGTGCCGAGGTATCGGCCACCCTGATTTCAAAGGTAACCGATGCTGTTATTACCCAGGTGGTCGAATGGCAATCCCGCCCGCTGGATGCCGTCTATCCGATCCTCTACCTGGATTGTATCGTGGTGAAAATCCGCCAGGACAAGCAGGTGATCAACAAGGCCATTTATCTCGCTCTAGGGGTGAACATGGAGGGCCGCAAGGAGCTGTTGGGCTTATGGCTGTCGGAAAATGAAGGCGCTAAATTTTGGCTGGGAGTGTTGACCGAACTCCAGAACCGGGGCGTCAAGGACATCCTCATCGCCTGTGTGGATGGCCTGAAAGGCTTCCCGGACGCCATCAATGCTGTTTTCCCCAACACCCGGATACAACTGTGCCTGGTCCATCTGGTGCGCAATTCAGTGAAATATGTGGCCTGGAAAGACTATAAGGCGGTCACCGCTGACCTGAAATTGATTTACCAGTCCGTTACCGAGGCCGAGGCTTTGTTGGCGCTTGAGCAATTCTCCGCCCGCTGGGATGGCAAATACCCGCAAATCAGCCGTTCCTGGCGGGCTCATTGGCATAACCTCAACACCTTGTTTGGCTATCCCAAAGACATCCGTAAAGCCATCTATACCACCAATGCCATTGAATCGCTGAACAGCGTCATCCGTAAAGCATTGCACAAACGAAAGTTATTTCCGAGTGATGATTCGGCCAAAAAAGTCGTTTATCTCGCCATTCAGGAGGCTTCACAAAAATGGACCATGCCCATCAAGAATTGGAAATCCGCCTTGAACCGGTTTATGATTGAATTCGAGGATCGGCTGCAAGATTATATTTAACTAAACCTGACGGCAGTTACACAGAATTATTTACACCCTCTAAAAAGAAGGCGAATGGTTTGTTTTCCGGGTATGCCGGCTTTCCACCCATGACTATGATTAGGTAACAAGGCTCCTTCAATAGGATAGCCTTTGTCCTCTGAGGTTACTTCCACCTCTAAAAGTACCTCCAAATCCAACCAGCGTGAATTCAACTCTTCGTTCGAAGGCAAAGCATCAGTAATTATTCGTTTTTTCATACGGAACTTAATGTCAGAGGGGGTTTAATGTCTCTAGTTATGGGAGCTATTTTAGCCACTTTAATGTAATCGCCTTGATTCATGATGGCTACGCATGAAATAACTACCATCAGTCGCTAAAGAACAGCTTTTCTTCCAACGTCTTGCCGTGGCTAAATTGCCGGTAGTGCCAGCGGTTAGCGCTAAGGCACTGCATCAGTTGCTGGTCCATACTCGGTTGAAGGTCGGGATTATATTCCACGATAAATTCATTCTTTTGGGGGTTGTTGACCTTTACAACACCTTCCAACGCCTGGAGTTTAGCCATCACTTCCTGTGCCGGACAGCCTTCCATTTGCAGGGTTATAAAACGGGTGGCAGACTGTTGCTCATCAAAGCTAATAGTCTCTGGCTTTAAAATGCCTTTTCTAGCAATAATATCCGTCAGCATTGCCGGTCAAGCTCTGCCAGATCGTGGGAGCTGATGACAAAAGTGGTTTCTGACGATTGTTTGGCAATAATTGTCCGGATCGTGCGGACATTAACCGGATCAAGACCGGCGGTGGGTTCATCCAGCAATATCAGCTCAGGTTTACCAATCAAGGCTTGGGCGATCGCCACCCGTTTGGCCATACCATGGCTGAGTACAGTCGGTTTTTCTTTAGCGGCTTCTGCCAATGAGACGGCTTCTAACACTCGACTGGCTTCCAAGGTTGCCTGTGGTTTGTCCATGCCCTGTAAACGGCCATAAAAGACCAGTTGCTCGCCAATGGTAAAACTGGGGTCTAAGCGTGCGTCCTGCGGGAGTGCCGAGATTTTACCGATGAGTTCGGGTGCGCCGGGTGGATACCCGAACAGTTTAACGGTGCCATAGGTGGGAAGCAAGAACCCAGACAGGATATTAAGCAAGGTCGTCTTGCCTGCCCCATTAGGGCCGACCAAACCAATCGGCTCACCCGTCTCCAACTCAACATTGACATCGGAAAGCGCAGGTTTTCCCGAATAAACGAGGCTTAGCTGGCGGCATTCAATGATCGGAGCCTTCATAAGGCTTGCCTCGCCATGATCCAACGTCCCAAGGCCAGTAACACAACGCTCTGTAAGAGCGGGATATAGGCCAATCGCAGCGTTTGCCATTCTGAAAGTTGCGCCAGGTCAGATAATTGATTCCCGGGAATCAGATATTTAAAACATCAAGGACTGGCAAGTAGTAAGCAAGTCCGCTGATGATACCGGCCAGGAAAGTCCAGATCAGGATCGCCCAGAGGGTCGCTTGCCGTGCCGATTTAACCTTGGCGGATAAGGCCGCCATCATGGCAGTAAACGGGAGAACTGCTAAGGTTACATTCACAATTATGACGGCCAAGTCCGGCATGGCTGGAATAAACAGGGAAACATCACGGTAGAGCACCAAGCCAAGGACACTGATGGCGGTTGCGCCGATTAATAGGGTCTGGACAGCCATCACTCCGGCAAACCGGCCAAAAAACAGGCTGTCACGGCTGCTACGCAAGACGATAAAACGTAAGGTGCCGCGCTCACGGTCAGCGCTAGTTTGGTCGGCAGCCACCGTAATGCTCAACATCGGGAAGATAAGCAGAGCAAATTGCCAATACACCCCGAATTCAGGGATTGGCCAAAGCTGCAATGAGCCAAAGCCGATAAAGTCCAAAAAGCTGGAGTCATGTTGGAGGCCTTTTCCTTGCACTAACAGGTCAGCAACAAAACGCAGTGGATACAGCATGATAAAATACCAAACGACCCCGAAGGTAACCACTGACAACAAGCCTTTACGGGTCGCAAAGCCGCGTTTGAGTTCAAACTGGCTGATGAGCAAGACTTGCTTGAACTTACTAGGTGGCATTGATTTACCTTATCCGAAGAGTGGTGTCTACCTTAACACCAAAGCCAAAAATATAAAAAACCACTTGTCCTGACTCCGCTGATAGTTGGCAGTTAGGCAACAGCTAATATTGAATAGTAACCAGCTATGTCCTGCTTCGCCTTTTCTTCTGGAGATACGTTACACTTATTATGAAAATCGGCAATGTCAGTTCTCATAATTAGTGAAAAGCTGAGATATATAAAAATAAGAAGATTACATCAATTGTGAGAATGTATATAGCTAGAAATCTCATAAGTGATTATAAAAAATCAATAAAATCTCACAAATCTTGAAATTCCAGCGAGCCAACCACGCTATTACAGATAAGCCTAGAACCGAAATCCAGCAGCTATGTGGTAGCTACCCAGAATGGGCAGGTCACAAGTATCAAAATCTTAGGGATGGAACTTCAACCCCATCCCGCTTAAAGGCTGGTTTTTTAGTTCCTGACTACAACGCCAATAATTTTCGGTTTATCATAAGCGCAACCATCAATTCTGAGTTGCACATTTTTGCCGCCAAAAAAAGCACCCATAATTGCCGCTTCATGAACCCTAGCGCCAGGATCATCTGGACTTACCGCATATGAACTAGTCTTTGTACAATGTGCTGGGTTCACGAAGGGAACATCAAGAGCCACAGAAATCGAATCGGCACTCCATCCGGTCTCGAAACTAAGAATGTGTCCCACTTCGGTAGATGACTCTGCTTGAGCAATACCAGATTGAACTGCCGCACCAAACACAACCGCAAATAAAAGCACCTTAACCATCATATTTACCTCCGATTATTAATAAATTTAAGTTGTTATTCTTTGCCTACAACCAGTTGCCCACACAGAGAATGCCCATAGGCATTCTAATTAACGCACTTTGATATTGCTACCTTAAGAAATAGGTTAGTGTCCAGAATCATTTCAATAGTAGGTGAAACAAAGGTGTTAAGTTTTGGTTTTGACCTGCCGATTGTTGGCCTATCGGTTGTTGTTCTATTTCCGCACCCCACGGCCCTCCAAGAGGAACAATATCGCATCCAGGCGGTGCTTTCTTAAAATTAGAGTTAAAAAAATCAACGGCGCAGTTATGAAACTTTGTCGCTGTAGCTTCTGCTGCCCTAGCTGCGGCTTCTTTCTTAGCTGCTTCTTGTCGGGTCACTCCATCCTGAATAGCCTCTGCTTCACTGTAAGTAATTTGTCCTGGTCTCATCCATATTCTTGATGCCCGACTATGCGGATTTTTGGAGTCTTGAGTCGCTGCGGTTGCAATATTTGCAAAATGAGCAGCAGTGCCATTGGGAAAAAATCCGAATGCATCCCTATTTGGCACAGCCAGACGATGGCAGGTAGTACAAGGCAGACCGTTATCGTCAGCTGCGGGCTGAGTCTTTATGCTCCAACTCCTTCTTGTTGCATAGTCCAAACCTACGTATCTAACAGGTGTGTTCAGATTGTTATATCCATCTGCTTCGTTTGGAAGTGTATGGCCTGGCGGCTTGAGCTGTGCCAAATATTCTGAGCGAATGAAACCACCGTTGTCATGGCATCCGGTACATCCTATGGTTTCAGTATCTTTAGGACTAATCCAATGAGCTATTCCGTCCTTCCATTTTGATGACTCGCCAAAGCACTAGGCGGCGGAATGTCCTTGCCAGGTAAATTGGTTAGCGCTTGGTAGAAACACAATGCACCATTTTTCTTATTGTACTGAATGACTGCGATGTCATTATATAAATCTTCGTTTATTTTTTTTCCCACTTTTCTGCAGTGAGCCACGGCAACGGCGTCTGCAGTTCTTCCCGGTAAAACTTGAAACTTGCTGCCTGGATCGCAATGCCTATTCAAAACATTCGGTTGATCACAATGTGTGGCATTCGGAAAAGAAGCTGGAATATCTCCCTGTCCTGGAACATCCCTTCCATCGCCACAACTAAACTTTTGCACTGTAATTCCGGTTGCCTTATTACATTTTTCCGCGTAGTCCTGCAAAGTATCGTGTTCATCGCTAATGGAAGGAAGAATGAAAGATGGAATGGAGTGATTTCTTGCCAGAACTGCCTGATACGCCAGATAGAGGCCAGATTCAGCTTGAGCTTGGGTTACGGCATCGACAGTGGGAACAAAACTGTGTTCTATGCCTTGAAACTCAAGCCCGTCAATGAAACGACTGGGATCTGGATTGTTGAACGATCCCAGCAAAGCGCCTTTTGTATCGACGTGATAGATTTTGTCTCTTGCCCCAATCCATAGGGTGTCATCGGTGGTATCAAAGGCAAGGCCACCAAGTAAATCGTCTTTCAGCGGAGCGGGAAACTCTATGCCAGTAGGTACACCTTGAGTTGTAAATTGTAGTATACGTTCACCACCTTTAAATCCATTATATTCGCTGCCCCAGAGGTGCGTACCATCCCAGGCAATGCCAAGCAGGTAAATATTGGGGTTAACGGCACCAGGGTCGAAAGAGAAAACAACAGCCCCAGTAGTGGGGTCGATTTTCTGAACAGCCCTGCTGCCTATATCCGTCCGCCATAGGAATTGGCCGTCGAAAGCCATGTCCGAGCCGAAACTGACATTTGAAATCATTGGCGGTACGCGTGCTGCGACAGGCACGGTGGGATTGTTTAAATCTCGGATGGTGACTTTGCCAAAGCGAGTACCCAAATAAATGCGGTTCGTGGCCGGGTCGATAGCGATACCGGTTGCATCGGTAGTGTTAATTCGGCGGAGTTCGTTGCCAGCGCGGTCTAAGTTCAGAACTGGCGGTAATGTTCCGAGACCGTTACCGTTGTTCCCAAGCCAAAGGGAGTTGTCGAATTTACCTGCTCTTGAAACACCAGGGAATCCTATGAGAATTGTTAATATAAACAGGAGATAGGTTGTTTGTAATATTCTGCGCATATAGCCCTCATTACAAATTATTTTTAATTTCAGATGCTTATACTCTCTTAACCTGTTTTTAACAAAATATTTTTTAAGGGGTTAATTCCGCTCACAGCATTTGCGTTGGCTCAACGGCCATCTCAACGGCAAACATCTTGATGAAATAAACAAGACCGTGATTGATGGAATAAAAAGGGCTAAGCAACAAACGGGCGTAACCAATGCGACAGTTAACCGTGTGCTGGCCGTCATGAGGTCAATCCTCAATCGTGCAAAGAATGATTGGGAATGGCTTGATTCAACGCCATCGGTTAGATTACTGCCGGAACCCAAAAGAAGGTTACGCTGGTTAACTCAAGATGAAGTGGCGCGGCTGTTTCGGGAATTGCCGCAACACCTTGAAGCAATGGCGCGGTTTGCATTGGCAACGGGTCTGCGTGAATCAAACGTTACCCACTTGCAGTGGTCTCAACTTGACATGTAACGACGTTGTGCGTGGATTCATGCCGATCAAGCCAAAGCGGAGAAAGCCATTGGCATCCCGTTAAATGATGAGGCTCTGGCCGTTATACGGCAACAGCTCGGCAAGCACGCAACACACGTATTCACCTATCAAGGAGAGCCGGTGACCCGTGCAAATAATCACGCTTGGCGTAAGGCGTTAGTCAGATCGGGTATCAGCGATTTCCGCTGGCATGACTTAAGGCACACCTGGGCAAGTTGGCACGTACAAAATGGAACGCCCTTGCATATACTGAAAGAACTAGGTGGATGGGCTGATTTGACGATGGTTTTGCGGTATGCCCACTTATCCAGTAAGCACCTGGAAGAATACGCTGGAAATGCTAAAACTGAGACAAATTTACTACAGTGAATAAAAAAGCCCTAATTATTTAAACATAACCCTTTGATTTTATGGAGCCAATGACGAGAATCGAACTCGTGACCTACTGATTACGAATAATAGATTCAATTTAACAATCCTTTTAAATCAAAACCTTGCAATGATCGCCAAAGCCAAAAACAGCATCAAAAAGCCCCTAAAACACCTTATACAGCAGCACTTAGCTACGATTTAGCTACGGTCATTTTTAGCTTTCCTTAAAAAACACTTGTTTTTAATTCCGTTTAATAGGGAAGAAATACCAAGCACAAGTAATTGTAGATTTTGTCGAGATACTCAAGAATCTTAACGGCTTGGCTAAAAATAACTTTAATACGAAATCCCGGCCTTAGTAGCTAATGCCCACAACCTATCCAAGATTCATTATTTCTGAAAGACACACGGGCTTTCAGAAAAATGGGGAATAAAGATTATTTGAAGTGTGCTACAATAAATTTTTATGAAGCACAAAAGGGGTTGTTATGCGCGAATTGAATATCAGGGAAATGCGCAATATCTTAGGCAAACTGGATACCCTAGTTGAGGAACAACAAGAACTAATCATTACTCGCAATAAGCAGCCAATAGCCAGGGTGTTGCCAATTACCCCTGCAAAGAAGCGGCCTTCGCATGAAGGCTTACGGGCATTACAGCAACTTAGCACTATTTCGTCCGCCGAATTGATCCGACAAGACCGGGATGAACGCTAACGGGGCAGTCTATCTGGATACCAGTGCGCTGGCAAAATGGTATCTATTGGAGTCAAACTCGCCACAGGTGACGGAATATATTGTTAATTTGGATAGGGCTGCTATAAGCAGCCTAACTATTACTGAGATGCGCTGCTTGCTGGCAAGGCGCAAAAGGATGCGGGAATTGGATGCTAGCCTTGAAGCGCAAATTTACGCAACTTTTCTGGAAGATATAGCCCAAGGCAGTTTATGGCTTTATCCCGTCGAAGATAAACATATGGAAAGCGCCGCTAATCTGATTTCCATATTACCCTCCTTAACCCTAAGAACACTTGATGCGATCCACCTTGGCATCGCCCAGCATTATGGCTTCGAGCGCATTGCCACAGCCGATAAAAATTTTGCTGAGGCAGCAGTCGCTTTGGGTTTGAGGGTAGATTTATTTGAGTAGTTTGTTCTACATTAGCCCTGTAATGTCCATGTTTTTTGCCCATTGTTTTGCCGATTGATTTATCTATTCAATACAATGAATACTAACAAGAATTAGTCTTTATAACGGTGTCTCATTACCGCTATTTTTGCCGGATTACCCGCCTCAATTATATGCCCCTTCACTTTCTTGTTCGAGTCAAACACATTTGCCAGGAATCTTTTCAATTCTCAATAGCCAACTAGAGCAAACCTGAAGGAAAGGCGATCACCTAGAAAATTGTAAACCTAAAAATAAATTAAAATGGAGTCCCTAACATGGCATTAGCCTCATTGCGTCAAATTTTGGATTATGCAGCAGAGCATGGTTTCGCCGTCCCCGCATTCAACGTCAGCAACATGGAACAAGTTCAAGCCATCATGCAAGCGGCTAATGCCTGTGACAGCCCCGTGATTATGCAAGGCTCAGCTGGAGCGAATAACTATGCCGGAAGTGTATTTTTGAGGCATTTGATCCTGGCCGCGATTGAACAATATCCTCATATTCCAGTCGTCATGCACCGTGATCATGCCCCTACCCCTAACATTTGTGCACAAGCCATTCAAGCTGGATTCAGTTCTGTGATGATGGATGGTTCGTTATTGGATGATATGAAAACCCCGGCCTCCTTTGAATATAACGTCAAAGTTACGCAAAACGTGGTCAAGATGGCTCATGCCTGTGGTGTATCGGTTGAAGGTGAAATTGGTTGCCTGGGTTCGTTAGAAAGCAAAGACGGCATTGGGAATGAAAAACCATCAGTTCAAGCAGAACACGGTAAATTATTGACCGACCCGGATGAAGCGGTTGAGTTTGTCAAACAAACCCAAATCGATGCTTTAGCCGTCGCCATTGGTACCAGTCATGGCGCGTATAAATTCAGTAAACCACCGACTGGCGATGTGTTGGTGATCAGCCGATTAAAAACTCTGCAACAACGCTTGCCGAATACCCACTTCGTCATGCACGGTTCCAGCTCGGTTTCACAAGATTGGCTAAACATCATCAATGAATACGGCGGTGATATTCCCCAAACTTATGGCGTACCCGTGGAAGAAATTATCGAAGGCATTAAATACGGTGTCCGTAAAGTCAATATTGATACCGACTTGCGCATGGCATCAACCGGGGCTATTCGTCAGTTTGTAGGCCAACCAGAAAATGCATCCGAACTGGATGCGCGGAAAATTTACAAAGCCGCACGGGATGCCATGCAAGCGTTATGTCAGGCACGGTATGAAGCCTTTGGCTGTGCGGGGCACGCCAGCAGAATTAAAGTCATTTCTTTAAGCGAAATGGCAAAACAGTATAATTAGAGCTAAATATTGGATTTTAAATGGAAGTCGCCCTAATCAGGAATTTAACAAGATGAGATTAAAGGAAGATCAGATTGAAGTCGGCTATTTGTATTTGACGACTTTAAATCAATATCGTGCTGTGCTGGCGATGAAAGGCGAATTTATGATTTATGCCCCCAGTTTGGAAGGGGCTAGCCCATTAACCCTGAGCCCTGCAAAAATGCCATTTGAAAACCAGCCCTTTAAAAAATGCCAAACCGTCACCTTTGCCAAAAAGGATTACCAATTATTTAACTTTAACGGCACGGACGCTATCAAACATCAATTGGATGACGCACAGTTAGCCCAAGTGATTGCACAGTGTAATGCTAAGTCGGCTATTGCTGCTTTGTTAGCGGAATAAAGTTGTAACCCCCTAAAATGAAATAAGCATATCTATTTAATAGAATTAGGGATTTACTGTTCATAAATTCGCCCACTCCAAACCAAACTTCGCCAAATATTTCCTCAAGCGGTCGGAATCGTTTGTGCTCCCGCGCTGGCTGCGGATACAGCGAACAGCTTGCGTCCGGCTTCGGACAAGCTTTTGCATTGCTTACAAATGGTGAGCACCGACTGCAATTGCATCCGGTCGAACAAGTCCATTTCGGCCAGTTGTTCAGGTGTCAGTAACCCGGATAATTCGGCAACTTGCGGCTCAGTACGGTTGCCCCATAGTTTCTGCAATCGGTTGATTTCCTGCCCGACCAATTCGTCGGTGATGCGCCCGCCATCGGCCAAGGTTGCCAGCCGTAACACCGACGCGCCCAAATCGCGGAAATTGCCCTGCCAACACGCCTCGTTGGAGGTGGCAAAGCGCAGGTATTTTTGCCGGGCTTCCTTGTTGAAGCTGACTTTTCCGCCAACGTCAGCCGATTGTTGTGCCAGCAGGTAATCGATATTCGGCTCGATGTCTTCCGGACGCTGTGCCAGTGACGGCAACTCATAAGTCCACAAATTGATACGGGCGAATAAATCTTCGCGGAATCGTCCCGCAGCCACATCTTGCCTTAAATCACGGTGGGTTCCGGCAATTAACTGGAAATCGCTCTTCACCAGTTTATCGCCGCCGACCGGAAAGAAATTTTTTTCTTCGATGGCTTTCAGCAGCATCGCTTGTTCGTCCGCGCCGAGTTCACCAATTTCATCCAAGAACAACAAACCCTTATCCGCACTCCTGAGCAACCCGCCCCGGTCTTGTTGTGCCCCAGTGAATGCGCCCTTGACATGGCCGAACAAAGCCGAGGCTGCGCCATCGCCGCGTAACGTTGCGCAATTGATTTCTACAAAGCTACCTGAGATTTGGTGGCGGGCTTTTTTAAGTTCAAAAACACGCTTGGCGAGAAAGGACTTGCCCGCCCCAGTTTGACCCATCAACAACATCGGTGCTTTCGAGCGCACGGCGACATGTTCGATTTCGCTGATCATTCGGTTGAAGGCAGCATTGCGTGTCTCAATGCCGGACTTCAACAAGGCGATAGCATCGGCTTCCGCCTTAGCGTAGCGTTTGGCTATCGCGTCGTAATGACTTAAGTCCAGGTCAATCAAGGCATAACTGCCGACCAAGCCGCTTTTTTGCCTGCGTGGTGGGGAGGTTTGCAACAATACGCCCGGAAAATAGCGCGCTTCCACCATCAAAAACAAGCAAATCTGCGCAACGTGCGTGCCGGTGGTGATGTGTATCCAGTAGTCTTCGCGTTCAGTATCGAAGGGATAGTGCGTGGAGAAATCGAACAATGCGCCATAAACCTGGCCGAAATCCCAAGGATCGGCAATCGTCATTTCCACCGGCAACACTTCAGTTTCAGGGGACACCGACGCGATGTCTTCAGTGAGTAATTGAAGTAAGGACTGATATTTTCGGTCGTAAAACAAGACAAAACGGTCGATGACCAAATCTTCATGTTGGGTCAACGATACGGTAGGCCGCCATTTTTCCCAACGTCCCGACCCGACACCAGAATCCAGTTGAGAACCGATAAAGCCGATGACTACTTTTTTCTTCATGAGAAATATTTATAAAGGCGATATATAAATCTAACATTATTAGTATAGTTCATCTTTTTATAGCCCAATAATAAACTACATAAATGATTTTTAATTACAAATAATCAGATAGTTATAAATATTTAAACACTAAAAAAAATTTTTGGCATAGTTATCGCTTTGTTGTGAATGTCATGTAATGAAGTTTGTGCTTACAAGTTGTGTTTAGCAACACACTGGTGCGGTAAAGCCCTGATAAGGTTGTTGTGCCGTATGCCGCCAAGTTTCAGTTATGGCAAACGGGTGTGTCTGGTGACAGAGGTTGGTTCGATTCCACCGCATCCACCATTGGATAGCTCAGTGGGTAGAGCGATGGACTGATAATCCATTTGTCGCGGGTTCGACTCCTGCTCCAAATTTCGGTCTATAAAACCGATAAACAAATAATGCAGTACGGCTGGTTGTGGAACACGCAAGTGTCCACTGTCCTTAACCGCAAAAGTAGGATCGCAAGTTAGGCAAGTCGCAACAGGTTCAGTGAAAACAGCGATTAAAGGATTGGATGCAATTGCAACCAAGCCCTTACCCCTGAAATTCACTAGCGTTGCGACTCCCTGGTTTGCCAGAACACGGACGCAGTTTGGGATATCCGACCAGCCTCAATATAACTTAAGGAAAGATTATGTTTAAAACAGTATTTATCAAGCTTAACGAACGCGGCTTATTGATGCAGCGTGGCGATTTTGTCCGTGTTTTGGAATCCGGCGAACATCGTTTGTCGTTGAACCCGTTTAAACGGCAAACTGTGACGATAATTGCTGCCGACAGCGAATTCAATGACGAAACCTTGCTGAATTATTTGCAGAAGAACGAAGCCGCGCTGGTGAGTCGTTACCTGCACGTTTTTGAATTAAGCGACCAGGAAGCTGGCTTGTTGTACGCCAATAATAAGCTGGTTGAAATTTTAGCCCCAGGCACCCGTCGCGCTTATTGGAAAGGCGATATCGATTTTGCATTAGAAAAGGCCGATATATCTCAGGGTTACGAAGTAGATAAGCAATTGACCCAGCGTATCAAGCAATCCTGGCTGAAAGGCCGCGAGTTGAAGGGTTCTGAAGGTTTATTGGCGGTTATGATTCCAGCTTACCATGTCGGCGTGTTGAAAATCGACGGCAAAGTTGTGCGTTTGATGACCGCAGCAACAGAAGTATTCTGGGGCTTTAACCGTGACATTACAGTGGAAACCGTTGATATGCGCTTGCAAAACCAGGAAGTCAGCGGCCAGGAAATCCTGACCAAAGACAAGGTGGCCTTGCGGATCAGCCTGATTGCGACCTGGCAGTTTAGCGATGTGTTATTGGCCTTTGCCAAGCTGAACAAGCCAGCAGAGCATTTATACCGCGAATTACAGTTCGCCCTACGTGAAGCCATTGGCGAACGCACGCTGGATAACTTGCTGGAAAACAAGCAGTCGCTGAATAAGCTGTTGCTGGATGCCGTGCAAGGCAAGCTGGCGAGCTTTGGCATCGACGTAACCAGCGTCGGCCTGCGCGACATCATCCTGCCAGGCGAAATGAAAACTATCCTGGCACAAGTGGTGGAAGCGCAAAAAGCGGCTGAAGCCAATATCATCAAGCGCCGGGAAGAAACCAACGCAACCCGGTCCTTGCTGAACACCGCCAAAGTCATGGAAGAAAACGCCACGGCGCTACGGTTGAAAGAACTGGAAACCCTGGAACGTGTCGCCGAACGGATTGACAAGATTTCCGTATTCGGCGGCCTGGATCAGGTGTTGAACGGTTTGATCAGCATTAAGCAATAAAAAGTCCGTTCATGGTGTACCCGAAGGGCATAAAAGCTTGTCGAACCATGAACGGATCAACAAGTCAGTTTAACCTTATGGGTACAGTGTCATGAAAAGCGGTCGTCAACGTCGAGCCGAAATAATGTTGCGGCGAAAAGAGATACGGTTAACAAACTCGGCTAACAGTAAATATCTTAAGCGCGTATCGCTAGCCAGCCAATATGATATGCCACATGGAAGTGTACCCGTAAATCCGGCCAGTTTAAGTCCTAACAACAGTTATGGGATACCGGAATTTGTTAAGCGCGGGTTTTATGTTGACATGCCTTTTTTACTTGTAAACATTGTGGAACGCCGCAAATCTGGACAGCCCAGCAACAGCATTGGTGGTATGAACTGGCAAAGGGTGATATCTGGACAATCGCGGTTTTATGTCGGCCCTGCCGAATAAAAGAACGTGAACGGAAAGCGCTGGCTAGAAAAATACATTTAGAAGGATTATTGAGAAAACGGCAACTTAGCAATAACAAATTGCCGCAGGAAATAATCGCTAACCAGCAATTAATAATGCAGTTATAAAAATAGGGAGAACAGTCTCATGCAACCCGAAAACTTTACCGTCATGCAAGCCGGAAACGGCAAGCCGATCAAACTATGGACGCACGGCGTGCCGGTGGAAGACGAAGCCAAAAAGCAATTGCAGAACATCGCGGAATTGCCGTTTATCTTTAAGCATGTCGCGGTGATGCCGGACGTGCATTTGGGTAAGGGTTCAACCATCGGTAGCGTAATCCCCACCTTGGGTGCGATCATCCCGGCGGCGGTCGGCGTGGACATTGGTTGCGGGATGATGGCGGCGCGTACCAGCTTAACTGCTAGTGATTTGCCGGATAACCTGCACGGCTGGCGAACAGCGATTGAACGCGCTGTGCCGCATGGCTTGTCGCGTACGCGCGGTGGCCGGGATAAAGGTTCTTGGGAAAACACCTCGGCCAATGTGGATAAACAATGGGCGGAGTTATTGCCGGAATTTGAAGCGATCTGTGCCAAACATAAATGCCTCAAGAACACCAACAACCATAAGCATTTGGGGACACTCGGCACTGGCAACCACTTCATCGAAGTTTGTTTGGATGAAAGTCAAAACGTGTGGTTTATGCTGCATTCCGGTTCGCGTGGAGTGGGGAATCGTATCGGCACGCACTTTATCGAACTGGCGAAAAAGGATATGGAAAAGTTCTATATCCAATTGCCGGATAGTGATTTGTCGTACTTTCCGGAAGGCACGGAACATTTCAATGACTATGTGCAAGCGGTAAGCTGGGCGCAGGATTTTGCCCGCCGTAACCGCGAGTTAATGATGCAAAACGTGGTCGCGGCGATCCAGGCAATTTGTCCCAAATCGTTTACAACCGATGTGGAAGCGGTGAACTGCCACCATAACTACGTGCAACGTGAACACCACTTCGGCCATAACGTGTTGGTGACGCGAAAAGGCGCAGTGGCGGCATGGCCGGGGCAGATGGGGATTATCCCCGGCTCGATGGGCGCAAAGTCGTTCATAGTGCGCGGTAAGGGGCAGGAAGAAGCGTTCTGCTCTTGCAGCCACGGCGCTGGTCGCACCATGTCCCGTACTGCCGCGAAAAAGCGCTTTAGCGTCGCCGACCAAATCGAAGCGACCAAAGGCGTGGAATGCCGAAAAGATGCCGATGTCATCGACGAAATCCCGATGGCGTATAAAGACATCGACGCGGTGATGGCGGCGCAATCGGACTTGGTGGAAATTGTGCATACCTTGAAGCAGGTGATTTGTGTTAAAGGCTAGAGTTAATTTGATTGACAAACTATTCTCCGTTCGTGGTGAGCTTGTCGAACCATGAATGGAGAATAGTTAACAACTCCGTAACGGTAAAGGTAAACAAGATGTTTTGGGTCTATATTTTAAAATGTTCTGACGGCAGTTATTACACTGGCCACACCGACAACCTTGAAATGCGCATCGCCCAACATCAAGCAGGGGAATGTCCAGGTTATACCGCCACACGGCTTCCCGCGGAACTCGTCTGGACACAAGAATTCAACTCACGGGAAGAAGCTTTAGCAGCGGAAAGACAAATCAAAGGTTGGGGCCGCAAGAAAAAAGAAGCCATGATGCGTGGTGACTGGGCGGAAGTTTCCCGTTTGGCACAAATTAAATCCGCTCATGGTTCGACAAGCTCACCACGAACGGATTTACTTTTACGTGGCGACAATGACGAATTTGATCCATTGTAATATCAGGCAATAAATCCCATAAGCCGTTCGTCCTGAGTCTTGTCGAAGGATGAACAACATCATTTTAATGATGAGCTATTAGCGCTTCGGTTGAGGTATTCACACGCAGAGCATGGGAAAGATTAAACAGAGTTGTAAAAGATTATTTATGATCTTATAATAAAGAGCATTATTCCTCTTTTTATTGGAGCAGACATACTATGTCATCAGCTTTTACTTGTCGTTATAAAGATTTAATTGGCGATTATCGTAAGATTTTCACCCAGATATCACCAGAAAATCCTTTAACTGTCATATATAAAATGGATCTAATTCCCTATCGAATATTTAATGTTTCTGTTTTTGATCCAAAAAAAGACATTGGAAATCTGTCACCAACAATAACTTCGAGACAATTCAAGGATCATACTGCTTTTTATTTAAACTCTGTTAGGGACTTTTTATTTTGTCTCATAATTACAGTACACGGAAAACCGAAATATATAATTAAGCCAACGCTTGGAATTGTACGTTGCTTGAAGAAACAACTTAATCTTAGGTCTAGGGTTGAGCTTGCTGAGTTTATTTTGCAAGGAAACATGCCATTACTGTTGGGCGGAAATCCTATTGAGCTTCGACAAGCGGCAAGAAAACTTAATTCAAAATATAAACGAATAAAATCAGAAAATTTGGAATTAAAAAAGGGTAATAGCGAGAAATCGGACGAGATTAATCAGCTTTTTCAGAAAATAGACAAATTAGGATGTGACATACGTAATTTAGAAATGGAGCGTAAAATTTATCGAGATAAACTTATCGCTGCATGTAATCCTAACCCGTATAAATAGCCGATTAATGTTATGTGTGGCTATTGCATAGAAAGCGGACTTCTACTCGAATTTGTTAAAAGTGAAAGGACAAATTCCGAATTTGAATTGGAAAATAATTTTATCTCAAACTACCTCCAAGAAACAAAAAACTTAATTGGGCTTATTGAAAACTCAAGACATTTAAGCAATTTTACCAGCTCAATCGATATAGTTTTGTGCCGATTGTATGACCATTATCTAAACAAAGGACACACTAAAAGTCTATTCGATGTAATCGAAAAATCATTTGGTCGAGATGTAATCAATGCTTATCTTGTAGATATTGGAACTGATGATAAAAATCAATTTGAAGCGCCACTTAAAAATCAAGAGACTTATAACAATGCAGGCACTTGGAATAAGTTTTTGAAAAACGGTAATCTAATTGCTGATTCAGAGAGATGTTTAAATGCTTATTACGATTGGTGGATTTTAGGACATAATAAGGAAACCAGTGATCCAGACGTGCGGATGGCTGAGACAGGGGTAATGGATCCCATTGCTAATACACCAAAATATGAATGGAAGAAATTTTATAGAGCTTTTCCAGTAGTATTTTTTCATTGTCATATCTGATTAAATACCAACCCGAATCTAATGCCATTAAAAATATCGCCCTAAACACACCATGTAGTACCCCGGATTTTACTGGAAATGATTTATGGTTACAGCGAACAGCTTTTGAATCCTGTGTCTTGAAATATGGTATCGAATTTATCATTGAAAATATAAACGAATTAAGGCTTGAATTAATTTGTTTTGCCTTATTGAAAGGCCACTTTGATAGTTCTGATTTGTATAAATTAAAAGAAGCGATTTCTGCAACTCCAGATCTCTATGGGCTTCATGTTAATGACGAATCTTTATTGCTAATAATAAATTCAAAATTAGGAGGAAACATATTCAATTAACAAGAAAGTTTCGTTGCGAATTAATTTTTACTGATGCTTTAGAATATTTTGTTCATTGTTCGACAAACTCACCACGAACGGATTAATTACAACACAATCTAGGAACAGAAACGCAATGACCATCCAAATCGACGGCTCCCAAGGCGAAGGCGGCGGCCAAATCTTACGTACGGCCTTATCTTTAGCCATCATCACCGGACAGGCTATCCAGATTAAAAGCATCCGCGGTAAACGGAAAACGCCCGGATTAATGCGTCAACACTTGACCGCCGTGAATGCGGCGGCAGCGATTTCCGGTGCGGAAGTCAGCGGCGCACAAGTCGGTTCAACCGAGTTAAGTTTTAACCCTGGTAATGTGCAAGGCGGCGATTACAATTTTAATATCGGCACAGCAGGCAGTTGTACCTTGGTGTTGCAAACATTGTTACCGGCTTTGTTGATGGCAGAGCAGGAAAGTCGGCTTGTGATTACCGGAGGTACGCATAATACGATGAGTCCGCCGTTCCATTTTTTGCAACGTTCTTTTATCCCGCTGTTAAAGGGGATGGGCGCAGAGTTGGAATTGCAGTTAAACCGCTTCGGGTTTTATCCGGCGGGCGGCGGTGAAATTACCGCAACGATTAAACCCAACACCAAGCTATCTCCTTTGCATTTGGAAAGTCGCGGCGAACGGGTTAAAGCTTATGCGGAAAGCTACTTTGCTGCATTACCTGCCCATATTGCTGAACGTGAACTCGCCGTGGTTAAACAGAAATTAACCTGGACTGACGAGCAATTGTTGCTGCGGGAAATAAACCGTAACCAAGGGCCGGGAAATGTATTGTTAATCACCTTTGAACACGAACAGGTTACCGAAGTTTTTACCGGTTTTGCCGAACGCGGTGTTGCGGCTGAGGTGGTTGCCAAGGGCGCAGTTTCTGCGGCACAAAAATATATCGCCAGCGATGCGGCGGTCGGTACTTATTTGGCAGACCAACTGTTATTGCCGATGGCCTTGGCAGGCGGTGGTTCATTTACTGCCACCGAGTGGAGCCAACATGCAGCAACCAATGCGGAGATCATTAAAAAATTCTTGCCGATTGCTATTCAGACACAAAAATTGGGCAATGGCGCTTTTGCGGTAAAGCTAACGCCAAACAAGTAAGAAAATAAAATTTGACAACCTTTTATTTCTGCGTAAAATCGCGCCCTAATTTTAACCAACCACACAATAGGAGGCTGTATGTTCGATAGTGCAATTAAATTCAGCCTTGCATTCGTTAGTCCCCGGTAGACCTTCTCTTCCGATCTGACTACGGATCGGGCTTCCACATACAAACCAATTTTTTAAATTCGACCGATGGGGTCAAGGCTTTGCTTTGCCTAAGATTTCGGTCTGTGGGAGTTTTCTAATGAAAAACCAAACAAGTTGGGCTGCGACTGCCACTTCCCTCTGCGTCGAATTCGGCGAGGAAGATGGCATTGACCCACGTTATTTAGTAAAAGAATCGCGCCCGAAAACGTCACATAAGACCTTGCAACTGTGCAAAGAAGCCAGTCGCATTGTCATGTTGGTGTTAGCGGGCGAAATCCAACATCCGCTGTTGCGTGACTTACACGTTTTATCGGTTGTGTCAGAGCATGAAGGCCAATCACTTTATGTGACGGTTGCCCATAATGGGGATGATCTTCAAGTTTCAGGCGATGAAATACTGGCAGCCTTAAAGCAGGTGCAAGGTTTGTTGCGGTGCGCGTTAGCCCAGGCAGTGAACCGAAAACACATACCCGTGTTACGTTTCCGGTATGCAGGTGTTGTTGGCAAGGGAGGTGGCTAATGCCCATCAAGACCATTATTACCAAAGGCAAAGTGCCGGTAAAAATATATACCGATAACGTTGAGGCCGAAGCGTACCAGCAGTTGCTGAATATGGCGCAGATGCCGTTTATCCATAGCCACATTGCCGTAATGCCGGATGTGCATTGCGGTAAAGGGGCGACGGTAGGTTCGGTGATACCGACTGTCGGCGCGATTATTCCGGCAGCGGTTGGTGTGGACATCGGCTGTGGCATGAATGCCTTGCGCCTGTCGATTAAGGCGCATGACTTGCCGGATAACTTACGTTCGTTACGCTTGTTGATTGAGGCGGCGATTCCGGTCGGCTTCAACCAACACAAGCACGATCCCGTAAAACAATCGACGGTGACGGGTTTGTCGGTAGGGTTGCATAAGGTTTTGGGCAAGCATCCCAAGATCAACACCATGCAGAAGAAGCCTTACCAAACTTGGGTACGGCAACTCGGTACCTTGGGTGGGGGCAACCACTTCATCGAGCTGTGCCTGGATGAAAACGACGATGTGTGGGTGATGCTGCATTCCGGCAGTCGTGGTATCGGCAATGTGATCGGCGAATATTTCATCAATCTGGCCAAGAAAGATATGGGGCAACATATCGTCAATCTGCCGGATAAGGACTTGGCGTATTTCAAGGATGGTGCGAGGCATTACGATGATTATCTGGAAGCAGTCGATTGGGCACAGGATTATGCCATGGTAAACCGCCGAGAGATGATGAACTTGATTTGTGACGCTCTGAAAAAGAAGTTACCCAAATTCGGCATCACCAAAGAAGCGATCCATTGCCATCACAACTATGTGGCTAGGGAACAGCATTTTGATGCTTCAGTTTGGGTTACCCGCAAAGGTGCAATCAGCGCACAAGCAGGTGAACTGGGCATCATCCCTGGCAGTATGGGGGCAAAGTCTTACATTGTGCGTGGCTTGGGCAATCCAATGTCGTTTTGTTCCAGCTCTCACGGCGCAGGACGGGTGATGAGTCGGGGTAAAGCCAAAAGGCATTTTACGATTGATGATATGGAAAGCCAGACTCATGGCGTTGAATGCCGGAAAGACAGTGGGGTGATCGACGAAATCCCCGGTGCTTATAAGGATATCGACATTGTAATGGAACACCAGTCTGATCTGGTGGAAGTGGTACACACCTTAAAGCAGGTGTTGTGTATTAAAGGATGAGATTATGGATATTAAAACTGCACAAGACGTATTGGCCTGCCTGCCAGTCGGTAAAACGCCGTTTTACTACTGCAAGGATAGGTACGCGGTGTTCTTGTTGTCGCAAGTCATCGGCAGGCAGTGCGCGATTGCCGATTTGAAGAAGTCGGCCTATTCGGGACTGTTACACAAACCCTTGATTAAAGAAATCCTGGCGCAATCGGGCGATGGGCAGCTGCGCCAGGAACATCTGGCCTTGGCTTGGGGCAATCGTATAGAACCGTTCTTGTTGACCCTCGACATCTGGGGTGACAAGGACAGAAGTTGGGATCAGGTTTCCCGCAACGGTTATAGCCTTGTGCTGCAACTTAACTTCAGCAATAAGCATGATGCCGTCTTCAAACGGCTGGCGGAACCGGGCGAATATCACCAGTTCAATTGCTCGATGCATCCGGTGTTGAAACGGCAGCAAAGGGATTTCTTCCGGGAAACACTAGCCTGGGCAAGAATCGATTTCGACTTCAACACCAACGAAGCACTTATCGAAGAACTGCAAACCGATTGGCTAAGGCGGGCAAAACGCCTATTGGGTGAAATCCAAAGCGGCAAAACCCGCTTTTACAATTTAGGAACGAATGCCAAACAGGAAAAGTTACAGCGTTATCTGGAAGCCGTATTGGCTGATTACGGCGACCTCTGGGACGAAGCGCTGTTGACGGCTGCCTTGCAGTTTATCCGCCAGGAGTTGGGGATTGTCAAGATTTACCTGCACACGCCGGAAACTGGCGGGGCGATTAAGCGCATCAAATACGCCCAACCGCCGAAGTCGCTGTACAGCAGCCTGCCTCGAAAATTCTGTTTTCGCCAAACAGATAAAGCGCCGGAATTCCTGCAACAACACAGGACATTCCGAAAATTGGAAAAGCGACTGGGCGGCACCCAGTGGCATGTCATCAACTTAGGAGGAAATTATGCCGACATTACCAAGAAGGCGACCGAGAAACCCGGTCGCACTGTCACCCTTGTTGCGTAAGGGTGGTGTTCACGAGCGTTCCAAATCTGGTATCCGTGCCGAAGCCAAGCAAAAATTACAAGATGAGCTTGAGTTTTGGCAGGAAGGACTAGAAGAATGTTTATCAACAACAATTCGTTCCCGGAGTGATTCCGGGAACATTTCTATTTATATCGCTAACTATCGATAGTCACCCCTTCCTCATCGCCTCATACCCCTGCTTTGTTGTTGGGTTACATTCCTTAAAGCACCATCGCCGAACAAGTGCATTTCCGCGCTTAATTGTACCCGCCGCCGTTCCAAATGGTCTTGATCGAAGCTGATGTTGAGACCTGCCTTGACGGATGCCCGTACCACGTTTTCTTGGAACAATTCGTTTCCTTCTACCGATAATTGGTAGCCGTGCCGCTGTTTGGCATGGATGAGTGCGGTTGTCAGCACTTCTTGGTTGGCATTGCTCGCAAGATGGAAACGGTTGCCGTCATCTTTTATGACGGCTTTGTCGTGCAGGTAAAACACCGTTCCTTGCTTGGTGACCCTGGCTTTGGGTAACGAAGGATCATACTGGGTTGGGTTTGCCTTTTCCTCAATGTTGTATTTTGACTTAACTATGTAATTACCGCGCTGGTCATTATTTACATGCCGTTGCCTTAACAGTTGCAAGGCATTGTTGTTGCCTTGTTTGGCTTGTTGCTGCAGCCAATCCAGCCAACTTTGCCGCGTATGTTGCCGGTACAACCGCTGCCGTTTGTATTTATAATCCGCGTTTTTTTGTTTGATGTCGACTTGTAAGGATTTGCTTATCAAGCCAAGCAGGAACTTTTTGTTGATGCCGGGTTGGATCAAAGCCTTTATCCAACGGCGTTTGTGGGCAGCTTTGTCCTTGGCTTGTTGGATTTGGTCTTTGTGCTGTGCCCTGGCCTTATCTATGGCATCGTTCCGGTTGGCGGTTTTGTCCGCCATTTGGGCTTGGTAAACGCTGAAGAGTTCAGCACTGATGGTTTTGGCTGGGTCATTAATGCGAACTGATTCTCCGATTTTTGCTGAATTGTTTATTAACGTTGACCGTTTATAGCGTTGTTTGACCTTGATTGCCTTTAGCGCCTGCTCATTGGCGGGTTGGAAGCTGCCAAAGCGTTGTTCCAGTTGCTTTTTGGAGCAGTCACGGTCAACGGAACTGGCTTTAACCCCTAATGCCCCGTCTATCGTGCTGATGGCCAGGCCGTTGCCCCGTAGCTTGATGCTCAGGCCATTTTCATATAGCACAATATGCAATGCCTCCCAACTATTGGCTTGCTTGATCTGAGCCAAGGCGTTTTGTTGTATCCAAGACATCAGGCTTTCTATACCGGCATGGGCTTCCATGTCCCTTGCCCTACCCGCGGTATGGTTTCTCTGGGTGCTGTGTTTGTCGACTTCCAAGCCGTATTGCTGTTCGAGCTTGGCGCACAGTTTCGCCAGGGTCTTGTAGTCCTGGAAGGGTTTATGGATGGTGTGCTTGCTTGGGTGGACTTTGTTGATGGCGATATGGACGTGCAGGTTTTCGGTATCGCAGTGGACGGCGCTGACCCGTTGGTGGTCTTTAAAGCCAAGGCCAGCACATATTTCATTTTCTATGGCTTGCAAGGTTTCCGCACTGGGTTCTTCCCCTGCCCTGAAGGAAACGATCAGGTGGTATGTCTTATCGGAAACCGCCCGCTGGTTTTTAAGTTGGGTATTGAGGACTTCAAATACGGCATCTTCAACTTCATCGCCATAACAGTTGGTGATGTTGACTGCCCCTAGCCGAAACGGTGTGTCTTGGTCATCAGTAATATAGGCGACCAATTTGGCAAAATGGCTTTTTACTGCCGTTTTCATGGGGATGGCTTTGGCAATCATGACTTGACCGCCCGTTGGATAAGCGCTTTCAAGCTGGCTTGGTTTGCCTCTATTTCTCGGATAAGGCTGGATACGGTTTCCCTGAATAATACCCTGCTGTCCAAAGGTATGTTTTCTATTCGGTTTAGGCACAGTTTTAGTAACCCAATAATCCGGCCTAACTCGACTTTGGTTTTGATCAACTCATCGGTTTGGCTGAAATCTATGATACGGGTGTTACCCAGGCCTAACGCAATTGCCCGCAGGTAGTGGGAAACCGACAGGCCGCATTGTTTCGCTTTTTCGATAATCGTCTGCCGTTCATCCGGTGTGCAAAAAACTTTGATGGGCAAGGTCTGTTTGCGGTTACTGATGGGTTCATGTTGATTGGTTGCAGTTTTCATGCGTCCACCTCGCTGTGTTCTGGATGAATCCCGGAGGGTAGGATATTCGTTGAGCGCCATCGGCGCGAATAAGAAATGTGAAGTGGGTCTGCCGCGTAGCGGTGGGCCTACTTCACCTATCCTGCCCGCTTTTTCTGTGTAACTTTTGCTATATTATTAGCCATAAATGTAGCATTTGTCAACATATATTAATATTTACACATAATTTTCATTATGTTACGATAATAACAAAATATCTTAGTTATTATCATATAGTTTCATTTGTTATCCCTAAATATCACATAATTGCAATTAGTAGCCAATAAGCTCACTGCTTAAGGTGCGACCTTTACTTAAGAGGCTAATACCATGGCTGATACTTCTAAAACGAATTCCCTTGAAGCAACTTTGATGGCGCGGGCAAAACAATCGAACAACCTGAGCTATGTGGAATTTTTGGCGAACCTGGAGTTGATAAAGTCTTATTTGGCTAAGGGTTTTACCGCAAAGACTATCTGGGAAGCCTTAGTTGAAGAAAACCTCATTACGGTTCATTACGTAACTTTTTCTAGATATCTGCGGAAACAGAATTTAACTCGACGGAAAGTAGAACCAAATTCAGGCGATAAAAACATGGCAAACAATGCCATTGACACCAAAACCGTTAGGCTAAGCCCAAACCCTAAAAATGCTGGGGCAACCAATCAAACGGAAACCATCCAGTTAAAACTGCCTGATGGGATGTCGCATAACCCTATGATCAATCCAAAGGATTTAATTTGATGTCTAAATACAATACATTCTAAAGACAATGTCCGCAGTGGAATATCATTGATCACTTGTCTACTCCGTTAAACCAGAACGTACCATTGTCACCGGTATCAGCTTTGTCATTACCAATAATTTATCGGACTTTGCCAAAGCCGAGCTCAAGCATTTGGGTTATGGAGTCATTACACCAGAACACTTATTGAGGTTATGTTATTAACAATATTAGTACCGTATCCACCGACTACCTGACGACACGGCTGAACGCCTGAAAACCATCGCACAACATCGCGACATCAGCCTAAACAAACTCATGTTTGAACTACCCACACAAGTCTTAGCGGAGGAAGATCCCAACACCGCTATGATTAGCGTTTGAACCTTCCTGAAAATTGTAATATACTAAGATATATACCACAACAGGAGGCCACTACGATGAGCCAAGTTGCCAAGTTATTTAACAATGGTCGCAGCCAAGCCGTTAGATTGCCTGCTGCATTCCGGTTTGATACGCAGGAAGTGTTTATCCGCCAAGACCCAGAAACTGGCGATATTATTCTTTCGCGCAAACCGCCGGATTGGGCTAGTTTTTTTGCTGCGGTTAAAGATGCAGACATTCCTGCCGACTTTTTGGATGAACACGAACGCAAGCAGGAATTGCAAAATCGCGATCCATTTGAAGGCTGGCACGAGTGAAGCGCTACCTGTTGGATACCAACATCGTAAGCCACCTGATAAAAGAGCATCCTGTTGTATCCCAACGAATTGTTAAAATGCCGATGGCATCGCTTGGCATCTCGGTTATCACCGAAGCCGAACTTTATTACGGCTTGGCGAAACGCCCAGAAGCTAAGCGGCTTCACCTTGTTGTCGAAGAATTCCTAAAGCGTGTCGATGTCCTGCCTTGGGATAGTGCCATTGTGAAAAACTATGGCTTTATAAGGGCGGAAATAGAACGCCAAGGCAAAACACTTGCACCACTTGATCTGTTGATTGCCGCTCACGCCCTGAGTGTAGATGCCGTATTAGTGACCAATGATAAGGCTTTCAATCAGGTCGGTGGTTTAACGATAGACGATTGGACAAATTAATGCTTAAACTTTCTCCGAAAATTTTAGAGGAATGATGCTTCAGAAAGAATCGCCTCCATGAGGCGGGTCTCGACCCGCCCTACTTGCTGAAATACCAGCAATTGTAGGTTGGGGTTAGTTTGTGAACCCCAACAAATGATTGTTCTTGGTTGTTGGGGTTCGTACCTACCTCACCCCAACCTTATATCTTGATTCTGAGTTTTTAAAGGCTCAGAATCCCCGATTGATCATCGGGAGGGCGGCGGGGAAGACGTGCCCATCCTAAGGCTTAAAAGCCTGTCTCGTAGATTGTACTCCCCGTTGCCCGCACTTGCCTTGAAGTTCGAACGGTATCCTAAGGACAAAGTTAGCTTTGATCCTGTATTCATAAGGCCGAACCCCGCAAGTGTCCTTTAAGATCAACCGCTTCCTTACTCAACCCATTGCTTTTAATTAACATCATGCCACAAATCATTATAGGTATCGATATTGCCAAGCTAAAGTTCGATGTCGCCAGGCTTTGCGAAGGCAAGTACAAACACGCCAAATTCGCCAACAATGCCGAGGGTTTCGCGGACTTTATCCTCTGGCTAAACCGTTTTGGCGACACCGATGTCCGCCTTTGCATGGAGGCAACCGGCACTTATAGCCTAGCGCTGGCCGAATCCTTGACAGGCCAGGGTTATTTTGTCAGCGTCATTAATCCTGCACAAATCCATGCCTTTGGCAGAAGCGAGCTTAGCCGCACCAAAACCGACAAAGCCGACGCCAAGCTCGTCGCCCGTTATGGCCTACAAGCCCAATTGGACAGGTGGACGCCGCTGCCTGCCAATATCCGGTGCCTGCAAGCCATGACCCGCCGCCTGGAACACTTATTGGAAATGCACAGGATGGAACAGAACCGACTCGAAACTGCCGACACCGCTATCATCCCTTCCATTAACGCCGTCTTGGCCACCTTAAATACCGAGTTGAAAGCCACTCGCCAAGCCATCCGCGACCATATTGACAACGACCCTGGCCTCAAGCAGCGCAGCGATTTGCTGGAATCCATTCCAGGCATTGGCCACGCCACTATCCCTTATTTGCTGGTCGCCATGAGCCCGCATCACGGTTATGCCAACGCCAAACAAATCGTCGCCCATGCCGGACTTGCCCAGGCCATCCGCCAGTCCGGACAATGGACAGGCAAAACCCGACTTGCCAAAAACGGCGACCCCAGATTGCGCAAGGCGCTTTATATGCCCGCTTTAGTTGATTGGAAATATAACCCCGCTATTCGTGCTTCTTGCCAACAGCTAAAGACTAACGGCAAAAATGGCAAACTCATCGTTTGTGCCGCCATGCGAAAGCTTATTCATCTGGCTTTCGCTATCTTAAAATCTGGCAAACCGTTCGACCCTGACTTTTCGCTTGCTTAATGGACTTTAAGACGGTATCTACGAGCTGGACACATTGACCCGACGGAAAGATAAGGGAGTAGTTCCATAACATCAATGTCGGTAAAATGCAAATGACGGGTTAAAATCACCTGTGATGCGGATGAGTTACATTTGTTTGTCTGTGACCTAAAAGCCCTTATGAAGTAAAATGCTTCACTTCCTAACAAGAGTCAAAATTGGCTTATTAGTTTTCATGCAAATTATTCATCTCAGTGATACTCACTTTGGCAATCATCAGCCTGCATTTGACCTTCAAAAGCTAAGGGATGCCATGAATAGCCTCAGTGATTTATTTGAAAAACCAGACACATATCTAGTCGTTAGCGGGGACATTACATTTCAAGGCAATTCAAATGGTTATATCCAAGCCAGACGGTTTTTTGATGATACTTGGCTAGTAAATCAAAGGGCAAGAAATCGATTCCTAGCCTGCCCTGGCAATCATGATATATGTGCTAACAGCTTCCAAAATTTCGATACATTTCTATACGGCATTCGAAGAAATCATGATACCGATTTTTCAAATAGGCCGCATGGGCTTGTTAAATTCGATAATATTGCTTTTTTAATGGTTAATTCAGCGAGTCATCTTAACCATAAATATGGTTTGATTGATTTTCAATCATTGAAAACATATCTTGAGATCGAAAAGAATTACTTAGATAGCGTTGAACACCGAATAGCGGTAGTTCACCATCATTTAATTGGTTTTCAGGAAAATGATACATCAACAATTAGAAATGCTCTCCCATTCATTGCATTATTGGATAAATTTGAATTCCATTTAATTTTGCATGGGCATCAACATTCTCAAATATCATTACAACTAGGAAAATCAAAAATGGCAATTTTTTCTGCTCGTTCTTTAAACTACCGTACATCAAGTTTAGTTAATGGAATTAATATACTTTCGTATGAGAAAAATGCTTGGAATTGTGATCCACGGGTACTTTCCGCTGATAACTCTATGATCAATGGCCCAAGTCTGAGTAAAATAGGGTAATAAATGACAAATAGCCTTTTTATAGTACTTGAAGGGATCGATGGTTCTGGAACAACTACTCAGGCAGTTATGCTCCGAGATCGGTTATTGGCAGATCAACAAGCCGCAATACTTACATCAGAACCATCAGAAGGGCCAGTCGGCAATATGATTCGCCAAGGAATGAAGGGAAGAATCCAATTTTCAAGTAATTCAACTTCATTTGATCAACAAATGGCTTATTTATTTGCGGCTGATCGTTATGATCATCTTCATAATGAAGTAGATGGCGTGCTAAAGCTAATCGAACAAGGTACGCATGTTATTAGTACTCGATATTTCTTTTCTTCTTACGCTTATCATGCCACTGACGACGCAACGCTTTCATTAGTAAAGCGTTTAAATGAAAATTTTCCAAATCCAGACTTGGTTATTTATTTAAAAAATACGGTTGAATGTTCTATTGTTCGAATGAAAAACCGAGCCCACAAAGATGCCTATGAAAATGCGCATAAACTCACGCTTGTTGGAGAAAATTATGATCAAATTTTTTCTGAATATCGCTCCCCACTTTTGATTTTGGATGCAGGCCAAAGCCCAGAAGCGATTCACAATGAAATTTATACTTATCTTACCAATTTGCTATGACGGCTTTAGTATACAAACCTTTTGATGATTTAGAGCAACTTGCAACTGACGCCGCATCATCAATTGAAACGGGACAAAGACATTTGAATTTCTTTGTTTCAGCTGAGCTAGAACTTAATTCTATTCTAAATAAACCGCTAGAAGACGTAACTGAAAAAGCACAGAAATGGCGTGCAAAAGAAAAACCTAATGATTTATATATAAATCATGGTGAGTTTATTGGTGATGGATTAAGTCATATTATTAACGAATTAAAAAACAAACAAACCAGCAATAGGGCTCTTTATTCGTTAATAAGTGAAAAAGATATAATTAATCAGGGAGATGACCCTATTCCGTCATTTATGATTTTTCAGTGTACAGTAGTTTCAGATATTCTTTATTGTACGGTATATTTCAGAGCATTAGAGATCGCTAATTTCTTTCGAATAAACTTGGAGGAAATCCGGTTAAATCTATGCGAAATTTCACATGAAATACGTTTTTCGAAAGTGAGATTAGCCGTATTGGCTTTCAGTGCATATAAAAATCCTGAACAAATTCCGCTTGAGAGATGCCTTTTAGATTTGATGCATCCATATGATATAAGTGATTTAATTGAGGATAATCCTAATAAATTATATGAAATACTGGAGATAAAGGCAAAACAAACAACTGTGATTGATACTGCTGGACTTGAGGCTATAAAGGCTTGGTTCGATCCCAAAAGAGAACATAAATGGCCCTCAAATTTAAAAGAAAAAAAAATACTGACTGCCGTCGATGAAGCAATTATCACAGCAAAAAAATTACAAAACTTAAGACGCTCTAATTCTCACCACACTCAAATTGATCAAGTTTCCGAACAATATGTGCAAGCAATTAAAAATGTTGCTGCGGAATTTAAGCCATGCCGCTAACAATTAAAGAATTACTAAATAGACAACAAACATTTGATGAAATGCACTCCGGTGAGATGCCTTTTTTCACCAAAATAAATGAAAACAATTTAGAAGAACTCGAGCATCTAATTGTCTGCCTTCTTGGTGAACTTGGAGAATTTGCAAATATATTAAAAAAAGTTCGGCGAGGTGATTTTTCATTAGCAACTGTCAAGGACGATCTGGATGAAGAACTTGTTGATGTATTTATTTACTTGCTAAAAATTGCAGGGCAATTTAATGTGGATTTAGAAGATGGATATGAAAAGAAAATTTTGAAAAATACTTCTAAGTTTCAACATTATAAAAAATGATTGTATTAAAAGATGATTGCTTTAACGCCATCTATTTAAAAGCATTGAATATAGCTACATTTGGTTTAAATAGTTGCCAAAAATCACGCGTTGGATCTGTCATTAATTTAGGGCAAGCCTATTTAGAGATAATGCCTGATGATCCTAGGTTGATTTTTTTAAATAATAGAAAAATTAATCCTATATTTGCAATAATTGAAAGTGCGTGGGTGCTTGCTGGCGGCAACGAACTCACTCCATTAATTAAAGAACTTCCACATTTTAGTACTTATTCAGATGATGGTGAAACTCTAAATGGTGCATACGGTAATCGACTCCGAAGCTTTTTTGGGTTTGATCAGCTAAACGTCGCAATTGAAGCATTAAAGAATGATTGCGTTTCTAGGCGAGTTGTACTTACCATGTTTTCGCCATCTGACCTTAAAGTTAACTCACTGGATGTACCTTGTAACACAGAAATTTATTTAAAAATAATTAACGGCGCTTTAGATATTACGATACTAAATCGTTCGAATGACCTTTACCTTGGACTTCCTTATAATGTATTCGTTTTTGGAATTCTTCAAAAGTATATATCTTTACAGCTTGGTATAAAAATTGGTATCCAGCGTCATTTCTCTGATAGCTTACACCTCTATGAAAAAAATATTGATGAAGCTAACGACATTATAAACTTTAACAATATAAATAATGTTTCATTTGTGTCGAGCAACTTTGACTGGGGATATTCAGATGCCATACTGAATAATATTCAAGAAATTTTAAATAATGATTACAATGCTATTAGTGACCCTTGCCTTGCATCATTTTTAAAAAATTTTAATAGAGTAAACAGGTTACTTAAAAGTGAGTCTAAAGATTTTGTTTTCTCAAATAACTTTTATGGGTTTCTTGCTTACCAATGCTTTTCCCCAATTGGTTATGGGGCTGATAGTAACGAATATTTTGAGAAATTGCGGAGATTAATGATGGCTAGCAGTATTGAATATAAATTTAAGCAACTTAGCGTATCTTCAAGTGAAAATATAGCGCAAAACATTATAAAATTAGCCAACCAACTTAAAGGACAATTCCATGTTTTAAAAAAAACTGTTGATTCAAATGCCGGGCCTTTGGGCTTTAAAAGCCATGAAAACGAAGAACTATCTCTTCGTATTTTATTGTTATGCCTGGTTTGGACAACTCTTGACCCCCTCACAGCAAATAGCTCAATTGGAACAATTCAGAAGGATGAAATTAAAGCTGCAGCATCCTTACTTGATGTTCCATTGTCTGAACTAGGCCCTCTTACTTTATTTGAAAATGAGTTGTTTTTGGCTTTGTCAAAACTTTTAATTGACTAACTTAGTAGCCTGAACTTAGCGATAGAGAAGCCCAACAACCCACCGCACCACTCTAACTTAAAACCCAATGTTTTTGTTTTAAAGGCGCGATATGGCTGAAGTCATTAAAGCAGGATATGCAAAGTGCGGCCTAGTTTCCGCTTATCTTAACAACCAAATGTAAGCGGTGTTACTAGCCGTATTCCCTAAAATTCTTGGTTGTGTTAGCGGTTTCGTTATGACCGAATGGTAACAACTCGTCGATTTTGCTGTTCGGCCATGTGGGTAGCTTTTCCAGGGTTTCTTTCAACCAGGCAGCGGGATCAAGGCCATTGAGTTTGGCAGTGCCCAAAAGGCTTTGAATGGCGGCAGCCCGCTTGCCGGCCCGTTCGGTGCCAACAAATAAATAATTTTTCCGGCCGATAGCAATTGGCCTTATCGTGTTCTCGCAGGCATTGTTGTCGATTGGTAGGTGACCGGTGTCGGCGTAACGGATGAGCGCTGGCCAACGCTTTAAAGCATAATTTAGCGCTTTGGCGGAGGCACCGCCCGGTGCGGTCTTGGCCAGGGTGTCCTGAAGCCAGGTGTGAAGCTCTTCAAGCAAGGGCTTGGCTTTGTCCTGCCGTACTAATTGACGCTGCTCAATACTCAGGTTTTTAGCTTGGGATTCGATTTCATACAGATCGGCAATCTGTTCTAATGCGGCATAGGCCATCGGGCTTTGGTTAGCCTTGAAGAGGTCGAAGAATTTCCGGCGCACGTGGGCAAAGCACGCCAACTCGGTGCAAACCTTGCCGCCTGAGACCTCGGTGAACAGCGGTTTGTACCCTGCGTAGTCGTCCACCATGAGACAACCACGCCAGTCCCCCAGGAAATCCCGGGCATGCTGACCATTGCGCCCACTCCGGTAGTCGAAGACGATCATTCTCGGCCCGGGCTGAAGATCATTGCTCCGGTACGCCCAAAGGTAAGCTTTCTTGGTTTTACCGTTGCCCGGGGCCAACTGGGGCATGGGGGTCTCATCGGCGTGCAAGGTATTCCCTTGCAACAGGTGCCAGATGAGCCGGTCAACCAAGGGCTGCAAGGCCACACCCACTTGGCCGACCCAATCTGCCAGGGTGGACCGGGACAGGTTAACGCCGCTGCGGCCGGCTATCTGCTCCAGCCGGTATAAGGGGCTGTGGTCAAGGTATTTGCCGATCACCACCCAGGCCAACAAGCCAACGGCGGCCAAGCCGCCGTCGATAATCGCCGGTGGGACCGTCTCGGCAATCACCGTCTCACACGCCCGGCAGGCGTACTGCGGCCGGATGTGGCGGTGAATATAGAATTTGGCCGGTTCCACATCCAACTGTTCGGTAATGTCATCCCGGATATGGCTGAGTTTCCCGCCGCACTGACCGCAGGTGCAATTAGCAGGTTCGTGACGGTGTTCGATGCGAGGTAAATGCTCGGGTAACGGTTGCCGACCACGGCGCGGGGAACGCGGCGCCGCCACCGTTGCCCTCGGCGTCGCCTTCAGCGCGTCCAGTTCGGCTTCGATGGCCGCCAAGTCGGTTTCCACGTCTTCCCGGAACAGGTCGCGCTGAAGACCGGCCAACGCTTCTGTTTTCTGGCCGAATCGAATCCGCTTGTAATACGCTAATTCATGGCTGAGCGCCGCAATCTTGGTCTCTTTCTCGGCAATAATGTTTGCGCTTTGTTCGAGCAGGCTAGTTTTCTCGGCGAGCTGCGCATGGCTTTGCTGAAGCAGCGATGACATTAATGTCGAAAGCTGCAACTTGACTTCTGGGTCAAGATTGAATCGGTCAAGTTCGGCAAGGGGTTCCATAGGTGCTATTTTACCATAGCTAACCTGCTGAATCGCTTGCTAATAGTGCGCTTCGGTGTACTTAAGTGGCGTGTTCAAACGTGCCAATCCGGATTCGGCTGCACCGACAAGCGTTGCCAATCCACCCCCGCTACCAGCCAGTCCCATTGCGCTCGGTTAATACTAAAACTGCCGTCATTCACCTTCGGCCAAACAAATCCGCCTCGGTGCAAGCGCCGATGACATATCCAGACGCCGTTACCGTCCCAAATCAGTAAGCGCAGCCGGTTCCCCGCCTTGTTCCGAAACACAAACGCCATCCCTGAGCACGGCGCTTTTCCCAAAGCCTCCTGAACGATCATCGATAAGCCGTCAATGCCCCGGCGCATGTCCACCGGCGCGACCGCCAGCCAGATTTGCCCGGGCTCGCCGATCACGTTAGCCCCCTAAGCAACGCCAACAACCACTGCACCGATACCGTTTCCGGCAACTCCAACCGGTGCCCCTGCTTTAGCGTTAATACCAGCGGGTGAGTTTGAGTAGGGCTACCAATGCTTTCATTGCTTACCGTCACCGGTATCAGCACCGGTTTGTCAGCGCCCTGTGTCTTCCGGTACTCGGACAGCCGGGTGATGAAGCTGTTATAGTTGAGTTGATGCTGCCGGCAATAGTCCGTTTGCCTTAAACCGCTGCTTTTCCATGCTTCTATGTGCGCCCGCCAGTCTTCACTAACCGCCATTGTCTATGCCTCTGCTAAATAGCAGAGCATGATCGAATTTAGCTAAAATTTTAAGACGACCGGTTCGGACGCATACAACCAAATAGCTTCTTGCTCTAATGCCTTGCCGCAGCGTTGTGATAGTTGTCCCAATTTAATTAAGTCGCTGTTCAACGCATTCATGTTATCCAGCTTTTGCATGGCATTTTCAAATTGGATACGGGTTTTTGACCAAACCTCAGCGTTGCCGTAGATCGGTAATTTATTTTCCCAATCTGTGAGCCAATAAAAATGTAACGTTGAATTGGGGTGAAGCATACCGGCTAATCGGGCGTAATTGGTCAAGCCGATGCCGTCATAATCCGGGAAGAGTATCACGTCATTAGCTCGCTTTTGTTCCGAGAACCATTTTAGTAATACCTCAGATAATTGCCCGGCATAATAGACGAGACAGCCGTTAAACTCATCGGGCAACCAGTCGCAGCGGTCAAATAATGCTTGGTTTTCAACTAACAACAACGGGCGGTTGCAATGCCACGCATTATTCGTGCTAACCTGCATGGCGGCCACACCCAATCGCTTGGTCAATTCCGAAGGGTTCATCGTGTTATCGCCACATTGCCAGACCACATCGCAATCCCAGGCTTTCATCAGTAAATAAAAACTGTCGTGGCCGGATTGGCCTTTTTTACTACTTAAGTCTGTGCCGATATTGCGGCTGCGCTTGGGTAAAAGCGATAGCAGTTGTTCATCTTCCATTGGATGGAGTTGACGAATATAGTTGCTAATGTTTTGACGATCAATCAACCGATAAACTACGCCGTTGCCTTGTTTTTTGACTTCAATAAGGCGGGTATTAAGGGCGAACTGCTCCAACTCTTTGCGTTGGCTTTGGGTGAAAGCTGATGCGTTAAGCGGTTGTTCCTGCGCTAGCAAGCGTTTTAAGGCTTCAGATAAAAGTGACATCAGGCTTGGTTCTCAGCGGTAATGGCTTCGAGAATTTGCCAATTTAGGCGGCTGATAGTGTTTTTACCCTGGACATTGCCGATAGGCACGCAATAGCGTGCGGTAATTTGCGGTTCTGGGGAAGCAAAAATCAGGGAAAAACCGAACTCTGCCGCCGTTTCAATCAAGTTACGCTGGTTATGTTGATCCAGGGATGCGGCCTCATCCAAATAACAGGCTGTCTTGATTTGTTTGCGTGGGTCTTGCATTTGGTTGAGCATGGCAAGGCCAGTGATGAGTTTAGCCATCAGCACCGTACCGTTTGAGGCGGCGCTGTCGATGTCCTCAAATTCGGCTGGTTCTTGACCTTCCTTGGCGATGATAAAAACCAACCGGAACAGATGCTCAACCCGCAAACTACCTCGGGCTTCGCCTTCCTTGATGAGTAAATCCTTAGCTTTATTGAGTTCTTTGTCGTCCAGCACGGCATTATGGTCGAACAGATCGAAAGAATTGCCCGAATCGACCTGTTCTGAGGTTGAGATAAGGGTTTGTATCGCCTTGACTAAGGCATCTTCTTCCCTCGGTTCAATTTTAAAGACCTTAAGGTCTGAAAGCTGGCGGCGATTAATTTTGTTATTAAATTCCCGCATCCGCCGTTTGAATGACTCCAGGCTATTGCGTAAATCACGCAAAATGGCCGCTACCTGGACGACGGCTGAACGGGCTTTGCGCTCAATGGATGCTTGTTCCTGGCTGAGTTGCGCCGTGTAATTGAACAAGGCCACCAACTCTTGTTCGGCTGAATCCTGAGTTTGAAACTTACTCACACCTTCTTGGTGTAATTTACTGAGTTGCAGACTTAGGTTGTCATCGATTTGCCGTAACTTTTGGCAATCGCGGTTATAGTTTTCAATCTGGTCTGCTAAGGCCGACATGACCAATACCGCCGGTTCCATACAAGGCAGAGAGGGTAGCTGTTCTAAAAAATTAAAAGGCGGTTGTTGATCCAAGCGCTGATGGCGGGCAGCATTGATGCGTTGATGTTGACTTTGTAACTCACCTTGTTCAGTTTTAAGGCTTGTTTGCATTGCCGCGAGGCTTTTTTTGTTATCGGCCAATGTTAATTCTTCCTGATCAAGCCCAGCAATGTTCCGTTGTATTTCGGCAATCGTTTGCAATCTTGTTGACTCACTTTCTTTGAGTGACACCAATTCTTGATAATCTTGAATATCGTTATCCAGCGCCTTGATTTGCCGTTCCACCCCTGTTTGCTTCTGTTTTTGTTGAGCCAATGTTTCAACGGTTTGTAACAGCTTTTCCAACGCTGATAGTTGACGTGTGCAATCGTCGATTTCAGTTTCAAGTTCGTGTGCTGTCTTTAGGGTGAGGTTCGCTTCCAGTGCTGATATATCAAGGGAGAAACCGGGAAGTTTCAGAAGATTTCCCGACAATTTGCTTTCCAGCACCCCAATAAGCGATTGGAAGGCTGGTTTATCATGTAGATCAATTGCATTACCTTCGGTGACAGATAAGCTCAATACCGATTTAGCCAAAAGCCGTGTCAACAGGTCGAAACTGCTTTTTGGCAAAAGCTTTTGGAGCTGCAAATAAAAATTATCGTTTAGGTTGGTTAACTGCTGGTTCAATTCATCCCGTTCTTTGCGGATTTTGGCGATATTCCTTTTGATGGCATCGGATGACTGATGTTGTTCGGCATTTTTGATGCGGGTGACCAAATCATCGCGTTGTTCCTGCAAAGCTTGCCGTTGCTTTTCCAACTGCGTACCATCAGTGACAAACTGAAATCGGACAGTCAGCTCTTGATAACGCGTTTCCTTTTTTTCATGTTCTTTTAACGCAATATTGGCATTCGCTTGATCTTGGAAAATGGCTTTTTGGCGATGCTCCAATGTGCCGATTTCAGTCGTCAAACTCTCAAAGCGTTGTTGCAGTTCGATAGAACTGTTTTGAAAATGGGCTTCCCAATCATTCAACCCTTGTTCGATTAATGGTCGCCATTGAATAATTTTGCCACGCAACCCAAGACGTGTCTGCTGGCTATTTTCCATGGTCTCAATCAGCGGCTTGTTACGGAATACTGCATCATATTGAGACTTATCGTAATTGACATCGGCGAAGTTTTTATCCCATTCGCTTTTAAAATCAACACTACGATCCTGTAAGTCATTTTTGAAGATTTCCAGCAAATAGGTTTTTACTTCCCGGCTATCCAAACGATCCAACCGTAAAGTTCGGGTCAAGATGCGTTGGTACGTTCCAGCTTGGGAGGTAAACTCAAGTGGAAAGATGGTTAAATCAGGGTCATCCGAACGCTGCTTTTGCCTATTACCGTACAACAAAGCCCGTAAATCGGCTTGTTGGTAAATTTTGGCAGGTTTGCCGCATTCGAATAAACGGCTGATCAATTTCGGCTGGGCAACTAAGTGACCATTTTGCAATCGATAATCATCAAGATCAAGGCTGCCTTGATAGGCAAAGTACTCATAATCATGGCTTAAGCCCTTACCAACACAACCAATCACCGCCATCCCGGAAGGCAACAACACTTCGAGCAGAATATACGAACTGTTGTATGGAAAATAGAAGCGTCGGGTATTTTCAGGGCTATGCGCCCCGAAATCCATGTGCTGTTTGTTGAGAATGAGAAGAAACTGCAAGGCATTTATCAGGCTGGTTTTGCCGGTATTGTTGGGGGCGATAATCGACACCGAATCGTCTAGCGGCAATTCAGCGCGGCTGTAACCGGCACTATTGAGTAACACAAGCTTCTGGAATCCATACTGTGCCAAACTCAAAGCGTATCCCCCGCGTCGTCTTCGGTTTGCATTGGGTCATTTCGCTCAGCTTGGGCAAGTTCTTGAAACAAGTCCAGATAGCGGTGCACGGCTGGCTGTAGCCGGTAAACGCCATCTTCTAAGACCAGAAAACCAATACGGGCGGCACTGTCCAATATTTCCTTGATTGTTTGGGGACTGGTGATTTCTTCGGCTTCCAAAATGGCATGATAATGGATATGGAGTTTGTTAATTAACGGCGTATCAAGCTGCCACTGTTGGAACTGGAACAAATGTAAACCTTGATCGGCCTGATATTCAAATAGCAGCATCAACAGCAATGCCAGGCGACGCGTGAGTTTGCCAGTGTAGGTGCTGGCTTGATCGGTTTTAAAGTAGGCATAACCCCGCCCATCCAATACGAGACTAAAACCTAATGCAGCAAACAAGGTTTCATATTGACTCTGATGATTTTCAAGTTCTACCCATAGCTCACTGTCCTGTAAGCGGTTTAAATGGGCTCCGGAACTTAACAGTTTAAACAGGGGGTGTAATTGGGGTAGTTGCTTTAAGTCTATAGTCATAAGGCTTCAAGCGTGTGGCTGTGCAAACGAATGCGGACTTTTTTAAGCGTAATCTGGGTTTCATCCGTATTAGGGCTTGTGCTAATATCGGGAAGGCGGATGAATTTGTGATAAAGCTTTAACAGCGTGGCATCCTGATAATAACCATAATGGTTGACTAACCATTGCATCAAGTCCAATACCGGAAGATTTTGGTAAAGGTGCTTTCGAATACTATCTTCATCGACGCGTTCAAGCGGTATCTGCATTTCTTCAACCGTCTGCTCGGGAAAATCAACCGCTTTAGGCTGATAGTGGCGCACCTGTTCCATCAACGTTAATAATTCAGCACCTATGGCTACCGATACGGGACGTTCCTTACGCCAAACCGGCAAGCTTTTTTGTGGAAAGGTTCGGCGTAAGCCTTTTTTGCGTACATCGCCTAATAATTGTCCGATGGCAGCGCTGAGGTGGTTGTGGCGACGGACTTCTTCCCGCAAAGGCATCAAGATGTTGGTGCATTGTTTCAAAGCAAGACGACCGGATTGCCGTAAGTCTTTCACCCGAAAACCAACCTGGCGCAACAGGACTTGATGGCTGTATAAACCGCCTTGATTGTGCAATTGCTGGGATAACGATTCCAGCACACGTTCGGCTTCTTCCAGTAACGGATAGAAACTGCCGCCAGCACCAGTATCCATCAGCTCGGTCATGGGTTGCACGTAACGGTCGTAGGCTTCCAACACTTCACGGTAACGTCTCGATAGCGGCATACGTTCATCAGCGGCTTTGGCGCGTTCGGCAATATCCTGGATGACATAGGTGTCCTGATCCAGTTGTTGTAATATTTGCCGAAGTTGATTGTCGATGCGCACTGCACCCTGTTGCAACGCCGCCATATCACGATCTTGAAAGGCTTGGTGTAACTGCTCCAGGGCGATTTTAATGTCACTAATACGGGCTTTTAAGATGTCCGACAAACCCAGTTCGTGTTCATGCAGCAAGCTGCCGACAAATTGGCGGACGTTTTCGTTAAGTTGGAGCGTATTGCTATGCGACATTTCAATTAACAATTCCGCGTTAACGAGTTGTTGCAAGCGCTCTATGTGCTGCTCAAGAGAGTCATGCACATAGATTTTTCCAAATATGCCTAGCACATCGTCGCGTTCATAACCGATCTGGTCACGGCCAAGTAAAACGATACGTTCTACGGCCTCCCAGTGTTTATCAAGCGCCCTAACCAGGCTACGTGGATTAATCATTATTTAAGGTTTAAGTACTCGGTTATCCACTGTTTATCACAGAAAAGGTAGCACACTACCCTGGATCAATGCTTAGCTGAACGTAACCGCGATGCCCTGAAACTTAAGCCGCTTGGTCAAAAATAACTTTGACGCGAATCCCAGCCTTTGCCGCCAATGTCAGCAACATATCCAAACTAAATTTTTTCCATTTCCCGCGCACCAAATCAGAAATCCTGGCTTGCGATACGCCCAATTGCACAGCCGCTTGCTCTTGGGTAAGGTTGTTGTCCGCTATCCATAACCTTAACCTTGCCATCAAGTCAGCCCGAAGTTGCAATATTTCGGCCTCATGCTCCCTGGAAGCCAAGTTCCAAAAATAGGTTGTCACTTGCTTTAATCGTGTCGGTCATGTCATTCTCCCATTTGTTGGTATCTTTTCTTCGCCAATTCAATGTCGCTTTGCGCTGTTTTTTGCGACTTTTTATGAAAGCAATGCAGCACATAAACGCCTTCTGGACGTGTTGCCAAATAAATGATGCGGTACGCGCCGCCAGCCCTGATGCGCAGTTCCCTGACTCCAGCGCCCACGCCCGTCATGGGTTTCCAATCGCCAGGTTCAAGCCCATGTTGGATTTGGTAAAGCTCGATGCCAGCATCACGCCTGGCCGCGTCTGGAAACTCGCGTAAGTCAGCCCTGCTTGAACCCATAAAAATAATGTCTTTCACAACGAAATTATATAAATTTTTATATAATTATACAAGTTTGTGTATAGATGGTTTTACAACAAACGTATACTCCAAACTTATGAACGATAAGATCGTAGGTATCCGGCCCTTTCAATTCAAACGGGACAAGCACGGTTTTTTTGGCTTTGGAAAACTCACCCAGGGCGTAATCAATGCCTTTGTATTCAGGTTCGACATCCCAGCTTTTTGCGTTGCTCAGGTCGCCCGCTGATTTGTAACCCAGCAATTCTTTGAAAAAGACCAGGAAGTCATTGTTTAACGTGCGTTCTTTGGTCTTTTTATGAAGTGCCTGATTGCTTAGGCGTTTTTCGATGATTTTTTTGTGCTTATCAGGAATTCCACCGTTGCTAAGAATGCCGTGGATAGCGATGGCTTTCTGGATAAATTTTCGGTTAAACAAGGCATTGCTATCTTTGCTGTTTCTCAATTGGAGTTCGGCCATATGCATTTTTTCAAATATTAACACTTTGTCACGTAAAATTAACCACATACAATTTAAACGAAGAAAATTGTTCCTTCTTGAGCATTGAAGTTACTTCCTGTTGTGTTATGTAAATTGGTGCACATTAGTATTAAGTCTAGAGATAACAATCATATGCCAAGTTCATCCGTAAGGCGACCGAGAGTAAGCGCTTGTCCCGTGTCCAAAGCCTTGCATGACCAGTTAATTGGATAGAGGCTAGCAGGTGTACGTCAATTAGCCCTATACCTAAGCCATACAGGGCATGTGTTTCGATGAAATAATTGATTTCATCGGCAAACACCAGCGGTGCTTGTGGCAAGTTATCTAGCGCAGCCAATATCGTATCTCGTTGGCGCAAATTCCCTAATGCCAATTCACCCCGGATATAGGGATGGCTTAAGACACAATTCTGCAACAGTAAACTGGTTAATAGTGGATCATTTCCCCGGAGGTGATCGATCCATACCGAGGTATCGACCAGAACCATCATGTTAGGCGACAGTTTGCCGTCGCGGAATAGCTTCCAGTTGTGGCTCGCTGCCGCCCAAACTTGCCAACCTTTTAGCGCTTTCCCGCTCTATTAGGGCTTTCAATGCTTCCTTCACCAAACTGGATTTCTCCTGCAAGCTGGTCAATGCCTGGGCTTTGGCCAACAAGTCATCATCTAAAACAATTGTCGTTCTCATGGTTGATCTCCAATAATATCATCGAATGATGCGCTTTTTTGTGCTTGAAAGCAATCCGTGACATATCCTTTCTATTGCTTTGCTTGCTTTAGCATAATTACACTACCTTTAGTGTTAGGCGCAAATAGTTAAAATCAGATTCACAAATCCCTTTGTCCATCAATGTGCTTAGCCCGCTTCATTTCCCGAATATAGGGCATATGGTCTATGCCTGAGACCAATTTCCTGCGCCAATACAGGGGCGATTCAACGCCTTCTTCCCAAAGGGTGACGGCCTGGATGGTTTTCCGGCATAATTCGACCGACAACATAGCGGGCATCGACCGGTCGTCGATACGGTGCCGTTCGATAGTCCTGACCAGACCAGCGACCGGGTCTTCCAGGTTGTTTTTATGTTCGCCTTGCCGGTTGTTCACCCGGGTAAAAAATTCTTGCAAGTCCCTGTGTGTGCCCAGCATGATCAACGCCCCGGCCAATACTCCAGTGACAAAAATATCGGGCTTGGGGTTAATGCTGTCAATGAACGTTAGTTCATTACTGAAGAGCTTGATGGCTTTTTTGAGGTCGATGTCTTCGCGTTCATGGCTCAGCCGTTTGTCTTGCAAGGCTCTCGGCCTGCCCCGTAAGGCGATGTTGATCGCTTCATTGATGAAACCGCTCTTGATGCGTTCTGAGGTAAAGTTTAAGCCGAGTTCTTCATAAATCCCCTGGATTAGCTCATTGGTTGGTAGTGTATTAATTCGTTTAGCTTGCATTTCGGCATTTAAAGCCGAGAACTCGACTTCTGATATGTCGAATACCTGCGCCATCAAGGTGTCAGGCGGCTGCAGTTTGCCGGATCGCCACAGTGCTTTTCGGTTCTTGCCATCAAACTTGTACAGTTCACCGCCGACCTTCAATAACGACACTAACCCTGAATACTGGGATAGTGATGGTGACTGTTGTAGGAATAGCCAATAGTTGTCATCTTGGTCTGGGATAAAGAGAAATAAAGGCGATTCCTGGATGCTTAGCCAATCATGGTAGGGAATCTCTAATAATGAATAGGCGGATTCAGCGGAAGAATAGAGTGTTTTCATGCATTGGAATAATAATATATTTATTTGTACAAATACCTTATTGATATTAAAGCATTTATTATAGCAATAATATTGGTTATTATTTTATATTACTATAAGCGCTTTATTATAGTAGATAAATATGCTATTTTATCAGCAAATTGTTCAACTCTGGCAATTTTAACCCGCATGAAAAGTCAGCGGGACTGATTTTACCGTCACCTTCCAATGTGAGGCCTTGCATGAAGACTTTAGACCTGCAACAAGCCGCTGCCCTTCTGCATATCCATCCTGTCACTTTGCAATCTAAAGCCAAGTCTGGGGTTATTCCTGGCGCAAAGGTCGGCAAGTGCTGGGTATTCGTCGAGGTTGACTTGGTCGACTATATCCGGTCAAACTATGGTCGGCGAACATTGCAGGGTGAACAGGAGAACAACCTATGTCACTCTTTAAACGCAAAGACTCGTCCGTTTGGTGGGTCAAGGTCACCGTCAACGGACGCATTGTACAAAAAAGCGCTGGCACGTCCCACAGGGCAAAAGCGCAGGAATTCCATGACCGATTGAAGGCACAGCTTTGGGAACAAGCGAAGCTGGGCGCTAAACGGCAGTATACCTGGAATGAAGCGGTGGTGCGGTGGCTGGACGAAACACAGCATAAGGCTTCACGCAAGGATGATCTAATGCACTTGCGCTGGCTTGACCCGTATTTGGCAGGTGTGGCACTGGAGGAGATCAACCGCGATTGTTTGGCAACACTGGTGCAAACCAAGCTGGGGCATGAAGTTAGCCACGGCACGGTTAACCGGATGCTGGCATTGATCCGTTCCATCCTTCGGAAAGCCGCCTTGGAATGGGACTGGCTGGACAAGGTACCGAAGTTTCGGTTGCTGCCGGAACCCAACCGCCGGATTCGCTGGTTGACACCCGTGGAAGCGCAGCGGTTGCTGGCAGAATTGCCGGATCACTTGCAAGCGATGGCGGGTTTTAGCCTGGAAACGGGTTTACGGCAAGCCAATGTGACGGGATTGCAATGGTCACAGGTCGATGTGACTCGGCGGTGCGCCTGGATTCATCCCGACCAAGCCAAAGCACGGCGGGCAATTGCGGTGCCGTTGTCGCAAGTGGCTGTCGCTCTCATCTGCGCCCAGATAGGTAAGCACTTGACTTATGTGTTTACCTACCAGGGCAAGCCGGTGATCCAAGTGAACACCAAAGCTTGGCGGCAAGCGTTACGGCGGGCGGGCATCAAGGATTTCCGCTGGCATGACCTGAGGCATACCTGGGCATCCTGGCATGTGCAAAGTGGGACGCCGTTGAATGTGCTACAGGAGTTGGGCGGTTGGGAATCGGCGGAGATGGTGCGGCGCTATGGCCATCTGTCCAGTGACCATTTGGCCGGGTATGTAGATCGGTTGGCGGCATTCCAATTGACCAAATCGGGACTTTCTAGCTACGATTTAGCTACGGTCAATAAAAACGACTCTGAAAAAATATTATAAGTCACTGATTTTATGGAGCCAATGGCGGGAATCGAACCCACGACCTACTGATTACGAATCTAAGGTTAACGCATTGATTAGCGTTGATTACCATTCATCATAAAGTGTAATAAAATATAAATCAATAATTTAATAATTTATCGTCGTAATTTGTGCTGATTTGTATTCCGCGATATACTGCAAATACGGTTACATATTGGTTACATTTTAAAGGCGGATAAATGGCAAAGTAAGATTAAC